>NZ_JAALFG010000001.1:5000-1444628 GCF_011058215.1 Devosia aurantiaca
CCGGCATTCGCCTCCGAATCCTTTACGGTCCGCTCTCGAGCTCGCCGACGAGCCTTGTGCCCTATCGCATGTCGATCTACCGGCCGGACGGCGCCCCGGGCGACCGCCATATCGCGACCGTAGCGCTGAGCGATACCGGCCAATATGTGGTCGGCCTTCAGCCCGATTGGGTAGAATTCCCAGCCGAAGACGTCGAGCAGATCAATGTCGGCAACCTGCCCACGGTTTACCGGTCGATTTGGGAAACCGGCCGCAAGCATGATCTTGCCGACGACACCATTGAACGCATCATCGGCATGTTCGCCTATGACGTCGACATGACCAAGCGCATCACTGCCGGCGACACGATCGAGATTCTCGAAACCGAAGAAATCGAAGGGGCGCCCGATGCGCTGCTTTATGTCGGCCTGACGCTGGGCGGCAGCAAGCGGCAGCTTTACCGCTTCACCACCGATGACGGTACGGTGGATTTCTACGATCCCGATGGCGAAACCGGAAAGCGCTTCCTCAATCGCCGACCGCTGGAAGGCGGCGGCACGCTGCGCTCCCGTTTCGGCTATCGCATCCACCCAATCTTCAAGACGCGTCGCCTCCATACCGGCGTCGATCTTGCCGCCCGCTCCGGCACGCCGATCTATGCCGCCGGCGACGGCGTGATCTCCTACTACAAATGGGCTTCCGGCTACGGCAACAAGATCGAGATCGAGCATGTCAACGGTTATGAAACCGCCTATGGCCACCTCTCCAAATTCGTGGATGGGCTCGGCGCCGGCAGCCGCGTCCGCCAAGGGCAGCTGATCGGCTATGTCGGATCGACCGGCCAGTCGACCGGTCCGCATCTTCATTTCGAGATCAAGATCAACGGCAATCTCGTTGATCCCTTGAGCGTGAAACTGCCCAAGGACAATGTTTTGGCCGAGCAATATCGTGGCGAGTTCGACGCCACGATCGCCCAGATCAACGACCTCATGGCCCGCGATCCGGCGCCGGTCACCGTCGCCCAGGCGCAGTAGCTACGCTTCGCGCGAAACGTAGACGGCCAACTCGTTGCCGCCCGGCTCACGGAAGTGAAACCGGCGGCCACCGGGAAAATCGAACTGCGGCTGCGTGATGACGCCACCTGCTGCAATCACGCGCCGTTCTGCATCATCGAGATCGTCTGTACGGACCACGGCCACGGTCGCCGCCACCCGATCGGCGCTGCCATCGATGCCGCCATCAAGCCCTGCCCCCTCCAGCGCCTGATAGTCAGGGCCATAGCTCACCATGCTCCAGCCGAAGGCCTTCTCGAAAAACGCGCTGCTCTGCCCGATCGCGCCACTTGGAAATTCGATATAGTCGATCCGCTCAGCCATGCGACGCTCCTATGCCTTCTTGCTGCGCATGCCGACGAGCTTGGTGATCCCCTCTTGCGCCTGCAACTGCGCGAAGCGGCTCGAATCGGGATCGACAAGCGCCACACGCCCATCGCTGTCATGATGCAGTGCCCATCCCAAGGTCTTCACCAAGGGTGAAGCGCGAAGGCAGGCTTGGCCCTTGGAAAAGAACTCCATGCGGGCAGGCCCCCGCTCCTCCTCGGCGATTTCCTTCCGATCGGCATGAATACCGAACAGCAAGTCATCGCTCGTGATCGTATAGGGCGCTGCAACCAAGCGCTCGTGCTGGAGAGCCGCGATCGTTCCGGGCTTGGTTGGTGCTGTCGCCTCAGCGGCAGCGCAATCGGGTGAAGGAAGGATCAGCGTGTCGCGATAATTGGTCGTATGCATCTCTTCCCCTTTGTTCTCTTTATGTTCTATATAGCGCGCGAGAAAGAGGCAAGCGCAAAACAAAAGGGCCGGTCTTTCGACCGACCCTCATTTTGGTTAAGCAGCAGCTTCGCTGGGCAAAGCCCCGGCCGGTCGCAGGATGATCCCGCTATCGTCGGCATCGACCACCACCCGTGCACCGTCGGTGACGGCACCGGAAAGGATTTCCTCGGCCAGCTCATCCTGCACTTCGCGCTGGATGACGCGCTTGAGCGGTCGTGCGCCATAGGCCGGATCATAGCCTTCCCGCGCCAGCCACTCGCGAGCGCGTGGCGTGAGATCAAGGCCGATATCGCGATCCTTGAGCAGCTTTTCGAGCCGGCTGAACTGGATATCGACGATTGCCGCCATGTTCTCGCGCGCCAGCCGGTGGAACAACAGGATCTCGTCGATCCGGTTGATGAACTCCGGCTTGAACGTCGCCTTGACCGCATCCATCACCCGGCCACGTGCCAGCTCGATCGAGTCCCCATCCTCGAGTTCCTGGATCGCCTGCGAACCGATATTGGAAGTGAGGATGATGACCGTGTTGCGGAAATCGACCGTGCGTCCCTGCCCATCGGTCAGACGCCCATCGTCGAGCACCTGCAGGAGGACGTTGAACACGTCCGGATGCGCCTTTTCGATCTCGTCGAACAGGACGACCTGATAGGGCCGACGCCGCACCGCTTCGGTGAGCACGCCGCCTTCGTCATAGCCGACATAGCCCGGAGGGGCGCCGATCAGCCGGGCGACGGAGTGCTTTTCCATGAACTCGCTCATGTCGAGACGAACCATGGCGGTCTCGTCATCGAACAGGAACTGCGCCAAGGCCTTGGTCAGCTCGGTCTTGCCGACGCCGGTTGGTCCAAGGAACATGAACGAGCCGATCGGCCGGTTCGGATCCTGGAGCCCGGCGCGCGAGCGCCGAACGGCCTTCGCCACCGCGGCAACGGCTTCGTTCTGGCCGATGACGCGTGCGCCGAGCGATGTTTCCATAGCCAAGAGCTTTTCGCGTTCGCCTTCCAGCATGCGGTCGACCGGAATGCCGGTCCAACGCGACACCACCTGGGCGATATCGCTCGACTCGACCGTTTCCTTGGCCATTAACGGATCGGGCTTGCCATTGCCATCCGGATCGTCCGCGGTCTTGAGCCGCTTTTCGAGGTCTGGAATGACGCCATAGGCCAGCTCGCCCGCTTTGGCGAGGTCGCCCTGGCGCTGTGCGATTTCCAGCTGTCCGCGCGCGGCATCGAGCTCTTCCTTGATCTTGGTCGAACCCTGCAGCCGTTCCTTTTCCGCCAGCCACTTGGCCGACAGGGCCTGTGCCTGCTCTTCGAGCCCGGACAATTCCTGCTCGAGCCGGCCCAGCCGCGTGCGCGAGCCATCGTCGTCTTCCTTGCGTAGCGCCTCGCGCTCGATCTTGAGCTGCATGATGCGCCGGTCGAGTTCGTCCAGGGCTTCAGGCTTGGAGTCGACCGCCATGCGCAGCCGCGCTGCCGCTTCGTCCATCAGGTCGATGGCCTTGTCGGGCAGGAAGCGATCGGTGATGTAGCGGTTCGATAAAGTCGCCGCGCTCACCAAGGCCGAGTCCGCAATGCGGATGCCATGATGGAGCTCGTACTTTTCCTTAAGGCCGCGCAGGATCGAGATCGTGTCCTCGACCGTCGGCTCGGAAACGAAAACCGGCTGAAAACGCCGCGCCAGAGCCGGGTCCTTTTCGACATGCTTGCGATATTCGTCGAGCGTCGTCGCGCCCACGCAGTGCAGTTCACCGCGCGCCAGCGCAGGCTTGAGGAGATTGGACGCATCCATCGCGCCATCCGCCTTGCCGGCGCCGACCAGCGTGTGCATCTCGTCGATAAAAGGACGATCTGCCCCTCGGCCGCCGTCACCTCGCTCAGCACCGATTTCAGCCGCTCTTCGAACTCGCCGCGATATTTCGCGCCCGCAATCAGCGCACCCATGTCGAGCGCCATCAGGCTCTTGTTCTTGAGCGATTCCGGCACGTCGCCATTGACCATGCGGATTGCCAGGCCTTCGGCGATCGCCGTCTTGCCGACGCCGGGTTCACCGATCAGCACCGGATTGTTCTTAGTGCGGCGCGACAGCACCTGGATGGTGCGGCGGATTTCTTCGTCGCGACCGATCACCGGGTCGAGCTTGCCCTCGCGCACATCGGCGGTGAGATCGCGCGCATATTTCTTGAGCGCGTCATAGGTGTTCTCGGCGGAAGCCGAATCCGCGGTGCGACCCTTGCGGATCGCTTCGATCGCGGTGTTGAGCCCCTGCGCCGCTACGCCGGCTGATGCCAATACGCGACCGGCATCGGTGTCCTTTTCGATCACCAGCGCCAAGAGCAATCGCTCGACCGTCACATAGCTGTCGCCGGCCTTCTGCGCTGCCTGCTCGGCAGTGTCGAAGACCTTGGACAGTTCGCGGCTGAGATAAAGCTGACCGGCATCGCCGGAAACCTTGGGGATCTTGTTGAGTGCAGCAGCCGTGCCGGCCCGAGCTGCCTTGGGGTCGCCGCCTGCCTTGGCGATCAGGCCATTGGCCATGCCCTGGTCGTCATCCAGCAAGACCTTGAGCAGATGCACCGGGGCGAACTGCTGGTTGCCGGCATTCATCGCACCGGTCTGGGCGCTCTGGATAAAACCGCGAGCCCGCTCGGTATACTTTTCGATATTCATGCAAAACTCCTTTTCGGCCCTTACGGCGCCGATAGCGTCGATTTGCGGATGCCCTCAAAAGGCACATCCGTTCACCAATGCATGTAGGAAGTTTCGCGCTGGGCGGAAGACCCGAAAACAAAAATGCCGGGCACTGGACCCGGCATTTTTAAAGATCTACTCGGCGGCGTTGGCTGGATTGCCGGTGAGGAACGCAGGAGTTCGCTCACCTCGGCCTCGCCCGCAGGGGCCTGCTCGCCACCCTCGCCTGCCGCTGGGCGGCGGCGGCGTGGACGGCGTTCGCGCTGCTTGCGCGGCGCCTGCTCACCGGCTTCTTCGCCAGGAGCGGCCTGCACCGGTTCTCCGGCTGCCTGGACGACAGGCTGTTCGCCTTCGCCGGCCACCACGGTCTCGCGGTTTTCGCGATTGGCATTGTCGCGGTTTTCGCGCGTTTCGCGATACTCGCGCCGCTCACCGCCATTGCCGTTGTCGCGACCCTCGCGCTGGCCGCCATTGTTGCCACCATTGTCCTGGTAGCCACCGTTGTCCTGCGGCTGCTGGATCGGCTGCGGCGAGGAGAAGCGGGAATTGACGTCGTTGGCATCGTCGTCGAAGTCCAGGTCATCCTGGCTCTGGCCATCGCGCGGGCCGTTGAGGGCCTGCTGTGCGGACGAAACGATGCGGAAATAATGCTCGGCGTGCTGGAGATAGTTTTCCGCCATCACCGAGTCGCCGCTCGATTGCGCGTCACGGGCGAGTTGCAGGTACTTTTCCGCGACATGGGCAGCGTTGCCGCGCACCTTCACGTCCGGGCCGTTGCTCTCGTAGTTGCGCGACAGCGGATTGACGTGCTTGCGCCCGCCATTGCGATTACGCTGCCGGTTCTTGTTTTGGTTGTTTGGTCTCATCGGGTCGCTGATCTAACTCTAAAAGTTAAGCGTCTCACTATGGCGGACCCGGACGATGCGCCTGGGTCTGGCCCGGCCCCGGCGGAGATAAACTGCACGCCGCGGGACCCTGAACTGGCTTCATGAAGACCTAAATGCGGTCGGCAACAACCTGGCGGATCGATCCGCCCCACCCTTGCACCGTTCCGTTTGCGGAACCGCGCTGCCCCTGGCAGCATAGTCGTTGAGTTGGGTGTGGTCGCTGCGGCGCCCATGATGCGCCGTTGACAGCAAGGGCAAATTACTCGGTTCGAGCCCGCTTGACCAGCACAAATTGCGGTGACTGGTTTAAAGACGCTGTTCTTCATCACAAGTGGTGCGCGACAACCACACGATCAAGCCCTGCAAGGTCTTGATGAACGGCGACGTCGGAAAAACCGGCGTCTTCGAACAGCGAGGCAACGCTCCGTCCCTGGTTATAGCCGATCTCGACCATGGCCTGCCCGCCGGCCCTGAGATAGTGCCCGGAAGCCGACGCGATCACCCGATAAGGCTCGAGCCCATCCGGCCCCCGTCCAATGCCAGCATCGGATCGAAAGCCTTGACCTCTGCCGAAAGGCTTTCGATTACCGCCGTGGCGATATAGGGCGGATTGGAAACGATAAGATCGAATGCCTTGGAGCCACCAACCGCCTCGAACCAACTCCCCGCACAAAGTCGATCCGCCCCGCCACACCATGCCGCCCGGCATTGCGTTTGGCCATCTCCAGCGCCTCGGCGGAAACATCCGTTGCCATGGCGCTTGTATCCGGACGGTTGACCAAGATCGATATCGGGATGCACCCCGTTCCGGTCCCGAGGTCCAGCAAGCGACCACCTTGCGGTAGGGCCTTGAGCGCCAGATCGACCAGCAGCTCGGTATCGGGACGCGGCTCGAGCGTTGCTGCATTGAGGCCAAAGGCGAGACCATAAAATTCCCGCTCGCCGATGATGCGCGCCACGGACTCCCCGTCATCCGCCGCCGGAGCATCTGGTCGACGCGGCCCACCATCTCGTCCGAAACAGGTTCGTTTTCCCGCAGCGAGAGCGCCAGCGCATCAAGGCCCAGCGCATGCCCGGTCAGCAGCTTTGCATCCAGCGTCGCTGTCGCAAACCCTTCATGGTCCAGCATGTCGCGCCAGCGGCGCCAGAGCTGGCCGATCGTGATCAGTTGACTTGCTCCATGGCCGCTAGCTGCGATGCCTGATTTTCGGTGATCAGCGCTTCGATCAGCTCGTCCAGCGCTTCGCCGGCGATGACCTTGTCGAGCTTGTAGAGCGTCAGGTTGATGCGGTGGTCGGTCACCCGGCCTTGCGGGAAATTATAGGTGCGAATGCGCTCGGAGCGATCGCCCGATCCCACCTGCCCTTTGCGTTCCGCCGATCGAGCCGAATCCCGCTCTTCGCGCTGCATTTCGTAAAGCCGCGACCGCAAGACGATCATCGCCTGCGCCCGGTTCTGGTGCTGCGATTTCATTGCCGAGGTGACGACGATACCGGACGGCAGGTGGGTAATGCGCACTGCCGAGTCGGTTGTGTTGACGTGCTGCCCGCCGGCGCCCGAAGCCCGCATCGTATCGATGCGGATATCCTCGTTGCGGATTTCGATGTCGATGTCTTCCACTTCCGGCAGCACCGCGACCGTCGCCGCTGATGTATGGATGCGCCCCGAGCCTTCCGTCGCCGGCACGCGCTGCACGCGGTGGACGCCGGACTCATACTTCATCCGCGCATAAACGCCCTTGCCCGAGACATTGGCGATGACTTCCTTATAGCCCCCATTTCGCCGGGGCTTTCCTCCATCAGCGTCACCTTCCAGCCGCGCAGCGAGGCATAGCGCTCATACATCCGGAAGAGGTCGCCGGCGAAAAGCGCCGCCTCGTCGCCCCCAGTGCCGCCGCGAATTTCAAGGATGATCGACTTTTCGTCGGCCTCGTCCTTGGGCAGCAGGAGGATGCGGATCGATTGCGCCAGGGTCTCGAGCTCAGCATCCAGTTCTTCGATCTCGACCTCGGCCATTTCGGCCATTTCCCGGTCGCCCGACTTCAAGAGCGTTTCCGCCTCGGCCCGATCGCGCTGGGCTTTCTTGTAAGCGCTGATCTGCCCGACAATCTCGGAGAGGTCGGAATGCTCCTTGGACAGTTTTGCGAACTCGTCCTGGCTCGCCCCACCCGAAAGCGCCGCTTCGATATACTGAAACCGCACTTCGAGCGCGTCGAGCTTGTCCATGGGCAAAGAAGGCATAGAGATAAACTTTCTGGCGTGTCCCGCGAGGCTGTAAAGAGGGACAGGATCAACCGCAAGCCTTAAGCGGACCCCTGCCTTCCTCTCCCGTTCACGGGAGAGGGGGACCACGCGAAGCGTGGTGGAGAGGGAGCCGCTTGCGCGGGAGGTGCAATTTTGACGCTATGACTTTGTTGCACCCCCTCCACCGCGGCTGGCGGCCCCTCCCCCGCAAGCGGTGGAGGAAAAAGGCTAGCCCATCGGCAGGTTCTGCTTCTCCACCCATCCCGTCAGCAAGGTCCGGATCGCCGCGCCATTGGCGCCGTCGCTCAAAGCCTCGGCCACAGCCGCGCGGATCGGCGCCAGTTCGAGATTGAGCACCATTTCCTTGATCGGACCGATCGAGGCCGGCCCCATGGACAACCGGTTCATCCCGATCGCCATCAGCGCCAAGGCTTCCATCGGCTTGCCCGCCAATTCGCCGCACATGGTCACCGGCTTGCCGTGCCGTTCGGCCGCATCCACCACCATGCGGATGGCCCGCAGGCGCGGCAGCGCGATCGGATCATAGGCTTTCGACACGCGCGGATTAGCGCGATCGGCCGCCGTCAGAAACTGCACAAGGTCGTTCGAACCAATCGACACAAAATCGGCCTCGGGCAGGATCTGGTCGAGTTCGAACAGCAGCGATGGCACTTCCACCATGGCGCCGATTTCAAGCCGCGACGGCACCGGCTGCCCGGAGCGCCGCAAGCGCTCGACTTCCTTGGCGATGACGCGCTTGGTTTGCAAAAACTCGAACGTCTCGGTGACCATCGGCACGAGGATTTTGAGCGCACGGCCCTTCGCCGCCATCAGCAAGGCCCGAACCTGCGTCCGCAGCAGGCCCGGACGATCAAGGCCGAGCCGGATCGAGCGATACCCCATGGCCGGGTTTTCTTCCGACGTCGCGCGCAGATACGGCAAAACCTTATCGCCACCGATGTCAAGGAGGCGGAAGACGACCGGCCGGTCGCCTGCCAGCGCCATGGCCTCGGCATAAAGCTCGGCCTGCTCCTGCAAACGCGGCAGGCGGCTCGCAATCATAAACTGCAACTCGGTGCGGAAGAGACCGACACCGGCAGCACCGGTATCGTCCAGCATCGGCAAGTCGGCGACGAGCCCCGAATTGTGCAGCAAGGTGATTTCGATGCCGTCGCGCGTGACGGCAGGCTTTGATTTCAGTGCCGCATAATGCGCCCGCCGTCGCGCCGAAACCCGGACCTTGTCGATATAGGTCTGCTCGACCTCGGGCGTCGGCCGCACATGCACCTGCCCCGCCGGGCCGTCGATGATGATGTCGTCGCCGGTTTCGCAAACCGAAACGATTGAATCCGCCTGCCCCACCGCGACGATGCCGAGCGAGCGTGCGACAATGGCAACATGCGCCGTGGCGCCGCCTTCTTCCAGGACGATCCCGCGCAGCTTGGTGCGGTCATACTCCAGCAGTTCCGCCGGTCCCATATTGCGGGCGACGAGAATGGCATTGTCGGGCAAGTCGCGATGCGCTGGCTGCCCAGTATTGGTCAGGACGCGCAGCAGCCGATTGGCCAGGTCGTCGAGATCGTGCAGCCGGTCGCGGATATAGGGATCGGTCTGGCGCAGCATGCGCGCGCGTGTGTCATTCTGCACCCGCTCGACCGCCGCTTCCGCCGAAAGGCCATTGTCGATGGCTTCGCTCAAGCGTTTCACCCAGCCGCGGTCATTGGCGAACATGCGGTAGGTTTCAAGAATCTCGCGATGGTCCGAGGTCGGCTGCATGTCGCCATGGTCGAGCATGGCGTCGATCGAGACGCGCATCGAGGCCAGCGCCGCATCGAGCCGCAGCTTTTCGGCGTCGGTATCTTCGGCAATGAAATTGTGCACGACGACGCGCGGGTCGTGCAGAACCACGGTGCCCAGGGCAATGCCATCGGTAAAGCTGACGCCGTTGAACATGCGTGGTCGCCTGAGGTCGATATCGGACCCCGGCTTGATCAGATTGTCGAAGTCGGAGGTGGCGATCATCTCGGCCAGGATTGTGGCCGTAGTCAGCATCGCCTCGGTTTCATCCTCGCCGAAATGACGGTGATCCGAATTTTGTACCACCAGCACGCCCAGCATCTGCCCTGCGCGCAGGACAGGGACGCCGAGGAAAGAATTGTACTGGTCCTCACCCGTCTCCGGCCGATAGGCGAAAGCGGGATGGGCCGGTGCATTGTCGAGGCTGAGCGGCTCGGCTTCCGACGCGATCAGGCCGACAAGGCCCTCGCCCAGCCGCAGCGTCGTCATATGCACCGATTCTGCCTGGAGACCGCGAGTCGCGAAAAGCTCGAGCGCGCCATCGTCGCGCAACACGTAGAACGAGCAGACATCGGCGCGCATGTTGTCGGCGATGAGGTTGACGATCTTGTCGAGCCGCGCCTGCGAAGCCAGAGGCTCCGCCATGGTCTCGCGCAATTGCCGCAGCAGCACCCTTGGGCCGCCTATGGTCGTCACCATTGCCTCAATCAGGCAGCTCGCAAAGCCGCCCCCTGTTAGGACGCGGCCCATTCCCCTCGAATAGGTCAGGCGTCCTTCTTGTCCAAACCGTAATAGGTGTGGAGCGCTCGAACCGCAAGCTCGGCATATTCTTCATCGATCAACACCGAGGTCTTGATCTCCGATGTGGTGATGAGCTGAATGTTGATACCCTTATCGGCCAGGGCCTTGAACATAGAGGCCGCAACGCCCGCATGGCTGCGCATGCCGACACCCACGACGGAGACCTTTGCCCCGCCGCGCGAGCCGGAAAGGCGGGCATATTCGAAGCGCCCGCCATTGTCTTCGAGCGCCTTGGTGGCCTTTTCATATTCGCTGTCGGGCACCGTAAAGGTGATGTCGGTGGTCGCGCCGTCGTCGGCGATGTTCTGGACGATCATGTCGACGATGATGCCCTTGTCGGCCAGCGTGCCGAAAATGGCAGCTGCAACGCCGGGGCTATCTTTGACGTCGCGCAGTGTGATCTTGGCTTCGGCCTTGGCGAGAGTCACGCCCGAAACGATCTGCTTTTCCACGATCTCATCCTCATCGCAAACCAGTGTACCGGGTACGCCCGGCGTTCCATCGGGCGCAATCTGTGGCGCATCCGGATCATCAAAGCTCGAGCGCACCAGGAGGCGCACCTTGTAGGCCATCGCCATCTCGACCGAGCGGATCATCAAGACCTTGGCGCCGAGCGACGCCATCTCCAGCATTTCCTCAAAGGAAATCTTGGTCATGCGCTGCGCCTTGGGCACGATACGCGGATCGGTCGTGTAAACACCGTCCACATCCGTATAGATGTCGCAACGGTCGGCACCGACCGCGGCCGCCACGGCCACCGCGGACGTATCCGAACCACCGCGGCCCAGCGTCGTCAGCCGATTGTTGGGCGAAACGCCCTGGAAGCCGGTGATCACCGGCACCCAGCCATTGCTCATCCGGTCGTTGAGTTCGGTCGCATCGATGGCGGTAATGCGTGCCGCGCCATGAGCGTCGTCGGTATGGATCGGCACCTGCCAGCCGGCATAGGAGCGCGACTGGATGCCCATTTCCGCAAGCACGATAGCCATGAGGCCCGCAGTCACCTGCTCGCCCGAGGCCACGACGGCATCGTATTCGCGCGCGTCGTGCAGCTTCGATGCTTCGTTGACCCAGCCGACCAGCTCATTGGTCTTGCCGCTCATGGCCGAAACCACCACCGCCACTTCGTGACCGGCATCGACTTCGCGCTTCACATGGCGCGCGGCATTGCGGATGCGTTCGACCGTGGCGACCGAAGTGCCCCGAACTTGACGACGATACGGGCCATTGCTTCCCCGAAACCCTGCCGAACCCGGCGGTACGCTTAATGTTGGCGGGGACATGCCATAAACGGGAAGCGCGATCAATGGTGAGCGTGTGCGATCACGCCGGCACGTAACTAAGCCGCATGACGTCCCCGTCGATCTGCTCGTGGCTTTCCAAACGCAGCCGCGGTCGTGCTTCGGCAAAAAACTTGGTGCCGTGGCCCAGAACTTCGGGATGAAGGTAGATGCGGTATTCGTCGATCAGCCCCAGCTCCGTCAGCCGTTGCGCCAGCTTGGGCCCGCCGACCTCGATCTCGCCCTCATGCTCGGCCTTCAGCCGGCGAATATCAGCTACGAAATCCTCGCTCAGAAGCGTCGCATTGGGCCCGACGTCCTTCAGCGTCCGCGACACCACCCATTTCGGCGCCTTGCGCCACGCGACTGCAAATTCGTGCTCCGCTCCCCCCAGCCCGGCTGATCGACGTCCCAATAGTGCATCAGGCCGTAAAGCGTGCGGCCATAGAGGCTGCCCGTCAGCCCATCGGTCTGGTCAATAAAGTGCTGAAAGAGCTTGGAGCCAGGCGGCTGCATGCGGTCGTGATCCACGTAACCGTCGAGCGACTGGTTCATTCCGAAGAAAAGCTTGGCCATGTCGCACTCCCTTGCTGCGTTTCTTTCCTTGCAACCTGTGATAGCAGTGGGCCGGAGCAAGAAACCACCTCTATTTTGCAACTGGTCAGGAGTGAAGCGATGAAGCTGAGACGGTCCGGATGCCCGATCAATCTGACGCTTGAAACATTTGGCGACCGCTGGAGCCTGATCATCCTGCGCGACACAATGTTCGGTGGGCGCCGACGCAGCTTCCGATCCTATCTGACCGAAAGCCTTGAAGGCATCGCGTCCAATATCCTGTCCGACCGCCTGCAGCGCCTGACCGCCAGCGGTCTGCTCACCCGGTCCGCTGATCCAACTCATAAGCAGCGCGTGGTTTATAGCCTCACCGAACAAGCCATCGAGCTGGTGCCTCTCATGGCATTCATGGGCAGCTGGGGCATTCGGCACGCCCACCCTTCCGTCGAGTTGTCGGCCCGGGCCCAAGTTCTCGAGGATGGCGGGCCACAACTTTGGACTGAGTTCATGGACGAATTGCGCCATATCCATCTGGGCTCACCCGCCCCTCTTGCCTCTGCCCTAGCCAAGATGGAGGCGGCCTATCAGGCATCGGTGGCAGGCCACGCCTGCGACACGCCGCGCCTTGCCCCTGCCACTCTCGATGGGTCATATCGGACAAACGGAGCCGCCCCATGACCGAGACCACCGTCAACGACGCCGAAATTGCCAAATTCACCGCCATGGCGGAGCAGTGGTGGGACCCCAAGGGCAAGTTCAAGCCGCTCCACAAATTCAATCCGGTCCGCCTCGCCTATATCCGCGACAATCTGGTGCGCCATTTCGGACGCGATGCTACCTCGATCCGACCCTTCGAAGGGCTCACCATCCTCGATGTCGGCTGCGGCGGCGGCTTGCTCTGCGAACCGCTGACCCGCCTCGGCGCCACCGTCACCGGCATCGACGCGGCCGAGCGCAACATCGCCATCGCCCGCATCCATGCCGAACAGTCGGGCCTTGCGATCGACTACCGCGCCACCACCAGCGAAGCCTTGGTCGCCGCCGGCGAGCGCTTCGATGTCGTGCTCAACATGGAAGTGGTCGAACACGTCGACAACGTGACCCTTTACATGAAATCCTGTGCCGACCTCGTGGCGCCGGGCGGCCTCATGTTCACCGCTACGCTCAACCGCACCGCCCGCTCCATGGCCTTTGCGGTGATCGGCGCCGAATATGTTTTGCGCTGGCTGCCGCGCGGCACGCACGACTGGAACAAGTTTTTGACGCCCGAAGAAATCAAGGCGCAGATCCGCCGCAACAATCTGCGGGTCACGGGCGAGACCGGCGTGGTCTTTCATCCCCTCGCCGATGAGTGGAAGCTCTCGTCCGACATGGGCATCAACTACATGGTCCTTGCCGAGCGCCGCACAGCATAAACCGGCCGCCCCAAAGGACGGCCGGCAGCATGTTCTGATGGGCTGGGGAGGATCAGAACACGTAGACCATCAGCGTCTGGCCCTGGCGTTGCACGCCAAGAACATGGCCGGGCTGCTTGTTGGTGCGGCTGAGCGCTGCATTGATCAGCGCGTCACCGGCCACCTGACCCACCAGCTGGTGGTAGCTCGGATTGTTAGCCAGCCAATTGGCGATCTGATTGCGCACATCGCGGCAGACCTGGACCGGGATCAGCTGAATGGAGCTGGCGCGGTTCCAGCCGCTCATCTTGCTGTTCTGGAACAGCGAGATAAGCTGGTTCGGGTTCGAATTGGCACAAGCGGAGCTGCTCGAGCCAAACCCACCGCCCGACCCGCTGCGCAGAATGGCGAAGCCGCCGCTACCATTACTGCCGTTGGCACCGTTACTGCCGTTATTGCCGCCACCGCCATTGTTGCCGTTGCCGCCGTTCCCACCATTGCCGCCATTACCGCCATTGCCACCACCTGGCAGACGAACATCGACATCGATCAGGTTCGGCCCGCCGACATTGGCGCCGATGCCGACATCGCCAAGATTGACATTGGCATCGACGATGCCGCTCGATCCGAGCACCGTCGCACCCACCAGCGGCTCCGAACCCGAACCGATATTAGCGCTGACCAGACCATCGCTGCCGCCCAGGCCGACATTGATCGCGCCGGACGATCCGGCATTGTCGCCGACCGTGACCAGCGCCCCGCTATCGGAACCACCAACGATGCCGAGAACACTCGAGTCGCTCGATCCGCTGCCGCCGCCGAGCAGGCCGCCGCCACCGCCGAGAAGTTGTGCCTGTGCCATCGACGGGATGAGCATGGCGGAGAATGCGAGAGCTGCAAAATAACGCTTTAAAATCATGACTACCTCCTTTGACAATGGCCGTATCGCCATGTTGAGCAAGATAATCTGCTGACTGAGGATCCGGCATAATTCGATGTTGTACTTACTTTTTCTAACAGCTAATTATCTGGTTACCGATTTATATTCGAAATTGGTCTTTTAACTTTCATAAAACATATAAAGAGTTTGATTTGCCATTATGTAGAACTGGAAATGCATCCGGCCAGAAAGCCCCTGCATCGAGGACGACATAAAGGTCTCTATCCACCCCTTGTCCTTCCATGAGATCGCAGATGGTCGGCACCAGTTGGGTCGGTTGCGGATGTTCGGGGAGCCGGCGCACGAGGCGGCCGTCATATCGATGCTCGAGCACGCCGGCGCACAGTTCCGCCCCGTGCACAAACAGAAACAATGCACTCTTACCCTTGGGCACTTGGTGCTCGGTGATCGAAAGATATCTCGTCATGCCCCACCACGCGCAAACCGGGCGATGTTTCCCGATGATTGGCTCGGGCGTGGTGTTTGGCGCCTTGACGGGCCCTTAAGACCTATCCCGCTTGGCAGATCTGCGATCCGTAAATGCCCGCAGGCACGCACCCCGCATGTTCGCTGTCACGATTTTGATGCCACAACCGTACCCGCCGGTACGGTTGTCCTTGCCCGTGTCCTGGAATGGGTCTAGAGAAAAGCAAAACACCGGTCCCACCGGCAGCCTTGTCGAGGAATAGTCTCATGCCCGTCTATCGTTCCCGCACCACCACCCATGGCCGCAACATGGCCGGCGCCCGCGGGCTCTGGCGCGCCACGGGCATGAAGGACGGCGATTTTGGCAAGCCCATTATTGCCGTGGTCAATTCCTTCACGCAGTTCGTCCCCGGCCACGTCCACCTCAAGGACCTCGGCCAGCTGGTCGCGCGCGAAATCGAGGCAGCGGGCGGCGTCGCCAAGGAATTCAACACCATCGCGGTCGATGACGGCATCGCCATGGGCCATGACGGCATGCTCTATTCGCTGCCAAGCCGCGACATCATCGCGGACTCGGTGGAATACATGGTCAACGCCCACACCGCCGATGCCATGGTCTGCATTTCCAACTGCGACAAGATCACCCCCGGCATGCTCAATGCCGCCATGAGCCTCAACATCCCGGTGGTCTTCGTTTCCGGCGGTCCGATGGAAGCGGGCAAGGCCATAGTCAAGGGCAAGCTGCAGGCGCTCGATCTCGTCGATGCCATGGTCATGGCTGCCGACGAGCACTACACCGACGAAGAAGTGCAGGCCGTCGAGGAAGCCGCCTGCCCCACCTGCGGCTCCTGCTCGGGCATGTTCACCGCCAACTCCATGAACTGCTTGACCGAAGCGCTGGGCCTGTCGCTGCCCGGCAACGGCTCGACGCTCGCTACCCATTCCGATCGCAAGCGCCTGTTCCAGGAAGCCGGCCACCTCATCGTCGATCTCGCCCGCCGCTATTACGAGCAGGACGACGAAACCGTGCTGCCGCGTTCCATTGCCACCAAGCAGGCCTTCGAAAACGCCATGTCGCTCGATATCGCCATGGGCGGCTCGACCAACACCGTCCTGCACATCCTTGCCGCAGCCCATGAAGGCGGCGTCGATTTCACCATGGACGACATCGATCGCCTGTCGCGCAAGGTGCCGGTCCTCTCCAAGGTCGCTCCTGCCAAGAACGACGTCCATATGGAAGACGTCCACCGCGCCGGGGGCATTTTTGCCATCCTCGGCCAGCTCGATCGCGCCGGCCTGATCAACCGCCGCGAACCGACCGTCCATGCCTCCACCATGGGCGACGCGCTCGACAAGTGGGACATTTCCCGCACCAATTCGGAAAGCGTGCGCCAGTTCTATATGGCCGCACCCGGCGGCGTGCGCACCACCGAGGCCTTTTCCCAGTCCAACCGCTGGACCGAGCTAGACCTCGATCGCCAGAACGGCGTCATCCGTTCCGCCGAGTCGCCGTTCAGCAAGGACGGCGGCCTCGCCGTGCTCAAGGGCAATATCGCCCTCGACGGCTGCATCGTCAAAACCGCCGGGGTCGACGAGTCGATCCTCAAGTTCACTGGCCCTGCGCGCGTCTTTGAATCGCAGGACATGACCGTCAAGGCCATCCTTTCCAACGAAATCAAGGAAGGCGACGTCATCGTCATCCGCTACGAAGGCCCGCGCGGCGGCCCCGGCATGCAGGAAATGCTCTACCCGACGAGCTACCTTAAGTCCAAGGGCCTCGGCAAAGCCTGCGCCCTTCTGACCGACGGACGCTTTTCCGGCGGCACCTCCGGTCTTTCCATTGGCCACGTATCCCCCGAAGCTGCCGAAGGCGGCGCCATCGGCCTCGTGCGGGAAGGCGACATCATCGAGATCGACATCCCCAACCGCACGGTCAACGTCCTCGTTCCCGAAGCCGAAATGCACCGCCGCCGCGACCAGCAAAACGACGTCGGCTGGAAACCCGCCGAACCGCGCAAGCGTAAGGTCACCACGGCCCTCAAGGCCTACGCGGCTTTCGTCACCTCTGCCTCGAAGGGCGCCGTGCGCGATACGACCGAGATCGACAAGCTCTGGAATTGACGCCGTTTTTATTGTGACAAAGGTCCGCAAGACCTCATCCTGAGCGATGAGGTCAGGGGAGCGACGTCTCTTCACGACAAACACGTGACAAGCACCTCTTCCGGTGCTAACACGCACGCAGCCTTTTCAGCGGTCTGCAAGACAGCTGATTTGGTCAGGTTCGATAGCGGGGATTCCACCCTCCCTATCGAACCGACCTAATCCGCGAAGCAGGCTGCTGGTCGCGCCGGATAGATCAGGAAGACCTGATCGTCGCTATCCATCAAATTTCCTGAAAAGCCATCAAAGCCTTCGAGTTCGAGAAATCGAACCACCGAAAGCTCGAGCCCGTCATTGCGCGGCAAAAGATTGAAATAGCCCCCGTCGCCTTCGAGCGCACAAAGGTCCTCCCGGCAATAGGCAAGGCCGGAGTAAACGCTCCCGTCGCGCAGGGTAAAGCTGAGATCGAGCGTGATGTCGTAGCCGGGCTCCTGCCATTCGGAATAGCCGAGCGCGATGGTCGAGACCCGCTGGCGCGGATGGCGGCTCAAATGCGCCCGGTCATAGGCGCGGGCGTAACAATCGCCGGGCTCACCAAGCACCGGATCGAGGATCCCCGCTGCCATCGCCGGTACGCTGAACGTCGCCGCAACAAGAGCGGCTGCCACCATCTTCATGACCATTCCCCCAAGCCTGAGGCGAATAGTTCCACGGCATAACAGCTCCCGGCAAGCGGTTTTGCTTCGCCGGGAGCGGACGTGCTTTTATTTGCGGCCGATTTTGTCGAGCGTCGCAAAATCCTCGTCGCTGAGCTTGATGGCAGCAGCGGCAACATTGTCCTCGAGATGCTTGACCTTGCCCGTGCCCGGGATCGGCAGGATCACTGGCGAGCGCTTCAGCAGCCAGGCAAGCGCGATCTGGCTGCCGCTGGCCTCATGCTTTTGCATCACTTCGCGCGCCGCATCCTGGCCCTCGACCAGATCGCCACCGGCCAGCGGGAACCATGGAATGAAGCCGATGCCGTTCTTTTCGCAATAGTCGAGCACCGCTTCGCTCTTGCGGCTGGCGAGGTTGTAGTGGTTCTGCACCGTTACAACCTTGAAGTACTTTTGCGCTTCCTCGACATCGGCAACGCTGACCTCGCTAAGCCCCACATGGCGGATCAGCCCTTCCTTCTGCATATCGGCAATGACACCGAACTGCTCGGCACGGGGCGTCTTGGTCTCGATGCGGTGCAGCTGCCAAAGGTCGATCTGCTCGAGCTTGAGGCGGCGAAGGCTCGTCATCACGCCCTGGCGTAAAAATTCGGGACGCGCCAACTGATGCCATTCGTCCGGCCCGGTGCGCGTCAGCCCGCTCTTGGTCGCAACGATCGTGCCTTCGCTATAAGGCGCCAGCGCCTCGCCGATCAGCTCCTCGCTGATATAGGGGCCATAGCTTTCCGCCGTATCGATCAAGTTGACGTTAAGCTCAGGCAGGCGCTTTAGCACACGCAGCACCTCCTCGCGATCTTCCGGCGGGCCCCAGATTCCCTTGCCGACGATGCGCATGGCTCCAAAGCCGAGACGGTTGACGGTAAGATCACCGCCAATAGCGAAAGTCCCCGACAGGGATGCGTCGAGTTGAGCCATTCTTTTTCTCCTATGGGAGGTTAGTTGTCGTCGCCAACATCCGGCAACGGCAAAAATTCGATGCCGTCATCGAGTAAAGCCGCAACCTCGTCGCGGGTTGCTTCACCAAAGATGGCGCGCTCGTCGGCCTCTTCGAAGTGAATCTTGCGCGCCTCCTCGGCAAAGCGGTCGCCAACATTTTCAGCCGTGCTGACGACCCTGCGCCGGTATTCGCGCAGCATCTCGCGAAACTTGACCGCGTCGGGATGCATCGACGAAACCGAAACCCGCTCGCCATCGGTGCGCGCCACGGCCGGTGCCATTGGTGCCTTTTCGACATGCGCGTCGCCGCATTGGGCACAGGCGACGATGCCGCGCGCCTGCTGCTCGTCATAGGCCGCGGCATTCTTGAACCAGGCCTCGAAGCGGTGGCCCTGCGCACACTGGAGAGAGTAGCTGATCACGATAGTGCCGATATAGGTCTGCCGCTCAACGCTGGGAAGAGGGCATGGCAAAATCGCGCGCATTGGCCAAAGCCGGCACCCTGCCCCGCGCCTCGATCACCGCCGCCGCATCGATCTCGGCGACAAGCACGCCCGGCTCGTCATGGTCGAGCTCTGCAATGACCTTGCCCCAAGGGTCGATGATCAGCGAATGTCCATAGGTCGCGCGCCCGTTCTGGTGCGTCCCCCCTTGTGCCGCCGCGATCACATAAGACCCTGTTTCGATCGCCCGTGCCCGCAGCAGCACATGCCAATGCGCCTGGCCGGTCGGCACCGTAAAGGCTGCAGGCACAGCGATGAGGTTTGCTCCTGCATTGGCCAGCGCATTGAAGAGGCGCGGAAAACGCATGTCGTAGCAGATGGCAAAACCGAGCGTGATTTCGCCCAGGTCGGCCGTCACCGCCACGTCGCCACCCCGATAGGTCGCGCTTTCGCGATACGCGTTGAGCCCGGCGATATCGGCATCGAAGAGGTGGATCTTGTCATAGGTGGCCACCTGCCGCCCGTCCGGCCCGAACAGCACCGAACGATTGGCAAAGCGCCCATCCTCGAGCGGGATCGGCAGCGACCCCACCTGCACGAACATGCCGTGCTGCTGCGCCAGCTCACCCACGGCCGCCAGCTGCGGATGCCCCTCGAACGGCGCCGCCACCGAGCGCAACTGCTCCCGGTTTTCCGGGAAGATCATCGTCACTTCCGGGGTCAGCGCATACTGGGCGCCCTGCGCCGCCGCCTCCGCCAGAAGCGGTTCGAGCGCGCGAAGGTTGGCCTCGGGGTCGAGCCCCGAGCGCATCTGGATAGCTGCGACTTTCACTTTGCTATTGCGCCAGAAGCGGATCGAGGCCGCCACGGCGATCAAGCGCCGCGATGTCGTCGTAACCGCCGATATGGGCGTCATCGATAAAGATCTGCGGCACAGTCCGGCGGCCATTGGCGCGCTGCGTCATGGCTTCACGCAAGGAGGGATCGAGCACGGTGATTTCGTCGAACTCGGCGCCCTTTTCG
Organism: Devosia aurantiaca; assembly: GCF_011058215.1. Classification (GTDB taxonomy): domain Bacteria; phylum Pseudomonadota; class Alphaproteobacteria; order Rhizobiales; family Devosiaceae; genus Devosia; species Devosia aurantiaca. The sequence goes on from NZ_JAALFG010000001.1 coordinate 25,040, forward strand.
TTGAGCAGCGACTTAGCCGCGTGGCAATAGGGGCAGGTGGGGGTGGTGTAGATCTCGATCTTGGCCATGGCTCGGCTCCGAAAACTCATATTGATCTTATATGGGCACATCGTCGCCAATGACAACGCGGGCAAAGGTCAACACATCGACCTGCTCTGCTCCGCCCTTCTTCAATGCCCGCGTCACGGCCTTGACCGTGGCGCCCGTCGTATAAACATCGTCTACCAGAACAACCGGCCGCCCCGCCAACCGTTCAAGCGCCCGCGGATGCGTGACGAATGCGCCCTGCACATTGCGCAAGCGCCCATGGCCCGAAAGCCCCACCTGTTGCCGCGTCCTTTTGCGCCGCGCGACCAGGTGCGGGTCGACGGTGAGCCCAGTAATGCGGCCGACCGTCTGCGCCAACAGCAGGGATTGGTTATAGCGCCGGAAGCGCAGACGACTGGGATGGAGCGGCACCGGCACAAGCACGGGCTCTGCCTCCCAGAACTCGCGTCCGGCCGCCGCCATCAGCCGCCCGCAAAGGTCGCGAGTTCGACCCGGTCTCCATATTTGAGCCGGCTCACCAGCGTCCCGACCATCTCGCCATAGGCAAGCGCCGCCCGCGCCCGCCCGAAGGGTGGCGGATCGGCAATGGCTTCCGCCGACAACATTCCGACGCCCTCGTCCGTCTCAAAAGGGAGTCCAAGTACCGGACAGAACGGCGGCGTGATCGGTCGCAATTGCGTGAAGCACGAGGCACAGAGGCCACCACCCTCAGCCAGTGGCGCGCCGCAGGCATCGCAAACCGGCGGATAAAGCTGTTCCAACATGGCAAGGCCCATCCGCCGCAAACCACCGGCGGTTCGCGCCACAAGGCTCCGTGCTTTGACTTCGTCTTCCCCCAAGACCATAAGGACCATTATTGTCCCGAGCCGGCCCCGGCGAAAGCCCCTTCATGTCCGCCCCGCCCCGTCTTTTCGACCCCGCCCAAATCCGCCACAACCTGTATCGCCGCCAGGGCAGTGCCAATTTCGTGCGTGACCTCGTGGTCGAGGACCTGCAGGACCGTCTCGGCGCCCACAAGCGCGATTTTTCGCGTGCCATCCTGATCGGTCCGGACGCGGCGACGCTCCCCGACACGCTCTTCACCGCCAACGGCCCAGTGACCGCTCAACGCGTCGAGGCCTTTGACGGTGACTTCCCCGACCTGCCACCAGGCGAGCACGACCTCATCGTTTCGCTGCTGCATCTTCAGGCCGTCGACGACGTCCCCGGCCACCTCGCCCGCTTGCGGCGCGTGTTGAAGCCCGACGGCCTCCTGCTTGCAGCCTTTCTGGGCGGTGAAACGCTGAGCGAGCTGCGCGAGGCTTTCCTTGCCGCAGATCTCGACGTCTCGGGCGGCGCCTCTGCTCGCGTGGCGCCCATGACTCAGGTGCGCGATGCCGGCGCCCTGCTGCAGCGCGCCGGCTTTGCCCTTCCCGTCGCCGACGTAGAAACCCATCGCGTGCGCTATTCCAGTCCCTTCGCCCTGATGGCCGAACTCAAGGCCTTGGGTGCCGCCAATCCGCTGGCCGATCGCCCGCGCCGCTTCGCGACACGCACTCTGCTAGCCACCGCAGCCCAGGCTTACGCCAGCCGCGATGCCGATCCCGATGGCCGCATCCGCGCAACGCTCGAAATCATATGGCTCGCCGGATGGGTCCCGCATGAAAGCCAGCAGCAGCCGCTGCGGCCCGGAAGCGCCACCGTCAGCATGCGCGACGTCCTGGGAAAAACCTGATCGCCACTGCCCATATTTGTGATCAGCGTTGCAGCATCTTTTGCGGCCTCGGCCGCATTCGACCAGCCAACTGCTTTTATCACCGGATAATCGGCTGTCGCTCCAATGACCTCACCCTTCACCGTCCTCATCGTCGAAGATGAGCCGCTGTTGCGGATGAACATTTCTGATCGCCTGGATGACCTTGGCTTCCATGTGCTCGAGGCCGCCAATGCCGACGAGGCTATCGCTATGCTCGCCGATCGCAGCGATGTGCAGGTCATGTTCACCGATATCGACATGCCCGGCAGCATGGATGGGCTGAAATTGGCTGCCGCCGTTCGTGATCGATGGCCACCGATCAGGATCATCGTGACCTCCGGCCATCGTCGTGTCGGTGCGGATGACTTGCCTTCGGGCAGCCGCTTTTTCGGCAAGCCCTACCATCCCGAAGCTGTAGCCAGCGCCATGCGCGAAATGCTCGCCGTGTGACAGCAAACGCCCCCGGGAACCCGCGCTTCGCTAGTCCATTGCCAAACAATGGATCTTGGAGGCTGTCACTATGTCATCGCGCGTTCACGGCATCATCGACTATCTCGTGGCCGCCGTCTTGCTGCTGGCTCCCTACCTCTTCGGCTTTGCCGACGGCGGACCTGCACAGATGGTACCTACGGTTTCGGCTATCGCCATCATCATCGTCAGCCTCATTACCCGCTACGAGCTCTCCGTCGCCAAACTCATCCCCTACTCCATACACCTGGTGCTGGACGTCCTGGTCGGCCTCGTCCTCCTCGTCTCCCCCTGGCTCTTCAACTTCGCCGATCAGATCTGGTGGCCCCATGTCCTGGTGGGCGTCCTCAGCTTCATCGTCGTCGCGCTGAGCTGGAGCGGCCGGCCCGCGAATTTGGGGTGAAGGTCGCCCCCTTCCGAGCGCCGCTAGGCTCGTTCCTCTCAAGCTCTGCTTGCCTTCCCCTCCGAGGGGGAAGGTAAACGCAGTGGTGACACAGCCCCAGTGCTTACCCTCCCCCTTGAGGGGAGGGTACCGGCGCTAGGGCGCAGGCCGTAGCAAAGGTAGGGAGGGGGTATCGATACCTCCGCAGCCTCAGTCCAAAAACAAAAAGGCCGGCATCGCTGCCGGCCTTTGTCATTTCACTTCGCAAACAGCTTACGCCGCAGCTTCTTCGTCGCTTTCGCTCTCAGCCGCATCGGCCTTGGTGCGCTTGGGGCTCTTGGCGAGCTGCTTTTCGATGGCCTGAACGGCCTCGGTCAGCGTCAGCTTCTTGACCGAACCGACTTCGCGGCTCATGCGATCCATGGCCTGCTCGAACAGCTGGCGTTCGGAGTAGCTCTGCTCGGGCTGGTCTTCGGAGCGATAAAGGTCGCGGACCACTTCGGAAATCGCGATCAGGTCGCCCGAATTGATCTTTGCTTCATATTCCTGAGCGCGGCGCGACCACATGGTGCGCTTGACACGGGCGCGGCCGGTCACGGTATCGAGTGCCTTCTTGATCTCGTCTTCTTCGGCGAGCTTGCGCATGCCGACCGACTTGACCTTGGCAACGGGGACGCGAAGGGTCAGCTTGTCCTGCTCGAAGCTGATCACGAACAGCTCGAGGGTCAGGCCAGCGACTTCCTGCTCTTCAATGGAGACGATCAAACCGACACCATGGGCGGGGTAGACGACATATTCGCCTGTCTTGAACCCGAGCCGTGTCTGAACCTTCTTGGCTACCATAAACTGGAACTCCTTGTTGACGCCCCAATGGCAGGCTCCTTGCGGTAAGGACCAACCACTTCACTCGTTGCATGTCCGCTACCGGACTTTGGTGCAGTCAAGCTCCATGCGCGTCGGGACCGCTTGTCCGACGCCCAGGAAACAGGAGATGTGTGTCAAAAAATCGTGCCTTGCGGCACGGGGGTGACGAGCTCAACTGCATGTGCAGAAGGCTATAGCACAAAATTTCAGCAGAATCAAAAGTTTCGAATCACCGCCGCGTCACGCTGGCAAGTGCAGCGGAGTCACACCGCACCGACACTCTGATGCGCTCAGTCGCCCTCGCCCGGAGCTTCCGAGAAATACTTGGCAAGCTTGCCTTCTTCGCCGTCGCGTTCCTTGGCCTCGGGCAGCTGCTCGCGCCGCTCGGTCAGGTTCGGCCACGCGGCCGAGAACTTGCGGTTGAGTTCAAGCCAGGCGTCGAGACCGCTTTCGGTATCAGGCTTGATCGCTTCGGCGGGGCATTCAGGCTCGCAAACGCCACAATCGATGCACTCGTCGGGATGGATCACCAGCATGTTTTCGCCTTCATAGAAGCAGTCCACCGGACACACTTCGACGCAGTCGGTATATTTGCAGGCAATGCAGTTGTCGGTGACGATATAGGTCATCTTCGGAGGGCTATCCCGATTAGGAAGCGGCTTAGCTCGGGGAAGGTAAGCGCGCCTGTCTCAACGATGCCGGTGCTAAACGGTTTCCGTGCCGGCTGCAATACTCGCACATGCGCGCTTTGGCGCAGCTCGTAGTGATGATGTTCGAGTAGACCTCATCCTAAGCCCGTCGAAGGACGAGGTCTTGGCAAGATGAAGGTGCAGGACCTCATGGGGGTACATCCCTACTCCTCGTCCTCGATCAGCCGATCCGTCTCCCGCCGCTCTTTCTTGGTCGGCCGTCCTGATCCCGGCGCCCGCTCCGCAATTGCCGCGTCATAAACGGAGACTTCGGGCCGCGGCAGCGGCGGCGGCGAGATATCTTCATAAAGCCCCTGCGCTTCGCTGGCCGGCCCACGCCGCGATCCGGCATCGAGGATCCGCCACACGACCAGCCGGCCGTGCAGCGTCATGGTCAGGACATCCCCGGCGCCGACCTTGAGATCGGTGCGTTCGGTCCTTTCAGAATTAACCCGGACCGCCCCGCTTTCGATCAGCTTTTGCGCCAGCGTCCGCGATTTGACCGCGCGCGAGAAATGGAGGAACCGGTCGAGCCGCTCCTTGTGCGGCGCTGCGCCCGATTCCGTCAATTACTCGGTCTTGCCGCGCAGGGCGGCGAGCTTGGCAAAGGGGCTATCGGGATCGAACACCACCTTGCGCTCTTCCCGTGCCGGACGCGCATTAGCGGCCGGACGCTCGTTCTTCTCCGGACGAGTACGGCGTTCTTCATCGCGTGGCCGCGTATGCGCCGGGCGTTCGTTCTTCGGACGTTCGTTCTTGGGCCGCTCGTTGCTCGGACGCTCATTGCTCGGGCGCTGCCCCGCATCGCCTTCCGGCCGGCGCTGGCCGCCCTTGGCATGGGCCGGGCGCGTGCGGTCGGGCCGGCGGTTCTGCCCCGCTTCGGCATCGCCTTCTGGCCGGCGGCGACCTTCCGGACGACGCGGCTGGTGATGGTCGTTGCGGCGGCCCGGGAACCAGACCTCGTCGAATTCCGGCTCCGCCGGGGCAGCAGCATCAGCCGGCGCGGCATCCGGCACGACACCCTCAGCCACAATCTCGACCGGAGCAGATTCGACGCCGACTTCATCCACGGCATCGACGGTCGCCGAATTATCCTCCAGCACCGCTTCGAGCGCCGGCGCTTCCGCAGAAGCTTCGGCAGGCGCCGCAACCTTCGGCGTACGCCGCAGGCGATACCCAAGCGAGGTGAGGATCGACGCAAAATCTTCGCCCGAACAGCCGAGCAGGCTGGTCATTTCGACGGTCGTGCGGAAGCCATTGCCTTCCGCGGCGCCGGCCGGCAGGTCGCCCGCATAGGGCCGACCGGCATCGAGCGCGATCAGCGGCCGGATGATGTCGGCGAGGCGCTCGAGAATATCGATGCGGACGGCGCGCTTGCCCGCCACCTTGAAGCCGGCAATCTCGTAAAGCCGCGGATCGACTTCCGGATCGACCAAAAAGCTCGTCCGGCCCGAAAGCACGATATGCGGAATGTCGGTGACGCCCGGCTGGCGCACGCCGCCATGCTTAAGCGCGAAAAGGATGATCGCCAGTTCGCGCGGCGCCGGCTTCAATGAGAGAGGCAGGTAGATATGGTAGGCGCCGAACTTGATGCCGAGCTTGCGCAGCTTGCCGCGCACGTCCTGGTCAAGCCCCTTGACCTCATCCGACACTGCGCCGCGCGGCAGGATGCCGATGCCTTCAAACAGCTGATAGGCGATGCCGCGCGCCGTGCCCTCGATATCGGCTGGCGCTTCAAGGCTCATCACCTGCTCGAGCACGGTATTGATATGGTGCCGCAGCCAGAGCGACAGCCGGTCCTGCACCTTTTCGAGGTCCGGCCCGGTCAAGGTCTCGTCGGCAAGAATGATGATGCGCGGCCGGTAGATGCTGTCGCCCTCGGCCAGCTCGGCAACCACTTCGCCGCGCCAGCGCATGCGTCCGTCCGTCGCCAGCACGAATTCTTCGTTCGGCGCACCGCCGAGCCGCTCGGCGCGATTGTGGATCTCCGGCGCCACCACCGACTCGGCCGCCCCGCGCAGACCCTTGGCGTCCATGTCGCCGTCGTTGCGCGCCAGCGTGAAGCGGAAGCCCTCGATCGTTCCGATCAGATGGCCCTCGAGCCGCACTTCGCCTTGGCCGTTGATTTCAGGAGATACCATACGTTTGTCTTTCAGGTGGCGGAGCAGCACGCTGGTCCGTCGGTCGACGAAGCGCTGGGTTAGGCGCTCATGGAGCGCGTCACTCAGGCGGTCTTCAATATCCCGTGTCTTTTCGCGCCAATAAGCCGGGTCTTCAAGCCAGTTTTTGCGATTAGCGACAAAGGTCCAAGTCCGGATCTGCTTGATCCGGTTGCTCAGGGTATCGATATCGCCTTCACTGTTGTCGCAAAACCGCACCTGCTCGGCAATCCAATCCGCGTTGACGTGGCGGTTTCGTCTGAGATCGGTGAAGATGCGCGTAACGATCTCGCCATGCGCGGCGGGCGAAATTCCCTGGTAGTCGGGGATCTGGCAGCATTCCCACAAGAGCTTGACCGCTTCATGCCCGCGCGCCAGCGCCGCGCCCTCGTTGCGGGCAACAAATTCAAGCGCATGCTGGTCCTTGGCCACCGGCACCCGCGTCAGCGTCCGATCATCCGGCGCCGCTTCCAGTGATCCACGCAGCCGCTCGATCGATGAAAAGTCGAGCACGCTGTTGCGCCATTGCACGACCTTGACCGGCTCGAAGTCATGCGTTTCGAGCTGCACCACGAGTTCTTCGTCGAACCCTTCGGTGCCGCCGGTCACCCCAAAGGTGCCATTATGCTTGTGCCGCCCCGCCCGCCCGGCGATCTGCCCGAGCTCGGACGGCGTCAGCGGCCGCGACTGATGACCATCGAATTTCGTATCGTCGGCAAAGGCCACATGGTGGATGTCGAGGTTGAGCCCCATGCCGATGGCATCGGTTGCGACCAGAAAATCCACATCGCCATTCTGGTAAAGCTCGACCTGGGCATTGCGCGTGCGGGGTGACAGCGCACCCATCACTACGGCCGCCCCGCCCCGCTCGCGCCGGATCAGCTCCGCAATGGCATAGACCTGCCGCGCCGAAAAAGCGACGATGGCCGAGCGCGGCGGCTGCCGCGAAATCTTCTTCGACCCCGCATAGGTCAGCTGCGAAAATCGTGGCCGGTCGATGATCTCGACATGCGGCACGAGCTTTCTGACCACATTGGCCATCGTGCCCGAGCCCAGCAGCAGTGTCTCATGAAAGCCGCGTGCCCTGAGGATCCGGTCGGTGAAGATATGCCCGCGGTCGAAGTCGATCGCCGTCTGGATCTCGTCGATAGCAACGCAATCGACATGGATGTCCATGGGCATCGCTTCCACCGTCGCCACCCAATAGCGCGGCTTGGCGGGCACGATGCGCTCTTCGCCGGTGATCAGCGCCACCGCCTGCTCGCCTACCCGCTCCACGACGCGCTGATAGACCTCGCGTGCCAAAAGGCGCAGCGGCAGGCCGATCATCCCGGTGGGATGGGCCAGCATCCGCTCGATGGCGAAATAGGTCTTGCCGGTATTGGTCGGCCCCAGAATGGCCTTGACCGAGTGGGAAGGTGCGAAACTCATTGCGCCCCTATGTAAGCGGTCCATGCGCCACTTGCGAGTACCGCCAGCGCAATGTCCCGCAAAGGGACAAAGTTGCCACGCTTGCTCCCCGCAATTAACCGCCGGAACGAGATGGGAACGAACCAGCATCGAATCGGCGAGAATCACCCAATGCGGCTTTGTTCCCTACGAGATGTGGTGGGTTGAAAAGCGATGAGCCACAAGCATGTAACCAGGCTCCAAGCCGCTTACCTACCCGGCAAGGAAACGCGTTTAACAGTATTGAAGACCGGTAAATTTCGGCTCCAGGCGGTCAGAAGTGGAAAGATCGTTAACAGCCAAGCTCACCGCTTTCTTCGTGCCTTCATTCGCAAGCCCGCACGAAACCTCGCGTTCAGAGTGCCGAATTGAGAATAAACATCATTGACGTACCGCAATGGGACACGTCCGCCACTGCATGCACCCCTCCCTAGCTACGCTAGGCCTACGGCCAAGCTGCGCTACCCTCCCCTCTGAGGGGGAGGGTCAGTGCGGCGGATGTGGCACTGCCTAGCCTAATGCACCGGCCCCACCTTCCCCCTCAGAGGGGAAGGCAAGCAGAGCTTGGCGACGAAGGAGCCTAGCGCCGCTCGGAAGGGGGTGTCTGCAAAAGCCCATTTTGGCACAGGTTCGAAGTCGTTGAGTTATTAGCTTTAACCCTCTGGCCAAACCCAGAACGAACAGGGAGAGAATCGCGACACACGCCCGAATGCGCCTTTGTTCTACACAAGTTCTGGTGGCTGACGGCCGTTCTATGTCTAGTTCCTACTGACGACTCTCCCGAAGCCGCCAAATCCATTCATCTTCATAAACACCGCGTAAATTTACCGGACTTTTGGCCCTTCCCTCCCAATCCCCTACCGCCGAAAAACAAAAAAGCGCCCGAACCGTTAACCCGGCCCGGGCGCTTCTGCAGGCTCTTCACCCGCCAAAATTATCAATAAATTCGTTGACCGTCCCGTTTCGGGACTTGGCCCTCAGCTGCGGGCGCTGGTCAGCACCATGGACATGTCGCCCATCGAGGTGCCGATAATGACGCGATAGGGCACGAAATAGCCCGAGGCGCCGAGCGGCGCATACCAGGCGATAATGCGGCTGGTGTCGGCCAGATAGCTGGTCATCTCCGAGCTCTCGAAATGCCCCGAGACCGGCTGGTAATCCACCGAGCAGGCGACAAGCGGACCCTGGTAGCCGGTACGCGGCGAGGTGGCTTCGTCATTGTCCAGAAAATTCATGGCGATGTTGAAGCGCTCGACGCCGGTAAAGATGCGGAAGTTCTGATCGCAGAGCGAGCGGTCGAGCCCATTGCCCTTGAGCACAAAGGCTGAAAGGAAATCGCCCACATTGGTCAGATGCCCGCGCTCGAGCGGCACCCGGTCATAACCATCGAGCACCGGCGGGTTGACGGTAAACGAACCCACATTGCGGCCCGAAAAGCCGACATCGACATTGAATATTTCGCCATTAGCCCGCGTCTCGAGCTGGAAGCGCTCTGACTGAAGGCTCGATCCGCCTGATGTACCGCTGATATTGGCCGTCGCCGTGCCGCTGGCCACGACCGAGCCCAGTCCGGTCACTCGCGCCTTGACGTCGAAGGCATAGCGCTGCCCGTCATCGTCGAAGTCGACATCCACCAGCGCCACATTGATCCCGCCCACCGTCACCACATAGGAGACCTTGGCATCGACCGGCGCGGCCTGGACTGGCGCCGCGAGCAAGGGCGTGGCAAGGGAAAAGGCAAGGAGCGTGGAACGGATCACGGTCTATCTCGGCTACGAATACGAATCAGGGTTAAAGCCCAAAGTGCCGCCCCCTCCGCCGCCACGCAAGGCGCTCGCAGCCGTTTGAGCCCGGCTCCGGGTTGACGCCAGCGCCCCTTTCCCCTAAAGACCCGCGAGATTTCACCACAATCGAGGCCCGTGCGGGTTCGCCTGCCACGAAGGACCTTTACACAAACAGGAATTCACAAGAATGGCACGTCGCTGCGAACTTACCGGCAAGGGCGTTATGGTGGGCAACACCGTTTCGCACGCTCTCAACCGTCACCGTCGCCGGTTTCTCCCCAACCTCATCAATGTGACGCTTCAGTCCGAAGCGCTGCAGCGCCCGGTCAAGCTGCGCATTTCCGCTGCAGCCCTCCGTTCGGTCGAGCACCGCGGTGGCCTCGATGCCTTCCTCGTCAAGCAGGACGACGCCGATCTGAGCCCCTTGGCTCTCGGCATCAAGAAGGAAGTCCGCGCCGCCCTGGCCGCCAACGCCTAAGCGACCGTTTCTCCCAAGTTTTGAACCGCGTGGTAGCCAACTGCCACGCGGTTTTTATTTGATGGCTGTAAGACCAAGGCCCTGAGACCTCATGGTGAGGAGCGTAGCGTCTCGAACCACGAGGTCGGGCGGGTGGAGCTATCCTGCCACGCCCGCGCCCTTCGAGGCTTCGCTAGCGCTTCGCACCTCAGGATGAGGGCTACTGGCTCTTGGGCTTACAACCTGATAGTCGCTAATTCATTGCGCCCCGGTCTCCTGCCGACGGCGCTCAACATAGGTTCAGTCCCATGCTGTCTCGTTTCCTGGTGGCCGTGGCCGCCATGGTGGCCACCGTTGCCGCCTCCAATGTCCTCGTTCAGTTTCCGGTCCAGTTCACCCTGGGCAGCGTCAACCTCGGTGACATCCTCACCTGGGGCGCCTTCACCTATCCGGTGGCCTTTCTCGTCACCGACCTTACCAACCGCGCCTTTGGTCCACAAAAGACGCGGTTGGTTGTGGTCGCCGGCTTTGCCGTCGCAGTGCTGCTTTCGATCTGGCTCGCGACCCCGCGCATCGCCATTGCCTCCGGGTCGGCATTCCTCGTCGCTCAGCTCCTCGACGTTTCGATCTTTCACCGTCTGCGCAACGGCGCCTGGTGGCATGCGCCGATGTTTTCCTCGCTGGTGAGCTCGGCCCTCGACACGGTGATCTTTTTCACCCTGGCCATGGCGCCCGCCTTTGCCGGCATCGACAGCTTCTTCGGCATGGAAGACTCGTCCCTCGCCTTCCCGGCCCCGCTGCTCGGCATCGGCCCCGAAGTCGAACTCTGGCAGTCGCTCGCGCTGGGCGATTTCCTGGTCAAGCTCATCATGGCCCTCCTCCTGCTCGCGCCCTACAAGACCATCCGCGACCTTTTCGTCCGGCGAATGGCAATCGTCTAAGGCAAGGCAAATTCGAGCAGCATCGTCCGCTGCCAATCATTAAAGTTGTTGTCCGAGCCCATGAGGATGCGCGTCTCGCCACCCGGCGTCACATGCACCATCAGCGATTCCATGTTGTCGACCTCCCCGCCCTGGGCCGACAACAGCAATTCGCCAGCCATGATATTGCCCGGCCGCACCTCGGCGGCCGGCACTCGGCGCAGGTTCATGACAAAGGCAAAGATCGAAATGCCGCGCTCGAGCACCAGAAGGTCGCCGTTGGGCAGAAAGGCGCAATCGGTCGGATTGACCACCGGCGAATTGACATAGCCGATCGGCCCCTTGTCGTTGACCCCCAAAAGCTCGCCGCGATGGTTGCCGTTCTCATCCACCGCGGACTCGGCGATCAACACAGTAGAGCCCGCAACCGGCGACGCCAGCGGCGCGACGCAGAGCGATTCCAGCGACTCGTTGGTGCGCAGGTCGCTCAGCCAGTCGGGGATCGGTATTTCGCGCGCCGGCCCGCCCGGCCGCCCTTCGGTGATCAGAAAATCCGCCACCCGCGTCAGATGCTCGAAGGCGACCCGCACCGCATAGGGCACGCCGTCCCGCCAGATCGTATCCATGCCCTCGGCATCGCGTGCATATTGCCGCGGCAAGACTGCGCCTTTAGAATTCTGCAAGGGCTCGATCTGGACGCCGATAAACCCGAACAGCCGGTCGGCCTCGTCATAGGCCAGTTGCCCGCTGACGAACTGCCCGCGGTCGGTGACAAAGGAAACCCGCTGCTCCGCTCCCGTCTGGGTGACGCTCGACAGCCCGCCAAACGTGTCGTCCGGGCTTTGCAGCGTAATGCCGCCACGAAAGATCAGCCCGTCCACGTTCTGGTCGAGAGCCGCACCCTTGAAGCGCGTGACCGGCGCCGCACTAACCGTTGCATCCACCGCCATGGCCGGCTGGACCAAAAGCATCAATGCAAGGGCAGAAACGGCCCGCACCATCATCCCCGCGACCGCCGCCGCGTTTGTGCCGGCAATTCTTCGTCGAACAGCGCCGCAAGCTCATCGGTCAGCGCACCGCCCAGCTCTTCGGCATCGAGCAAGGTCACCGCGCGGCGGTAATAGCGCGTCACGTCGTGCCCGATGCCCACGGCCACCAGCCGGATCGGCGAACGCGTCTCGATGTCCTCGATCACTTGCCGCAAATGCGCCTCGAGATAGTTGCCGGCATTGACCGATTGCGTCGAGTCATCCACCGGCGCGCCGTCCGAAATCACCATCAGGATGCGCCGCTGTTCCGGCCGCCCCATCAACCGCTTGCGCGCCCATTCCAGCGCCTCGCCGTCGATGTTTTCCTTGAGCAGCCCCTCGCGCATCATGAGGCCCAGATTGCGCCGCGCATGCCGCCAGGGCTCGTCGGCCGCCTTGTAGATGATGTGGCGGATATCGTTGACGCGGCCCGGATTGGCCGGCCGGTTGGCCTCAAGCCAGGCTTCCCGGCTCTTGCCGCCCTTCCAGGCGCGCGTGGTAAAGCCCAGGATCTCGACCTTGACGCCGCAGCGTTCCAGCGTCCGCGCCAAAATATCCCCGCAGATCGCGGCAATAGTGATCGGCCGCCCCCGCATCGAGCCCGAATTGTCGATCAGCAGCGTCACGACGGTGTCGCGGAAGTCGGTATCGTTCTCGACCTTGAACGAAAGCGCCTGCAGCGGATCGGTCACCACGCGCGTCAACCGCGCCGTGTCCAGCAATCCCTCTTCGAGATCGAACTGCCAGCTCCGGTTCTGTTTCGCCATCAAGCGGCGCTGCAGCTTGTTGGCCAGCCGCGCCACGGCACCGGCAAGGTTTTCCAACTGCTTGTCGAGCAGCGCCCGCAACTGGTCGAGCTCATCGGGCGGACAAAGCTCGGCCGCCTTGATGATCTCGTCGTATTTTTGGGTAAAGACCTTATAGTTGAACTGGTTGGTGAGCTGCGTGCCGCCATCCTTGGCCGGCGGCGGCATGGGCGCGTCTTCCCCGGCCTCCGCTTCGGCGTCCTCGTCGCTGTCCGCCATGTCGGCTTCCATGCCTTCGACGTCGCCGGTTTCTTCGGACTCGCCCGACTGCTGGTCGTCTTGGGAGTCTTCCTGCTCGTTCTCGCCCTCGCCCTGTTCCGGCGCCTTGTCGGACGCATCGCCTTGTTCGGGCTGGTTTTCTTCCTGGTTTTCCTCGTCGCTATCGGACGGGTCCGCCATGTCGGACTCCGACATGAGGTTGAGATCGCGCAATACCTTGCGCGCCGCCTTGGAAAACTCTTCCTGGTCCTCGTAGGCGGTCAGCAGCGTATCGAGCGACGTGCCTGCCTTGTTCTCGATTTCGCTGCGCCAGAGATCGACCAGCGCATGCCCCGATGGCGGCACCGGCACACCCGCCAGTTTTTCGCGCAGGATCAAGCCCAGCGCTTCGGCCAAGGGCGCATCGTCCTTGGCGTCGATCTCGGCAAAATTGGCACGAAACAGCCGGTCTTCCAGCATTTCGGCAATATTGCCGCCCATGCCCGGCATGCGGATACAGCCCAGCGATTCCACCCGCGCTTGTTCCAGCGCATCGAACGCCGCGCGCGCCTGCGGGTCCATCGGCACGCGCTTGCGGTGCGTATCAGGATCGTGGCTGGCTAGCCGCATGGCCATGGCATCGCCCTGCCCGCGGGCAATGGCGATGTCGCGCCTCGTCGGCAATCGCGGCAGGTTGGCAAGCCGCGCCCGATCCGACGTCAGCAGCGGCCGGTCGGCGGTAAAACTCACCTCGAGCTCGCTCTGCCCGCCAATGGCGCGCACCGTCGCCCCCATGGCCGATTTGAAGGCCTGGGTCATATCGGGCTTATTGAGCTTGCTGCGCGGTGGTTGTGCCATGATATCCAGCCACGACCTCGTGGTTCGACAGGCTCACCATGAGGTCTACGGAGAAATCGCAGATGTCACAGTAGACCTCACCCTGAGCCTGTCGAAGGGCGAGGCCGTGTCGTGCCGCAGCTTAAGCCATCACGGCCAGGTTGGCCGAGCTCTCCGGCAGGTCCTCGCCGAACACGCGCTGGTAGAACTCCGCCACCACCGGGCGTTCGAGTTCGTCGCATTTGTTGAGGAAGGTCAGCCGGAAGGCAAAGCCAATGTCGCCGCCGAAGATCACCGCGTTTTCTGCCCAGGTGATGACGCCGCGGGGCGACATGACGGTGGAAATATCGCCATTGATGAAGGCCGAACGCGTGAGGTCCGCGAGGCGCACCATGTTCGAAATCTGCTTCTTGCCCTTGTCGGTCGCGCCATAGCTTTTGTTCTTGGCGAGGACGATGCCGACTTCCTTTTCGTGCGGCAGGTAGTTGAGTGTCGTCACGATCGACCACCGGTCCATCTGGCCCTGGTTGATCTGCTGCGTGCCGTGGTAGAGCCCGGACGTATCGCCCAAGCCGATAGTGTTGGTGGTCGAAAACAGCCGGAATGCCGGATGCGGAACGATGACGCGGTTCTGGTCGAGCAGCGTCAGCCGGCCCGATTGCTCCAGCACGCGCTGGATCACGAACATCACGTCGGGACGACCGGCATCGTATTCGTCGAAGACGAGCGCCACGTTGTTCTGCACCGCCCAGGGCAGGATGCCATCCCGGAATTCGGTGATCTGCTTGCCGTCCTTGAGCACGATTGCATCCTTGCCCACGAGATCGATACGCGAAACGTGGCTATCGAGATTGACGCGCACCAGCGGCCAGTTGAGCCGCGCAGCGACCTGCTCGATATGGGTCGACTTGCCCGTGCCATGGTAGCCCTGCACCATGACGCGGCGGTTATAGGCAAAGCCGGCAAGGATCGCCAATGTCGTGTTGCGGTCGAACAGGTAATCCGGGTCGACCGGCGGCACGTGACCGTTGTTTTCAGAAAACCCCTTCACCACCATGTCGGTATCGATACCGAACAGATCCCGCGCCTTGTATTCGGTATCGGGCAGATTGGTGAATTCGGTCATCGGAATGCTCTTGGATTTTCGGGTGTCATCTAAGGGGAAGGCGGTGGCTCTATAGCAGCATTAGCGCGGTGCGGGTAGGGCTTGGCAGCATGGCTACCGTACCACGAAGCCCACCTTCTTGAGGTGCGAATAGGCCGCGATCACCGCCCGCAAACGCTCCTCGGACGAGGCATCGCCGCCATTGACGTCCGGATGGTGCTTCTTGACCAGGTTCTTATAGGCCGTCTTGATGTCGTCGGACTTGGCATGGGCGGTAAAGCCCAAGGTTTCCAGCGCCCGCCGGTCATTCTCGTTGAGCGGCTTGACCCGCTCCGTCGCCGGCCGCTTGCTCTGCTGGTAGCGATAGCGCGCAAACACCCCGAATGGATCGCCATGCTTGTCGCCCGGACGAGGGCTCGCCTGCCGCGCAGCCGCGCGCGCCGCCTCGGCACTGCCGGTGCCAAAGCTTGAGCGGTTCTCGGTCTTGGGCGGCGAATGCAGCGCCTCGTCCAGCTCTTCCTGGCTCATGCCGGCAAAAAGTTGAACGCCTTGTTGTAGTGCCGCACATGCTCAAGGCAGAAATGGTGATACTGCCCTTCCGAGCGCACACCCTTTGGTGCCTTGTACTCGCCGGCCTTTTCGCACCCTTCCCAGTCGCAAACAACGTCGATCGGTTCGGGCTTTTCTTCGCGGCGCGGACGAACGCGAATGGAGTCGAATATCTTGGATTGCAGTTTCTTTGCACCTAGTTAGAGACCACCAAAACGGAGCCAAGCCCCATGTCCATGGCGGACAGAATCAAAACCAAACTTACCGAACGCTTCCATCCCCTCCTTCTGGAGGTGATCGATGACTCTCACCGCCACCATGGCCATGCCGGATGGCAGGAAGGCGGCGAAACCCATTTCCGCGTCAGAATCGCGACCCGGGATTTTGACGGGCTAAGCCGCGTCGCGCAACACCGCGCGGTCATGAGCGAACTCGACGATGAGTTGAAGGAGCGCGTGCATGCCCTCAATATCGAAGTCATTCCCGCAGACAAGGCTTGAGTTCCGTTAAAGCCGGAACGAAGCCCCTGTTCAGCGGTTTGGAGATCACAACTGTGGAGGTCTCCCGTGAAGGCGCTTAATCTTACCACTCTTCTCTTGATCATCATTGGTGGCATCAACTGGCTGCTGGTCGGCGCGTTCCAGTTCGATCTGGTCGCGTCCATCTTCGGCGGCCAGGACAGTGCCCTCGCCCGCATCGTTTACGTCCTGGTCGGTCTTTCGGCCATCTACCAGCTCATCCCCTTCTCCAAGGCCATCCAAACCGGCGAAGTCCTCGCCGAGCGCGGCCGCCTTTAAGCGCCTCCCAAGCACGATCCGAAGCGGGTACCGGAAATGGTGCCGGCTTTTTTGCTTTTACAGAACCCCCACCCAACCTCCCCTGCAGAAGGGGAGGAGCTCCGCCCGTGGGCTGAACTCGATCGTACTCCTCCCCCGCCTTACGGGGGGGGAGGCCGGGTGGGGGTCTAGAGTTCTTCCCGCATCTCCTCAAAAACGCAGCAACGCGCCCCGGCTCCACGCCCTTTTCGATAAACGCCTGCCCCGTTCCGCGGGTCAAAATAAACGTCAGCGCGCCACGCTGGACCTTTTTGTCCTGCGCAATCGCCGCCATCAAATCTTGTGTGGATCCCAGCATCCCCGGGATATCAGCCAATGTGGTGGGCAGCCCCGCCCGCTTCAAGTGCGCAACGACACGGCCGGCATCCTGTCCCGGCGCCAGCCCCAACTCGGTCGAAAACCGATGCGCCAGCACCATGCCGATGCTGACCCCTTCGCCATGCAGAAGGCGATCCCCATAGCCGGTATCTTTTTCGAGCGCATGCCCAAACGTATGTCCCAGGTTAAGCAGCGCGCGAACGCCGATCTCTTTTTCGTCCTCGATCACCACCCGCGCCTTGTGCGCACAGCAGCGCGCCACCGCCTCGCCTCGCGCCGGACCGCCCTCGAAAATTTCGTCAAGATTGGCGTCGAGCCACTCGAAAAATCCGGGTCGTCGATCAGCCCGTATTTGACCACTTCCGCATAACCGGCCGCAAATTGCCGACGGTCCAGCGTGTCGAGCGCCGAAAGATCGGCGAGCACGAGTCTTGGCTGGTGAAAGGCACCCACGAGGTTCTTGCCATACGGCGAGTTGATCCCCGTCTTGCCGCCGACCGAACTATCGACCTGCGCCAGAAGCGAAGTCGGCATCTGCACGAAGTCCATGCCCCGCCGCGTCACCGAAGCGGCAAATCCGGCAAGGTCGCCGATCACCCCGCCGCCCAGCGCGATCACGAGGTCACCGCGCTCGAGCCTTGCCGCCAGCAGCCCCTCGACCACGCGCTCCAGCATGGCATAGCTCTTCGTGGCTTCGCCGGCCGGCAAGACCACGGTCTCGTAGTCGAGCCCCGCCCTATCGAGCCCCGCCGTCAGCCGCGGCAGTTGCGCCTGGGCGACATTCTCGTCGGTGACGATGCCATAGCGGCGGCCGGGAAATTTATCTGCCAGGATCGCGCCCGCCTCCGCGAGGAGATCCGGCCCGATCAGGATGTCGTAGGCCCGCTCGCCCAGCGCGACATGGACTTTGTGATCGATCTGGGCCATGCGCCTATTGCTTTCTCAAATGGTCGAGTACCGCCGAAACCACGTCCGCCGCCACATTGTCCTGCGGCACGTCGCGGCTCATCACCGTGACATCGGCTTCCTCGTAGATCGGATAGCGGTCGGCAATCAGCTTTTCGAGCGTGCCCTTGGGATCGGCGGTCTTCAGCAGCGGCCGGTTCGAACGCCGCGACACCCGCTCGAACAAGACGTCGAGATCGGCCTTGAGCCAGACCGACACTGCCTCCGCCTTGACTAGTGCCCGTGTCTCGGGATTGACGAAGGCCCCACCACCGGTCGCCAGAACGACGTCGTTTTCCTTAAGCAGCCGCGCGATCACCCGCATTTCACCGGCGCGAAACTCGGGCTCGCCCCGCTGCTCGAAGATTTCGGGGATCGTCATCTGCGCCGCGCGCTCGATCTCTTCGTCGCTGTCGATGAAGCTGCGTCCGAGACGGTTGGCAAGGCGGCGCCCAACGGTGGTCTTGCCGGCGCCCATCATGCCCACCAGCACCAGCGGCCTGCCGCCGAGCCGGTTGGCCAGCGCCCGGGCGCGTGACTGACGCGCTCCGCCTTCCGTCCTGCTCACCCCGAATGCCCTCCGCCCATAGCGCTTTCAAACTGCCCCGGCCGCTCCTGTCAAGCATGCCCGGATCAAGGTTGGGAACGACATGGCAAGATTTACCCGCTAGCATATCGATAAAATTGAAGCAGGACCGCCATGCCCACTCTTTTCCGCCTCCTGATCACCCTGCTGTTTCTGGCCGGTCTGGTCTATGCCGGCATGTTCGCGCTCGTGACCTTTGTCGAGCCGACACCCAAGGAAGTGAGCCAGCGCATCCCCACGCGCGAACTTCTGGGCGAAACCGGTGAGACCGGTACCAGCGGCGGTGGCCCTGCCCTGCTGCAGCCCAATGTCACCAGCACCCCGGCGGAAACCCCGGCGCAATGAGCCATCTAATTTCGGCATTCCTCGAAATGATGAGCGCCGAACGCGGCGCTGCCGCCAACACGATCGAAGCCTATCGCCGCGACTTGTCCGATTATTCCGGATTCGTCACCGGCAAGGGCCAGACCCTGCTCGATTGCCCGCGCGATACCGTCACCGCCTATCTTGATCGTCTCAAGGCCGAAGGTCTTTCTGCGTCGTCCAGCGCTCGGCGTCTCTCCGCCATCCGCCAGTTCCACAAGTTTCTTTGTGCCGATGGTATGCGCGGCGATGACCCGACCCGCATCGTCGCCAGCCCCAAATCGCGCCGCGCCTTGCCCAAGGTCCTGTCGGTCGCCGAAGTGGATAAGCTCCTTACCCTGGCCGAGACGGAAGCCAACACCGAGGGGCCCAAGCAGGAATCGGCCCAGCGGCTTTATGTCCTCCTCGAAATGCTCTACGCCACCGGCCTCCGCGTCTCCGAACTCGTAAGCCTGCGCCGGAATGCCGTGATGCGCGAGGGCGCGTTTCTGACCGTCACCGGCAAAGGCAACAAGGAACGTATCGTGCCGATGAACGATCGCGCCCGCGACGCCGTCCGCGCCTGGAAAGAAAAACTCCCGCCCGGCCCCTTCCTTTTTCCCGCCAATGGCGAAGACGGCTACCTCACCCGCCAGGTCTTTGCCCGCGATCTTAAAGCCCTTGCTGGCCGCGCCGGGATTTCCTCCGCACGCATCGCTCCGCACGTCCTCCGTCACGCCTTCGCCAGTCACCTGCTGGCTGGCGGCGCCGATCTGCGTGTCGTCCAGATGCTGCTCGGCCATGCCGACATTTCCACAACGCAAATCTATACCCACGTGCTGGACGAGAAGCTGCGCACCCTTGTGGAGAGCCATCATCCGCTCGCGAGTAGCACTTGAGTGACGGCAAATGCTAACCCTCCGTTAGCCAGTGCTTGACTTGGTGGGACTCCACCGCCACTTTCCAGCCACTTTAGGGCGCAAGAGCAGCGCCTTCGCGCGAAAAATCAGACCCCTACGGGCGGTGGAATGCAGTCTTATCTCGATTTCGAAAAGCCGGTTGCCGATCTTGAAGCCAAGATCGCCGAACTCAAGTCGCTGGCACAAACCGACCAGGCCGTGTCCATCGACGAGGAGGTCAACCGGCTCTCCGCCCGCGCCGAAGAGGCTTTGGTCGAGATCTACCGCAAGCTGACGCCATGGCAGAAAACCCAGGTTGCCCGCCACCCGCAGCGCCCGCATTTTTCCGATTACGTCGCCAAGCTCATCACCGAATGGACCCCGCTCGCCGGTGACCGCAAGTTCGGCGAAGACGCGGCCCTCCAGGCCGGTTTCGGCCGTTTCAACGGCCAGCCCGTTGCCATCCTCGGCCAGGAAAAGGGCAATTCCACCGAAACCCGCCTCAAGCATAATTTTGGCATGGCCAATCCAGAAGGCTACCGCAAGGCCGTCCGGATCATGGACATGGCCGACCGCTTCTCGGTTCCGGTCATCTCCTTTGTCGATACCGCCGGCGCCTATCCCGGCATCGGCGCCGAAGAGCGCGGCCAAGCCGAAGCCATCGCCCGCTCCACTGAAAAAGGCCTTGAACTGGGTGTCCCCAACCTTGCCATCGTCATCGGCGAAGGCGGTTCGGGCGGCGCCATCGCCATCGCCACGGCCAATCGCGTGCTGATGCTCGAAAACGCCATCTATTCGGTGATCTCGCCCGAAGCCGGCGCCTCGATTCTCTTCCGCGATGCCGCGCGCGCTCAGGACATGGCCACCGCGCAAAAGATAACCGCGCAGGACCTTTTGGGCTTCGGTGTCATCGACGGCATCATTCCCGAACCGACCGGCGGCGCCCATCGCCACCCTTCCGTGGTGCTCGACAACGCCAAGTCGGCCATCGAGACCTTCCTCAAGGATTTCGGCAATCGATCGCGCCTCGAAACCCGCGAGCATCGCCGCGAAAAGTTCCTCGCCATAGGCACTTCGCTCTAGGACACCGATCCACACGCTTGCGTGATTGTGCACTGCTTCCGACAGTGCACTCGCCCGTGGTAAAGGCTTCGTTCACCGCATTGGGTCATTCTGCGCTAACCATTGGCCCGGTCCGGGCCTTCTTTGCGTGGGCAGAATTTTAGTGACTGCGACCTTTTTCAATCGCCTCGGCGCTGTTGTCATCCTGTGCTGGCTGGCCATCGGCCTTGCCGCCTGCGCCAGCTTTGCCAAGGGCGACAACAACCGCCACAACATTCCGCTCAATTCTGGCGTCGTGCAGGGCCTGCGCAACATGGGCTCGGCGCCCGAGCGCGGCATGGTCGTCCGCATCTTCAAGCAGGAATCCGTGCTCGAAGTCTGGAAGCAGACCGGCTCCGGCACCTACAATCTCTTCAAGACCTACGAAATCTGCACCTACTCCGGTGATCTCGGACCCAAATTCAAGGAAGGCGACCGGCAGAGCCCCGAGGGTTTCTATACGATCACGCCTGGCCTGATGAATCCCAAGTCGGCCTATTATCTCTCCTTCAACACCGGCTTCCCCAACAAGTTCGATCGCGTCAACGGCCGCTCCGGGTCCAACCTCATGGTCCATGGCGATTGCAAGTCCGTCGGCTGCTACGCCATGACCGATGCCGGCATTGCCGAAATCTATGCCCTGGCCCGCGAAACCTTTAAGGGCGGCAATACCAGCTTCCAGCTGCAGATCTTCCCCTTCCGCATGACACCGGCGAACCTTGCCCAGCACGCTTCGAGCCAGCACATCGAGTTCTGGAAGGACATCAAGGAAGGCTACGATTATTTCGAAACCACCAAGACCCCGCCGGTCTGGGACGTTTGCGAAAAGCAGTACATCTTCAACCCATCCTCGGCCGGTCCGCTCGACCCTGCGGGCCTCTGCCCGCCCTCGATCCAGAACGCTTCGGTCACGGAGCGTCAGCAGGCCGACGACGCTGCGCTGGCCAGCCGCGTCGCAACGATCCAGAATGCTGCGGCCAAGCAGGAAGCCGAAAAGTTGGCGCTGCAGCAGCGAGAACAGGCCATCGGCGGCTTCTTCAATAACATGGGCAATATGTTTACCGGCGGCGCCGCGCCAGCTCCGGCCACGACACCTGCCCCGGCACCAGCGATGAGCCAGCCGGCAGCCATGCCGACCGCTTCAGCCCAGCGCCCCTAGCCGTACTGCTGCCGCACTTGGGTGAGATGGCCACCCTAACGCATGTGGAGACCCGCCGTGGATCAGCCGACGAGCGAGACCCCAAGCCAAAGCCCAGAAGTCGTCATGGCTTCCGAGACCCTCCTGCCCCAAACCGCTCGGGTCAAACGATCCCGTTTGCCGATCATCCTGGGCACGATTGGCGCTCTTGCAGGCCTCGGCGCCCTCGGCTCGACGATCTGGTTCTCGGCCCAGGGCGAACGCGAAATCCTGCGGCTATCGACCGAGCTGGCGCAGCTGCGCGTGAGCCTTGATCTTTATGCCCGCAGCCAGCCCGCGGCTGCTGCTGGCCCCACCAGCGAAGAACTGACCGCTTTGTCCGACCGGTTGACCGCGCTTGAGCAAGCGCAGACCGCCGCCGTAACCCTGCCTCCCATCGCACCGGCCTCGACCCCCGCGGTGACCGCCACTGGCGAGGATTGCCTTCCCGCCGGCATGCGGCTGCTGGTGGCGATGGGCGACAAGTATCAAATCTGCGGCCAGCCGGCGAGCGTCGAGGTCGGCATGATCGACAATGGCTACATGACCCTGGTCGATGGCACGACCATCCCCTCGGGCGGCTCCATGCCCCTCCCCAACAGCGCCTGCACCATCGGCGTGACCTCGAGCGGCGACGAAGGCCTGACCGGCTACGCCGAAATCCGCGTCACCTGCTGAGCCCAACAAAAGGGCGACCAGAAGGCCGCCCCTAGAACTTGGATCACGCCACTTCTTAGGCGAAGGCGCCGTGGCAGTGCTTGAACTTCTTGCCCGAACCGCAGGGGCAGGGAGCGTTGCGAGACACCCCGACCAGCAGCGCAGGATCGATCGGCCGTAACGACGTATCGGCATCCTGGCTATCATTCTGCCCATCGGCAAAGGGACCTGCCGCAAAGGCATTGCCCGGCACGGTACCGCTAACACCGCTCGTCGCATCGTTTTCGCCCGTCGTCGGATCGATATGCGTAGCGCTGAGCCCCGTCGTGTTGAGGTTGAGCGGCGGGATCGACGACGGCTGTGCCGGCGGACGCGGCTGGATCATCAGATGGCTCATCTGCGTCGTCACCAGCTCGCGCAGGTTGGCGAGCAACGACTGGAACAGCTCATAGGCTTCCTGCTTATATTCCATCAGCGGATCGCGCTGGGCGATACCGCGCCAGCCGACAACCTTGCTGAGGTGGTCGAGCATCACCAAATGCTCGCGCCAGAGCCCGTCCACCGAGCGCAGCAGGATGTCCTTTTCCATCTGCCGCATGACGTTTGGCATCGGCGAACCGGCTTCCTGGAAAGCCTTGACCGTATTTTCTTCCTTGCTCTGCATGAACTGGTCTGCAGAGTTGCGGATGCGCTCTTCGACGGTCTCGGCGTCGATCCCCTCTTCCTGCGCCCACTCGGCGATCGGCAGGTCGAGGTTGAGATAGGTCTTGCAGGCTTCCGTCAGCTGCTCGATGTTCCACTGCTCTGGGAAGGAGCGCGGCGGGATCGACTTGGCGACGATATTGGTGACCACCTCCTGACGCATGTCGAGAATGGTTTCGCTGACGTCGGTCGCATCCATGAATTCGATACGCTGCTCGAAGATCACCTTGCGCTGATCATTCATCACGTCGTCGTATTTGAGGATGTTCTTCCGGATGTCGAAGTTGCGCGACTCCACCTTCCCCTGCGCCCGCTCGATGGCCTTGCTTACCCACGGATGGGTAATCGACTCGCCCTGCTCAAGGCCGAGCTTGCCGAGCATGGAGTCCATGCTGTCGACCGGGAAGATGCGCATCAGATCGTCCTGAAGCGACAGGAAGAATTTTGAATGCCCCGGATCGCCCTGGCGGCCCGAACGGCCACGCAGCTGGTTGTCGATACGGCGCGATTCATGGCGCTCGGTACCGATGACCATGAGGCCCCCGGCAGCCAAGGCCTTCTGCTTGTCTTCGGCGATCTTGCCCTTGATCTCGACGATCTTGGCGTCGCGCGCCTCCCCTTCGAGGCCATCGGCCTCTTTCTGGATGCGCATTTCGAGATTGCCGCCGAGCTGGATGTCGGTACCACGGCCAGCCATGTTGGTGGCGATGGTGATCGCGCCCGGCAGGCCCGCATCGGCCACGATAAAGGCTTCCTGCTCGTGGTGACGGGCATTGAGCACGTTCATCTGGCCCACATTCTTCTTGCGCAGAAGATCGGCCAGCATTTCCGATTTTTCGATCGAGGTCGTGCCGACCAGAACCGGCTGCCCGCGTTCCTGGCATTCCTTGATCAGGTCGGCGATGGCGTCGAACTTTTCTTCTGCCGTTCGGAAGATCGCGTCGTCTTCGTCGATGCGCTGGATCGGCAGGTTGGTTGGAACGGTGGTCACACCGAGGCTATAGATGTCGGCGAATTCTTCCGCTTCAGTCTCGGCCGTACCAGTCATGCCGGCAAGGCGCTTGTAGAGGCGGAAATAGTTCTGGAACGTGATCGAGGCCAGCGTCTGGTTCTCGGCCTGGATCTTGACGTGTTCCTTGGCTTCCAGCGCCTGGTGCAAGCCTTCCGAATACCGGCGGCCCGGCATCATGCGGCCCGAGAATTCGTCGATGATGACGACTTCATCGTTGCGGACGATATAATCCTTGTCGCGACGGAAGAGCTTGTGTGCACGCAGCGCCGAATTGGCGTGGTGCACCAGCGCGACGTTTTCGACGTCATACATGGAGCCGGATTTGAGCAGCCCTGCTTCGGCGAGCGCTGCTTCGAGCTTTTCGACGCCCTGGTCGGTAAAGGTCGCGGCGCGGTGCTTTTCTTCGAGCTCGAAATCGCCCTCGCCGATCATCGGCATCAGCGCATCGATCTGCATATAGAGTTCGGAACGATCTTCGGACGGACCAGAAATGATCAGCGGCGTGCGCGCTTCGTCGATGAGGATCGAGTCCACTTCATCGACGATCGCAAATTCATGGCCACGCTGCACCATCTGGGCGCGCGTATATTTCATGTTGTCGCGAAGGTAGTCGAAGCCGAGCTCGTTATTGGTGCCGTAAGTGATGTCGGCGTTATAGGCGGCCTTGCGCTCGGCATCCGAAAGACCCGGCACGATCGTGCCCCAGGACAGACCGAGGAAAGCATAGATCTGGCCCATCCAGGCCGCGTCGCGCTTGACGAGGTAGTCGTTGACCGTGACCAGATGCGCGCCCTTGCCGGTCAGCGCATTGAGATACATCGGCAGCGTCGCCACCAGCGTCTTGCCTTCACCGGTGCGCATTTCGGCAATGCCGCGGTCGTTCATGACCATGCCACCGATCATCTGCACATCGAAGTGCCGCATGCCCAGGACGCGCTTGGACGCTTCGCGCACGGTGGCAAAGGCCGGCACCACGAGATCGTCGAGGCTCGCGCCGCGCTCGATCTGCGCCTTGAAATCGGCGGTGCGGGCCCGCAATTCGTCATCGCTGAGCTTGACCAGATCCGGCTCAAGCGCATTGATCGCCGTCACCTTGCCCTGGTACCGCTTGACCTGACGGTCAGACGGCGACCCGAAAATCTTTCGGGCAAACGCAGCAAGTGCCATATTCGTAAGGTCCTTGTGTTGGGCGGCGGGGCGTCGGGTTGGGCAGCCAGCGTCAGACGGGCGCGGCAGCAGACCCCATTTTCGCCTCGTCACAACTTGGGGAAACCCTTCCGGTTCCCTGTGTGGAGTGTCCGCATGTCCCGGCGCGTACTGAACGCGGCACAAGGCGCATGCTTTCGTAAAAGCGGGTGAGATGTAGGAGGGGGCCAAGGCTTGTCAACGTATCCGAAATCGGCGACACCTCCCTTGATCCTTCGGCTTTACGCCTTTGCCGACCACGATCGAGTGAACGGATCGCGATGCTGGCGGCACATTTTGGCCCCCTTGTCGTGCGAGCCGGGTCCGAACTGCTTTTCGACCATGCTGGATCGCCCGCGATGGGCCCGGCCAAGGAGACAATTCCCCGATGCTGACCTCTTCTTCGCGCCTGACCCGCGCCCTTAGCCTTGCTGCGCTCATGCTTGCCGCGCCGGCTGTGGCGACGATCGCCCAGGACGCCTCGACTCCGCCTGCTGACACAGCCGCCCCCGCCGATGCTGCCCCGGCAGAGGCCGCACCGGCCGCTCCTGCCGCCGCGACGCCTGCCGCACCGGCAGCGATCGACCCCAATGCCGTAGTCGCAACGGTCGGCGACCAGGACATCACCGAAGCCGATCTCGGCTTTGCCGCCGAAGACATGGCGCAGGACCTCTCGCAGATGCCGCCCGAAGAGCGCCGCGCCTTTCTGGTCCGCATCCTCATCGACATGAAGGTCATGTCCGACGCCGCGCGCGCCGCCGGCATGGACCAGACCCCGCTTTTTGCCCAGCGCCAGGCCTATCTTGAAGAACGCGCCCTCCGCCGAGCCTATTTTGCCGACGCCATTGCCGGCGCCGTGACGCCCGAGGCCGTGCAGGCCGAATACGACCGCTACGTCGCCCAGTTCCAGCCGCAGGACGAAATCCACGCGAGCCACATCCTCGTCGACAGCGAGGAAAAGGCGAACGAGCTTAAGGCCGAGCTCGATGGCGGCGCCGATTTTGCCACCCTCGCCAAGGAAAACTCCATCGATCCCGGCGCAGCCAATGGCGGCGACCTCGGCTTCTTCAGCCGCGGCATGATGGTCCAGCCCTTCGAGGAAGCCGCCTATGCGCTGGCCAATCCGGGCGACATCTCCGCTCCGGTGCAGTCGCAGTTTGGCTGGCACATCATCCGTCTCGAGGAAAAGCGCCAGTCCGCCCCGCCGGCTCTCGAACAGGTTGCCCCGCAGATCCAGCAGCAGCTTCTCCAGCAGGCCTTCGTCTCCAAGGTCGACGAGCTGATGGCCGGCGTCACCGTCAACATCGCCGATCCCGAGCTCAAGGCAAAGTTCGACGCCCAGGAGGCCATGGAAGCCGAAGCGGCTGCCGGTGTCGCCGCCGAGCCGGCCGCGCAGTAAGATCACCCAAATCGAAGGGGAAAGCCCGGCCATGCGCCGGGCTTTTTTATGCCCGGTAGCCGGGAGTGCCGAGCAGAACCGTATCGACGACCGCCTCGACCTTGCTCATCGATTGCGCCACATGCCCCACCAGCAACTGGTGCCAGGCATAGGCCACCACAAGATCGATGATCAGCGCCGCGTCGACATCCTGGGATACCTCGCCGCGCGCCTTGGCGCGCTCCACGAGAACAAGGGCACGCTGCTTGCGATCTGCCTGATAGGCCTGCAAAGCCTCCTCGGCGCCCGCATCGCTTTGGGCCTCGGCGATCACTGCGCGGTAAACCGTGCCGCAAAGGCTGTCCTTCCAAAAGCCGAGCAGTTGGTTGTCCAGAAACGCCACGAGGTCGCCGCGCAGCGTTCCGGTGTCCGGAAAGGCGCGGGCATTCTTGAAGCGCGTATAAACGTCCAGCATCAGCGCCGTGCGATTGGGCCACCAGCGATAGATCGTCGGCTTACCCGCCCTCGCCCGCCGTGCCACCGCCTCGATTGAAAAGCCTGCAATGCCGCCTTCCCGCAGCACCGCTTCGGCGGCGTCGAGAATGGCCTCCTGGCTTGCAGGATTGCGGCGGGCGCCGATCGAGCGGCGGCTAAGATCTTCGGTCTCGGTTTCCATGTCGGCAATATGGGTCAAAAAAGAGCTGAAGAAAAGACTTGAACGAAACGGACCGTTTCGTTAAATATCGAAACGCATCGTTTCGTTGGAGTTTCTCATGCACCTCTCTTTTGCCGCCAAGGCCCGCATGGCCCTGCTCATGACTTTTGCCGTTTATCCCGTGGTCGTCATCTATGCGACGCTTGTCTCCATGATGACGCCAGGCTGGGAATTCTGGCAGCGCAGTCTCGTGCTCGTGCCCTTCATGGCCACCACCATCGTCTTCCTTGTCGTGCCCTTCATCACCAGCCGCTTCGGCGCCTTCATCGCCGGCAAGAAGCGCATCATTGCCTAAGCCGGGAGCCTCGCCTCAGCCTTGCGCCCGTCACATGTTTCGGGCACACGAAGCACATTCTGCTTGGCTAAGGTGATGCTTCATGGCTGCCCATCCGGTTTCTCCCCTCGCTCCCAAATCCTATCCGGATCTGCCGCCCATCGCCGGCGTTCGCTTCGCCACGGCTGAAGCGGGCATCAAGTACAAGAACCGCACCGACGTGCTGCTGATGGCCTTCGATGAAGGCACGGTGGCCGCCGGTGTGCTCACCCGCTCCGCCACCTCCTCGGCTGCAGTCGAGCTCTGCCGCGAAAACCTGCCCGGCGGCGTTGCCCGCGGACTGGTCGTAAACTCGGGCAATTCCAACGCCTTCACCGGCCAGAAGGGCCGCGAAAGCGTTCGCTATATCACGAGGGTCGCGGCACAGGCTCTCGGCTGCGCACCGTCGGAAGTCTTCATCGCCCAGACCGGGGTGATCGGCGAGCTGATCGACGCGAGCAAGTTCGATGGCAAGCTCGACGAAGCCGCCACCCGTCTCGTCGATGCGCCATGGATCGAGCCGGCCAGGGCGATCATGACCACCGATACTTTTCCAAAGCTCTCGGGCGCCGTGCTCGAGATTGATGGCGTCGAGGTCAAGATCAACGGCATCGCCAAGGGCTCGGGCATGATTGCGCCGGACATGGCGACCATGCTGAGCTTCGTCGTCACCGACATGCCGATCGCGGCCCCGGTTCTGCAGGCGCTGCTCAGCCAGCATGTGCAGACCACGTTCAACGCCATCACAGTCGACAGTGACACCTCCACTTCCGACACGCTTCTTGCCTTTGCCACCGGCAAGGCGCCGGTCGATGCCATCAACAGCCTCGATGACCCGCGCGCCGAAATCTTTGGCGCCGCACTTGCCGACGTTCTCTTCGAGCTCGCCATCCTCACCGTTCGCGACGGCGAAGGCGCGACCAAGCAGGTCTCGATCCATGTCGAAGGCGCCACCACCGACGCCTCCGCCTTCCGCATCGCCAAGGCGATCGCTGACTCGCCCTTGGTCAAGACCGCCATTGCCGGCGAAGACGCAAATTGGGGACGCGTCGTCATGGCCGTCGGCAAGGCCGGCGAGCCGGCCGACCGCGACAAGCTCTCGATCCGTTTCGGCGACCTCGTTGTCGCCAGGAACGGTGAGCGCGCGCAAGGCTATGACGAAGCTGCCACCAGCGCCTACATGAAGGGCGAAGAGCTTGAAGTCACGGTCGAGCTTGGCCTCGGTTCAGGCCAGGCCACGGTCTATACCTGCGACCTTACCCACGGCTACATCACCATCAACGGCGACTATCGGAGCTGATGTGAGCCTCCCCGACGCCGAAGCATTCGAACGCGCCGGCCTCCTGGCCTGGCCCGGCATTGAAGAAAAATGGGACGGCGCTTGGCTGCGCCGTGCCGCGGGCGGCTATACGAAGCGGGCCAACTCCACCCAGTGCTTCGACCCTGATGATTTCGAGGATGCCGATGTCCGGGTGATCTCGGCTTCGTCTTGGATGGTGCTGCGCAAGATCAAGCCGGTCTTCCGCATCACCCCGCTATCGAGCCCGGAACTCAATGCCACGCTCGATGAGGCCGATTGGCAGACCATCGACCCTAGCCACCTCTTTGCCATGGAGCTCGGCGATTTTGAAGCCGATGCCAGCGCAGAGTATTTTGCGCCGCTTGACCCAAAATTCCTCGCAATCGCCCAGCGCCTGCAAAGCTACGATGATGCGACCCTGGCGGCGATGAAGGCTTTGCTTGCCATGCTTGCGGTCCCTGCAGCGGGCGTGGTCATCCACCGCGATGGCGAAGCCGTTGCCTCCTCGATCATGGCCGTGGCCAATGGCATAGGCATCACCGGCAATGTGGTGACCGATCCAACCCGCCGGCGCCAGGGGCTGGCAGCCGCCATGATGCGCTCCGGCCTCAGCTGGGCCAAGGATCAGGGCGCAAAGTTTGCAGCCCTCAACGTCCAGGGCGACAATGAAGCCGCCAAGGCGCTCTACACGGGCCTCGGCTACACCCATCAGTACGACTACCACTATCGCATTCCCGGAGCCGCCAAGTGACAGGCAAGCCGATCCTTCTGGTTGTCGCCTGCGCCCTGGTCGATGCCGATCGCCGTGTCCTGATCGCGCAGCGGCCGGAAGGCAAGTCCATGGCCGGACTCTGGGAATTTCCTGGCGGCAAGGTCGAACCCGGCGAAACGCCGGAGGCGGCCCTCATCCGCGAGCTTCGCGAAGAGTTGGCGATCGAGACCAAGGAAGCTTGCCTCGCGCCCTTAAGCTTTGCCAGCCACTCTTACGAAAACATTCATTTGTTGATGCCACTTTACGTTTGCCGCAAATGGCAGGGCACGCCGCAGGCCCGGGAGCACCAAGCCCTCAAATGGGTGAGGCCTCAAGCCCTGCGCGACTATCCCATGCCACCGGCGGACGAGCCCCTGATCGCAGCCCTTTGCGATCTTTTGTGAGCGCCAGAAGGCGCCTGTTCAGGAGCGGCCATGCTCAAGCTTTTGAGTATTCGGTTTCTGCGCAATGATGCCGGTGCCACAGCCATCGAATACGGGCTGATTGCCGGCTTGATCGCCGTGGCCTTGATCAGCGGCATGCTGGTGTTCAGTAACGCATTCGGCAACGTCTTCGGCGTCAACGGGGTTGGCCGTGCCAGCGCTGTCTTTCAGCACGCCACGTCCGACTAGCCTTAACGGCTGACGATCTTGTAGCGCTGCCCCGGCGACATCGGATCCCCGGATAAAGGTTGTTGAGGATATAAAAGAGATCCCGCCCGCCAGCGATATTGGCCATTTGCGCTGCCACGCTGTCCGCCGTGTCGCCGGCTTTTGCCGTGACCAGCCGGATCGACAACTGACGGATCTTGGCCAGATCGTTGGCATCGGTGCGGCGGAAGCTCTGCAGCGTCTGCTGCGCGCCGCTGGCAAAGCGCTGGCTGTCTGACTTGGCCGCAAAGATGAAGCGGTACACTTCGCCATCGAGCCGCATCACGGCGACGCGGAAGAACCACTGGTCCGTCTGCGCGAGGCCAGAAGCCATTTCGATGCCGTTAAAGCTCTGCGACTGCACAGTGTCGGCCTTGAGCCCGGCGATCCAGCCGGACTTGAGGTAATCGGTCAGCGCCATATTGGGCTGCACTACGGCGCTGTCGAAGCGCACGGCTTCGCCATCGCCCGCAACGCCCACCACCGCGCTCTGCGAATTTTGCAGCGAATAGCCCTGCGGCACGGTGAAGGTGAATTTGGACGCCGGATGGATAAAGCTCTGGCCGATGATCGAGCCCTGCGACGGGCTGTCGCCAAAGGTCATGCCGGAAATTGCCGAAAGATAGCCTTCCCGATCCGTCTCGCCGGCAGCCGAAGACCCGAACAGCCCCTGCGCCCGGCTTGAAGCGGTCTGGATGCGGGAGGGTGTCGACGGGTGTGAGGACAAGAAGCCGCCATCGCCGGTATCGCCTGCCGAAAAGGCCGCGAACCGGCTCATGACGCCCAGGAAGCGCGCCGCCGCCTGGCTGTCATAGCCTGCCTTGCCGGCAAACTTGATGCCCTCGGCATCGGCTTCGAGTTCCTGATTCTGGCTGAATGCCGCCAACTGCTGGCGCGTCCGATTGGCGGTGGCGTCGGTCGACGTATCGCCACCCAGAATGCCGGTGATCACCCGATCGACGATCTGCGTGTTGCGTGTCTTGTCGGTGCGGGCACGGGCATGGCGCAAGGTGACGTGCGCGATCTCGTGCGACAGCACGGCTGCCAATTCGCTCGTGTCCGATGCCAGCGCCAGGATTCCGCGCGTCACATAGATGTAGCCGCCCGGCAGCGCGAAGGCATTGACTTCGGACGTATCGAGAATGGTGACCTGGAACTGCACATTGGGCTGGTTGGCTGCCGCCAGGAGGCGGCCGACGATCCGCGCGACCATGATCTCGGCCTGCCGGTCTTCGTAGACCCCGCCATAGGCCGCAACAATGCGCGGATGCTCACGCCGGCCCAGAACGTCATCATTGGGGTCGGTACCTTCCGGCACGACGGTCGGCGCCGGAATGTCGCCGGTGCGCGCCACATTGATGTTGGACCCTGTCAGCGACGTGCAGGCGCTCAGCGCCAGCAGCAGCGCTGCCAGCGTTCCCATGCGCCAAACCTTTTTGCTCAAAAGCGCGGTCATTGCCTCGCCAGAACCTCGATCTGTTCGGGATGGGTTATCTCGATGCGCGGACCATCCCGGTCATCCACCCATCCCCTGATGCGCACAAAGGCATTTTCGAGCGTCAACGGATCAAACCCGTCCGCCGCGAAAAGCCGCAGCGCCGGCGCTTCGATCACAGCCGTAAAATCTTCCTTATAGAAGCGCCCGAAATTGAGGTAGACGCGCGATCCGCTGCGTTCGGCAACGAGCACGCGTCCTTCCACCAATTCATAGTCGCCCACTCGGTCGAGCAAATCAGCCGGTCGATCCGCCGCCCGCACGCTGTAATAGGGATCGGTCCAGATTCCAAGCCGCTCCACGCGCGCCCGCGCCTCAGCCGCAAACAGTTGATCGAGGCATTTGCGGTTGTCCGGAAACGAGTAAACCCGCGCCAAGCCATTCTCGACCATATGCTGCTGCGCCCAGACGGCATCGTCGCCCTCTTCGACAAAGACATGCGCAAGGGCCCGGTCATAGCGGTCTTTTTCCTCGCCGCCATAACCGAGCATCACCGTCTTGTTGAGCGCCAGGTTTTCGAGCTCGGTCTTTGCCTCGGGCGCCAACGGCCAGGTCGGATAGCCTTCCCGACCCAGGGGCAGTTTGGGCGCCTGCGTTCCGATCATGCGCACCACGAGCCCCGAATCGAGGATCACCGTGTCGCCGTCGACCACCTCGGTGACCACGCCACCGCGCGCCATGCGCAGGTCATCGCATGCGCCAGCGGTTGCCGCGCTGAGACCCGAAAGGATGGCTGCGGCAAAAGAAACGATGGTTGATCGGCGCACACAACACCCCCGGAAACTCTTCGTTCACCATGCACTCAAATAAGGCAAAAAATGATTACCAATTTGCGGCCTATTGCTAACACCGACCTGTCGCGACACTCTCGCCTCAGGGAGGGAATGGGAATGACAGATCGTGGCGAAGTGCGAACCGGAACCGCCGGCTGGGTGTTCGAACCCTGGCGCGGCACCTTCTTCCCGCAAGGTCTCGTTCAGAAAAAGAGCTGAGCTACGCAGCCAGCCAACTGACGACGATCGAGATCAACGCAACGTTTCGCGCCAATCAGAAGCCAGCAAGTTTCCAGAAATGGGCCGGCGAAACCCCCGATAATTTTCGATTTTCCATCAAGGGTCCGCAACTCGTCACCCACATTCGCCGCCTCAAGAACTGCCGCCAGGAACTCGCCAACTTCTTTGCTTCCGGTCCGCTGGCCCTCGGCAATCGACTGGGCCCCTTTGTCTGGCAACTACCGCCCAACCTGGCCTTCGATCCACAGGTCCTTGCCGATTTTCTCAAGCTCTTACCGAAAGACAGCGCCTCCTACCTGGCCCTCGCCAGCGAAGCCGATGGCTCCAAGTCGGAACCTTATCTCGACGCAACCGATGTCGGTCCGATCCGCCACGCCATCGAGCCGCGGCACAAAAGCTTTGATGATCCTGCAGCGAACGCATTGTTCGCTCGACACAACGTCGCTCGCGTTATCGCCGATACGCTGGAAAATTCTAGCCGTGAACTCACCGCAGATTTCGCCTATTGCCGCCTGCAAGGGCCTGCGCGCGAAGCCGCCACCGGCTACGAAGATGCCGATATTGCAAGCTGGGCCAAGGAGATAGCAACCTGGCGCGATGGCGGTCGTGACGTCTTCGCCTACTTCGTCCACGAGGACAAACTGCACGCGCCGCAAAATGCCATGGCCCTCAAGAAGGCCGTAGACGGGCAATAATCACG
This sequence comes from Devosia aurantiaca, assembly GCF_011058215.1. Lineage (GTDB taxonomy): Bacteria > Pseudomonadota > Alphaproteobacteria > Rhizobiales > Devosiaceae > Devosia > Devosia aurantiaca. Next base: position 58,593 of record NZ_JAALFG010000001.1, read on the forward strand.
AGCCTGTTGCCATCTGGCTTTTGCCCCAGCCGGGCGCTAAGTCCTTCCCATCACAGCGTCACCTGAGATCATCGCCATGTCCCCTGCCCGCCCGCTCGACAAGATCGCTGCCGGTCTTGCCTTTCTTCTTGGCCTCGCCGCCATCCTGGGTGCGCTGGGATCGCAATATATCGGCGGCCTCGTGCCCTGCGAACTCTGCCTCGAACAGCGCCTCGCCTACTATTGGGGCCTGCCGCTCCTGGCGCTGATCCTCGTGCTCTGGAACAGGCTGCCCTTGCCCGTTTGGTATATTGGCATGGCGATCGTACTCGCCATTTTCGCCTGGGGCACCTATATGGGCGCCTTCCACGCTGGCGTTGAATGGGGTTTCTGGCCCGGCCCGACTGCCTGCACGGGCCTCGGCGAAGAGTTCAGCCTCGACGCACTCAACGACCTCAAGCCGGTCATCGGCTGCGACGTCGTCCAGTTCCGCTTTCTCGGCATTTCGCTGGCCGGCTACAACGCGCTGATCTCGCTAGCCATCGTCGTGCTGCTGTTTGCGTCCATTGCCTTCCAGTACCGCCGCAACCGCCACTAGGGCTCGAGTTCGATGTCCCAATAAAGGTAGTCGAGCCAACTTTGGTGCAGGTGGTTGGGCGGGAAGGCCCGGCCATTGTTGTGGAGGTCATGCACGGTCGGCGCAAAAGGCGCCTGATGCGGGAACATCTTGATCTCGCTGGGCAGGCGGTTGGCCTTGCGCAGGTTGCACGGCGCGCAGGCGGCAACGACGTTTTCCCAGGTGGTGAGACCGCCTTTCGAGCGCGGAATGACGTGATCGAAGGTCAAATCGTGCGGCGAACCGCAATACTGGCACTGGAAACGGTCGCGCAGGAAAACATTGAAGCGCGTGAAGGCGGGATGCCGTGCCGGTTTCACGTAGTCCTTGAGAGACACGACGCTGGGCAGCCGCATCTCGAAGCTGGGCGAATGGATCTTCGTCTCGTATTCGGAAACGATGTTCACCCGATCGAGGCACACCGCTTTTATCGCGTCCTGCCAGGACCATAAGGACAATGGGTAATAGCTGAGCGGCCGGTAATCGGCGTTCAATACAAGAGCGGGACAGGTCTCAGGCGACACATGGATAGTCACTTGAGGCTCCCGAAACGGGAATCGCGTAAGTCCATAGCCCCTTTATACTAAGCCCTTTGTGTCGGGCGTGTGAAGCGGCAGCGATGCTTATTTGTTCGTGATTACTTCGATGAACTTGGCGATGAAGGCGATTCCATCCGGCGAAACGCCGTGCCCAGTTCCCCGGCTTACGTGATATCGTAGCACTGGGACGGACTTGGTTAGCAGACTGTTAGCATTTGCGCTGTGCTCGGGTGAGACAACGTCGTCCCGGTCACCATGCACGAGGCAGACCGGAGGACGAGCCAAGGACGGATCGCCGAAATTGTCCGGCGGCAGAAATGCGCCCGAGATGCCGATCACACCCATGAGGGTTTCTTCCTTGGGCAGCGACAAGCCGACATGCAGCGCCATCATCGCACCCTGGCTGAAGCCGGCCAGGATGGTGCGGTTTGGCGGTACGCCGGTCTGCTCCCAAAGGTCATGGAGGAAATCGACCAGCACCGGACGCGCGCTGGCCACGCCAAACTGGCGCTGCGCCAGCCGCCCTTCCTCAAGGCTGATCGGAAACCACTGATGACCAAACCCCGTCATCTGCGCAGGATGGGGCGCATGCGGCGAGACGAACAGCGCACCCGGCAGCAGGTGCTGGAAGTGCGGCGCCATGGCGATAAAGTCGTTGCCATCGCTGCCATAGCCGTGCAGCAGCACCACGGCGCTGTCGGGCGCACCGCCATTGATCGGCGCGAGCATGGGGCCGGAGAGCTTGATCATAGAAGGCTCGATTCTCGGTTCTTGAGAGCAGCGAAATAGCGCCAAAACAGCAGCGCCGCGACTGAGCGGTGCGGCGACCATTCATGCGCGATGACGATCATTTCCTTGATGGTCGGGCGAGCGTCAAGCCCGAGACCGTGATGCGCGGCCTTGAGCAAAGCCAGGTCGCCAGCGGGGAAAATGTCGGGATGGGCGGCGCAGAACAAGAGGTATACCTCTGCCGTCCAGGGCCCGATGCCGCGCAAAGCCACAAGCCGGCTGATGGCTTCATCGCCGGGCAAGTTATCAACTTCATCAAAGTCGAGCTCTCCTGCGACCACCGCCTCGGAGATCGCGCGCAAGGTAAGGTACTTGCTGCGCGAGAACCCGGCGGCTCGCACGGTGTCTTCGTCGAGCAGCAGATAAGTCTCGGGCTCGAGCGCGCCGGGTAGCTGCGAAAACCTGCCCCAGATTGCCGCTGCGCTTTGCACCGAAATCTGCTGCCCCGAAATCACCTTGGCCATGCCGGCAAACTGTTTCGGGTTGACCCGTGGCATGACCACGCCAACGGCGTCGCGCATCGGGGCCAGACGCGGCACCATGCTCACGAGGGCATCCAAATGCCAGGCAACACCCTCGGGCGTATCGATGCGGGGCGTGGTTTCACTCGTCACAGTCACTCGGAATTCCTATAATGGCTCATGGCCAAACCCCAGCTTCGCTTCGCCCCCAGCCCCAATGGATATCTTCACCTCGGCCACGCGTTATCGGCGCTGGTGACCTGGGACGCGGCAAAAAAACTGGGCGGCACAGCGCATCTGCGCATCGAAGACATCGACCTCAACCGCTGTAAACCCGAATTTACCGAGGCGATCATCGAGGATCTCCACTGGCTCGGCCTCGACTGGCCCGAGCCCATATTGATCCAGTCCGAACGCTTCGATCTTTATGCCGAAGCCGCCAATCGCCTGCGCGACATGGACCTGATTTATCCCTGCTTCTGCAGCCGGACCGAGATCGCCGAAGCCTCCACTGGTACCGATCCCGACGGCGCGCCGCTTTATCCCGGCACCTGCCGCCATCTCTCCAACGCCGAACGCATCGAGCGGCTTGAACGCGGCGATCCGGTGCAATTCCGGCTCGATGTCGAAAAGGCAATGGATCGTGTCGGCATGCTGACCTTCACTGTGGTCGGCCCAACCGTGCTCGACCGGCCTCAGGTGCGCTATGCGCGACCCGAGCGATGGGGCGATGTCGTGCTGCAGCGCAAGGACGTGCCGACGAGCTATCACCTCAGCGTCGTGGTGGATGACGCGGCGCAGGGCATCACGCATGTGACGCGCGGCCGCGATCTTGAGGCGGCGACCGACATCCACGTCCTGCTGCAGATGCTCCTGGGCTTGCAGTCGCCGATCTACTTCTTCCACCGGCTGCTGTTGGGCGACGATGGCGGCAAGCTCAGCAAGTCGAAGGGCTCGCAAAGCTTAAGAGATTTGCGGAGGGAAGGGTGGACGGCTGAGGATGTGAGGCGGGCGGTTGGGTTTTAGCACCCCCACCCAACCTCCCCCTTAAGAAGGGGGAGGAGTCCGGCTGGAGATCATGGCTCGATGCGGCTCCTCCCCCGACTTACGGGGAGGTTGGGGTGGGGGCTCTTGATTAAGCCGCCTGCTTCGCACCCATCAACTCATCCACCGTCGCCTTCACCGCCACCTCATATTGCGTCGCAAAGCTGGGCCCCAGCAGCGCATCGAGCCTTTCATCCACAAGCTCCATCTCGTTGCTCCAGATGTAGCGCATCTCATGAAGGTCGCGCATGATCGCGTTGACGAGGCCGACAAGGCGGATGCCCCACCAGGGGAAGGGCGTGACCTTGAGCTGGCGGCCAAGCGCAGACTGGGTGGCGGTCATGATCTCGCCATGGCTGATCCAGTGGCCGGCAAAATGGAAGTTTTCGAACCTGCCCAGTGCCTGCCGCTGCTCCGCCAGCGCCACGAATGCCCGGCCAAGGTCCGGCAAATAGGCCCAGGAATGGCGCTTGTCCAAGTCACCGAGGTGATGGATCTTGCCCTTGCCTTCACCCATCAGGATGGCCTGCTCGAACCACTCACCGCGCTGCCCGGGCCCGAAGAAATCGCCGGCACGCAGGATGATCGCCTGGTAATGGCCCGCTTCCGCACCCGCGCGGATCATGCGCTCGAGGTTTTCGCGAATGCGGCCACGCGCCTTTTCGCCGCTTTGTCGCAGGTCGGGGTCAGCTGACGGTCTGCAGCGCGATAATTGTAGATCGTGCCGGGAAACATCAGCGTCTTGCCGCTACCCTTGAGAGAATTGAGCACGACCTGAAGCTGTGCTTCGGCAGCGCCATTCCCCCACTTGTCATAGGGGAGATGGAGCGCATTGACGACGACGTCGGCCTCGGCGATCGCAGCCTTCACCACCGCGATGTCGTCGGCGTCACCCTTGACGAAGCGCGTATTCGGCACCGGCTTGCGGTTGATGCGGCCAAGCCCGGTGACGTCCCAGCCGGCATCGCGAAAGGCCCACATCAGGGTGTTGCCGATATGGCCATTGCTGCCGAGGACCGTGACCTTACCCTTGCTCATCTCAAAGCTCCTTTGTGTTGCTGGAGCCCAAGATGGGCGCTACAAGAATGAATGGCGATTAGCCAGAAGCGTGGGTCGAGTATTCAATCGTGAATAGAGAACCGGACTGGGCACTGTGGCGCAGCTTTGCTGCCGTGATCTCGGAAGGCTCGCTTTCGGCCGCCGCGCGACATCTCAGCATGAGCCAACCGACAATCGGCCGGCACATCGAAACGCTGGAAGCAAATCTCGGCATTCCGCTTTTTGAGCGAACACTGACGGGCCTCAAACCCAACGAAACGGCGCTTCGCCTATATGAGCCGGTGCAACGCGCGCAAAACTCGCTGGCCGAGGCCGCAATCCTTGCCGAAGGCGCGCAGGACGATACCGGCGGCACAGTACGCATCACCGCAAGCTTTATGATCTCCAACTATGTGCTGCCAAAAATCCTGGGCGCCATCCGCAAAGCCCATCCGCGCATCGGCATCGAGGTCGTGCCCTCCGATTCTGCCGAAAACCTCCTGATGCGGGAGGCCGACATCGCCGTGCGCATGTTCCGGCCAACGCAGCTGGAACTGGTCACGCGCCACCTGGGCGACATCCCCTCGTGCCCGTCGCGCATGAAGATTATCTCGCCCGCCGCGGCATGCCCAAGGAAATCGCCGACCTCTGGGAACATGACCTCCTCGGCTTTGATCGATCCGACGCCATCATCCTTCATGCCCGCAAGCTCGGCTTCGAGCTCAAGCGGGAGAACTTCGTCATCCGCACCGATGACCAGGCCCATTTGTGGGAGCTGATCCGCGCCGGGCTCGGTGTCGGCTTCGGGCAGGAGACGCTGGCACGGCAGACCCCGGGGCTGGTGGTGATCCCCATCGATCTCCACATCCCGCCCATGCCGATCTGGCTCACCACACACAGGGAATTGTTCACCTCGCATCGAATTCGTGCCATCTATGACGCAGTGGCGAGCGGCCTCCTTGCCTATATTAATGGGACATCTGCTCCTCTCTCCAACCCTTAGGCAAAGATGGAAACGCTCCTCAATATCGCCATTGCGCTCGCGCTGCTGTTCGTCGTCATCGTTCTTGGCATGGGCCTCTGGAACATGCTCAAGGGCGGTCCCGGCAATACCAGCCAGCGCCTGATGCGCCTGCGCGTCATCGGCCAGGCCGTTGCCCTCGTGCTGCTGCTCGGCGCCCTGTTCTTCTTTGGCGGCCGCGGCGGCTAAGAGCGCTTTTCATGGTCAAGCTCAACGTCATCTATACCAAGACCGGCGATGACGGCACGACGGGCCTGGTGCGCGGTCCACGGCGGCTGAAGCACGACCTGCGCATTGAAGCCTATGGCACCGTGGACGAAGCCAATGCCACGCTTGGCCAGGCACGGCTCCATGCCAGCGCCCCAATCGACGCCGTTCTGGCCCGCATACAGAACGACCTCTTCGACATTGGCTCCGACCTTGCAACACCCGGCGCCGACGATCCTGCCGCCCCATATCCCAGCCTTCGCGTCCGTCCCGTGCAGACGACATGGCTCGAGACCACGATCGACCGCTTCAATGCCGATCTTGCGCCCCTCACCAGCTTCGTTTTGCCTGGCGGTTCGGCGCTTGCCGCAAGCCTTCACATTGCCCGCACCGTGACCCGACGCGCCGAGCGGCTGGTCTCCGCGCTTGTCGAAGCCGAACCCGACACAAATCATGAAACGCTGAAATACCTCAACCGCCTTTCGGACCTGCTGTTCGTTCTGTCGCGGGTTGCCAACAACAATGGCGCTGCAGATGTCTTGTGGGTGCCGGGCAATTATGGTGACGTGGACAAGAAGGGCTGAGCTTCCTTCCCCTGAAGGAGTTTGCCCTGTTTCTGCCCCTCCACGACAGCAACCCGATCCGCCACGTGCGCCTGCCCTTCGTCAATTACGGGCTGATTGCGCTGACGGTTCTGATCTTCCTTGTCCAGTCGACGCTGCCGCCCGCCGCCTTTGAGGCAGCGGCGATTAACTTCGGCATGATCCCGATCGTCGTGCGCGACCTTTATCCCCAGCCGGTGCCGTGGCTGCCGGATTGGGCCAACCTCGTCACCTACGCCTTCTTGCATGCCGACTGGCTGCACCTCCTCACCAATATGCTGTTTCTCTGGGTCTTCGGCGACAATATCGAGGACGCGCTCGGCCACGCCAAATACCTCTTTTTCTACATCGCCTGCGCTGTGCTGGCCGCGCTCGCGCATCTTCTCTTCAACATCAACGGCAATGGTCCGCTGATCGGTGCCTCGGGTGCCGTTGCCGGCATCATGGGCGCCTATGTGCTGCTTTATCCCCATGCCCGCGTCTTCGTTCTTGCGCGCATTGTCTGGCTGATCCCGCTGCCGGTTCCTGCCTTCTGGATGCTGGGCTTCTGGATCGCCAGCCAGTTTTTCTATGTTCTGGTCGGCTCCAATGAACCCGTGGCCTGGTGGGCCCATATCGGCGGCTTTGCGGCAGGCGTGGTGCTGGCGCCGTTGCTGCGGCGTAAAGGCGTCGTTCTCTGGGGCGGGCGCTGACGAGATCTTAACGCCGGCGGCATAGGGTCAGGCGATGAACACCGACCTCGCCAGCAATCTCCTGACCGCCCGCGCTGCCCAGACGCAGCAATCGGTCCAGATTGCCGTCGCCAAAAAGAGCCACGAGATGGAGATGAACCTCATCACCATGCTGATGGGCTCCACCCCCAGCGCCCCGCCACCGGGCCAGGGCCTCAAGGTCGACAAGCAGGCTTAGTTCCAATCACTGGATGAGACCTCATGGTGAGGAGCGAAGCGTCTCGAACCACGAGGTCGGGTACACTGATCCTGCCACGACCTCGCCCTTCGACAGGCTCAGGATGAGGTCTACTGGCGGGTCGCGCTTCTTACCCCCGCAAGCCCATCAACGCCTTGACCACAGCCTCCCCATCCGGGCTGTGCCACTCCGCCGGTCCCTGCAATATACTGCCAGCTCGCATCCATCGGCATCGAGCAGCAATGTCGCCGGAAGGCCCACCGCCACCGCTTCGCGCTTCAGCCGGTCGAAGGCGGCAAAAGTGTTGTCGGCATAAAGCGGCAGGTTTTGGAATTCACCCTCGGCCAGAAACTCCTGCGCCTTGGCAAGACCGCCCTCACCGATATCGAGATTGATCGGCAGCACTTCGAACTTGTCCGAATTATACTGCGTCGCGATGGCATCGAGCGCCGGCATTTCCTCCCGGCACGGGACGCACCAGCTGGCCCAGAAATTGACCAGCAGCGCCTTGCCCTTGAAATCGGCGATGGTCTTGTCCGCCCCCGAGGCATCCTTGAACGCCATGTCCTGGTAGCCGCGGCCGGTGCCTGTGCCCATCAGCGCCGCAAGTTCACCCGTGGCGGCCGCATCGATCACCTGCGCGGCAGGACCCTGTGCCGGACAAGACATGGCCTGGGCGGCATTGCCCAGATAAATCCACGAAGCTATAGCTAGCGCCAAGACCGCACCTGCCAGCGTCACCGGCAGCATCCAGCGTTTGCGACCGGTTTGGGCTACGCTGGAATTCGACATGGGCAACTCCGAAAAAGGCATAAAGATGAGCAACAAGATGTGGGGCGGCCGGTTCGCTTCCGGACCCGACGCCATCATGGAAGAAATCAACGCCTCGATCGGTTTCGACCAGCGCCTCTATCTCCAGGATATTGCCGGATCGAAGGCCCATGCGACAATGCTCGAAGCCACGGGCATTTTGACGCGAGACGATCGCGACGCCATTTTGCAAGGGTTAGACGAGGTGCTCGGCGAAATCGAGGGTGGCAGCTTCACCTTTTCGCGGGCGCTCGAAGACATCCATATGAATGTCGAATCGCGCCTGCGCGAAAAGATCGGCGATGCCGCCGGGCGCCTCCACACGGCGCGCTCGCGCAATGATCAGGTCGCGACCGATTTCCGCCTCTATGTGCGCGACTATATCGATACGCTGGTCGGCCAGATCCGCGCCCTGCAGCTCGGCCTCGTGGCCCGGGCCGAAGAAGAAGCTGAAACCATCCTGCCCGGCTTTACCCACCTCCAGAACGCCCAGCCGGTGACCTTCGGTCATCACCTGCTGGCCTACGTCGAAATGCTCGGCCGCGATGCCGGCCGGCTCGAAGATGCGCGCAAGCGCCTCAACGAAAATCCGCTCGGCTCGGCCGCCCTGGCCGGCACGCCCTACCCCATCGATCGCCATGCGACAGCGCAAGCGCTCGGCTTTGACCGGCCGACCGCCAACTCGCTCGACGCCGTATCGGATCGCGATTTCATTCTCGAAACCCTCGCCGCCGCCTCGATCTGCGCCATGCATCTCTCCCGCTTTGCCGAGGAGATGGTGATCTGGTCGAGCGCCCAGTTCGGCTTCATCCGGCTTTCGGACAAGTTCACCACCGGCTCCTCGATCATGCCGCAAAAGCGCAATCCGGACGCGGCCGAACTGGTGCGCGCCAAGATCGGCCGCATCTTGGGCGCGCTCAATTCCTTGCTCGTCGTCATGAAGGGCCTGCCGCTCGCCTATTCCAAGGACATGCAGGAAGACAAGGAAGTCGCCTTCGACGCGCTCGATGCGCTTTCGCTGTCGCTGGCCGCGATGACCGGCATGGTCGGTGACATGCAGCCCAATCGCGACCGCATGCGCGCTTCTGCCTCGGCTGGCTTTTCGACGGCCACCGACGTCGCCGATTGGCTGGTGCGCGAGCTCAACATTCCCTTCCGCGACGCCCACCACATCACCGGGCAGATCGTGGCATTGGCCGAAGGCAAGAACTGCGGCCTTGAAGGCCTCACCATCGAGGATTTCAAGCAAGTCGACGAGCGCATCGATTCCCGCATCCACAAGGTGCTGACCGTGGAAGCCTCGGTCGCCGCCCGCAAATCATATGGCGGCACGGCGCCCGCCAATGTTCTCGAACAAGCCGCGCGCTGGAAGTCACAGCTGACCGGGCAAACCCACGAGCCCAAGCCGTTGGCTAAGCGCAAGCATGGCGGCCATGGCGATGGCGGGGTTGATTGATCCGAGCATCGTTTTAGTCTGATCCGATCTTTGGACTGATTTGGATCGCCAATGCCCCGGAAACCGCGACAGATGCGCCTTACCGCCCGTCACGTCGCCTATGTGCAGCCGCCAGAGACCACCGAGGACATGCCGGCGCCGCCCGAGGGATACCATGCGGCGACCGTTGACGATCATCGCGCGACCATTGCGCGGCTCATGGCTCAGATCGACGATCCCGGCGAGATCTGGGTCTTTGCTTATGGCTCACTGATCTGGAAGCCGGCCTGCGACTTCGTCGAGATGCGCACCGGCGTGGTCCGCGGCTGGCACCGGGCCTTCTGCCTCGGCTGGAACAATCGCTGGCGCGGCAGCGACGAAAATCCGGGCCTCATGCTGGCGCTCGACCGTGGCGGGGCTTGCAAGGGCGTCGCCTATCGCCTGCCGGCAGATCGCGTCGAAGAGTGCTTGATTCAGCTTTTCGAGCGCGAAATGGCCTGGCTGCCTTCGGCCTTTCCGCCGCGCTGGGTCACCGTGCAAAGCGGCGATCATCGAATCAAGGCGCTGACCTTCTGCATCGATCGCCAATCCGGCCGCTATGTTTCCGGCCTCAGCGAAGCCGAAGTCGCAGATGTCCTCGCCAAGGCCACAGGCAGCCGCGGCTCCATGGCCGAATATTTGCACCAGACCGTCGACCACCTCGAACAGATGGGCATCCACGATCCGCATCTCTGGCGCCTGCAACACCTCGTCGCCGACCGCATCGAAACCGCGTTCGAGCCGAAGCAAGTCTAGCTTTCGTTTTCGAAGGCACTGCTTTAGGAAGTGCCCGAAACCTGCGGGGCGCGCATCATGGTCCACCACTTCAATCACCGCGACGGCGTGCTTTATGCCGAGGACGTCGACATCAACGCTCTGGCAGCAGAGGTCGGCACGCCTTTTTACGTCTATTCCAGCGCCACGCTCCGCCGCCATGTGCGCGTCCTGCGCGAGGCCTTTGCCGGCATTCCGACGCTGATGGCCTATGCCATGAAGGCCAATTCCAACCAGGCCGTGCTCAAGCTCATGGCTTCGGAAGGCTGTGGCGCCGACGTGGTTTCGCTGGGCGAACTCGAGCGTGCCCTGGCCGCGGGCATCAGCCCAAACAAGATTGTCTTCTCCGGCGTCGCCAAGACGGTCGCCGAAATGCGGCGCGGCCTCGAGGTCGGCATCAAGTGCTTCAACGTCGAAAGCGAGCCCGAGCTCGAACGCCTGTCGATGATCGCCGCCGACATGGGTCTCACCGCGCGCGTCTCGGTCCGCATCAATCCCGATGTCGATGCCAAGACCCATGCCAAGATTTCGACCGGCAAGAGCGAGAACAAGTTCGGCATTCCCTTCGTGCGAGCGCGCGACGTTTATCGGCGCATCGCTGCGCTGCCCAATATCGAAGCCGTCGGCGTCGACATGCATATCGGCTCACAGATCACCGATCTCGAACCATTTGGTGACGCCTTCGCCCTGATGGCCGAGCTCGTTGGCGACCTCCGCGCCGATGGCCACCACATCGAACATGTCGATGTCGGCGGCGGCCTCGGCATCCCCTATGACCCCGAAGAGGACGCGCCTCCCCTGCCGGAGGCCTATGCCGCCCTGGTGCGCGAAAAAGTCGGGCAACTCGGCTGTTCGCTGGTGATCGAGCCGGGCCGCTTGCTTGTCGGCAATGCCGGCATTCTCGTTACCAAGGTCGAATATGTGAAAACCGGCGAGGCCGATTTCATCATCGTCGACGCCGCCATGAATGACCTGATCCGCCCCACCCTTTACGAGGCGCATCACGACATTCAGCCGGTCAACCCATCCAACCTGCCGCCAATCACCGGCGATATCGTCGGCCCGGTCTGCGAAACCGGCGATTACCTCGCCAAGGGCCGCACCATTGCCGGCGTCAAGGAGGGCGACCTCCTCGCCGTCATGAGCGCCGGCGCCTATGGCGCGGTCATGGCCTCGACCTATAACTCCCGCCCGCTGATCCCCGAAGTTCTGGTGGACGGCGCCCGCTGGCACGTCATCCGGCCCAGGAAGTCGCTGGAGGAATTGCTGGCGCTCGATAGCGTGCCAGACTGGGTTTGAAGGCACCCCCTCCCTAGCTTTGCTACGGCTCTTTGAGCCTAGCGGCGCTACCCTCCCCTCTGAGGGGGGAGGGTAAGGTCCGTGGATGCGGCGCTATTTTGCCAAGCACTCGTTGTCACCTTCCCCCTCAGAGGGGAAGGCAAGCGGAGCTTGGCGACGAAGAAGCCTAGCGCAGCTCGGAAGGGGGTGACTTAGTGCCCTTCCCCCAGCTCCCGCCGTCCCAGGCTCACCACCTCGACCGGCTTGCCCGTTAGCGCGTCATCCACCTTGGCCAGGAGATCCGCCAGCGTGAACGGCTTGGTGATGACGTCGTAGATCAGCGCGTCGAGCCCATGGGCGCGCTCGCGCTGGTCGGCAAAGCCAGTCATCAAGAGGATGGTGACGTCCGGATAGAGCGCGCCGACATGGAGCGCCAGGGCGATGCCGTCCATCACCGGCATCTTGATGTCGGAGAGCAGCAGGTCGAAGCGCCCACCCTCGGCATCGGCGGTTTCGGCGGCGAGGCCGCCATCCTCTTCGGCGACGACCTCGTGGCCCTTCATGGTGAGGGCACTGACCACGAAGGCGCGAACGGAAGGATCGTCTTCGGCGAGGAGGATACGGGCCAAGGGTCTTCTCTTTAGTGGTGTTCAGGGGCGCCATGCGCCGCCGCTGCGGGCGCGCTTGGCTCGGGTGTGGCGTGTGCCGGCTCGGCCGGCGCAGCGGCAGGGGGCGTTCCATGGCCGCCAGCCTGCACAGGCGATTGCGCCGTGTCGCCGGCGAAGCTCAGGCGCACGCGCACGGCCTCGCCTGGCGGTTGCGAAAGGCGGGTGTCGAATGTGGCGCGCTCGCCAGCCATCAGGTCAGGCACCTGCGGCGGCACGACGCTCCACTCGTAGATGGCGCGACCGCCATCATCGAGGAGGCTCACCACGACCGGCGGCACCGGCACAGGCTGCGTTTGCAGCCCCACGATCTGGGCCGAAACCATCAGCACTTCGCTGCCGTTCGACAAGGTCTTGAGCGTTGCCACCTCGGCAAAGTTGAGACCCACGACATTGACGCCGATGCCCATGGCTTCATAGACGCCTGCAAGGTCTGGATAGCGCTCCACCAGCTGGGCGCGGCCGAAATAGGCACCGACGGCCAGACTGGCGCAGAGCACGACACCGACCACCCGCGCCGCCCGCCGCAGCCGCGCCAATGGCAGGCGCGAACTCACCGCGCTTTGCCGGCGCGAAAACGCAGCCTGCCGCTTGCGCAACTCGGCGGCATCGGGCGCGCGCGCGACCACAGTCTCGGATGGTGGCGCCGGCGGCCGCGTGGCAGCCTTTTCAGCGGCAACGGCCTGCTCCTCGGCCGCCATCACTTCGTCCAGAGCATCTTCCGCCATCTGGTCGAACAGTCGATCGTCCTCGACCTCGGGCTCGGCCGGCGCCAGCGGACGCTGGTCCCAGGCCTGCCCGCAATGGGCGCACTGCACCTTGCGCCCTGCCGAGCCGATGGCCTCGAAGGTCACCTGGTACTTGGTCTGGCAATGCGGACAGGTGATGATCATGGAGGGCGGAAAAACCTTGGGCTTTAAACCGCAACCCTAGCGGAGCTGGGTTAAAACTCCTCAAACCCCTGATTTCACCAAAATTGTGCCGCTTTCCCCCAGCCAAAGCTGGCCAGAGCCGCAGGACTTGGTCACGGCTGCTATGATGCGGCAAAAGGCTGATTCGCCCTTGGCGCCGCCACACCGCCGGTGTGAACTGGGAGCACCCGTTCTTGATCGAATTTTCCGATGTGGGCCTGCGCTACGGCAATGGCCCAGAGATCCTCAAAGACCTCACCTTTTCGATCGAGCCCGGCTCGTTTCATTTCCTGACCGGACCGTCCGGCGCCGGCAAGACTTCGCTTTTGCGCATGCTGCTTCTGGCACTCAAGCCCAGCCGCGGCCGGGTGACCATGTTCGACGAGGATGTCGGTAAGCTCGACCAGGATCGGCTGCTGCAGCTGCGCCGCCATATCGGCATCGTGTTCCAGGAATTCCGCCTTCTCGATCACCTGACGACCTTTGAAAACGTCGCCCTGCCCCTCCGCGTCCTCGGCCAGCCGGAAAGCGAATACCGGCCCAATGTGGTCGAACTTCTCGAATGGGTGGGTCTCGGCGAGCGCATGCATGCACTCCCGACGCTGCTTTCGGGCGGTGAAAAACAGCGCGCCGCCATTGCCCGCGCCGTGATCGCCCGGCCAAAGGTGCTGCTCGCCGACGAGCCCACGGGCAATGTCGATCCGGATCTGTCGAGCCGCCTCGTGCACCTCTTCGCCGAGCTCAACCGCACGCTGGGCATGACCATTATTCTGGCGACCCACGAATTGCCGCTGCTCGATCGTTTTTCGTATCCGCGCATGGTGCTCAACAAGGGGAGTTGACCATCCATGATTAGGCAATTGCTTCGCCTCCTCCCCCCGCCGCGGCGGCGCCGCGCCGATCGTGCCGGAAAAGTCGGTTGCCGGCCGCACCCTGCTGCTGCTGATCACCATCATGGCTTTCCTCTCCGCCGTGACGCTGGGCGGCGTGGTCCTGGTTCAAAAATCGGCCATCGCCTGGTCTGCCGATGTCGGTCGCGAAATGACCATTCAGCTGCGCCCGGTCGAGGGCGAGGTGATGGAATCAATCTGCGCACCGCCGTGTCGCTGGCGCAATCGACCCCCGGCGTCGGCGCTGCGCGCGCCTTGACCGTGGAAGAAAGCCAGGCCCTGCTCGAGCCATGGCTCGGCGCCGGCCTTGATCTTTCCGCCATCGACATCCCACGCCTCATCGTCGTGCAGCTGACCGATCCGGTCGATGCCGACGTCGAGCAGCTTCAGCGCAACCTCCAGGCGATCAACGGCGCCAGCCTCGACACGCACGCCGCCTGGCGCGAACAGCTCAATGTCATGGCCGGCACGGTGGTGATCTCGGGCCTCCTGATCCTCGGTCTCATCGGCGTCGCCACGGTTCTGGCCATCGTCTTCGCCACGCGCGGCGCCATGGCCTCCAATCGCGAGATCGTCGACGTTCTCCACTTCATCGGCGCCTCCAACAAGTTCATCGCCGGTGCCTTCCAGGGTCGCTTCCTTTCGATCGGCCTGCAGGGCGGGATCCTGGGCGCGCTGCTGGCCATCCTCTTCTTCCTCGTCATCGGCACCGCTGCCAACAGCGTCCTCCCCAGCGAGGCTACGGCGCAGGTCGGTGTTCTTTTCGGTGACTTCCTCCTCGGCTGGACTGGCCTCGTCTTCATCCTCGCGGTTGTGCCGGTGATTGCGGTCTTGACCGCGGTGACCTCGCGCACGACGGTGCGGCGTTACTTGAGCGAGGCTTCCTGAAATGGGTCAGCCGATCCGCACCGCCATCCAAGCCTTTCGCACGGCATTTTTTACGCCCTCTTTATCGGCAATACGACGATCTGCGCGCTGATCGCGGGCACGGTCGGACTCTTTGCCGAGCGCACGGCCTTCGGCTGGAGCATCGCCAAATACTGGTGCGCATCGAGCCTTGTGCTGCTGCGGGTCATTTGCGGCGTGCGGACCGAAGTCGAAGGCGAAGAAAACATTCCGCCCGGCGGCGCGATCATCGGCTCCAAGCACCAATCGGACTGGGACATCTTCGCGATCTTTCCCCACCTCGTTCGCCCGGCTTACATCGCCAAGAAGGAGCTGATGCAAATCCCCTTCTTCGGCTGGGCCGCGCGGTCGCTGGACTGTATCGAGATCGACCGCAAACGCGGCGCCCAGGCCATTCCGCAGATGCTGGCGCAGGCCAAGGCCGCTGCCGAGCGCGGGTGCCAGATTGTCATCTATCCCGAAGGCACCCGCAAGGCTGCCCTCGCCCCTGCCGAATACCGCCAGGGTATCGTCCGCCTGTATACGACGCTCGGTGTTCCGGTCGTGCCGGTCGCCCTCAACTCGGGCCTCTACTGGGGCCGCAACAGCCGCATTATCTGGCCGGGCACGGCCAAGGCGCGCTTCCTGCCGCCGATCGAGCCGGGCCTCGCGCCCGACGTCTTTTCCGAGCGGCTGCGCTCGGTCATCGAGGCCGAAAGCAATCGCCTCGCTCTCGAAGCGCTGGAATCGGGCATAGCGCGTCCGCTAGACGATCGGCTCAAAGAGCGCCTCAATCTCCTGCGCAAAAACACCACTGCTTGACCTTCCGTAAAATACGTTCTACTTTTGTTCCTGGGAACGGGAGAGCGACCATGGTGCCGATGATGGTAGTGTTCGAGCGGGGCGACAGCGGCCGGAGCCGCAGGTCGGAATGGCAGGGACGCTCGGGGCGGCGCTATGAGCTGACCCACGACAATCTCGAAAACTTCGCCATGCACGAAACTGATCTTTATGTGATCGTTAAGGGTGGCCTGCCGCTCTGGGTTGGTTCGACTGAGGAACTGGTTGCCGATCCCATGAGCCGCACCCGCTGCCGCCTGGCGCTCGATTGCGCCACCGAAGTCTTGCGCATGCCCGCGCCGCACGATCGCATGGCCGCCATCTGGGATCTCGAAAACGCTTATCCCGTGCAAGCCATAACCGCTCAGGCGGCCTGACCCTCAAGCCCTGCCTCCAGCGCGTCCACAAGCTCCATCAGCGCCCGATCCCGGATGCCGAGCTGTTCGAGATGGCGCGCAGTGTTGAGCACGTAATCGACATTGCGGCCTGAAATGCCGACACCGGCACGGATCATTGCCAGTTGCTGCTCGGTGCTCAGCACCCCGGCAAACTGCTCATGCGCCTCGTCCACCACATAGGTCAGCGCCATGACCCGGCGGCCATCGGAGAGCACGACCGGGCGCATGACGTCGCGATAAACCGAAGTCACCAGTTCACGCGCATCGAGATAGGCGCGCACCTCGTTCCAATTTTCTGCCGCAACCTCGAAGGCCATGCCGCGGCAGGAGCCACCGCGCGTCAGCCCGAACACCAGGCCCGGCTGCTCGCGCGTGCCGCGATGATGGTGCGAAATGATCGACAAGGACCGGTGCGCCCCGCGCAAAAGTCCAAGCTGCGAACTGACGAACACAAAGCCCGGGTTCCAGATCAGCGAGCCGTAGCCGAAAACCCAGACTGTGTTGCTTTGCGTCGACGTCATGGCTTGACCCGATTTCATCACGATAGTGCCCGTCTCCCGGCGACAATGCCAGACCCGGCATTGATGGCAAATCGACGGCAAGGCGCAAACCCGCTTCTGACACGGGCGGCACAAGGGTAAGACGAAGCCATGAAAAAGCGAATCATCATTCTCGGCTCGATTCTTTTGACCCTGGTCGTTCTGTGGAGCGGCGCCTGGCTCTTCGTCTCGTCGCAGATTAAGACGCAGGTCGATGCCCTCGCTCTGGCCGATGGCGAAACCGCGCCACAACTCACCTGCGCGACGCTCGACATCGGCGGCTATCCGTTCAACTTCGACGTCCGTTGTGCCGGCGCAACGCTGGTCAGCGGCGATCTGATGGTGACCGTTCCCGATCTGCGCGCCAGCGTCCTCGCCTACCGCCCCAACCACGTGCTGGCGTCAGCCGCTGGCCCCGCCGAAATTTCCGACGCGTTCACCGGCGGGCGCAACGAAGTAAGCTGGACCGCGCTCGACGCCAGCCTGCGCATCGAGAATTGGCGCATCGCTCGTCTGTCGGTCGAAGGCGAGGGGCTGAGCTGGAACGACACGCTCTTCGGCAATGCCCTGATCGGCAAGAGCGGGCACCTTGAGGCGCACCTTCTCGACATGCCCGAACTCCACGATCCCGCCACCGGCCGCGCCGCGCTTGCTGCCTATGTCAGTGCCAGCGACGTTGAAGTGCCCGGCATCGAGTTGGCGCAGACCGCAGCCGAGATCGAAGGCGAGTTGACCGGCCTGCCTGACGACATCCGCAACTGGGGCACCGCGCCATTGCTTGAGGATTGGCAACAGGCTGGCGGCAAGCTTCGCCTCGTCGCCGTTCGCGCCAATGACGGGGTTTCCGATCTTTCGGCCACGGGTGACCTCGCCCTCGACGAAGCCGGATATCCGACCGGATCCCTCGCCATCGACTCCAAGGGCGTCGCCGAACGCATTGGCCCGTTCATCCAGGAGCCCTGGCGTACCTTGGTGCTCGGCGTTCCGGGCGAAGATGGCCGCCACAAGAACCAGCTCAGCTTCGCCAATGGCGGCCTGAGCTCAGGCCTCGTGCCCATCTCTGCCCTGCCGAGCCTTTTCTAGATAACGGCTCAGAAGCCAAGAACTCCACTTTCGCGAGCCCACCCCACCCTCATTCCCTCCCCCTCAAGGGGAGGGAGGCGATGAACAGCTGAGTTAGAGGCTCCAAAGTGGCGGCTCTTGCACCTCCCTCCCCTTGAGGGGGAGGGTAGCAGAGCTAGGCCTCTTAGGCCGTAGCGGCGCTGGGTGGGGTGGGGCCATGCGCTGGATTTTCAGCGCTGTTCCTCCGATTTCGGCACCGCTTCATGCGGGCGGCCAAAATCGGCAGCCGCGGTCTCCTGGCCAGCATTGATGATCGAGCGGCGAATGGCGCGGGTGCGCGTAAACATTTCTTCCAGCGCTGGCCCGTCGCCGGTGCGCACCGCACGTTGCAGCACCGAAAGATCCTCGAGAAAGCGGCCCAGCATTTCGAGCACCGCATCGCGATTGGTCAAAAACACGTCGCGCCACATCACCGGGTCAGACGCGGCGATACGGGTGAAATCGCGGAAACCGGAGGCCGAGAACTTGATAACTTCCGACTTGGTGTCGGCTTCAAGATCGGCCACGGTCCCCACGATGTTGTAGGCAACCAGATGCGGCACATGACTGGTGATCGCGAGCACCATGTCATGATGCGCCGCATCCATGCATTCCACATTGCTGCCCATGGCGCGCCAGAAACCGACCAGCTTGTCGGTCTGCTCCTGCGGCACTTCCGGTCCCGGCGTCAGCACGCACCAGCGGCCGCTGAAAAGTTCCGCAAAGCCCGCACCGGGCCCCGAATGCTCGGTCCCCGCCAGCGGGTGACCCGGGATAAAGGCAACGTTTGGCGGCACATAAGGCCCGACGACCTTGTGCACATGCGCCTTGACCGAGCCGACATCGGACAAAATCGCGCCCGGCTCCAGCGCCGGCGCAATCGCCTTTGCCAGCGCCTCATAAGCACCGACCGGAGCGCAGAGGATCACGAGATCAGCGCCGTGCACCGCTTCCGCGGCATCAAGCGTATAGATGTCGCCCAGAGCAAGCGCCCGCGCCTCGTCCAGCGTTTCCTCCCGTCGCGTGGCGATGGCGATGGTGTCCACCAGACCATGCCGGCGCGCCGCTAAAGCGATCGAAGAGCCGATCAGACCGATACCGATCAGCGCAAGTTTCTTGAAATGTACGCTCATCCGACCTTCACCAAGGCCTGGAGAATGCCGGCAACGCCGCGCATGGCTTGCTCGCTGCCGATGGAAATGCGCAAGGCATCCTGGATGCCATAGGAGGCACCGACTTCGCGCACCACCAGACCCCGCTCGAGCAAGGTCGTGAACGCTAAGGCCGCATGTTCGGCATCGGGAAACTGCACCAGGATGAAATTGGCCTGGCTAGGGATGACGCGCATATGGTTGCCGTCGAGTTCCGCCGTCAGCCAGTCGCGCCATTGCGCGTTGAAACTCTTGAGCTGCTCAGTGAACGCGGTGTCCCGCGCTGCAGCCGCCCCCGCCATCTGCGCCGGCAGGTTGACGTTGAACGGCCCGCGAATGCGGTGGATGGCATCGACTACATGCGCCGGCCCGAACATCCAGCCGATCCGCGCGGCCGCCAGCCCCATCTTGGAAAAGGTGCGCACCATGACGACATTGTCGGCCTCGCGCACGAGATCGCTGCCGACGGTAAAATCGTCCGCGGTGACATACTCGGCATAGGCATTGTCGATGACCAGCAAAATGTCGGGACGTAAGGCGGCATGCAGCCGCCGAACTTCCGCGTCGGGCAAATAGGTGCCGGTCGGATTGTTCGGGTTGGCGAGCCACACCACCTTGGTGCGCGGCGTGACCGCAGCAAGCAGCGCGTCGACATCGGCGGTAAAGTCCGTCTCGTCGACCATGACGATACGGGCGCCGGCTGCCTGGGTGATGATCGGATAAACCGAGAAGCCATAGCGGTTCATCACCGCCTCATCGCCGTCGCCGAGATAGGTCTGCGCCAGAAGGTGGAGGAGATCATCCGACCCATTGCCGCAAACGATCAGCGCCGGATCGAGCCCATGCACCTCGCCCAGCGCCTCGCGCAACAGGCGCGACGACCCTTCCGGATAGATCTCGAGCTGCTGCGCCGCCGCGGCGAAGGCCTCGATAGCTTTGGGGCTGGCCCCGAGCGGAGACTCATTGGCCGAAAGCTTGATCGCCTTGCTTCCCGGCGCCCCGGCCTTGCCAGGCAGATAAGGCGCGATATCGAGAATGCCAGGTTGCGGGACGGGACGAACGGGATCGGACATTGGACAAGTCTGCGGCGGAAAATTCGCGCGGACCATAGGCGGGTTGAGGGTCGAAAGCAAAGGGTGTCGCTTTCTGCCACCGCCCCCACCCCGCCTCCCCGTAAGTCGGGGGAGGAGCTCGATCGAGTCTAAGCCAACGGCAGGACTCCTCCCCTTCTGCAGGGGGAGGCTGGGTGGGGGTCTAACCCGACCGTGCCGTCGCCGGAGACAGCCCTGGCACGCGGACATAGCGCTCCGCCTTCTTGCGCCGCGGCACTGCGGGAAAAGCCTCCTTGCGCGCCCGCACGCAGATGACCCCGCTCATCGCAGGGCCGAACAGGCGACCGAAACGCTCGAAAAAGCGCGGATATTTCAGCACAAACCGCGACTGGAACGGGGGCAGGAACAAAGCGTCGCGCCAGGCTTCCGGCACGAAACTATGATCCCGCAGCAGCTTTTCGAGCTGGCTGCCGGAATAAGGATTGCCCTGGCCGAACGGCGTATTGTCGCGCTGCGCCCAGATGCCTCGCCGCCGCGGCACCACCAGAAGCAGATGCCCATTGGGCGCGGTGACCCGCCACAGCTCGCGCATCAGCTCTTCGGCATCCGCCACATGCTCGAGCGCGTGAATGGCAATGGTGAGATCGACCGCGGCATCGGTTAGCGGCATTTCCAGCGGATCGCAGAGCACGGTATGCGACGGCCCCTCACGCGGCCAGGCCGAAGCCCCCTGCCGGGCCGGCATAAAGGCCAGGACGCGCTCGGCTTTCTCCAGCGTAAAGCGCAGATAGGGCGTCGAAAAGCCAAGCCCCAGCACCCGCTTGCCGCGCACATCGCCGGCCAGATCCATGACCTGCTCGCGCACCAGAGCGCGCGACAGCCGGCCGAGCGGCGATTTGTAATATCCGATAAGGCGCGAAACATCGCTGGTCATCGGGCAAACTTAGGAAACCGCCCGCCGCTTGTCCAACCCCGGCTTGCCATCGGCCGGAGGCATCCCTAGCTTGCAGCCAAAAGCAAAGGATATGCCCATGGCCCTCATCGTCGACGTCTTTCCCGCCCGCCAGGACAATTACGGCTACCTGGTGCATGACGAGGCCACGGGCCGCACCGCCGCCATCGACGCGCCCGAAGCCAAGGCCATCCGCGACGCACTGACCCGCCGCGGCTGGACGCTCTCCGACATCTTCATCACCCATCACCATATCGACCACGTGGAAGCCATTCCCGAGCTCAAATCCGCCTTTGGCGCCCGCGTCGTCGGCCCGCGCGCCGAAGCCGAAAAGATCGAGGGCCTCGACGAACTCGTGGGCGACGGGAATGTGGTGACGCTTGGCGAAACCACCTTCGAGGTGATGGATGCGCCCGGCCACACGCTGGGCCACATCGTCTTTACGACCGCGACGGCGGGCACCTCTTTTCCGCCGACGCGCTCTTCTCGCTCGGCGTCGGCCGCATGTTCGAAGGCACGCCCGGGCCGATGTGGGAAGGCGTCAAGCGCCTCCGCGACCTGCCAGACGAGACGCTGGTCTATTGCGGGCACGAATATACGCAGTCCAATGCCCGCTTTGCCCTCTCGGTGGACCCCGACAACGTCGCCCTGCAGCAGCGCGCTGCCGATGTCGATGCACTGCGCGCGGAAGGCAAGCCCACCATTCCGTTCAAGCTGGGCGAAGACAAGCGCGCCAATCCCTTTTGCGCGCCGATGCCGCCGAACTCGCGGCTCATTACGGGCTCGAAGGCAAGGCGCCTTCCGAGGTGTTTGCCGCCATCCGCAAGGGCAAGGACAACTTCTAGGCGCGCCATTTCCCTGTGAAGTGATACAAGGCAAGGGATCGAAATCTCTTAACGAGCTGTTACCATCTGGCATGGCGCTTGCCCCTAAACCAGCAAGCGCCGCTGCCTCTGCCCCATAACGGGACAGGGCGGCTCTGGATGGTACAGAGTGATGTCGGATCTGGATCAAAGCGAAACCCTGAGCGCATTGCCGGTCACCACCGCCACGGTCGACCCGCGACCCTCGCTCGCGCGCTCCGCTCCGACTGCAGCTTTCGTCAGCCAGCTCATCGCCGCACGAGACCGCATGGCACCGCAGCGGGTCCGCCGCCAGGGCACACCGGAAGCGGCGACCAGCGCCTACAATAACGGCGCCCGGATCGCCGAGCGCCGCATGCCGGCCGGCTATCGCAAGACTGTCGTCGTCTAGCTCATCGATACATCGCGGCTGGCACTGGTGATCGAGACCGTAAAGCCCGCGACCACGTCGATCAGGCTCATGACCATGAGCAAAAAGAACACCGAGCTCGACGCCGCGCCGACCAGCAGGAATTCGATCAGGAACACGACGAACAGCACCATCGAGAGCATATGCTCGATGATGGAGTTTCGCGATGTGCCAGTGGATTTCAGCACTTCGACAAACAGCATGATGATGCCGACAACCAGCAACAGATCACCCGCGGTGACAGCCCAGGGCATGCCCGACGGCATCGGAATGGCAAAGAGCCCGGCGCCCCAATTGACCGGATTGCCGCCGAAAAACAGAAACACGACGAGGTTGTAGAGCAGAAACGGCACGACCAGCAGCGGCACGATGAAGCTATTGCCGCGCGGGCGCAGAGGATGGGTGGGCAGGACGACGGTTTCGCTCATGGCTGGCCTCGGTAAGAGTAGAGGGAAGATGCCAGAAGGAGGCGTTGCGCGGAAGGGCTTGGAAAAAGATCGGGAGGGGCGTTCAATTCCCGTTCCGCCAACCGTCGTCGGCATGAAGCTGCCGATCGGTGGTAGCGTAGATCGAGGAGAACCCGATGCAAGTCGAAAAGAACACCATCGTCCTGTGGTACGATAAGGACGCCGAAGAAGCGGCCCGATTCTATGCCCAGACCTTTCCCAATTCGGTCGTCGGCGATATCGATCGCGCCCCGTCCGACTTTCCGTCCGGCTCGGCCGGCAATGTGATCACGGTGCAATTTACCGTCCTAGGCATCCCTTGCATGGGGCTCAACGGCGGACCCGGCCCGCAACATACCGACGCCTTCTCCTTCCAGATCGCCACCGACGACCAGGAAGAAACCGATCGCTACTGGAATGCCATCGTTGGCAATGGCGGCCAGGAAAGCATGTGCGGCTGGTGCAAGGACAAGTGGGGCATCTCCTGGCAGATCACACCCCGCGCCCTGACCAACGCCATGAAAGCCGGCGGCCCCGGCGCCAAGCGGGCGTTCGAAGCCATGATGACGATGCGCAAGATCGACGTGGCGGCGATCGAGGCGGCGGTGAGAGGTTAGCCCGTAGCGAGCGTCAAAAAGAATGGCACTTTAGACCTCATGGTGAGCCTGTCGAACCACGAGGTCGGGCACGCCGAACATGCCACGACCTCGTCCTTCGCCCTTCGACAAGCTCAGGAGGCTCAGGATGAGGTCTACTGACGGCCCGGCTTGAGCTGGGCCAATCAGCTAATCGGCCTTACTTCTTAATTTTCAGCGGCCCCACCATCTGCTCGGGCTTCACTTCCGCATCGAATTCTTCGCCCGTCAGCAGCCCAAGCTCGATTGCCGTATCCCGCAGCGTGCCACCATTCTTGTGGGCGGTCTTGGCGATCTTGGCGGCATTGTCATAGCCGATCTTGCGGTTGAGAGCGGTGACCAGCATCAGCGACTGATCCACCAGCTGCTTGATGCGCTTGCGGTCCGGCTCGATGCCGATGGCGCAATTGTCGTTAAAGCTCTTCGCCGCATCCGCCAGCAGCCGTACCGACTGCAGGAAGTTGTAGGCGATCACCGGCTTGAACACATTGAGCTCGAAATTGCCCTGGGAAGCGGCAAAGCCGATGGCGGCATCATTGCCCATCACTTGCGCCACGACCATGGTCATGGCTTCTGACTGGGTCGGATTGACCTTGCCCGGCATGATCGACGAGCCCGGCTCGTTTTCCGGAATGGTGATTTCGCCGAGACCCGAACGCGGGCCGGACGCCAGCCAACGAACGTCATTGGCAATCTTCATGAAGGCAACGGCGAGTTGCTTGAGCGCACCCGACGTGCCGACAAAGGCGTCGTGCCCAGCCAGCAGCGCGAACTTGTTGGGGCCGGTGACGAAGTCATGGCCGGTGAGTTCGGCAATTTCACTGGCCACCGCCACGGCATAGTCCGGATGCGCATTGAGCCCCGTGCCCACCGCCGTGCCACCCAGCGCCAGCTCCTTGAGCTGCGGCATCGTCGCCTTGATGGCAGCGACTGCATAGTCGATCTGCGCCACCCAGCCGGAAATTTCCTGGCCCAGCGTCAGGGGCGTTGCGTCCTGAAGATGGGTGCGGCCGATCTTGACCACGTCCATGAACTCTTCGGATTTTTGCGCCAGCGTGTCGCGCAAGAGCTGCACGCGCTCGTAAAGATAGTTTTCGACTGCCTCGACCGCGGCGATATGCATGGCGGTCGGATAGGTGTCGTTCGAGCTTTGGCTCATATTGACGTGGTCATTGGGGTGCACGGGCTTTTTCGAGCCCATCGTGCCGCCGGCCATTTCGATGGCGCGGTTGGAGATCACCTCGTTGACATTCATGTTCGACTGCGTGCCCGAACCGGTCTGCCAGACCACCAGCGGAAAATGATCGGCGAGCTTGCCCTCGATCACCTCATCGGCGGCGGCGACCACGAGGTCCCGCGTGGCCTCGTCCATGAGACCGAGCTTGTGGTTGGCGAGCGCCGCGGCCTTCTTGAGGATGCCGAAGGCGCGCACGATCTCGGTCGGCATCTTCTCGCCGCCGATATCGAAGTTCATGAGCGAGCGGGCGGTTTGCGCGCCATAATACTTGTCGGTCGGGACCTCGATCGTGCCCATGGTGTCCGATTCGACGCGCGTGCTCATCAAGTGCTTCTCCGGCTGGGCCGCTCTTCGGCGGCAAACGAAAACGGCCGACCCTGTTGGGGGCCGGCCGCTCAATAACATGATCTAGCGCATATGCGCCAAGTGCCTTTCGGCTTAGTTCTTCGCCGCGAGGATCTGACGGCCGCGATACATGCCGCTTTTGAGATCGACGTGGTGCGGACGACGCAGCTCACCCGAATCCTTGTCTTCGACATAGGTCGGGTTGGCAATCGCATCGGCCGAGCGACGGAAACCGCGCTTCATCGGCGAGGTCTTGCGTTTTGGCACTGCCATGGTGGTACTCCGAAAATCAAAATCGTTGCGCCGCCAAAAGCGGCCAGAGACGTGTCTCTGTCAGGATTGGTGGGCTCTATAGAGCAACCGCGCCCGCTTGGCTAGAGCATTTGTCGCCGTGCTAGGCCTTGGAAATATCGGTGTGGACAAAATCATCGCCGTTATAGAGCAAGGCAACACTGTGCACTTGCGCGCAGGCATAGGCAAAGCAGTCGCCCATGTTCAAGTCGGCGGGATGACGGCCCTTCCCGAACTTGGCAAACGCCAGAATGGCGATCCGGCCAGTTTTGTCGTCGATATCGACTATAGTGGCGCTGGTCTCCGCGATGAAGAAGTCGACCATGGCCAGGGCCTCCTCGATCGGGCATTGGCGCTTCCGGGCGAGCCCGGCCACCGTCTCATAGATCGACATCGGCGACATCAATACCACGGGCGCCGTGTCGAGACGCGCGGCCAACGCCGCTGCATCCTCCTCACCGCTGAGGATCGAGATCGCGGCGGAGGCATCCACGAACATCAAGCGTCCCCCGACAAGTCATCGAAAAATGCCTTGTCCGCTTCCTCCCCGCTCGCAGGAAACGATTGG
Organism: Devosia aurantiaca; assembly: GCF_011058215.1. GTDB lineage: Bacteria > Pseudomonadota > Alphaproteobacteria > Rhizobiales > Devosiaceae > Devosia > Devosia aurantiaca. The sequence continues at coordinate 84,312 of NZ_JAALFG010000001.1, forward strand.
TAGTGTTGGACTACGGGTGCCAGACGCTCGCTGAGCGGAACGGCACGACGCTGGCGCGCATATTCGGACTCAACGGCCTCCCGAATAGTCTCGGTCAGGCTCTTGTTCTTGAGTTGAGCCAGGCGACGAACTGCCCGATCCGTGCTCTCATCCCGCACATAAAACGCCATCGTATATACCTCCATCAACAGAATATATATACACCGGCAGGTTCGAGTCGTCAAAGCGCCAGCCTGCCGGCCGGCCCCACGCAGGCAGCCCTCTCCCCATATTGCTGAGCCCGGCCCGCGACGATGTCGGCGAGGCGCAACAATCCGGCATTGGGCGACGCCGGGCGGCGGACAAGGGGTTCGGCAGGGTGACGGCGAGGAGGCTGGCCGTGCGCCAATCGAGGTTCTGCGGCTCTCGCCCGAACGCGCGATAGGAGCCCGCGACGACGCCGAACTGCCCTTCAGGCCCCCATTCGGCGATGTTAAGATAGATTTCCATGATGCGCTTCTTGGGCATCACCAAGTCGATATAGAGCGCCAACGGCACTTCGAGCGCCTTGCGCACGGCGCTTTGGCCGTTCCACAAGAAGAGATTGCGCGCCACCTGCATGGTTATGGTGGAGGCGCCGCGCGTTTCCCGCCCGGCCAGGTAATTGTCGATCTCGACCCGCAGCGCCGTAAAATCGACGCCCCAGTGACGGCAGAACTGGCCGTCTTCGGAGAGGATCACCGAGGCCTTGAGCCGGTCCGAAATCTCGTCGAGCGGCCGCCAGTCCCGATCCATCGGCTGGCCGGTCACGAGGCGCGCCAGCATGGGGACGGAAATTGGCGGCACGACCAGGTAAACCGGCGTCAGCACCAGCGGAGTGGCCACCAGCACGGCAAGGATGCCGAGCGGAAGGCGCACGTGCCGGAGAAAGGATTTGCGTCGGGCCATGAGGCTTCAATAGCGACGGCTTGGGAAGAGGCCAAGGCCCTTGCCGCCCCCAAGCCAAACCGCTAGCACATCCTCATGTATGACTTTTCCGCCGACAGCGCCGATTGTGCCCGTGCCGTTGAGGCGGGGCTTTCCGAATATCTGACCGGCGCGCGACTTTCGGGGCCGGGGCCCGTGGCGGAGCGGCTGGTGGCGGCCATGCGCCATGGCAGCCTCGAAGGCGGCAAGCGCCTCCGTCCGCTTCTCGTGCGCCAGACAGCGGCGATCTTTTTCCTTGCCCAAGGACCAAACCCTGCGCGCCGGTCTCGCCATCGAAATGGTGCATTGCTATTCGCTGATCCACGACGATCTCCCCGCCATGGACGACGACGATCTGCGCCGCGGCCGGCCGACCGTGCACAAGGCCTATGACGACGCGACCGCCATCCTCGCCGGCGATGCCCTCCTCACCCAAGCTTTCGCCGTCCTCGCCGATCCGGCCTGCCATCCCGATGCCGAAACCCGCATCCGCCTTGTCGGCGAGCTAGCTGCCGGCAGCGGCACCGGCGGGATGGTCGGCGGGCAGATGCGCGATATCGAGGGCGAACAGGGCGGATTTTCCGAAACCGACATCGCCACCATGCAGGCCATGAAGACCGGCGCCCTGATCCGCGCCGCCGTCCGCATGGGTGCCATACTCGGCGGCGCCGATGCGCGGGCTTTGTCGGCGTTGACCGCCTATGCAGAAGCTGCTGGTCGCGCTTTCCAGCTCGCCGATGACATCCTCGACGTCACCGCCACGCCCGAAGCCATGGGCAAGGCCACCGGCAAGGATCAGGAGGCCGGCAAGCAGACCGTCGTCAGCCGCGTCGGCGTCGATGGCGCCCGCAAAATGCTCGACGGCATCGTCAACGAGGCGCTTTTGGCGCTGCGAACCTTTGGGCCCAAGGCCGATGGCCTGCGCGCCACGGCGCGCTACTTCGCGGCGCGTCAGAAATGAGTGTGGGCACGCTCGTCGCCGTCTCCGTCGGCCAACCGCGCCCCATCCCCGGCATGCGCGCTAAGACCGGTATCTACAAGGAGCCCGTCCAGGGCCCTGTCGAGATCAAGACGCTGGGCATTGCCGAAGACGCCGTGCTCGATACCCGCCACCATGGCGGCCGCGACCAGGCGATCTACGTCTACTTCCAGGACGATTACGACTGGTGGACGGGCGAGCTCGGCTACGCGCCAGAGCCAGGCCTCTTCGGCGAAAACCTCACGATAGCAGGCACCACCAGCGCCGAGACCGCCATTGGCGACCGCTTCGCCATCGGCGACACGCTGCTCGAAGTCACCTATTACCGACAGCCTTGCGTTACCTTTTCGGCCAAGATGGGTGACCCGCGCTGGCTCAAGCGCTTCCAGCGTGCCAACCGCCCCGGCGCCTATTGCAGGGTGCTGGCCGAAGGCACTGTCACCGCTGGCATGGACGTGCGCATCACGCCCTATGCCGGTGAGCGCGTCACTGTCAGCGAGCTTATGGCGCTAGACGGCAAGGACATTCCCCTCGACTTCATCCGCCGCGCGGTAACCACGCCGATCCGCGAGAAAACCCGCTTCAAATACGAGACGCGGCTGGCAAGCCTGTTCTGAAAGGACGTCCATGAGCCTCCAGTCCGTCCGCGACGACCTTGCGGCCCGCGCTCCCGACCTCGACGTCATCGTCACCGATGCCTCGACCGCCACGGTGCAATTGGCAGCAGACGTGCATGGCGTCGCGCCCGGCCAGATCGCCAAGACGCTCTGCATCCGCGCGTCCGCGACGAGGAAGTGCTGCTGGTGACCCGCGGCGATGCGCGGCTCGACAATGGCAAGTCCAAAACGGCTTTCGGCGGCCGCCCCCGCATGCTGGGCGCCGAAGACGTGTTGCGGCTCACCAGCCACCAGGTCGGCGGCGTCTGCCCCTTCGGCCTGCCCTCGCCGCTGCCGATCTATCTCGACGTCTCGCTCAAGATCTATGACCTCGTCATTCCCGCCGGCGGCGACACCCACGCCTCGGTCAAGCTGACGGTCGAGAGGCTGGCGGAACTCTGCGGCAATCGCTGGGTCGATGCGTGCCAGCTCCCCGAGTGAGCCTGTCGCCGCAACAATTTATTCGCGAGCGGTTGGTGCTGGCGCCCCTGCCCTTTCGCCCCGACATTTCGCTTTACCGCCCAGCGCCCAAGAGTGGGCTGATCGGCTGGCTGGCTGCGCAGGGCCGCGCCGACGAACCGCCTTATTGGGCCTATGCCTGGGCTGGCGGCGCAGTGCTCGCCCTTCATCTGGTGAATTACCCTGAGCTCGTCGCCAACAGAACCGTCCTTGATTTCGGCGCGGGCGGCGGACTAGTCGCCATCGCCGCAGCCAAAGCCGGCGCGACGGTCACCGCCTTCGAGCCCGACCCAATCGGACGCGCCGCGATCGCGCTCAACGCCGAAGCGAACGGCGTCAGCCTTGCTATAAGCGACGCAATCGTGGAGGCCGAAGTCGTGCTCGCCGGAGACGTCTTCTACGACGCAGAGGTCGCAGCGGCGACGCTACCAACCCTGACCCGTCTGGCCGCACAAGGCAGACGCATTCTCGTCGGAGACCCTTTCCGGCGCGACCTGCCCTTGGACCAACTCGAGCTCATCGCTGAATATCGCGTCCCCGATTTCGGCAGCGATGCCCCTGTCCGCTCTGGCGTTTTCGCACCGAAGCTCCCCAAACCTTGAGTTGCGTCCGCGCTCGGCCTAGATAGAGAATTGCGAGGACGACCTCCCCGGTTCGGGATCTTTTGCGCGGGACGGCCCGGCTTTCGGGAGTTTCTCATGCGCACAACCGCAGATCGTATTCGCCACGCCATCAGCTTTGAAATCTTGGGCGTTCTGATCGCCACCCCTTTGGCCGCTTTTGCCTTCGGTCTCCACACCGGCGACTCGGCCGTCATCGTCATCGGCAGCGCCACCGTTGCCATGGCCTGGAACTACGTCTTCAACCTCCTGTTCGACCGCGCCATGGTCCGGTTCGCCGGCACGACGCTGAAGACGCCGACGCTGCGCATCGCCCACGCCGTGCTGTTCGAGATTGGGCTTCTGATCATGCTGATGCCGCTGATCGCGCTCTATCTGGGTATCTCGCTGTGGCAGGCGCTGCTGCTCGATCTGGGCTTTGCGCTTTTCTACATGCTCTATGCGCTGGTCTTTAACTGGGGCTACGACCGCATTTTTCCGCTGCCGGAGTGGCACCAAAAAGCCTGATTGGGTTGCAACTCTGCGCAGACCCAAAAAGGAGAGACCATGCTCAAGCCTATCGCCATTCTCGCCATCAGCCTTGCCGCACTCGGCAGTGCGCAGGCCGCCTCCGAAGACGCCTGGGCAGAGTTCGCCGCTGAAGTGGAAACGGCCTGCCTCACGGCAACGGCCGAGGCCTTGCCCGGCGCGACGGCTACCGTCGATCCCTTCGGCAGCGAGAGCTATGGCCTTGCCATCGTCTCCACCGACACGACCAGCATCGTCTGCGTCTTCGATAAAGAGAGCAAGGCCGTCGAGATCGGCGGCGAATTGCCGGTCATGGTGATGGCGACCGAGTAGCCTAGATCTGGCCCATAAGCTTGAGCCCGCCAAGCACCAGGATCAGCATGGCGAGCCAGAACAGGCGCCGACCATTGCGTCCATTCATTCGGCGGCGGTCTTTTGGCCGTTGCCGAATTTCTGTTCGATATAGTTGGCGACCAAGACCTTGAACTGGTCGGCAACATCGGCACCGCGCAGCGTTGCGACCTTCTGGCCATCGACGAAAACCGGTGCGGCCGGCGTTTCGCCAGTGCCCGGCAGCGAAATGCCGATATTGGCGTGCTTCGACTCCCCGGCCCGTTGACGATGCAGCCCATCACCGCCACCGACAGTGCCTCGACGCCCGGATAACGTTCCTTCCACTCCGGCATCGAGGAGGTCAGGTGATCCTGGATTTCCTTGGCTAGGGTCTGGAACGTGGTCGAGGTCGTCCGGCCACAACCCGGGCACGCCGCGACGACGGGCAAGAACTGGCGGAAGCCCATGGTCTGCAGCAATTCCTGCGCCACCTTGACCTCGGTGGTGCGATCGCCACCCGGTTCGGGCGTCAGCGAAATGCGGATCGTGTCACCGATCCCCTGCTGCAAAAGAATGCCGAGTGCCGCCGAGGACGCCACAATGCCCTTCGAGCCCATGCCGGCTTCGGTAAGCCCCAGATGGAGCGCATAATCGCAGCGCGCGGCGAGGTCCTGGTATACGGCAATGAGGTGCTGGACATCCGACACCTTGGTCGAAAGGAGGATCTGGTCGCGCCGCATGCCCAGCTCCTCAGCCCGCGCCGCCGACAACAGCGCCGACTGGATGATCGCCTCGCGCTGCACTGCAGACGCCGAAATCGGCGCTGCCGAAACGGCATTCTCGTCCATCAGCCGCGTCAGCAGCTCTTCATCGAGCGAGCCCCAGTTGACGCCGATGCGCACCGGCTTGTTGTAGCGGTTGGCGATCTCGATCAGCGTCGCAAACTGGGTGTCGCGCTTGGCCTTGAAGCCCACATTGCCCGGATTGATGCGGTACTTGGCCAAGGCCTCCGCGCAAGCCGGGTGGTCGGTAAGCAGCTTGTGGCCGATATAATGGAAGTCGCCGACCAGCGGCACGTCATAGCCCATGAAGGCCAGGCGATCGCGGATGATGGGCACCGCCTTGGCGCTCTCGTCGCGATCGACCGTGATGCGAACGATCTCGGAGCCGGCACGCGCCAGCTGCATCACCTGCTTCACCGTCGCATCGATATCGGCCGTGTCGGTATTGGTCATCGACTGGACGACGACCGGGGCACCGCCACCGACCATGACCCCACCGACATTAACACCCACCGACTGCCTGCGCGGCGCTGGACCGGCCATTTGATCACCTCGTAACTGGCGCCAGAGATAAGCCGCCGAGCCTATTTGCGCAATGTTACGCTTGCGTGATGATCGAGGTCTTGAACCTTATCGGAGATGGGCCATTTAAGGCTCATGAAAAACCCATTCTCGCCTTTGGCCCTGCTCGGTCGCTTCACCATCGGCCGGTTCTTTATCTTCCGCAAGGAATTGATGATCCTGTGGAAGGCGTTTCGCCACGCGGAGACGCCTTTCTATCTGAAGGCTGCCATGTTGCTCGTGCCGCTTTATCTGGTGAGCCCGATCGACATCATCCCCGATTTCATTCCGTTCCTCGGAATCATGGACGATTTTGTCGTCGTGCCGCTGCTGATGAGCTGGATCGTCTCGCGCCTGCCGCTCGACGTCACCGCCCAGCGCGCCTACGCCCACGCCCCCGGCAATCGCCGCGGTTACGGCCAGACCATCGACGGCCAGGCCCGCCGCCGCTAACGGCGAGGCAGATGAATGAGAAGGCCCGGGATCGCTCCCGGGCCTTTTGCTTTAGTCCAGCCGCACCAGCAGGTCCTTGGCATCGATCTGGTCACCTGGCTTGATGAGGAGCTCGGCCACCGTGCCATCCACTTCGGCGTGGATCGCCGTTTCCATCTTCATGGCTTCGATGGAACAGAGGACGTCGCCGGCTGAAACCTTCTGGCCTTCCTTGACGGCAAGAGTGGAGATGACGCCCGGCATCGGCGCGCCGACTTGCTTGGGGTCGCCAGCGGTCGCCTTGGCGCGAACCTTGACCTCGCCGGCCTTTAAACGATCCGGCACCGTTATGGTACGCGGCTGGCCGTTGAGGTCGAAGAAAACGCGGACCTCGCCCTTCTCATTGGTTTCGGCACGGCCCTGATAGGGTCACGACCAGCGTCTTGCCGCGCTCGATATCGACCAAAAGCTCGTCGCCCTCGCTGAGCCCATAGAAATAGACCGGAGTCGGCAGCACTTCGGTCGGCCCATAACGATCCTGGGTCTTTTCGAAGTCAGTATAGACCTTGGGATACATGAGGTAGGAGGCAAGCCGCAGATCGTCCACCGGCATGCCGACCTCTTCGGAGACCTTCTTGCGCTCGGCTTCAAGATCGATCGGCTCGAGATAGGAGCCTGGCCTTTCGCTCATCGGCGTCCGGCCCTTGAGCACCTTCTTCTGCAGCTTTTCCGGGAAGCCACCCGGCGGCTGCCCGAGATCGCCAGCAAAGAAGCCAACCACCGAGTCCGGGAAGGCAATGTCCTTGTCTGGGCTTTCGACATCGGTGCGCGAAATGCCGGCCGAGACCATGGCCAGCGCCATGTCGCCGACCACCTTGGACGATGGCGTCACCTTGACGATGTCACCGAACATCTGGTTGACGTCGGCATAAGTCTGCGCGACCTCGTGCCAGCGCGTTTCCAGCCCCAGCGAACGCGCCTGTTCCTTAAGATTTGTGAACTGTCCGCCCGGCATTTCGTGGAGGTAAACCTCCGAAGCGCCGCCTTTGAGATTGCTCTCGAAAGCCGCATACTGGTTGCGCACCGCTTCCCAGTAAAACGAAATCTGCCTTATCGCCTTGGGATCAAGCTCCGGATCGCGCGCATCGCCTTCAAGCGCTGCAACCAGCGAACCCAGCGTCGGCTGCGACGTCGTCGAGCTCAGGGCGTCCATCGCCGCATCGACGGCGTCCACCCCGGCCTCCACCGCCGCCAGCACCGTCGCCGCCGAAGCGCCGGACGTATCGTGCGTATGAAGGTGGATCGGCAGGTCAATCTCCTCCTTCAACACCGAGACCAGCTTCTTGGCCGCGGCGGGCTTCAAGAGCCCCGCCATGTCCTTGATGCCCAGCACATGCACGCCGGCCGCCTCGAGCTCCTTGGCAAGACCCACATAATATTTGAGGTCATACTTGCTGCGATCGGGATCGAAGAGGTCGCCGGTATAGCAGATCGCTCCTTCCGCGACCTTTCCCTCGGCCGCGACCGCATCAATCGAGACGCGCATATTTTCGACCCAATTGAGGCAGTCGAAGATGCGGAAGATATCGACGCCGCCGCGCGCCGCCTGCTTGACGAAGAACTGCACCACATTGTCGGGGTAGTTGGTGTAGCCGACGCCATTGGAGCCGCGCAGCAGCATCTGCGTCAAAATGTTCGGCGCGCCCTCCCGCACCCTGGCGAGACGCTCCCACGGGTCCTCGTTGAGGAAGCGCATGGACACGTCGAACGTCGCGCCGCCCCAGCATTCGAGGCTGAAAAGGTTGGGCAGCCCACGCGAATAGCTTTCGGCAATGCGGGTGATGTCGAACGAGCGCATGCGCGTCGCCAGCAGCGACTGGTGCGCATCCCGCATCGTCGTGTCGGTGAAAAGCACGCGCTTTTGCCGCTTCATCCAGTGGGCGAGGCCCATGGGCCCTTCGCGGTCGAGGATTTGGCGCGACCCTTCGATGACGATCAACGGCTCGAACTGCGGCACGATCGGCGCCGCGGCATCCGCCGGCGGACGAGGACGATCGCGCACTTCGGGATGACCGTTGACGGTCACGTCGGCGATATAGCTCAGAAGCTTGGTCGCCCGGTCCTTACGCGGCTTGAAGTTGAAGAGATCCGGCGTCGTGTCGATGAAGCGCGTCGTGTAGCGGTTCTCGAGAAAATCCGGATGCGTGATGATGTTTTCAAGAAACGCCAGGTTGGTCGCGACACCCCGGATGCGGAACTCGCGCAAGGCGCGATGCATGCGGGTGATGGCCTCGTCTGCCGTCGGCGCCCAGCAGGTAAGCTTTTCGAGGAGCGGATCGTAGTAGCGCGTGATGATGGCGCCCGCATAGGCGGTGCCGCCATCGAGACGCACGCCGAAGCCGGTCGCGGCGCGATAGGCGGTGATGCGGCCATAGTCGGGTATGAAATTCTGTTCCGGGTCTTCCGTGGTGACGCGGCACTGGATGGCATTGCCGTTGAGGCGGATGCTCTCCTGCAGCGGCACGCCGGACTCCGGCGTCCCGATCACCGCGCCATCCAGCAGATGAATCTGCGCCTTGACGATGTCGATGCCCGTGACCTCTTCGGTGACCGTATGCTCGACCTGGATGCGCGGATTCACTTCGATGAAGTAGAACTTGTCGGTATCGGCATCCATCAGGAATTCGACGGTGCCGGCACCGCGATAGTTCGCGGCATTGCCCAGCCGCACCGCCGCGTCAGTCAGTTCCTTGCGCACGGCATCCGACAGATATGGCGCCGGCGCGCGTTCCACGACCTTCTGGTTGCGCCGCTGCACCGAGCAATCGCGCTCGAAGAGATGGACGAGATTGCCGTGGTCGTCGCCTATCAGCTGCACCTCGACGTGCCGCGCCCGCTCGATCAGCTTTTCGAGATACATCTCGTCCTTGCCCGAACGCCGCCTTGGCCTCGCGCTTGCCTTCCGAGACTTCGTTGACGAGATGGGCTTCGTCCATGATCCGGCGCATGCCGCGGCCACCGCCGCCCCAGCTGGCCTTGAGCATCAGCGGATAGCCGATCTCGGCAGCCATGGCCTTGACCGCGTCCATGTCGTCGGGCAGCGCGTCCGTCGCCGGCACGACCGGAACGTTGGACTTGATCGCCATGTTGCGCGCGGCAACCTTATTGCCCAGGTCGCGCATGGTCTGCGCCCGCGGCCCAATAAAGGTAATGCCAGCCGCCTCGCACGCATCCACGAATTCTGGTGACTCCGATAGAAGCCCGTAGCCCGGATGGATGGCATCGGCGCCGGAGAGGCGCGCGATGCGGATATATTCGTCGATCTGCAGATACGCCTCGACCGGCCCGAGCCCCTTGCCGATCAGATAGGCCTCGTCGGCCTTGAAGCGATGCAGTGCGAGCTTGTCTTCTTCGGCATAGGCCGCGACGGTTTTCAGCCCCAGCTCATTGGCCGCGCGAAATACGCGAATGGCGATCTCGCTGCGATTGGCGACGAGGATTTTCTTGATTGGCATCGATTTAAATTCCGAGCAGGAGGGGCTTGGGACCCGTTGCGCGGGTCCGGCTCAGCAAATGCGACGGAATGGACGGCAACCCGTCCGTGCCGTCAGAACAAAACTCAGGTGCGGCCGAGATATCCGGCCAGGTGGCTCATGTCGTAACCCGCCTCGGCCGCCTGTGAGATAATCTCCTCGGCCGGCGCCTCGCCCGCCTGGCTCAGCGCCCAGAGCGTCGTCGACCGCGTGCCGGAGCGGCAGTAGCAAAAGACCGGACCGTTGCTCCCCTCGAGAACGGCCTTGGTATTGGCGACGAGTTCGGGATTGACCCCTTCGCGCCCAAGCGGAATGGCATGGTAGGCGAGCCCGGCAGCCTTGGCGGCTGCTTCGATTTCGGCGCCTTCCGGCTGGTCGGGCGATTCCCCGTCCGGCCGATTGTTGACGATGGCGACAAAGCCGAGGTCTTTAAGCGTCGCCACATCTTCGGGCTGGATCTGTCCAGAAACGCTGACATGGTCGTTTATTCGCTTCAAGTCCAAGGCACTGCTCCCCAGCCGCTGACTACCGTGCCGTTATAGCCGCGAGGTTCCGTCCGACGCAACTGCGTGCCGCACAGACCTCCTATCGGCTCACCGAACGCCGGCAATTACGGCACCGCGCCGAGCCACCCACCCCAAAGGTCGCGCCGTTCGGCAACGAAACGGTCGGCCACCGCCTCGGGCGTCGCCCCTTCCGCCGTCAGCTGGGCCAACAGCGTGTTCATCTCTTCAAGCGTGATCGAGCTGCGCTGGAAATAGCTGGCGATGGTAGGCGTCGTGGTGAACACCCGCTCCGCGACGGCAATGATCACGCTGTCCTGCGGAAAAGCCGAAGGCACCGGGCTGGCGCAATCGCGGGTGCCGAGGCACTGCGCGGCATCTTCGCTGTACTCGCCCATGTCGAGCCCGATGAAATCGAGCTGCGCCAGAACGGCATTTGGCTGCCAGTAATAGAAAAGGAAAGGCTCGCGCCGGTTGACGGCTTCGGCGATCAGCCGGTCCATTTCCAGCCGATTGGCCGGCTCGACGATTTCGACGAGGTTGGAAATGGCATGCGCCGTGATGAGATTGCGGTTGATCACCGAACAGGCCCAATCGATCGGGCAGGAGATAAAGCGCAGCTTCTGCCCCTCGGTCTCGAGCGTCGGCAAAAAGGTTGCGAGCGTTGCCGCCGTCGGCACTTCTGAGAGACCTTGGTTCATATAGGCCGGAATGAACCAGCCTTCGAAATCGGGCTCGGTGAAGGTTGGGGCAGCGCTGCGCACCATTTGCGCATCCATGGCGCCATTCCACACATCGGCGATGCGGTTGACCCAAAGCTCGGGCGCAACGGAAGGCTGGCCGGTCGATCCCATGGACGACGCCGTCGCGGCGAGATCGCCCGGCACCACCCGTACCTCGCAGCCGAATTCGTTCCGCAGGATCCGCGCATGGATCTCGGCGAGCAGCGTCGCCGAAGGCCAGCTCATGCTGGCAATGGTGAGAGGCTGGTTGCCGCAAAGCGCGTCCGGCGCCCGTGTTGCGATCTGGCCTTGAGCCGCCGCGTCCTGCGCCTGGTCGAGCACCTCGACTTGCGCAACGGCCGGCGCCGCCATCAAGACCAGGGCAAGAAGCGATGCGAGGAAACGCTTTGACGGCATGTGCATCTCCTTATTCTTTGCCCGGCAGTTTATGCGGAATGCCGTGCTGTTAAGCAACTGCGGCGGCAGTCGGATTTGGCGCGGAAACCCCGGTGACAAGCGCGCCATGATTGTGCAAAGTCCCCACCAGCGGGGCGTCTGATACGCCCCCGATCCTGTTGCGCGCAGCGAGAAGAAGCCAAAAAGGCTTAACCAGCGCGCAACCGAACCAGAGGGACGTCCATGTTCAAGAATACTCTGACCCTTGCGGTCGCTGCCTCCGCCCTGCTCGCCGCCGCACCGGCCATGGCGCAGGATACCGGGGCCACCATCGGCTTCATCGGCGGCTTCACCGGCCCGATCGAATCCCTCACCCCGCCAATCTTTGCCGGCGCCGAACTCGTGGTCAGCCAGGTCAACGAACAGGGCGGCATCCTCGGTGGCGACCTGACCCTGGTGTCCGCTGACGGCGCTTGCGACGCAACCGCAGCCGCCGCCGCTGCCGACCGCGTCATCAATACCGACAACGTCGTAGCCGTCGTCGGCGCCCTCTGCACCGGCGAAACCATCGGCGCCTTCAACGGCTCGGGTCTCTCGGGCAATGTCGTTTTCGTTTCCCCCGCCTCGTCCGCTCCGGCCCTGACTACGCTTGAAGACAACGACCTCGTCTACCGCACTACCCCCTCCGACGCGCTCCAGGGCGTCAAGATGGCGGATCTTCTGATCGCCAAGGGCATCAACGACATCGCCATCACCTACGTGAACAACGACTACGGCAAAGGCTTTGCCGATGCCCTCTCGGCTGCCTTTACCGCTGCCGGCGGCACCGTGGCAGCCAATGTCGCCCACGAAGAAGGCAAGGCCGACTACCGCGCCGAACTGGGCAACCTCGTTGCTTCCCAGAACCTCGTCGTCCTCGCGTATGCCAATGCTTCAGGCAACACCATCCTGCGCCAGGCTGTCGAGAGCGGCAACTTCACCACCTATGTCGGCGGTGACGGCATGGTCGGCGACGACCTTCTTTCCGGCATCGACGCTGCGGCCGTCGAAGGCCTGATCGCCACCCGCGCCGGTGCCCCCACCGGTGAATCGGTCGACCTCTACAACGCCTTCACCGCCGAAGGCTTTACCGCCAACGCAACCTATGCCCCCAGGCCTATGACGCGGCCTTCCTCCTGGCCCTCGCCATCGAAAAAAACGGCTCGACCGACCGCGAAGGCCTCTCGGCCGCGCTGCGCGACGTCGCGTCCGCTCCGGGCGAAACCATCCGCCCCGGCGAATGGGCCAAGGCCAAGGAACTGATCGCAGCTGGTACCGACATCAACTATGAAGGCGCTGGCGGCTCGCTCGACTTCGACGAAGCCGGCGACGTTGACGGCATCATCGTCGAACTCGCCGTCGAAGGCGGCGCCTTCGTCGAAAAGGGCCTGATCGAATAGTCTGATCTGCTCACCCAATCATGAAGGCCCGGGAGCAATCCCGGGCCTTTTGTTTCTGAACCATAGGCACAGGCTGTCGTTTGGCTGAAAAGGAGCCCGCCATGCCGATCACCTCGCCAGCCGAAATCCCCAATCTTTCCGGCAAGCTCGCCGCCGTAACCGGCGCGACCGGTGGGCTTGGCATCGAGGCGGCGCGCATGCTGTCCGGGGCAGGCGCCCACGTCGTGCTCATCGGCCGCAATGCCGACAAGGGCGCCGAGGCGATCCGCACCATTGCGGCGACGAACCCAAAGGGCACCGTTGCCTTCGAACAGATCGACCTTGCGGATCTCGCCGATGTTGCGGCGGGCGCGGCACGGCTCAGCGCCGAATACGATCACCTCGATATCCTCATCAACAATGCCGGCGTCATGGCGCCGCGCGAGCGCAAGACCACCAAGGACGGTTTCGAGCTTCAGTTCGGCACCAACCATCTAGCTCACTTCGCCCTCACGGGACGCCTCCTGCCGCTGTTGCAAAAGTCCGGCAATGCCCGGGTCGTATCAGTCGCTAGCCTTGCCGCCATGTTCGGCAAGATTGACTTCGACGATCTGGAAGCCCAACGCGGCTATGATGCCATGCGTGTTTATGGCCAGTCCAAGCTGGCCAATCTCCTGTTCACCGAAGAGCTGGGTCGCCGCAGCCTGCGCAACGATTGGAACATCACCGCAGTCGCCGCTCACCCCGGCCTAGCGCGGACCGACCTCGTCGCCAACGGCCCCGGCGAAGGCGGTATTGCCGGCGTCTTCGGCATGTTGCTCAACCCCATCTTCTCGCACTCCGCCGCCGAAGGCGCCCTGCCCCTGATCGTTGCGGCAACCGACCCCAATGTCAGCAATGGCGACTATTGGGGCCCAAAGGACTGGATGGGATTGAAGGGCAAGCCTGCCAAGGCCAAACCGCCCAAGGCAGCCGCCGACGCCGATGTCGCAAGGCGTCTATGGGAAAAATCTGAGCATTTGACCAAGGTCAGCTACCCGGAATCCTCCGGCGACCTTACCTGACAAAAAGCTTACGCGCCAAAATTCGCTTAGCACAGCTTTAAGTAGTTCCCGCTAGAACACTGTTTGCGGGAGGCGAATGTGCGCGACATCCAAGATCGTGGACTGCTCTATATTACCGAGAACACAAGTTCCTTCGAATACAAGGCCTATGGACGAGCCCTCGGCATCGAGCCGCTGGGCATAAGGGAGTTCAACACCGAGCACCTCAAGCTCGACCCGAACCTGATCTTTGACGTCGACCTCCGAAGCAACACCACCATGCACAAGCTCAAGACCATGCTGAACCGGCGTGGCACGGGCTGCCGCATCTTTTTGGTCGACACCTCAGCCCGCACCGGCATGGCCGGCGCCCGCATCCTCGATGCCGATCATGTCCTGCCGCCCCGCAGCGGCGCCGACGTCATCCATGCGGCTTTGCGCGAATTCCATGGCATGGTGGTCAAGCCTGAGATAACCCGCTCGGTCGATACGGGTATTGCCGCGCTCGACGGCGGTTTCCGCAGCCTCCTGCGCGACGAAATCTTCGACACGGCGGGGATGGAAAATGCCAGCAGCCAGATCATCGACGCCATCGACAGCGCCGGCGTCGACGACTGGATGGCCACTGTCCGCGGCTACCATGTCGGCACCTTCCAGCATTGCATGCTGGTCACCGCCACCGCGTCGAGCTTTGCCCGCCAGCTGGGCATGCGCCGCAGCGACGTGATCAAGGTCACCGCCGCCGCCCTTGTGCACGACATCGGCAAGTCCGCCATTCCCATCGAGATCCTCGACAAGAACGGACCGCTCACCCCCGCCGAAACGCAGACCATGCGCCATCACCCGGCGATCGGGCATGACTACCTGGCGCGCAAGAGCCGCATCGCTGCGGACGCCCTGCGCAGTGTCCGCTCGCACCATGAATTCCTGGACGGCAGCGGCTATCCCGACGGGCTGAGCGGCACCGAGATCGACGACATCACCCGCATCATCACCATCAGCGACATCTATGCCGCGCTGGTCGAGCGGCGAGCCTATAAGCCGCCCAAGAGCCCGGACGAAGCCTATGCCGTGCTCGAGGGCCTAGCTGCCAAGGGCAAGCTCGAACTCGCGCTCGTGCGTGCCTTCGGCAAGGTCTCAATCCACAAAAAGGCGGCCTAGCCGCGCTTGACGACCTCGGGGATCAACCCCTTGGGCGCAAAGCGCAGCGCGATGGTGATCACAAGGCCAAGCACGAAGACGCGCATCTGCGCCGATCGCGCTTCGATCTCGGGGATGGCGCCCCAGCCCACATTGCTCGACCACATCGAGACGAACTCGAACACGGCCTTGCTCAGCGGCTCCGAGATCACCCAAATCAGCCAGATCAGCACGGCCCCGAAGAGCGCGCCCCAGTTGTTGCCCGCGCCGCCGACGATCACCATGACCCAGATCAGGAAGGTGTGGTTGATCGGCTGGTAGCTCGATGGATCAAAGATCTGCACGAAGCTTACGAGCATCGCGCCGCCGATCCCCATTAGCACCGAGCCGAAAATGAAGATCTCGAGCTGGCGCGCCTTGACGTTCTTGCCCATGGACGAGGAGGCAATGTGGTTGTCGCGGATCGAGCGCATCATGCGGCCCCAGGGCCCGGCATAGGCGCGTGAGATCAGCCACAGCACGATGCCGAGCACCACCAGCGCCAGCACGAGGAACCCACCACGCGCCGCGACCAGGGCACTGAGATTATCCATGCCGCCGGCCTGGAAACTCTGCGGCAAGGGCGTTGGCCACGGGATCGGCGACACGGTCAGCGTACCGCGCGTCAGCCAATCCATGTTCTTGATCAGCGCCCGGATGATTTCGGAAATGCCGATCGTTGCGATAGCGAGATAATCGGTGCGCAGACCCAGCGAGATCTTGCCCACGATATAGGCGATGCCCGCCGCGAGCAGCCCGCCAAACAGCCAGCCCAGCACCGGATGGCCGCCCAGCCCGCCGACCCAGCCGCCACCGACTGCGGATTCGATATAGGCCGCAGCCGGATCGAGCTGGCTGCGATAAAGCACATAGGCAACGAACCAGGCAAAGACGGTGAGCACAGTCTTCCAGCGCCCGGTAATGCCGATCCGATCAGCCTTGCGCGCGCCATAAACGATCGCCGCGCCGGCTGCAAAGGCCAGCAGGGCGCGCCCCAGCATGGCCGGACCGTCCGACCCCAGAACACCGGATTGACCGGCGCCGAGATAAAGGTGACCGCCGCGCCGCCCACCATCAGAAAGCCCATGATGCCGAAGTTGAAAAGCCCGCCATAGCCCCACTGGATGTTGAGGCCCAGCGCGATCAGCGCGTAGGCCGCCGCTTCCACGAGGCGCGAGCTAGTAAAGGGCGCGCCCATGACCCAGCCGATCAGGAGGATCAGGACGAACAGGCCGGCAAACAGCGAAAGGGAACGCTGGATCATGACGAGGCTCCCTTGAAGATCCCGGTGGGCCGTACCAGCAGCACGACGACGAGGATCACGAAGGCGACGGTGAGTTTATATTCGGTCGGCACCAGCGCCAGCGTCGCGGGCAGCTGCAGCCAATCGGGCAGGACGCCGTTCAGCGGCCGCAACACCATGGTCCAGTTGAACACGGCAAGCGACTCGGCAAAGCCGATGAGCAGGCCGCCCGCAATGGCACCATAGGCCTGGCCCAGGCCACCGACGATGGCAGCGGCAAAGATCGGGATGATGATGTTGAACGCCAGGTCCGGCTTCAGCGTCACGTCCAGCGCCAGCATCGTGCCGGCCATGCAGGCCAGCGCTCCGGCCACGATCCAGGTTACCCGCACCACCAGCGCTGTGTTGATGCCCGAAACCTGCGCCAGGTCGGCATTGTCCGCCATGGCGCGCATTGCCTTGCCCAGCCGCGAGCGGGTGAGAAAGAAGTGCAGCGCCAGGACCGAAACGAAGGTCACGACGATCATGAACACCTGCGGCTCGGTGATCACCAGCGGGCGCGTCGAGCCGAGCGCCGAAAGGTCGATGCGGAACACATCCTTGGTTTCGGTCTCGAAGAACGAATATGACCCAGCGCCGAAGAACAGGCGAATAAGCCCCTGCACCATCAGCGTCACGCCGATCGAGGCGATTAGCAGGGTCACCGGCTTGGCCCCGCGCTTGCGCAGCGGCGCATAAAAGCCCTTGTCGATGCCGAGCGACAGAATGGCGGTGATGACCATGGCGATCGGCAACACGACGAAGCCCGTCGGAATCGGTGTCGTAATGCCCCAGGCCGCAAAGGCGGAGGCCAGGAGGAAGGCGATGAACGCGCCGCCGGTCATGAGCTCGGAATGGGCGAAATGCGCAAAGCGCAAAATGCCGAAGATCAGCGTGATGCCCACCGCACCCAGCGCATAGATGCAGCCGAGCACGAGGCCGGAAATGATCACCTGGTTGGTGAAGAAAACGAGTTCGGTCACTTCGATCAGCCCCCGAGGAAACTTTTGGCGACTTCGGGATCGGCGATGAGCTCTTGGCCGGTGCCGGTGAAGCGGTTCTGGCCGCCCGCGAGCACGAAGCCCTTGCTGGCAAAAGCCAGCGCCTGGCGGGCATTCTGCTCTACCATCAGGATGCCGACGCCTTCCTTGTTGACGCGCTGGATGGTCTCGAAGATTTCGATCACATAGCGCGGCGAAAGCCCAGCCGAGGGCTCGTCCAGCATCAAGAGGCTCGGCTTGCTCATCAGCGCCCGGCCCATCGCCACCATCTGCCGCTGGCCGCCCGAAAGCTCGCCCGCCGGCTGCCGCCGCTTTTCCGCAAGCACCGGGAACATTCCATAAACCCAGTTCATGGTCTGTCGAAAATCGTCGCGCCGGGTGAAGGCGCCCATTTCGAGGTTCTCCTCGACGCTCATTGAGGTAAAGACGTTCTTTTCCTGCGGCACGAAGCTCAGCCCCTTGGACACGAGCTTGTCGGGCAGCGAATTGGCAATATTCTCGCCACCGAAATCGATCGTGCCGCCGGTGACCTTGAGCAGGCCGAAAATGGCCTTGAGCGTCGTCGACTTGCCGGCGCCGTTCGGCCCGACGATGACGCCGATATCAGTCTTTTCGATAGCGATATTGACGCCATTGAGGATCGGCGCGCCGCCGTACCCGCCGACGACGTGCTTGAGTTCGATCAGGGCCATTTACGCAACCTCCACCGGAGTGCCGAAATAGGCCTCGACGATCGCCGGATTGGCGCGGATTTCTGCCATCGGACCCTCGGCAATCTTTTCGCCCTGCGCCATCACGATCACCGGATCGCAGAGCCGGCCGATCAGGTCCATGTCGTGCTCGATGACGAAGAAGGTGTAGCCGAGCTCGCGGTTCATGCGCTCGATATTGCCGGCGAGGTCGTTGAGCAGGGTCTTGTTGACGCCCGCCGCGACTTCGTCGAGCAACACCACCTTGGCATCGACCATCATGGTGCGGCCAAGCTCGAGCAGCTTTTTCTGGCCGCCGGAGAGATTACCCGCCAGCTCGTCGCGCACATGGCCGAGCTTGAGAAAATCGATGACGTCGAGCGCCTTCTTGCGCACCTCGATTTCGCGCGACTTGACGAGGCGCGGACGAAACCAAGTATCGATCAGATGCTCGCCCGGCTGGTCGCCCGGCACCATCATCAGGTTCTCGAGCGCCGTCATCTGGCCGAATTCATGCGCGATCTGGAATGTGCGCAACATGCCCACGCGGAAGAGCTCAAACGGCTTCCAGCCGGTCACGTCCTGGCCGTCGAAGATCACCTGCCCTTCATCGGGCGTAATATTGCCGGCCACCATGTTGAACAGCGTCGACTTGCCGGCGCCATTGGGCCCGATCAGCCCGGTGATGGAGCCGCGCCGGACCGACAGCGAGCAGTTGTTGACGGCCCGAAGACCGCCAAAGCGTTTGGAGACGTTGCGAACGTCGATAACCAAGTCGGAAGACAAGTGCCTGAAAGCCCCGATTTCCTGAAGGGATGCCGCCCGGTTTAATCCCGGCAAATTTGCGGCATCTGTTCATAGTCAAGGCTAGTGGTCAACGTTTCCGTTCGGTCAAATGGCCGCAAGAACCGCGTCTGCTGTGGATTTGTTGTTGGCCAGCATGATGTCGTAGAGCGTGGCGAGCCGCGTCAGCGCCTTGACGTCGACATCATGCGGTTGCGCCGAAAGCGGATCGATGAAGAACACCAGCACATCGAGCCGCCCCTCGCAGATCATGGCGCCCAGTTGCTGGTCCCCGCCGAGCGGTCCGCTTTTCAATAAGGTCACGGCAAGGCCGGTCTCGGCCGTGACCCGCGCCCCCGTCGTGCCCGTCCCCCAAAGCTCGTGTAGCGCCAGTTGCGCCTTGTGCGTCTCGGCCCAGCGGCAGAGTTCGTCTTTGCGATCGTCATGCGCCACAAGGCCGATGCGTGCCATAAAAGCTCCCTGCGCTTAGCCGGCTCGGGCCAGCTCTTCCTCCGTAGTTTGCGCATCAAACAAGCGCATGACAACGTCCAGCGCTTCGATTTGCAGACTTGTTTCGCTGAGCGCTGCGTTTGTCTGCTCGCCCAGGACCGCATTGTGCTGGATGGTCTCGTGCATTTCGCGCAAGACGATGATCACCTGTTCGAGCGCATCCACCTGCGCGCGCCCAGCCTTTGCCACGGCGTCCACCGTCTGCGCGCTTTCCGTTGCATTGCCGGTGATCGTGCTCAGCCCATCCAGCGCCCGCGATACAAGATCGATGCCCGAACGCACCTTGCTGTTGCCGGTCTCGACCAGCGTGCGTCCCGTTGCCGAAGCTTCCGCCGCCCGCTGCGCCAGTGCCCGCATCTCCATCGCGACATCGCCAAAGCCGGTACCCGAGGGTCCAGAATTTGCGGCCTCCACCGATGCCTTGAGCGCCAGGAGGTTGCTTTGAAACGCCATGTCATCGAAGAGTTTGACCAAGCCGGTAAGCTGCTCATTACCCTCGACGATCGCCGCCAGCGACGTGCTCGCCTTGCGCATCGCCTCGCCGCTCGCCGAAGCGCCCTGGATCAGCCCTTTGGTCAGTTTGCCTGCCGCCGAAAGCCGCTTAGCATTTTCGGCAAGCGTCGTTGCCAGCTGCCGGATCATGTCATTGGCCTGGTCGATGGCAACAGCCTGCTGCAGCGTCCTTCCCGCCAAGTCACCAGCACTGGCCGAGATGTCACCGGTCGAGCTGCGCAGCGAATGCGAGGTCGTGCGCAGTTTCAGCAGTACCTGCGCCAGCCGGTCGGCCACCGCATTGGCGCTGTTGCGCACCTCTTCGAATTCGGGCTCCACCGCATCGGTGAAGCGCTCGTCGAACTTGCCGCCGGCCACAAGCCGCAGCGTCTGTCCCGTTGCCTCCGAGGCCCGGCGCATGCGGGCGCGAATGCGCTCCTCGCCAGCCCGCGCATCCTCGTTGACCCGCTTGATATGCGATGTGGCAACGAGATCGACGTCAAGCAACACCGCCTTAATCACGCCGGCCAACCCCTGCGCCATGGCATCGGCTTCCGCAAGGATCGCCTCGGGGTCGCGCTGCGCCGAAAGCCCGAGCCGGTTCTTGCGCGGTTTCAACGCTTCTGCCAACACGTCCTGCACGACGCCGCGAATGATGATCTCCAGCATCACGCCATAGCCACCCACATGCCAGCGCGGATCGAGCTTCAGCCGCGCATGCCGGTGCCCCAGCCGCTGGCTGCCTTCGGCGCTGTGTTCGTCAGCCTTTCCACCCAGCACCGCTCGCACCTGCTCGGCCTGCCGCGCCCCGCCGGTTTCGAGCTGATCCTTGCCGAACAAAAACCGCACCGAGCTTGGGATCAGCCCGCCGCGGTCCTCCTTGAGCGCCACCGGCAAATGCCTCTCGAGCAAAGGCTGCAGCTGCTCAATCCGGGCACGCGCCTCCTCATCAAGGCCCAGATATTCGACACGGCCCTGAAGCTGGTCTTGCATCGAAACTTCTCCTGACAGTCGGGCGATCATCGCCACTCCCATCAAGCCACCCGACCCTCCAATTATGGTTAACGAATTGCTACCGGCATCTACGTAGACGCCGCGTAAAGCCCCAAAAACAAAGACCCCGGCGCATCGGCCGGGATCGTGATCGTTAACGCCGCATGTAGCTCAGGCTTCGAGCCACCCACCGCCGGCGACCTTGACCAGCCGCGGTCGTGCCTGCCGCGCTTCCGGCGCATGACCGGCAATACGGAACACTTCGACGATCCGGTCGAGTTCCCCGGCCTGCGCCTCGGTCTGCTCGATCGCCGCATTGGTCTGCTCCACCAGCGCCGCATTGTGCTGGGTCATTTCGTCCATCTGCCGCACGGCCACGGTGACCTCTTCGAGCGCACCCGACTGCTCGCGATTGGCGCGGGCGATCTCGTCGATCAGCCCGGCGCTTTCCTCGGCGCCGTGGAGGATGTCGGACAGTTTTTCCGCCGCCTTGCCCACCAGCTGCGCCCCGGTGCGCACCTCTCCGGCACTGGTTTCGATCAGCGCCTTGACGTCCGCCGATGCCCCTGCCGCCGATTGCGCTAGGCGCCGCACTTCCACGGCCACCACTGCGAAGCCCTTGCCGGCGTCCCCCGCTCGCGCCGCCTCGACCGAGGCGTTGAGCGCCAGGAGATTGGTCTGGAAGGCGATGTCGTCGATCATGCCGATGATATTGGAAATCTTGCCCGACGACGCCTGGATCGCCGACATGGCCTCGGTCGCCTCGCCCATCACCGCGCCGCCGTCGGTTGCACTGCGCGCCACGAGCCGCGCCTTTTCGCTGGCCGTCGACGCCCTTCGCGCGTTCTCGGTGACGGTGGTCGAAAGCTGCTCGACCGATGCCGAGGTTTCCTCGATCGTCGCCGCCTGCCGCGTCGTGCGGCTTGAGAGGTCGTTTGCCCCCGACAGGATTTCCGAGGTCGCCGTGCGCAGCGCCCGCGACGCCGATCGCAAGCTCGAAACGATCTCCTCGAGCTGCGTCAGCGACGTATTGAACGCCTGCCGTAAGGCCTCGTATTGCCCGGTAAAACTGCGATCGATCCGCCCGCCCAGATCCCCTTCCGCCATCCTCGCCAACGAAGCGGTCAGCTCGGCAATGATCCCCTCGGAGCGCTTGCGCTCGGTAATGTCGGTGGCAAACTTGACCACCTTCACGATCTTGCCGCAGGCATCAAAGATCGGATTGTAGGACGCCTGGATCCAGATTTCCTTGCCGCCCTTGCCGAAGCGCTGAAATTCGGCGGCCACATATTCCCCGCTCCGCAGCTGCTCCCAGAAGCGCCGATATTCGTCGGACTTAGCATAGGCCGGGTCGCAGAACATCGAATGGTGCTTACCCACGATCTCGTCGAGCCCATAGCCGACGGTCGCCACGAAATTCTCGTTTGCCTCGATCACCGTGCCGTCGAGATTGAACGCGATCACCGCCTGCACGCGCGAGATCGCGTCGATCTGCGCCTTCCGGTCCGCCGCCTGCTGCATCTGCGCGGTAATGTCGGTGGCGAACTTGATCACCCGTACCGGCTTGCCGGACCGGTCGAGCACCGGATTATAGCTTGCCTGGATCCAGACTTCCCGCCCGCCCTTGGCAAAGCGCCGGTAGATCGCGGATTGAAATTCGCCCCGCGCCAGCTGCGCCCAGAACGCCTTGTATTCGGCGCTACCGGCAAGGTCGGCGTCGCAGAACATCGAATGGTGGCGCCCCGCGACCTCCTCGAGCGAATAGCCCATGGCATCGAGGAAATTGTCGTTGGCCGTGACGATCGTGCCATCGAGTTCGAACTCGATCACTGCCTGGCTGCGCATCATCGCGGCGACCTTGGCGGCGTTGCTGCTGGCTAGACCCGACCGACTGAAAGATAAAATGCCCATTCTTGAGACCCTTGAGCCGCCCATTCTGCGACATGGGACCAAGTTTGAGCTAATCCTGGTTAACGGAGACCTGCTGGGCCTCTAGAGATTACCCTTAGAGGCAAATTGTGAATTGTGTTACGCGAAACTTGCGGCGAACTACTCAAGCTGCAGATCCCGGTCTTCTCATTATACGCAATATATAACACAGGCTAAAAGCAAACGCCGCCCGTGAAGGCGGCGTTCGATTTACTTGCTGCGATTCGAAACTAGAATTCGGACCAGTCCGCCGCGATCGCTGCATTGCCCTGGCTGAGATAGGATCGAGCCGCACTGCGCACCCTTTCCGTTTCCGCCCGCGGCGCCAGCTGCCGGCGCTGCACCGGCGCGGGTGCCGGAGCAACGTCCCGCTCCGCTTCCTCGTCGCCGATGGTGAAGATATCGACCACCCGGTCGAGTTCGGTGGCCTGCGCCTCGGTCTGCTCGATCGCCGCATTGGTTTCTTCCACCAGCGCCGCATTGTGCTGCGTCATCTCGTCGAGCGTGCGCACCGCGACCCCCACCTGGTCAATCGCCGCCGCCTGCTCCTGGCTCGCCTTGGCGATCAGCTGCATCAGCTGCGCATTGGCCGAGACCGCGCCCAGCATGTCGCGCAACTGCCCTGCCGCGCTCGACACCAGGTCCGAGCCACCCTTGACCTGCGTGGCGCTGGCCTCAATAAGCGCCTTGACCTCCGAGGACGCCTGCGCCGCCGATTGCGCCAGCCGCCGCACTTCCACCGCCACCACGGCAAAACCCTTGCCGGCGTCGCCCGCCCGCGCCGCTTCCACAGAGGCGTTGAGCGCGAGGAGATTGGTCTGGAACGCGATATCGTCGATCATGCCGATAATATTGGAAATCTTGCCGGAAGACTGGGTGATCCGCTCCATCGCCGCATTGGCCTGGTCCATTACCTCACCGCTCTTGGCCGCATTGGTGGAAACCGCCGTCGCGCTTTTATTGGCATCGTCGGCCATGCGCGCGTTTTCGGCCACCGTCGTCGCCAGCTGCTCCATTGCTGCCGAGGTTTCCTCGATGGTCGCCGCCTGCTTGGTCGTGCGTTCCGAAAGATCGTTGGCGCCTGAGAGGATTTCGCCCGTCGCCGTCTTCAGCGCCCGCGAGGTGACGCGCAGCGAGCCGATCACGTCGCTGAGCTTTTCGGCCACCGCATTGGTGTCTTCCTTGAGCTTGGCGAAGGACCCCTTGTAGTCCCCCACCATGCGCTGCGTAAGATCGGCATGCGCCATCGCCGACAGCACCTGCCCGGTTTCGGAAAGGCCTCGATCCACCGTCTCGACCAGCGCATTGACGCTTCCGGCAAGACTGTTGAGCTCGCGATCCGGGAATTGCGCATGGACGCGCTTGGAAAAATCGCCGGCAATCGCCGCATCAACCACTTCGCCGAAGGCTGCCTGAAGTGCCACCATCATGTCGGTACGATCGATGCGGCGGCGTTCGGAGGCGGCGCGTTCTTCCTCGCTCATCGTGCTCATCTTGAGCCCGTTTTCGCGGAACACTTCTACCGCCCGCGCCATCTCGCCAATCTCGTTGCCGCGCGGGCTGAACAGCACCGCGACGCTATGGTCGCCTGCAGCGATCTCCTTCATGACGCCCGCAAGAACCGGAATGGGCCGCATCATCTGCCGCGAGAGCGCCCAGCCGATAAGCCCCAAGGCCGCCAGCGTCGCGCCACTCACAAGGAGGATCAACCGCAAGGTATCGTAGATCACACCATCGACCTGTGCGCGATCGAGCCCAACGAACAACAGGGCCAGCGGCTTGCCGGCGCGGCTGAGAATGGGCTGGTAGGCCGTGTAATACTGCGTGCCGGAAATCGTGTCTTGGCTGAACAGCGGCGCCCCGGCGGCTGCCGGTTCGAAAAGCGGATTGTCGGCCCCGACCACGGCGTCGATCAGCCGATTGCCCTCCGCATCGGCAATAGTCGTGGTCTGCGCCGCATATTCCTGCGTTGCTTCGTTGAAAATATAGATCGCCGCCGCGCCACCGGTGACGCGGGCGATGGAGTCGACGATGCCGTGGTCGCTGAACTTGCCCGGCATGCCGAACACCGAAATGCCGGCAATCTGCCTGCCGTCTTCGGACCAGGTCACTTCTGCCCCAGGCAACTGGTTCTGGAGGATTGTCGCCGCGGTTTTGAGATCGATCTGCCGCTGCGCCTCGGCGGTCTGCTGCGCCGAAGCGCTGAGATTGATGAAGATGGCGGTACTGACCACGGCAATTGCCACGGTGATGGAAGACACCACCAGAGCCGCAATCATGGTTGTTAGCTTGGTATTGCCAAGTTTTTGGCCCACCCACTTGAACATCGACTTTCCCCCAAGTCATCGCGCAGCGTCGCGACCTGTCGTTGCGTCATGCGTAACAGTAACAATGCCGGCTTAACCGAGCGTTATCTATGCAGCGCGCGCCCGAGCAAGATCACGCAAAACAAGGGCGCTCGCGGCGCCCCTGCAGATTAGTGATTGAAAAGATCAGAACTCGTTCCAATCCACGTCGAGCGCCGCATTGCCCTTGCTGAGGTAAGAGCGCGCTGCTGTCGAAAGCTTAGCCTGCAACCCGCGTGCGCCTTCCGCCAAGGCCCTTACCGGGCTGGGCGCAGCCACCGGCTTCGGCGCCGGCGCACGCTCTTCGAGCGCAAAGATATCGACGATGCGATCAAGCTGGGCGGCCTGCGCTTCGGTCTGCTCGATCGAAGCGTTCATTTCCTCGACCAGCGCCGCATTGTGCTGGGTCATCTCGTCCATGGTGCGGACGGCAGTATTGACCTCTTCGATCGAGGCCGCCTGTTCACGGCTTTCATGGGCAATGCCATTCATCAACGCGCTCGACGACCGCGCCGAATTGAGAATCTGCTCGAGCCGCTGCGCCGCATCGGCCACCAGTCGCGAACCGCCCTTGACCTCGGTGGCGCTCTGCTCGATCAGCGCCTTGACTTCGCTCGAAGCCTGCGCCGCCGATTGCGCGAGGCGTCGCACTTCAACCGCAACCACGGCAAAGCCCTTGCCCGCTTCGCCCGCCCGCGCCGCTTCCACCGACGCGTTGAGCGCAAGGAGATTGGTCTGGAACGCGATATCGTCGATCAGCCCGATGATGTTGGAAATCTTGGCCGACGACTGGGTGATGCGGTCCATGGCATCGGTCGCCTTGCCCATAACCTGGCCGCCTTCTTCGGCGGTCTGCGTCACCCCGCTTGCCACCGTCGAGGCTTCGCGGGCGCGCTCGGCATTCTGCAACACCGTTGCTGCCAGCTGCTCCATGGCTGCCGACGTTTCCTCGATGGTCGCCGCCTGTTTGGTGGTGCGCTCGGAAAGATCGTTGGCGCCGGAAAGAATCTCGCCCGTTGCGGTCTTGAGCGTGCGCGACGTGTCGCGCAGCTGGCCCACGATATCGGTCAGCTTGTCGGCCACCGCATTGGTGTCGGCCTTGAGCCGCGCAAACGCCCCCTGGTAATCGCCTTCCATGCGGATGGTGAGATCGGTATTGGCCAGAGCCGAGAGCACGGTGCCGGTCTCGGACACGCCGCGATCGACCGTTTCGACCAATCCATTGACCGAACGCGCCAGCGTATTGAGTTCGTCATCGGGAAATTCAGCATCGACGCGGCGCGAGAAATCGCCGGCGATTGCCGCGTCTACGACCTGCCCGAAAGCCCGCTGCAGATCCTGCATCATCGCGGCGCGCTCGGCCTGCGTCGCAATGATCCGCGCCGCCTCGGCTTCGGTCATCTCGTTGACCTTGAGTGCGTTCTCGCGGAACACTTCCACGGTGCGCGCCATGGCACCGATTTCGTCATGGCGATGCTGGCCGGAGATATCGACCGAGAGTTCGCCCTGCGCCAGCGCCTCCATCGATCCCGTCAGCCGGCTGATCGGGCGGCTCACCGAGCGCGCGATGACGTAGCCGAGCAGCGCTGCAACCGCGAGCAGAGCACCACCCACGACCAACATGGTGTTGCGCATCTCGACCACCGGCGCCATCACCTCGGACTGGTTCTGAATGGCGGCCACGACGAGATCGACGCCAGCCACGCTGATCGGCAGCGCCATGACCGATGTCGGCGCGCCGCGGAAGTTGACGAGGCCGCTGGCCTTTTCGCCGGCCAGCGCCGCTTCGAAGGTCGGATCGCCTTGAACCGAGGAGACCAGCACGTCATTGGCCATCGAGAATTTCGACTGCGTGCGCATCAACCCGTCTTCGCCGACGACGATGACTTCGCCTGTCTGGCCAAGGCCATCGATGCCGGCGATCTGCTTGGTCAGCGCCGGCGCCTGGATCTGCAAGGCCATGGTCCCGACCACGGCATCGCTCTTATAGACCGGCATCACCATGAAGCTTGCCGCCTTGTTTCCGATCGGACCATAGGTCTCGAAGTCGGAATACTGCGCCATGCCCTCGGGCAGACCGGGCGCAGAGGCGACTGCCTTGGCGAAGCCCGTCGCCGCAAGCGCCGGATCGGCCACGAAGTTGAGCGCAAAATCTGGGTTCTTGGCGGTCGAATAAACGAGGTTTCCCTCGAGGTCGAACAACAGCACGTCGCTATAGCCGCGCTCCAGCATCAGCCCGCGGAAGCTGGGATGGAAGCGCTTGTGCTGGGTATCGTAGCTGCCGGTCATGCCCCCGACGTATCCATCAGCCAACGCTTGGACTGGTCGGGATTGTTGAAAACAAACGTCTTCTGGAATTGTTCAGCCGCCTTGTCGCCCAACCCGCTCTTGAGCTCGTTGTAGGAACGCGTCAGCTTCTCGACCGCGTCGATGGTTTCGGCGCGTTGGGTGAAGAGCCGCAGGTCGCCCTCGACCATGGCAAAATAATCGTGCACCCGGTCGCGCGCGCTCGACAGCGATGCCGTCATCGCCTGTTCGCGCTGCACCTGCACGGTCGAAAGGCCGATCATATAGCCCGCGATGCCGATGCCGACGCCCACCGTCATCGCCATGCCCAACAGCGCCAAAGGCAGCTTCTGCGAAATCTTAAGACGCGACAGCACGCTCATGGCTCAACTCCACCCAAACACTGCCGCCCCTGCCCAGCTCGGTGCAGAATTCGCGCTTGAGCGCGTCCAGACGGCTTTCCCCATCGGCCATGTTAGGCCGACTGAAACGATACCGCGGGACGATTAACCCCTGGTTACGGGGAAATGCTGAGGCTTGAAACGGACGAGCTTGAAAGCAAAAGGCCGCCTCTTGGGCGGCCTTTGACAATTCCAGTGTGGAAGAGATCAGGTCAGCGCGCCGATCACTGCTTCGATGCGCTTTTTCATCGTCATCGCGTCGAACGGCTTGATGATGTAATTGTTGACTCCGAAGGAGATGGCTTCCTTGACCTGCTCCTTGTCGGAGCGGCCGGTGGCCATGATGAAGGGCATGGTCTGCGTCCGCGGATGCTTGCGGATCACCTTAAGGAGGGTCAGCCCGTCGATATCGTCCATGTTCCAGTCGGAAATGATGAGATCGACATTGCTCTTTCGAGCTTGCCCAAGGCATCGCGGCCGGACTTGGCCTCGATGATGTCCTTAAAACCCAGCTGGTTGAGAATATACTTGGCGATACCGCGCATCGACTGCTGGTCATCAACGATCAGGACGCTGACTGCGCTTGCTTTTGGCATGGACTCGTTACCTTTACCGACGCCTGGGCTCTAGAAACCCGCACCTGACGCCAACACTAAGGTTCAAGCGTTACAAATCTCTCAACCCGGCCTGCTCAAGCTGCCGACTTGAGCCGAACCAGCGCATTGGCCAGACGCGAGGCAATCTGCTCCACCGGCGCCTGTTCGATCACCGCGCCTTCCTCAAAGGCGACGCGCGGCATGCCATAGACTAGTGCCGAAGCCTGGCTCTGCCCCACCGTATAGGCACCGGCATCGCGCATGAGCTTGAGCCCGCGCGCGCCATCGCGACCCATTCCGGTCAAGATCGCGCCGACCGCCATGGGCCCCACGACCTTGGCAACGGATTCAAACATCACGTCGACGCTGGGCCGGTGCCCGCTTTCCAGCGCTTCCTGCCCCAGCCGGCACTTGAGCTGCCCCGACGAGCGCTCGACCCGCAAATGATAGTCGCCGCGCGCCACATAGGCATGACCCGCCAGAAGCGGCATGCGGTCCTCGGCCTCCACCACTTTGAGCGCGCAAAGCTCATCGAGCCGCGCCGCAAAGCGCCCGGTAAAGCCCGGCGGCATGTGCTGCGCGATAACCACCGGCGGGCAATCGGCCGGCAGGGAACCGAGAACTGTTCGGATCGCCTCGACGCCGCCGGTCGATGCCCCGATCGCGATCAGCGACCCTTCGGGCGCCGCAGCGCTACGCACCGGCACCTTCGGCGCCTCGGCCCGGCTGGCCGACCGGCCCCGTACATCCGACTTGGCCGCCGCCCTGATCTTGTCGCGCAGGCCTGCGCCAAAGGCATCGAGCCCGCCGGCAAATTCCGCTGGGCTTGGCAACGAAATCCACCGCGCCCAATTCCAACGCCAAAAGCGTTTCGCTCGCACCGCGCTTGGTCAGGGTCGACACCATCACCACCGGCGTCGGCCGCAACCGCATCAGCTTTTCCAGAAACGCCAGCCCGTTCATGTTGGGCATTTCGATGTCGAGCGTCACGACGTCGGGATCGAGCGTCTTGATCTTCTCGCGCGCCTCGATCGGGTCCACCGCCGTGCCTACCACGGTGATGTCGCCATCGCGCGTCAGCATGCGCCCGAGCACCTCGCGGATAAGCGCCGAGTCGTCGACGACCAGAACCTTGATGCTCATCATGCAGCTCTTCTGTTCAGTTTTTCTCGAGACTGGTAGATGGTCTTGCCCACCAGCCGGAAACCCTCGCCACCCGATCCGAGATTTTCGGAGTGGCCGATGTATAAAAAGCCTTCCGGCGCCATCATCCCGGCAAAACGGCCGAAGACTTCGCCTTGGGTGGGCTTGTCGAAATAGATCGCTACATTGCGGCAGAAGATGGCGTCGAACGGCCCCTTCATCGGCCAGGCCTGGATGAGGTTGAGCGGCTTGAACGCCACTAGCTCCCGCGCTGCCGCCGGAATGATCAGCGACCCGTCGCTGCCGCGCTCAAACAGCCGCGCCCGCTCGGCGCTGAGCCCCGAAAGCTCGCCCTCCGGATAAACGCCCTTGTCCGCCTTGGCGATCACCGCCGTATCAATATCGGTGGCGAGGATCTTGAAATCCCAGCGCCGCAAATCCGGAAAAGCCGCTAGCAGGTCCATGCCGATCGTATAGGGCTCCTGCCCCGTTGAGCAGCCCGCCGACCAGATGCGCAGCCGCGTGCCCCGCGGCCGCTCTGACAGCAGCGTTCCGACATAGCTGCGCAGATGGTCGAAATGGTGATCCTCGCGGTAGAACCGCGTCAGATTGGTGGTCAGAGCGTTGACGAAATCCTGCCCGTCCTGCGCCGAACCGCCGCGCTCGAGGTAATCGATATAGGCATCAAAGCTTTGGAGCCCGAGCGTACGCACGATCTTGGAGAGCCGCGACAGCACCAGGGTTTTCTTGGCATCGCTGAGCGAAATACCGGCGACCGTGTAGACGCGGGCCTTGATCCGCGCGAACTCACGCTCGCTGAGGGAGAGTTCTCCCTGTTCCATGCAACTACCCCTCTGCGCCGGGCAAAGATCCGGCTAGCCTGCCGCCCGCCGCAACAGGCCGGCCCCCGGCCAATCGCGCTGCTCTTGGGCTGATCAACAGCAAAGGGGCGCATCTCTAGCGTCCCGTTGCTCTCGTCTGCACCAATATTGGGGCGATCATTGCTTAGATTGCGTAAACTATCCTGGAGCGCCGCAGTGATTTTTGCAGTTCCACCGCTTCACCAAGCCCGATCCGCGCCTGCGCCCGGCCCTTGTCGGCAATGACCCGGATTTCCTTGGCCGAGCGATTGGTGACCTGCGCCAGCTGCCGCACTTCATCGGCCACCACTGCAAAGCCCGCGCCCTTTTCGCCCGCCCGGGCCGCTTCGACGGCCGCATTCAGCGCCAGGAGATTGGTGCGGAACGACACGTCCTCGATGCTGGCCGTCATGGTGTCGATTTCCTGCGTCATCCGCGCGATCTCGCTCACCAGCGCCTGCGTCCGCCCCGCTGCACTATCGGCCTGCACTGCCATGGCCCGCGCATCGGCGGCCCGTTGATTGGCTGCAGCAAGCGCGCTTTCCAGCGCCGACATGCGCTCCACCCCCGCCGCCAGGGCCTGCCTGCCGGTTTCGCCCTTGGCCTCGAGCTCGGCCGCGCGCGCCTCGAACTGGCGCAACAGGTCCTTGACTGCCCCGAGCTTATCCTCGAGCCCATCGCGAATCGCTTCTTCCTCGCGCTGCCGATCCTCGACCAGCGCCAAAAGATCGAGCACGTCCTTGGCTTCGTCGGCGAGCGGCAAATCGGCGTCGCCCAGTGTCTCGACCCGCCCGGACAGGGCGCCGCGCAATTGCATAGCCCCTGGTCGAGCCGCTCTAGCCCTTCGTTGAACGCAGCAAGCGCCGGCTTTTGCGCCACGCCTTCGAAGCGAAAGCTCAGCTGCCCCGTCGCCAAGGCGCCCAGCAGCGCATCAAATTCATCATCTTCAAGGTAATTGCCCGCCGGCTTGAACTCGAGCACATAGCGCCCCGACGGCAGGTTGCGGCGCAGCATGGAAAAGCGCCGCCCGCCCATCAACACCATGCTTTCGGCCGGTGCACCGCCGCCGCTCTCGAGATAACCCTTGCCGAAGAGGCGATCCAGCGTCTCGCCCTCATGGAGGCCCGGCACCAGCCGCTCGGCACCCTGGCTTACCGCCAGAAGGGCGCCCTTTTCATCGACGACGACCGCTGCCGTTTCCAGCGTTCCGAGCGCCGCACGAAAATGGTTGGCCCGCTCGAGCCGATTGCCCAGGCGACGGACGATGTCGGCCATGGTCAGCGTGTCGTCCGGACGATCGCTCAGTCCCGCCGCACGCGCCAGGGCTGCAAGATGCTGGCTTTCCTTGCGGTCCGCCAGAAACGCCGCGCCGATCGTGCCGACGGTTGCAAGCCCGCAAAGGCTCCCGACCGCCGCGAACCATCCCGGCCCCGGCCCCATCGCCAGCAACAGGCCGACGCCCACGGCGCTGCCGAAAAGCCACGTTCCCGACGCCTGCAGTGCGAGCCTCAGCCCCCGCCAAGCGGGCGCGAATCGTGAAGTTTTGCGGCATGGTCCGACATAGGGAAAACCCTAGCCGGATTATGGTTAACCAAGAGTGTAGCTCGGCCCGGCCGAGTAACACTTGCGCAAGTGTTGCGGCTAGAACAGCTCGATATCGTCCACTGGCGCGGGCACAACGACGCGGCGGCGCGCGATCGCTTCTTCTTCCCGGGCCACATTGGCATTCATGTCGCTATCGAGGCGCTTGACGAAGGCGCGGCCGGAATGGGGCTTGAACAGCACCCGGCGGGCATAGGTACCGCCCAGGTCTTCGCTCGTTACCGTATAGCCCTCCAGCGCCAGGAACTGGCGCACGAACTCGATATTCTTGGCCCCGACATCGTCGAGCGCCGAATTGATCTTGCCGCCGCCGAAGACCTTGATCTCGAGATTGCCCTTCTTGCCGCTGCCCTGGCTCAGGACCTTGTTGATCAGCTGTTCCATGGCAAAGGCGCCATAGCGTGCGGACGCCCCATAGCGATCCTTGGCGACGCCCGATTGCTCGGCGAGGAGGAAGTGGTTCATGCCGCCGATATTGGCGACCCGGTCCCGCACGCAGGCGGAAATGCACGAGCCGAGCACGGTCGAAAAAGTAACATCGGGAGCGTTGGACACGTGGCAGTCGCCCTGGTGTACGGTCGTTACCACCCCACGGTCGAATTCGGGCGGCAGGGAGTTAGTCAGGGCCATTGGTCGCGAATACCTGGTGCGATCGAATTGCTTCGGATCGTAGCGGTAAACTCGTTAGCCAATCGCTAACCAAGACATACGAGGCACACGCAGCAGGGCGCGTTGGCAAGAAGCGGTTTAGGAATAAGACGATAGGGTGGTCGGACTGGGGGCTAGGATCAACCGCAATGTCATTGCAAAAGCTTGCACGCGAACTGGACGAGACCGCGCGGCAAACCGCGTCCATGCTCGAAGGCATCACCGAAGCGCTGGAAATTCTGGCCGACAACAAGGTCGGCAAGGACCCTACCGTCCGCGAAGCCGTGCAGCTGATCATTACCGCCCTCCAGGGCCAGGACCGCATCGAGCAGCGCTGCCACAACATGGCTCTGGCCGTGCGCCAGTTTGCGCTCCTTCCGCCCACCGCACCCGATAGCGTCTATGACGAGATCTGGGCCAGCCTGACGCTGGACGAACTGCGCGTCCCCGCCCTTTCCGGTATCGCTGCTCACCAGATGCACGGCGAAGCCGAGCTGTTCTAGACGCTTCGAGCTAACGCGCTTCCGGCGCCACCACTGCCCCGATCACCGCATCCGGATCGACCGGCTCGGCCAGTTGCTCGAACGTGCATTGCTCCGGCGCCTTGTCGGGCCGCCAGCGCAAGAGCCGCGTGCCATGGCGGAAGCGGTTGCCGGTGATCTGGTCGTAGGAAACTTCGACCACGAGCTCGGTCCTGAGCGGTACCCATTCGCTGGAGCGCTCCGTCGACCAGCGGCTCGGCCCGCCCGGCGCATCACCGGTAAATCCGGGCCCACCCTTAAGCTTTTCAAGCTTCTTGGTCAGCGCCGGCTTTTCGCTGGCGGAAATGGCCGAGGTGAAGCCGACATGGTCGAGCTTGCCTTCAGAATTGAAAAGTCCGAGCAAGAGCGAGCCGACCTCGTCGCTGCCGGTGCCATAGCGAAAGCCGCCGACCACGCAATCGGCCGAGCGGATGCGCTTGACCTTGAGCATGGCACGCTCGCCGCTCTTGTAGGGCCCTTCCAGCCGCTTGCAGATGATGCCGTCGAGCTCCTGGCTGAGATGCTCGAACCAGCCCCGCGCTTCCTCCACATCCCGGCCCACCGGCGACAGTCGCAAACCGGCGACCTCGCTTACCTTGCCGAAAAATGTCTCGAGCCGCTGCCGCCGCTCCTTGAGCGGCTTACCGGTCAGGTCGGCTTTTCCATCCACGAGGAGATCGAACACCACCAGCAGCGCCGGTGTTTCCTTGGACAACTTGCGGATCCGGCTCTCCGCCGGATGGAGCCGCTGTTGCAGATCATCGAACGAGGCAACGCCATCCACCGTCACCAGCAGTTCGCCATCCAGCACGAACCGCTTGGCCGGCAGCTTTTCGACCAGCGCCAGGACCTCGGGAAAATACCGCCCAAGATCCTTGCCCGACTTTGCATAAAGCGCCGTCGCGGCACCATCCTTGACCGCAATGCATCGGAACCCATCCCACTTCGGCTCAAACTGCCACCCATCCCCATCCGGCAGCTTGGTCACAAGCTTGGCTTCCATGGGCGCAATGAAATCAAGATCAGGCATCGGACAGTCCTCCGAGTCCCTGAACGACTCTCCCCGAAACCCGATCCATCGGCTCCAGCACCTCCCTCCCCTTCGATGGGGAGGGTAGCGTAGCTTGGCCGCAGGCCTAGCGAAGCTGGGTGGGGTGGAGTCACGAGCTCCACACCCGGCGCCCCACCCCACACTCGATCCCTCCCCATCAAGGGGAGGGATGCGCAAGACCGAAGCGCCCAAAAACAAAAGGGCGCCCGAGGCGCCCCTTCATCCATTCTCAACTTGGATAGTGGCCCAACGCTAAGCGTCTGCCTTGGCGCCGGACACCACTGCCTGCAGATCGATCAGCCCCACCATGCGGCTCTCATGCGTCACGATGCCGTTGAGCAGTTCGGTGTCGATCGAATTGCCTTCCGGCACATTGTGGATGTCGTCGCGATTGACGGTCAGAATATCGCTCACCGCATCCACCAGAATGCCGACCCACTTGTCGCCGACGCTCATCACCACGACGACATGGTTCTTGGTCGGCGAGGTCTGGCCGTCGCCGAAGCGCGCGCGCAGGTCGAAGATCGGCACGATCGTGCCGCGCAGGTTGATGACCCCGCGCACATATTCGCGCGTATTGGGGAGCGGCGTCGCCCCGTTCCAGGCGCGGATTTCGCGCACGGTGGTGATCTCGACGCCATAGGTCTGTTCGCCGATGGAAAAGGCGATCAGTTGCAGGCTGTTCTGCCCGGCGGCTGCGGCACGATCACCCAGATCGTCCCGAAGGCTCAACGCTTCCATTGTTTTAGCCCCTTCACGCCCTTCTGGGCGCCTCACTCAACTCGATACACACTCTAGCGTCCAAATGACGCCAATCTCTTAAGCAGCGTTCTGGTGCAGATGCGTCGTGCGCAGCCCCTGCACGTCGACGATCAGCGCCACATTGCCGTCGCCCAGGATCGTGCCGCCGGCGATGCCTTCGACGCGCTCGAAATTCTCCTCGAGCGATTTGATCACCACCTGCTGCTGGCCAATGATGTCGTCGACCACAAGCGCCACCTTCTGGCTGCCCTCGCTCTCGCACAGCACCACGAACTGATCTGCCGACGATGCTGGCTTGGCCAGCCCGAAGCGCTTGCCGAGGTCGATCACCTGCACATATTCGCCCCGCACCTGCAGCACGCGGCCACCCGATGGCACGCGCTCGAAACTGGCGCGCGAGCACTGCATGGTTTCAACGATCGAAGAGAGTGGCACGACATATGGCGACTCTCCGACCTTGACCAGCATGACATCGAGCACCGCCAGCGTCAGCGGCAAGCGCAAGGTCATCCTGCAGCCCTTGCCCGTCCACGAACGGACATGCACCGAACCGCCGATCTTCTTGATGTTGGAGAGGACCACGTCCATGCCGACACCGCGGCCCGAAATATCGCTCACCGCTTCGGCGGTCGAAAAACCAGGCGCAAAGATCAGCTGATCGATCTGTTCGTCGCTTGGTGTAAAGTCCGGCGCCACGATCCCCTTGTCGCGCGCAAGCTTGAGCACCCGCTCGCGATTGATCCCGGCGCCATCATCCTCGACGATAATGAGAATGTTGCCGCCCGCCTGCTCGGCCGAAAGCCGGATCGTGCCGGTCTCCGACTTGCCGGCTGCGAGGCGCTTGTCCGGGCTTTCGATGCCATGGTCCGCCGAATTGCGGATCATATGCGTCAGCGGGTCCGACAGCTGCTCGATCACAGTCTTGTCGATTTCGGTATTCTCGCCGATCGTTTCGAGCTTGATCCGCTTACTTGTCTTGGTCGCAAGCTCGCGCACCAACCGCGGCATGCGCGAAAACACCGATTTTACCGGCTGCGCGCGGATCGCCATAACCGAATCCTGTAGCCCACGCGTCGTCTGCGCCAGCACTTCGAGCCCGCGCACCAATTCGGTGTAGCGCGCCCGCAGCGTCTCATCCATCTGCTGGGTCAGCATCGACTGGGTGATGACGAGTTCGCCCACCATGTTGACCACGCGGTCGACCTTATCGAGATCGACGCGGATCGACTGCACGCCATTGCTGCGATGGCTTTCTTCGCCATCGCTATTGGCCGGCGCCATCGCTTTGGGCGCCACCGCCACCGGCTTGGGCGCTGCGACCGACGCGGGCGCGATCGTTGCGGCAAGATCGGCAAAGCTCAGCGCCGGTGCTTCCTCGAAGCGGTCCTGCTTGCTCGCTGCGACGGGCTTTGGCTCCGGCGCAAAATCGAGCAGCGATGCAATCGCCGCTTCTGGCTCCGGCAGCGCCATTTCGTCTTCGGTCAATGCCAGTAGGCTGGCGAGATCCGACTCGCCGGTATCGAGGAGCAGATCATCTTCCATTGCCGCGAGGTCAGCCGCCGGCACGGCACCGGCCTGGGTGATCGCGATATCGCAATCGCCATCGACGAATTCGAACACTTCGCGGATCTGCGCTTCGGTAAGGCTCGGCTCGCTGAGCGAGATTTCCCACGAGCAATAGACCGCGAACGGCTCGAAGTCGCTCAGAGGCGGCACCTGCCCCATGCGCGCCTTGACCCGCATCGTGCCCAGGGCCGCAAGTTCGCGGAACAGCAGCAGCGGATCGTTGGCGCGGGCGTAAAGCGCCCGATGCGGCGTGAAGCGGATTTCCCAGCTTCCCTCCGCCGGCGCCATCGGCGGCACGTCGAACACGTCCTCGACCGCAGCCTCGCCCTCGGCATGGCCCAGATTGACCATCACCGGGGTAAAATCGATATCAAAGTCCTCGAGCGGCTCGCCGCCCTCGTCGTCTTCGCCACTCTCCCCACGCGCCAACGCATCGAAGCGCGCCTTTTCCTCGGCGCCATAGTCGGCGTCGAGCGCCTCGCCGGTCTGCGCCGCGTTGACATGATCGGCGACGATGTCATTGGCGCGGATGCAAAGGCTCACCACCTCGTCGGTCAATTCCACCCGCCCGTCGCGAACGTAATCGAGCAGCGTTTCATAGGCATGGGCAAAGCCCACCAGCGCACCGAAGCCGAACGCCCCGGCGCCACCCTTGATTGAGTGAATGGCGCGGAATACGGCATTGAGCCGGTCGCTGTCGCGCTCACCCGCCTCGATCGCCGCGAATTCTTCCTCGAGCGCCGTCAGGAGCTCGGAGCATTCGTCGAAATAGGTGGCCTTGAAATCGTCGAGATCGCTCATGCGAACCGCCCAACCCTTCTGGGTTTGTTGCGCTTAGTGGACTACGCGATGGATGACGGAGATGAGTTTTTCGGGATCGAACGGTTTGACGATCCAGCCGGTGCCGCCCGCAGCCTTGCCCTGATCGCGCTTGTCCTGCGAGGTCTCGGTGGTCAGAATCAGGATCGGCAGCGAATTGTGCTGGCCGGTGGCGCGCACATTGCGGATGAATTCGATGCCATCCATCACCGGCATGTTGATGTCGGTGATTACCACGTCCACGGTCTCGTTCTTGAGCATGTCGAGCCCCTGCCTGCCGTCCTCGGCCTGCAGCACCTCGAACCCGGCATTGCTCAGCGTATGGTGCAGCATGGCCAGAATGGTGCGGCTGTCATCAACCGTCAGTACGCGCAAGGTCATTGTCTCATCATCCCTGAAAACTGGGCGCCCAGGCCCAGCCGCTCGATCGCGGCAGTCATCGCCGCGCTCGGCGCTTCAATAGTAAAATCGAACTGGTGTCGCCGCGCGGTCTCGGCCGCGCTGGCAAGGAGCATGAGCGCATTGGTCGAGACCCGCTCGACGGCGCCACCGACCACGGTCACCGAACCCTCCTCAAGGGCGTCGATCAGCGTGTCGCGAATTCCATCGATGGCATCGAGGTCGATGACCGCCGGCAAGGCGATCTTCCTCAGGCTCTGCTTGGCCATGATTATGGCTTTTCCCCGGAGCATTCTCCGAAAGTCATATTCGTGAGGAACGGTTTAGAAATCGCTAAATCTGATCCGGCCCGCTCCCCCGCGCGTAAATCCGCTAAACGCTTGCCGCAGCCAGCCGCGCGGTTTATCGCAACCCGACCACAAGATCGGAACCGTCATGCCCGCCAAAATCGCCCTGACCGGCATCGCCCGCGACCTCGCCGCCCGTGCCGAAGAGGGCAAGACCATCCGCGTCGGCGTCATCGGCTCGGGCGAAATGGGCACCGATCTCGTCACCCAGATGTCGTTGATGGCCGGCATCGAAATGGCTGCCATCGCCACGCGCCGCCCGCATACCGCGCTCGACGCCATGCGCATTGCCTATGGCGACGACAGCAAGGGCAGGACCGCCGACAGTCCCGCTGCCGCAACCGCCGCCATCGAAGCGGGCAAGATCGCCATCACCTCAGCCGAAACCTTGGTCACAACGCCCAATATAGATGTCGTCATCGACGCCACCGGCAAGCCTGGCGTCGCAGCAGACTACGATCTCATGGCCATGGAGCACGGCAAGCATCTGGTGATGATGAATGTCGAAGCCGACGTCACCATCGGACCCTATCTCAAGGCCCAGGCCGATCGCCTCGGCGTTGTTTACTCCGTCGGCGCTGGCGATGAACCCAGTTCCTGCATGGAGCTGATTGAGTTCGTCTCCGCCCTCGGCCTCGACATTGTCGCCGCCGGCAAGGGCAAGAACAATCCACTCAAGCACTCCGCCGTCCCCGACGACTACCGGGAAGAAGCCACCCGCCGCAACATGAACCCGCGCATGCTGGTCGAGTTCGTCGATGGCTCCAAGACCGCCGTCGAAATGACCGCCATCGCCAATGCCACTGGCCTCATGCCCGATATCCCGGGCATGCACGGCCCCGCCACCAATCGCGACGGTATGGCCAAGGTGCTGATCCCCAAGGCCGATGGCGGCATTCTCAACGGCTCCGGCGTCGTCGATTTCACCATCGGCAAGGGCGTCGCCCCCGGCGTCTTCGTCATCGTCAAGGCCGAGCATCCGCGCATCATCGAGCGCATGGACGATCTTCACATTGGCCACGGGCCCTACTACGCCTTCTTCCGCCCCTACCACCTTACGAGCCTCGAAGTCCCGCTTACCGCCGCGCGCATCATGATGTACGGCAAGCCGGACATGGTCCCACTCCCCCGCCCCGTCGCCGAAGTCTGCGCCGTCGCCAAGCGCGACCTCAAGCCCGGCGACAGCCTCGACGCGATCGGCGAAACCTCCTACCGCTCCTATGCCATGCGCGCCGACGAAGCCCGCGCCCAGGGCGCATTGCCCGTCGGCCTCCTCGAAGGCGGGGTTGTCACGGCCCCGATCAAGATCGGCGAACTCCTCACCCGCGCCAACGCCCAGCCCGACACCTCCACCCGCCTCTACGCCCTGCGCCAGGAGCAGGACCGCCTGCTGGGCTTAGAACCGTCCTGAAAGGCAAATCTCTCCAGTGGAGAGATTTGAGGTGAGAAGGCCATGAGCGCTACGCGCGAATGGCGGGGCAAGCCGACCACACCTACCGGCTGTCACCCCGGCGAAAGCCAGGGCCATCCTGAGATAGGAGGATGGGCCGAGGGTCAGGCCCGAGGTGACAATCGAGCATGTGGCCGCCTTGGCGCAACTAGCTCTTTATCGCAATCTTCCCCTTGCGGCCCGGCTCTCCACTCGCCCGCGCTGCCTCTGCCACCTCTCCGATCGGAAATGCCTTCTCGACGTCCAGCACCAGCTTCCCCGCCGCTGCATCGCGCACCAATTCGCCGAGCAGTTCGCCGATCCGCTCGGGCTTGACCGGTGGCTTGGCACCCCAGAACCCTTTGACAGTGATGCCACGGAACAAGAGCTCGCCCGCCGCGATCTTGAGCGGCCGCTGCGTCATCGCGCCAAAGCTGATCAGCACCGCGCCATCCGAGGCGACGCTCAGCACCTGCGCGGCGCCATCGCCACCGAGCGAATCCACGGCCCGCACGACCGGCGCACCACCCGTCAGCGCCTTGGCCTTCTCGACCCAGCCGTCTTCATCGGTCGCCACCACGTTGTCGATGCCGAGCGCCCGCATTTCCTCGACTGCCGCCGACCGGCGCACGAGGCCCAGAACCTTAATGCCGCGCTCCTTTCCATATTGCGCCACGAGCTTGCCCACCGCGCCATTGGCCGCATTCTGGACGATCCACTCGCCAGGCTGCACATCGAGCGATTCCAGCAGCATCTTGGCGCTCAGCGGCATCGACACCAACTGGCACGCCGTCTCGTCGCTGACCCCTTCGGGTACCGGCACGAGCCGCGCCGCATCGGCCAGGTAAAATTCCGCCCAGGTGCCGCTCGCGCCACCCGCCACGCGCTGCCCAATTCGGAGGTTCGAAACGCCTTCGCCCAACGCCTCGACCACGCCGACCGCCTCGGTGCCCGGCACATAGGGGAGATCGGGTTTGAACCCATACTGGCCGGCAATGGTCATGAGATCGTGGTTGTGCACCGGCGACAGCAGCATGCGGACGAGCACCTGCCCCTTGCCCGGCTCCAGCCGTGGCGCCTCATCGCTGCGCAACACTTTTTCGGGCGATCCGAACTCGGAATGAATTGCGCGCTTCATGAAACTGGCTCCTGTTGTTAGGCGCCTGACATAGAGTAGAGCGCACAAGGTTCAACCCCGGCGCAGCAATCAGCTCTTTTCGATCTCTTCAGCCAGCGGCAGGGGATAGCGCATTTTGGGCGGCAGGCGATGGAGCACCATTCCCAGCGTCACCAGCACCAGGCACGCCACCAGCAGCACGCCGAAGAGCCGTCCGGCATCGACCGGCCCGGTGAGGATCAACAGCGGCACCGCAAGCGCTGGCGGATGCGTCACCCGCAACACCAGCATGGCCATCATCGAAACCCCGACCGCCATTGCCGCGAGCCACCAGGGCTCGGGCATGACCTGCATCGCCGCCACGGCAACCAATGTGCTGATGAAATAGCCGGCAAAGATATTGATCGGCTGCGCCCCGGCCGAATTGGGCTGCCCAAAGATCAGAAGAGCCGTCGGCCCCAGCGGCGCCAATAGCAGCGGAATGCCGGTAAGCGCTCCGAGCCCACCGACCAGCGACACGCTCAGCGTCACCGCAGCAGCCGATTTTGCATGCACGCGCCAATCGTGACGCGGCTCGTGCCGGGCAATGAATCGGTGGACCAAGGGGTGCATGGGCCCGTTATAAGCTCGCCTCCGGGTTTTGAAAGCCGCAACCTTGCCCAGCCGTAACTTGTCTCGCCACCGACACATCGCTAATGCTGACAAACCAAATCAGGATTGACTGCATGACCGACACCCTCGACCCGCGCGCCCCGCGACGCGTCCGCCACGAAACCCGCCTGCGCCTCCTTACCGTCGAGACGGTCACCGACATGACCCCGCTGATGCGCCGCATTCATTTGACCGGCGACATGACAGGCTTCGTGTCCCCGGCCCATGCGGATCACATCAAGGCCTTCCTTTTCCCCGAAGGTGTCGAGCCGCTGCTGCCGCCCATGGGCCCCAATGGCGCCGAGTTCCAGCCCGGCACACGGCCGGAAATGCGAGACTATACCCCGCGCCACTGGAGCGTCGCCGAAGGCTGGATCGAGCTCGATTTCGTGCTTCACGGCGACGGCCCTGCCTCGAGCTGGGCCGCAGAGGCTGCGCCCGGCAAGACCCTGGTCATCGGCGGGCCACGCGGCTCCATGGTCGTGCCCATGACCTTTGACTGGTATCTCCTGGCCGGCGACGAAACCGCCCTTCCCGCGATTGGCCGCCGCATCGAGGAACTGGGCGCCAACGCAAAAATCCT
The DNA here is from genome assembly GCF_011058215.1 of Devosia aurantiaca. Taxonomy (GTDB): domain Bacteria; phylum Pseudomonadota; class Alphaproteobacteria; order Rhizobiales; family Devosiaceae; genus Devosia; species Devosia aurantiaca. The sequence goes on from NZ_JAALFG010000001.1 coordinate 126,185, forward strand.
CGCCTTCATCGAAGTCGAAAACTCAGCCGAGGAGCAGCGCTTTCAAACCGCTGCCGACCTCAGCCTCACCTATCTCCACCGCAACGGCGCCTCCGCCGGCACCACGACGCTGATCCAGGACGCTATCGCCGCTGCCACTTTCCCGGCAGGCATCGCCTACGCCTACATTGCCGGTGAAGTCGCCATGTCCCGGGCCGTCCGTGCCGATCTCGAAGCCCGAGGCTTCAACCCCGAATACATCAAGGCCGCGGGGTACTGGAACCGCGGCACGCCCGACGCGCACGAGGATCATTGACACGTTGACGCCACCGGCCTGATCGGCTTGGCTCCCCTCATCTCGGGGAGCCATACGTGGGCCTGTTTTCATTGTTTCAGCCGCGACGTCCGCATGATGCAGCCGACCAATTGCGCGCCGTCATGGGCGCAACGTTCACACGCAAACGCCTGCTCTCGCGAAGCGAGCTGGATCTGTTCAAGCTCGTCGAAGCCCATCTGCCCAGATGCGGACCAGGCTTGCGGCTGATGGCACAGCCCAGCATGGGCGAGTTCATCGAGTCGACAGACGTCGCGGCCTATCGCGCCATCAACGCCAAGCGCGTCGACATGCTGGTCATCGACACCTTCGCCCAGCCGATCCTTGCCATCGAACACCAGGGCAGCGGTCACTACCAGACCGACGCTGCAGCCCGCGACGCCATCAAGCGCGAAGTGCTCCGCAAGGCTGGCGTCGAGTTTCTCGAAGTCTTCGACCATCAGGACAAGAGCGATATCCTCAGCCAGGTCTCCAGCGCCATCGCGCGCAGCCGACCTTTGGTATCAAAGCTCAAATAGAGCGGAGACCTCATGGTGAGCCTGTCGAACCACGAGGTCGGGCACACAAATTCTGCCACGACCTCGTCCTTCGACGGGCTCAGGATGAGGTCTACTGGAAACTCATAGTCTAGCCGGGCTGCCCACCCACGAACTGCACCGCCTTGGCGCCCCGCTCGATCCCTTGTGCCAAGCACCGGTCATGCGCCTCGCCCCGCATCAGCGCCGCCATGAACCCCGCGGCAAAAGCATCGCCCGCCCCGGTCGTATCCACCACCTGCACTACGGGCGCCGGCTGGCTGATCGCAATGCCATCCCGGCCGCCCAGTGCCGCGCCGAAGCGGCCCCGCTTGATCACCACATCGCCGAACTGCTCGCCGAGCAACTGCATCTGCCGCTCGAACTCCGCCTCGCCGGTCAGCATTTCGGCTTCGCTTTCATTGGCAAAGAGCCAGTCTGCTGTCCCGACCCAGTCGCGAAAATGCCTCGGCCCGACTTCGGCCAAAAAACCGATCGAGGCTGGATCGATCGCAATCGCGACCCCGCGCTGGCGTGCTGCCGCCAAGAGGCCCTGCACGGCTTTCCGCGGTCCAGGCGCGAAAAAGCTATAGCCCGACACCATCACCATGCCGACGCCATCGAGCAGCGTAGGCGGCAGGTCGTCGGCGCAAAGATTGAGGTTCGCGCCACGGTCGGTAAGAAAGCTGCGCTCGCCGCTCGGATCAAGAATCGTGACCAGCACCCCGGAAGGCAGCTCGCGATCCCCGCCAGCGCCGGCACGACGCCGAGTCCGCGAAAATAGTTCTCGTACATCGCCCGCTCGTCGGCCCCGACGCGCGCTGCAAACATCACGTCCGCACCCGCCGCGCCGAGCCACACCGCCTGGTTGGCGCCCGACCCACCCGGCCGGTTGCGGATCGAAGCGGCCCGGTCCGATCCCATCACCATCGGCCCATCGGGCTTGACGATGATGTCGGTCATGACGTCGCCGACAACGAGAATGCGCCGGCTCATGCGCGGGCGATGCCTGCCAGCGCCGCGGCGATATCGGCCGCCACCCGCGCATTGTTTTTGACCAGCGCGATATTGCTCACCAGCGACTTGCCGCCCGTCAGCTCGAAGATGCGCTGGAGCAGGAACGGCGTCATCGCCTTGCCTTTGACGCCCTGGCTGTCAGCGTCATTCAGCGCTTGGGTGATAAAGCCCTCGATCGCAGATGCCTCCCAGGCATCCGTTTCGGGGATTGGGTTGGCGATCAGCACGCCTCCCATGCTCAGATCGTTCTGGATCGCCAGCATCCGCGCCACGCCCGCGGCGTCGTCGAACCGCTGATCGACCCCAAACCCGCTTTCACGCGCCCAGAAGGCCGGGAAATGGTCGGTGCCAAAGCCCAAGACCGGCACGCCATTGGTTTCCAGCACTTCCAATGTCTTGGCGATATCGAGGATCGACTTGGCCCCCGCGCAAACCACCGCCACCGGCGTGCGCCCCAGCTCCTCGAGGTCGGCCGAAATATCGAAACTATCTTCGGCCCCGCGATGCACGCCGCCGATGCCGCCGGTGGCAAAAACCTTGATCCCCGCCAGCGCCGCGATCTGCATCGTCGTCGCCACCGTCGTGCCGGCCATTACCCCATTGGCCAGAAGCGCCGCCATGTCCCGCCGGCTTGCCTTGGCCGCCTTGTGCCCCTCGCGCGCCAACCGTTCCAAATCCTCGCCCGAAACGCCTACCTTGAGCTTGCCGTCCATGATCGCGATCGTCGCTGGCACCGCGCCCTGAGCCCGGATCACCTCTTCCACTTCGCGGGCCATGTCGAGGTTCTGCGGAAAGGGCATGCCATGGGTGATGATGGTCGATTCCAGCGCCACCACCGCCTTGCCGGAAGCAAGCGCCGCCTCGACCTCGTTGCTCACCGAAAGATAGGCCTTGCCGCTCATGCTAAACGCTCCGAAAACTCTGTGACCGAGGCCGTCGGGCGGCCCGCTTTGCCCCGCTTGTGCGCTAGGGCAAAAACCCGGTCAACCCTCATAAAACTAAGTGTCCAAGCCTTGCCGCTCCTCACCTTTATGAGTACCGTGCGGCCATCGATACGGGAAAGGGCACTTCGCTGACCAGGTCCATTGTTGATGGTGCGCCGAGCGCGCCACGATATGCGCCCAAATCTGGGCTGATCCTTGCGACTGCCCCGCGCGCCTTCCCGCGCCCCTGAAATTCACCTCCCCATACGGTCCACATCAGGAGACTTGGCCCTCATGACAAAGTCGCTCGCCATCGCCCTTGGCGCCCTTCTCGCCGCCTCCCCGGCCTTTGCCCAGGAAGAGCCGATCCTTAACGTCTACAACTGGTCCGATTACATCGCAGAAGACACGATCGCCAATTTCACGGCGGAAACCGGCATCCAGGTCAATTACGACGTCTACGACAACAACGAGATCGTCGACGCCAAGCTCCTCGCCGGCAATTCCGGCTACGACATCGTCGTCCCTTCCGGCAATTTCCTCGCCCGCCAGATTATGGCCGGCCTGATCCTGCCGCTCGACAAGAGCCAGCTGACGAACCTGGGAAATCTCGATCCCGTCGCCATGCAAACCGTGGCCGAGCTTGATCCCGACAACGCCCATGGCGTTCCCTATATGCTCAACACCATCGGCCTCGGCTACAACACCGCCAAGGTCGCCGAAGCCCTGGGCACCGATACCCCGCCCACCAGCTGGGACCTCCTGTTCGATCCGGAAACCGTCGGCAAGCTCGCCTCCTGCGGCGTCGCCGTCATGGATAGCCCCTCCGAAGTCGTCGGCGCTGCGCTCCACTATCTCGGCCTCGATCCGAATTCGGAGAGCGAAGAAGATCTCGCCAAGGCCGAGGAACTGCTCAATTCCATCAAGCCGTCGGTGCGTTACTTCCACTCCTCGCAATATATCGATGACCTCGGCAATGGCGAAATCTGCCTCGCTATGGGCTATTCGGGCGACATGTTCATCGCCGCCGATGCGGCTGCCGAAGGCACAGAGATCAGCTATCTGATCCCCTCCGAAGGCGCGCCGACCCTTTACGACGTCCTCGCCATCCCAGCCGATGCGCCGCATCCGCAGAATGCCCACAAGTTCATCGACTATATCCTGCGTCCCGAAGTCGTGGCCGAGATCACCAACACCGTGTTCTATGCCAACCCGAACCCGGCTTCACTCGAATTCGTCGATGAAGAGGTCAAGTCCAATCCCTCGATCTATCCGTCGTCCGAAACGCTGGCCGCCGGCTTCACCATGCGGGCGCACACACCTGAATTCGAAGAGCTCTTGACCCGCACCTGGACCCGCATCAAAACGGGCCAGTAATTGTCTTCAGCAAGGGGCGGCGCAAGCTGCCCTTCACTCTTGAGCAGAGACCGCCAAATGGCCAAGAAACCACAACAGCTTGCCATCGACACTCGCCCTTGGCGTGATCCCTCCAACAACAAGCCCTTTGTCCGCATCAAGAACGTCACCAAGAAATTCGGTGACATCACTGCGGTCTATGACGTTTCGCTCGACATCTACCGCTCCGAACTCTTCTGCCTCCTGGGCGGCTCGGGCTCCGGCAAGTCGACGCTTCTGCGCATGCTGGCCGGCTTTGAACGCCCCACTTCGGGCACGATCGAAATCGATGGCCAGGACATGACCGACGTGCCGCCCTATCAGCGGCCGGTCAACATGATGTTCCAGTCCTATGCGCTCTTCCCGCACATGTCGGTCGAGCAGAACATCGCCTATGGTCTCAAGCGCGATCACCTGCCCCGCGACGAGATCAACGCTCGCGTCGCCGAGCTCCTGGCCCTGGTCAAGCTCCAGGACTATGGCAAGCGCCGTCCGCACCAGCTCTCCGGCGGCCAGCGCCAGCGTGTGGCGCTTGCCCGCGCTTTGGCAAAGCGTCCCAAGCTGCTGCTACTCGATGAACCCCTTGGCGCGCTCGACAAGAAGCTGCGCGAGGAAACCCAGTTCGAACTGGTAAAAATCCAGGAACAGCTTGGCGTCACCTTTATCGTGGTCACCCACGACCAGGAAGAAGCCATGACCCTTGCGACCCGCATCGGCGTCATGAACCAGGGCGAAATCGCCATGATCGGCGAGCCCACCGATATCTACGAATTCCCCAATTCGCGCTTCGTCGCCGGCTTCATCGGCTCCGCCAACATGGTCGAAGGCGTCGTCAGCGAAGACGAACCCGATCACGTCCGCATCCGCTCGGCGGAACTGGGCTGCGATATCTATGTCGGCCACGGCGTCGATTGCGCCCCCGACCAGATCCTCTGGTGGGCCATTCGCCCCGAAAAGATGTCGATCTCACGCGAGCGCCCCGTAGGCCTCTTCGACGCCAACGTCACCAAGGGGGTGGTCGAGGAAATCGCCTATCTCGGCGATATCTCGCTTTACCAGATCGTCCTTGAAAGCGGCAAACGCATCCGCGTCAGCCAGACCAATTCCGTCCGCGGCAACCCCGACGCCATCACCTGGGAAGAAACCGTCTACGTCACCTGGAACGACAATGCCGGCTCGGTGCTGACGTCATGAGCGCGAACTTCCCCTCATCCGGCGCTACGCGCCACCTTCTCCCGCGAGGGGAGAAGGGACTGACTGCGAACGCTCGGCGCCATCCCCTTCTCCCCTTGCGGGAGAAGGTGCCCGAAGGGCGGATGAGGGGTTTCTCCCTTTCCCTCGCCCCTTCTGGGAGAGGGTGGATCGCGCGCAGCGCGAGACGGGTGAGGGGTATTCTCGCATGAGCCACGACCCCACCTACCCACCGCCCCGCCGCCTGCGCCCCTGGAACGCCGTCGAGCGCCGTCTCGCCAAGGTCGGCATCACCGGCCGCATGCTGGTGCTGGCCGCGCCGGCGCTGTGGCTCCTGATCTTCTTCCTGATCCCGCTTGCCGTGGTCTTCGGCATTTCGCTCGCCACCAAGCAGTTCGGCCGCCCGCCCTATTCCGCCCTTCTCTCCACCGAAGACGGCACCGTGCAGCTCACCCTGCACCTTTCCAACTACATTCATTCGCCTTTTCACCGACAATCTTTATGTCGCCGCCTACCTTTCCTCGATCCGCATCGCCGCGATCGCCACGATCATCACCCTGATCGTCGGCTATCCCATGGCCTATGCCATCGCGCGCGCGCCCGACCGCTGGCGCAATATCTTGCTGATGCTGGTAATCCTTCCATTCTTCACCTCCTTCCTCCTGCGCGTTTACGCCCTTACGGGCTTCATGCGCGGCAACGGCGTCATCAACCAGGTCCTGGGCCTGTTCGGCGTCCAGCCGCTGGTGATGATGCAGACAGATTTTGCCGTCTATGTCGGCATCGTCTACACCTACCTGCCCTTCATGATCCTGCCGCTCTATACGACGCTGGTGAAGCTCGACACCTCGCTCTTCGAAGCCTCTGCCGACCTTGGCGCCAAGCCGCTCCGCACCTTCCTTTCGGTGACGCTGCCGCTGTCGCTGCCCGGCATTATCGCCGGCTCCATGCTGGTCTTCATCCCGGCCATCGGTGAATTCGTCATCCCGTCGCTGCTCGGCGGTCCCGAAACCCTGATGATCGGCCGCGTTCTTTGGGACGAGTTCTTCACCAATGCCAATTGGCCCCGCGCTGCCGCGGTTGCCATGGCCATGCTCCTGGTGGTCGTCGTGCCCATCATGCTGTTGCAGCGCGCCCAGGGCGCGGTGGTGGAGAAGTAACATGCGTCGTGGCTGGTTCCTTCCCATCGCTGCCGCGCTCGGCTTCTCCTTCCTTTATGCGCCGATCGTCAGCCTCGTCATTTTCAGCTTCAACGAAAACCGGCTGGTCACCGTCTGGTCCGGCTTCTCGCTGAAATGGTATGGTGAACTCTTCCGCGATCCGCAGATGCTGGGCGCCGCCTGGCTGAGCCTTCAGATCGCAGCCCTCGCGGCCTCGATTGCCCTCGTTCTCGGCACCCTGGCCGCCGTCGCCCTCGTCCGCTTCCGCCGCTTCAAGGGCCGCACGCTTTTTTCCGGCATGGTCTCCGCCCCGCTAGTCATGCCCGACGTCATCACCGGCCTCGCGCTCCTGCTGCTCTTTGTCGCCATGGAGTCGCTGATCGGCTGGCCGCGCGGCCGCGGCATGCTAACCATCGTTATCGCCCACGCCACCTTCTGCACGGCCTATGTCTGCGTCGTCGTCCAGTCTCGTCTGTCCGACTTCGACCGCAGCCTTGAAGAAGCCGCGATGGACCTGGGCGCCTCGCCCCTGCGCACCTTCTTCGACGTCACCCTGCCCATTATCGCTCCGGCCCTGGTCTCGGGCTGGCTCCTGGGCTTCACGCTGTCGCTCGACGACCTCGTCATCGCCAGCTTCGTCTCCGGCCCCGGCTCCTCCACACTGCCCATGGTCATCTTCTCGAAAGTCCGCCTAGGCGTCTCTCCCGACGTCAACGCCCTGGCGACGATCATCATCGGCATCGTCGCCCTCGGCGTGCTGGCGGCAACAATCATTCAGCTCAGGTCGAAGCCAAAGAAGGCGCGGGTATAGCGCTCTTCCTCCCGGTGCCTGATCGGCAGTGATCCCGACCGGCCTCTCGGCTTGCCTCGAACAGACGGAGCGCCGTTTGAACCGATCACAAAAATCGTGAACGACCGTGCCTCTGGACAAGACAGCAAACGAGGCGCATCTTTCGGTCATGTTCAACAATTGCAAAGGAGGTGATCCAGTGTCTCATGAGAATTTGGTGCTCGAGGTCGTTCTGGGTTTTGGTGTGGCGGTCGGGAGTGATCTCACCTAAAACACCCCTCCTAGGTCGCTCGAGACCTTAAACTCAGGGAAGGCCCGCTCGCAAGAGTGGGCCTTTTCTGTTTTCCTTGACGGGAAGGCTCAGGCCATCGATACCGCTGCCCAGTATCTCAGCGGGTAGCCAGCATGTCGGCCAATTTCGTCCTGACCCTTTCTTGCGCCGATCGTCCCGGCATCGTTGCGGCCATCACCACCGAGCTGGCGGCGCTCAACGCCAATATCGCCGAAAGCAACCAGTTCTGGGATCGCGAAACCGGCCGTTTCTTCATGCGCTTGGCCTTCGCTGCCCCGGATGGCGTGAGCCGCGAGACAATCGAAAAAGCCCTTAAGGCCCCGATCGCCCGCTTCGACATGCAGACCATGCTGAGCGACGAAAGCCGCCGCAAGCGTATCGCCATTCTGGTCTCGAAGTTCGACCACACCCTCCTGCACCTGCTTTACCAAATCCGCGTCGGCTGGCTCGATGCCGACGTTGCCGCCGTGATTTCCAATCACGAGGAAGCGCGCAAGATTGCCGAGGACTCTGGCATTCCGTTCCATTATTTGCCGGTCACCAAGGACACCAAGGTCGCTCAGGAAGCGCAGATCCTCGACATCGTCCGTTCCACCGGCGCCGACCTCGTCGTCCTCGCCCGCTACATGCAGGTCCTTTCCGACCAGCTCTCCACCCGCCTTTTCGGCCAAGTGATCAACATCCACCACTCGTTCCTGCCAAGTTTTAAGGGCGCCAAGCCATATCACCAAGCGCATGAGCGCGGCGTCAAGATCATCGGCGCCACCGCCCATTACGTGACCCCCGATCTCGATGAAGGCCCGATTATCGAACAGGAAACCGCCCGCGTCACCCACGCCATGAGCCCCGACGACCTCGTCGCCGCCGGCCGCGACATCGAATCGCGCGTCCTCGCCCGCGCCGTAAAGCTCCACCTCGAAAACCGGGTGATGCTGAATGGAAAGAAAACCGTGGTGTTTGGGTAAAAAGTTAAGCTGCCTCACCCAACCTTCCCTGAAAAGGCCCAGGAATACGAAGAAAGACCGCACTCGATGGTGCTCCTCCCCCGCCTTACGGGGAGGCCGGGTGGGGGCTCTAAGCCGCGTCCACCGAGATATCCTCAAGATTAAGCGAATCCGCCAAACTCGTCCGGTCCAGAACCGCTCGTGTCGCCAGTGTCACCCGCTCGAATACGTGCCGGATTTCACAAGACCCCTCGTCCTTGCAATCCTCGCATTTGCGATAGGCGATCTTGCTCAGGCACGGTAACGGCGCGATCGGTCCGTCGATCAGCCGCAGCACCTCGCCATACATGATCTCCTCGGGTGCCCGGACCAGCTCATAACCGCCCATGCGCCCGCGGCGGCTCGTCACGATCCCGGCGCGTTTGAGCTCGAGGAGGATCTGCTCCAGGAACTTCTTTGGGATGGCCTGGTCCCGGGAGATCTCACCAATCATCCGGCTCTGCCCGCGCCCGGCGCGCGCCAACGCCACGAGGGCGCGCAGAGCATATTTGGCCTTTTGCGAGATCATGGTCTAGCTCTTGGACTCCGGCTCCACCGGCGGCACGGTGCCGGTACCCTCCGCCGCCTTCTTACGGCTCCGCCTTGGCTTGGTGGCTTTGGGGGCGGGCACGACTTCGTCGATGTCTGCCGGAGCCTCGCCAATTTCCGGCGCCGATTCAACCGGCACGATCTCTGCCGAAGGCACGGGCTCCGCCTCGGCGGCAACCACCACCTCGGCTGCCGTCTCCTCGTCGATCACCACGGCCTCGACCACCTCGACGGCTTCGATCTCGTCATCGGCATCCGGCTCTTCCACCGGCGGCGGCAGGTCGATTTGAGGCTCGTCGGCCGGCGGCAGCTGAGCCTCGACCACGGTGATCTCGGCTTCCGGCGACGGCGCTTCGAGGCTCGGTTCGCTGATGACTTCGACCGTCTCGAGCACTACGGGTTCCGCCGCGTTGATCGCTGCGCTCGCCACGATGTTCTCGCCAACGGGCAGCTTGGTCGTCTCGTGCATCGGGTTTGCTGCGCCTTCATTGCGCAGGAACTGCAAAATGCCCTTGCCGATCTCGCGCTCGCCGCGGATCACCGTCGAGGCACCCAGCCCGCGCAGGAAGCTTTCTTCCTCCTCGGAATAGGCGCGGGCAATAATCGAAATCCCGGGATTGAGCTTGCGCCCGCTTTCGCAGACCGTGCCGGCTTCAAAGCCATTGGAAATCGCGACGAGGAGATTTCGAGCCGCCGGCAGATTGGCCAGCCGCAACACGTCCTGGCTTGCCGCATTGCCGAATATCACCTCGAAGCCCTCGGCGCGGGCGGCAGCAACGTCGTGATCGCTATCTTCGATCACCACCAACCCGCCGCGGTCTGCCTTGATGCCAGCAGCAACGATCCGGCCGACCTGGCCATACCCGACCAGCACTGTATGCCCGGTCTGGTGCGATGGCTCGCCGGTATCGTCATCGGCACCTGGTGCTCCGCGATCCACCGCGGCAGTGCTTGGCGCATCCGTTGTGATCGGTCCCTGCGCCGCCATGCTCGGCTCGCGACGCGTGTCTGTTGCCACATCGGGTTCGAAGCTCCGGCGGAAGCCGGCGCGTGCTTCGAGCCGCGGCTTGAGCACATCGAGCGCCATGAACACGACGGGGTTGAGCACGATCGAGATCAGCGCGCCGGCAAGGATCAAGTCCTGGCCCTCGGGTGGCAGGATCGCCAGCGCAACACCCATGCTGGCGAGGATAAACGAGAACTCGCCGATCTGCGCCAGGGAGGCCGAAATGGTGAGCGCCGTCGAGATCGGTCGCCTTGCAAGGATCACGATCGCAAAAGCCGCCAGCGACTTGCCGACCACGATGATGAAAACCGTCGCCAGCACCAGAAGCGGCTGGGTGACAATGATCATTGGGTCAAACAGCATGCCGACCGAAACAAAGAACAGAACGGCAAAGGCGTCGCGCAGCGGCAGCGTCTCCTGCGCAGCCCGGTGGCTCAGCTCGCTTTCCGAAAGGATCATGCCGGCAAAGAAGGCACCCAGCGCCAGCGACACGCCGAATAACACGGCCGATCCCAGGGCCACGCCGAGCGCGATGGCCAGCACGGCCAACCGGAACAGTTCACGGCTGCCGGTATGGGCCGTGCCATGCAGCGCCCAGGGAATGACGCGCCGCCCGACGACAAGCATGAAGCCGACAAAGGCCGCGACCTTGATCAGCGTCAGGATCAAAATGCCCCAGATGCCGACTTGACACCAAGGAGCCGCGTCACAAAGGACACGAATGGATCATGTACCCCGGTATCGCCGCCATTTAAGCTCGCGATGGCCGGCACCAGAACCAGCGCCAGAACCATGGCCAGGTCTTCGACGATCAACCAGCCGACCGCGATGCGGCCACGCTCGCTCTCGATCAAGCGCCGGTCCTGCAGCGCCTTGAGCAGCACGACGGTCGAAGCCACCGAAAGCGCGAGGCCAAAAAGGATCGAGCCGAACAACTCCCAACCCAGAAGTAGGCCCAGGACTGTGCCGAGCAACGTCGCAAAGCCCATCTGTGCCACGGCGCCCGGAATGGCGAGCGCCCGCACGCTCATCAGGTCCTTGAGCGAAAAGTGGAGACCCACGCCGAACATCAGCAGAATGACGCCGATTTCCGCGAGCTCCGAGCCCAGCTGCTGGTCTGCCACGAAGCCAGGCGTATGTGGCCCGACGAGGATACCGGCAAAGAGATACCCCACCAGAGGTGGCATCCTGAACCGGTTGGCGATCATGCCAAAGATAAAGGCCAGCACCAGACCCGCGACGATCGTTGAGATCAGGGGGTGTCATGGTGCATTCGCGCCTCCGTGCGGGTTTGAAAATCTCTATCGGGACAATGGGGTAACGACATTCCGAGCGCAAGCGTTCATCGGCAAAAGCCGATTGTCCGTTAGGCTAAGAAGCGACCATGCGCTCATAAAGGCAGCAAACTTGGCTGAAGTTGGGTCTTAGCTGACGATGGTGATCTTTTCGGCGGCGCGGGTAATGCCCGTGTAAAGCCAGCGTGCCCGCTCCTCGCGGAAGACGAAGCTCTCGTCAAAGAGATAAACATTGTCCCACTGGCTGCCCTGCGCCTTGTGGACGGTGAGGCAATAGCCGAAGGTGAACTCGTCGAACTGGCGCCGTTCGTTCCAGGACATGGCTTCCTCCTCGCCGGAGAAAAACGCCTTGTGCGTCAGCACGCGCGTCTCACCCTTGCCCTCGTCATCGGCCAGCATCAGGCTCCATTTGCCGTTGGACCGCCGCGTCGTGTCCGTGACGATCCAGATTTGCCCGTTCAACAGGCGCTTGCGTGGATTGTTCCTGAGGCAGACCATGCGGTCGCCCACGACCGGCTCGTGAAACGGCAGGCCACGCAGTTCGCGTAAACGGTCATTATAGGTCAGCCGTGTCTTGTTGCGGCCCACCAGCACCTGATCGGCCTGCATCACCGCATCGCGGTCTACCTTATCGCGGCCGACGACGACGCTTTCGCCATAGCGGCCATGCTCGAGATAGCCACCCTCACGCACCGCCATCGACAGCTGGATAATGGGATTGTCCGCCGCCTGCCGGTGGATCTCGGTCAGCATGATGTCGGGCTCGGTGGCGACGAAAAACCCCGCCCCCTGCACTGGCGGCAGCTGGAAAGGATCGCCGAGCACCAAAACCTTGGTGCCAAAGCTCAGAAGATCGGCCCCGAGCTGTTCGTCCACCATCGAGACTTCGTCGATGACGATGAGGTCGGCATCTGCCGCCGGCGATTCCGGATCAAGGACGAAGCGTGGCTCGCCCTCCTTTTCGCTTACCAGCGTATAGATCAGCGAATGGATGGTCTGCGCGCCCTTGCAGCCGCGCTTGCGCATGACCATCGCCGCCTTGCCGGTGAAGGCCGCATATTTGACGGTCCGCACATCCTGCGCCAGATGCACGGCCAGCGTCGACTTGCCCGTCCCCGCCCAACCGAACAGGCGAAACACCTGCGGCCCATTCCGATCCTTGAGCCATTTGGAGACGGCGACCAGCGCCGCGTCCTGCTGCGAGGACCAGACCGGCACCATCAGACGATCGTTGTCCGTACGGTGCCAACGCCTTCTATCGCACCTTCGAGCACGTCACCGCGTGTGACGGCACTAACCCCTGCAGGTGTACCGGTCATGATCAGGTCGCCGGCCCGCAGCGTCACGAAGCGGCTAAGCTCGGCAATGGTCTCGGCAACGTTCCAGATCTGGTCCCCGAGGTCGCCGCGCTGGCGCTCGTCACCATTGACCCGCAGCGTGATGGCGCCCTGCGCGGGATGGCCGATAAATTCGGCAGGCTCAATCTGACCAACGGGCGCCGAATGATCGAAAGCCTTCGCCATCTCCCACGGGCGCCCGGCCTTCTTCGCCATGGCTTGCAGGTCGCGCCGGGTCATGTCGAGCCCGACGGCATAGCCATAAACATGGTCCAGCGCGGCATCGACGGCGATATCGCTGCCATCCTTGCCGATCGCCACGACCAGTTCGATTTCGTGATGAAGATCCCCCGTTTGCGGGGGATAGGGCATGGGCGCGCCGCCGGTGACCACGGCATCCGCAGGCTTGCTGAAAAAGAAGGGAGGATCGCGCTCGTCATTGCCCATCTCACGGATGTGCTCGGCATAGTTGCGTCCGACGCAATAGATGCGCCGCACCGCAAATTGGCCGCCCCGTGCGATCGGAATGGCGACCGGCGCCTGCGGCTCGAACAGAAAAAAATCAGCCACGCTTGAACTCCTCGGCATAGGGGGCGATGAGGTCGAGATCGACCTTGCTCAGCCGGTCCTGCGCGGTGAACGACTGGTGCCAATACGGGTAGAGCAGCGGCGGACGGCTTACTTCGTCGAGACGCGCCCGTTCTTCGGCACTCAACACCAGGTCGGCAGCAGCGATGTTATCGGCAAACTGCTTCTCATTGCGCCCGCCGATGATCACTGAGGTCACGCCCGGTCGACCCAGGAGCCAGCTCAGCGCCACCTGCGCGCCAGACACGCCACGCGCTTCGGCAGTCTCCACCACGACATCGATGATGTCATAGAGCTTGTCCCAATCGTAGACCGGCGGTTCGCGGAAGCCTCCGACATGACGGCCGCTATCCGGCTGGCTGTCGCGCCGGTATTTGCCCGAAAGCAGGCCGCCAGCCAGCGGCGACCAGACGAGAATACCAAGTCCCTGGTCCTGCCCGATCGGCACCAGTTCGAATTCGGCATCGCGGGAATACAGCGAATAGTGGATCTGCTGGCTGACGAAGCGTTCGCCATGGCGTGCGCCGGCCGCCATCAGCGCCTTCATGATATGCCAGCCCGAATAGTTCGAGCAGCCGATATAGCGAACATGGCCATGGCGCACGAGCGTGTCGAGCGCTTCCATGGTTTCTTCGATCGGCGTCTGCCCGTCCCATTCGTGCACCTGATAAAGGTCGATATGGTCGGTCTTGAGCCGCTTGAGGCTGGCCTTGCACTGCTCGATGATGTGGTGACGGCTGAGCCCGATCTGGTTGGGGCCCTCGCCCATCTTGAAGCGCACCTTGGTGGCGACCAGCGCGCGTTCCCGCCGCCCATTCTCGCTCAGCACTTCGCCCAAAATTTCTTCGGAAACGCCGGCATTGTAGACATTGGCGGTGTCGTAGAAATTGATGCCGGCATCGAGGCACATGTCGACCTGCCGCGCAGCGCCCGCCTGATCGGTGTTGCCGATCCGCTCGCTGCCGCCAAAAGTCATGGTTCCCATGGTCATCACCGAGACCTTGAGGCCCGAGCGTCCCAGCAATCGATATTCCACGAGATTCCTCCTTTGTTCTTGGCGCTCAAGGGCTAAAGCTTCCATTCGTGGCGGTCAACAGAACTTCACCGTTTCACGCGCGCTTCTGCTAAAGGGTGCCGACCTCTTCGAAAGCGCGCCCTTTGCGTCCGACTTCCATTCTGTTGCCCATCCTGCTTGTCACCCTCGGCATGGTCTTCACGGCGACCGGTTCGAGCTTTGCCAAGCTGCTGTTTCCGCTTGTCGGCGCGTTCGGCGCGACCGCGCTGAGGCTGACGCTTGCAGCAATAGTGCTGCTGCTCGTCTTCCGGCCATGGCGGTTCAAGTTGACCCGCCTGCAGATTCGCAGCGTCCTGCTTTATGGCGGCATGATGGGCGCCATGAATCTCTTCTTCTATGCTGCCATCGAGCATATCCCGCTCGGCGTTGCCGTGGCGCTCGAATTTACCGGTCCGCTTTCCGTTGCTCTGTTCGGAGCACGAAAGCCTTTGGACTTCTTCTGGATCGCCCTGGCGCTTGTGGGCTTCGCCTCGCTTTTGCCGTGGTCGCAAACGTCCGGTGACATCTCGCCCTTCGGCATAGCCCTAGCCCTTTGCGCCGGCGCTTGTTGGGCCGGTTACATCATCTACGGGCAGCGTGCCGGAACGGGCGGCGGGCCTCATATCGCAGCGCTCGGCGTCACCGCGGCGGCAACGATTGCCTTGCCACTGGGCATTATCACCACCGGCCCTGCTTTGTTCGATCCTGCCGTGTTGCCGCTGGGATTTGCGGTCGCTCTTTTGTCGAGCGCTATTCCCTATGCCCTCGACATGGTCGCGTTGCCCCATATTCCGGCGCGTCTCTTCGGTATCCTGATGAGCGGGCAACCGGCCTTGGCTGCGCTTACGGGACTAATTGTCCTGAACGAAACACTCTCGGTTCTGCAGATCGCAGGTATCGCTGCGATTATTGCAGCTTCAATCGGCGCAACGCTCACCATCGCGCGCCACAGCTGACATCTTGGAATTAGGGCAAGAGCGGAGCATAGTCATCGCCGCAAACGATTGAGGGGTCGACATGCTCTACGCCATCCTGTGCTATAACGAGGAAAAAGTGGTCTCCAGCTGGACTCCGGCTGAAGACGCGGCCTGCATGGAGCGCCTTGCCGCTGTGCAGCAGGGCATGAGCGCCAAGGGCAAGCTCGGACCCGTCGTCCGCCTCGTCAACACCGACGAAGCCATGACGCTGCGCAAGATGAACGGCGAGCACGTCGTCTTCGATGGCCCCTTTGCCGAAACCAAGGAACAGTTCTTGGGC
This sequence comes from Devosia aurantiaca, assembly GCF_011058215.1. Classification (GTDB taxonomy): domain Bacteria; phylum Pseudomonadota; class Alphaproteobacteria; order Rhizobiales; family Devosiaceae; genus Devosia; species Devosia aurantiaca. The sequence continues at coordinate 141,850 of NZ_JAALFG010000001.1, forward strand.
TTCTACGTCGCCGATTGCGATAACATGGATGAAGCGCTCGACTTCGCCAAGCAACTCGCCGTCGCCAATCCGGGTGTCGGCTCCTATGAGATCCGCCCGCTTCGCTATTTCGGCGACAACAAGCTCGCCAAGCCCCAACTGCTGGCCGTCGGCTAAAACAGAGGCATCATGCTCGCAAAGGATTTCGTGGTCGAAGACACTCGCTTCGAGCGACTGGTCTTGGGCAATGTCGCTGTCGAAAAGCTCTATACCGGGTCTCGCTGGGCTGAGGGGCCGGCCTATTTTGCTGCCGGCAAATACCTGCTCTGGTCGGACATCCCGAATAACCGCCTGCTGCGTTTCGACGAAACCGACAACTCGGTTTCCGTTTTCCAGCAGCCCTCCAACCATCAGAACGGCCACACCGTCGATGCCCAGGGCCGCTTGATCTCCTGCGAACACCTCGGCCGCTGCGTGTCGATGATCGACCATGATGGCAAGCGCGTCATCTTGGCTGACCACTTCAACGGCAAAAAGCTCAATTCGCCCAACGATGTCGTGGTCAAGTCCGACGGCTCGATCTGGTTTACCGACCCAAGCTACGGCATCGACACCGACTATGAAGGCGACCAGGCCCCGAGCGAGCAGGATGGCTGCTACGTCTATCGAATCGATCCCGATGGAACCCTGGCCGCTGTGGCGACCGACTTCGTGCGGCCGAACGGCCTTGCTTTCTCGCCGGATGAGAGCGTGCTCTACATCAGCGACACCGGCGTGAGCCCGAGCCATATTCGGGCCCTCAGCGTCGATGATGACGGCAAGATGCTGGGTCATTCCCATGTTTTCGCCAGTTGCGAGATCGGCGGCTTCGACGGTTTTCGCGTCGATCAACACGGCAATGTCTGGACCAGCGCTGGCGATGGCGTCCACTGCTACGCGCCGGACGGCACGCGCCTTGGACGCATCCTGATCCCCGAGGTCGTCGCCAATGTCGAATTCGGCGGACCCAAGCGCAACCGGCTCTTCATCGCTGCCACCACCTCGCTTTATGCGGTCTACCTCAACACAAGGCCGGTGCACCCATGAGTGATCGCGTCGCGCTCGTCACCGGCGCCACGTCCGGTATTGGCAGAGCAACCGCCATTGGGCTTGCCGCGGCGGGCTATCGCGTCGCCGCGCTTGGCCGCCGGGATGATGCGCTCCAAAGTCTTGTCTCAGATCACCCGATTGCATTTGCTCAGGCTTGCGACGTCACCGACCGAGCAGATGTCGCCCGCTACTTTGCCGGCATGCAGAAAGCGCTTGGTCGCCTCGACCTGGTCTTCAACAATGCGGGGCGATCGGCGCCTACTGCCAATTTTGGGGACATCGACCCCGGCGACTGGGATGGCGTCATCGACGTCAACCTCACCGGCGCCTTCAACATAGCCCATGCCGCCTTTCGGGCCATGCGCGACCAGAACCCGCAAGGCGGCCGCATCATCAACAATGGCTCGATCTCGGCCCGTGTGCCGCGCCCGCACGCTGCGGCCTATGCGGTCAGTAAGCACGCCATCACCGGCCTCACCAAGGCCATCTCCCTGGATGGCCGCGCCTATTCCATCGCCTGCGGGCAGATTGATATCGGCAATGTCGCAACCGACATGACGGCAGCCATGACCGGTGGCGTTTTGCAGCCCGACGGACGCACCATGCCCGAGCCGACTTTTGAGCTTCGCCACGTGGTCGATGCCGTGCTCTACATGGCCGGCCTGCCGCTTGAAGCCAATGTGCAGTTCATGACCGTCATGGCCACCAACATGCCCTTTATCGGCCGCGGCTAGAGCGCTTCGGGATTGGCAGCAAGGCCGTTGCGGGCCGTGGCGATGTGCCGGCGCATCAACATTTCGGCCAGCTCCTCATCCCCATCGGCAATGGCGTCGACGATGCGCTCATGCTCCACCAGCGCGCGCTGCGCCCGACCGGGGACGATCTGGTGGCGCATGCGGAAAAGCCGAAAAAGCGTGTAATATTCGCCACATAGAAGGTCGAACAGCGACTGGCTGCGAGCGATGCGGGCGATCAGGAAGTGGAAATCCGAATTGGCGGTGTCCTGCCAATAAAGCATGGCATCGGGCCGGTCGAGCGCCCTGGCATGCTTGGCGAGCATGGCGCGGACCTCGACAATGTCTTCGGCAGTGGCGTGACGCGCCGCCTCCCGTGCCGCAAGCCCTTCCAGAACCTCGCGAATTCTAAAGAGTTCGTCGGCCGCCTCGCGCGTTGGAACGATGACGCGCACGCCTTGCCGCGGCAGGCGGGTGACGAGCTTACGCTCCTCGAGCCTCCTTATCGCCTCGCGCAAGGGCCCGCGGCTGACGCCATATTGGGTAGCCAGCCGCGGTTCGCTGAGCTTGCTACCGGGCGCGATCTGCCCGGTAACGATGGCCTCGCAGAGCTGCTTGAAGAGGCTGTCAGCTAGCAAACTGCTAGCGTCCATGTCCAAATCTGCGGCACCTGGAGGCATTTTGTGCAGGACTTAGAGGCCGTGGTCGAAAATGCCCTGGCCGGTGGGCTGGGACGGCGTGACCGCACCGGACTTGAGCACCGGAAGCAGCGCATCGAGACCCCCGGCCGGGAGGCCGGCATAGCCCTTGGCGGCGTCGAGGAAGCTCTGCCGTTCGGCGTCGCCGAGCTCGTCGCGCGTCAGGCTCTCGAACTTGCCGGCATAGTCCGGCCAGGTCCAGGGAAGGTTGCCATTGGGATGAGCATCGGCCACGCCGCGCTCGCCGGTGATCACGCGGCCATCGTCAAGCGTGACGATGATCTTGCCGCCGAAGGCGCGCTTGTCCGGATCAGGGTCGAGGTAGCGCGTGGTCCAGGTGGGTTCTTCCACCGTCCGGATCTTGTGCCAGAGGGCAACGGTCGAAGGCGTGCGGGCACGCTCGCGGGTATAGCTGTCGACATGATGCCATTTGCGGTCTTCGAGCGCGACCGCAAGAATATACATGATCGAATGATCGAGCGTTTCGCGGCTGGCTTCCGGATCCATCTTCTGCGGGTCGTTGGCGCCGGTGCCGATGACGTTGTGCGTATGGTGGCTGGTCTCGAGGAGGATGTCCTTGACCTGGCCGAGATCGCCGATCTGGCTGGAAAGATCGATCGCAAGATCGATCAGCGCCTGCGCCTGATATTCGGCGGAATGAGCCTTGGTATAGGTCTCCATGATGCCGCGCGGGCTTTCGCCGGGCGTCGGGAGTGACACCTGGTAGGCATCGTTCTTGCCGCCGAGCATCCAGGCAATGACGGAATCTTCGCCCTCATAAATCGGCGAGGGCGACTTCTCGCCCCGCATGGCGCGGTCGACGCATTCGATCGCAAGCTTGCCTGAAAAGCCCGGAACATAGGCTTTCCAGGAGCTGATTTCGCCTTTGCGGGATTGGCGGGTGGAAAAGGAGAGGTGCACCGCCTGGTTGACGGCCTGGAAGATCACTTCTGTCGACAATCCGAGCATGGCGCCGATCGCGGCGGTGGTGGCGGGTGCCAGGTGCGCGACGTGGTCCTTCTTGTATTTGTGCAGCGAAATGGCCTTCACCAGCGCCACATGCACTTCATAGGTCACGGCGATGCCGCGCGCCAAAGCTGCGCCATCAAGACCCATCTGCTGCGCCACCGCAATCAGCGGCGAAATGGCGTCGCCCGGATGCGAGTAGTCGGCGGCGAGGAAGGTGTCGTGATAGTCGAGCTCGCGTACCGCCGTGGCATTGGCCCAGGCCGCCCATTCGGCATCGACGCGAACACCGGAAAGACCGTAGAGGGTCGCGCCACCCTTGCGCGGATGGGCCAGCGCCATGGCACGCGCTGCAGCGACTGGAGCGCGGTTGATCGCGGCCAGCGCCACGCTGGCATTGTCGACGATACGGCAGGCGATCATCTCGGACACATCGGCATCAAGCGGGCCGCAATTGGCCGCAAACTCGGCAATGTGCCAGGCCAGCTGCCCTTCGCGGGGCAGGTTGGCGGCTGAGGGATGAACCTTGACGTCGTAGGTCTTCATTGGGTCGTTGTCCTTAGGAGAAAGATCAGGCGTGTGCGCGCAAGCGCTTGAGGAGGATCGGCAGCGCCAAAAGCAGCACGGCGATGGTGAGAAGAATGGCCGAAAGCGGGGTCGAGACCAGCACCATCGGATTGCCCTGGCCTGCCGCAAGCGCCGTGCGCAGCTGGTTTTCGGCCATGGGGCCGAGGATCAACCCAATCAGCACCGGGGCAATGGGGAAGTCGTAGACGCGCATCACATAACCGGCGAGACCGACCACAAACATGATGGCCAGGTCCACCCAGGAACCGGCCAAGCCCCAGACGCCGATCATGGCAAAGACGAGGATGCCGGCATAAAGCTGCGGTCGCGGGATGCGCAGCAACTGCACCCAGATGCCGACCAGCGGCAGGTTGAGCACCAGGAGCATCACATTGCCCACATAGAGCGAGGCAATGAGGCCCCAGATCAGCGCCGGGTTCGAGGTGAAGAGGAAGGGGCCGGGCTGGAGGCCATAGTTCTGGAAAGCGGCCAGCAGCACGGCGGCGGTGGCCGACGTGGGCAGGCCCAGCGTCAGCAGGGGCACGAGGATGCCGGCGGCGGCGGCATTGTTGGCAGCTTCCGGCCCGGCAACGCCCTCGATGGCGCCCTTGCCGAACTGTTCGGGGTGCTTGGAGAGCTTTCGCTCAAGCGTATAGCTCAGCATGGTCGGGATTTCCGAGCCACTGCCCGGAAGTGCGCCCATGGGGAAGCCGATGGCGGTGCCGCGCAGCCAGGGTTTCCAGGAGCGGGCAAAATCTTCCCGCGTCATCCAGAGCTTGCCCTTGACCGGCGCCATGACGCCGGGAACGCTGCGATAGCGGCTGGCGACATAAAGGATTTCGCCCACGGCAAAGAGCGACACCAGCACGACGGTGAGCGCAATACCGCGCAACAGCTGCATATTGCCAAAGGTGAGGCGCGGCTGCCCGGTCATCGCATCGATGCCGATGACGCCAATGGCTATGCCCAAAAACAGCGAGATGAAGCCGCGCGTGCGCGAGGCACCCATCACCACGGCAACCGAACAGAAGGCCAGCGCCGTGATGGCGAAATAGTCGGTCGGCTTGAAGTAGAAGGCCAGTTCCGCAACGAAGGGCGCGGCAAAAGTCAGCGCCAGCGTCGCGAAAGTGCCGGCAACGAAGGAGCCGATGGCCGCGGTCGCCAGCGCCGCGGCGCCGCGACCGGCGCGGGCCATCTTGTTCCCCTCGAGCGCCGTCATCATCGAGCCGGCTTCGCCCGGCGTGTTGAGCAGGATCGAGGTGGTGGAGCCGCCATACATGGCGCCATACAGGATGCCGGCGAACATGATGAAGGCCGAGGTCGGCGCCAGTGCTGTCGTCACCGGCAAAAGCAGCGCGATGGTCAGTGCCGGACCGATACCGGGCAGGATGCCGATGGCGGTGCCGAGCACCGACCCGACCAACGCCCACATGAGGTTGACCGGCTGAAGCGCAACGCCAAAGCCTTGCAGAAGAAGCCCGAGAGTATCCATGGCCTAGAACCCCAGTGGCGGGAAAAAGCGCCCGAGCTGCAGGCCGAGCTGGCTGAACAGGAACCAGGACGCGCAGGCAAGGATGGCGCCGCAAGTTAGGTCCATCCACCAGCGGCGCGACCCGAAGGCATTAGCAACGAGGACGAAGGAAAGAGTCGCCGTAAAGGGCATGCCCAGGGGGCCCATCGTCGCGACGGGTACAGCCACGGCGACCAGCGCCGTCAAAAAGGCGCGCTTGTCCATCTTGGCATCAGCAAGGGCGTCTTCAGCGTCCTGCGGCTGAAAGCTTTCGCCGCGCCAAATCTGGAGAATGAGGATAGCGCCAAGGATCAGCAGCGCTGCGCCCGAAATGGTCACGAAGAGCCCGGGACCAACGGCAGCATAGCGCGCGCCCTGCGGCAGGCCATAAGCGTTGACCAGCCAGACCGCGCCTATGACCATGAGGCCAATGCCGATCCAGTAGGGACGGGAGGGAGCAGGGCAGCCAGATGGCTGCCCCCTTCCAGAGTGTTCGGCGTCGGGTTGCCGTTATTGGACAAGACCAGCGTCCTTCAGGATCTGGCCCTGTGTCTCGGTTTCTTCGGCAATGAAGGCACCGAACTCATCACCGGCAAGGAAGAAGTCTTCCCAACCCTGGGTGGCGAGAACCTGCTTCCAGGCATCGCTCTGCGACAGCTGGGTGAAGCGATCGACCCAAAGAGCGGTGTTTTCTTCCGGAGCGCCGGGAGCCGCAAGGATGCCGCGCCAGTTGGCGAGTTCCACCGGGTATCCGGCTTCGGTGAAGGTCGGGACGTCGGGCAGGTTTTCGCGACGCTCGGCCGAGGTCACGGCGAGGATCTTGATGCGGCCCTGTTCAGCGAACTGGCCAAATTCGGACGTACCCGAAACGCCCGCGGTCAGCGTGCCGTTAACGATGGCGGTGACCGTTTCGGCGCCCGAAGTCTGCGGGATGTAGTTGAGGTCGGCGACCGAAATGCCGCCTTCCTGCGCGAGAAGCGCCAGTGCGATGTGGTCGACGCCACCGGCCGAACCGCCACCGAGCGGATGCGCGCCGGGATCGGCCTTGATGGCTTCAACGAGGTCGGCCAGCGTGTTGTAGGGCGAGTCAGCGGCCACGGCGACCACGAGATATTCGGCGGTCATGCGGGCGACCGGCTTGAACTCGGCCAGGTTGATCGGCGAATTGTTGAGCTCAATCGCGCCCACCGTAATGGCGCCGAACACGGCCAGCGCATCGGGCTGGCCCGACGAGGTGCCCAGGAACTCGGCAAGACCAACAGTGCCGCCGGCACCGCCGGTATTGGTGAAGTTGACGCCTTCGGTATAAATGCCGGCATCGTTCATGGCCTGGAAGGCCTGGCGGCCAAGGCCATCCCAGCCGCCACCCGGATTGGCCGGCAGCATCACATTGACCTGGGCCTGCGCGGCGCCGGTGGCGAGGGCGCCGAATAGCGCCAGGGACGCCAGGGCTGTCTTGATCTTCATTAAATCCTCCTTGCGAACGGGTCTTTTGTCGACATAATCCCGTCTTGTCGGCTAGCCTATGATAAGTTAGAGCCTGAGTTCAATCGTTCTGTTGACAAAAATGTGCGAGGATGGGTGTCCATGACTGCGTTCAAGCCAAAGAAATCGGTGGCCCTTTCAGGGGTGGTTGCCGGCAATACGGCGCTCTGCACCGTTGGCCGCAGCGGCAACGATCTTCATTATCGCGGCTACGACATTCTGGACCTGGCGCGGCAATGCAGTTTCGAGGAAGTCGCCCACCTTCTGGTGCACGGAACCCTGCCAAACCGGCAGGAACTGGCGGCTTACGAGCGGAAATTGCAGGCTTTGCGCGGCCTGCCGGACGTGGTGAAGCGCGCGCTCGAAGTCTTGCCGGCAGCGACGCATCCGATGGATGTCTTGCGCACCGGAGTTTCGGTTCTCGGTTGTGTGCTGCCCGAAGCGCATGACCATAACGGCAGCGGCGCCCGCGACATCGCCGACAAGCTCCTAGCTTCGACCGGCTCGATGCTGCTCTATTGGTACCACTTCGCCCATAATGGCCGTCGCATCGAAACAGAAACTGTCGACAAAACCATCGGCGGTCACTTTCTGACGCTTTTGCATGGAGGGGTCCAGGACCCCTCGCATGAACAGGCTATGAACGTCTCGCTGATCCTTTACGCCGAGCACGAGTTCAACGCCTCGACCTTTACCGCCCGCACCATCGCCGGCACCGGTTCGGACATGTATTCGGCGATCGCCGGCGCCATCGGCGCGCTGCGCGGCCCCAAGCATGGCGGCGCCAACGAAGTCGCCTTCGATATCCAGAAGCGCTACCGGACGGCGGACGAAGCCGAGGCCGACATTCGCGCCCGGGTCGAGGCCAGGGAAGTCATCATCGGCTTCGGCCATCCCGTCTATACGATTTCGGATCCACGCAATGTGGTGATCAAGGACGTGGCCCGTTCGCTTTCGGAGGCGGCGGGCACGACAAGGCTTTTCGACATTGCCGAGCGCATCGAGACGACCATGGCCGATGCCAAGAAGATGTTCCCCAATCTCGATTGGTTCAGCGCCGTTTCCTATAATGCCATGGGCGTGCCGACCGCCATGTTCACCCCGCTCTTCGTTATTGCCCGCACGGCAGGCTGGGGCCGCGCATGTGATCGAGCAGCGCGAGGACAACAAGATCATCCGCCCCTCGGCCAATTATACCGGGCCCGAAGACCTCGAATTCATTCCCATCGATCGCCGCTGAGACACACCGATGCCCTATCTCGTTTCCGCTGACCTCCCCACCGCCCCAGCCGGCGAACGTTTCCGCGCCCTGATCGAACGCGGCGGTATCCTCAAGCTCCCCGGCGCCCATAACGGCATGGCAAGCCTCCAGGCCAAGGCGGCGGGCTTTGAGGCGCTCTACCTTTCGGGCGCCGCGATGACCGCATCGATGGGCCTGCCCGATCTTGGGATCATCACCGTCGATGAAGTGAGCTTCTTTATTCGCCAGATTGCGCGATCAAGCGGACTGCCGCTCCTTGTCGATGGCGATACCGGCTATGGCGAAGCGCTCAACGTCATGCATATGGTCCGCACATTCGAGGATGCCGGCGCCGGCGCCGTTCATATCGAAGACCAGTTGCTTCCTAAAAAATGCGGCCATCTCAACGACAAGAAGCTCGCGACGGCCCATGACATGGCCGCCAAGGTCGCCGCTGCCGCCCGGGCGCGCCGTCACCTCTATATCGTCGCCCGCACCGATGCGGCGGCCAGCGAAGGCATGGACGGCGCCGTTGCCCGCGCCAAAATGTATATGGAAGCGGGCGCCGACGCGATCTTCCCCGAGGCCCTGACCACGGCCAACATGTTCCGCGAATTTGCCGCCCGCATGCCGGGCGTCCCCTCCTCGCCAACATGACCGAATTCGGCCGCACGCCGTTCTTTACCGCCAGCGAATTCGAAGCCATGGGCTACCGCATGGTGATCTGGCCGGTGTCGTCGCTGCGCGTCGCCAACAAGGCGCAGGAAAAGCTTTATGCGACGCTGGCCCGCAATGGCTCGACCCAGGCGATGGTGCCCGAAATGCAGACGCGCGCCGAGCTCTATGAAAAGATCGGGCTGGCCGATTACGAGGCCCTGGATGCGTCCATCGTTGCAACCATCGTGCCCGAGCCGGTCTGAGCCCAGAAGCGGGCGAGCCCGTCCTTGACCGCGACCACGTCCTCCGCTGTGCCCAAAAGCTCGAAGCGATAAAGCAGCGGCACGGCGCATTTTTGCGCCACGATGTCGCCGGCGAGGGCATAGCCGGTACCGAAATTGGTATTGCCGGCGGCGATGACGCCGCGGATCAGCTCGCGATTGGTCTTGTTGTTGAGAAAACGGATCACCGGCTTGGGCACCGCGCCCTTGCCGTCGCCGCCTCCATAAGTGGGCAGCACCAGGACAAAGGGTTCGTCGACCGTGGGCGGCTCCGAAGCGGCATCGACCGGCAGCCGCGTGCTCGGTAGCCCGAGCTTTTGCACGAAGCGATGGGTGTTTTCAGAGCTGGACGAATAGTAGACGAGGTTTGCCATCAGGGCGGCAGCGTTGGTCGATTCACTCCGGCCCGTCAACGCATAGCCTCAAGCTGTCGATGCACGGCTAGCCGAAGTCTGCCGGCGTGTCGAAGTCGGCGAGCTCGCCTTCTCCGGAGATGACGATCTGAGCCTGGCGCAAGAGGTGGCGGGCGCCCTGGTCTCCGGTGAGGGCCATGAGTTCCGGGAAATGTTGTGCAGCGAAGATCGCCGGTGGGGTGGGTGGAGCGTCCGGGTGCGCAGCCGAGGCGGCGACGCCATTGGGGGTGTGGTCCAGAACGTCGACCAGGTGGAGCAGGTGCTCGGCGGTAATGAAGGGCATGTCGGCGAGGCAGATCAGCACGAAATTGGCATCGCGCTTGGCGGCTTCCGCCACGCCGAGTGCGAGGGATGAGGCCTGGCCCTGGGCGCTGTCAGGGTTGATGAGGACGGAAAAGCCTCGATCGGCGAAGAGGGTGGTGAGCGGCGAGTTGTCCTGGCAGACGGCGATGTGATGAGCGAAATCGAGGCGGGAAAGGGTTTCCGCGCAATGCTGGACGAGGGGCTGGCCATCGAGATCGGCGAGAAGCTTGTCGTCGGCGCCGAAGCGGCGGGAGAGGCCGGCCGCGAGGACCACGACGGCGCCCTGGTCTGGCTCAACCATCCAGCCGCACGCGAGCGTCGGTGATTTCGCCGAGCACCGAGATGGCCAGGGCCGAGGCGGTGCGGGTCGGGCCGAACAGTCCGATAGGTCCGTTCAGCGCCGCAATGCGGCTGTCGCTGACACCGGCAGCTTCGAGCCGTGACACGCGCGCGGCATGGGTGCGGCGGCTGCCCAGGGCACCGACATAGAAGGGATCGTAGCCGAGCGCGCTTTCGAGAAGCCGCATTTCCTTGAAGCGGTCGTGCAGCAGAAACACGATGGCAGTGAAGGGGTCAGCGGGCAGCTCGGGCAGGTCGGCGCCATCGAGAAGGGTAACGGCAGCGCCGAAAGTTTGAACCTGATCCGAGCCAGCCTCGGCCGTCATATAGGCGCGCACCGGCAGTCCGGCGGCGCAGCCGAGACGGGCCAGCGCTACCAGTTCGTGTCCTTCGCCGATCAGCAAAAGCTGCGTTAGCGGATGATAGTGACGGACGAAAACGAACGCCTGCCATTCGCTGCGCGCCCGCGGCGCCGAATGCGGTGTGAGCTTGACGCTTGACGCTGCCGTATCGAAGCGGAGGGAAAAGGTCTTGCGCGCGGCGAGCAGGTTCAGCGCTTCTGCGATGATCGTGGCATCGGGCCGAACATGGACATGGACATCGATGCTGCCGCCGCAGGGCAGGCGTATGTCGATGAATTTCGAACCCGTACCGAAGCGCAGGATTTCGTCTTTCCCGGCTTCGATGGCGCGCATGGCTTCGGCCGCGACCGCAGCTTCGACGCAGCCGCCAGAGACGTAGCCACAATAGCGGCCATCGGCCAGAACCGCCATTTGCGCCCCGAGCCCGCGCGGCGCGCCACCGGAAATGTCGATAATGGTGAGGAGCGCGCCGGGCACGCCGTGTTCGAGGCCCAATGAGAGCAGCGTGAATACCGACGCCGGATCGTCAGGATCTAGACCGACGTCATAGGGCAGTGCCGCAAAGGCAATGCCTGGTTCCTCGATAGCCGCGGCGTCCAGCATGGATCCTCCTCCGTGCGTGTCGCTACGCTACAGCCACTAGGAGAGATGTGCCAGCGGCTATGCGCCGAGCTTGACCATGACCTTGGTGAAGTCGCCCGGCGCCTGGTGCCAGGCCTCGAGGGCACGGGGGCATCCTCAAGGCTCACTGTTTCCGAAACTACGAGATCGCCGGCACCGGGATGGGTGCTGAGCCACTCGATGACGGCTTCGAAATCCGCGGGCGTGGCGTTGCGCGAGCCGCGGATGTCGAGCTCCTTGGTCAAAAACACCTTGGTGTCATAAGCGATCGGCGCCTTGGCATAGCCGACATAGACGACGCGTCCGGTCGAAGCGACGAGGTCTACGGCCTGGAGAAAAGTCGCTTCGGCGCCGACGGCTTCGATGACCACGTCCGGCCCTTCCGGCACGAGGGCACGCAAGCGGTCACCGAGGCCCGCACCGCCTTCGAGGACGTGAGCGGCCCCTAGCGCCTTGGCGGTTTCGAGCTTGCCGGGGCTGAGGTCGGCGGAAATGACGGTCGCCCCGGCGCGCAAGGCACCCATGATGATGCCGAGCCCGATCATGCCGCAGCCCAGCACCAAGACGGTCTCGCCATTTGTAACAGCGGCGCGGCGCACGGCGTGAAAACCGACGGCACAGGGCTCGATCAGCGCCAAGTCGCGCAGGGCCATGCCATCGACGGGCAAGACCTTGCCGGCGGGAACGACGACGCGGCCGGTCATTGCGCCTTCGCGCTGCACGCCCATGGTCTCGTTCAAGGCGCAGGCATTGGGCTTTCCGCCGCGGCAGGCTTTGCACTGGCCGCAATTGAAATAGGGGATCACCGTCACCGACTGGCCGATCTCCAGTCCGTCGACGCCCGGTCCAACTGCAGCGACCGTGCCGGCGATCTCGTGCCCCGGAACGCGCGGATAGCTCACCAGCGGGTTGAGGCCGCGGTAGGAGGTGAGGTCCGAGCCGCAATAGCCGACATAGGCCACGTCGATCGCCACTTCGCCTTGAGCGGGCACAGGCACGTCGATGTCGGCGATTTCCGCCAGTCCGGGTTTGGTAATGCGTAGCGCCTGCATGGCAAAACTCTTTCGTCTAAAGCTCAGTCCCACGCCTTCATCATCGCGGCGGTGACAAAATCGAGGTGGTCGGCCATGGCGTCCCGTGCCGCATCGGCGTCGCCGTGGACGATAGCTTCGACCACCTTGCTGTGGTCGATGAAAATATGTTCGCGGACTTCGGCCATAGCGCCCAGATGTTCATGGAAGCGCGTGTCGACCACTTCGGAGCGAGAATTCCAGAGCAGGTCGAGAATTTCACGCAGCATCGAATTGCCCGACGCATCGGCAATGGTCATGTGCATCATGCGATCGCTGTCGGTCGACCAGAGACCGTTGGCCTTGTCGGCACCCAGGCGCTCGATGCTGAGCTTGAGGCGAGCCTTGCCCTCGGCCGAAATATGCTGGCTGGCAAGCACAGCCGCTTCCGGCTCGAGCAAGCGCCGCACTTCCATGATTTCGAGGGGTGAATGGTTTTCGTCCGGGAGGGCCGCACCGGCCTTGCCCTGATCGCGCACAAAGGCACCGACGCCAACCCGCACCTCGACAAAGCCCGCAACCTCAAGCGCGATCAGCGCTTCGCGCACCGTTGGCCGCGATACATTGAGGCTCGTCGCCAGGTCGCGCTCGGACGGCAATTGCTGCCCAGCTTCGACCGCACCCAGCAGGATCTGGTCCCGGATCTGGTCGGCGATCTGGATATAAAGTTTGCGGTTGGAAACGGCTTGAAGTTTCATTGCTCCCCGAGACAGTCGTTGCCGTCTCGCTCAAACCTTAGCGCAGAGTTTCGCGCTGGTCTACTGGTATGACCACTTGACAGCCTATTCGATTTGAAATTCACTCGGGCAGGTCAAGACGGCTCCATGAGAGATGCTGCGGACCTTGGGAGGATGAGGATGTCAGGTCAGGAGCGATCCATGTCCGCGGGTGCCGGTGTGCAGCCGCTGGTCGTGATGACCGAGATCGACAAATCCTTCCCCGGCGTCCGCGCGCTGTCCAAGGCCCGTTTCGAACTTTTGCCCGGCGAGGTGCATGCGTTGATGGGCGAGAACGGCGCCGGCAAGTCGACGCTGATGAAGATCCTCTCGGGCGTCTACACCCGCGATGCCGGGACGGTGCTCCTGAACGGGCAGCCGGTGGAGATCAGCTCGCCGCGCCAGGCGCAGGATTTGGGCATCGGCATCATCCATCAGGAACTGGCGCTGATGCGCGACCTGACGGCGGCGCAGAACATATTCATCGGCCGCGAGCCGCGCCGCTTCGGCATCCTCGATGAAGGCCAGCTCAACCGCGACGCCGCCGCGATCTTCCAGTCGATGAACCTAAAGCTCGAGCCGACGGTCAAGGTCGAGACGCTGACCATTGCCAAGCAGCAGATGGTCGAGATTGCTAAGGCGCTGTCCTATCGCTCGCGCGTCCTGATCATGGACGAGCCGACGGCGGCGCTCAACGACGCCGAAATCGCCGAACTCTTCGCCATCATCAACCGCCTCAAGGCGGAGGGGTGGGTGTCGTCTACATTTCGCACAAGATGGATGAGATCAAGCGCATCTCCGATCGCGTCACCATCATGCGCGACGGCGAATATGTCGGCACCGTGCCGGGCGCGGAAACGCCGATCGAAACCATTATTTCGATGATGGTCGGCCGCACGCTGTCCAACGACGCCCTGGTGATCCCCGATACGGCGAGCCAGCCGGTGGCGCTCGAAGTGCGCAATCTCAACCGTGGCCGCGAAATCCGCGACGTCAGTTTTGCGGTGCGCAAGGGCGAGATCCTGGGCTTTGCCGGTCTGATGGGTGCGGGTCGCACCGAGGTGGCGCGCGCCATTTTCGGGGCCGACCGGCGCGAAAGCGGCGACATCTTCGTGCATGGGCAGCGGGTCAGCATCTCGACGCCCAAGGATGCCGTCGCCGCCGGCATCGGCTACCTCTCCGAGGATCGCAAGCACTTCGGCCTCGCCACCGGGCTCGACGTCCGCAACAATGTGGCGCTGGCCAGTCTCGAGCGCTTCACCAGCCCCATCGGCGTGCTCGACGAAGCCGGCATGCAGCGCGAGGCGGTGAGCTATATTCGCCAGCTCGCGATCAAGACGCCCAGCGACACGCAGGAAGCGCGGCTCCTCTCTGGCGGCAACCAGCAGAAGGTCGTGATCGCCAAGTGGCTCCTGCGCGACTGCGACATCCTGATTTTCGACGAACCGACACGCGGCATCGACGTGGGCGCCAAGTCGGAAATCTATAAGCTGCTCAATGCCTTGGCCGCCCAGGGCAAGGCCATCATCGTGATCTCCTCCGAGCTGCCCGAAGTGCTGCGCCTGTCGCACCGCATCGCCGTCATGTGCGAGGGACGCCTCACCGGCATCCTGCCCGGCGGCGCCAGCCAGGAAGAAATCATGGGCCTTGCGACCCTGCGCGAACCAGCCATGGCGGTGCGCCATGCCAGTTAGCCGCCTCACCCTTCTTGCCGCCGTCCACCTTTCGGGAGCACCAGCATGACCGACACCACCGCCCCCGCCCCGGCCGCCAAGACCGGCCCCCGCATTTCCGGCGCCTTCCATCGGCTGCTTGCCTTTTCGGGCCTGATTGCGCTCATCGTCGCCTTTTCGCTGGCCTCGCCGAACTTCCTGCAGACGCAGAATATCCTCGCGATCCTGCAGGCGACTTCGGTCAATGGCGTCCTTGCCATCGCCGCGACGCTGGTGATCATCACTGGCGGCATCGATCTTTCGGTCGGCACGCTGATGACATTTTGCGCGGTCGTTGCCGGTGTCATCCTCACCTATTGGGGCCTGCCGCTGCCGGTGGGTATTTTGGGCGCAATCCTTGCCGGCGCTGCCAGCGGCCTCGTCTCGGGCACCATCATCGCCAAGCTCAAGGTGCCGCCCTTTATCGCCACCCTGGGCATGATGCTGATCCTCAAGGGCCTGTCGCTGGTGATCTCGGGCACCAAGCCCATCTATTTCAACGACACGCCCGGCTTCAACCAGATCGCCCTGGGCTCCTTCATCGGGCAGATCTTCCCCGCCGTGCCGCTGCCCAATGGCGTGCTGGTGCTCTTTGCCGTGGCGCTGATAGCTGCCTTCGTGCTCTCCAAGACCGCGCTCGGCCGCTACACCTTTGCGCTCGGCAGCAACGAAGAGGCCGTGCGTCTTTCCGGCGTCAACATCGATCGCTGGAAGATCGCCGTCTACTCGGTGACGGGCGCCATCTGCGGCGTTGCCGGCCTCCTGATCGCAAGCCGCCTCAATTCGGCGCAGCCGGCGCTCGGCCAGGGCTATGAGCTCGACGCCATCGCGGCCGTGGTCATCGGCGGCACCTCGCTGTCAGGCGGCCGCGGCACCGTTCTGGGCACGCTGATCGGCGCGCTCATTATTTCCGTGCTGGCCAATGGCCTGCGCATCCTATCGGTGGCTCAGGAATGGCAGACGGTGGTGACCGGCTGCATCATCATCCTGGCCGTCTATGCCGACATACTGCGGCGCCGCGCACTTTAGGCGCCGACCCACCAACAGCGCTCCGGCGCCAACAAGAACAAGAAAATAGGCAAACGCTTCAACGCAGCATCTGGGAGGAAAACCATGCTCACCCGCCGCACCCTGCTTGGCGCCATCAGCGCCGTCGCCATGCTGGCCGCCGCCAGCGGCCCGACCTTCGCGCAGGAAAACTACGACATCGCCATCATCTCCAAGGGCTTCCAGCACCAGTTCTGGCAGGCCGTGAAGGCTGGCGCCGACCAGGCTGCCGAAGAGTTCGGCGTGACCGTGACCTTTGAAGGTCCGGAAACCGAAACCCAGGTCGATCGTCAGCTCGACATGCTGGCTGCCGCCCTTTCCCGCCAGCCCGACGCCATCGGCCTTGCTGCCCTCGATTCGCAGGCCGCAACGCCGCAGCTGCAGCAGGCGCAGTCCGCCAATATCCCGATCATCGCCTTCGATAGTGGCGTCGATAGCGACATCCCGGTCACCACCGTCACCACCGACAACGTTGCCGCGGCAGCGCTTGCCGCCGACAAGATGGCCGAACTGATCGGCGACGAAGGTAAGGTTGCCGTGGTCGCCCACGACCAGACCAGCCGCACCGGCATCGACCGCGTCGATGGCTTCGTCAACCGCATCAAGGAAGCCCACCCCAATATCGAAGTGGTGAGCGTTCAGTACGGTGGCGGCGACCAGCTGCAATCGACTGAAATCACCAAGTCGATCCTCCTTGCCAACCCGGACCTCAAGGGCATCTTCGGCGCCAACGAAGGCTCGGCCATCGGTGTCGTCAACGGCAAGACCGAGCTGGGCAGCAACATCGTCGTCATCGGCTTCGACTCGGGCGCTGCCCAGAAGGGCTTCATCGAGTCCGGTGCCATGGCCGGCGCTATCACCCAGAACCCGGTCGGCATCGGCTACGAAACCGTCAAGGCTGCGATCGGCGCGCTCAAGGGCGAAACCCTGCCCGCCATCATCGACTCGGGTTTCAACTACTACGACAAGTCCAACATGGCCGACCCGGAGATCGCGGCTGTCCTCTACGACTGATATCTTCTCCAAGGCCGGGCAGCATCGCGCTGCCCGGTTTTCTTCCAGGATCATCATGGCCGACCTCACCGGAAAAATCGTCTTCATTACCGCTGCAGCGCAAGGCATCGGCGAAGCCTCCGTCCGCGCCTTCGCCGAGGCGGGTGCCAAGGTGATCGCCACCGACATCAATAGTGAAAAGCTCGCGGCGCTCGAAGGCGTGCCCAATGTCACGACGCGCCGGCTCGATGTCTTGTCCGACGAGGCTGTGCGCACGGCCGTGGCGGAGATCGGCCGCATCGACGTGCTCTTCAACTGCGCCGGCGTCGTGCATAACGGCGCGCTGCTCGACATGAGCGACAGCGATCTCGATTTTGCGTTGGACCTTAATGTCCGCGCGCAGATCAGGACGATCAAGGCCATCCTGCCGCAGATGCTGGAACGCAAGGATGGCGCCATCATCAACATGGCAACGGTTGCGTCGTCGATCAAAGGCGTGCCCAACCGCGCCGCCTATACGATTTCCAAGGCAGCCGTTGTCGGCCTCACCAAGTCGATCGCTGCCGATTACACGACCAGCAATATCCGCGTGAACGCCATTTGCCCCGGCACGGTCGACAGCCCAAGCCTCCATGAGCGCTGGACCGCGACCGGCGACTTCGAGGGCGCGCGGAAAGCCTTTATCGCGCGCCAGCCGATCGGTCGCATCGCCCGCCCGGAAGAGGTCGCCGATCTTGCGGTCTACCTTGCAGGCGCAACCTATACGACCGGCCAGGTCCACATCATTGATGGTGGATGGACGGCGTGACAGCGTGCCCAGACCTCGTCCTTCGACAGGCTCAGGATGAGGTCTTGCAAATCAATTGTGAGCCCGCAGTAGACCTCATGGTGAGCCTGTCGAACCACGAGGTCGTGGCATCCAAAGCGCAACCATGACCAAGATCACTTCCCTCAAAACTCACGACCTGCGTTTTCCGACCTCGGCATCGCTCGATGGCTCGGACGCCATGAACCCCGATCCGGACTATTCGGCCGCCTATGTCATCCTAGGGACCGATGGCGACCTCGAGGGCCATGGCCTGACCTTCACCATCGGCCGCGGCAACGAGGTTGTGGTGGCGGCGATCAAGGCGCTGACCGATCGCGTCGTCGGCCTCGATCTCGACTGGATTGCCCAAGATCCTGGCCGCTTCTGGCGCCACGTCACCGGCGACAGCCAGCTGCGCTGGATCGGCCCCGACAAGGGCGCCATGCATCTTGCCACCGGTGCCGTCGTCAACGCCGTCTGGGACCTCCTTGCCAAGGAGGCCGGCAAGCCGGTCTGGCTCTATGTCGCCGAAATGAGCCCCGAGCAGCTCGTTTCCATCATCGACTTCCGCTACCTCACCTCACCGACGCCATCACGCCCCAGGAAGCACTCGCCATTTTCCGCAAGGCTGAAGCCGGGAAAGCAGAGCGGATCGCGACGCTCCGGGCCGAGGGCTACAGCTGCTACACGACCTCCGCCGGCTGGCTCGGCTATTCCAACGAGAAGCTGACGAGGCTTGCGACCGAAGCGGTCGAAGCCGGCTTCAACCATATCAAGATGAAGGTCGGCCGCGATCTGGCCGACGACATCCGCCGCCTCGAAATCGTGCGATCGATCATGGGGCCGGATCGCTACCTGATGATCGACGCCAACCAGGTTTGGGAAGTCGACCAGGCAATCGATTGGGTGAACGAACTCAAGCGTTTCAACCCCTTCTTCATCGAAGAGCCGACCAGCCCGGACGATGTCGAAGGCCATCGCAAGATCCGTGACGGCGTCGCCCCGGTCAAAGTCGCCACCGGCGAAATGTGCCAGAACCGCATCCTGTTCAAGCAGTTCATCACTCGCGACGCCATCGACATCGTCCAGATCGACGCCTGCCGCATCGGCGGCTTGAACGAAGTGCTCTCGGTGTTGCTGATGGCCGCCAAATACGGCAAGGCCGTGTGGCCGCATGCTGGCGGCGTCGGCCTATGCGAATATGTGCAGCATCTTTCGATGATCGACTACCTGGTCGTTTCCGGCACCAAGGACGGTCGTGTGATCGAATATGTCGATCACCTGCACGAGCATTTCCTTGAGCCCTGCGTCATTGAAAACGCCGCCTACATGCCGCCCAAGCTCCCGGGTTTCTCGATCGAGATGAAGCGCCAATCCATTGCCGCCAATGAGTTTAAAGGCTGATCCCATGCAAACCCGCCCGCTCGGCCGCACCGGCCTCGATGTCACCGCCATCAGCTTTGGCGGCGGCGGCATCGGCAATCTCTTCAAGCCGGCTACGCGCGACGATGCCGAAGCAACGCTCCATGGCTCCTGGGATGCCGGCATCCGCTTCTTCGATACGGCGCCCCGCTATGGCCATGGCCTCAGCGAACGTCGGCTGGGCGATTTCCTGCGGCAAAAACCGCGCGACAGCTATGTGCTCTCGACCAAGGTCGGGCGCTTGCTGACGCCGCTACGCGGCCGCACCATGACCGATTATGGCTTTACCGATCCCCTGCCCTTCGAGCAGGAATACGACTATAGCTATGACGGCGTCATGCGCTCCTTCGAGGACAGCCTGCAGCGGCTCGGCCTCGACCAGATCGACGTGCTCTACATGCACGACATCGGCACCGACACCCATGGCGATGCCAATGCGCATTGGCAGCCGATCGCCTTCGACGGCGGCCTCAAGGCCATGGTGGAGCTACGCGAACAGGGTCTCGTCAAAGCCATCGGACTCGGCGTCAACGAGGTGCAGGTCTGCCTCGACGCTTTCGAACACGCTGATCTGGACTGCTTCCTTCTTGCCGGGCGCTATTCGCTGCTCGACCACGATAGCGCTGCACCCCTGCTCGAGGCCTGCCGCCATCGCGGCGCCAGCCTCGTCGTCGGCGGCGTGTTCAATTCCGGCATCCTGGCCACGGGGCCCAAGCCGGGCGCGATGTTCAACTACGCCCCAGCATCGGACGAAGTCATCGCCAAGGCGCAGCACATCGAGCGCGTCTGCGCCGCCCACGGCGTGCCGCTGGCGACGGCAGCCCTCCATTTTCCACTGCGCCATGAGGCGGTCGCCTCGGTTCTCTTGGGCGTGTCGAACACGCGCAATCTCGAGCGGAATCTGGCCAGCCTAGATACGGATGTGCCCGATGCACTGTGGTCCGACCTCAAGGCAGAAGGGCTTCTTTAAGCCCTCCCCTTTTAACTGGCGAGATCAGAGGCCGCGCAGGAAGTGGTCGATACTGGCCTGCGCGACCTCCATGTCCTGCTGCGGCGTGCCGGAACTGACGCCGATCGCGCCGACGACGTCGCCACCAACCAACACAGGCAGGCCGCCGCCAACCACCATCAGGCGGCCGCCGATCGCCGACCGATGCCGTAGGCGGCAGCGCCCGGCTGGCTGGCCGTGCCATATTCATGCGTGGCCTTGCGCGCAGCGCCGGCGGTGAAAGCCTTGTCGATGGCGATGGTGACGCTGGTGATCTTGCCGCCATCCATGCGCTCGAAGGCGATCAGGTTGCCGCTTTCATCGGTGATGGCGATGCACATGGGAACACCGATGGCGACGGCTTTTCGCGCGCGCCTTCCAAAAGCTTGCGGGCGTCGGCGAGATCGAGGCGAGACAAGGTGAGCATGGGTGTTCCTGAGGAATTGCAATGTCGATGGGCGTGACCGAGAGGCAGCAGCCTTCTGGCCGGAATGCATCCTCATAGCGTGTATCGCTCGCGCCCTCAAAGGCGTGCTTGTTCTCATCGACAAAGAACGGCCGCCTTCGCGACTTGGCGAAAGCGGCCTTAGCTGACCCTCAATTAGGCAATTTAGTTGGCGGGGGCTATCACCGCGCCTTTGCTCTTGGTGCTGGCTTGCTCCGCAGTCCAAAGCACTGGATCGTAGTAGATCGGGAAATCGGCCTCGGTGTTCTTGCCTTCTTCGTAGCGGTAATTGCCGCGATAGCCGACCGATGCGAGTTCGCCATCGTCAGGCACGAGAAAGAGGACGCAGCCCTCGGCGCTTTCGCCTTCGGCGAGGGCAGAAGGGGCAATATTCTGGCAGGCGGTGAACGGCTCGCTGCCGCCCATGGTCATCGAGGGCATGATTTCGGCACCCTCGGCATCGAAACCGACAAAGCCGGCGACCTGGTAATTGGCAAGGTCTTCGGCGCCGGCATTGGCATAGGTGAAGCGCACGTAATAGGGCCGGGCATCATCGAAGCCGGCGGGAATTTCAAAATTGCCGAGATCGGCAATATCGCCCGCTTCGATCTCGGTGACGGTAAGCGCGATCGGCACTTCCGGGCCGTTGGGGATGAGAAAAGGAACGCTGGCTTCTTCGCCGACCGCCAGCGCGGTGCCGGGAGCAACAAAGTCTTGGCGTAGGCGACGCCTGCTGAAGCAAAGGCCAAAAGAGGGAGAATGGGCAAAATCTTGAACACGGGCATAACCCTTCGCGATTTGAACATTTGAAATTGCGCTGGTCGCAGCGCTATGAGCCGGCCCCCGAAATGCGGAAACCGGCTGACAGGGCTAGGCGGGGAATGTGCCAAGTTTACGGCTTCGTGATCGCCGCTACTCGTCGCCATGCTCATAGAGCTTGAGGACTTGGTCTTCGAAAACACCGCCCAGAGCGGTGAAGGGCTCGCCGGCCTTCTGAAAATCCTGGAGGGAAAGACCGGGAAAGACGAAATACTTGCCGGCGACCTTTTCTTGCGTCGCCGCGAAGATGACCCGCTTGATGCCGGCAAAGCGCATCGCCGAAAGGCACATTTCGCAGGGCTGCAGGGTCGAGATCATGACGCAATCGGATAGATCGGTCGTGCCGAGCTGGGTCGCGGCCGCGGTCAGCGCCACCATTTCGGCATGCTTGGTGGGGTCGGACTGCAACCGCACCTGGTTCTCGCCGGCGCCGACTTCCTGCCCGTCGCGGATAATGCTGGCAGCAATACCCGCTTTGCCGCTCTCGTTCCTGGCCTTGAGAGCCCTGCCGATGATGGTTTGCATCGCCGCGCGTTCACTGTCAGTCGGCTGATCGTTCTTCAAGTCGGGCTCCATAGCTAGTCAGTCTATGGAACGGCGGTCAGCGGTTTTGGCTGCGCAGGCTCGCTTTCCACGCAGCGGGGTAAGCGTGCCATTGCGGGTCGGTGACGATTTCCATCTGTGCGGCGGCTTGCGCGGAGGGAGCATGATCTTGCGTCAGGAGGGCAGCGCCGATGCTGGTGCCGGTCAGTGCCAGTGTTTCGGCGATGACCGGCCGGCCCTTGGCAGCGCTCAGCATGCGTAAAAACAGCTCGTTGGCGGCGAAGGGGCCTTCGACGATGATCGGTCCTTCGGCACCGGTCAGATCGAGGCAGGTGGCGGTCATCAGCGCGAGGTAAAAGGACACGGCGACACGCTGTCGGCCGGGTTCGTTCGGCTGCTGCGGCAGCCATTGCGGGGCGGCATGGGGGAACGGACCCGATCGGGGGTGAGCGAGGGCAGCAACAGGATGGGTTGGCCCAGAACGTCGGCGAGATCCTGCTCGCTGTGGCCATCGGGGAGGCCGGCGGTCGCCTGCGTGAACTCGCGACCACCCATTAAGCGCGCCGACGGCACCGGCTGGCCGAAGGCGTTGACGTTGATCAGCGTGTCGCGATCGGGATCGAGCGCCGGCGATGAGCCGCCGATCGACATCGAGATTACCCAGGTGCCGGTGGAGACGACCGCAAACGGCGGTTGTCGCGTCAAAAGATGCGGCAGGAGCGAGGCATTGGAATCGTGGACGCCGCAGAAGACGGGCGTTTGCGGCGAGAGCCCTAGCTCTGCGGCAAGCTCTGGCCGCATTGTGCCGAGGCGATCGCCGGCAAGACGCACGGGCGCAAAGAGCTCGGTCCAGCCCAGCGCGCGGACCATCGACGAAAAGTCGCCGATCGCCGGATTCCAGAGGTCGGTATGGCAGCCAAGGCTCGTCACTTCCGTCGCCAGCACGCCGGTGAGCCGGTACGACCAGTATTGCGGATAGGTCAGGATGTGGCGAACGCGGGCGAAACGCTCCGGAAAAATGCGCTGCTGCCAGAACAGCTGTGCCCCGAGATTGAGGCCCGCCGGAAGCCGTGGTGAACCGGTTTCGGCGAAC
Source organism: Devosia aurantiaca (assembly GCF_011058215.1). GTDB lineage: Bacteria > Pseudomonadota > Alphaproteobacteria > Rhizobiales > Devosiaceae > Devosia > Devosia aurantiaca. The sequence continues at coordinate 164,750 of NZ_JAALFG010000001.1, forward strand.
GGCGGGCGGACGGCCCTGTACTCATCGTCAAGCGCGTCCGGCCCGGCATATTCATAGTCGAGGATCGGCAGGGCAAGTTCACCGCTTTCGTCGAGCAAAGCGGCAGTGGCGCCATGCGTGGTGACGGAAATGGCGTCGATGGGGTGGGTTTTGCCAAGCTCGGCCAGTGCTTCGACGAGAAACTGCCAGAGCGGCTCGACGGGAAAATGGGGATAGTCGCCATCCGCCGCCACCGTGTTCTGCTGCTTGCACACGGCGATTTCCGCGCGAGCCTCAAGATCAACGAGGGCCAGCTTGGCGTGGGTCTTGCCGATGTCGATGACGGCAACATGTCGGACGGGAACTGCCATGGCTCAAGGCAGATGGAAGACGGGGGTGAGATCGGCCTGCACCGGGCTTTTGTCCGAATAAGTTTCCATGATGTCGGCCATGTGCGCCCACCAGCGTTTCATCACGGCGTTTTCGGGAAGCGCGTCCATTGTGTGATCAAGGCGCCGCCAGAGCACGCCGAACAGCACGCCGCTCTTTTCATCGAGAAAGATGGAATAGTCCTTCACCCCAGCCGCGTGCAGCAGATCGACGAGTTCGGGAAAAATCTCGTCGTGCCGCTTCTTGTACTCGGCCGCCATGCCCGGCTTTAGCTGCATGCGGAAGGCGTGTTTCTCAAAACCCTGATCGGTGATCATGCCCGGCGCGCCTTCCACATGTTCCAAAGGATCGGCAGAGCGATGACGATGATCAAGAGCGTGCCGGTAAAGATGGTCATGACGATGCCGGGGACGTTGAGCAGCCCAAGACCGAAGGTCACGAGCCCGATGATCAACGCCGCCAGCACGACGCCGATGATTGAGCCGGCACCTCCCAGGATCGAGACGCCGCCAAGGACGACCATGGTGATGACATCGAGCTCGAAGCCCTGCGCAATCGAGGGCCGGGTCGAGCCGAGGCGCGCGGTAAGGAGCACGGCGGTGATGCCGCTCATCAGGCCCGTGAGGCAGAAGAGCACAAACTTGATGCGGTCGACGCGCACGCCGGAAAACTGTGCGGCGGTGGCGTTGTTGCCGATGGCAAAGACGCGGCGGCCGAAATTGGTATGGTGCAGCAGCACGTAGAAGATCACGGCGGCGACGAGGAATAGAACAAGCTCGAAGGAGATCACCCACCAGAGATAGCCTTGGCCGAACCAGGCGAAATCGCGCGGGTAGCCGCCATAACTCTGGTCGCCGAGGATGATAAAGGCGATGCCGCGAAACAGGCTCATCGTGCCAATGGTCACGACGATGGAGGGCAGCTTCAGCCCTGTCACCAGCCAGCCATTGAAGGCGCCGCAGGCAAGGCCGGTAAGGATGCCGACCAGTACCAGGACCGAAGTTGGCGCGCCGAACTGGTTGAGCACCAGGCCCATCAGCGTAGAGGCCAGCGCGATGATCGAAGCGACGGAAAGATCGATCTCGCCGGTGATGATCACCAGCGCCATGGCCAGCGCGATCAGCGCTTTTTCGGTGAAGTTGAACGTCATGTCGGAAAGCGACCAAGCGTTCAGGAAATAGGGCGAGGCGATCGAATTGGCGATGAAGATGCCGATGGCGACAAGCACCAGCAAGGTTTCCCAGCTGAGGACAGCGGATTTGAGCGGCGTATCGAGCCTGTCCGGAAGGCGGCGGCCGCTTGCGGTCGTGTAGGTCATGGGTGCTGTTCCGGCGCGAAAGATAAGGTTGGGTTTGTGTAAGCGCCCCCACCCGGCCTCCCCTGAAGAAGGGGAGGAGCAGAACGGTGGTCGAGCACGATAGGGCTCCTCCCCGCCTTCCGGGGAGGTTGGGTGGGGGTCTTGCCGCACCATCACGCGACACCCCCGCACGCTTCAAGATCACCCTGCCCTTGCGGCTTTCGCCGCGGGCGTTGAGGATGACGGCGACAAGGATGGCGGCGCCGGAAATGGCCATCTGCCAGAAGGGCGAGACGCCGATCACCGGCAGGGCATTGTTGACGACGCCAAGGAACAGCGCGCCGAGCAGGGCTCCGGCCACAGTGCCGATGCCGCCGGCGATGGAAACGCCGCCGATGACGCAGGCGGCGATGATGGTGAGTTCATAGCCGCTCGCGACTTCCACCGAAGCGATGACGTAGCGCGAGATCCAGAGATAGCCAGCAAGGCCTGAAATGGCGCCCGACAGCACGAAGGCCAGGAACTTGGTGCGGCCGACATCGATGCCGGTATAGACCGCGGCCGTCGGATTGACGCCGATAGCGTAGAAGGCGCGGCCCTGCGGGGTCCGGGTCATCAGGATATAGACCAGGATTGCGACGGCGATGGCAAAGTAGCTCAGTATCGGCAGGCCCAGGAACGAGCCGCGCTGCAACTGGATGAAGGCCGGGCTCATCTGCGCGGCATTGACCCAGGCGCCACCGGAAATGACGAAGACAAGGCCTCGGAAAATGGTCAGCGTGCCCAGCGTCACAACGATGGACGGAATATCGAGCTTCCACACCAGGATGCCATTGAAGGCGCCAAGCGCGGCGCCGACGACGATACATCCAAGGATCAGGAGCGGGATCGGGATCATTGGGAAGGCGGCATTGACCATGGCGACGACCATGCCGGTGAGGGCAAGATTGGAGGCCATGGAGAGGTCGATCGAGCGGGTGAGGATGACCGCCATCTGCCCGAGCGCCAGCATCATCAGGATGGAAGTGTCGTTGAAGATGGTCAGCAGGTTTGCTGGCTGCGAAAAGCGCGGAAAGCGGAAGGTCACGAGGACGATGACGGCGAGGATGGCGAGCGCCAGCCAGATCTCGCGGGTTTTGAGAAGCCTGTTCATGCTGCTTCCTCGACGATGCCGGCGGCGAGACGCACCAGGGTTTCGGGGGCGAGGCTTTTGTTGTCGAGCGTATCGATCACAAGCCCTTCGCGCATGACGACGATGCGGTCGCTCATGCCCAGGACTTCCGGCAGTTCGGACGAGACCATGATGACGCTGAGGCCCTGCGCGACCAGTTCGCCCATGAATTCGTGCACGGCGGCCTTGGAGCCGATATCGATGCCCTTGGTGGGCTCATCGAGGATGATGACCTTGGGCAGGGTCGCGAGCCACTTGGCAATGACGACCTTCTGTTGATTGCCACCCGAGAGGGTCGAAACGTTTTGGCTCAGCGAATGGGCGCGAAGATCAAGCCGCTCGGTATAGGTGCGGGCGAGCCGATATTCCTCGGCCATGCGCAGGAAGCCGGAGCGGCTGGTCTTGCCGAGGCTGGGGAGCGAAACATTCTTGAAGATCGGCTCGCCGGTTATGACGCCCTGCTTGCCGCGTTCTTCGGGCACATAGACGATGCCCGCTTCCACGGCGTCGGCAGGAGAACGCGGCGCCACCGTCTTGCCGCCGAGCACCATGGTGCCGCCCGAAGGCCTGGTCATGCCAAAGACGGCCTGCATCACCTCGGAGCGCCCTGCCCCGATGAGACCATAAAAGCCGAGGATTTCGCCCTTGCGGACGGAAAAACTGACATCTTCGAATTCGGTGGGATGGGTCAGGCCTTTGACCTCGAGCACCGTTTCGCCGATCTGCGCCTCGCGGGCGGGGAAGATCTGGTCGACGGAGCGCCCGACCATGAGGCGGACGATTTCGGACTGCGGCGTGTCCTTGATGAAGCCCTTGCCGACCATCTCGCCATCGCGGAAGACGGTGTAGCGGTCGGCGATGCGGTAGATTTCGTCGAATTTGTGCGAGATGAAGAGGATGGCCTTGCCGTCTTCCTTGAGGAGCTCGATGAGGACGTAAAGCTCCTCGATCTCTTTTTGGCTCAGCGCCGCAGTGGGCTCGTCCATGATGACGACCTGAGCGTCGACGCTCAGCGCCCGGGCGACGGCAACCAGATGCTTCTTGGCAATGCCGAGTTCCTTGAGCGGCATGCTGGCGTCGATGCCGGACGCCATGGAATCAAGCGTCAGCTGCGCCTCGCGCCGCATCGTCTTCCAGTCGATCATGCCGAAACGGTTGGTCGGCGTGTGGCCAAGATAGATGTTCTCGGCGACCGACAGCTCGTCGAAAAGCACCGTTTCCTGGTGGATTGCGGTGATCCCCATCTGCGCGGCGGAATGAGCGGTCGGCAGGGTGATCTGGCCGCCGGCCATGCGGATTTCGCCGGCGTCGGGCTGGTAGATGCCGGTCATGGTCTTGACCAGGGTTGACTTGCCGGCCCCGTTTTCCCCGATCAGCGCGGTGACCTCACCGGCATAGAGTTCCAGCGACACATCATTGAGCGCCCGGACGCCGGGAAAGCTCTTGGTGATGCCGGAAAGGGTGAGGATGGGGTCGGTCATTGTCTTCTCTTAGAAAAGAACCCCCACCCTCATTCCCTCCCCACAAGGGGGAGGGAGGCGATGAACACCGGCGTCGCAGTATGCGCCTCCCTCCCCTTGATGGGGAGGGAATGAGGGTGGGGTGGGGCCACTAGTGCCAAAGCCCTGATGCGGCAGCCCGCATCAGGACCGAGTATCTTTCAGATCAGTAGATCTTGGAGAACTCTTCGATGTTGGAGGCGTCGAACTGGAACGGGGCGGCCATGGCGGCGGAGTTGGTGTCGTCCAGCGTCACTTCGCCGACGCGGCCGATCGAGAAGGAGGCGCCGGGGGCAGCTTCTTCGCCTTCGACGAGGGCATTGGCAAGGAACACGGCCGAGTAGCCGAGGTCGATCGGGTTCCAGAGGGCAACGGCCTGCGAGGCGCCGTTATCGATGAACTGCTTGAACTCGGACGGCAAGGCGAGGCCGGTGACGTTGATCTTGCCGATCAGGTCCTGGTCGGTCACGACCTGCGCCGCGGCAACCACGCCGACCGTGGTCGGGGCGATGATCGCCTTGAGATCCGGATAGGCCGAGATCAGGCCGCGGGCTTCTTCGGTCGACTTCACCGAGTCATCGTCGCCATAGACGGTCGCGACGAGATTGATATTGGGGAATTTTTCCGGGATCGCTGCCTTGGCGGCTTCGATCCAGGCATTCTGGTTGGTCGCGGTTGACGCGGCCGACAGGATCGCGACGTCGCCGCCTTCCGGCAGGTAATCGGCGGCGAGCTTGATGATGGTTTCGCCGATGAGGTTGACGTCGGACGGGTTGAGGTGGATCTGGCGGCCTTCCGGCGCAACGCCCGAATCCCAGGAGATGACCTTGATGCCGCGTTCCTGGGCGCGCTGCAGAACCGGGACCAAAGCGTCCGGATCGTTGGCGGAAATGGCGATGGCATCGACCTGCTGGGCGATCAGGGTGTTGACCACCTCGATCTGGGCTTCGGCAGTCGCGGCGGTCGGGCCGGTATAGATGACTTCGACGCCGAGCTCTTCGGCGGCTTCCTGCGCGCCCTTGTTGGCGGCGTCAAAGAAGCCATTGCCTAGCGACTTGACGACCAGCGCGATGCGGGTCCCGTCCTGGGCCGCGGCGGGGGCCGCGATCATGACGGCAACGGTGGCCGTGGCAGCGAGCAGTTTGAACAGGTTCATTTGGTTTCCTCCCATGATATCTGATCTTGTTCTCAGGCGACGGTTGCTTGCTTGTCGGCCTGAGAGGTTACGTCCGCAACAAGGAGCCGCACGCCTGCCGTTTCCAGCATTTGGCGATCTTCGTCGCGGATGCCGCTGTCGGTGATGACGGCAGCAATTCGGTCCAACCCGCAAAGGATGAGGCTCGAGCGGGCGGAAAATTTCGAGGAGTCGGCAAGGACGATCAGCTCGTCGGCCTGTCCGATCAGCGCCAGTTCGGACTGGACCACCATCGGGTCCGCCTCCATCAGGCCGTGAGCGCCGAGGCCCTGGCAGCCGATGAACATGCGCTTGGCAAAAAAATGCGACGCCACCACGCCGCCAAAGGGCGAGAGGATGACGTTCTGCTCGCGATAAACGGTGCCGCCCGGAATGACCACGGAATTGCGCGAGTTGTGGATCAGGAACTCGGCAATGGCGAAGCTGTTGGTGAAGACGCTGAGACGCTTGGCCGTCAGATGATGCACCATCTGGTAGGTGGTGGTGCCGCCATTGATGATGATGGGCTCGCCATCAACGCACATATCGGCAGCGATGCGCGCAATTGCGCGCTTTTGCCCTATGTTGATCGTTTCGTTGACGGAGAATGGGCGACCAATCAGTCCGCCTTGCGACGGTGGGTTGATGGCCTCGGCGCCACCGCGCACGCGGCGCAGCTTGCCTTGCACATGCAGGGCCGCAATATCCCGGCGAATGGTGGCTTCGGACGAATTGGTGACCTCGCACAACTCCGCCACCGTCGCGACGGGGCGGGACTGCGCTGCGGCCAGAATAACGCGATGGCGTTCCGTTTCGTGCAATGCTGATACTCCCTGAACGCATTTCCTTCCACTCGCCGCGATCAAAGTCAATCATCAAAAATTCAGGACCAATCATTATTGCGCATCGATGACGCGAAGTGATTGTTTCTGATTGACAGGGATCAGGTGGCTGTGGCCTTTTCCGCGCAACTGACTATTGCCGATCTGGGAGGAATGCCATGTCCACCGCGCCCAAGCGCCTCGAAAACAAGTGGGACGATGCGGTTGCCGCCAGCATGAGCGAGCCTGAGCGGCTGGTGTATCGCTCCAACCTTTTGGGCTCCGACAAGCGCGTCACAAATTATGGCGGCGGTAACACCTCCTCCAAGATCTGGCAGAAGGATCCGCTGACCGGCGAGGACGTGGAAGTGCTCTGGGTCAAGGGTTCGGGTGGCGACAATGCCTCGATCAAGCTCGATGGCTTTGCCACCCTCTATATGGACAAGCTGCGCGCGCTGAAGGGGCTTTATCGCGGCGTCGAATTCGAAGACGAGATGGTGGGCTACCTGCCGCACGCGACCTTCAACCTCAACCCGCGCGCCTCCTCGATCGACACCCCGCTCCACGCCTATGTGAACCGGCCCTTTGTCGATCACATGCATCCGGACGCAATCATCGCCATCGCCGCCTCCAAAAACTCGCGCGAGCTGACGCAGCAGATCTTTGGCAACACGATCGGCTGGCTGCCTTGGAAGAAGCCGGGCTTCGAGCTTGGCCTGTGGCTGGAAAAGTTCTACCTGGAACATCCCGAAGCCGAGGGGGTGATCCTAGAGTCACACGGCCTCTTCACTTGGGGCAATACGCCCAAGGAATGCTACGAAACCACGATCCGCATCATCAACCAGGCGATCGAATGGTTCGAAGGGCAGACGGAGGGCAAAACCATCTTTGGTGGCATCGCCACCCAGTCGCTTTCGGCTGAAGAGCGTCGCGCCGTTGCGGCAAAACTGATGCCGAAGATTCGTGGCTTCATCTCCGAAGACAGCCATAAGCTTGGCCATTTCGACGATAGCGACGCGGTGCTCGAATTCGTCAATTCGAAAAACCTGCGCCCGCTGGCGGCGCTCGGCACCTCCTGCCCGGACCACTTCCTGCGCACCAAGATTCGACCGCTGGTCATCGACTTCGATCCGGCCAATCCCGATGTCGATGCCGTCATCGCCGGGCTGGACAAGCAGATTGCCGATTACCGTGCCGATTACGCCGCTTATTACGAGCGCTCCAAGCACCCTAATTCGCCCGCCATCCGCGACCCGAACGCCGTCGTCTACCTGATCCCGGGCGTCGGCATGATCACCTTTGCCAAGGACAAGGCGACCGCCCGCATTTCCGGCGAGTTCTATGTCAACGCCATCAACGTGATGCGCGGCGCTTCGACCGTCTCGGAGTACCAGGGCCTGCCCGAGCAGGAAGCCTTCGACATCGAATATTGGCTGCTCGAAGAAGCCAAGCTGCAGCGCATGCCGAAGCCCAAATCGCTGGCCGGCAAGATCGCTCTCGTCACCGGCGGCGCCGGTGGCATCGGCAAGGCCACGGCTGCCCGCTTGCTGCGCGAAGGCGCCTGTGTGGTCCTAGCCGATATCGATCAGACCGCCCTCGATGGCGCCATGGCCGAGCTTTCCGGCATTTTTGGCGCTGACTTTGTCCGTCCGGTGAACATCAACGTCACTAAGGAAGAGCAGGTCACCGCCGGCTTCGCCCATGCCGTAGTGGAGTTTGGTGGCCTCGACATTCTCGTGTCGAACGCCGGTCTAGCTTCCTCGGCGCCAATCGAGGAGACGACGCTCGAGCTCTGGAACAAGAACATGGACATCCTGTCCACGGGCTATTTCCTTGTGTCGCGCGAAGCCTTCCGGCTATTCCGAAGCCAGAAGATCGGCGGCAACGTCGTCTTCGTCGCCTCCAAAAACGGCCTCGCCGCTTTCCCCAACGCCGCCGCCTATTGCACCGCCAAGGCCGCCGAAATCCATCTCGCCCGCTGCCTTGCGCTGGAAGGCGCCGAAGCGCAGATCCGCGTCAATGTCGTCAATCCGGACGCCGTCTTGCGAGGCTCGAAGATCTGGGCCGGCGAATGGCTCGAGCAGCGCGCTTCGACCTACAAGACCGACAAAGATGGTCTTGAGGAAATGTATCGCCAGCGCTCGATGCTGAAGCGTTCGGTGTTCCCCGAAGACATTGCCGAGGCGATCTACTTCTTCGCTTCGGAAGCCTCGGCAAAATCCACCGGCAACATCCTCAACGTCGACGCGGGCAATGCCCAGTCGTTCCCGCGCTAATCTGGCATTGTCCTAGCCCACCCACTGAATGTCACCCCGGCGAAGGCCGGGGCCCATCCTGAGATCTCAAGATGGATCCCGGCTCAAGGCCGGGATGACAGCCGGTGGGTGTGGGAGGAGGAGCAATAAAATGACCGAACAGATCATCGAGCAGTCCGTTGTCGAAGCGGAAAACGCCAAGCGCGAGGCCGACCTCCGCCGGGATTATGAAACCCTGGGCGAACGCCTCGACCGCCGTGGCATCGCCATCGACGCGATCAAAGCCAAGGTCGCCGATTTTTCCGTGGCCGTCCCCTCCTGGGGCGTCGGCACCGGCGGGACGCGCTTTGCGAAGTTCCCGGGCAAGGGCGAGCCACGCGATATTTTCGACAAGATCGAAGACTGCGCCGTCATCGCCCAGCTGACCCAGGCGACCAGAACCATCTCGCTCCACATTCCATGGGACAAGGCCGATCCGAACCGGTTGAAGCAGGCTGCGAGCCGCTTCAACCTGGGCTTCGATGCCATGAACTCGAACACGTTTTCGGACGCCAAGGGGCAGATGCAGAGCTACAAGTTCGGCTCGCTCTCGGCCTATGATAAGGCGACCCGCGACCAGGCGATCGAGCACAATCTCGAATGCATCGAGATCGGCAAGACAATCGGCTCGAAAGCTTTGACCATCTGGATCGGTGACGGCTCCAATTTTCCGGGCCAGGTCAATTTCGCCGACCAGTTCGCCAACTACCTCGATAGCGCCAGGGCCATCTACGCCGCACTCCCCGACGACTGGCGCGTTTATACCGAACACAAGATGTACGAGCCGGCCTTCTATTCGACGGTCGTGCAGGACTGGGGCACGAACTACATCATCGCCAAGGAACTGGGCGATAAGGCCTTCTGCCTCGTCGACCTCGGCCACCATGCCCCCAACGTCAATATCGAAATGATCGTCTCCCGCCTTGCCCAGTTCGGCAAGCTTGGCGGCTTCCATTTCAATGACAGCAAATATGGCGACGACGATCTCGACGCCGGCTCGGTCGATCCCTATCGCCTGTTCCTCGTCTTCAACGAACTCGTTGATATCGAAACCCGGGACGCCGAATTCCGCCCGGCGCATATGCTGGACCAGTCGCACAATGTCACCGATCCGATCGAGTCGCTGATGCTGTCGGCGTCGGACGTGCAGCGCTCCTACGCGCAGGCTCTGCTTGTGGACAGAAAAGCGCTCAAGGCTGCGCAGGTGGCTAACGATGCGCTGACTGCAACCCAGCAGCTGCGACACGCCTTCCGCACCGATGTCGAGCCTATTCTGGCCATGGCCCGCCTCGAACAGGGCGGCGCCATCGATCCGCTCGCGACTTACCGCGCCTCGGGCTATCGCGCCAAGGTTGCCGACATTCGGCCAGAAGTCGAAGGCGGTTCGGGCGGCATCGTCTAGGGCCCGACGCCGCCAAACATTTCGGAGATTATTGCCCTTCGCCCATCAGCGTAGGGCCAGGAGCTCCTGCACGCGTTGTGCCAGGGCATGCATCTGGAAGGGCTTGGGCAGAACCTGCATGCCCGGCTCCAGATGATCGTGATTGAGCACGGCATTCTCGGCATAGCCAGTGATGAACAACACCTTGAGGCCTGGCCGTACCTCTCTTGCGGCAGCGGCGACCTGGCGGCCATTCATGCCGCCGGGCAGGCCGACATCGGTCACCAAAAGATCGATCACGGCGTCGGACTCGAGCACTTTCAGGGCCGAGGCGCCATCCCCAGCTTCGAGGATCGAATAGCCGAGGTCTTCCAGCGCTTCGACGACGACCATGCGGACCAGCGGCTCGTCATCGACGACTAGGACCGTTTCCTTGCCCTCGGGTAAGATGGCCTCGGACGCAGCATTGTCCGCATCATTGGTAAGCGACTGACCCTGATGGCGCGGCAGATAAAGGCAGATTACCGTGCCTTCGCCAACCTTGGACCGGATGTTGACGGCGCCACCCGATTGCCCGGCAAAGCCATAGACCATGGAAAGGCCTAGCCCGGTACCCTGCCCCATGGGCTTGGTGGTGTAGAATGGCTCGAAGGCCCGCTGTACCACCTCTGGCGGCATGCCGACGCCGGTGTCTTCAACGCATAGGGACACGTAGTCTCCGGCGTTCAGGCCATGCTGTCGTGCCTCCGACGCATCTAAACGCGTATTGGCCGATCGGATGGTGATCGTTCCACCATCGGGCATGGCGTCACGCGCATTGATGCAGAGGTTGAGGAGAGCATTTTCGAGTTGTCCGACATCGAGGAAGGTCGTCCAGAGGTCGTTCTCCTCGACGGTCTTGACCTCGATCTCCGGCCCGACGCTGCGCTGAATCAGCTCCAGCATGCCCGCGATCAGCGCGGACAGGCGCGTTGGCTTGGGTTCCAGCGTCTGGCGGCGCGAGAAGGCCAAGAGCCGCTGCGTGAGATTGGCCGCCCGGTTGGCGGCCCCCGTGGCACCGATGATGTGGCGCTCGATTTCCGAAACGCGTCCTTGCGCCAGGCGCTTGGACATCAGCTCGAGGCTGCCCGTGATCCCGGCAATGATGTTGTTGAAATCGTGGGCGATGCCGCCCGTGAGCTGGCCCACGGCTTCCATCTTCTGCGCCTGGCGAAGCGCTTCCTCGGTCTGCCGCAGCGCCCTCCCAGCTTCGCGCTCGGCCGTCACATCGCGGCCCACGGCATGAATGTGATCTTCGAAGGGCACTGCCGTCCAATCGAGGACACGATAGGTCCCATCTGCATGGCGGTAGCGGTTTTCAAAGGCCAAGGTGGTGTAGCCCTCGGACAGGCGCCTGATTTCTCTTTCGGTGGAAGCCAGATCATCGGGGTGAATGAAGTCGGTCAGCAAGCGCCCGGTTAGGTGCTCGGGATCGTATCCCAGAATGCGCGTGGCCGAGGGATTGATCGAGGTGATGCGGCCTTCGTGGTCGGCGACAAGCATCAGTTCCTGCGAGATCTTCCACAACCGGTCGTGGTCGCGCGTCTTGGTCTCGACCCGTTGCTCGAGCTCCCGATTGGCGCGTTCGAGCGCATTTTGGGCCTGGGCACGTTCGAGGGCAGACCAGGTGCGCTCGGCGACATCCTGGATGAGCTTGGTCTCGGCCGGCGTCCACTTCCGCACATCACGGCAATGGATATAGAAGGCCGCAATCATGCGGCCATTTTTGACCAGACTCGCGGTTAAGGCGGAGAACGTCTGCAGATAGGCGAAAGCGGCTTTGCTGGCGTCATCGGCAATACGAGGATCGTTATAAACGTCGTCGACCACCAGCGGCTCGCCCCGCTTCAGCGCGCCGTGGATTTCGGGACCGAAACCAGCCAGATCGTGCGTACCGTTGAAGCTTTCGATCAGCCCGTCGGTCCAGTTGTTCTCGGTGGTAAAGAAGCGTTCGGTCACGTCGACCGACCCATAACCGACGCGGTTGGCCTTGAGGTGCTGCCCAAGCGAGCGTTGAGAGACCTGGATGATCTCGGCTGGGTCCGCTAGCGTGCGCAGGTCTTCTTCGAGGCGGCTCAAGAATTGCTCGGAGCGCCGTGCCAGCGCCTGCTCGGTGGTTTCGGTCACGAGGCAGATGAAGCCCGCGACCTTTTCGTGATCGCGCAGCGGCGTATACGAAAAGCTGAACCATGCGTCTTCGAGCCCGTGGCCGCGGTCGACGCGAAGACCGGCATTTTCGACAACGACGCCCTTGCCGGAAAGCGTCTGATCGATCAGCGGGCCGACAGTGTCCCATACCTCTCCCCAGACTTCCCTGAGCGGGCGGCCCAAGGCGGGCGGCTTGTCGCCGAGCAGGGGGCGATAAGCATCATTATAAAGGAGCGTCAGGTCCGGACCCCAGGCAAGCCAGACCGGCGTATCGGCGTCGAGCATGAACGAGACCATGGTGCGCAACGCGGCGGGCCAGGTTTCGCGGTGACCCAACGCTGTCGCCGACCAATCCCTCTCAAGAATTTCGGTCGCAATGGATGAGGTGCTGTCGAGGATCATGCTCAAGGGTGGGTACCGTCGCCCGGTGCTGTTCTTTGATTTCTTTGGGCGCGCTTTGTCATTACGCAAACGGGCGCAGATGCTCAAGCTTTCGGGGACTGATGAGGGCGGCATGGTGACGCTGGCGTCAATGCATCTTTAGGAGCGGCGAACACCGCGTCGCAAAGCCATCACTTCGTGCCAGGCCGGTTTGGGTATGAGATTTTTATCGAAGAGAAGCGGGCGCGCCGAGCGATCGTCGCAGCTAGCATTAAGCCAACTGTGGTCGTCGGAAAGACCCCATAAGGTGACGTCGCGCAAAAGGGCATTATCGCGGACCAAAGCAAGATAGTCGCGATAAACCACGGCGGTTAGAGCGTCGCGCAGGTCAGTGTTTCCGTCGAGACCGCGATCGTCGACGTCGAGTTCGGTGACCATGACCTCGATGCCGAGCGCGGTGACATCGCGCAGCCAGCGGGCAAAGGGCTCGTGGCTCCCGCGCAAAAACGTCGCGGCATCGAGATGCGACTGCAGGCCCAGGGCATGGATGGGCACCCCGTCCCCCAGCGCCGTCTCGAGGAGCCGCAACATGGCGCGCCGTTTGGCGTCGGCCTCTGGCGATTGGTCTTCAAGACCCATTTCGTTGAGCACCAGCAGCGCGTCGGGATCGCGCGACGCAACGATCCTGAATAGCTCGTGGATGTATGCGGGGCCGAAGGCATGGAGATAGAGCGTTCGCCGCAGTCCATCGTCGCGGCCATCGGGCAGGTGCAAGGGTTCGTTAACGACATGCCATGAACGCATGACGCCACGGTACCGGTCGACCGCGTTGCGCACGTAGACTGTTGCGGCCGTGCGGAATCGCTCGGCGTCCACCTTGGTGAACTGCGTGGGGACCGAACCATGCCAGCACAAAGTATGGCCATGAAGCGCAAGATCATTGGCCTTGGCGAAGTCGGCAAGGCGATCGAGCGCCGCAAATTCGAGGCTGCCGTCGGCGCGGCATACGGCGTCCCATTTGCCCTCATATTCGGGCGTCAGCGAGGTGCAATCGCGCAGGATCGCCGCGCGGCGTGCGCGGTGGTCAAGGTCGGCCGTCGTGACGGCATAGCCAAATGTGGGGAAAGGAGCCGAGCCACGATTTTCGTCGAACTGTTTCAACGATTTTTCTTTCAAAGCATTAGCGAGCCAGACGCGAGCCGCCCATGAAGATACGCGACATAATCCTGGTGCTCACCGCTGGCCTGGGCCTGGCCCTGATCCTTGTGGCCATCGTGCTGCTTCGCGGCGAGCTTTCCAAGCTTGAAACCGCAGAGCGCCTCCAAGCCTCCAACGCGGTGCGGCAGGAATTGCTGGTGGCGAGCACTGCCCTGGCCCGCGAGCGCACCAAGACCTTCATCCAGCTCACCACATCGAACCAGGATGCATTCGACGCCGACATCGCCCAGATGCGCGCCGATGCCGATGAAGCACTGAACCGGGCGGGGACGGCGCTTCGATCTGGCGAGGCGCTGCTCGCACGAGCTGGGGAAAGCCATGCGCGGATCGTCGCCAACGGGCGCAGACTGACGGCCTTGCGTGCGAGGATCGACCGCGCCATCGGCGTTGGGGATGAGGGTGCACGCCGCGCCGCAGCGGCGGCCTGGCTCACCGAGGCATCTGCCTTGATCGACGATTTGCAGGCTTCGCGGCTCGACCTCCTCAACGACAATCGCCCGACCGATGCCGTGCTGGCGGCGGAAGCCAACATTCGCGCCTATGTCGATATTCTGCATGAGGCAATCGCCTTTAACGAGGCGATCGGGGTTGCCCTGCTGACCCAGGGGAACGGGGCGCCGAGCGATACCTTGGTCACGGTGGAGCGCACCGTGGGCAGGATGAGTCTTGCCTGGCAGATGATCGAAAACGAGGTCGACACATCGCTCAGCGCGAGGGTGCGCGCGGCGGTCGCCAGTGCACGCGCACATTATCGCCTCGACTACGATCCGCTGCTGCTCGGCCTTGTCGATGCACAAACGAGCACAGTTTTAGGTGCGGTGGTTGCGAACTGGGAAGCGACGTCGGACCAGATGCTCGATGCGCTCCGTGCGCTCCAGGATACGCTGATCGCAAGCTCATCCGAACGGCTCGAACTGCTGGTTCGCGATGCCCGGCGCTCGGCGATCATGTTCTTCCTGATTGCGGGAGCCGGCGCCGTCGCGGCGGTGCTGATCCTGCTTGTGGTGCGGCGGCGGGTGATCGAGCCCATCGGGCGGATCAGTGGCGCCATGGTGCGGCTGGCCGACAACGATTTGTCGACGCCGGTGCCGCGCGCCCGGCGCCTCGACGAGGTTGGCGTGATGACCAATGCTCTGCGCACCTTCAAGGCCAATGCCATCCAGCGGCAACGGACCCAGCGCGAATTGCACGCGGTGCACCAGAACCTGCAGCGCACCTATGATCAGTTGCGGCATGACCTCGAGGCGGCCGCAACCATCCAACTCGCCATGCTGCCGGCGCCGGCCGTTGTCAATGGCATCAGCCACAACGGGCTTTATAGCCCATCGAGCCTTGTTGCCGGCGACACCTACAATGTCATCGCCCAACCCGAGGGCGGTGTCGGCTTTTTCCAGATCGATGTCGCGGGACACGGGGCGGCGGCGGCCTTGGTGTCGGTGGCGGGGCAGCATACGCTTTCCCAGGCGATCCTGACGCGGCGGCGCGAGGAGCCGATCGAAGAAATCCTCGCCCAGGTCAACCGCGAATGGCCCGAGGACCTGCCCTACTTCACCACCATCTTGGGCGAGATCGACACAGCGGCGCCGGTTGGCCGCATCGTTCAGGCCGGGCATCCCAGCCCGCTCTTAATCCGCTCCAGCGGCGAAGTAGTTCCCTTGGGTGGCAGCGGCTTCCCGGTGGGCATGGTCGCCCAGGCCGATTATGAAAGCATCGAATTTGCCTTCCGCACCGGCGACCGGCTGCTGATCTATTCCGACGGGGTGGTGGAAACCGAAAATCCGCGCGGCGCCTTTTACTCGGAAGAACGCCTCCACGATTTCGTCGCTGGCCATGCCCGGAGCGTTACACCCGACCTTTTGGCGTTCCTTGAGAATTCGCTGCGCATGTGGCGAGGAGAAAGCGAGCTGACCGACGATGTCAGCGTGCTGATCGTTGAACGAACCGACTTAAGGAGCAACCATGTTATCCACTGAAACCATCGACGGCGTGCTGATCGTGCGGGTGGAAGAGCGCCGGCTCGACGCCAGCAAGGCGCCCTTGTTCAAAGAGCATGTGAGCGCAGCTCTTGGCGGCGACGTGAACCGGCTGGTGCTGGACCTGGGACAGGTGGAATTCATCGACAGCTCGGGGCTGGGTGTGATTGTTTCGGTGCTGAAACGGCTCGGCCCCTCGGGAAGTCTTGCCATTGCCAGCGCCAATAGCGCCGTACGGCGCCTCTTCAGCCTCACCCGCATGGACCGCGTCTTTATCCTCTACGATACGCCGCAATCGGCTATCGAAAACCTTCGGGCATAGGCCATGTCATCCTCCCTCAGTCTGAAGATTGACAGCGACCTTGCAGGTGTCGGACCGGTGGCTCGGGCGGTGCGCGCGCTGTGCTCAGAAACGCTCGACGAGCTAGCGCTCGACGAGCTCGAACTGGGAGTGGTGGAAGCGCTCAACAACGTCATCAAGCACGGTTATGCCGGCCAGAAGGGGTCGCTGGTGCAGGTGCGCGTCGGCCTCAAGGCCGACAAGGTGGTGGTCGAGATCATCGATCAGGCACCGCCCATGCCCCCGTCGGCACTGCAGCCCAGCGATCCCTGGGCCGGGATAGACGCGGCCGAGCCGCAGGATCTGCCCGAAGGCGGCATGGGCCTGGCCTTGATCCAGATGACGATGGACGAAGTGGCCTATTCGTCCCGCAAGGGCGTCAACACGCTGACCTTGACCAAGCTATTGTCGCGCAAGTAGCGCCCTGACGCGCGGCTCCAGATCCGGAACGGCTGCGGCCACCAGCGCCAAAGCCGGCGCGACCTCCTGAGCCGCAGAGGGTGCCTCCGCCTCGAGCGTGGCGATGACCTGTTCCAGCGATTGACGATGCTGCGCCGGTTGACCCAGTCCCTGGGAAAGGCCGAGGACGGCCGCGTTCAACGCTGCCGCCCTATTGCCGGCGGTGCTGGGATCGGCGCCATAAGCATCCTCTCCCATTTGCATCGCCGTCCCGACGAAGTCCGGGGCAAGCACGGGAGCCTTCGAGCCTGTCGTGGCTTGAGCCGCAATAACCTGGTCCCGGATACGCCCAGTCGTATCGAAGTATTCGAGGTAGACGATCGCAGCGGTGGAACAAAGCAGCGCGGCGATAAAGACGATCTGCCCGCGGGCTTGCAGCATGCCATCGCGAAAACTCATGGCGACACGGCCTCCTCGCCTTTGGATTGGTGCGGATGCATCTTGCCGGCGACGATCTCGCTTTCGAATTCGGCGTCGGGTTGCCAGAAGGCGGCGCGGATGATGGGGAGCATGGAACTGGCATTGGTAAGGCCCCAAAGCGTGTTGGCCAGCATGGCGCCCAGGCCATAGCCATGACGGCCCTGGGCATAGGCGACCCAGCCCCAGGCCAGGCTCACGAGCGTCAACACCACAACCCCGATCTGCCATCGCACGAGGCGACCGTAAGTGCCGACCTGCCGATCCTTGGGGGTCACGGGAAAAGCGATCTTCTTGCCGCGCAGCACGGTCCAAAGCGCCTGTAGGCTCAGCGGGAATGTCGCCAGATACCAGGCGCGGCCTTTGCTATTAGAATTTCCCCAGGTGGAGACCAGCTTGCTAAGCTCGTTGAGCACGAGGAACGGAGTGATGTGGATGAAAAAATCCAGCGAATAGCCCGCCAGCGGGGCGACGCCGGTCAGAAGAAAAACGATGGGCGAGACGAGGAAGATGACGTTCCAGATCGGCGACAGGTACGAATAGAACGTCGCCGCATACATGAGCTTTTGCGCCCCGGTCAGCCCCGGGCGAAAGAGCGGACTGTCAGTAACGAAGATGTCGAGCGTGCCGCCAGCATATTTGAAGCGCTGCAGCGTCCAGCTCAGAAGGTCGTTGGGCGAGAGCATGCGCGCTTGCGGGACCGGGTGCAGCACCGATTTCCAGCCCCGCTCGCGGTCGGCATGGAGGGCGATCGAGGTATAGATGTCTTCCGAGACGTGGAATTTATAGGGCTGAAACTCGGTATCGAGCGCGCCCTGCCAGCGCATCGCGCTCTTGATCGACTCGGCGATCGCCGTTTCGCCGGTCAGCCGGCGCGCCGAAGCCTCGTCACGGCCGGCCTCGGCTTCTATGGCGTCCGACCATTGACGAAGGGCGGCCTCCATCACGGCCTCGCGGCGATGAATGGAGCCAGCACCGCAACAAAAGCTGGCATTGGCCCAGTTGCGTCGGCGCAGGATGACATCGAAGAACAATTGCGGATCGTTGGCGAAGGGATCTTCGCCCAACTGGATCGGACCGACTAGCCGCTCCACCGCCCGCCCCAGCCAGCGACCGGGCCGGCCCAGGCGGCGCTCCAGCTTTGCCGGCAGCGGCACGCCGGGGGCACATCGTAGAACCATTGCGGCGTCTGCACCCAAGCAACCTTTTCGTCGCGGAAATAGCCCAGCGTTTCCTCAAGGAATGTGGGAAACGGGATCATGTCCGCGTCGCAGATCAGGATGAAGTCGCCGCCGGTGACGGTCATCGCATTGCGCAGGTTGCCGGCCTTGAAGCCCAGATTGTCGCTGCGGGTGATATAGTTGACCCCTTCTTCTGCCGCGACGGCGGCCATGGCCGGGCGCTTGCCATCGTCGAGCACATGCACCTTAAGGTCGATCGGATGAGGGTAGGTCAGCGCCTTTGCCGCTTGCAGGCCCTGGCGCACCAGCTCGGGATCCTCGCTATAGGTGGCAAAGAACACATCGACGGCGAGCGGCCGCTCGGGTGCATCGGGATCGCCGCTGCAGTCGCGCGTGGTCACCGGCAGCGGCGGCCGTTCCGGGGATTTTGCCGACCAGAGGTTGAGGGTGAAAAGGAAGAGGCCGAGATAGGCGCCGGTCTCGGCTACGAGCAGGGGAATGGAAAACCACAGCGCCTCAAAATTGACCGAGAACATCCAGCGCCAGATGATGTACCAGGCGCCAAAGGCCAGGCATGCGGTGCTGAGGAACTGCCAGAGCGCCTCATGCCATGGCGAATAGCGCAGGGGCGTCCAAGGTTTTTGTGCCGCAAAACGCGAGCGGAAACCGTAATCCGTCATGGCACCGCTAATGCCCTGGTCCGAGCACTGGTTCCCCTGCGATCAGGCGCGCCTTGGCCTGCTCGAGCAGCCACAACACCTCCTTGGGATCGGTGTTGCTGGAGCGGACATAAAGGGTGCCGTCATTGCGCCATCCGAGAACAAGAATATGCGCAAGATCCGCGCCCTGCGCTTCACCGGCCAGTTGCGAAACTGGGTTGTCGGGTACGACAGCGGGCGGCTGAGCGACAGGCGCCGGGCTCCAGAGCTGCACCCTTACGAGTCGATTGTCCGCGGCTTCCGCGCCGAATTGGTCGGTGCCAGGCGTTGGTACGATGTTGGCGGCAGGGAAGCGCGCGCCGGCGACCAGGAGGTCATCGAGCACAGCGCTGGCGCGGGCAGCGGTCAAGCGCAGGTTGCCCAGTTCGGTGCCGCTGACATCGGCGTAACCGGTAATGGTGACGGAGCAGTTGTAGGCCGCAGCAGCGGAAACGAGTGGTGAGAGGGCTTCGCCCGCGTCCGCCGCCGTGCTGTCACTGGCAAAGCCGGTGACGTCAGCGGATGCGGAGCAAGCGGCGGCTGCAGACTGTTCGGTCAAAGCCTGCCAGCTGCCGGGCGGCGCATTGGCCACTGCCGTTTCGTTCTCCGACCAGACCAGGGCTCCGGCCGACTTGTCGCGTTCGATGATGGTACCATCCGCAACAATGTTGAAATCGGCAGCGGCGAGGGCCGTCGCACCGACATTGGCGCCTAGCACTCAAGGCTGCGGTCCTGCCCCTCGCCGGCAAAATAATCATTGGTGAGGCGCAGCGTCAGATCGCCTTGCGTGGCAAGGAGATCGTCGCCGACAGCAAAGGTAAAAGTTTGCCCTTCTGGTACCGGGTTTTCGACCGTGCCACTGCCGACCACCGTGCCGCCCAGCGCCATTTCGAAGGCAGGACCGCCCTCGAAGGCCGCGCCCGAAAGAGTGACGCTGATCTCGCCCGCCTCGGCGGAATGTCCAGCAAGGCACAGCCCAAAGACCGCCGCCGAATGGAAAAGTGCACTGTGTCGCATCACCGCTCCTCGATCCTTTATGCTCCGAAGCTGGCAAGCGGGGTGGGCAAGGACAAGCCGCAAGGGGCCTTAGAGTAACTACGGAGCTAACGGCGACGGTGAATTCTTGCAGCCTGCGGCCTGTCACATGGACGTCATGCACTGTGCCTAATCGGACCCCGTCATTTGGGGACTTTTTATGATCGCACAAAAGCGTCTGGCCGCCTTGAGCGCCGTTCTGTTGTTGACCACTACAGGCGTTGAAGCCGCGCCATACTTCAATCGCATCGCAAGCTTTGCCGTGGCGGAAAACGCGCCCGAGGCGGAAGCCACATCCTCTGAAATCATTGCCGCCAGCGAAGACGGCATGACCTTGATCTATTCCGATAGCCCCGGCGGCGGCATCGGCTTCATCGACATCACCGATGCGTCCGCGCCCAAACCCGCCGGCTACCTCGCCATCGAGGGCGAGCCGACCTCCGTCGCCATCATCGGCGACAAGGCCTATGTGGGCGTCAACACGTCCGAGAGCTTCACCGAGCCCTCCGGCAAGCTCGTCGTCGTCGATATAGCGACGCAAACGGCCGAGGCCGAGTACGACCTGGGCGGCCAGCCCGACTCCGTTGCCCGCAACAAAGCCGGCACGCTCCTTGCCATCGCCATCGAGAATGAGCGCAACGAAGAGGTCAATGACGGCGCCATCCCGCAGATGCCGGCTGGTTTCCTGGTCATCTTCGACGTCGCTTCGGCAGAGCTCAAGACCATCAACGTCACCGGTCTCGCCGATATCGCGGGCGAAGATCCCGAACCCGAATTCGTCGACTTCAACGCCAATGACGAGATCGCCCTGACGCTGCAGGAAAACAATCATGTGGTGATCATCGACGGCAAGACCGGCGCGGTTACCAACCACTTTAGCGCCGGCTCGACCACCGTCACCGATGTCGACACCGAGCGCAACGGCGTGCTCGATTTCTCCGGCACCCAGCAAGATCGCCTGCGCGAGCCCGATAGCGTCAAGTGGCTCGACAATGATCGCCTGGTCATCGCCAATGAGGGCGACTGGAACGGCGGGTCGCGCGGCTTCACCATCTTCAGCAAGACCGGCGAAGAGCTGTTCGAAGCCGGCAATGCACTCGATCACAACGCGGCGCAGCTCGGTCACTATCCCGAGCACCGTGCCTCCAAGGGCGTCGAACCCGAAGGGCTCGAAGTCGCCACCTTCGGCGACACCGACTATATCTTCGTGACCGAAGAGCGCTCCTCGCTGATCGCCGTCTACACCGATGGCGAGACGCCCCAATTCGTGCAGGCCGTTCCTTCCGGCATTTCCCCGAAGGCGTCGTCGCCATCCCGTCGCGCAACCTCCTGGCCACCGCCAACGAGGCTGACCTGCGCGAAGATGGCGGTGTCGGCTCCCATGTCATGATCTATGAACTGGCGGAAGGCGAAGCCAACTACCCGCAGCTGATTTCGGACCTCGACGCCGACGATCGCCCGATCGGTTGGGCAGCGCTTTCTGGTGCTTATGCGACCGAACCCGGCAAGCTCGTCGCCGTCAGCGACAGCGCCTTTGCGGAGGCGGCTATCTATACGATCGATGCGACGGCCACCCCGGCCCGCATCACGGCCAAGACCGTGATCACGCGCAACAGACAGCCGGCGCAAAAGCTCGATCTTGAAGGCATCACCGGTGATGGCGAAGGCGGCTTCTGGCTTGCTTCGGAAGGCGACACCGCCAAGCTCACCCCGCACGCCCTGTTCCACGTCAATGCCGAGGGCGAGATCGAAGAAGAGATCGCCTTCCCGGCCGAACTGCTTGCCGGCGAAACCCGCTCGGGTGCCGAAGGTATCGCCAAAGTTGGCGACACGCTTTGGATCGCCATCCAGCGCGAGTGGAAGGACGACGAAAAAGGTTTTGTGAAGCTCGTCGGCTACAACACAGCCACCGAAGAATGGAGCGCCGTGCGCTATCCGCTCGAAACCGCCGCGGAAGGCGCCTGGGTCGGCCTTTCCGAGATCAGCCTGCATGGTGACTATGTCTATCTGATCGAACGCGACAACCAGATCGCCGACAAGGCCAGGCTCAAGGCCGTCTACCGCGTCCCGGTCGCCGACCTTTCTGGCGCAGAACTGGACAGCGACCTGCCTACCGTCAGCAAGGAACTGGTGCGCGACCTCCTCCCCGATCTGGCCGCGCAAGATGGCTACATCGTCGACAAGGTCGAAAGCCTCGCTATCGACAGCGATGGCAAGGCCTATGTCATTACCGACAATGATGGCGTGGACGATAGCTCGGGCGAAACCATGTTCTGGACCTTCGGCATCGAATAGGCCCAAGCTCATCTCCTCCCCCGCAAGGGAGGGAGTTTCGTCATCAGCCGAACACGCCGAAGGCCAGCGGAACGATGATGGCCGTGGCGAGGCCGTTGAGCGCCATGGCAAGGCCCGCAAACGAGCCGGCGATCTGGTCGACCTGATAGGCCCGTGCGGTGCCGATGCCATGCGAGGTGAGGCCCGCAGCAAAGCCGCGGGCGGCGTAGTCGGTGATCTTGTGCGCATTCATGAGCGGGGTGACGATGACGGCACCCAGAATGCCGGTTGCGATCACGAGCACGGCTGTGAGCGCCGGTTCGGCGCCGATTTCACCGGCTATGCCCACGGCGATGCCAGCGGTCACCGATTTGGGGACGAGAGCGAGGATGATCTCTCGGCCCGCGCCCAGCAGAAAGGCGATGATCGTGGCCGAGGCGATGGCGAACGGCGCCCCGACGGCAAGGGCGGCCAGGATCGGCAGGGCTTTTGCCCGTACAAGCTGGCGGGCGCGATACAGTGGAACGGCGAGCGCGACTGTGGCCGGACCCAGGATGAAGTGGATGAACTGGGCGCCATCGAAATAGGTGTCATAGCGCGTGCCGGTCAGCTGCAGCACGATGACGACGGCGACAATAGTGATCAGCACCGGATTGACCAAGGCGTTGAAGCCGCTGGCCTTGGCGAGGCGCTGGGCGCCCACGAAAATGCCGACGGTTATGGTGAGCCAGAGCAGCGGGCTCGCCGCAAGGTAGACCCAAAGGTCGAAGGGCGTTGCTGCACTCATGGAACTGGCCGGCGACTGGACTGCAACCGGCTGACGAGGCGAAAGACGCCGACCGTCACCAGCAGCGTCAGCACGGTCGAGACGACGAGAGCCACGACCAGCGCAAGGCCGTGGTCGAGGATCAGGCCGTAATGCTGGGAGATGCCGACGCCTGCCGGTACGAAGACGAGGCCTAGATTGGACAGCAGCGTATCGGCGACTTTGGCGATGGGCCCCTGCTCGGCTGCTTCAGGCTTTCGGAGATGACCATGAAGGGTCAGGACGGCAAACATCAGGACGATGCCGATCACCGGCCCCGGCACGGGCCAGGCGAAGGCGCGAACGATGACCTCGCCGGCAAGCTGGCAGGCCAGCAGAGCGAACAATCCGAGCAGCATGGCATCTCACCGGGTCGGAAGATCAGTGCAGCTGGTTCTTGGCAAACTGGCCGCGAGTCATGATGACGGGCATGTGAGCGCCATCGCCCTGCAGCACCGAGATGTCCTCGAGCGGGTCGCCATCGACGACGAGTAGGTCGGCGGAGGCGCCGGCCGCAACGACGCCAGCCTCGCCTTCAAGCCGGCACAGCCGCGCGCCGATTGTCGTGGCAGAGCGGATGATTTCGGCATTAGTGAGCACCTTGGCCAGAAGCTCGAATTCCATGCAGTGATACTTGCGCAACTGGCCCAAGAGGTCGGAACCGAAGGCCATCGGCAGTCCGGCATCGCGCATGATCTCAAGCGAGCGCAGGCCGCCGCTGCGGACGACTTCGATCTTGGCGAACTCGGCGGCGCCGAGACCGAGGGCTTCTCCCTCGAGCGCCAGCGCGTCATAGGCGACAAGCGTCGGCACCGCGATGCAGCCCTTTTCGGCAGCGAGCCTTGCCGTTTCCGGCTCGATCAGGTTGCAATGTTCGAGGGAATGAACGCCCAGTTCGACGCAGCGGCGGATGGCCTTATCGGTATAGACATGGGCGGCGACATAGAGCCCTGCGTTTTCGGCTTCTTCCACCATGGCGAGGATTTCCTCGCGCGAATACTGGATCGAGTGGATGGGATCGTTGGGCGAGGACACGCCGCCATTGGCCATGACCTTGATGAAGTTGGCGCCTTCCTTGATCATCGTGCGGCAGGCGGCGCGGACATTGTCGACGCCGTCGACGATGAGCCCCATCGAGCCGAGACGGTCCGAGAAGATGCCCGGCCGGTCGTCAGTGCGCGAGCGCAGGTCGGCATGGCCGCCGGTCGTGGTCAGTCCCTTGCCGCAGATGACGATGCGCGGGCCGGTGATGACACCCTCGTTGACGGCGCGCACCAGGCCATAGTCGGCGCCACCCAGGTCGCGCAGTGTGGTAAAGCCGCGCAACAGCGCCTCGCTTATCACCCGCGCCGAGCGCAAGGCCGCGAGCGAAGCGGGCGCCGTCATGTTACCCCAAAGGTCAAGCGTTTCGGCAACGACGTGGACATGACAATCAATGAGTCCGGGCATGATGGTGCGTCCGCCAACGTCGATGGTCACCGCATCGGAGGGGGCCGCGATGTTCTCGCCAACGGCGACGATCCGGTCGCCGGTCACCAGCACATCGAGACCGTCGGCCAGAGTGCCCTGCTCTGCGTCTAGCACGCGGCCGCCGGTGAAAAGAGTGCTGGACGTCATCAAAAGTTCTCCAAACCTAGCGGTGATGGCACGCCACCAATTGCCCTTCCGGCCGCGCCGTCAATGCCGGCTCAACCGTCTTGCACACTTCGGTGGCGAGGGGACAGCGCGTGTGAAACGGGCAGCCGGAGGGCTTGCGCGTGGCGCTCGGGATATCATCATTGGTGGCGCTGAACTGATGGCGCCTGCGCGGATCGTGAGAAGGCGCCGAGCGCATCAGGAGCTCGGTATAGGGGTGGGTCGGGTGCCCGAAGATCAGCGTCTTGGGCGCGATCTCGACGATCTTGCCCAGATACATGACGGCGACGCGATGCGAGATGAATTCGACGACGCCGAGGTCATGCGAGATGGAGAGAAACGAAACGCCGAGGTCACGCTGCAGATCGCTCAAGAGATTGAGGATCTGCGCCTGCACCGACACGTCGAGCGCCGAAACCGGCTCGTCGCAGACGATGACATCGGGGTTGAGCGCCAGGGCGCGGGCAATGCCGATGCGCTGGCGCTGGCCGCCGGAGAACTGGTGCGCAAAATTGTCGGCCTGGTCGGGGCGCAGGCCCACGCGCTGCATCAGCTCGGCGACGCGATCGTCGCGCTCGGCCTTGGTGCCCACCTTATGGATATCGAGCGGCGCGCGGATAATGTCTTTTACCCGCTGGCGCGGGTTGAGCGACGAGAACGGGTCCTGGAAGACGATCTGCATGCGACGGCGATAGCTTTTCAGCGCCGAGCGGTTGAAGTCCCGGATCTCCTGCCCGTCGAAATTGACCGTGCCGCCGGTCGGCTTGACCAGCCCCATCAGCGCCAGGCCGGTCGTCGACTTGCCGCATCCGCTCTCACCCACAAGGCTGAGCGTTTCACCGCGATTAAGCGAGAAGCTGACGCCATCGACGGCTTTGACGGCGCCTACCTGGCGCTGCAACACACCGGCGCGAATGGGGAAATGGACTTCGAGATTGTCGACGCTGAGGAGCGGCGTAGCGTCAGGCTGCATTGTCGTGCTCCCAGCAAGCGGCCCAGTGGCCGGGGCGTTTTTCCTGGAACGGCGGGCGCTCCTCGAGGCAGCGGGCCGAGGCACCCGGGCATCTTGGTGCGAAGGCGCAGCCCTTCGGCAGATCCCAGAGCGGCGGCACGGTGCCGGAAATATCGGCGAGGCGATCGCCGGCCTGGCTCGAGGCGCCGCCCTGCGGCACCGCACCCATGAGGCCGATCGTATAGGGGTGGAAGGGCCGGTCGAAGAGGTCGAAGATGCTGGCCTCTTCAACCTTGCGGCCGGCATACATGACGATCACCCGATCGGCGACCTCGGAGACGACGCCGAGGTCGTGGGTGATGAGGATTTGCGCCGTGCCGAGACGCTTTTGCAGGTCGAGATCAGGCCCAGAATCTGGGCCTGGATGGTAACGTCGAGAGCGGTGGTCGGCTCGTCGGCGATGATGATCTTGGGATCGCAGGCCAGCGCCAAAGCGATCATGGCGCGCTGCCGCATGCCGCCCGAAAGTTCGTGCGGAAACTGCCCGGCCCGCCGCTCGGGGTCGGGCATCTGCACCAGTTGCAGCGTCTCGACGGCCTTGGCATAGGCTTCCTTGCGCGAGCATTTGCGGTGCTGGCGGACGGCTTCGGCGATCTGTTCGCCGATGCGCAGCACGGGATTGAGCGCCGTCAGCGGCTCCTGGAAAATCATGGCGATCTTTTCGCCGCGATAGTCTTCGACCTGCCGCTCGCTCATGGCCATGAAATCCTGGCCATCGATGAGGATCTTGCCGGAAGCCACCTTGGCGGCATCCGGGAGAAGGCGCAGAAGTGCAAGCGCGGTCATGGACTTGCCGCAACCGCTTTCCCCAACGATGCAGAGCGTTTCGCCGGCACGCACATGAAGGTTCATTTCGGAGACAACAGCAAAGCTTCCCTGGCCGCCATTGATCTCGATCTCAAGATCGGTGACCTGCAGCACGGGAGCCTGATCGTTTTGTACAATGGCGTTCATCGCTATTGTCTCCTTGTCCTGGTGCCCGTTCAGTCGGTGGCGCCGTCGAGATTGCCGACCATGTAGGCATAGTCGCCGCTCTGGACGACGTTGCGGGTGAGGTGCTGCATGATCATGATGCCGTTCTTGAACGGGGTCTTGATCTCTTCGAGCACTTCGAAATTGTAGGGGCTGACGACGCGGCCGAGCAGTTGATCGCCGGTAATGGTTTCCCCGTTCGCGGGAGCCAGCGTTTCGATGAAACCGCCCTGTGTAGGTCGAATACCGGCCAGCTCGGTGACGACGATCTGCTTGGGGTTGGGCGTGACTTCACCCGGGATGACCCCCTTGGTCCGCAGCATGTTGAGAACGCCGTCGACCGTGCGCTTGATATAGGGGTCTGGTCGACGATGCCGCCGCCGAGCTCGATGACGGCGACCGGAATGTTGCGGGTATCGATGGTCACCGACTTGGTGGTGCCACCAAAAACGGTGCCCTGCTTGTTCTCGACCGGACGGTACAGCACCTTCGAGCCGAAGGCGCGCGACAGTTCTTCGTCGTTCCAGATGTAGACATAGTCGACGGTCGGCCGATCGGTGCCACTATGAAGGTCGATGTGGATGTCGATGACGTTGAGATACTGCTCGGTCAGGGCATGGGCGAGCTGCTGGCTATAGGTGCCCTTGGGGTTGCCGGGGAACTGGCGATTGAGGTCGACCTTGTCGATGGTCGCATAGCGCTCGTTTACGGCAAAGGCGGATGGGTTGGCGACCGGCAGCAGCAGGATGCGGCCCTTGAGCGGCATGTCCTTGAGGATGTGGAAGAGCTCAAGGATTGCCTGCGAGCCGGTATTTTCGTTGCCATGGATGGAGGCCGAAATGCCGACGGTGGGGCCCGCTTCCTCGCCGACCAGCTCGTGGATAAAGAGCACCGCATCGCTGCCATCAGCATTGGTGGTGAACTTGGGACGGAGCTGGTTGATGGTTTTGACCATGCGAATATTCCTTGGTGTTATTTGGCCTTGGAGGCCTTGGCCCCGCCGCGCGAAAGCTGGCGTGGATCGAGAACGTCCCTGAGCCCGTCGCCCAGGAGATTGAAGCCGAGCACGGTGATCATGATGGTCGCGCCCGAAATGATGGAGAGCCAGGGTGCATCGCGCATGAACTTGGTGCCATAGGCCAGGGTCCAACCCCAGGTGGGGGTCGGCGGCGGCAGGCCGAAGCCGAGAAAGCTCAAGGCCGATTCCGAAATGATTGCGGTGCCAAGGCCGAGCGAGGCCAGGACGATGATCGGGCCCAGGGCATTGGGCAGGATCTCGCGGAACAGGATGCGCACTGGGCTGGCGCCCAGGGCGCGTGCGGCTTGCACATAGTTCTGTTCGCGCAAAACCAAAGTGGTGGAGCGTACGACACGGGCATATTCGGTCCAGGCCACGACGATAATGGCGAAGGACACGTTGAGCACGCCCGGCCCGAGCACGGCAACGATGGCCAGGGCGAGCACGATGGCCGGAAAGCCGAGGAAGACATCGGTGATGCGCATCAGGAGCTGGTCGACCCAGCCACCGAAATAGCCGGCGGCGAGACCGACCACAGTGCCGATCAGGGCCGAGCAAACAACCGAAATGACGGCGATTGTCAGCGAAATGCGGGCGCCGAAGACGAGGCGGGACCAGAGGTCGCGGCCAAAATTGTCGGTGCCGATGATGTGCTCGAAGGTCGGGCCCTCGAAGCGGTTGCGCATGTCCATCTGCTCGACGCCATGGGTGGCCACATAGGGCGCGAAAACGGCGCAGAAGATGATGGCGAGAGTGATGAAAAGGCCAAGGACCAGCGAGGTGTTGCGAAGCGCTTTTGGGAGCTGCATGAGGATCACCCGAGCCGGATGCGCGGATCGACCGCGGCGTAAAGAAGGTCGACCACCAGATTGACCAGCGCGTAGACGATGGCGAAGGTCAAGACGATGCCCTGGATCAGCGGCAGGTCGCGCTGCGAAATGGCGGCGATCGTCAGCTGTCCGAGGCCAGGCCAGGCAAAGATGGACTCCGTGATCACCGCGCCACCCAGAAGCGCGCCAAAGCGCAGGCCGATGACGCTCAAAACCGGCAACAGCGCATTGCGCAGCGCGTGGCGCACCACCACCCTGCCCTTGCGCAGACCCTTGGCATAAGCGGTGCGGACGAAGTCCTCGCGCAGCACTTCGAGCATGGAGGCGCGCACGAGACGGGAAATGATGGCGGCCGAGTTGGCGGCCAGCGCCAGCGCCGGCAGGGCCATATGGGTCAGCGAGTCCCACAAGACCTGCGGGCGACCGGTGACGGCGGCAAACAGTGCCTCATGCAGCGGCACGCCGCGACCGATGGCCGGGAGCCAGCCCAACTGCACCGCAAAGAGCAGCATCAGCAGCAGGCCCAGCCAGTAAACCGGCATGGAAACGCCGATCTGGGCAAAAAGCATGGTGACCGTATCGATCCAGGACCCCTGCCGGATGGCCGCAAGGACGCCCAGGGTCAGCCCGATGAGGGTCGCAAGGATCAAGGCGACTACGGCAAGCTCGATCGTTGCGCCAAGACGGCCGGCGATGATCGTGGCGACGGGCTGGTTCTGGAAAATAGAGCGGCCCATATCGCCTTGCAGGAGCGCAGCGAAATAGTCCCAGAGGCGGATGAACCAGGGATCGTTGAGCCCCAGCGTATTGCGCAGGTTGGTGATGGCCTCGGGCGTCGCGTCCTGGCCGAGCAGCACCGCAGCCGGATCGCCGGGGATCAGCAGCAGCAGGCCAAAGGTGACCACGACCATGCCGATGGCCATGGGGATCAGCAGCAATAGCCGGCGAACGACATAGGCTAGCATGGCGGTCCCTCGAGAAGGTGGTGGGGATCAGACAATGATGATCTCGTCGAGCTTGCGCGGAAACTGGGTGAGGCTTTCCGGCCCGTCCTGGGTGACGAGCACGGTATCGGCAAGGCGGAAGCCACCGAGGCCGGGCACATAAAGGGCGGGCTCGGAGGAGCAGACCATGCCGGGCACGAGGATGGTGTCGTCGCCGCCTTCGACCCACGGGGGCTCATGGAACATCACGCCCATGCCGTGGCCGACGCGATGGAGGCAGTAGGGACCCATGCCCGCGTCGCGGATGAAATCGAGGGCCCGGTCATCGGCCGAGGCGCAGGTGGCTCCGGCGACGAGGCCGGCGGTTCCTATTTCCTGTGCCTGCTGGGCGGTGGTGTAGAACCATTCCTGTTCTTTGGTGGGCTCGCCCAGAATAAAGGTGCGCTCGCTTTCAGCCGCGCGTCCACCTACCCGGCAGCCGAGCGACAGGATCATGCTTTCGCCGCGCTGCGGGCGATGGCCGGACGGCATGCCATGGGGAATGCCGAGCGTTTGCCGGAATAAACGAGGCCGCCGGCCGTGCCCTGCACCAGCATGATGTCTTCGTGCTCGCGATACATGGTGTCGAGCGCATGGCGGATGATGTGCGACTCGATCTCGATCTCCGTCGGCATCTGCGTGTTGTTGCGCAGGGCCTCGCCGATCAGGGCGACGCCGGCGCTGACCATGGAGTCGGAAATGCGCGCCGCTTCGCGCTGCAGCACCAACTCTTCGGGGCGCTTGGTGAGGCGCATATGGCCGACGATGCCGGAAGCGCGAACGGTGGCATTGGGGAAAGCGGCCTCGATCTGTGGCACCCGGGCAAGCGAAAGCTGGGCGAATGGGCGACGACGCCCTTGATGTGGCCGAGGGTACGGCCGAGCACGGCAAATGGCCGGTCGCGTCCAGGAAATTCGAAATAGACCACGAGTTCGGCGGCGGTGTGCTGCTCGGTGGCGTGGTGGCGCTCGAGTTCAGGCACCAGGAGATAGGCATTCTGCTGCGTCAGCGCGAATACCACCGGACGCTCGGTCGTGTAGTGGGAAAAACCGGTCGTATAGATGACGTCGTCATTGCTATCGAGCAGCAGCACATCGACGCCGGTTTCGGCCATCCGTGCGCGAATGTCGCGGTGGAGCGCGGCATAGTAATCGGCGCTCAGCCGCTGGGAGAAGCTCATGACGATATCCTTGATGGAAAGATTTGGCCGGCGCTGGGGGCAAGCGCCGGCCGCGTTTAGCCGATCAGTCGTTAAAACCGATCAGGCCACGCAGGTTGCCACGGGGCGTGCCCTGGACTTCGACCGGGATGTCCTTGGAGTAGAACAGCTGGTAGCCCTGGGCCGAAACCACGTAGTATGGCAGTTCTTCCGCCAGGATGGTGGCGGCAGCCTGATAGGCCGTCGCGCGCTGCGCCTGATCAAGGGTCGAGCGGCCTTGCTGGAGCAGGGTGTCGACATCCGGGTTGGAATAGCCACCCCAGTTGGTCGGGCCGTCCGTGGTGAACTGGGCAAACATCAGGCGATCGGGATCGACGATATTGAGCCAGCCGAGCAAGGCGATCTGGTGCAGGCCCTGCTGCACGTAATTGGTCGAGAAGGACGGCCAATCGGTGATCTGCGCGGTGGCCTTTACGCCAGCAGATTCAAAGATGGCCTGCAGATATTCGACGGTCTGAACACGGTTGGGATCTTCGCTATGCGTGGCAAGCGTGATGGCCAGATCCTGGCCGTCCTTGTCGAGCACGCCGTCGCCATTGCTGTCGGTCCAGCCAAGCGCCGCAAAATCGGCCATGGCGCCTTCGATGTCGAAGGTCGGCTGCGAGATCGTGTCCGAGAATGCCCAGGACGAGGGCAGGATGATCGAATGCGCAACCTGGTCGACACCCTGGTAGATGTCGTTGACGATGGTGTCCTGGTCGACGAGCTTGGCAAAGGCCTGGCGCATCTTGGGATCGGCGAGCAGCGGATCCTTGGTGTTGAAGTTGAGGTAGTTGATGCCGAGGCCCGCAGTGATGACATTGCCGAAGCGGTCGTCAGCGGAGAGACGCTCGATGTCCTGCGGCGACAGCGGCGACTGGATCACGTCAAGGTCGCCGGCTTCGAAGGCCTGGGCGCGAGCCGAGTTGTCGCCGATGATCTTGATGGTGACGTTCTCGATCTCGGGAGCGCCGCGCCAGTAGCTGTCATTGGCTTCGAGCACGATTTCGCTGCCGCGGTTCCACGACACCATCTTCATCGGACCGGCGCCGACCGGGTTGAGTCCGATATCGGTGCCGCCTTCGACCAGCGCCTTTGGCACGATGCCGATATCGAGGTAGCTGAGGAGCGGCGCATAGGGGCGCGCTCAGCGTAAACTTGACGGTCTGCGGGTCAACAGCCTCCACGGCGCTGATCGGGCTATAAAGCGCGCGCTGCGGGGCGTTGAAATCGGGATTGACCAGGGTGGTGTAGGTATAGACGACGTCGTCGGCGGTCAGCGGGCTGCCGTCGGAGAAGGTGAGGTCCGGACGCAGCTTGAAGATGAACGTGGTCGGATCGGGATTTTCCCAGCTTTCGGCCAGGTCCGGCACCGGTTCGAGCGCCGGCGTGATGTGCACGAGGCCCGAATAGATGAGGTCGGCGGTGCGCGAAGCGGTCGAGTCACGCGTCAAGCGCGGATCGAGCGTACCGGCATCGACGTCGGCGCCGATCACGAGCGTATCGGCATCCTGTGCGACAACCGCCTGCAGCGGCATGAAGCTCAGCGCGACGATGGCGCTGGTGGTCAAAAGAAAAGTTTTCATTCCCTGTTCCCTTTTTTACCGAAGACCGCTCAGGCGATCTTGAGTTCTGTCGAGCGCCCTTGGCGTGGCGCAGTTCGGTGAGGCGCGGCGTCAAAATGGTGTCGAGCCCGCCGGGATCGACGGCGTGCCGGTATTCAAAACACTGCACGTCCGGGCCGACGAGTTCGGCCACATGGTCGGCGCCCGAGGCGTAGATGACGGCGTCGCAGCCGCTGATGATGTCTTTAAGATCCGGTGCCGATGACCAGGTGACGCGGATGTCCGAAACATGCGGCGCGAATTCGCGCACGCTGGGACGCATGATGGCGATATATTCCTGAAAGTGGGTGACCGCGGCGACCCGGGAGCGCGAGTCGAGGCCGGCAAGGCTCCGGCGCGTGCCTTGCGAGGGCAGCATGCGAAGGCCCACCACCTCTCCCTGCCCGAGAAGGGCGCGCACTTCGGCTTCGCGGTGGCTGAAGGTGACGACGATGTCGGCGGCATGGCAGGCGGCCAGCGTTTCCGCACCCTTGCGCAAGGCATCGATGGTGACGAGCTTGATCTCGTCGCCGGCGGGAAGCACGGCGCGCACCTGTTCGAGGTAATCGCGGCCGGGTCCTTCGAAAATACAGACGAAAATGATGTCGAGGCCCACCGAAGGCCGGCGCATCTGGGCGCGGGCGCTGATCATGGAAACGAGGGCCATGGGCGAAACGCCCAGCGTCTCCGCCTTGGCGAGGATGGCGTCGATGTCGCCGCGCAGGGCATTGATCGGCTGCGAATTGTCGATGCCCTTGCGCGGATCGCCAGCGGTAAAGGCGCCGAGCCCGGCGCGCATCTCGATCAGCCCCTCGTCGCGCAGCTGCTGATAGACCTGGCTGACCGTCATCGGCGCGATGCCGAGCTCTGACGCGAGCTGGCGCACCGATTGCAGCTTGGTGCCGTACGGAATGTTCCCGAAGGCCAGAGCGTAGCTCAAAAGACCATGCAGCTGCGTACCGACGGGCACGGGCAAAGACTTGTCGATGCTGGCAGCGTCAATGGGAAACACGTGTTCTTCCGCGCTAGTACACCTCAACCGTAACAGTAGGTACTTGCGCGACGCAATAGGTCTGGACAGAATTTATCCACAGTTTGCATCCGCCGAAATTATGTGCACTTTAGCGCAAAACGGCTTCGGTTTGCAGTCCGCTCGTCTGCCCTTCGGCAGTTGGGCGGTACCAACCGAACCAGGCGCATGTGAAGGCGGTGTACTAATGGACTATGTCAACCTTGGCCGAACCGGCCTCAAGATCTCTCGGCTTGGGCTCGGCTGCATGACCTTCGGCTCGCCGAACTGGGCGCCCTGGGTGTTGGACGAAGCGGCCTCGACGCCGATCATCCACAAGGCGCTGGAGCTGGGGATCAACTTCTTCGACATGGCCGACATGTATTCGGCTGGCGAAAGTGAGATCGTGGTCGCCCGAGCCCTCGCCCATGTGCCGCGCCACAAGCTGGTGCTGGCAACCAAGCTCTATAACCCGATGAGCCAGGACCCGAACGATCGCGGCCTCTCGCGCAAGCACGTTTTCGAAGCCGTCGATGGCAGCCTTAAGCGCCTCGGCACCGATTACATCGACCTCTATCAGCTGCATCGCTTCGACTACGAGACGCCGCTCGAGGAAACGCTGGATGCCCTCAACGACGTGGTCCGCGCCGGCAAGGTGCGTTATCTCGGCGCCTCCTCCATGCATGCCTGGCAGTTCATGAAGGCGCTAGGCCTGCAGCGCGCCCATGGCTGGGCGCCGTTCGTCTCCATGCAGCCGCACTACAACCTGATGTATCGGGAGGAAGAGCGCGAAATGATCCCGCTTTGCCGCTCGGAAGGCGTCGGCGTCATTCCGTGGAGCCCGCTGGCCCGGGGTCGTTTGGCCGGACGCGGAGCGGATGCCTCGACCCGCTCGCAGACCGACAAGACCGCCGGTGCGCTTTATGACCGATCGGCGGAGCAGGATGAAGCGGTGGTCGCCGCCGTGCGCCAGGTGGCCGAACGGCACGAAAGGCCATTGGCGCAGATTGCCTATGCCTGGGTTGCCAGCCGTCCCGGCATCACCGCGCCGCTGGTAGGCATTTCCAAGCTCCACCAGTTCGATGACGCCGTTGCCGCTCTCGACATCAAGCTCAGCGATGAGGACGTCGCAGCGATGGAAGCGCCCTACCATCCTAAGCCGGTCGCCGGTCACCAGTAAGGAGTTGCGCAGATGAAACTCGGCAAGGAACTGGCAGAACTCACCGCCGGCATCGACCAGCTCTATCGCAACACGCCGCGCAGCGACGGTTTCCTCGATAAGGAGGGCCTAATCCCCGTCGCGGTCGCCGAGGTAACGCCCCGCCCGCTGGCCGATTACGACGAAGCGGTGGACGCCTTGAACGCCCTGCGGGCTCGTCTTCCAGCGGAAGCGGAAAGCCCGCTGCGCCGCGACTATCTCGACGAGATGATCGACTCGCTGCTGACGCTGGTGGCGACATTCCGCGAGGAACAAGTCTCCTTCGCCGATCGCGTCAGCCGGCAGATCCGCGTCTCTACCCAGCGCATCGGCGACGATGTCTTGGACGGCTATCGCAGCGTCATTCGCGAAAAGCTCGACGAGCTCGGCTATAGCGGCGGTGCGCTGGCGGACGATTTGGCGCGCTACGAGGAAACGGTGCGCGTCCCCGTCGATCAGGTGCTCGACACCATGCGAGCGCTGACCCTTGAAGCTCGCGAGCGCGTCACGGCCACCATGTACCCGATGGCCGACCAGTGGATGGAGCCGGTGGGCGTTTCCGCCGTGCCGTTCTCGGCCTATTGCGACTACCCCTCGCGCAAGGTGCTGATGAACCTCGACTTCCCTATACACGCTTCGCTCTCAAGCACCTCGCGACGCACGAAGTGTTTCCCGGCCACCTTGTGCATCTTGCCCTGCGGGAAAAGTATGTTGCCGAAGGAACCATGCCGCTCGATGGCGCACAGGTGGTGACCAGCTCCGCCAGCAGTGCGCTCTTCGAAGGCATTGCCGATAATGGCACGTTCTTTCTCGATTGGATTGAAGGCCCCGAAGACGAGCTTGGCGTTGCGCTGCAGCGCCTGCGCGGTGCCCTCCGCTGCAACGCGGCCTGGATGATGCATGAAGAGGGCATGACGCTGGACGAGATCGTGCCGATCATTGCCGAAGGCGGGTTCCAGGATCCGGTCACGGCCCGCTCGCGTCTGGCCTTTCTGGGCCACAACCTGCGCGCGCCCTTCGTCTATGCCTATTGGTGCGGCGACATGGCGGTGCATGAAGTGTGGAGCAAAGTCCCCGCCGAGCGTCGCGCCGAGTTCTGGGAATATCTTTACGGCAACATGCACACGCCGACGACGCTCAAGACCTATTGGGCATGAGCGCGATGACCGAACACGCCACGGACCTTGCCCACTTCGACGCCGCCATTGCCGAGGCAAAAGGCGCCGAGGCGGCTTATCTGGCGCTTGAGGAATTGGTTCGCGCCACGGTGGGCGCCAAGCTCTTTACGGTCATGACCGTAGACATGAAGCACGATCTCAGCCGCCGCGCCTACACCAGCGATCCGGTCAACTACCCGACCTCGGGCACCAAGCCGATCAATTACGGGCCCTGGTTCGACACCGTGCACACGCAGAAGGCCTATTTTATCGCCAACACGATCGAAGACATCGCCAAGGTCTTGTTCGACCACGAACTCATCAACGAGCTCGGCTGCCAGTCCATCGTCAACATGCCGGTCATCGTCGGCGGCACGCTGATTGCGGTGGTCAACATCCTCGACGTTGCCGGCCATTTTACGCCCGAGCGCGTGCAGCTGATCCGCGATGTCATTTCCGTGCCAGCCAAACTTGCGGTGCTCGCCGCGCGCTGACTGAATCGAAAAGCCGCCCCGGTTTCCCGAGACGGCGTCTATTTTGACGGGGCTATTCAGTTCCAGCCGCGCGGCCACTCATCGGAGCGATCGTCGCGATCCCAGTCGTTGTTCCAGCCGCCATTGTTGTGGCCGCCATTATTGTTCCAGCCGCCATGATCGGGACGCGGCGGGCGGGGCGGTTGAGGCTGCGGACGGGGCGCCGGAGCGTTGCCGAAGTTGAACTCGAAGCTGTAGTTCGGCCTGCCGTTATAGCCGCCACCATAGTTGTTGCCATAGCCGCCATTGCCGCGAAGCTGGAGATACTGCGAGGACACCCAGCCGTCGGGACCGCGCTTCTGCACGTAGCACCAACCGGCCTGGCATTCCTGCACCTCGACGCGATCACCGCGACGCAGGCTATCGACCACGCCGTAGCCGCCTCCTGGACCCGAGCGCACATTGACATGGGTGGTGGCAGTCGCCTGCGCGGCAAAAGCAGCACCGGCCGAAGCCAGCATCACAGCGCCGGCGACCACAGCCTTCATGACGTTTTTCTTGATCTGCATTTCAGCTTCCTCATTCGGGGGGGACCATCTGGTCCGTTGACCGCATAAGGCGCCTTCCGGCATGAACCGGACCTGAACCGAGACGTCAGCCAGAATTTAGAATGCGAGAATCTTCTCGGGGCCCTGGCTCACCCCCGCACGGCCATGATTTTGCTGCAAAAATTCGGCGGTCACCCGTTGGAAGCCGGGCGCGCTTGGGATATCGCTTGGCGTACCGACGCGTTCGGTCCGGAGATTCCCTTTCATGACCAGCCCTTCCCGGCCATCCCTGCGAGCCCGCCTTCGCTACGAGTTCGACAAGTCGATGTCGGCAGGTCCCGTGGCCCTGATCGGCTGGCTGGCGCTGCTCTCGATCGTCGTGATCATGGTGGCCTCGATCATCCTCGTGCTGTTCCAGCTGGCGCCCGAAGGCGGGCAGCCGGTCGATTTTCTCGAGGCCGCCTGGGAATCGCTGATGCGATCGATGGATGCGGGCACGGTCGCCGGCGATACGGGCTGGACCTTCCGCGCCGTCGGGCTCGTGGTCACCATTGCCGGCATCTTCATTTTCTCGACGCTGATCGGTGTCCTTTCCTCGGGCATCGAAGGCAAGCTCGAAGACCTGCGCAAGGGTCGCAGCCAGGTGCTCGAGAAGGACCATACCATTATTCTGAACTGGAGCCCGTCGATCTTCGACGTCATCTCCGAACTGGTCGTCGCCAATCGGAGCCGCAACCGCCCACGCATCGTCATCATGGCCAACCGCGACAAGGTGGAGATGGAGGATGAGATCGCGGCCAAGGTCGCAGAGCTTGGCAATACCCGCATCATCTGCCGCAGCGGCGACCCGACCGACCTGTACGACCTCTCGCTGGTAACCCCGCAATCGGCGCGCTCGATCATCATTCTCTCCCCTGACAGCGAGGACGATCCGGATAGCTGCGTCATCAAGTCGATCCTGGCGCTGGTGCATGATCCGCGGCGCCGGGCCGAGCCCTATCGCATCGCCGCAGAAATCCGCGACGCCCGCAATGTCGAGGTGGCACGGGTGGTCGGGGGACGCGAGGCGCAACTGGTGCTGGCCGATGACCTGATCGGGCGCATCGTCGTGCATTCGAGCCGCCAATCGGGCCTTTCCGCGGTTTACTCAGAACTACTCGATTTCGATGGCTGCGAGATCTACACGGTCGAGCAGCAGGGCCTTGTCGGCAAGACCTTCGCGGAAAGCGTCATGTCCTATGAGAGCTCGACGCTGATTGGGCTCGTGACCGCCGAGGGACATGTGGAGCTCAATCCACCAATGGACCGGCGCGTGGCGGCGGGCGACCGGGCGGTGATCATCGCCGAGGACGATGCTGCGATCCAGATCAAGGCGCCGCTCGTCGAACCCGACCTTTCACAAATCCGCATGCCGGCAGCGGTCGCCCAACAACCCGAGCGCGTCTTGCTGCTGGGGTGGAACCGTCGGGCGCCGGTCATCACCTTCGAACTCAGCCGCTATGTGGAGCCGGGTTCGGCCCTGACCATCGCAGCGGACACGCCCACGATCGAAGACGATATCGGCGCTTTGGCCGTCGCCAGTGAAAACTTAAAGGTCTATTTCAGCCGCACCGACATCACGAGCCGCAAGGCGCTCGAAGAGCTCAATATTTCGAGCTACGACCATGTGCTGGTGCTCGGCTATTCCGACATATTGGCGCCGCAACCCACCGACACGCGGACGCTGGTGACGCTACTGCACCTGCGCAAGATTGCCGAAAGCACCGGGCGCCGGGTGAAAGTGGTGTCGGAGATGGTCGACGTGCGCAATCGCGAACTGGCCGAGGTGACCCGGGCAGACGATTTCGTCGTGTCCAACAAGCTCGTCAGCCTGATGCTCGCGCAGGCCTCGGAAAACGATGCGCTGACCGCCATTTTCGATGATCTCCTCGATGAAGCCGGCTCGGAACTCTATATGCGGTCCGCCAGCGACTATGTTGCCCTGGACGTGTCGGTAAGCTTTTACACGGTCAGCGAAGCGGCTCGGCAACGCGGTGAGGTCGCGATCGGCTACCACCGGCCGCGCCCGGACGCCGCCGCCAACGGCATCCTCATCAATCCCCCAAGGGTGTTGCCGAAACCTATGTCGAAGGCGATCGGCTGATCATTCTGGCAAGAGACTGAGCGGACAATCTCTGACGTTACGGCTCCGTAGTTGTAGTCGCGCCGACATACGCAAGAAAGTTTGCGACCGCCGTTTCCGCACGCCTTAAGCATACATCTTGCCCTTCGGCTTCCGTCGCGACGGCGGTCAGAAAAACAGCCGCGCCGCTGACCCGCCAGAACTTGGCGTGCCAGCCGTCATGGTCCTGCCGCAAGGAAATGCGAAAGCCGCGGTAGATATGCTCCACGTGCAAAAAGCTCCGGTATCTGAGTTGATACCGGTGGATACGGGTCGCATTTTAGGGAAGTTTCCGGCGCGCAGTAGCAAAGCCGTGATGATGTTTTCCGTGAACGGTTATGCCGACCGAAAAGTTGCTGGAAAAATGTTTCCTTCGGCTTGGTCCGCGTGAACAAGCAAAGCCAACTTTGGTTGCCATGCCTATAGCTTAAATTTCAAACAAACCCGGATTGCGGGCCCAGTAAATTTGCGCGTTGCTCCCGCATAGATTCTTCATAGATTCTTCGCAGGAGGTACGACATGACCCAAACTCTTTCACGCCGTCTGTTGCTGAAATGGACGGGAGCCAATGCTGGCATCGCTGTCGCCGGCGCCATGCTGCCCAATTTCGGCATTTCCGCCGCCCTTGCCGCCGATTTGGGTGAAGGCGACATTGGCGTTCTCAATTACGCCTACGCGCTCGAGCAGCTTGAGGCAGCCTTTTACACCCAGGTCATCGAAACGCCATTCGAGGGCATTACCGATGAAGAAACCGATTGGCTGACCGACATTCGCGACCATGAAGTCGAACACCGCGACTTCCTCAAGGAAGCCCTCGGCGAAGGTGCCATTCCCGATCTTGAAGTCGACTTCTCCGCCGTGGACTTCACCAGCCGCGACAGCGTTCTGGCAACGGCCCAGACGTTCGAAGACCTCGGCGTTGCAGCCTATAACGGCGCCGGCAAGCTCATCGAAAACGGCGATTACCTGCTTGCTGCGGGCAAGATCGTTTCGGTCGAAGCCCGCCACGCCGCCGCCATTCGCGACCTCGTCAACATGAACTCGGTCGCCTTTGCCGGCGATGACGTGGTCGACGAAAACGGTCTCGACGTCGCCAAGGAACCGGCGGAAGTGCTGGCTGCAGCCGATCCGTTCATCACCACCGAAGTCACCGCCGAAGCGCTGGTTTGAGGAGAACACCCATGACCATGAAATCCATCCTCTCCACCGTCGATCCGGAAATCACCGAGCGCCTCGTCGCCAATCGCCGCGAGTTCTTCCGCTCGTCCGCGCTCAAGCTCGGCGCCATGGCCTCTGCACCGCTGGTTCTCGCCATGGCCTCGCAGCAGGCTTTCGGGCAGGAATTGCCGCAGGAAATCGTCGATGTGCTGACTTTCGCGCTGACACTCGAGCATATCGAGGACGCGTTCTATCGC
Source organism: Devosia aurantiaca (assembly GCF_011058215.1). GTDB lineage: Bacteria > Pseudomonadota > Alphaproteobacteria > Rhizobiales > Devosiaceae > Devosia > Devosia aurantiaca. Next base: position 204,937 of record NZ_JAALFG010000001.1, read on the forward strand.
TCGGGTCTCGAGGCCGATGGCCTGATCCCGGACGAATATGTCGGCATTTTCAACCAGATCGGCAAGCATGAGGCGGCACACGTCGCTTTCCTCTCGACCGCCTTGGGCAGCGCCGCCATCGACCGTCCGGCGCTCGATCTCACCGCCGGCGGCAAATATGCCGACGCGCTCGAAAACTTCGACACCTACCTCACCCTCAGCCAGACCTTCGAGGATCTGGGCGTCGCCGCCTATAAGGGCCAGGCCGGCAACCTGATCTCCAATGACGATATCCTGCAGGCTGCTCTGCAGATCCATTCCGTCGAAGCCCGCCACGCTGCCATTGTCCGCAAGATCGGCGGCAAGAAGAGCTGGGACGGCGCCTTCGACGAACCGATGACGAAAGAAGAAGTGTTGGCAGCGGCCACCCCGTTCCTCGCCTAAAACACTCCAGCGTCCCGCCGCCGCGCCTTGCCCTACAAGCGCGGCGGCTTTTTTTTTTGCGCCGTCCCGCCCGAAACTCGTTCGCTGCCGTCGCCGTAACTGCTCACGGTTGCGTGCTCGAACTGATCCTGCCCACCCGGAGAAACAACAAATGGACAGCACTTCCCGCCTATCCCGGCGTCACCTGCTCAAGTGGACCGGCGCTGCCGGGACCTTGGCGGTAGCCGGTGCCATGCTCCCCAATTTCGGCATTTCCGCCGCGCTAGCCGCAGAACTCGGCGATGGCGATATTGGGGTGCTGAACTATGCCTATGCGCTCGAACAGCTTGAAGCGGCCTTCTACACCACCGTGTTGCAGAACCCGTTCGGCGAGATGCAGGTCAATGACCAGCGCATCCTCACCCAGATCCGCGATCATGAAATCGCCCACCGCGACTTCCTCAAGGGCGCTTTGGGCCGCCGCGCCATCCCGGCGCTCGAGGTCGATTTCTCCGCCGTCGATTTCGGCTCGCGCCGCAGCGTCCTCGGCACCGCAGAAGTCTTCGAGAACCTGGGCGTTGCCGCCTATAACGGCGCCGGCCAGCTGATCTCCAACCCCGATTACCTCGTCGCTGCCGGTTCGATCGTATCGATCGAAGCCCGCCACGCTGCGGCCATCACCGACCTGCTCCGCCCGTTCAGCGCCGAAGCTGCCGGCCGCGGCGTCGTCGATCGCAAGGGCTTGGACAAGGCGCTGCTGCCGTCCCAGGTCCTGCCTGCCGCGGCGCCGTTCATCACGACGCCCGTCACCGCCGCAACGCTGCCATAAGGAGAGTTTGAAATGACCCAGGAAAATTCCATCCTCTCCGAGATCGAGCCCGAAGTCGTCGACCGCATCGCGGTCGGCCGCCGGGAAATGTTCTCCCGCTATGCCAAGATGGGCGGCATCGTTGCCAGCGCCCCGTTGGCTCTGGCCCTTGCCTCGAACCAAGCCTTCGGCCAGTCGCTGCCGAGCCAGGTCGTCGACGTTCTCAACTTCGCGCTGACGCTCGAATATCTCGAAGCCGCCTTCTACGACCAGGGCAATAAGTCGGGCGTCGTGCCGCGCGAATATCGCGCGGTGTTCCGCACCATAGGCGAACACGAAAATGCCCACGTCAAACTGCTCAAGGGCGTTCTCGGCTCGGCTTCCGTTGCAGCACCCGCCGTCGATTTCACTGCCGGCGGCCAGTATGCCGACGTCTTTGAGAACTTCGAGACCTTCCGTCTGCTCAGCCAGACCTTCGAAGACCTGGGCGTTGCAGCCTACAAGGGCCAGGCCGGCAATCTCATGGGCTCGGGTGCGATCCTCACGGTTGCCCTGCAGATCCACTCTGTCGAAGCCCGCCATGCTTCCGAAGTCCGCCGCATCGGCCTCAAATACGGCTGGGACAGCGCCTTCGACAAGCCACTGAGCAAGAATGCCGTCTTGGCAGCGGCGACACCGTTTCTTGCCTGACACCTAGCGTTTCTTGACGCCGCGCCTGTCAAACGGCGCGGCGTTTGCTTGTCGCATTCCGGCAGGAACGAAGCCTTGTCAAAAGCCTTTAGGTTCAAGGACGCGCGGGAGCCAGCGGCAATGACCATGAAGACCAAAATCTATCCCTACAAGGGACCGGCTGGCGGTTGGGGATCGGCAAAGTCAGTCGCCAAATATTTGGGCAGCGAACACCTTTTGGTAGAAGGGCCGGGCATTTTGCTCAAGCAAAATAAGCCGGATGGCTTTGCCTGCGTCAGCTGCGCCTGGGCCAAGCCCGTTCCGTCCCACCCGGCCGAGTTCTGCGAAAACGGCGCCAAGGCGACCGCCTGGGAATTGACCAAGAAGCGGGTAACGCCGGAATTCTTCCAAAAGCATACGGTGAGCAAGCTGCAGGGCTGGTCGGATTTCCAGCTCGAGGAAATCGGACGCCTGACCACGCCGATGCGCTATGACGCCGCGACCGACAAATATGTCGCCGTCGAATGGGACGAGGCCTTTGCCGCGATCGGCCGAGAGCTGGCCGCGATCCGCGAGATCGACCCTAAGCGCACGGTATTTTACGCATCGGGCCGGGCATCGCTCGAAACCAGCTATATGTATGCGCTGATGGCGCGGCTCTACGGCAACAACAATCTGCCGGACAGCTCGAACATGTGCCACGAGTCCACCTCGGTCGGGCTCAAGGAAAGCATCGGCGTTCCCGTTGGCACCGTGGTGCTCGACGATTTCGACCATGCCGACGCCCTCTTCTTCTTCGGGCAGAATGTGGGGTCCAACAGCCCGCGCATGCTGCATCAGCTCAAGGATGCCAGCGATCGCGGCGCCACCATCGTCGCCTTCAATCCGCTGCGAGAGCGGGGGCTCGAGCGGTTCACCGACCCGCAAAACCCAATACAGATGGCGACGCGCAGCGAAACGCCCATCGCGCGCGAATATTTCCAGGTGCGCCCCGGTGGCGACATGGCCGTGGTCGCCGGCATGTGCCGCTGGCTGATTGAAGCCGACAAGATCGACCATGGCTTCATCGCAGAACACACCCATGGCTTTGCAGAATTTTCTGCCTGGGTCATGACCCAGGACTGGGCCGATATCGAGCGCGAGTCCGGTCTGCGGCGCAACCAGATCGAGCTTGCGGCAAGGCTTTATGCGGAAGCCCCGGCAGCCATGATCATCTATGGCATGGGCATTACCCAGCATAAACTGGGCGTGCAGTCCGTGCAGATGCTGGTCAATCTGGCGTTGATGCGCGGCAATATCGGACGGCCGGGTGCCGGCATCTGTCCGGTGCGCGGGCATTCCAACGTCCAGGGACAGCGCACCGTCGGCATTGCCGACAATCCCGAACTGGTGCCGCTCGACCTGCTTGAAAAGCAGTATGGATTTTCGGCGCCCCGCGAACATGGGCTGACGACGGTCGATACCTGCAAGGGCATCATCGAAGGAACGGTCGATGCCTTTATCGGCCTCGGCGGCAATTTCCTGCGCGCCGTGCCCGATCACGGGCAGATGGAGGCGGCCTGGCCGCGGCTGCGGCTGACGGTGCAGGTCGCGACCAAGCTCAATCGCGGGCATCTCTTCAACGGGCGAACCAGCTACCTCCTGCCCTGTCTCGGCCGCATCGAAAAGGATCGGCAAGCGACCGGCGAGCAGATCGTGACCGTCGAAGACAGCACGGCGGTGATCCATCGCTCCAAGGCCCTGTCGGAGCCGGCCAGCAAGGACCTGCTGTCGGAGCCCAAGATCGTCGCCGAGATCGCCAGGGCGACCCTGCCCTTTAATCCCAAAGTGCCTTGGGACGAGTGGGTCGGCGATTACGGCAAGGTGCGCGATGCCATCGCCGCGACCTATCCCGACCAGTTCTTCGACTTCAATGAGCGCATGAAAAAGCCCGAAGGCTTTCGCCGTCCGATCGCTGCAAGCCACCGCGAGTGGAAGACTAAAAGCGGCAAGGCGCAGTTCACCGTGCCCGAAGCCATTAATGCGAGCTTTGACACCGGCCAAGACAAGGATGTGCTGCGGCTCGTAACATTGCGCAGCAACGACCAGTTCAACACCACCGTCTACGGTTATGACGATCGCTTCCGCGGCATTCACGGCACCCGCGACGTGCTGTTGCTCAACGCGGCCGACATGAAGCGCTATGGCATTTCCGAGGGCCAGGAAGTGGGTCTTGCAACGGTCGCCGATGATGGCGTCGATCGCTGGCTCGGCGGCTTGCGCGCGGTGACTTATAACATTCCCGAAGGCAGCTGTGGCGGCTACTACCCGGAATGCAATGTGCTGATCCCGGTCTACCAGCATGCGCAGGGCAGTAAGGTGCCGGCGGCCAAATCGGTGCCGGTGAGGCTGGTGCTGTGAGCTTTGCCACGCACTACTCCGTGTCCCCGCAAAGCTGGGGCAAGGGGCGCAGCACGCGCGAACTGGCCGAAGAGGTGGCCGTGGCGATCGTCGTCAACGGAAGCACGCTTGCGGTGATGATGGCGACGCCGGCAGACCTCGAAGCCTTCGGCGTCGGTTTTGCGCTGACCGAAGGCGTGATCGAGCAGGCATCGGAAATTTCACGGCTCGAGGTGGTTAACCACGATCTGGGCATCGAAGTGCGCTTGTGGATAGGCGCGGACAAGGCGCAGGCGATGGCCGCACGCCGCCGGCAACAGTCTGGACCGACAGGATGCGGACTTTGCGGCATCGAAAGTCTCAAAGAGGCAATGCGCGTATCGCGGCCGGTGAGGTCGCGGCTTGATCTCTCCGTAGAGAAGATCCGTGAAGCTGCCTCGAGCCTGCGGCCGGTGCAGAGCCTTAATGCCATCACCCGCGCCGTCCATGCGGCAGCGCTCTGGCATCCCGACCACGGCGTGCTTGCCGTGTGCGAGGACGTCGGGCGACATAATGCGCTCGATAAGCTGGCCGGACGCGCCGCGCAGATGAACCTAGATGCCGGCCACTGCGCCGTGCTGCTCACCAGCCGCGTCAGCATCGAGCTGATCCAGAAGACCGCTGTGCTGGGGGCGCCCGTCTTGATCGCGGTCTCGGCCCCGACACGGCTCGCCGTTGATGCGGCGCAGGCCGCCGGCATTACGCTGATCGGCGTGGCGCGCGACGATGGCTTCGAGGTCTTCAGCTAGGCTGAGCATAAAAGTGACCGGCAGAGGCGTCGTTCCGCAGGAACTTAGCTTGGCAGGCCCCTGTTCTTCTTCCAGTTCGGAGAACAACCATGCCCCACGCTTCCCCAATCCGCTTTCATCCCGGTGTCGAGACCATCCGCGAGGATGAGGGCGAGACCATCCAGAAGCTCAACGAGACTTTCGACAAAATCCTCCACAAGACCGCCGAGGATTATGGTCACGCCGTCCGGTCGGTGCATGCCAAGGCGCATGGCATCCTCGAAGGCGTGCTGCGTGTCCACCCCAACCTTCCGCCCGAATACGCGCAGGGGCTTTTCGCAAGGCCCGGCGAGCACAAGGCCTATATCCGCATCTCGACCAATGCCGGCGACATCTTGCCCGATGCCATCTCCCTGCCCCGCGGCATGGCGCTCAAAGTTTTGGACGCAGAGGGGGCACGCCTCGCCGGTGCCGAGGGCACGACGCAGGACTTCGTCCTTGTCAACGGTTCGGTCTTCCAGAACAAGACCAGCGACAAATTCTTGAGCAATCTCAAGCTGCTTGCTGCCACCACCGACAAGATGGAAAAAACCAAGGAAGTCATGTCGGGGTGCTGCGTGGCGTCAACAAGGTGCTGACGGCTGTCGGCGTGGAAAGCCCCAAGGTGCAGACGCTGGGCGGCGCTCCCAATGTACACCCGCTTGGCGAAAGCTATTTCAGTGTCACGCCCTTCCGCTATGGCGACTACATCGCCAAGTTTTCTGTAGTGCCGGTGTCAGACGACCTGACGTCGCTGACAGGCCAGGAAATCAACGCCAGCAAGGACGAGGATGCAATCCGCCACACAGTGCGAAGCGACATGGCTGAGGCCAAAGGCCGCTGGGAATTCCGCGTCCAGCTTTGTCGCGATCTTGAGGAACAGCCGGTGGAAGACCCCACCGTCGAGTGGGACGAGGACATCAGCCCCTATGTCACCGTCGCAACGCTTGAAGCCTCGCCGCAGGACAGCTGGGACCCCGGCAAGGTTCAGGCCGTGGACGAAGAAATGCGTTTCAGCATCTGGACCGGCCTTGCCGCCCACCAACCTTTGGGCAATATCAACCGCGCCCGCAACGAGCCCTACAAACACTCTTCGGACTTCCGAGCAGCCTTCAATCGCTGCCCAATCCACGAGCCGAACTAGTTGCACCGTGAACGTTGGAAGCCGCTTTCATTGCAAGGCGGTTTCCAACGCTTGGCCTGGGTATCTTGCTCTGACCAAACGATAAAAGTTTAGCTTTATCCTCGGCAGATTGCCAACTTCGCCATGGCAGTTTGCCTCCGTTTCGATAGCGGAGGCGTGATCATGGGGATGGTTGAGCGGATTAGGGGCTCGCTTGTGGCCAAAGTGTTCGGGGTGAGCTTTTTGGCCATCCACGTTCCCCTGCTTTCGCTGAGCCTTTACCTCGGCCTTGGGCGTCCGGCAGACCCGATATCCATTCTGGTTGTCGCGCTGATCGCGACTCTGCTGGGATCGATCCTGTCCTACCTCGCCATCTATCAGATGGTCAGCCCAATAGATCGACTGGTACGGGCGGTGGACCGTTATCAGGAAGAAGGCACCGAGCCTTTTGTCGAAGTTCGCGGAAGCGACAGCGTCAAGAGGCTTGCGGAAAAGGTTGCGAGCCTAGTGCGGGCCCAGGAGCAATCCTTGAGCGCTTTGAGACGGCAGGCGAACAGTGATCCGCTGACCGGCCTCGGTAATCGACGCTGGCTCCAGAATGCCGTTTCGGTCGAGATCAGCCGCGCAATGCGCCGCAACCAGTCGATCTGGGTCATCGCCTTCGACCTCGATCGCTTCAAGGAAATCAACGATCGCTTCGGTCACGCGGCGGGCGACGAGGTCCTCATGATCGTGGCCGAAGTCACCCAGCGCCAACTTAGGCCTTACGACCTCATTGCCCGGATCGGCGGGGAAGAATTCTGCGTCGTTTCCGCGGATGCCAGCGATGACTTCGGCATCAGGGCCGCCGAACGCATCCGACAAGCGATCGAGGACTGGCAGCCCACCCTGGGCGGCGTCGCCACGACGATCACGGCAAGCTTCGGTGTATTCCGCGGCGATCCTGCATCGCACAGCTTCAACGAAATGCTGCGCCTGGCGGACGACAGGCTATATTATGCAAAAGCGCGGGGCAGAAACCAGGTGGTCGCGACGGAATAGAAGCCGTTACGAAACCAGTTCGACCAACCTGCCCCAGGCCGGGTTCCAGAGTTTTTCATCGGTGATACGAATGACGATGCGCTTGAGCCCCGCCTCGCTGCGCAAGGCTTCCGCTTTGGCGAGCGCCTGTTTGACCGGGACGGGCAGCGACGCGATTTCGTCAAAACTCGCGACGTCAGCAACACTGCGACCGAAGATCTGCGTCACTTCCACCACGACAGCATCGTGCGGCGTGCGCATGCCTGGTTTTAATTGCTCATAGTCCGCCATCTTCGTCCCCGCATAGTTGCAGGGAAAAAGAAGCAATTCGCTTTAAGTTGCGCCAGAGTCGATCACGTTTTTCCTCGCGACTTTCTTGGTCTTCTGTCCACGTTTTCCCGACAGGATGAGCGAACAGCTAAATCCCAATCCTCGAAGTGATAGCACCGAGGCGTGTCAGTCGTTGACACACTCTTCGCCTGCTGCAAATGAGCAGGCATGAGCACCCGTCAGTCCCGCAATGTTTCCCTCACACCCGAGCTAGAGGCCTTTATCTCGGACCAGCTGGCATCGGGCGATTACGCCAATGCCAGCGAAGTCGTGCGCTCGGCGCTGCGTCAGCTGCGCGACGGCCCGGGACAAAGCTCTGCCTTGCCGGTCGGCTGGCCGATCGCCGGTGGCGAATGCGGCGCCCTCATCCGCACCAAGGATTGGGCCAGCACGCCCCTTGGCCCTGTGGAGAGCTGGCCCCCGGCTTTGCGCGCAACGGTCGCCAATATCGTCAATTCCCCGGTTGCCAAGGTCCTCATGTGGGGTCCCGAGCACCGCATGTTCTACAACGATGCCTATGCGCCCATTATCGACCAGCGCCATCCCACGGCCATGGGCGAAGCCGTTGCGACCGCGCTTCCCGAGGTTTGGGATTTCAATCGTTCCATTCTTGAGGCTGGACACCGCGGCGAGTTGATCTCCAACACCGGTGTAGCCATGCAGCTCGACAACAAGCATCGCAAGGGCGACTTCATTTTCGATCTCCACTACACTCCTGTCTATGACGATCACGGCGCAGTCGGCGGCGTCATGTGCACCGTCATCGACCAGACCGATCAGGTCCTGCTGCAAGCCAATCTCAAGACCAGCAATCATCGTTTCCGGGCGGCCATGGATGCGGTCCACGGTGTGCTGTGGACCAATAGCGCCGATGGCCAGATGCTGGGCGAGCAGCCCGGCTGGGCCAAGCTCACCGGTCAGAGCTTTGAAGAATACCAGGGCTTTGGCTGGTCGAATGCCGTTCACCCCGACGACCAGGCCGAAAGCGTCGCCAACTGGAACGCCGCCGTCGCGGCCAAGTCCATGTTCGTCCACGAACATCGCGTGCGCGAAAAAGGCGGCACCTGGCGCACCTTTGCCATTCGCGCCATTCCCGCGCTCGATGACAAGGGCGACATCCTCGAATGGATCGGCGTCCATACCGACATCACCCATCGCCGTGCTGCCGAACAGGCACTGCGGCAGCTCAACGAGGATCTTGAAGCCCGCGTTATCGCCGAGATCGATGAACGCCGCCGCGCCGAGGCCAAGCTCGCCCAGGCCCAGAAGATGGAAACCGTCGGCAAGCTGACCGGCGGCGTGGCCCACGATTTCAACAACCTGCTGCAGGTCGTTTCCGGCAATCTGCAGCTTCTGGCCAAGGACATTGCCGGCAACGAGCGCGCCGAGCGCCGGGTCGGCAATGCCATGGCCGGTGTGTCGCGCGGCTCCAAGCTCGCCTCGCAACTCCTCGCCTTCGGGCGCCGCCAGGCGCTGGAGCCCAAGGTCACCAATATCAGCCGCCTCGTGCGCGACATGGACGACATGCTGCGCGCGCCATCGGCGAAGCGATCGAAGTGGAAACCGTGGTCGGTGGCGGTCTTTGGAACACTTTCATCGATCCGGCGCAGGTCGAGAACGCCCTTCTCAACCTCGCCATCAATGCGCGCGACGCCATGGATGGCCGCGGCAAGCTCACCATCGAACTGGGCAATGCCCATCTCGACGACGACTATGCGCGCACCCATGACGAAGTAACGCCCGGCCAATATGTCATGCTGGCCGTCAGCGACACCGGCTCGGGCATGTCGCCCGATATCATCGATAAGGTCTTCGAGCCGTTCTTTTCAACCAAGAGCGAAGGCAAGGGCTCTGGGCTTGGCCTTTCCATGGTCTATGGCTTCACCAAGCAGTCGGGTGGCCACGTCAAGATCTATTCCGAAGTCGGCCACGGCACGACCATCAAGCTTTACCTGCCGCGGGCGCTTGAAAGCGAGGATATCGAAGTCGTCGCCAGCGCCGGTCCGGTCGTGGGCGGCACCGAAACCGTGCTCGTCGTCGAAGACGATGAGGAAGTGCGCGCCACCGTGGTCGAGATGCTGGGCGATCTTGGCTATCGTGTGCTCAAGGCCATCGATGCCGCCAGCGCGCTCAATGTCGTCGAATCCGGCATTCCGATCGATGTGCTCTTCACCGACGTCGTCATGCCCGGAACGCTCAAGAGCCCGGAGCTGGCCCGCAAGGTCAAGGAACGGCTGCCCAACATCGCCGTGCTTTTTACCTCCGGTTATACCGAGAACTCCATCGTCCACGGCGGCCGGCTCGATGCGGGGGTCGAGCTTTTGTCCAAGCCCTATACGCGCGAGGCCTTGGCACGAAAATTCCGCCATGTTTTGGCCAATCGTGACCAACGCCAACTGATCCAATCCACCCCAAGACCGACGCTGGCTGCCGAAGGCGGCAGCGCCACCGTGACCAGGAAGCGCACAGTGCTGCTGGTCGAAGACGAAGCCCTGATCCGCCTCTCCACCGCCGACATGCTGGAAGACGCCGGCTTTGTCGTGGTCTCGGCAGCGAGCGCTGAGGACGCCTTGGCCGCGCTGGAAACAGCGCCGGTCGACGTTCTGGTCACCGACGTCAACCTGCCCGGCGCATCCGGCGTCGACCTTGCCCGCCGCGCTCGCAGCATCAGGCCGCATATCGAAGTTGTCTTCGCCACCGGCGATGTCGCGGCCGTTCCCAAGGACGCCGCAGAGAAGGTGCTGACCAAGCCCTATACGATGACCGACTTGGTCACGACCCTGAAGGCCACAGAAGCAGGAACCCATCCCAAGGCACTGGCTGGCGCAGCGGAGGAAGAATAGTCCTGCCCGGCTGGGACAATATGCATCGCCGGGATAGGGGAAGCGCCGGTTAGGCCCTTCCCTCTCTACCCAACACCATGGCTGAGCCCTTCTCGGCCACCATCAATGTCGCGGCATTTGTGTTGGCCGAGACGATCTTGGGCATGACCGAGGCGTCGATGACGCGCAAATTGTCGATGCCTCTTACTCTCAACTGAGGATCGAGCACGGCTGTGCTGTCCGAACCCATGCGGCAGGTGCCGACGGGGTGAAACACCGTTCCGCCCATGATGCGCACGGCGTTCCAGATCTGCTCGTCGGTTTCGAACGCCGCGCCTGGAACCACTTCTTCATCCCACAGCGCCCTGAAGGCGGGCTGCTCGTGGATCTCGCGCAGCATCTTGACGCCCTCGACGATCGTTCGGCGGTCGATCTCGCGCTCGAAATACCGTGGTTCGATACGGGGAGCGACAGAAGGATCGGCGCTCGTGATCCGAACTCGGCCGTGGCTTTCGGGATGGCACTGGTAGACCGAGGCGGTAAAACCGGAATAGCGGTGCAATGGCGTGCCGGGCTTGTCGACCGACAAGGGCATGACGTTGAACTGCACATCGGGCCGCCCCCGAACGCCAGGGGCGTGCAGGCCGCACCGCCCACCTGCCCTGCTCCGACCGTCAGCGGTCCCGTTCCCCGGAAAAGCCATTGCGCGCCCATCTTGGCCAGTTCGAGAGGATTGCGCACGGCGTCGTTAAGCGACAGCTTGTCCTTGAGCCTCACAATCAGCCGCATCTGATAATGGTCTTGAAGGTTCTCGCCGACCTCGGGCGCATCCACCGCGACATCGATCCCAAGCGCGCGGAGGTGATCGGCAGGCCCGATGCCCGATAGCTGCAGCAATTGCGGCGATTGGATCGTGCCGGCCGCAAGGATCACCTCGCGTCCCGCCCGCACGACATGGGTCTTTGTGCCGACGACATATTGCACGCCGATCGCCTTGCCACTTTCCAGCACCACGCGGCTGGCCATGGCGCCAGTCATGAGGTCGACATTTCCCCGCTTGAGTGCAGGCCGCAAAAACGAGGCCGAAGCGCTGGCGCGCATCCGCCGGCCAAGCGTCAGCTGATAGGAGCCCACACCGAATGTGGTCTCCCCGTTAAAATCGGTATTGTAGGGTAGACCGGTCTGTTGCGCCGCCCGCAGCCAGGCGGCGCAGGCGGGATTGGCATTGCGCAGTTGCGACACGGCAAGCTCGCCATTTCGACCGCGATAGGTGTCAGACCCGGCGCTATAGCGCTCGATATTTTTGAAGTGTGGGAGCACATCCCCATAGGACCAGCCGCTGGCACCCGATTGCGCCCAGTCGTCAAAATCCTCGGACTGGCCTCTTATGAAGATGAGGCCGTTGATGGAACTCGATCCGCCGACCACTCGCCCGCGTGGCCAGGCTATGGCGCGGTCGCCCGAGCCATCGGAGGCTTCCGTTTCGAAGATGCGCGAAAAGCGCGTGTCATAGATCGTGCGGAAATAACCGACCGGCAGTTTCAGCCAATGATTGCGATCCTGTCCACCGGCTTCGATGACGAGGACACGCGTGTCTGGATCTTTCGATAGGCGATTGGCCAGAAGCGAGCCGGCCGAGCCCGATCCGACGATCACATAGTCATAGGTCCGAGCGGCGGATTGAGCCATCTAGAGCGCGATCTCGCGAGTTTGGACGGCATAGCTCTTAAAGCCTGCCATGGCAGCATCGTCGATCCCGATGCCTGGACTGTCACTGAGCACAACCCGGCCACCCGCAAGGGTGGCCAGCATGTCATGGGCCAGTTCACTACGCATGAGATTGGTGTTGTAGTCCACTTCGACAAAGCCCGTGCTCACGCCGGATGCGGCCTTGACGTGGCAGCTGGTCAGAAGCCCTATACCACCGCCCAGCCAATGCGGACACAGCAAACGGTTGGCACGCTTGGCATCTTCTGCGACCTCCAGCATCTTTCGGACGCCACCCCATCGGCCAAGATCAGGCTGCAGGACGGTTATCGAGCGCCTGTCCGCCAAAGCGGTGAAATGCTCTTCTCGGCTGAAATTTTCGCCCGCTGCCAGCGGTGTCTGCAGTCCGCGGTGCAAGGCGGCCCAGTCCTCATCGAGCGCATCTTGCGGCAGAGGTTCCTCAAGCCAAAACAGGCCGACCTCGTCGGCCACCGGAGCAATGGCCAGCGCTTCGGCAAGGCCATAGCCCTGGTTCGCGTCGGCCATCAGCAGCTTTTCACGCCCGAGCAAGGCGCGCGCCTGGCGCAGGTTTTCTCGATCCACCACGGGATCAAACCCGATCTTGATCTTGCTGCCGGCGTACCCGTCGGCATGGGCCCGGGCCGCCGCTTCCGGCGCACCCTCGGGATTTATGCCGCTGGCATAGACGCCGACCGATGCCGGCGCTTCCCGATTGAGAAACCTGGACAGAGACAGACCGGCACGGCGCGCCGCCAGATCGGTCAAGGCACATTCAAGCCCGGCAAGGCATTGCGCAAAGGGGCCCGGCTCACCCGATTGGATTGCCAGCACATGAAGGCGCCGCGTGAGCCAGACCCAGAGGGCGCCCGGATCATCAAGCAGACCGCTGGAAGCGGCGAGCGGCAGGATGACGGTTTCCAAAAGATGGGCGCGATGTTCTGCGCCCCCGCTCGGAAAATTGCACCAGACCTCGCCATATCCCACGGCGCCGTCCCCGTCCTCGAGACGAAGAACAAGGGTTGGTCGATCCAGCATGACGCCGAAGGACGTGCGCACCGGCGTCTCGATTGGGACACGATACAAAATGATCGTTGCCAACATGCCGGCTTCCATCCTTTGTCAGCAACTGTCTTCGGAGACACACACCTGCTAGCTATGGGTCAAAGGCTGCCGAAAGCAAGACCGAGCACTGCCTTACGCATCGCTGACAGCTGCCGTAACCAAAATGCAATAACAAAAACAATGGCTTAACTGGAAACTTTGCAGGCACGACGCGTTAGACCCTCCAGATATTTTGGAGAGCAACATGCCCATCGAACGCGAAACCATTATCGAGCGTCCCGCCGCAACGGAAACCACCGTCGTCAGCGGCGGCAGCCCGTTCGGCATCATCGGCCTCGTCATCGCCGTCATCGTCGCGGCCCTGCTGATCATGTGGGTCGTCAACGGCGGCATCACCAGCAATGGCGACGCCGTCAACGTCGACCTTCCGGCCGTCACCGTCACCAACTAATTCGTCATTCAAGCACACGACAGATCGTTTACGTCGTTCGCTAAAAATCACGATCCAGCCGGTCACCTCGGCCGGCTGGACCCCGTTACTTCGGCGAGTGACTTAACCGCCAGACCAGGAAACAATACGATGCGCCGCACCCTGATCCTTTCCACGCTCTACATGGCCTCGCTCGGCTTCATGATTGCGGCTTATAGCGCAACCATTCCCGCCTGATCGGGACCAAAGCGCCACCACCGCGTCCCAAACACTAGCTGCCGATTGTCAGTGCTCTCCACCCTATGCATAAGAGGGCGACAGGAGGGGATATGAAAAAGTTGACGGCTTGCCGTTGAGCGAAGCCATCCTGTTTGCCGCTATCCTGACCTTTGTCGAAAAAGGCTATGACAACGCCTCGATGGATGACGTTGCGGCCCGCGCCTCGACCACCAAGCGCACGGTTTATTCCCATTTCGGCAGCAAAGATGCGCTGTTTCGCAGTGCCCTCGTCAAGGCAGTCGAGCTTTTTCAAAGCGAGATGCCAAAACTTGCCGACCCGTCCGACCCCGCTCGCGAGCTTGAAGCTTTTGCCATGGGGTTCAGCGATCTTAGCACCTGGCGGGGCGCGGTCCAGCTGCAGCGCGTGGTCATGGGCGGCGCGGAACGCTTTGCCGATCTGGGTAAGATGCTGCATGAACAGATCATCGAGCATGCCGAAGCCATGCTTGCCGACTATTTCGAAGCGGTAGCGACCTTGAATGCTCGAAATATCTCCCAGACGCGCGAGAACTATTGGGAGTTGGCCAGCATTTTTCTCAACATGACGACCGGACCGCAGCGTTTCGCAACGCTGCTCGAGCATCGTCAGCCGTCTGCTGTCCATCCCCATGTCGGCGGTCCGTCGGACACCGATCGCCCCGCGATCCAGCGCGCCATAGCGATCTTTCTTGCCGGCACCAGTCTGGCAGCCCCCATTGCGGACAACAGGCCCTAGGCCTAGCCGCGCATGGAAAAGCCGGCATTCGTCGCCGCGGCGCCACTCAGGAAGGGAAGCGCCGTGGTCGGTGTGCCGGTCAGCGCCAGGATGGCATTGGCGACAGCCGGTGCGATCGGCGGCACGCCGGGTTCGCCCATCCCGGTCGGCCTGTTGGTGGACTTGATAATGTGCGTTTCGACCGCGGGCATTTCGTTCATGCGCACCACGGGATAGGTGTCGAAATTGGTTTCCTGCACATAGCCGTCCTTAAGCGTCACGGCCCCAAAAAGCGCCGCGGAAAGGCCAAAGCCGATGCTTCCCTCCATCTGCGCGGTGATCTGGTCGGGAGCAACGGCGATGCCGCAATCGACCACCGCCACGACGCGCCGCACGACCGGCCGTCCGCCCTCGAGACGAACCTCCGCCACCTGGCCGACGATCGTGCCGAATGCCTCCGAGATCGCCATGCCCCGGCTCCAACCGGCCTCGATCGGAGTGGACCAGCCCGATTTCTCCATGAGTTCATCGAGCACGGCAATGCGTCGGTCGTCCCCAGCCTTTTCGAAGAGACTGCGTCTATAAGCAGCTGGATCCTGTCCCGCGCGGCGGGCCAGCTGATCGATGACATGTTCCATCACCAGCGCAGTATGGGACGCGCCGACGGAGCGCCAGAAGCCGACCGGGACAGGAAAGCGAGGACTGAAAATCTTGCCCGCGACGGTCCTGGCCGTCGAGAAATAAGGCGAGTGGGTGATGCCCTCGGTCGCCTGAATATTGTCGCCCACCGGTGTCAAAGCCTGGCAGACGCTGTGAAAGCGCCAGCGCGCGGGAAAACCGTCCGCACCCATCTCAACCCAGACGCGATGGTGCGACATCGGCCGATAGAACCCGGCGCGCATCTCGTCTTCGCGGGTCCACATCAGCTTGACCGGACGACCCTGCACGCGCTGTGCAATGCGTACGCATTCCACCAAATAGTCGGCCGTCATAACGCCGCGCCGGCCAAACGAACCACCGGCAGGCAGGACTTCGAGATCGACCCTACCGGGGATCGTGCGCGCGGTGAACGCCGCCATGACTTGGTCGAGGCTTGCAAGGTGTGCGCCCGAACTGATGGAAACATCGAAGCCATTGACCTCAGCCACGCAGTCCATGGTCTCCATCGGCGCGTGCGCCAGATAGGGGAAATCGAAGCTGAATTCGACCATGTCGCCGGTCAACGGCGCGTCAGGGTCTTCTCCCATCGTCGCAAAGTCGGCCGAGCCGATGCCGCCATTGCCCGCCGCGATATCATGGTAATAGGCGACGAGGTCGGCGGTCGAGCGTGTCTCGGCCTCGGTGTCGTCCCATTCGAGGCGCAGCGCATCCCGCCCGAGCTTGGCGGCATAGGTGGTTTCCGCAAGGACGGCCACGCCCGTGTCGATCGCAAAGACCTCCACCACGCCAGGCACTTTGAGCGCGTCCGAGTCATCGAAGCGGGCGAGCCTGCCGCCGAAGCGAGGACTGTGAGCGACCATGGCGACCAGCATGTTCGGCCGCTGCACATCTTGGGTATAGATCAGGCTGCCATTGCTCTTGGGCTGGCTGTCCTTTCGCCGGACGCGATCGGTGCCGATCAGGCGATACTGCTCTGCCGTCTTGAGCACCGGCACCTGCGGCGGTGTCTGGCGCGAAGCCTCGACCAGCAGTTCCGCAAAACTGGCCGACTGCTGCGAAGCGGGATGCGAGACCACGCCGTCGCGCACTTCGATCGCGTCAGGCTCGACGTCCCAGCGCAGCGCTGCGGCATTGACGAACATGCTGCGTGCAGCGGCGCCCGCATTGCGCATGGCATCCCAGTTCGTGGCGATAGCGTTGGAGCCTGCGGTGATCTGGACGCCATAGGCCCGGAAATTGCTGCGCGCCTCGACCACTTTCACTCGGTCCCAATCCGCATCCAGCTCCTCGGCAATCATCGCCGCCATGCCGGCATGGATGCCTTGGCCCAGTTCCTGCTGCTTGTTGACGACCGTCACCCAGCCTTCAAGATCGATGCGGATAAAGGCGCCGAAGGGGCTCTCTTCCGGGTCGGTGCCGCCACCGCTCAGAATTGCCCCGGCAACATCCATTGGCCGCGCCACCCCATAGCCCACGAGGAGCGCACCGCCGAGCAGCGTGCCGCCGAGGATCAGGCGCCGCCTTGTCAGGCGAAAACCGCGGGAGTCTTGAGCATCTTCGGTCATTTTAAGGTCCTGCCCATTATTGCGGACACTGGGCGCCGGTTTCCAACCAGGCCGCGACCAGGGCGCCGAACTCGTCTTGCGTCCCGGGCGCGGGCTGACGGCCGCCGCCGGGGTTCCAGGCCCAGCCGACAAGGTCATCCTCGGCCATGTGATGCAGCAGTTCCTCGCGCGTCATGTGCGAGCGCGCCGGATCGAGCAACTGCCGACAGATGTCGCCCAGCGACTTACCCTGCCAGGCCATTTCGATGGGCGCGAGGCTCCACTTGGCGTTGCCGGGGACGCCGGAGGCTTCGGCATTCTGGGCCTGATGGCAGGTTGTACAGCGCATATTGGCCTCCCCGCCGCCATCCAGGCCGCGCGATACCCATGGCATGTGCGGCCACATGGCTTCGGTCTGGGTCGGTCGATCCGTCGCCGGATGGCAGTTCATACAGCGCGGACTTTGCAGCACGCGGCCGACTTCCTCAAATAATGCGACCGAGCGCAGCCGGGGTTCGACAATGGTGTCGAATGCCGAGACGGGCTGCAGGCTTTCAAGCTGAGCGTAGAGCGTTTCGACCGCGATCGGTTCGCTTTGCAGAACCGGACGCGGGTACAGCAGATAAACGAGCCCAAGGCCGATCGCCGCGACCACCAGCAATCCGGCAATCCCGAAAATGCGCGCAATGCGAAAACGTCGTCGCCTGGGCCTGTCCGAGCGCCGGGTCACACTGCCTCTCCTCTGAGGGTAGCGGCAGCGTCGTGAATGGCAGCGCGGATACGATTGTAAGTCGCGCAACGGCAGATATTGCCACTCATGGCGGTGTCGATGTCGCTATCGCTGGGCGACGGCATCGCACGCAGCAGAGCGACGGCGCTCATCACCTGACCGGATTGGCAAAACCCGCATTGCGGCACATCGCGCGCGACCCACGCCTGCTGCACCGCCGTGGCGATCGGATCATCGATCGCCTCGATGGTCGTCACTTCCGCAGAGCCGACAAACTCGATCGGCAGGGAGCACGACCGCATCGGCTGCCCATCCACATGCACGGTGCAGGCACCGCATTGCGCGATGCCGCATCCATATTTCGTACCGGTCAGCCCCAGCGTGTCGCGCAGCACCCATAGCAGCGGCGTCTGCCCATCTGCCTCGACCTTATGGAGGCTGCCGTTGACCCTTACCGCATAGACCATCGACACCTATCCTCAGGAACCAAGCCGCTAGGGCACCACACCAAAAAAATATACTATACGGTATGGTATACTTTTGAGTGACGTCAAGCGGTTTAGGGTTGTGTCATCGCCGTGGTGATCAAAATGGTTCAGGAGCTGTAACCGGTTTGCCAACGAGGCTGGTCGCTAGCCGAGCCGATCAGACAGTTACCTTGGCATCTTACCCACGCCCTTCCGGCCCCAGAACCTGCAGCCAAAGCCCGATGGAAGGATCGCTGCCGGTCAATCCTTTCTTCGACTGCATCTGGCCCACGTTTCGGACGTTAAGACGATACCAACACGGCCTTGCCAAGCTATGCCAGTGAAGGAATGATCCGGGGCGCGACAATTGCTGTCCCCGGTTTCTTGAGGCGCTTCGATGGAGAGGATTATGATGCGTCAGCTTGCGGCCTTCGTCACCTTTGCGGCTTTGGTGACGCCGCTCTCCGCGCAGGAGCAGCCACGGGTTCTGTCTGGCCCGGAGATCGCTACGCTGATCGCGGGCAATACCGTCGTTGGCAACATGGCGGCCGGCGGACCCTATGAGGAATTCTATCTTCCCGACGGCACCCTGCGCGGATCCAACTATGACGGCAAGTGGAGCGTGGTGGACGATACGCTGTGCTTTGTCTACGACGAGACGTCGCCCGCCCAATGCTGGGGCGCCAGCCTGACCTCCGCAGGGGAAGTGCTTTGGCTCAAGAACGGCGTCATCGACGGCAATGGCGTGGTCCGTACCGGCAATCCGTCCCAATTCTAAAGGCCAGCGCAGCTATGCTGCACTGGCGCTCCCTTGCACCCAGCCCAGCAAGAGCGGTGCAAGTTGTTCGGCGGGAAGCGGACGGCTGTAGAGATAGCCCTGAACCTGCTCGCAGCCGACCTGACGCAGGAATTCGGCCTGCCCGACCGTCTCGACGCCTTCAGCCGTCGTGATCATCTTGAGGCTCTGTCCGAGGCTCACCACCGAGCGGACGATGGCATTGGACTTCTCCGCATCGAGATCGCGGATGAAGGACTGGTCGATCTTGATCTTGTCGAACGGGAAAGAGTTCAAATAGCCCAGCGAGGAATAGCCGGTGCCGAAATCATCCATCGCGATGCGCACGCCGGCAGCCTTGAGCCGCTCGAGGACAGCCAGCGCAGCGGCAGAATCGTGCAGCAACACGCTTTCGGTGATTTCGAGTTCGAGCCGGCCCGGCGGCAAGCCGGTCTCCCGCAGGATTTGCGAAACCGTTTCGACCAGGTCGCGGCTTTTGAACTGAACCGGTGAAAGGTTCACGGCCACAACCAACCCGGGCCACTGGGCGGCCTGCTGGCAGGCCGTCCGAAGCACCCATTCGCCTATGGACAGGATGAGACCTGTGTCTTCGGCAAGCGGGATGAAATGATTGGGTGGCACCAGCCCGCGTTCCGGATGGTTCCAGCGGACCAGTGCCTCCACCCCGACCACCTCCCCGGAATGGAGTTGAACCAGCGGCTGGTAATGGAGCACCAACTGATCCTTGGCGATGGCCTGGCGCATGTCATGCTCGAGTGAGCGCCGCATCCGCAGCTCCTGGTCCATGAAGGGCTCGAAGCGCCGGGCGGTGCCGCGGCCGGCCTGCTTGGCGCGATAGAGCGCGATATCGGCATTCTTGAGCAGCGCGGTGGGCGTGTCGCCGTCTTCCCCGACCAAGGCAATGCCGATGCTGGCGCCGAGAAACAGCTCCTTGTCGTCCAAGAGATAGGGTTCGCTGAGTTTTTCGATGATCCTGCGGCCCAGCACGGAGGCGTCGAGCGGTTGGAACGAGCCGTATTGAATGACGGTGAACTCGTCTCCGCCCAGCCGCGCCACCGTATCGGTAGCGTTGACGCATTGGCGCAGGCGAGACGTAACTTGCTGTAGCACCAGATCACCGGCGGCATGGCCCAGGGTGTCGTTGATGTGCTTGAAATGATCAAGGTCGATGCAGAGCACGGCTATGCGGCTGCGCTGCTGCAGCGGCTCGTCGCAGGCCGTCTGCAGCCGATCGCGGAACAGGGCGCGATTGGGCAAGCCGGTCAACAAGTCGTGGAGGGATAGGTGCACGGCCCGGGCCTGTGCTTCCACTTCCTCGGTAATATCAGCCGCGGTGCCCCGATAACCCTGGAACTGTCCATCTTCCGAAACAATAGGCCGGGCCGAAACGCGGCAGATCCGCTTTTCACCGGCAGCATTGCGGAAACTGCAGCGAAGATCTCGAAACGGCTTGCGGCTGCCGATGGCCGCCCAATGAAGCTTTGCTTCCGCATTGTCGAAGTCAGGCGCAAAGAAATTTTCGATCGTCGAACCGAGGGCAACCTTATCGGCATGGCCCGTGACATCGCCGAAGCGTGCGGAAACGAAGGTGATCGCAAGATCTTTGTCGCATTCCCAAATCCAGTCGGACGAGGCTTCGGCAACGTCGCGGAACCGCGCCTCGCTCTTTTTCAGCGTCTCGGAATAAGCATCGATGGTGCGAGCCGAGGACTGCAGTTCCTTGCTGGAGCGTCGCGCATAGCGCATGGCCAAGAACGCAAACAGGCCGAACACCAGAAAGCATCCGCCCATCAGCGGCAGCAGCGTACGAAGGTTCTCGTAGCCCGGTTGCTCGGGCACCCAGGTCACCTGCCCTATCTTTTCCCCGCCATGGGTCTGCAGCGGCAACGAGGCACCCAGATCCACCGCATTGGGGCCCGAAAGTCTCAACCGGTTCAGCAGATAGTCGCTGCCGATCCGGGTGAGCAGCGGCCCGTTCAGGCGCTTGGCAAAAACCAGAACGGAATTGTCGCTGCGGCCAAGGCTTTCCATGGCTTTTTCAGGCGAACGAATAGCCGTGGCAGCCACAAGAAGAACGCTGTCGTCGGACCGCAGCATGCCCACGGCTGGGGCAAGGCGCTGCGCGCCCTCCTGCACCAGCGGCAAGAGGCCCGAACCTATTGCCTCGAAGGCGTCGAGCGACTGAGGTTGTCCTTCGACCGTGGCATAAAGCGTTTGTTTGTCCGGTGAGATGACGAAGGCCATCTCATAGCCGAGATTGGCAAAAATGTTGGAGCCCAAGTTACCGCTCGCCGACGCCCAACCGTAGTCGAAGTCTGCGTGGAGATTTCGATATGAGTCTTCGCGATAGGCGTAGTCTTCAAGATTGCGGGCGATCTCGCGCTGTTTGACCTCAAGCGCCGTCGCTGCCAACTGCCTCGATGACTCGATCGCCAACCGGTTTTGGCTCACCGCCCCGAGCACGGAAAAGGTGACAACCAGAACGAGGGCCGCAATAGACAGGGCGAACAACGACCGCATCAAGCGTCGATTGAATTTTCCCGTCAGCAGTTGATCTGCAGTTTTCTGCATGTGCGTGTTCTCACCTACTTGGGGAGAATACGCGGTTAGTCCTCAATATTCGATGAAACGACCACGCCTAGATTCGCAGGATGTGATTGTCGAAAAGGAAGTCGAACTGCCGCGATTGCCGCTCTGCCCCGGCGATGCCGACCATCGCGCCCTTGCCGCTGGTCGCGAGAAACCCGGTGCGGTCTGGGGCAAGGCCGCAGCCATTGCGCAGCGTTTCAATTAGCACCGGACGCTGCTGCTCGGCGTCGAAAGTGACCAGCAGATCGCCTTCGGGCGACGACAAGGCCACCAAATTGCCGTCCGCCGAGGCGGCAACCGAGCCAACATAGTTGCGCAGGTCGCCAAGGGTTGCAGGCGGCAATTCAACGAGCCGGATGTCGCCGTCCATCGTCGCATAGCCGACCAGCTGCGGCGTATCGCTGGGCGATCCCTTGTACTGACACCCAAACCAGACGCGATCTCTTCCGTCCACCGCCATGTGGCGGATCGAAAGCTGATGCAAGCCGGCGTCGAGCCGCAACTGGCCCACCAGCGCACCGTCGCGGCGGTCGATAAAGGCAATGGACGGGTCCATTGTGTCGAGGTTGAGCTCGGCACGACCATAGTCTGGATGCGTCTCGATCCCGCCATTGGCTACCACGAATGTGATGCCGTCTGGCATCAGCAGCATTTCATGGGGGCCGGTGCCAAAGGTGGGAAATTCCCCGACACGCCGATAGCGGTCGGTGGCGTCGTAGACGCCGATGACGCCCCTGGCGGCTTCGAAGTCGCTTTCCGTGGCATAAAGCAGACGCCCGTCGGGCGAAAAGACGCCGTGGCCAAAAAAATGCCGGCCTTCGGCGCTGGTGAGCGTTTGCGGCGCTTCTCGCCCGCTGGCATCAAAAATCAAGGCGAACGTGCCTGGTTGCCGGGCAAAGACGACGCCGCGTCCAGCCTCCCGGCTTACGGTGATGTCGTGGCCACGATCCGGCAGGTCGATGGTGGAGATGACGTCGCCACGCTCGCCCAGCAACACCGCGCCATAGCCGCCGCTTGCTGTCTCAATGGCGCTGGCAAAGACCAGGTCGTTGCTTTCGATGGCCAAGAGCTGGCGTGGCATGAGGCTGGCGATGAAGCCGGCGCCTGCAGATTTGAGAAAGGCGCGGCGCTGCCACATGCTCAGTCTCCGTCCAAAGACGAAAAGCCGACGCTCAGCCCGAGCGTGGCCGAGAGGTCTTCGCCAATGAGGCGTTGCAGATCCTGCGTTGCTCCGACCAGATCGACGAGGGCTCCAGCCTGCTCTGGATCGGCAAGGGCCTGGTCGATCTGTAAAGTGACAGCGCCTATTGCGGTCTCGGCGCGATCGAAGGCACTTGTGATCTCGGCGAGCAGCGCCGGATCGGTGACGACACTGGAGAGCTCCACCAAGGCGCGCAGCCCTTCCACATTGGCATCGAGCATGGCCATGGTGAGGCCGGAACGCCAGAACAAGGCCTGTTTCGGATTGGCCTTCCGATCAGCATTGGCGATGACGGGGTTGATCCTCGTATCGCGTATGTTTTCGATGCCGTGCGACACAAGACCAACCACAGCCTCGAGCGATTCCGTACTTGTCCGATAGTCGGCATAGGCCGCATCGGGTTGTGCCAGGCGCTTGGCAATGCCCTCAGGATCTGCCCAGCTGGCGGCGATTTCGCTGGCCATTTGCTCAAGGTTCTTGGCAATAGCCGCCCCGTAGGCGCAGCGGAAGGCACCGTCGGATGTGGCGATTGTTTCAAAGCCGGCGCCGAACAGCACGAATTCCAAGGCACCGAGCCCTTGAAGGGCAACGCTTTTGCCCTGGAGCCCCGGCACAGTGGTGGCGGCAAGATCCTTTTCGGCGAGAAGTTGCTGGATTTGGCGGAGGCCGATGCCCTTTCGATCCGGGAAAAACAGGATGCGCTCGGCGCGGTTCGCCTCCATGAGCGGGCCAACGCGAAGAAACTCGATGCGACCATAGGCCGACGCGGCCGATGCGAAGGCTTCCTGTGCTCCGCGAAGATCACCGGTCTCGCAAAGGACATACATGGCCTTGGAAAGCTCGGCGGTGCGCAGCGCGAAGGCCTTGGTCTGGGGCCGGATAAAGTTGGAAACGCTCGAGCGCAGCATTTCAGAGGGGAGATGACCTGCGCCGCAGCGGGTGTCATCAGCAAAAGGGCGGCGAGGATGGCGGCAACAATGCGCATCAAAGAGATCCCAGGAACGCCAAAAGGTCGGCACGTTGCTTTTCGCTCATGGCCGCAAAGCTGTTGCGCGCCGCCTGCGCTTCGCCGCCATGCCAAAGGATGGCTTCGGTAAGATTACGCGCCCTCCCATCATGGAGGAAGAATGTGTGGCCGGAAACCGTTTCAGTGAGCCCGATCCCCCAAAGCGGTGGAGTGCGCCACTCGCTGCCATCCGCCAGTCCTTCGGGACGCCCATCGGCCAGGCCTTCGCCCATGTCGTGCAGCAGGAAGTCCGAATAGGGCCAGATCAGTTGGAAGCGGTGCGCCGGGTTCTCGGCACGCTTGCTGGTCACGAATTTGGGCACATGGCAACTGGCGCAACCAGCCTGGTAAAAGGCCGCCTTGCCAGCCAGAACTTTCGCGTCACCGACATTCCGTCGCTCCGGCACACCCAGTGTTCCGGCATAAAAGGTCACAAGATCAAGGACCGGATTGGGGCTTCCCCCTCGCCCAGGCGCGGCTGCTCGCCGGTGGGCAAAACGAGGCACTCAGGCTGCTTCTCGGTACAATCGCCGTGCGGCAGATCGATAAGCGGCGTCGAAATACCGATGTCGCCGGCAAAGGCTGAGGCGGATTGGCTGCGAATGGTCGCCATGCCCGCCTTCCAGCCGAAACGCCCCAGCGCCGTCTCGTTGCGTTCCGGTGCTATGGTCCAGTTCGCGCGCCCGGAAATCCCATCGCCGTCGAGATCATCGGGATCGGCATGGGCAAGAATGTCTTCCTGAGGAATGGCCTCGACCAGACCAAGCCCGATCATCGGATTGGCGATGCGCGGCGAGATCATGACGTCGTCTGCCAGCGGGCCATAGGCGAGATCGGCCACGGAATAGCTCGGCTTGCGCAGCGTCACGACCGTTCCATCGCCCAAGGTCACTGGCAGGTCGACATAGTCGATGACCATGCGCCCCTCGGCCTTTAAGCCCGGCACGGCAAAATCCTGCAGCTGCAGGCCATAGGTCGGATCGCCCACTTCCCCAGCAATGACGCCATCCATGGCGAGGCGAGGGTCGCGATCGGTCGGCGGCACGGAAAGACGGAGGAACATCGAAACGTTCTCGGCCTGTCCGGCAAACGGGGTGTGCCCCGACCGTCCTTGATGTGACAACTCTGGCACCCGCGCGCGTTGAACAGGGGCCCGAGCCCATCTGAGGCCTGGGTAGAACTGGGAGAACTCACCCAGATCTTGCGGAACAGGGCATTGCCCAGCTTGAACTGTTCTTCCTGCTCGAAGCTGAGATTGTCCAGAAAATGGCTGAACGCGTCCTGGTTGACCGAGAACCGCGTCGTCCCTGCGCCGGCGGGATTGGTCTCGAATTTTTCCGGCGCCGTAAAATCGGTTGTCGCCGCCGTCACGGACCGGACTCGCGCCAGATCCTCGCTGCTAAGGTCGGGGCGCGTGCCGTTTTCGTCGGCAAACACCAGCCCGCCTGCCAGAACGGCAATCAGCGCAAGGGTGAGACGAAGATGCATGCGGGCAACCGGAGTTAGCGGACCCGGGCGCGTGGCCCGGGCCTCTTGAGCAGAGCGCCTACTGGAACACGGCGTCAGGGTCCGAGAGGGAATCGCTGTCCTCGATCGTGACATCCGACAGCTCTAGGAGGGCCACGGCGCGTTCGATGCCGCGCGTCTGGGCGATCAGCCCGTCGATCGCGGCTTGCACCACCGCATTGCCTTCCTGGTTGCCCTCGCCGATCTGCTGGTCATAGGCCTCGCCGGCTTCGGCACGATCTGCCATAACCTGCATTTTGCTCATGGTGTCGTCGAGGAGCGCCTTGATCTCGGTGTCGAGCGCCTCGTCCTTGGCGGCGATGACATCGGACAGGGATGGCCCTTCAACCACCGATCCGTCGATACGCACATACTTGCCCAGGTAAACGTTCTGGATGCCGCGGGCATCCTCAAGATGGGACACATGCGTGTTGTCCGAGAAGCAGTCATGCTCTTCTTCCGGATCATGGAGCAGGAGGCCAAGCTTCATGCGCTCGCCGGCCAGCTCGCCAAGCTGAGCGAACCCATACCAGTTAGGATGGCGGAAATGCCGCGCTCCGGAAGCGCCTCGCGGGCAGCTCCGCCCGCTTCCCAGTTGCCCACCATTTCTTTCAGGTCGCTCACCAGGAGGGTGGAAGCCGCTTTGAGGTATGCAGAGCGGCGATCGGCATGGTCGGCGCTGGAGTAATCGGTGAAGGGGCGCTCGCCCGCGCCAGCCTCGGTGCCGTTGAGGTCCTGCCCCCAGAGCAAAAATTCGATGGCATGGTAGCCGGTCGCCACATTGGACTCGACGCCTGCAGCTTCCTGGAGCGCGTCGCGCAGCAATTCGGGCGTGATATCGGAAGCGTCCACTGCCGCTCCGTCGATGGTGATGTCCGAGTTGGCGATGACATTGGCCACGTAAAGAGCATTGCTGTCGCTTTCGGTGCCATAGCTTGTGGCGACATAGTCGATCAGCCCTTCGTCGAGCGGCCAGGCATTCACGCGACCCTCCCATTCGTCGACGATCGGATTGCCGAAGCGGAAAGCCTCGGTCTGCTGATAAGGAATGCGCGCCGCTTTCCAGGCATCGCGTGCAGCCTCGAGGGTTTGCTCACTCGGAGTGGCGATCAAGGCGTCTATTGCTACATCGAGCGTCCTTGCGGTGGCAAGGCTATCCTCGTAGCCGGCAAGAGCCAGGTCGGCGTAATTGCTCAACACATCCGCATCGGCCGGCGCCTGCGCTTGTACCGCCATGGGCGAAACCGACACGGCAAGAGACAGGGCAAGACCGCGCAGCCAGCGCTTGTCGATCAAAGGCATCAACCACTCCTCGGGTGAAATTGGCAAAGCTGAGTACGCTTCTCACCTTAGGAAAGCAACTGGGCGTGGACATCTGCTCCACTTCAAATTAGACACTGCGCATCAACTTTGCGACCGGCGGTCTGGCGCCTTGGATGCACAATGATCAGGCAGGCTTTCTTCGCTTCGATAGCGCTTCTGGCGCTTGGTGTTTCCTTGGCTCTCGCGCAGGAGGGGCCGATCACCGTCTACAATGCCCAGCACGAAACGCTGGCGCAGGAATGGGCCACCGGTTTTACCGAGGAAACCGGCATTCCCGTCATCATCCGACAGGGATCCGATCTCGAAGTCGCCAACCAGATCCTTCAGGAAGGCGCCAATTCCCCCGCCGACGTTTTCCTCACGGAAAACTCTCCGGGCATGGTGCTGGTGGACAATGCCGGTCTCTTCGAACCCTTGCCCCGGGACATCCTGGATGCCGTGCCGGCGCAGTTTCGGCCCGAAAACGGCAACTGGACCGGTATAGCTGCGCGCTCCACCGTCTTTGCCTACAACAAGGATAGCCTAGGCGAAGCCGATCTTCCCAAGACCATGGCGGAGCTTGCCGATCCCGCCTGGCAAGGTCGTTGGGCGGCATCGCCGAGCGGCGCCGATTTCCAGGCGATCGTTGCCGCCTATCTCGTACTCGAGGGAGAAGCTGCGACGCTCGAATGGCTCCAGGGCATGGCGGCCAATGCCGTCATCGTCCGCGGCAATCGCGCTGCGCTGGCCGCGGCCAACAACGGCGAAGTCGATGGCGCGCTGATCTACCATTACTACTGGTTCGGCGATCAGGCGGGGACCGGCGAAAGCAGCGCCAACACTTCGCTTCATTACTTCGGCGCCCACGACCCAGGCGCCTTTGTCTCCATTTCCGGCGGCGGCGTGCTCGCCTCGAGCCAGCACAAGGAGGAGGCCGAAGCTTTCCTCCGCTTCATCACCACCAAGGGGCAGGATGTGCTGCGGGACGGCAGCTCCTATGAATATGCGATTGGCGTGGATCATGAATCGAACGCCGCCCTGCCCCCGCTGAACGACCTAGGGGCGCCGCAGATCGACCCGACCCGGCTCGATACGGTCAAGGCCGCCGAGCTCATGACGGAGGCCGGACTGCTCTAGGCGGTCCCTGTCATGACCGTCACCACCGACCTGCAGTCGATCCGCGCAATACCCAAACCGCGTGCGCGCTGGGAAGGACCATCGTTTATCCTCTGTGCCGCGGTGGTGACCGGCCTCCTGAGCCTCCTGCCCCTGGCCTTCGTGCTCTATGTCGCCCTGACCAGTGGTTGGCAGGCGATCGCCGACCTCGTACTCCGCCCCAAGGTCGGCACGCTCTTGCTTAACACGTCGGCCTTGCTGGCGATCGTGCTTCCCGTGTCGGCGGTGCTGGCGCTGGCTTTCGCCTGGCTGATCGAGCGCACCGACATCCCCTTTGCGCGGTTCTGGTCCTGGATCATGGTTGCGCCGCTGGCGGTACCAGCCTTTGTCCACTCCTACGCCTGGAGCGCTTTTGCGCCGCGCTTCCATGGCCTGGGCGCCGCCGTCCTCGTCTCCATTCTCGCCTACCTGCCCTTCATCTATCTGCCGATTGCCGCCCAGCTGCGCCGGCTCGATCCGGCTCTGGAAGAAACCGCACAGTCGATGGGCAAGTCGCCGCCGATCGTCTTTTTGCGGGTGGTGCTGCCGCAGCTGCGGCTGGCCATCATGGGCGGAGCGCTGCTGATCGGACTGCACCTATTGGCCGAGTATGGGCTTTTCGTCCTCACCCGCTTCGACACCTTTGCCACAGTCATCGTCGACCAGTTCCAGTCGGTCGGCAATGGCCCCTCGACCAACCTGCTCGGCGGCGTCCTCGTCCTCCTCTGTTTGATCCTGTTTGGGCTCGAAACGCGCCTGCGCGGCCGGGAACGCTATGCTCGCGTCGGGGCCGGTGCCGCCCGCAGCAGGCGCCGCAGCACGCTTGGCCGCTGGACATGGCCCGCGCTGACCCTCTGCGGATCGTTCGCCCTCTTGTCCCTCGCTGTCCCTGCATGGACGCTTCTGCGCTGGCTTGCTTCAGGGGGCGCCGAAATCTGGCGCTTCGACTTCATCCTCCCCGCTCTGGGGCAGACTGCACTTCTTACCCTGTCCGGTGCCGCGCTGACGACTATGGCGGCCCTGCCCATCGCCTGGCTGACCGTGCGCGCGCCGAGCCGGCTGCAAAAGCTGCTCGAGGCGGCGCATTCCTACGTCGGCGCCTTGCCCGGCATCATCATCGCCCTCGCCCTTGTGACCGTCACCGTCAACGTCTACCTGCCCCTCTACCAGACCGTTGCAATTCTGCTCTTTGCCTATGTGCTGATGTTCTTGCCACGCGCCCTTGTTGGTCTGCGCACCAGCATCGCCCAAGCGCCCGTCGAGCTCGAACGTGCTGCCACAAGCCTCGGACGCCCCCTTTCCGCCATCTGGCACACGACCATCCGCCTTGCGGCGCCAGGGGCATTGGCCAGCGCAGCGCTTGTCGGCCTGGGCATCACGACTGAACTCACCGCCACGCTCATGCTCGCGCCCAACGGCACGCGGACGCTGGCGATGCGCTTTTGGGCCCATACGAGCGAACTCGACCTCGCCATGGCGGCACCCTATGCGCTGCTGATGGTTCTGCTCTCGGTGCCGCTTGTCGTACTGCTGCATGGCGGTGCCGATCGCATGGGTCAGGCCTGACCATGCTGCAACTTGTCGGCGTCTCCAAATCCTACGGCGACCAGCAAGCCGTGTCCGACATCGGCATCGTGGCCCCCGCAGGCCGCCGCACAGTGATCGTTGGTCCCTCGGGATCGGGCAAGACCACCCTGCTTCGCCTGATCTCCGGCTTCGAGCGTCCCGACGATGGCAGCATCACTCTCGATGGTCAGCCGCTCGATTCCGTTCCACCGCACCAGCGCAACATTGCCTATGTGGCACAGGAAGGCGCGCTTTTTCCCCATATGAGCGTCGCCGACAATATCGGCTTTGCCATGCCGCGCCGCGCCACCGACTGCCTTGCGCGGATCGACGACCTCCTGGCCCGCGTCGGCCTTCCCACGAGCATGAAAAGCCGCCGCCCGCACGAACTGTCGGGCGGCCAGCAGCAGCGTGTCGCGCTCGCCCGCGCCCTGGCGCAGCAACCGGCCTTGATGCTGCTGGACGAGCCGTTTTCAGCGCTTGATGCGGGCCTGCGGAAAAACATGCGCGACATGGTCGAGACCGTGCTGCGCGAGGCTGGCATCGCCTCGATCCTCGTGACCCATGACCAATCCGAAGCGCTGGCCTTTGCTGACCATCTCGTCGTCATGCAGGCCGGCCGCGTCGCCGACGCCGGTCCCCCACAACGCCTCTACGACCGTCCAAATACCGCAGCCACCGCGCGCTTTCTGGGTCCGGCTATAATCCTTGACGGAGACATCCGCGACGGCCTTGCACACACCGTCTTGGGCGCCATCCGCGTCGATGCGACCGGATCGCGCCGCGCCAGCATTCTACTTCGCCCCGAGCAATTGACCGTGTCGCCAGTCCAGGTCGGCACCAGCCAGATCGCCGAGGCCACCGTCCTAAGCCGGCTCTACCAGGGCGCTTCCTGGCGGTTGAAGATCGCCTGTCCAGGCCTTGACCAGCCGATCGACATCGTCACCAGCGCCCATCACGTCGCCACCGCCGACACCGTCCACTTACGCGTCGACGGCGAGGGGCATGTCCTTCCTGAAAAGACGTAACCGGCTCATGCCTACCAGTTGGTCAGCGATCCGTCCGTCCGATAAAAAATCGGCAGGCTGGCATGTTCGAACGGAAATTGTCCCAGTGCGTCCCAGTCGACCTCGAGGCCGAGACCCGGATCGTCGGAGCAGATCAGCCAGCCGTCTTCCCAGCGATGATTGCTGGTGATGGCGTTGTTGAGGCTTTCGCCGGGACGGCGAGGAAGTTCCTGCACCAGCATGTTTGGCGTTGCCATGTTGAGATGGAGGCAGGCGGCCGTCGAAACAGGACCGATCGGATTGTGCACGGCGATATCGATGAAGTGCGTTTCGCTCCAGCCCGCAATCTTGCGGCTTTCGGTAAAGCCGGCCGCAATGCACATATCGATGCGGGCGTAATCGATCAGCTCTTCCTCGATCAGCGCGCGGAACTGCCACTTCGTACCCAACTGCTCGCCGGCCGCGATCGGCACGGCGGTCTGGTCACGGAGGCGCCGATAGGATTCGGGATTTTCGATGCGCAGGGGATCCTCGATGAACATCGGGCGATAGGCTTCGACACCACGGCACAAGCGCACGGCGTCGGGAACGCTGGTGCGTGTGTGGGCGTCGAAGGCGAGTTCGATTTCAGGCCCGAGTTCGGTGCGCAGCAGGCGGAAGGCCTCGATGGTCCAGTCGACGGCGTGACGCGGCTCGTAAAGCGTGCCACCGAACGGGCCGCTGTCCCAGCGCAGGCAGTTCCAGCCCTCGGCGACGCGCTCGCGCGCGACACCGAGCAGTTCCTCGGGCGTCGCCGCAGCCATATGGCAATAAGTATCGACCTTATCGCGCACCTTGCCGCCCAACAGCTGGTAGACCGGTACGCCCAGCGCCTTGCCCTTGATGTCCCAGAGAGCAATGTCGATGGCGGCGATGGCGGAGGTCAGCACCTGATTGGAGGGGTGGAA
The DNA here is from genome assembly GCF_011058215.1 of Devosia aurantiaca. Taxonomy (GTDB): domain Bacteria; phylum Pseudomonadota; class Alphaproteobacteria; order Rhizobiales; family Devosiaceae; genus Devosia; species Devosia aurantiaca. Next base: position 235,965 of record NZ_JAALFG010000001.1, read on the forward strand.
ACCGCTGCGCCACATCAGCTGCCAGAGATGTTCCGAGCGCATCGGGTCCTGCCCGACCAAGAGCGGCGCCAGCGCTTCGATGATGCCGGCGACACCGGCTTCGCGCGAGGTCAGCCCGCCCTCCCCGATGCCGATAGTGCCCTCGTCGGTCTCGACCTTGACGAACAGCATGGTGCGCCATTCCTTGACGAGATAGGGGGTGACCGCGACGATCTTCATGTCAGTGCACTCTTAAAGAAAAACGGGGTGGCGCAGCGGCTCACCAGTTGGTCACCGAACCATCGCGGCGGTTGAGCATGGGCGCGTTCCAGAACTTGAACTCCTGCTTGCGCACCAGCTCTTCGTTGACCTCGACGCCGAGGCCCGGCCCTTCGGGCACCGGATAGACAGCGCCTTCGAGACGCGGCTGCACTGGAAAAAGATCGGCATTGTCGAAGCCGAGATGGGTTTCGGCAGGCGACGAGCGCGTTTCGAGCCACGAGAAGTTCGGGACCGCGGCAGCAAAGTGCACGGTGGCCGCAGTGCAGATGGGGCCGAGCGGATTGTGCGGCATCATGTCGACATAGTGCGCCTCGCTCCAGCCGGCGACTTTCATCGCCTCGGTCAGCCCGCCGACATTGCAGACGTCGACGCGGTTATACTGGTGGATATCGCGCTCGATGAAGGGCAGGAACTGCCACTTGAGGCGAACTCCTCGCCGATGGCGAAGGGGATATCGGTCATGCGGCGGAGAGATTCGTAAGCTTCCGGCGTCTCGTCGCGGATCGGCTCTTCGAGGAAGTCGAGGGTGCCGCGCGGCATTTTCTGGCAGAAGCTGGCCGCTTCTGCGACCGACAGCCGGTGATGGTAATCGACGCCAAGCACGACGTCGTCGCCCAGCACTTCGCGCGCCTTGGTGCACCACTTGGCCGTGGTCGCGATATGTTCGCGCGGCTCGTAGGTGGTCTCGTCATGACCCGAGGGCGAAAGACGCATGGCAGTCCAGCCATGATCGATCAGCATCTGCGCCTGCTCGATCATTGCTTCGTTGGGTTCGCCGGAGGTGGTGGCGAAGGTCGGGATATGATTGCGCTGCTTGCCGCCGAGCAACTGGTAGACCGGCACGCCCAGCGCCTTGCCTTTGATGTCGTAGAGCGCGATGTCGATCGCCGACTGCGCCGCTGCCAACACGCGGCCGCCTTCGAAATACTGACTGCGGTAAAGCTTTTGCCAGATGCCGCCGATGTTGAACGGGTCCATGCCGACGATCAGTTCGGCAAAGTGCTCGAGCGCGCCGACCACCGCTTTTTCACGGCCGGTGAGGCCGCTTTCGCCCCAGCCGAAAATGCCCTCGTCGGTTTCGACCTTGACCAGGAGCTGCGTGCGAATGCCGACCCAGCAGGGGAAGGCGCGAATGGCGGTGATTTTCATGGGTCTATGCTCGTGAGGAATTACCAGTGCCAGAGGGTGCCGTCTTCGAGACGGTTCACCGGCAGGTATGCGCGCTGGTAGGGATACTTGGCGGCAAGGTCTTCATCGATATCGACGCCATGGCCATGCGCCTCGCCGGGATGCAGCATGCCGTCGGCAAGCGTCCAAGCGCCTGGGAAGACGTCGAGGATTTCCGGCAGGTAGCCGGAATATTCCTGGATGCCGAAATTGGGCGCCCAGAGATCGAGATGGAGGTTGGCGCCAAGGCAGATCGGGGACATGTCCATGGCGCCGTGGCAACCGGTGCGTACGCCATAGACCGAGGCGAAATCCATGATCCGGCGCATCGGCGTGACGCCGCCGGCATGGACGACGGTCATGCGGATATAGTCGATCAACTGCTCTTCGATGAGGAGCCGCGCGTCCCAGATGGTGTTGAACACTTCGCCAACAGCAAGCGGTGTCGTCGTATGCTGGCGGATAAGGCGGAAGCCTTCCTGCAATTCGGCGGCAACCGTGTCTTCGAGCCAGAACAGGTTGAACGGTTCGAGCGATTTGCCAAGCCGCGCCGCCTCGATTGGGGTCAGGCGGTGATGGGTGTCGTGCAACAGGTGCGGGTCGTCGCCATAGGCGCCGCGCACCGCTTCGAAAAGTTTGGGCACATAGTTGAGATATTTGGGTGTGGACCACACCTCTTCGCGCGGCAGGGCGTCGTCCGCGGCATTGGTGGTGACGGCATATTTGCCGGTGCCATAGACATTGGGCAGGCCTGGAATGCCGGTCTGGCAGCGCACGGCCTTATAACCCTGTTCTAGTCGAGTGCCCACCGCATCGACGCATTCGGCGATGTCGGTGCCCTGGGCATGGGTATAGCAGAGAACATTTTCACGGGAGGCGCCACCAAGCAGCTGGTAGAGCGGCATGCCGGCGGCCTTGGCCTTGATGTCCCACAGCGCGGTATCGATGCCGGAAATGGCGCACATGGTGACCGGGCCGCGACGCCAATAGGCACCGCGATAAAGATATTGCCAGATGTCCTCGATGCGGCGCGGATCGCGACCGATCAGGCACGGAATGATGTGTTCCTCGAGATAGGCGACGACCGACTTTTCGCGGCCATTGAGGGTCGCGTCACCGACGCCGTAGAGGCCCTCGTCGGTCATGATCTTGACGGTAACGAAGTTGCGTCCGGGCGAGCAGACGATGACCTTGATATCGGTGATCTTCACGAGGCAGTCTCTTGGTAACGGGTGCGGCCGGCAAGGCGACGGTCACGCGGATCGGGATGGGGAATGGCGGAGAGCAGCGCCTGGGTATAGGCGTGCTGCGGGGCGCCGGTGACGGCCTCTGTGGTGCCGGTCTCGACCACGCGGCCGCGATACATGACGGCGACGCGGTCGCACATGTAGCGAATGACCGACATGTCGTGGGAGATGAAGATGAAGGAGAGCCCCATCTCGTCCTGGAGCTGCATCATCAGATCCAGCATTTGGCTGCGCAGCGAAACGTCGAGCGCCGAGGTTGCTTCGTCGGCGATGATGAGACGTGGCTTGACGGCGATGGCACGGGCAATGCCGATGCGCTGGCGCTGGCCACCGGAAAAGGCATGCGGATAGCGCTCGCGCCAGGACGGTTCGAGCCCCACCTGCGCCATCAGCGCGGCGACACGGTCGTCGAGTTCCCTGCCGCGGGCCAGCTTGGCGAGCTTCAGCGGTTCGGCGATGATGTCGGCCACGGTCTTGCGCGGATTGAGCGAGCCCACCGGATCCTGAAAGATCATGCGGATGTCGCGGCGGGCGGCTTTCAGTTCCTCGCCCTTGGCAGAGCAGAGGTCGACGATCGAGCCGTCCGAGCGGCGGAAATTGGCGGTGCCTTGCTGCGGATCGTAAACACGCAAGAGACAACGTCCCATCGTGGTCTTGCCCGAACCGCTCTCGCCGACAATACCGAGCGTTTCGCCGGGGAGACGGTGAGCGACACATCGTTGACCGCCTTGAGCCCGCCGGGAAAGGTAAGGCTCAGGTTGCGCACGTCGAGCAGGAGCTCGGGCGCGATGGCTTCCGGCTCACGCTTGAGGCGAATTTCGGCCTTGCTTTCGAGCTTCAGCACCGAACCGATCAGCATTCGGGTGTAATCGGCTTGTGGGGCGTGGAAAATCTGTTCGACCGGCCCGCGCTCCATGACCTTGCCGCGATACATCACCAGCACTTCGTCGGCGATCTCGGCCACCACGCCCATGTCATGGGTGATGAACAGCACCGCCATGCCATATTCGGCCTGGAGCTTCTTGATCAGCGCCAGGATCTCAGCCTGTGTCGTGACATCGAGCGCCGTGGTCGGCTCGTCCGCGATCAGCAGCGATGGATTGCAGGCTAGCGCCATGGCGATCATCACGCGCTGCCGCATGCCGCCGGAAAACTCGAACGTATAGCGGTCGATGGCCTTTTCCGGATTGGGGATTTCGACCTGCTTAAGCAATTCGATGACCCGCGTCCGGCGCTCGTCCTTGGGCGTACCGAAATGGATGCGCAACGTTTCGCCGATCTGCTCGCCGATGCGATGGATGGGCGACAGCGACGACATCGGTTCCTGGAAGATCATGGCGATCTCCCGGCCGCGAATGGCGCGGATCTGCTTGCCGCGCGGGTCGAGCTTCGCGAGATCGACAACCGAGCCGTCAGGCCGGGTCAGCTCCATCGAGCCATTGGTGATGCGCCCCGGGCGATCGACGATCTGCAGCACCGATCGGGCAGAGACCGATTTGCCGGAGCCGCTTTCGCCGACGACGCACAGCGTCTTGCCGCGGTAGAGGTCGAAGGACACATCGTCCACGGCTTTGACGACGCCGGTACGGGTCGGAAACTGCACGGCCAGGTTGCGAACCTTGAGGACCGGCTGAAGTTGGGGATCGGTGGTCATCAATGCGCCTCGTAGGGGTCGGCCGCGTCGCGCAATCCATCACCCAGGAAATTGAGGCTGAGGATGGAAATGACGATCGCGGCAGCGGGCGTGAACAGAAGCCAGGGCGCCTGCGATACGGCGCGGATGTTCTGCGCTTCCTGCAACAGCGTGCCCCAGGAGACGATCGGCGGCTGAAGGCCGATGCCGAGGAAGGACAAAGCCGTTTCGGCCAAGATCATGCTGGGGATGGCGAGCGTCAGCGTCGCGATGATGTGGCTCATGAACGAGGGCACGAGGTGGTGGAAGATGATGCCGATCTCGCTCATGCCATCGAGCCGCGCTGCGGTGACGAAGTCTTCGTTGCGAAGCGACAGGAAGCGGCCGCGCACTTCGCGCGCGAGGGATGTCCAGCCCAGCAGCGAGACGATCAGCGTGATGACAAAATAGGTTTGCAGTGGCGGCCACGACAGTGGAATCGCGGCGGCAAGGCCCATCCAGAGCGGAATGGTGGGGATCGAGCGCAGGAACTCGATGACGCGCTGGATGACGGTATCGGTCCAGCCGCCGAAAAAGCCGGAAAGGCCACCGATGGTGACGCCGAGGATAAGGCTCAGGAACACGCCGACGAGGCCAATCGAGAGCGAGATGCGCGCGCCGTGGACGACGCGGGAGAAAATATCGCGGCCCAAGCGGTCGGCCCCGAAAAGATACATCGAGTCCATCGGGCCGGCATCGACAAGGCCGATCAGCTTATGCTGCATGGGGATGAAGCCCATGAGGTTGTAGGGCGTCGATGGCACGAAGAAGCCCACCTCGACCGGAGCCTCAGGATCGGGGGTGAAGACGCGGCGCATGGACTCGGTGTTGAGCTCCATGGCGAGACCATCGACATGCGGCTGGAAGCCGGCATCGGTGAAAAAGCCCAGCGCCTGGGGCGGCGCATAGGTAAAACGCGCATTGGTCTGGTTGGGATCGTAGGGCGCGATGAAGTCGGCCAGCGCTGCGACCACATACATGAACAGCACGACGAAGAGGCTCGCAACCGCGAGGCGATGCTTCAAAACTTCAGCCAGAACAGCTTCCATTGCCCGGCCACGGCGATGTCGGCATTGCGCGGATCGATGACTGTGTGGTCGATGCCGGACGGAGGGAGCTCGGTGCTTTCGGTGGTCATTGCAGGCGGATCCTGGGGTCGGCGATGGCCAGGAGCACGTCTGAAATCAGCGTGCCGATGATGGTGAGGACGGAAATTAGGAGGATCAGCGAACCGGCCAGATACATGTCCTGCGACAGCAATGCCCGCAGCAGCAGCGGCCCGGTGGTCGGCAGGCTCATGACGACGGAGACGATGATCTCGCCCGAAACCACTGCCGGCAGGATCCAGCCCAGCGTGGAGATCAGCGGATTGAGCGCCATGCGCACCGGATAGCGCAGCAGCAGCTCGAGCTCCGACATGCCCTTGGCCCGCGCCGTGGTCACATAGGGACGGTGCAGCTCGTCGAGGAGATTGGCGCGCATGATGCGCACCAGCGCCGCGAGGCTTCCGATACCGATGACGAAGACCGGCAGCCAGACATGGGCGAGGAAATCGCCAACGCGCGCCAGGCTCCATGGCGCATCGGCAAATTGGGGCGAAAAGAGCCCGCCGACGCTTTGGCCGAAATAGGTCGAGAGCACATACATCGAGACCAGCGCCAGAAGGAAATCGGGCACGGCCAGCATGAAGAAGGCAAAGAAGGTGACGCCGTAATCGGTAATCGAATACTGGCGCACGGCCGAGATGATGCCGATCGGAACGGCGACGGCCCAGACAAAGCACAGCGTCAGGATCGCAAGGAGGAACGAGAAGCCCAGACGCCCCCAGATGACATCGGTCACCGGTCGGTTGAGCTCGAAGGAAATACCGAAATCGCCGTAAAGGACGATGTTGGACACCCACTTCCAATATTGGACGTAGATGGGCTGATCGAGGCCGAAGCGCTCGCGCAGGGCGGCGACGGTGCCTTCTTCAACAGCCCCGCCCTGGCTCGCAAGATCGGCCATCAGGGTCGATAGATAATCGCCCGGCGGCAGCTGGATGATGATGAAGGCCACGATCGACACGGCAATCAGTGTCGGGATGGCGAACAGCATGCGTTTGAGGATGAAGGTAAGCAGCTTCGCCTCCAAAGTCGGGCGGGAGAAGGTGGGGCGGCGCAACCGCCGCCCCGAGGCCGGGAGGAGCCTATTGCGCCCGGTCGAAATACCACTGGGTCAGCGTCGGAGCCGGGTGCCAGAGGTTGCCGGTGATCGGGATGCCCTGGACGACGTTCTTGATGTCGTTGTTGACGAGCATGTATTTGGGCATCGGGCGCGAGATGCCAATGGTGAAGAGGTTGTCCGCGCTGATGGCGAGGAATTCCTTCATGCGGGCCAGACGGTCTTCGTCGGTGACTGCGGCCTTGACGAGGTCATAGGCAGCATAGGCATTCTTGACGCTCTGCGGAGGTTCTTCGCCCGTGGTCGGATCGGAATACCATTCGGACCACTTCGACGCGAAGAAGATGTCGGCCTTCTGGAACGGGATGTAGCAGCGCACGTCCGTATAGGCTTCCGAAAGACCGCCCACGCAGTTCCAGATGTAGGCATCCTGCTCGTTGGCGTACCACATGGTGTTGAGGCGCGCGCGATCGGTGGTGCGGATCTGGATGTCGATGCCGACATCGGCTGCATATTGCTGCACCATCGACATGATGTCGGGGTAGGAGAGCCCGAAGACGTCGGCCACCATGAAGTTGATGGTGAAGCGGTTGCCGTCCGGCCCGAGACGGAAGCCCTGGGCATCCTTTTCCGGCATGATCTCGTCGAGCATCTGGTTGGCCAGTTCCGGATTGTATTCCGTATACTGGGTCGACATTTCCTCGTTGTAGAGCTCGTGCTCCGGCTGCGGCGCCACTTGTGACGGCGCGCCCTGCCCCACATAGACCAGGTCGATGATGTCCTGGCGGTTGATGGCGTGGCTCAGCGCGATGCGGAAGTTCTTGTTGTTGAAGATCTCGTTCTTGACCGGATCTTCGACATTAAGATTGAGCAGCAGCGTTGCGTCATTGGCCGGAAGGTCCTTGACGTCGACGAAGTGGTAGTTGCCGGTTTCCTGGCCGTCGAACAGCACCGACTTGAAGGTCGAGTTGTTGATGTGGCGGAAGGCAAAATCGAGTTCGCCGGCCGTCATGCGCAGGAGCATGAGTTGCGGATCGTCGAGCTTGGCCCAGGTCATGTTATCGATATAGGGCAGCTGGTTACCCTCGGTGTCGACCTTCCAGTAATAGGGATTGCGGACAGCCTCGACGCGGTCGCTGTCGGCATAGGGAACGGTCAGCACATAGGGGTTGAGCGTCGGCAGTTCGAGGTTCTGCCAATAGGCCGGCTGGAAGGTAACCGAGACCTTGGAATTGAACAGCGAGACCCAGTCGGACGCCGTGGCATTGCCCTGCAAGAGGGCGGGAATGCCCTCGGCATTATACTTCTCGTGGAACTGGCTGAGATAGTGCTTGGGGTAGATGACCGGGAGGTGCCCCTGGCCATAGGCCAGCTGCTGCAGGAAGAGGCCATAGGACGACGCGAACTTGAACTCGACGGTCTGCCCGTCGACCTTGGTGACGACGACCGGCTCGCCGCCGACCACGAATATCGGGTTCTTGTCGGGCGTCAGCGCCTCGTTCATGAAGATATCTTCATACCAGAACATGATGTCGTCGACGGTAAAGGGCTGGCCGTCCGACCATTTCAGCCCTTCGCGCAGCTTGAAGGTGAAGGTGGTCGCGTCGTCCGAGGCGGTCACTTCTTCGGCCAGCGAGGGGACGACCTCGGTCCAGTCCGGGGTCCAGCGCACCAGCAGTTCGTTGGCGATGGTGCGGGTCAGGTTATAGTGGTCGCCATTGGCGAGAATTGTCGTGCGCAGCGTGCCGCCATACTGGCCGACGCCGTCGACCATGGTTTCGACATAGGGGTTGGCCGGCAGGCGGTCCTCGACAGGCGGCAGCTCACCGGATTCGACGCGGGCGTCGAGTATCGGCGACTGGCCGTATTCCTGGGCCCAGGCCAGCGAGCTCGTCGCCATCAGCGCGCCGAACAGCGATGCCAGGGTGAGCTTTGCCAGGCGCGACCCGGCGAAATGCAAAGACATGTTTTCTCCTCCGCCGGCAGGACACTGCCGGTCGTCAAGCCACGATGCAAAATGAGGGCGCGAAATGCTCGCCTCTCCCCCGGCCTTCTAATGAGCCGATGCGTGATGCATTCCAGATCGTACATTATCTGTCAACATCTCAGTACACTTTTGAGATTGGCGTGTGACGAAGTTTCGCTTAAAGCTAGGGTATGAGCGCCACCAACACCACCGCCAGTTCCATCCTGCTGCTTGATCCAGAGAGCAGCTCGGAGAACAGCATCTACGAGCAGATCCTCCAGGACATTCTGGCCGGACGACTGCAGGCCAATGAGCGGCTGAAAGTCTCGGCATTGGCGACGCGCTATGGCACCAGCACCAATCCGATCCGGGAGGCCCTGCAACAGCTGCGCGGCGAGGGCTATGTCATCTTCAGCCCCAACAAGGGCGCCCGGGTGCGGCCGATCGACGAGGATTTTGCCCGCGACATCTATGAGGTCGAGGCCCTGATCGAGCCCTATCTCACCGCCTGGTTCGTCGGCATCGCGACCGAAGAAGCGATCCGCCAGCTCGAAGACGTGCAGGATGAAATCGAGGCGCTGGGCTTCGAAGATCCTCTGCGGCACTCCGAGCTCGACACGCGCTTTCACCAGATCATCTATGACGGGCACTATAATCGCCACGCCGCCGAGCTCTGGTGGCGACATCGCGAAATCCTGCGCACTATCGCGCGGCGCTTTCCCTATTCGATGGTGCGACGCAAGGAGATCCTGGTCGAACACCGCCAGATCATCGATCGCATCAAGAACCAGGACGCGGCCGGCGCCGCTGAAGCCGTGCGCCTTCATATCCTGGGATCCGGCCGGCACATCGTCGAGCACATGCGCTCCGCCCGCAATCGCAAGCTCTAGTCTGCTCGATGCGCCCTATCATTAATGTGAGCGGCACGATGACCGCGCTAGGCGCCTCGATCATGGTGCCCGAAGCCATCGAGGCAATGGCGGCGATCGCTCCCCAATTCCTCGACATGGCCGAACTGCACCAAAGCGCCAGCGAAGAGATAGTGCGCGCCACGGGCGCCGAATCAGGAATTGTCACCGCGTCCGCCGCTGCCGGCATCATCATCGCCGTTGCGGCGGCGATGACCGGACCTTCGCTGCCGGCCATCAAAATGCTGCCGCTGCGCGCCAAGGGCATAAAGGGCGATGTCGTGCTGCAGGGCGGCCACGATGTGGATTATGGAAACTCCCTTACCCAGGCGATCCGCATTGCTGGCGGCACGCCGGTAGTCTGCGGAACTTCCTCGGCGGTCACCGCCGCGCAGATCGAAGACGCCATCACCGAAAACACAGCCGCCGGGCTTTTCGTCGTGGCGCACACCACAGCCCGCACCGGCATGGTCGATCTGCCGACCTTTGCGCGCTTGTGTCATGTGCGCGACGTGCCGGTGATCGTCGACGCCGCCTCGGAATACGATCTCAGGCGTTTTCTGGCCGAGGGTGCCGATCTCGTCATCTATAGCGGCCACAAATTCCTCGGCGGACCAACCAGCGGCATCATCGCCGGCCGGCGCGACCTCATTGAAGCCTGCCGCCTGCAAAACAGCGGCCTTGGCCGCGCCATGAAAGTGGGCAAGGAAAGCATCGCCGGCCTCATTGCCGCACTCGACGCTTGGACCCGGCGCGATCACACCGGCATCAGGCAGAGCGAGCGCGCGGCACTGGACCTCTGGCAAGCAAGCCTTGCGGGCACTCCCGGCCTCGAAATCAAGATCGTCCCCGACCCGACAGGCAACCCTCTCGACCGTCTTGAGATCAGGGTCCTTCCCAAGTCCGGCACCACCGCCACAGCCCTCACAAAAACGCTCGCAGCCGGCAGCCCCTCGATCGTCGTCCGAGGCCACAAGGTCGACGAAGGCGTATTCTGGCTCGACCCCTGCAACCTCCACCCTGGTCAGGCGACCATAGTGGCGGAGGCGCTTAGTGACCTGGCAGGCAGGCTCCGATAAGCCGCGCCCAAAGGCGCGGGCAATCGTCTCGCCGAAAGAAACAAAGTTGGGTTCGTCAGTGTGACCGCCAACTGTGACAGTCGCCTAAAATATTTGGGCTACAGGCCTCTCTGTGGCCGCGGGCCTGCCTGATTGCTCACTGCCATCCAGCTTGCTCCACCTATCCCGCCAAGTCATCCACCAACGTGCCGCTGGCGCCTGTATATGCCGCCGGGTCAAGGTTGATCGCCTGCTCTGCCGGCAGGTGGCTCATCATTTCGTGCTGGCGAATGGCTTCCAGGAATGGGATGCCTTCATGTACCGTCCGCTGGGCCGCGTCATAGAGCAATTCATGAGCGTGATGGCGGCCGATCTGGTCCGACATCTGCATCATGGCGGCCTCAGAAACTATAAGACCATTGGTCAGGCCGAGATTGGCCGCCATCTTGTGCTTGTGCACGACTAAGCCATCGAGAAGACGATCGAGCGTTTCAGCGATCGAGGCGGCGAGGATGCCGATCTCGGGCAGGGCGACATCGGTGATGTTGGTGGCCGAAGAGTCGCCCTCGTCCATACGAACCATCGAGCCCATGGCTAGGGTAACGCGTGACTGCATCAATCGGCAAAGACTGATCAGCATCAGGGCCGTGGACGGATTGCGCTTTTGAGCCATGGTGGACGAACCGACCTTGCCCATGTGAAAAGCCTCTTCCAACTCTCCGATCTCGGTACGTTGCATGAAGACGACATCGCGAGCGATACGCTCTGCCGTACCCGCGAGTAGTCCGAGTGAGTTGATATAGTCGGCACCGCGGTCGAACGACGATCGCATCGGAAGACCGGCAGCAAGAAGGCCGAGGCGGTTGGCCATTTCAGCCTCAACGGCCCTGCCCTTATCGCCTATGGCGGCAAAGGTCCCGATTGCTCCGCCAAGATTGGCGACAAAACTCTCTTCGATCCGGGCGATGAGACGCTGGTGATCACGACGAATTTCTTCGAGCCAGCCTAATGCCTTGAACCCGAATGTCATGGGCAGGGCGTGCTGTCCATGGGTGCGGCCTGCCTGCAACGTGTCGCGATGTTCGACGGCAAGAGCCGAAAGCACCTTCTCGACATGAGCGAGCTTGGCAACGACATGATGGTGGGTGCGGCGCATTTGCAGCGCCGATGCGCTATCGAAAATATTCTGTGTCGTGGCGCCCCAGTGTATGTATCCGGCCGCTGGATCCCCGCAAAGCTTTTCGAGGTGCTTGAGCACGGGCACGAAAGGGTGCTGGGCATATTCTATGTCGCGGCTGAGCTGGTCGGGATCAAAACGCGATGCGTCGCAAGCCTCGGCAATCTGCGGCGCAGCGTCCATGGGAATGACGCCGAGATCAGCCTGCGCCAGCGCCAGCGCTGCTTCGACATCGAGCCAAGCCTGAAGCGTTTGCTCGTCGCTCCATATCTGCTTGGCCGTGGGGCTGAACCAATGGCGGGTTACAAAGGACTCGAACATGCCGATGGTCATGGCTGGTTTTCCGCAACGATAGAGAAAGGCGCGCAACGCGGTAGTGCAGCCGCGTTGCGCGGGACCGAATGCCGAGGGAGGGACGGCCCGGCCTGTCCAGATTATTGGATCGAGATGGCCGACTGTTCGACGATCTGAGCGTATGTAGCAGCCTGTTCTTCGATAAAGGCGGTGAATTCAGCCGGCGCCAGCGGCGCGGCCGTAAAGCCTGCCGTTGCCAAACGCTCCTGCACATCCGCCTCAGCCAAAGATGCCTCGATGGCAGCGCCAAGTTCGGTGACGAAAGCCTCGTCCGTCCCGGCCTTGACAAAGATGCCCTGCCAAAGAGGCAGCGCGAGACCTTCAAGGCCAGCGGTTTCGCCCAAGGTCGGAACGTCGGGAAGCGCGGGCGAACGCTCTGCGCTCGTCACGGCCAACGCCCGAATATTGCCTTCGTTGACGAAGGGAAGCGCGGTGGACGTGGTAAAGACTGCGGAGTCCAACATGCCGCCCAGCAGATCGTTCGACACCTGTGACCCGCCCTGATAGGGCGCGTGCAGGAAGGTAACGTCCGCGGCGTGCGAGATCATCTCGCCCACGAAGTGCTGGGCCGAGCCGATGCCAGGGGTGCCGTAGGTGATCGTGTCGGGCTCGGCGCGTGCAGCTTCGATCAGGTCGGTTAGCGTTTGATAGGGTGATGCAGCCGGAACGGCGATGGTCTGCGAGGTCGTCGCGGTACGGCCCACCGGAATTGTTTCGACTTTCCAGTCGATGTTGACGGCAGCGTTGACCATGGGAACGGCAACCGTGTCGAAGCCGCCATAGTAGAGCGTGCTGCCGTCGGCTTCGGCATTGATCAGGTTCTGCAGCGCGATCATGCCACTAGCGCCAGTAGCGTTTTCAACGACGACCGTGCGACCGAGGCGCTCGCTGAGTTCAGGGGCCATGACGCGCGCAGCGAAGTCAGCGCTGCCGCCGGCAGAATAGCCGACCAGAAGAGTGATTGGGCCATCCTGTGCTGAAACGGCAGTGGATGCAGCCGCCAAGGCCAGCGTTGCAACGGTAATCGCCAGAGATCTTTTTGACATAAATCTTTCCTCCTAGCACCCGGAAAATACAATACATATTGTATTATTAGGCTACTTGTTGTAGACAGATAAGCCCAACAAAAGCTCTTGGCAAGTCACCTTGCGCCGCCATCAGCTTACGGGATTGTAAAATGTAATTGTATTGTATATGGAAATCACATGACCGATCTGTCTTCATTGCGATCCTCGCTCCTGGCAGCTGCTCAAACAGCGGTGCCGGGAGAGAAGCTGCCTACGGTGCGGCAGTTGATGAAGGACTTCGCCTTGTCACAGCTCAACGTCGAGCGGGTGCTCGACGGGCTGAAGCAAGAAGGTCTGATAGCAGCCCATGTCGGTCGAGGGACCTTCTTCACCGGCAACAACACTGGACAGGCCCCTGCTCCGCGATCGCCTGCAATCAGAACCGGGCGCAGCGTCATGTTGTTGCGCCGTTCGCAACAGAATGCACGGGCGCGTAATGTGCTCGATAGATTGCAGGAAAAAATCGCCGACGCTGGTGATGTCACGCTGGATGTCGGCTATTCCAACGCCGCGCATGCGCGGCAGGTCTTGCAGACTTTACCCCGTTTCGATGCATGCATTATCCAAAATTCGTTCGATGCCATGCCGATCGAGATGATCTCGGCCATTCGCCGCAAGACCGATACGGTGGTCGTTGACGGCGCCTGGCTCGTCGGCACTGATGTCGATGCAGTAGGATTTGAATGGGGCGAGCCGATCGCTGCAGCCATTCATCGCCTGTTGGCCGCCGGGCATGACCACATCACTTTGGTCACCACTGACCGGTTCTTCCTTGCCAACGAATTGGGTTTGCACCGCTATCGCGCCATGCGCCAGCAGGAAGAGTTTGCCGGGCTCTTGCAGCCTGAAATCTGCCTTTCGTCGCTACCTTCGGCCGATTTCGAGCAAACCGTGGTCGAGGCCATTATGGCCACGCTTGAAGGCACCGCGCCTAAACATCCTGCGATCATCGTCTGGGGTGTCGAAAACGGCGCGCGGTTGCGCAGCCTGTTGGGTGAGGCGGGTCTTTCCGTTCCAGATCAGCTTTCGGTTGTCCTTTTGGGGCGCACCGACGTGGCGGCGGAAGCCGCCGATTTCTTTGACATCGTGGGATACAGCGCCGCCGAACAGGCAGAAGGGGTGTTCGAGCGCTTGCTCGAGCGCTGGCGTAATCCCACGGCACCCTATGGCCTCAGACTCATGCAGATGCGCATGCGCGAGGGCCAGTCCATTGGCGGCCCTCACGGGCACTAAAGCCGCGGCGCGTGCGCCCGGCGAGGAGGTATCGACGTGGCGATCAAAGTTCGCGGCGAGAAGGACTTTTACATCGGCGTCCTCTATCTGGCGCTTGGCGCCGCCGGCCTATGGTTTGGCCAAACTTACCCTTTCGGCACGCCAGCGCGTATGGGCGCCGGTTTCTTCCCGGTCATCATAGCCGGCTTGCTGGTAATTTTCGGCCTTGTTGCCATTTGCCGTGGCCTGGCCGTCGATGGTCCCGAGGTCGGACCGATTGATTTCAAGGGTATCGCGCTGATTACCGCTTCGGTTGTGGCATTCGGACTGTTGCTCAGGCCTGCCGGGCTGATCGTTGCGATTGTTATTAGCGGTCTGATTGCGGCTTCTGCCAACGACCGATTCAAGCTCGGTTGGCAGGCCTTGCTCGGCCTTTTCGCCTTCGCCGCCTGCTGCGCACTGGTGTTTGTCACCGGGCTTGGCCTGCCCATTTCCATTTTCGGCACGGCCTTCGCCGGCCTGTACCGTTAAGAGCCCAGGATCATGGACATCTTTGCGAACTTGATGCTGGGCGTCTCCGTCTCCTTCACGCCAGCCAACCTGCTCTATTGTTTCGTTGGGACGATCCTGGGCACCGCCATCGGCGTGCTGCCCGGTCTTGGGCCGGTTGCGACCATTGCCATGCTGCTGCCGATCACGTTCGGCCTGCCGCCCGAATCGGCACTGATCATGCTGGCCGGCATCTACTACGGCGCCCAATATGGCGGCTCGACCACGGCCATCCTGGTCAATCTTCCAGGTGAACCATCCTCGGTCGTCACGGCGATCGATGGTCATCAGATGGCGCGCAAGGGTCAGGCCGGCCGCGCCCTCTCCACTGCGGCGATCGGCTCGTTCATTGCCGGGACGATCGCGACACTGCTGATCGCCGTCTTTGCACCGCTGCTGGCCGCTGTCGCCCTGCAATTTGGTCCCGCAGAATATTTTGCCCTCATGGTGCTCGGACTGATCGCATCGATCGTCATGGCATCGGGCGCGCTGTTGCATGCGCTCGGCATGATCCTGGTCGGTCTCTTGCTGGGCATGGTGGGCACCGATGTCAATTCGGGCGTGTCGCGTTACACCTTCGGCATGCCGCTACTTTCGGACGGTCTTGATTTTGTCGTCCTGGCCATGGGCGTTTTCGGTATCGGCGAGATCATTGCCAATCTTTCAAATACCGAAGATCGCAGCGCCATGACCAAGAAGGTCACCGGCCTGCTCCCCACGCGCGATGACTGGAAGCGTATCCTTGCGCCGATCTTGCGCGGAACCGCGCTAGGATCCGTGCTCGGCGTTCTGCCAGGTGGCGGCGCGGCATTGGCATCCTTTGGATCTTATTCGCTGGAAAAACGTCTGGCGCGCAACCCGCAGGAGTTCGGCCAAGGCGCCATCGAAGGCGTTGCCGGTCCGGAATCGGCCAATAACGCCGGAGCACAGACCTCCTTCATTCCCATGCTGACATTGGGCCTGCCGTCCAATTCCGTGATGGCGCTGATGATCGGCGCGATGATCATCCAGGGCATCCAGCCAGGCCCATCGGTGATGACCAGTCAGCCAGCCCTGTTCTGGGGCCTGATCGTCTCGATGTGGGCCGGTAACCTAATGCTGCTGGTGCTAAACCTGCCGCTCATCGGGCTGTGGGTGAAGATGATCTCCATCCCCTATCACTACCTTTATCCGATCATCATCATCTTCTGCGCCATCGGCGTGTTCAGCGTCAACAACACCACATTCGACGTTTTCGGCATGGCCATCTTCGGCATCGCCGGCTACGCCGTACGCAAGCTTGATGCCGAACCGGCACCACTCCTGCTCGCCTTCATCCTCGGGCCGATGATGGAAGAATACCTCCGTCGCGCCCTGCTGTTCGCCAAGGGCGACTTCAGCGTCTTCCTCATCCGACCGATCAGCGCCGGGCTTATTCTTGTGGCAGTGGTTCTGTTGGCCACGCTGCTTTTGCCAAGCATTCGCAAGAAGCGCGAGGAAGTGTTCCAGGAGGAATAGTTTGGCCTTACTGCCAAGGCCGTCATCATGGGCCGCATGTGCCTACATAGAATCTCTTATCGCCCAGGCTTGAGAAAGGGCCCTATTATTCCCGTATAGCCCGCCGCCAAAGACCTTAATCCCTCGATGATTGCTCTGCCTCATTCGGTTTCGGCAGATCAGCTCGGCCGAATGCTCCCAAGTTTGCAACCCTGGCTGTTGAGCATGTGTTCTGCTTGATGACTAGGAGATCAACATGGCTCGCGTTCAAAGCATCGCTCGTTTCAAAATCCATCCAGGCAAGACAGAAGAGTTCAAGCGACTATCCGCCAATTGCATGGCGCTCGCCAAAGCCAATGACACCGGCACTATTCGCTATGACATCTTCATGAACGACGACGAGACGGAAGCGCTTGTTTATGAAGAGTTCGAAAGCTCCGAAGCGGCGTTGATCCATTTTGGGAACATGGGCGAAAACGCTGCTGCCATCTTCAACATAGTGGATATGGAAGGCGAAACATGGGGTGAGCCTACGGGAGAGCATCGCAAGTCGCTTGAGGAACACGGCGTCAAGGGCTTGAAGCCGTTCATGCGGTTCTCAGAGTAATCCACGACATTGGAGGGCCGAATGCCCAGGTATCTCACCATTGGGTATGGCGATCAGTCCGGCTACGATCGCACGCCGCCCAGCGTCAGAGACGAAGCTCATGCGGCAGATGCTGCACAGGTCGCAAAAGGCGCGATCATCGGCGTTGCAGGTAAACCCGTGCAAGTGCGCAATCCTGAAGCAACGGGCGTCGTATCGGCTGCGGGTCAGTTCATGAAAGCCGATCTGCCTGTAGCAGGGTTTGGCATCATCGAAGCGTCATCGATGGAAGAAGCGATCGCACTGGCGGCCAAGACGCCTCGCGCGGTCGCGCACGAGGTGGTCGAGGTGTGGCCGCTTGAAATGCTTGATTAGAGCCTCGTGTTACATACCGACATCAGACCGTAACGGGGTTGGCTGCGGCAGCTGAGCAGGTAATCGGCGTCAGGCGAAACTCAGGGATTTGCGTGACGACAACTGCTCGGGCGGCACCGGCTTTGACAGCAGGTAGCCCTGCAACTCGTCGCACCCTATGTTTATGAGAAGCGACTTCTGCATCGGCGTTTCAACGCCTTCTGCCGTGACCACCATGTTCATGGATCGGCCCAGATCGACGATGGATTTGATGATGCTCTCGATCTGGGGATCCTTGCCCAGCAATGCCGTGAACGACTGATCGATCTTGAGCTTGTCGATGCCATGATTACGAAGGTAGCTGATCGATGAGTAGCCTGTCCCGAAGTCATCGAGAGCAATGCGGATGCCGCTCGCTCGCAACTCGGTGAGGATCGTCTGGATCACAGGAGAATTCTGCAGCAACAGCCCTTCAGTAATTTCGATCTGAAGCCGATGTGGCGATATCCCCGTCTCGCGCAATACCGTCAGCACACTTTGAGCAAAACGTTCACTGCGGAACTGCATGGGTGACACGTTGACGGCGACCCAAGGCAGGTCTGAAGTCGCGACGAACAAGCATGCTGATCGCAATACCCAGAGACCGAGTTGATCAATCAGACCTCGTTCTTCGGCCAGGGTGATGAATACGTTCGGCGCCAGGAGGCCGCGCGTCGGGTGGTTCCAGCGGACCAAGGCTTCGACCCCAGATAGGCTGCCATCGGTGCTGCTGAAGATCGGCTGATAGACCAGAGCCAAACCGGTCCCGGTCGCAAGTGCTGCGCGAAGCTCGATCTCAAGAAGGTGGCGCTCCTTGACCGCCTCATCCATCTCGCCGGCGAAGAGTTGATAGCGCCCGCGACCATTATCCTTGGCCTGGTAGAGGGCTATATCTGCCTGGCGCATGAGATCGGCAGCGTCAGCGGACGCGTCGGCAGTGACGATAACGCCGACGCTTGCGCCCACAAGCGCTTCGACGCCAGCGATCGGCACTGGGGCGGATAGCGACTCCACCACTCTTTGGCTCAGCCCTTCGGCCGCTGCCACGTCGTGTGGCTGGAACTGGATGATGGCGAACTCGTCGCCGCCAAGGCGCGCCACCGTATCGACCTCGTCCACCAACGCAGCCAACCGCTTCGAGGCAGTGCGAATGAGCTCGTCTCCCGCTGGGTGACCCAGTGTATCGTTGATGTGCTTGAAACGATCCAGATCGATGTAGTGGAGCGCCACCATTGAGCCAGTCCTGCGCATGTTGGCCAAGGCCTGGTCGAGCCGATCTTCAAACAGTGCACGGTTGGGGATGCCGGTGAGAGGGTCGTGAAAAGCCAGATAAGACGCCTTGGCTTCGGTTGCCTCAAGCTTGGTCGATGTGCGCTTCAGGCGCCGCAGCAAAATGGATACGGCGAGAGCGGCGGCTAGAATCCCAAATGCGATCACCGGCGCGGTTTCGGTAATCAGTTCATAGGCAGGTTCCTCGGGCACCCAGCTGAAGAAACCGACGATGCGACCATCCGCGTCAAGGACCGGACGACGAATACGATCATCCCCGCTTGCCACACTCGTTTCGAATTCGAGGTCGAAGAGTTCCGTGCTGGCCTGAATTTCCTCAAGCAGCGATCCCGCGAGATAGCGCACGGAAACCATCAGGTACTCGGTACCGGGCAACTGCTGCACGATATCGCTGGACGGCACGATCGGGCGGATGCTGACAATGCCGGCGCGGTCGGCACCCAGCGAAACATAATCGAGACTGCCCATGCCCGTGATAGACGATGTGGAGTCCGTTTCCCCTTCCGAGCCCGGGCCATTCTTTGGCGCAGATCCTCTATGAAGGGTGCTATTCGCACCAGTTCCGCTGTGTAAGTCCCCTCGTCGATCTGCTCGCCGTTTCGAACCGCGCGCTCAACGTTGTTTTCTGCGTTGAGCAGGTAGACGCGATCGTGATTGAAATGCTCGCTCATCCATTCGGCGAGATTTTCTGCGATCCAGGGTTCGTTGTTGAGCCGCAAATTGACGACGGAGTCGTCCCAGATAGCAGAGCTGTCCTGTTCGACAGGAATCCGAGCGGCCAGTTCACTGAGTTCGGCAAACACCGAACGGGTTTGACGCGCCATGGCGCGATCGTCAATGCGGGAAGCAGCCCACCACCCAAAAGTCGCCAAAACGACGACCAAGGTCACAGCAAAGCCATAGGACACATAGGCAATCTGCGACGACAACGATTTGGACTGGGCTTCCATAGCCACGCCTCACTGGGGCAAGTGGCTAAGCCGTAGCGGAAGAAGGCTAACAAGCAGTCACTGATCCAGGCCGCTACGAACATTGAAGCCGCGGCGGATTTTTGAAGATTGAGAATGAGGCCAGCGGCAGGATAATGGGGGTGACAACGTCTAATGTTCAACGTCGCCAGATTTATAGATTTCGAGGACGGGGTCGAAAATGGGCGTGCCGCCAATCTGGCTCATGATGCGAAGCTGATCGCCACCTGAAAAGAAAACCGCCTGAACGCCTTCAAGCGCTTCAAGCTTGGCACGGTCATTGGATTCGTTCCGATCTTCGACATAAAGCTCGGTGACGTCGTTGAGGCCGAGTTGGGCGAAAGACGACTGGGCGCAATGCCGCCGCACCTAGCGCTGGTTCAACAAATTCGACTAACTCGCTTGAGCAAGTGGCGGAGAGAGAGGGACTCTCCGCTGTATGCTAGTAACCGCTGAAATCACTTAACTTTTCAGCGCCAAACCTTCAATATTTGTACCATCTTCCTGTACCACTGTCCACTAGGGCTCCTCTTCCGTCTCAGGCTCTCTCGATAGCTGGCTGAGACGGCTCAATTTACCCTTCGGCGCACCGCTCGCAGCCGGTTGCGAAGGCACGACGTCACTCGAGCCAATGCCGGCGACAAGCTCGTCGTAGGCAGCCGCCGAAAGCAGTACTGAATGACGTCGACCGTGCTTCCTCAGCACGACCGGGCCTGACAGCGCGGCGTCGATGATCTCCCCAGAGCGACGATGCAGATCTGACAGCGAGAATTCCTTCATGCGCTCAGCATGGCACCAAATTCTTACTTTGCCCTAAATGCGTAATATTCGCATTTTGTCTAAAATGCATGCGCCGTCTGTTTTGCCTGCTGCCAAGAAATCGTAGGTCACCAGAAAATTGGGCAAACATCTCTCCAGTTCATTCTTGCGCCCCGCGAACTGCATGGAGCTACACTTAGTGCAAGGAGAGGACCCTGCCCCGCCCCCTTGCGCTACTTGAAAGGGCTGGGAAGCACCACGTCCTCAGGGGCAATCCCTTGGACCAAGGCGTAGCGGTTCACGAGGCGCTCCTCGGCGGGTGCCTCACCTAGCATGTAGAGTAGCAGACCGATGCAGAGCGAGGCATTTCCAGTGTTCATTCGCTCTCGTGCAGAGTCCCATATCACGCCCTCGAATGGTGCTTCCGTCATTACCAGGGGCACCTTGTTCATCTCATTCATGGCTTCTGCGAGCGAATGTTTTTTCCTCAACTGGGCGATGACCTTGGTGAAGATGGTTAGGCCAATCGGCCGAAAGAGCACTCTTGCCGCGTCAGGCCGACGTTGCTGAATGACCGACGGACCGAAGTCATCCTGGGTTATCGCCGAGATGAGATCAGGATCCAGCTCGATGAGATGTTTGATGTATTCGGCGGCCTGAGCCTCGTAGTGGGCAATGCGATCATCTGACATGCGAATGCGTGTTGCATTGGCCAACTCTGCAGCATCGCGATCCTCGATGATCTCGGCCAATGCGATCTTGGTGATGTCGTAGAGGTTGCCGATCGTGGTCAGAGCGGGAGCACCTGCGGGAATGCTCTGCGTGAACCGATCTAGGTCGACCTGCCCTTTCGAGAACAATGGGTTGGTATCAACAAGGCGCCGCGTCACGATCGCAGCCAGGTCGATCTCATCTAAGGCGATGATATCGCGCCTCGCGACTGGTACCGCCTTCTTATTGATGGCGACGAAAAGACTACGAGTTCGCTGAAGGCCTGCAGGTGTATCGCTGTGCGGCACGAAGAGCACCGAAACGAGCTCGTCGCCGAGCTTGCTATCCTTCTTGATGGCACGACGTATCCCGCTCAAGCGATGCTGCCCGTCCAGTGCGAACAGCCTCTCGCTACCATTGAGCTCGAGATAGCCGACCAGACCTTCCTCGTGCTGCATCATGTCGATCTCGGCATGGCTCTGGTTCGTCACCTTGACCTCAAAGGGGTGCCACTGCGGTGAGCCGCCGTAGACGCCTACGACCAACGAGTTGAAGAAACGGTCCTTGGTCTTGAGCAGATATTGCTCGATGTCCTCGGACCGCTTGGCCTCGTCCAGTCGCCGCTGGATCATTTCGCTGAGACGCGTGTTCTCGTGAATCTCGTCGGCGTAGGAGACACGATCCACGAGATCGGACAACTTCATCAAAGCCGAATAATAATGCCAACTGCCGAGGCGCCCCTGCAATGCAGGAAGTAGAACGCTTTTCATTGCCATGCCGCCTTCGCTTGTTTGACTTCGACCGTGAAATCCCTGAGGCTGTACGGCGGCATAAGCGCATCGTTCAGCTTCTTCTCGACCTCCCGCAGGGCCACCTTGTCGGCAGAGTACGGTGCGTAGACGAACACTGCCTCGCCATCGAACACACGTAAGAACTTCTTGACGTGAAATCGGCCGTTCTCGGCATCCTTCTCCCTAAGGTAATCCGCGTAACGCCTATAGAGATTGTCCGTCTCACCCGCGTACAGAGGGTAGAAGACTTGTGGTAGATTGGGAAAAAGCTTGCTACTGCAAAGCAGTAGAAGCCAGAGGCCTTGGGAAGCACAGAGTTCCCACCGTCTTCGAACGGGATTACCGTCCAATCCAGATTATAAGAATTGGAGAATTCCTCCCAACGTTGGGGATGCGGCTGACACGTTATAAGCCTGCGTTCTTCAAGAAGAGTGTTTTCGAATGCGTCCAAGATGCTTGCCCGTTAGAAGATTTGTAGTCAGCGCATGGGTCTCATTGTATCTCAGCGAACCCTTTTTTCGATCTAAACTGCATTCAAATATCCACTGGGGCTACCCCTGTGTACCTAATTTTAGTGCTGCAAGTGGCAACTGTGTCCAAACTCTGGTGGAACCTTGATACATGAGAACCCTTGCCGACCTCGAAAGACATCTGTCCGACCAAATTCCACTATCGCGGGAAATGGCTGTCGGATTGACAGCAGCTTCCTCCGATGTAGTGACGCTTCAAGCTCCGCTAACGCCGAACATCAACTACACTGGCACTGCTTTCGGCGGCAGTCTGTATTCGGTCGCGGTTCCTGGCGTGTTGGTTGCTGATCCGGACCGCAATCGAGAACGAAAATTTTGGTTTCCGGATCGCTAGTACTCCAAACAGGCTCGATGAAGTATCTGAAGCCCGTGCAATCGGAATTTGAAGCGACCGCCGCGTGGCGTTCTCAAGCCGAAAGAACGCGCTTCCTCCAGGCTTTGAAGCGGCGAAAGATTTACCGCATGCAAGTCATCGCGGCGGTGACATCAGCAGAAATCCCATGCGCTCACCTGACGGCTACTTTCGTGTTGCGAGTCATGCACACTCAATATGGAAGTCTGTGACAAGGCTCGCCGGGAGCCGACGGAGTCTTATTGATGAGGTGTTGCATCTTGACTTGGGATGTCGCGGTTTATCGAACCTGGTTCAAAGGGTGAAAACTCTAGGCCCATCATAGCGCAACGCTTCGACAAAGGCGGTGAAGGCCGGAGAATTCTGCTTGCGGCTTGGATAGTATAGGTACTCCCCATCAAACAGCGGGCACCATTCTCCCAGCACCTCGAAGAGGCTGCCATCCCGCAGATGAGGCGCTGCCAAGGTCTGGGGGATGTACCCCAGTCCGATACCATCCAACGCAGCCCCGAGTATCGAGGCTATCGGATCCGATGTGTCGACGATCAAGGTCGGCGACCTGGTCGTGATGCCGTTTGCCTCCTCTGATGGCACCTGCGTCTTCTGCCGCGAACACCTTCCGACGTCCTGCGAAAGCGTGCACTTCTTCGGCAACGAGGCTGTCGGTGGCGCCCAGGCCGAAGCCGTTCGCATCCCCAATGCCGATGGCACCCTGTTTCCGCTCAATGTTGGTCCGGACGATGCGCTGATGCCCTCGCTCTTGACCCTCTCTGACGTCATGGGCACCGGCCACCATGCAGCCGTGGTTTCGCGCGTGAGCCCCGGTGTGACCGCGGCTGTTGTGGGCGACGGTGCTGTTGGTCTTTGCGGCGTCCTTGCCGCCAAGCGCCTGGGTGCCGAGCGCATCATCCTGCTCGGACGCCACGAAGATCGTATCGCGCTGGCTCGCGAGTTCGGCGCGACCGACATCGTCCGCGAGCGCGGCGAGGAAGGTGTTGCCAAGGTCCTGGAGCTCACCTCCGGCCACGGTGCCCACTCGGTGCTCGAATGCGTCGGTACAGATCAGGCGATGGACACGTCCGTCAAGATCGCGCGTCCAGGTGGCGCCATCGGACGGGTAGGCGTGCCGCACTATGAAGCCAATCCGTCAGCCGCTCCCGCCTTCTTCAAGAACGTGACTGTCGGCGGCGGCCCGGCGCCGGTTCGCGCTTACATCGAGGAACTGCTGCCCGACGTGATGGAAGGACGTATCGAACCCGGCAAGGTGTTCGACGTTGTGACCGATCTTCAGGGCGTTCCGCAGGGCTATCGCGACATGAACGATCGCAAGTCGATCAAGGTCATGGTCAAGCCATAAGAACACTTCTCGGCGGGTCTGCCTCAGCGGCAGGCCTGCAGTCAGATCTCGGAGGAGAGAACCGATGAAGCCGCACGTCGTTATGCATATGGGCATCAGCATCGATGGACGCATTGTCCCGAGCTCATGGCCAGAAGAAGTTTCGGCTCAACTCAACGATGTTTACGAACAGATCCATCGCGACCTCCAGGGCGACGCATGGATCGTGGGACGTGTCACCATGGCAGAATTCGCCAAGGGGGAGCCTCGACCTGCCATTGCAACAGAGACCTTTCCGCGCAGCACCTGGAAGGCGCCGGGCGTGAAAAAGGCCCCTATGCCGTGGCCATAGACCGGGCCGGCAAGCTTCACCTCAACCGACACAAGGCGAACGGGGACCCGCTGGTGGCAGTCCTGACCGAAACGGTGACCGACGATCACCTTGCCGAGTTGCGGCGGGACGGCATCTCATACCTGTTTGCCGGCGGGAGAGAACTCGATCTGAGCCTGGCCATCGGGCGACTGGGTGACGAGTTCGGCGTGAAGCGGCTGCTGCTGGAAGGCGGCGGCGGCATCAACGGCAGCTTCCTCAAGGCGGGCCTTATCGACGAGCTCAGTGTACTTGTTGCACCGGTTGCCGATGCCGGAGAGGGTCCGACGCTCTTCACCGATGGGGTTGCCAACAAGCTCAAGCTCACCGGCGTCGACCGGCTGGAGCACGACTTCATTCACCTGCGCTATCAGGTGTCATAAAGGGGTCTCGGCTAACTCCAGGTTCGCATCTCCCCCTTCCCTGAGTGCCACCAAAATGTGGCTCAGGGTACTGCCTTTGGCCGTCAGGCTGTATTCGACCTTGGGCGGCACCTGCGGGAAGAATTCGCGGTGAACCAGTCCGTCTTCCTCGAGTTCACGCAGCTGATTGGTCAGCATCCGCTGCGTGGGTTCGGTATGCGGCGGCGAAGCTCGTTGAACCGCTTCGGTCCGTCCAGCAAATGCCAGAGGATGACCGACTTCCATTTCCCCGATGAGACTGACCGCAGCCTCCACTGAAGAGCTTGGTGTTGATTGGCACTGATAAGTGACCCATTAGGCGGGACTATTCCATCGAGATACTTCTTAATGGAAAACTCGGGTCATTTCTCGGCGCAAATCAACAAGTAGCCTGCTCCTTGTTCTCCCCTCGCTCCCAAACTCTCGACGGGACCTGGATACCATGTCTACGACAGAGTGCAGTAATCGTTTGCATCGCTGCCCTGGCAGCAGTTCAGGCATTGATAGCAATGACTGGCGGGCGGCCGCCGAACCAGATCAGCGCTTGACGACGCGTTGCATCGCCTCGGTCAAAACCTGACCAGCGTCGAAATACCCTTCCCAAGCGTCTTGCCCTTGCGCTCGGTCGGCAGCAGCGAACACGTCGAAGCCGTTGGCGCGATCGAGGTCCTGAAGTTCTTCCCAGGACACCGGGACAGCGACGGTTCCACCTGACCGAGCCCGCGTCGACCACGGGCATATCGCGGTGCTCCCTTGCCCATTACGCAGGTAGTCCAGGAACATGCGCCCCTTACGCCTGGCCTTGCTCATGTTGGCGACGAAACTAGATGGGTCGGTCTTGGCCAAGAGCTCGGCGAAGTCCTGGCAGAACGACTTTACTTCGTCCCAGTCAGCTTCTGGCACAAGGGGCACCACGACATGGACACCCTTGCCGCCGGACACCAGCGGCCAGGATTTCAGGCCGATCGCGCCCAATATGTCGCGGATGTCGAATGCTGCCTGCTTGACCTCCGCGAAGCTCAGTTCTTCGTCCGGATCGATGTCGAAAACCATTCGTTCAGGCAGGTCCGGTGCATGGCGATCGGATCCCCATACGTGAAACTCGAGGGCATTCATCTGCACTCCGGCCACCAGACCGGCCAGATCTTCGATCCACAGGATCTTGCTGTCCTTGCCTGACATTTTCTGCAATTGCCCCGACCGGATCGCCTCCGACATGCCTGGTAGCCTGTGCTTCTGGAAGAAGGTCTTGGACAAGTCCCCGTCCGTGTCTCGTACCAGCGAGAGCGGCCTGTGCCGCAGATGCCGCAGCATGCGGTCGGCAACCGCCGCATAATAGGAGACAAGATGCGCCTTCGTGATCGACGTCCCCGGATACATCAGCTTGTCAGGGTTGGTGAGTTTCACCCCAGACCGGTTGCGATCTCCAGGCCGAGCTTGGGGTCGAGCCTCGTGACGCCGTCGTCGACCGCAGTTTCGAGCACAACCTGGGTGGCGTGCTTGTCTGCACGCAAGCCCTGGAAGGAGGCGTGACGCAATGAACCGTCAGGGGTGATCTCGGCGTAGGCGACCTCGGCCACCAGCTCTGGGCGGACCCATCTGGCTTTTCGCGATATCTCCTTCGGCACGCCGGCAAACGACGGCTTGTCGAGACGTCGGCGTTCGAGCTGGGCGAGGATCTTGTCCCTCATCGCTTCGGTGAAACCCGTGCCGACCCGCCCTCGATACACGAACCGGCCGTCCTCATAGGTGCCGAGTATCAACGATGCCATGCCACGACCATCGTCGGTCGGACGCCATCCACCGATGACGAACTCCTGACGCTTCGTGCATTTTATCTTCAACCAGCTCTTGGTGCGATCGCCCTTGTAGGGCGCGTCCGCTCGCTTGCCGATGGTGCCCTCATGCCCGCCCGCGCACATAGCCTCGAAGACCGCTTTGCCGTTCCCGACGACATGATGCGAGTATTGCAAGCTGTCGCTGGCTTCTCGCTGACCGATCAGCGCTTCCAGGATCGCTTTCCGCTCCAACAACGACTTCGACGCAAGGTTTTGGCCATCCTTCTCTAGGATGTCGAAGGCGTAGAACTTGAGCGGCAGGCCAGCGCCGATGCTCGTCTTCAGCATGGAAAAATTGGTCCGTCCATGCCTGTCGATCGCTACGATTTCGCCGTCGAGAAGCACGGACCCGCTCGTCAGCGAACGCAAAGGCGGCAAAATGACTTTGAATTGCTCGGTCCAGTCGTGCCCATTCCGGGTGTAGACGCGCACTTCGGCACCCGAGATCGCGATCTGCGCGCGGTATCCGTCGAACTTCATCTCGAACAGCTAGTCCGTGCCCGACGGTATACTCGTGGACAGCGTACAGAGTTGAAATGGGCGAAAATTCGGAAGTTCTGTCTGACGGGTAGATTCTGAGTCCCTGCGGGCTGACCGCTTCTGGCGGGTTGGGACCGCTACGGCCGCCATGTCTCACTCGGGTACATCGGGAATCCACAATGGCCGGTGGCACATTCGGTTGCCGCGCATGCGGCGCAATGTGAACCATCGATTCCGGCAAACGTTGATCACGCTCCATTTCTTCGAGGAGAAACAGATGTCCAATTCCAAGCAGGATCGAGTCAAGGTCGCCGGGGGCCAGGATCACGAGGTCAAATACGAGGCCGGCAAGACCGGTGCATCGAAGGCGGAGGTCAAGGAAGCCGTGAAGGCAGTTGGCAACAGTCGAGACGCC
The DNA here is from genome assembly GCF_011058215.1 of Devosia aurantiaca. Taxonomy (GTDB): domain Bacteria; phylum Pseudomonadota; class Alphaproteobacteria; order Rhizobiales; family Devosiaceae; genus Devosia; species Devosia aurantiaca. Next base: position 263,462 of record NZ_JAALFG010000001.1, read on the forward strand.
GTCGAGAAGAAGCTTAGAGATTGACCGTCGTACGGAAGCGCTCCTAGGCTCCTGATCACGGAGTGCGTTATGTGCGGTCGCTTCACCAACGAGTTCACATGGGCCGAGCTGCATACCCTTTACCGCCTGAGCGATGAATTGTTTCCCACGGGGCCGAGGTCTAATCTTCAGCCCAGGTACAATATTGCACCAACTCAGGACGTCGACTTCGTCGTCAATGACAAGGCCGGCGCCCATGAATTCCTTCGTGGTCGCTGGTGGCTCGTTCCGTTTTTCGCCAAAGAACTGCCCAAGGCGACCATGTTCAATGCACGCATCGAATCCGTGTACACCTCAGGGGCGTTTCGCGAAGCGTTCAAGAAGAAACGCTGCCTCATTCCGGCCGATGGCTACTTCGAATTGATCACGAGCCCGATCGATGGGAAGAAGGACCCTTGCTCCTGCATTGCCAGAACATCGTGGCTTCAGCTTTGCAGGCTTATGGGCACACAACGACAATCTCAGGGTGACGAGCTGCACCATCATCACCGCCCCGGCCGTGGATCACATAGCCCACATCCATGGCCGAATGCCCGTCATCCTCGAAGAGAGCGCCTACGATGCCTGGTTGTCGGGCGAAGCTCAGGGCGAGGACGCCAAGGCTTTGCTGATGGACAATCATCTCGATGCACAGCTGCTGTTCCATCGCAATCGCACGCGACGTGAACAACAGTCGCTATGAGGGGACGGACACCAAGAAGCCCATCGTGAACCCCCTGTAGAGAGGTTTTTTCGTCTACGAAAACAATGAAATCAGCCAGCCGCCAATAAGAAACAGGACCGTGGCCACGACCGAGGCGACCACGCCGCTGACGAAACCGAAGATGCGATCTCGGTTCACGTCGGCCTTCGTTGGCATTCCGACCAATCGTCTGAAGGCCTCGGTGTCCGTTTTCGCCAGGTGATCGAGCGCGGCGATATCTGCTTCGGTTTGCTTTCGCGTTTCCTCCAGCTGGGCGATCTGTCCCAGCGCTGCTTCCAGCTCTGCCTTGTTGCTGTCCGGCCTCCCGGCGCAGCTCGTCGATCGCTGCAATCGCGTCTGCCAGGTTCTCCCGGGCGTTGTCTATCTTGGCGATCCGAGCATCGATGGTCAGACGTTCGCCACCCGTCAGCTCGACTGGAAGTTTGAAGCCTGGATCGACCTTCCGTAACAGCCGCTCGGCAATCGAGAAATACTCCGAAAGGATCGCGCTCGCGACGCGAAGCACGACGGTATTGATGTCCATGCTCGTTCGTCTCCCAATTAAATAGCGCTTCCTGCGTGAACGGTGTCGCAGCGACGAGCCACGTCCGTTCGCTCCAGCAACACCCATCGCAGGGGTCGGTGAACGCCTTCTTCATCACAGCTTGAATTACAGGTACAAGACAGCTCAAGGGGGTCAGAAATGTTGGGTTTCAACAGCGTTTGCAGCCTCGCTTGCTGCCAGTACGCGGCGGTGCCTTGAGCACCGCACCTCCGGTATGATCTCGAAGAGTTTTGAGGAAGGCTTCGAAGCTCAGGTGACGCATCGATTTCATCGTCACCGGCATCAATCCTGGCCCGTACTCGAACCGACATCGGTTGGTCGGCTAGGCTGTCTCAGTTCTAGGATCAGGAGTGCGCGTCTTCACGCGGATCAGGTAGACGCTGAGTGCCGCCGCGGTCGTGGCCACCAATTCGGCCTCTTCGAACGCAGGGTCCCTGCCTTCCATGATATGCCGGCCCTGCTCGGACGCGAATCCCCACAGCTTCCGAACGGCTTCATCCATTGGCTTGGGCAGGGGCAGCCGACTTATGATCGAGCCCAACGTGCCGGTCGTTCCATCGTACTCTCGCGCCACGCACTCGAGTGCGGCCATAGCGTGCTGAATGGCGCCGGTCACATCTGGCTCGGGGCGCCTGGAGATGTCTATCAGGGCCTGGTGGATCTCGTTGGCTGCGGTTGGTGCTCCTGCGGCCAGCATCAAGCTTGGTGCTGTTGCCGTTGCTAGCTCGAACGCCTCTGACCCCCGGACAACGATTTTGCCCTTTTCCATCTTCCACCCAATCCCGTGTTCGCGGAACGCGGTGTTGAGCAGCTCCTCGTACTGACGTGGTTTATCGCCGTCACTGTCTTGCCGCTCGAGGGATTGATAGATCCTCTCAGCCAGATCGTAGATGCGGAACCACGGCGCGTCATCGACCAGGTCTTGCACCTCTCGTTCCACAGGTTCGTCCGACCAGTTATTATGGTTCGGTCGGCGCAGCATCACTGCACAGACGATATCTCGCATGCCCTTGGGGCCGTAGCCCGATGCATACCCGCCCATCAGAACTGCATCCCGTATTTCGGGCGGAGCGTCTTCACGGACGGTGATCTCGACGTCGGGTGCGCGGAAGCCGAAACGAGTGGAGAAAGTCGGATCTGACATAGGATGGTTCCGCGAGTTCCAGGGTCTCTACTGAGGAAGGCCAAGCGACTGGATTATTGCGCAGTCGGTCTTGGCTCGAAACCCCCTGCTCGGCTCGGAACAAGTCGCTGTCGACGACATCGTTGGCACAAGGTCAACATGCCAGAGCTCGGAATGTCCAGCGCAGGACGACCGACTCGGTGCAAGATCGTGCAATGACGAAAACGCCCCGCCTTCGCCGGAACGACGCCGTGATGATCGCGCATTTGCAGCAAGCCTGGGAACGAGCAGGGTTCGAAGGGCTCGACCCATACTTGGCAGTCGAGCGCGAGAGGAAGATTTTCGAGACGGTTCTGGCCTGTGATCCCACGCCGCAAGGTCGCTACGCAGACTGGTTGTCGCGCTGGCGTCGGAGAAGCTGGCCCTTACACGGTATGCGCGGACCGGTCGGCAGCGATCATCCCATCGATCTGGCCCAGGCGCTGGCTGAGTTCGAAGCGGTTCGGCACCAGCTTCGGAGCGAGTGCCGGGACGTCAATACCTGCATGACGGCATCGGATCTAAAGGCTGCGGCCACGGAATTAGATGAAGCTGGCATTCGTGCTCGGCGTCGGCATGAAAAAGCATCCGCCATGCTCGAGACCGAGTTCCTGCACGACGATGGGGTGTGGCGCCTGATCAGGTTGAAGGGCCGCCAAGCAGCTGTTTGGTGGGGCAAAGGAACACGTTGGTGCACCTCGTCGACCGTCAACCCGCAGCACTACCTGAGCTACGCTGCTAAAGGTGACCTCCTGGTTCTAGAGACCCCGATGGGACGCTTTCAGCTCGCAACTGCAACCGGTGAGTTCTGTGATGCTGCTGATGCGCCAGTAGACATGGAGACAACCTTGCGCAACGCCCCTACGGCGCTGAGGCGCATCCTCAGCTCCCTGTAGACACCTCCAACATCCCTGTTGGCACGATTACCCCCAAATTCCACCGTGGGGGTAAAAATTTGACTCATGCCTGCCGATAGGATAGTTTTCCTTACACTCAAATTTCAAAATGGGGGTAATCGTGGAGAGGATTGCACTTCCGGTTCAGACTTTGTTCGCCGAGCTCGTCGAAAGGGCACACGCACATCAACTGCAAACTGAATTCGACGTGGCTGGCCGCTTCATCACGAGATCACTGAACGGACGGGAATATTGGTATTTTCGGAGTGCCATGAAGGCCGGTGAAAGGACTGACAAGTATGTCGGCCCAGATAGCGAAGAGCTCCGCCGCCTCATCAAGAACCATGAAACGGCACGGGACGACTACAAGCAGCGCAGGCAGCTCGTCACCGCTTTGGAGCGCACCGGAATAAAGGGCCCGGATGCCCGCACGGGCAGAATTTTGGAGGCCCTCGCAAATGCTGGCATCTTCAGGATGCGAGCCGTTGTGGTTGGAACTACGGCTTATCAAACCTACGCGGGCCTTGTTGGTGCCAAGCTGGCAGCCAGCAATGCCATCACGGAGGATTTGGACTTGGCTCAATTCAAGACGATCTCAGTGGCCGTCGACGACGAGGTAGATGTGCCCTTGCTCGAGATCCTGCAGACGGTCGATCCTGAGTTCCGACCAGTGCCAGATACGTTCAGCCCAGGACGGAACTCCCATTATGCCGTAGGCACGGGATATCGCGTGGATGTTCTAACGCCCAACCGAGGTCCCGACGACGATGCTCTGGTGACATTGCCATCCATTCGATCGGATGCGCAGCCATTGCGCTTCCTGGACTTCCTGATCTTTCAGGAAGTTCGTTCGGTCGCGCTTTGGGGCCCTGGCATCCCCATCAACGTTCCGGCCCCGGAACGGTATGCTCTTCACAAGCTGATGGTAAGTCGTTTGCGATTGGCAACGAAGGAAAGCCAAACGAAGGCTCAGAAGGATCTTCGTCAAGCAGTCGAGCTTATCCGCGCACTAATGCCGACGCGACCCTACGAGTTGAAAGATCTGTGGGCCGAGCTGAACGACCGAGGCCCCAGATGGCGCCAGTTGGCCAACGAAGCTTTATCACTCGTGGACGCTCAGTTAGGTGATCCAGACTTTGCCAACGAATTCAGACAGATGGTGGAACCGTCCGGTAACACGTACGGGTGAGCCGTACTTGGAAACTGTTCTACTGTAGCTTGATACTCGCGACCACAGGGCAATGATCGCTCAGGCGAGCATTCATTTGCCCTGCATATCGAGGATCGTCCGCGAAAGGGATGCCCACCTTTTCGACCTCGCTCACGGCACTGGCAAGGCTCGCATCGTAAACCAAGAAGTCTATCGTCTCAGCGAAGAAGCCTTTATGCGGCTCGGGCCAGCACACAGTGTTCAGCCCCTCCGGTGCTTTGACGAGGTCGAGGTCACCGGGTCCGCCGTCGTCCAGCATCTGCCACATGTGGTCGACGCCGTTTGGTCGATTGAGTTGCCTATTGAAGTCCCCGAGGACGAGCACAGCATGACCTAGCTCGTGCCGCTGCTCGATCCAATTCTCGAGTATGGCGGTTTGCGCCAGCAGAGTGCGACAATCGTAACGATTGTTGTTCACGCGACCGTCTTGGCGGGTGTCGAAGACTGGGGCCAGCGAATTCGCGTTGCATCCCGACTTGAGATGCACATTGAGCAGCTCGATCGGTCTAGGCCCGGCCGAGAGCTCCAGCACCAGGCCTGAGCGCACCGAGAAGTCCTGAGCTTGGCCGTCACCGTTGATCTCGATGTTGGGGAGGCGCAACGCGGACAACGTGCGCGATGGCGGGACGACCGGAAAGGCTGCTTTGCTCACGGCGAACGCCGTGTAGATGTCGCGATCTGCCCCTGCCTCGGCACCGACGACATAGTCCGTCGAGAAGATTAGGTGGTACTGATCCGCTGGGAAGATGCGTGCCGCGGCAGCGGGCGAGCCAATTTCCTGCAAAGCCACCACATCCAGGTCAAGCGAAGCTGCATAAGCAGACAAACGTTCATAATCCACGTCGTCGCGCGGGGTGGCGCCGCTCCTCAAGGGGACGCCTGATTCGTGGTGAAGGTTCGTGATGTTCAAGGTGCCGACCCGAAACTCCTCGGCCGACACGGAGGGTACGACGAATGCTGCAAGCAAGGCAGCCTGTGCAAGTCGAGAAATCATAGAAGTCTCCACTCATCTGAAAATCTGGTAGCGCGGCGCGAGGCGCCATGGCCACGTGCAGGATGTCATCCTTGCAGGCAAACGTCGATGCAGAACGCCTTTGATCCTGCTTGGCTTACTGAGAAGAATTATTACAATCCTTCTGACGGCGGAAGCCAACGAATGCTGCAAGGCGAGGAGGGTCTCGAGTGCATGAACCTCTGCCCCATAGCGAAAAGGTCGACGTCGATCGCTTGGCGAGGCTCTTCCGCAGCACCACCCAATCTTACAAATTCCTCTTCTTTCGAGCCATCCTAGCTTCTGTCCGGAGGACGCGAGCCCCCATCGTTGCGTTCGAGGACCTGCTTGCCGACATGATCCTCGGCGCGTGGTGGCCAATTGCGGTTTCTCGCCTCAATATCGGCAACGCAGCCGGCAACGATATCCTCACTTCCGTGGTCGAAGGCATCGTCACGTCCGGCAGGGCCAGCCTGTCCAGACCGGAGGCGCTGGCTGCTGCGCGAGCAAATCTTGCGATGGGCAAGAAGAATACGCCGCTTCGATACGTGGTGGAGGCGCTCGTCGAACCTTGGACAAGGGCTTCCTCTGCTCCAATCTACGCACGGCAGGCGAATGCGATCGTGCTCGACGCGGATTGGTTAGCCTATTTGACGGCCAATCTTCCCGTGGTGCAGGGCTGGGTCGATCATGCCTGGTGCATGTGGGTCCAGGACCGCAATCCCAATGTTCCCGTCAGCATGCAGAAGTTGGAGCCGATCGATCTTCGGAAATCGCTCAGCGAACAGCGCTCCTTCTTTCTCCGGAGCGTGCCACCGGAACAGCTTCACTGCGCCTACACTGGTGCCTTGGTGCAAGGACCACTTCATCTGGACCATTTCTTGCCGCGAAGCTTCGTTGCGCATGACAGGATCTGGAACCTGCTGCCCGTGGCCGGGTCCTTGAACTCTGCCAAAGGTGCGCGCATTCCCGACATTCGGTATGTCGATGCCCTCGCCAGGTTCCATGCCCAGGTCCTTCGCGGAGCCATCACCAATCGCGACAAGTCGCCATTCCTCGAGCAGTACTGCTTGGATCTGCGCCTGTCGCCACGCCAATTGGGCGACGCCGATGCCCTGCAGCAGGCATATTCGTCCGTAGTGCCGGCGATGATGACGATCGCCTCCCGCATGGGCTTCCCATCTCAATGGCACCCATTGTGACGAGCACTTAACCAACCGCGTTGGCCATCAAGTAAGGACTGTATCGTACCGTATCGTACCACTATCTGGGTTTGACCATGCGGCCAAAAGCAACACTCTCTGCTGTGCGCGAAGTCTGGGAAGAGTTTGCGCGCCAAGGGCAAGTTCCCACTCTGCGAGAGATTCGTGCGATTACGGAGGGCAGCCAAAGCACCATCGCGAAGCATGTCCAGACGATCCTTGGGGAGCGCGAGGAAGTCGAACTTCCGGATACCGCCGAAGCCTTCCTTCGGGCGAGCAGCGAATCCATTGCCAAGAGGCTTTGGAAGGAAGCCGAACAACTGGTGAGCCAGCGCTACGAACAGCGTATCGAGAGCATTCTGAGTATCCAGGTCGGTCTCCTGAACGCTTTGCGCGCGTCGGAAGAGAACGAAACCGCTGCTCTGAGCAGAGCCGAGGCAGCGGAGGTCGAAGTGGCCCGTCTGCAGGAGGAACTCGCCGCGAGAGCCAGCGCCGAAGAGCAAATGGCACGACTGGCACAGATGCTTTCGCCAAAGAAGCGCAAACCCGTCGATGAGCTGCTTGCCTTGATCTACCACGGCATGACGGACCAAACCCTGATCTATGACCGGATGGAGGATCAGGGGTTCACCCGGCAACAAGCATCCGTTGCGCGCGGGCATGCAAAATCCGCGGGCTATATCACTGTCGGCGACAATGAGATCGAGATGACTGCTGACGGCCGGGCGAGACATGAAACGGGTGTTAAGCCCCGCGCAGCTTGAGACATGGCCACTCGCTCCAGTGTCGTCGACACCTAATCGTGACCAGCCTCAAGCGCACTGTGAACCAGGAACTTCGCCTATCGAGCGACCACCAGCCGCGCCCGTGGGTTAATGCGCTGCCACGGCGCCCGGCTGAGATGAGCGCCAGTCACGATCTTTGCCGCCAAGAGACTCGACGAGCAGAAGACGTTGGCCAACAGCCGCCACCGGTCCGTGACGCCTGGCAACTCTCCAAGCACGCCGCGGTCAGCGAGAAGCCGCCGGCGTCCGCTCACTCCAGCTAGTAGTGCCGCCCCTTCACGCATCCGCACATCCGATCCAGCGCGGACCACGAACCCACCGTCGGTGGGGTATCCTCGGGCCCACACGCCATCGTAGCTCAGCTCGTGCTCATCCTCGATCTGCCCTGATATCTCATCGCGCACTTCCACGACGCCTTCGTCGGCAATAGCTGCCGTGACTGCTGTTTCGAATGGCAAGAATGAAGCATCTAGGGCGCGGCATCCCGCTGCATGCAGCAGCATGCGCGCTTGAGCCAGTAGGGCTTCGAGCTCGTCCCTCTCGAATGGTGGGCAGTCGCCAACCACGGGCATTCGGTCGACCTCAAGCGTCCGGCCCGGCAGTGCGCCAATGATCTCGTGCACCCTTGCCTCAAGGTATCGACATGCAGACTTGGTCAGCCTGGAGTCCACCGCGCTCAAGGCATAGACCTCGGCATAATGCGCCTTTGTTGGATCGGACGCATGCTCCAGCAGTCGACGGCGCAGATCGCTTGCCTCTCCTGGGCGCACGCCCAACCGACCAGATGCCGGCCCTGTAAGCAAATATATGCCGTGGGCTGGCGGAAGGCCGGCATCGAAGAGCCGCTGGAGATCGCTCCATGGGCCCGCATACACGCGCAATGGCGAAATCCGGGACTCTGCAGTTCTCAAGGCATCAAGCGCAGCGTCGCGATAATGTATGGTAACGGTGGTGCCCAAGGCGGTCATGATCCACTCCGGGGCGTGGAAGCAGTGGACAGGATAGTGTGCGTTGAAACCAGCAACACGATGCTCCGATCATTGGTACGGTTCTTCGTCGTGCAAGCGACTGGCACGCGTTGTTCTTCCGTCTGCTGACCGTGTCACCTATGGCGTTTTTCCATAGTCTTCACCGATGTCAGTGTTCACCACCCCTCATCTGCCGCAATCTCGCGGTGATGAGCACAGCGAACCGGCACCGGAGTCAGCAGCAGGTTGCCGTCCGGCCAACAAGCCGGTGATGCCGAGGCTCAGCCGGCAAGCGACGCGGTTTGGTCGTAGCTGATCAACGCAGTGCCCGGGCGCCCATTGCTGCTTTCATGATTCACCAAGTCCATGGTGAATTCAAAAAGCTCATCGTCGAAGCTGAGTTGGCGCTCACGATAGGCCTCGAGATCCTTGATATCGCGAACAAGAGCGACATGCTGTCCTGCTTGCACGCAGATTGGTCCTACGCACAGCAACTCCTCGAGATCGTCGACTTGGTGAAGCGACACCAAGGGTGCAGGCGGAGCCTGGTACCCCGCCGCGCGAACGACGAGGTGCAGGGTGTATTCAGGCCCGTCGGTATAGGCCTGCACGACTTCCGCACCGTCGAAGGGTGCCCAAAGGTAGTAGGTGGGGTGGCCGGGGAAGACGAGGCGCTTGATGAACGTAGGAAGGAACTTTTCAACTGGCATCGTCTCCTTGGCCTTGGATGCGTCCGGGTTTTTGGTCGTATGAGCGCCCGAACGGCCGCCGCTCCCGGATGCATTTGGAATGAGGTCGATGATGGGACCGCCTGCATCCGGTCTGTTCTCCGCGAGAAGGAGGTTCTTCAAAAACTCCACTGCTTGCGCGTCCGCATCTCCAAAGCTCTTGAGGACCCTCGCCTTCACCGCAAGATCGATAAGCGCATTCTTGCCCGCGGCTGAAATGGTGTTGAGCCTTACACCATTAGCTTGCGCCTCCACCATCATAGCCATTACCTGATCACGAGCCTCGCGCTTGATCTCGGCCGTTTCGACATCGTTTGGATCACGGCCGATGTACCGCCAAGTGACGCCGCAATGGCTGTGACCCAGCGCGGCCCGCACTGCCTCGATGTCATTGGTGGCGTCGAACATCCTGGTCGCACCGGTGCGGCGCAGATCATGAAAATGAAGGTCGGTCATATTCGCCGCTTCCATGGCCCGGCGGAAGTTGCGTGCCTTGATCCAACCCGTCCATGGCACAAGTTCGTTCACGCGGTCAGCATACTCGGTCATACGGGTGAACACGAAGACGGGATGGATGCCGGCCCGCTTCTCGAGGATGCGTCGCATGGTGTCATTGATGTAGCGATTGAATGGCTTATCGCCTTTCTGAAGCAATCGGATGTAGTTGCTGACCTCGCCCACCTGTTCCCAGGTCAAATCCATCAAATTTTTCGAGCGGATCATTGATGCGAGAGCAAACTCGCAAATATCTCGCAGGTCCTCCTCCATGGCGTCGAACAGTTTGGGCTGATCGGCTTCAGAGAGTGTCTTCAGGCGCCAAATGATTGAGTATTTGTGCCGACGTGGGTTTGGGAATTTGCGGAACACCACATACAATTCATCGCGGGCATAGCGAAGAACCGCGATGATGGGCTGGATGATATTGTTTCGAAGAGTGATGTTGCTGAGCGGACCTCGTGGGTCGTCCACGTATGACCTGCGCGTCCATTCGCCCTTGTGCTTGCGATAATACAAGGCCTCGGAGCCGGACCCAGCCTCGGCCGCATTACGGATTTCCACCCTCTCCTGCAAGGACAGCTTCTGGCCCGGCTGGACTGGCCACCGCTCGTCCGCGATGTCGACGAGAAACTCTTCCACCGTGCAGGGAAGTCGCCAGGTCGATAGAAAATGCTTGATCTGCTCGCCCTCCACCATAGCATGAATCGCCTCGTCGGTCGTTTCCGAGATCGGTGTTTCCGGGCCGAAAGCTCCAAGCACCAGTCGACAGGCGTCCTTGCGAGAACTATGCATATGGTGATTGTCCGCCAAATAGCGGTCGATGGCGTACTTCCAGGTGACGACCTCAGGATGGGAAGTCTGGGCGTCTATGATCTCGAGGATTTCCTGACGCCTGAGCTTTTCGAAAGCGTCTGCGTCGCGCTTGTTCTTGCAGCGGGTCGTGCCACGGAAAGTTTGCCCATCGATTTGAAATTCGTAGTGGTAGATCTTGCCACGAAGATAAGTGGTCATGGGTGCTCTCCGAACTGCGTCCCTCAACAAGACGCGCACCAGTTTTGATCGACGTTAAGAAAAGGTCCAACTTTGCTTTATTCCGACCTTAACGGCCGTTAACGAATGAAGTCCCTGCTTCCAGCCCCGCGCTTTCGAAGGATGGCGTCGACGGCCAGGGCCTGACCTTTCGAGAGAGGTGCGGGGCGATCTTGCTTCTCGCCTTGCGCTAGGAAGGCAAGCAGTTGCGACCGGGTGAAGCATCGCTTGATCCGGTCGGAGCCTCGACCAACTTGGGTGAAAACGATCTCGCCTCGTTGCGCGTGCTCACGCAGGGTCCTGACGTCCATAGCCAGTGCGTGCGCCGCCTCAGCCATGGGGATCAACAAGCGCTTGCCGAAGATCTTGTCCAACGCGACATCGTCCATCGATGGCTCGAGATTATCCATTGGTTCTGTCCCCCGACCGGGTAGACAACGCCCGGGCCCATGCCTGAGAAGACTCGGCCGACAGCGACAGTGATGAGCGGAAACCGCATCGTGCGGGTGAATGGTGGGGGATGCTGGCCATGGTGGAACGCTAAAAATTGAGAAGCGCGCGCCACCACGCGGGAGCGGGGTGCGAATTCAAGCATCCGGCGTTAATTCCACGCCTGTGGCCAGAAGTAGGTTGAGGGCAGCGGGGTTCAAGACCTCGGAGCACTGACGTCGCTGCGATGGTTAACGACCCGCGCAATAGATCGTGCGAACTGCGGCGCCTTCAGGGTGCCAACACTGTTTCGTCGCCCCCAGTCAATTCTACGTTCCAGGAATGGTGTGGCACCCGGGCTCCCAGTTCCACGGCCCGTGTGGCATCGGAAGCAACGCGACTGCTCTCAACCGGAGGTCGCCAGGTTCCTATGTCTTTTCGGCGTTCGGGTTGGGCTTCAGCCACATCCAGCCTTTCTCGGTCTTCAGAACGGCCTTTTCGCGCAGAAGACGATTGAGTTGCGGCGAGATGCTGCTTCGTGGGACAACCCGATCGAAGCGCGTGGCGAATGCAGCGATAATTTCGCCGGTGGTCATCGGCTCTTCGGCTGCATCGAGTATCGTCAGCACCTGCTGCCAGATCGCTGCCGATGGCCCAGCGCTGTCGGTCGCTACGGTGATATTCACCCGCTCAGGGGATTGGGCAATCGACGTCGAAGCAGCCGCCAGTACGGATTCACCGAGCGATTCTGGTGCCGAGTTCGAAGCGCATTCTTCATCGACGGACGACCTGAGCGACTCCATATGTGGAAGCAGCACTGCGTGCTCCGCTTCGAGCGTTTGAATCTCTCGCCTCAGCGATTCTAGACGCGATTCGATCTCCGCGAATCGCCTAGGAAGGAAGGTGAAGAATGATTCCTGTGGGCGCTGTGGCTGCATGGATTCGCTCGAACTCTGTACGGTTAAAGCCCAGAATGCCATGAGCAGATGACCGTGCGCTTAAGAGCCGTTGCCCTTACTCCCATCCTTCGGTGAGCGGTTCGGCGCCTACGTTCTACAGGCATGATGCCGTCCGGCCCTGTGAGGACATTTGTGCGGATTCATCGTTCCGAAGCACTCATTTCAGTTCCGTTGCAGCCGAAGCCCCGGAATGCTGGTCAAGAATTTATCTCATTAGGTCAAAGACTTAGTGAGTTCATCGGATTCTATACGATCCAGCAAAAAATCTTTAAGGACATATGTGGGCGCCCGGAATCCTTGGGAAATCTGCCCGTTGTGAGGACAATTGTGAGGACTCGCTGCTCCGCAGCGCGCCATTGGGTTCACCTGCATGGACGATGACCCAACGATGCCTCCGTTGAAGACTTCATCTGGCGAGGGGCGAGGAAGGTGCGCCGAACCTCCAAGGAACCACTTGCAACCACCCCCACCGATTCGCAGCAGAGCGATCGAGCCGACCCTTGGTGCTCGATGATCCATCGGTATGGTGATTCACCGAGGTCGGATCGCCGCAGGCGATCCGCTGCATCGTCGAATGGGTTGCTCGTGGTCCTCGCGTTCACCTTCGTTGGCAGGCGATTCAGAAAGATGACTCAAGTGCGACATTTGCTGATAGCCACCAAAGGTCCATGTCCTGACCTGCCGACGATTCGCAGGAGAACGAAGAAACGTGAGTGCGGCTTTTCCCTGCCCGACCTGGTTTGAACGTACCTAATTACCCACCGCTTCGCTCGACGCGATGGCGGCCATGTTGACAACACCACGGCTGGTTACTGACGGGGCAAGAATGTGCGCCGGCTGCCGGGTGCCCATTAGGATCGGTCCGACCGGAAGAGCGTTGTTGAGCTCCTTGAGCAGCGTCATTGAAAGGTTGGCCGCTTCGAGATTGGGGAAGATCAGGAGGTTGGCTTCGCCCTTCAGCATCGAGCTCGACACGTACCGGTCGCGAAGGCTCTCGTTGACCGCCAGGTCGCCCTGCATCTCGCCTTCCACCACGAGGTCCGGCGCCACCTCCTTGAGCGTCTCGTAGACCTGGCGCATCTTGATCGAGGTCGCGCCATCGCGCGAGCCGAAGTTGGAGTAGCTCAGTAGCGCTGCCCGCGCCTCGATATTGAAGCGGCGCAGGTGGTCGCGGGCCTGGAGGGTGATGGCGACGATCTCGTCGGCGGTGGGGTCGATGTTGACATAGGTGTCGGCGAGGAAGAACACGCCCCGGTTCATCACCAGCATGGACAATGCCGAGAGCTGCAATGCCTCATCGCTGAGCCCGATGACGCTCTGAATGTCGCGGGCATGCTTGATGAAGCGGCCCTGGAGGCCGCAGATCAAGGCATCGGCCTCGCCGCGGCGCACGGCCAGGGCGCCGATCACCGTGGTATTGGTGCGCACGATGGTGCGGGCGGTGTCGGCGGTGACCCCCTTGCGGCCGACCAGCTCATGGAAGTCGGCGACATAGTCGCGATAGCGCGGATCGTCCTCGGGGTTGATGACGGCGAAGTCCTTGCCCGGGCGGATGGTGAGGCCGAAGCGCTCGAGGCGTTGCGAGATGACCGAGGGCCGGCCGATGAGCAGCGGATGGCCGATGCCGTCCTCGAGGATGACCTGGGTGGCGCGCAGCACGCGCTCGTCCTCGCCGTCGACGAAGGCGATGGTCTTGCCCTGCCCCTGCGCCCGCTCGATCATCGGCTTCATCACGAGACCCGAGCGGAACACGAAACGATTGAGCTGGTCGCGATAGGCGGCCCAATCGGCGATGGGACGCTGGGCGACACCGGTGTCCATCGCGGACTTGGCGACGGCCGGAGCGATGCGCAGGATCAACCGCTGGTCGAAGGGGTTGGGGATGAGATAGTCGCGTCCGAAGATGGCGGGCACGCCATGGGCGGTGGCTTCGAGCCCTGGCTCGTGCGCCAGCCGGGCGATGGCTTCGGCGGCGGCGGCCTTCATCGCCTCGTTGATCACCGTTGCACCGCAATCGAGCGCGCCGCGGAACAGGAAGGGAAAGCACAGGACGTTGTTGACCTGATTGGGATAGTCCGACCGGCCTGTGCAGATCAGCGCATCGGGCCGCGTTTCGCGCGCCAGTTCGGGCATGATCTCGGGGATCGGGTTGGAGAGGGCCAGGATCAATGGGTTTGGCGCCATGTCCTTCATCATCTCGGGCTTGAGCGCACCGGCCTTGGAAAGCCCGACATAGATATCGGCGCCGGCCATGACCTCCGACAGCTCGGTCGCATCGGTGTCCTGCGCGAAGGCGCCACGCCAGCGATCCACCGTGTTGTGTCGTGCCGTGGTGACCAGACCTTTGCTGTCGGCGATCCAGATGTTCTCCCGCCGAGCGCCGACGGCGATCAGCATGTTCATGCAGGCGATGGCGGCCGCCCCTGCCCCCGAAGTCACGATCTTGACCGAAGCGATATCCTTGCCGACCAGCTTCATGGCGTTGATCACGGCTGCGGCCACGATGATGGCGGTGCCGTGCTGGTCGTCGTGGAACACCGGGATGTTCATGCGCTCGCGCAGCGCTTCCTCGATCTCGAAGCACTCGGGCGCCTTGATGTCCTCGAGGTTGACGCCGCCGAAGCTCGGCTCGAGCGGCGCGACGATCTCGATGAAGCGCTTGGGATCCTGCTCGTTGACCTCGATGTCGATGGAATCGATGCCGGCGAACTTCTTGAACAGCACCGCCTTGCCTTCCATCACGGGCTTGGAGGCCAAGGCGCCAATATTGCCCAGGCCCAGTACGGCGGTGCCGTTGGAAATCACGGCGACGAGGTTACCCTTGGACGTGTATTTGTAGGCCGCCTGCGGGTCAGCGGCGATCTCCTCGCAGGGGATGGCGACTCCAGGGGAATAGGCCAGCGAGAGGTCGCGCGTATTGGCCAGCGGCTTGGTCGCAACGATCTCGAGCTTGCCGGGGCGAGGATGCTCGTGGAAATGGAGCGCAGCATCTCGCAGGCTCGAATTGTCGTTGCTCATCAGTTCCTCCAGGTTGGCATGGGACCTCCTCAAGTGGCTGGTCCTCTCACCATGGAGCCTTCAAAGATCGAACCTTGCTTCGATAGTTAGACTTTCGTCGTGCAACAACTTCAGCTGATAGGCGCAGTGCAGCTCAGGGTCTTGCTGACGCGATCTGTCAAATGCGTTCGAAGCGGTCGCGCAGGTCCCGATCAAGTTCGAACATCCCGGGCGTGTTGGGCTCCACGTCTGAACGGTAGTAGGTGCCATGTTTGCCCAAGAGGTTGGAGATTGAATCCGTCCTGCCGGCATTGCTGACCAACCCGCCCTTTAAACGAAGTCGGCAGTCCGCGGACAGGCCCCACATCTGCCGGCCAAGCGGCAGGGACAGCTTGTCTGCATAGACCTTGCATTCCGCATGGACGCGAACGTGTCTCCAAGACGGTGCTCTCCTATCTCGTCGTGCAGCAATGGCTTCGGCCCCATCAAGAGCAACGACATCCATCTCGTGCTCGACGCCTGATCGGCCGGCAACGCGAATGCCCAGATGCACCTCGAGTGGTTGGTGGTTTTGGTGGATGAGCACCGCATGGCTGAAGCCGGCCGGGCTATAGATGTCCCCGGCCCGCATCTGAACCGCAAGGCGCCGTTCTCAAGATGCATGTAGTGGATCTGCCAACCGAGGCCATTCGCAACGACCAGCATGCGCCACCAGACGAACGCTTCATAGACGTCTTCGACTGCGCTGCCACTGGCATAACCGAGCGTCGCCAGCCCAGCTAGACCGGCGTTCACATGCGACAGCAGCGCACTAACCTGCGGTTTCAACTTGTGCCCTCAATTCCACCAGGGCGCCCCTCATCCCCTCGACGCGGGCGTTCGCCGCTCTTGCGTTTCTTTCGACCCGGGGTCCGGCAACCGGCTCAGCGTCTTCATTAGCTTCGCTCTCGAAAACCACCGACTTGATATCGCCCGTCGAAGTGATGGCCTCTTCTAAAAGCGGGACCAGATCGACGAGCCGACCAAGCCTGTCGATGAGCTCCAGAACCTGTGCGCGGGAAACGGTGGTCCGCTCGAGCGCATCCGTTGGTGGAAACGGCTCAAAATACTGATCCCAGCCATAGTGCCGAATGATGGCCACTAGCTTCTCGTAGACTTCAACGACTTCTTCGTCTGTCATGAACCCGCCCATCCATTCGGCCTGGCACATAAGCCGAGGCACACGTCCAATGCTTGGCCAAGAGACCGTTCGAAAGCTCAGGCTAGAATCTCTGTACCTGAGAATAGGCGAGCGATGGTCTAAGAATTCATATCAAGAACCGATAGGTCCATTCGATTGTGCCACGGTAATCGCGGGGGAGCCGAGCCTATCTTTGCAGGCATCCACAGTAGACCGCGGGAAGGATCGGAAATCCGAACCGTCACCTTCGGTGACCCGTCGGCGATGACCTCGCATGGAGACGAGCATGAAAACCTCGATGTCTCTCAACCCGACTGCCCGATCATGAGTGCTCGGCGGCACAACCTTCTGTAGCAGTGACGAATGCTGCTGCGACATCCGCGAACCTCGCCCGGGCCTTGCAGCGTCATGATCGCCAGCGTGGTCAGGCAGCGATGTCGATGTCTGTCAATCTGAACAAGTCTAGCCGAAATCGTTCGGCGTATTCCGTATCGGCGATTTTTCGGGCCAGGGGAGCCTCGCAGGTCGGCGGTATGCTATATGCGTCTCGCATGGTGTCGAATGCCAGCTTGCCATCGGCAAGGCGCCACACGGTCGTGAGTTCTCCATCCTCCCCCAAGGACTCAATGTGCAGAACGATGTGGCTCCGGACCTGATCCAATTCCGCCTTGAACGTTTCCCAATCGCAGTTCTGCTTCTCGACCCGTTTGATCAACAGCTCCAGAAGCTCGTCGTCCGCGAGCTTGTTCTTGTGCGTGGCGCTGAGCACTCCGTCCATCTTCTTCTTGGCCTTGAGCAGGTAGCTTGCGTATTTGCACAGCGCGCCCTCGAATTGTCGGTCGACAATTGCCGATATCGTATCGAGGATCTCCACGGGATCGCGCATTCCCAACTCTTCGAGCCTGGTCTGATCCGCAATGTAGGCGACGATGTCCGATTGGCGGAAAAGAATGTTCTCCGCTTCATGATCCGCCAGATAGAGAACGCCTTCGGATTGTGGCAGGGAGAAGATCGCAGCATCGGTGCCAACGAACCGTGCGAAACCGTCCTCCTGGTCCACCGAGGCCTCGCCGTCCAGAAGTGCGAACACCTGAGGATTCTTGGGTCGATACTTCTCCACGGCTGCCCTAACCGGGCCACACCCCGTGCCCCCATCCGGCGGCACTTCGAAATCGATGTATTGCTGAAAGCCGGTTCCGACGATCGTGCGGAAAAGCTTCACATCGCTTTGAGACTCCACATACACGACGACCTTGCGGATGTAGGCATGCTTGAGCGCAGTGGTATCACCGATTTGACCGAGGCTTGGCATCAGAGGATATCCGTGTCGATCAGGTAGCCACCCTTGATGAGGCCCGGTTCCTTGACTTCGAACCTGTAGAGATCGATCAATGCCAGGTGGTGCGTCGTGAAGATGAGAGTCACGGCTGGGTAGGATCGCAACAGGTCCTTGAGTGCTTCGAACATGCGGCTGAGCCATCTGGTGTGGAGATGGATTTCGATCTCATCGATCAGCACGATGGTGTTCGAAGTCATGTGGGTCAGCGTTCGAGCCAGGATGTGCAGCATGGCCCGCTCGCCATGGCTCAGGGCATTGAGCGTATGAAGGCCATGCCTCGTCCTGACATAGGATCGAAGCTCTTCACGATCAGGGCGCTCGATTCGTTTGTCGGATGCATCCTTGAAGATCAGTTCGTTGACGAACTCCAAGAGGTCGTTGACGCGTTGGTCGCGCAGATCGGCTCCAGGCGCGGTAGCCAACCACTCCAGCCACACGAGAACGTTGTCGATGGAAGAGCCCCAGTCCGGGCCGTCGGAACCCAGATGCACCGCCGGCTGGTAACCCCAGTTGGCGGGTCTCGTCACGGCCTCATGACGCGTCGGCGCCACCACTCGGCGATCGGCCGGAAAATACAGGACCGAAGGCAAATTCTGCGATAGGCCGAAAAGTTCGGTGGGAGGCGCATCCAACCCTTGTTTGAGCGCTTGGAAGATACGTCTGCCGAAATCGTTGGAGCCAGCGGTGATCGCACCGCTGCTGTCGAGGCCGAGCTTTGCCCACATGTCCGTGACGGCCAGGTTCTCAAGGTCCACGGTCGACAGTGGATCAACCGGCTGTTCGGTGCCAGTCCACAAGGAGAGAACCATCGTCTGGGAAACGCCCTCCAGTATCCAGGACACCTTCACGTCGATCTGGGCACGGCCATTGAACGTCCCATCGGCAAATTTCCCATGAGGCACGGAATTGAGAAGCCCGTACAAACCGTAAATCGCCTCGAGAACCGTCGTCTTGCCGAAGCCGTTCGCGGCCAGGATCATATACATACTCGCGGCGTCGGTGGTCTCCGACTCCACGTCATCGGTATCGGCACCCGTGATGTCGAAGATCTGCCTGCCATTGCGGAAAGGCCCCAATCCTTCGAGGGTGACCCTGAGCAGCTTCCACTCGCCGATTATCACGTCAGGCATTGTCACCCACCGCTCCACTGATGTCCGAGGACTGAATTCTAGGACCATGGGCCCGCACCGCTGCTTGCCCGCTGAACTTGACGAGCATGTCGCCCCTGCCGAGCAGCTTCTCTGCGCCGCCGTCATCAAGGATGATCCGGGATTCGGAGCCCTTTTGAACTGTTAGTGCCACCCTGCTCGGAACGTTCGAACGCAGCATTCCAGGGAAGGTGGCCGCCTCCGGTCGCTGCGTGGCCAGCACGAGATGGATGCCCGCGGAACGAGCTTTGGACGCCAAGCGGATCAAAGGCACTTCGATCTCATCCGACTGCATGAACAAGTCGCCAAGCTCGTCGATCACCGCCACTATGCGCTTCAGGTCAGAACCTGCCTCGCGCGCCTCGGCAAGATCCCGTACGCCCAGTTCGGTGAACTCCTCCTGGCGTCGGTTCATCTCTTTGATGAGATCGTTCAAGGCAGCAAGAGTATCGCCCACCGAAGTGACGATCTCACCAGTGATAAGATTCTTGAGCGACTTGTACGGAGCGAATTCGACCGCCTTGGGATCGACGAGCAACAGGTCCGGGACATCTCGCCCGGAAAGCAATGACAGCAGGATGCCGTGGAGGGTCATGCTCTTGCCACTGCCGGTGGTTCCGCCAAGGAAAAGATGCGGAGCAACTGCAAGATCGATGAGCATCGGCGCGCCCAGGACGTCGGTTCCGAGGCAAACGGGCAAACTCATGCCCTCTGCTGCCTTGGAACGCAGCGATGGCTCCAAGTCGCCCCAATCAATCGTTCGCCACTGACTGGCAGGACGCGGGATATCAACCCATACCTGGCGCTCGACGGCAGCACTCGAGACAGTGGCAGCACGATCCCCGAGGCCAAGTCCGAAGGCGAGTTTGTCCTCACCCCTCTTTAGCCTGCTCAGATCATCGAGCCCGGTGAGCTGGAAGGTGAAGCGGGTCAATCTAGGCCCCTGCGCGGTCTGTATCAAACGGCCGTCGACACCCATTTCGGCCATGATTCCTGCTACCTGATCCCCCAATTCGCCGGCGAGTTCATCGTTCTCGGGGCCCTCGGTGAACATGTCCTGCAGCAAGTAGCGGTTGAAATCTGACCCAGGCGTCCATTCCGCAGCCAGTGTCGCGATTCCGCGACGAACGTGCCGCTGAAGCGCTGCATGGAATGCCGCTTCATCGGCGAAAAGATCCTTCCCTTCGTAAACGGAAATCATGGCTCGATAGACGTCCGAGTAATCGTCCTCGCCTTGTCTGGTCTCGCCGATCAACTGCTCAGGATGCATCTGAATGCCGTTCTCCTGAACGGGAAGCACAGGATAGGCCTCCGGATCCGGCGCGTTCGACATCTGCAGCGACCGGGCAAGAGCCAGTCTGGCGATCGTCCAGTAGTCCAAATCCGGACGCTGCCAGCCTTCCTCCATGATCTGCTGGAGGATATTCTTGTCCTTTTCGGTAAGCTGAACACGCGCAACCATCAGACCAACGATCCTTCTTCGACAGTGGCGGCGTCACCGCTGGTATTGAGAATGCGGAAGTGGGTCGCAACCTTTTGGGACAGCAATTTCAGCTTGCGGTCGTCGATCTCGGCGTTCGTAGGCAGGATTATCACCTGCTTGGACAGGACCGGGTAGTAGGCCCGAAGCAGATGCTCCTGGTTTTCGCGGTCGATACGACCGAGCGGCGTATCGATGATGACGGGAACATCACTGTCCGCGCTGTCCTTCATCGCCCATAGCAAGGCGGTCGCGGCAAGTTGCTTCATGCCACTCGATAAGCTCGTCCGGCCGATCGGCTTGCCGCTCTTCTCGTAGAACGTCAGCACGTAGCCCTCATCGATGCCGATGCGGTCGATCAGGGGATGTTGGATGATGCGCTTGAACCTGTCGTTCAGCATCGTTTCCAGTTCGGCCCTGGTCACGATCTTGATACGCTCGCTGATCTCGTTGAGCGCTTTCACGGCCTTTAGGACGAAGCGGCTGTCCTTGGCCGCCTGCGAGACCTGATCCTGAGACTCCTCGAGGCGCTTGACCTCCGCTGCCCAGCGCTGCTCGTCCGCGACGGCTTCGGCCGCTCGCACCGTCCACTGCCCCTTCAGCTGGTTCTGCTTGGCGATGCCTTCTTCCAGCTCCACGACCTTGTTAGACACCTGACGAAACTCTTCGGCGTTGCCATTTGCACCCACCTCGAGATTGAACAGATTGCGCTTGATCTCCTGTACCGAGTTTCCCAGACGATAGGCTTCGATCAACGCCCGACCTCGAGTTGATCGCAAGCCGCCACCCGCGATTACCCAGGTCTCGAAGCGGCCAACGAGTCGCTCGAGCACCGCGGGGCTGACGGCAGCGAACAGTCCGCTGCCGTTTTCAACGCGCAGAAGGCCGTTGATGCGCTCCGAAAGAAAATCGGAAAGCCTGGCGCCTTCGCTGTCCGACAAGGCCGGACAACCCTCGGCGATCCAACCCTTCAACCGGCTCGATACGTTGTTGGCAAACTTGGCCTCGGTGCTGCCGGCGTGCGACATCCGAGCCACGATCTCCTGCAGAGCCTTCTGCACGAGACCGAGATTGGCAAGGATCGGAACGTCCTTCGGCAGCTCGCGTACAATCTGGTCTATAAGCTTGCTCAGCTTGTTGTTCTCGGAGCGTAATTGCTCCTCGAGCAGTTTGCGTTGCGCTTCGGACGCGCCCGAGCTCAGATTGGCCCGGCGGATCTGGACGCGTCGCAGTTCGACGCTGTCGATGCTCAGAAGCGACTCTATCTCCTCGAGGGCTTCCCGGGCCTCCAACTGCAAGGTCTTGGCTTTGGCAAGGCTCGCTTGCGCTTCGTCCAGAGCTTTCCGTAGACTTGATTCCAGGCCGCTTCTCTTGCGATCGCCCGAGAGTGCCACCAGTTCGCGAGCCAGGTCCTCTAGAAAGGTGATTTGCAGAAGACGATTGAAGTCTGCCTGGTAAGAGCCCGAGCTCTCCGCCAAGCTCTTGATGTCCTCGCCATCGAAGAAGAAAAAGCGCACGAGGCGCGATGGAATGGTGTCTTCCAAGATCGCTTGAGCCGGTTGCGCCGTCTTCCGATCGCTGCCGCGCTCAACGATGATCCCGGTGGTGTATTCCTCGGCCTCCACGGTCCACCATCGTGTGGCAGTGACTGTCTCGCCCACGTTGTCCAACCACGAGGCGACGATTTGAGCAGTCACGGGCTCGCCAAGCGCGGAGGCGCGCCGCCTGGCTTCGCGATTGATCAATCCCGTCCACTGCGAACCATCGCCGAGAACGTATTGCGGACCGGAAAGCGGTGCGGGTGGGACGCCGACCATGCGGAATTCGGTTTGCTCGGCCCCCGTGAACAACAGCTTCATAGCGTTGAGGAAGCTGGTCTTCCCCATGCCGTTGCGACCCCAGATCAGGACGATGTTCTTGTCGGGGGTGGTTGCCGAGAAGTCGAACGTCGCATCCTTGTATGCAAAGATGTTCTCGAGCCTAACTTTGAGAAGCTTCATCGGCGCCCTCCGCTCGATGCTTCTTCAACGCGAGGTCGACGATCCGTGATACGTCGCGCCTCAAATGAGGTCTTGCACCCCATGCGAGGAGGTCGCCATGCTCGGTCTCGAGATCGAGCAAGGCCTCTATGAAGGATGGGTCGACGCCCTCTTGCGCGCAGACCTCAGCGACGATAGCGGCCCTGCCTTCTTTGTCTTTCATCGTTCCCCCAGGCCGACAGCCGTGCATGGCATTTCGCAACAATCCCTAACCGGCTCGCGCTGTGCGCAGCAAGCCGGTATTGCGAAGGTTTTGGCTGCGAAGTCCCTGCCCCGTACCAAGAATAGTTTGGCAGATCGACAATGCGCAACAGTTGTTTGCGAGATCGGAGCACCCTACTTGGTGGGTCGCTCTGCCAATAGCCTCGCGAATGCTTGCTCGATCGTCGCGGCGCCCGTTATGGACCTTGAAAGCAGATCCATGCCCCGCGCCCAGTGGGCTGCGACCAGGTCTTGGAAGGCGCGCCGGCTCAAACCGCTCTGACCGCAGTGCTGCACGATGAGAGCAATCCAGAGCGTGAGGTCCGCTTCGTCCTGCCCGAACAGGGTGTCCCCCTTAATCGGCCTTCCGCCGCCATCGTTGATCGGAGCTGGCAAGTCAGGTCTGCGGAGCGACAACGACAGAGCCAAACGGGCCGGTTGATAGCGGAAGGGCAGCGCCAATGCCTTTTGGATACGCGAGTTCTCGCTGTCGGCAGCGAATGAGGTGCGGAAGTCAGCTCTGGAGATGTCCCCAATCTGAAGCGCTGCAGTTTGGTTCATGCTGCCTGCCTCGGGAAATAACCCTTCTCCACGACCGTTTCGCCCAAGCCACCTGACTCGGGTCGATAGACCAGGTGGTGCTCGGATCCGATGCGGTGGAAAATGCGGTCGTAGTAGCGCCCGTAGACCTCCTCGGGTTGCGAGAGGAGAATGGTCTGGGAGTCCCGGCGAACGAAGTAATCGAGGACGCGCTCCCGATGCGCCGTGTCGAGACGCCCCAACGGCGTGTCGATCACCAATGGCAGGGAGCGCCCACCGAGACCGCTCACCGCGGCGATCAGCGCCATCGCGAAAATCTGGTTCTCACCGGCGGACGCGTCGGTGTCCCGCAAGTTTCTACCCGAAGGGTCGAGAAGCGACACGTCCCCGTCATCTGCAATGGCAACCGTTTCGACGACGCCCTTATGCGCCAAGCTGCGATAGGCCGCCGTCAAAGCCTTGGCCAGCTCGTCGTAGTGCTTGGGCATAGCCACAGCGATTGAGCCCTGCAGGGAGGCGATCGCCATGCGTGCCGCATCTGCACCAGTGCCTCCGTGCCCGCTTGCCCGGCGCATGCCTCGCCGCCTGGAAAGTTCCGCCTGGAGAGGCTCGACCTGCGCTTGCTGCTTGCCAGCCACTTGATCGAGTCGACGACGTCGCCCTTCAAGATCAGAAATGCGTTGACTCGTGTCCTCAAGCTCCAGCACCAGCTCGGTACGGTTCTTCTCGGCTCGATCACGTTGCTCTTCCTGCCGATCCATGCGCGCTATCGCAGCGGCGATCTCAGCTATGCTACCAGTCATCCGGTCGATCTCGCCACGTGCTGAAGCCCTCGACCCTTCTATCAGCTCGTGCACCCTGCCCGCGTCATGACCCTTGAGATAAAGATGCAGTGGGGCGATCGATCCAGCACCGGAGGCACTGACAGACCTCTGCCAAGCCTCTCGTGTCCGTCGAGCCAGGTCCGCCAGAACATCTTTCGGCAGAGGCGGTTCGGTTCTCTCCAGAGCGGAGATCAATTCCCGAAGCATTCTGGCGTCGTCGCCCTTGGTCAACGTCTTCGAACGAGCCGCTCCATCAAGAGCCAGCTCCACTTCGTCCAGCAATGCACCTGGTATCAGGAGAAACGGAAGCAACCTGACGCCAGCGACGAGAAGCTCGTGCCTTGCCGCCTGCAGGTCCGCTTCCAGCTTCTTGCGCAACTCTAGATCCTGATGACGCTCGAGATAAGTGCCATCGCCAAAGGACCCGATAGACCTCACGATCTCGTCGCGGCGCCGGCGCAACGGCTCCAACTCGGCTTCCACGCCCTCCAGCTCGTTACGAGTGGCCGTCAACTCGGCGTCCAATGCATCGATCTGGGACGACAGCATCGATTCCGCGCCATCAGCGATGACCTCCTTGCCGCGATCACGAGCGTAGTCCGAAAGGTCTTCGAGCAGGGCCTTTATGGAAGCGACCCCCAACGCGCTCTCAAGGCCGAAACGAACCTGTTCGCCGAGCTCCCTCTGCGCGAGCCGGCGAATCTGCTCGCCATCGAACAGCAGGAACGGCAGCATGCTGACCGGGGCAACGCGCCTCTCGATCTCGTAGAAGGCGAAATCCGCACTCGGAACGTCAGCGGGCGGGCTGAGAATGTGACGATCATCGCCGATCCGCAGAACCAGTTCTTCGTCCTCCTCGACGAACGAACCGTCATCGCCGAAGTACCAGTGCCGCTCGATCTCGAATGGACCGTCGTCGCCATCCAGCTCGATGGTCACGGACATGTCGCGATCGCCACGTTCAAATGCCTGTCGGTGCATGGCGCGCTCGATGGTCTGGTTATAGTCCGAGCGCCTCGGGCCGGGCGCTCCGCCCTCCGCACCGAGGCGCGACCGGTCAAGGTAGGCGCGGATGCCGTATATGCCCAATGCCAGCGCCTCGAGGATGCTGGTCTTGCCATTGCCGTTGTTGCCGCCGATCAGCGCAACCGGACGATCGACACCGGTGGCAAGATCGAAGTCGGCATGGTCGAATGCCTTCCAGTTACGCAGAAGAACCTTCTTGAACCTGAAGGGGCGAGGCGTTCCTGCGGCTCTCGGGGTCCACGCGAGCAAAGACCAGTCCACCGGGGCGGAGAAGATCTCATCGAAGCGGTTGAACAGGCGGCGACGGTTCCCGCCCGCACCATGCAAATGGCGCGCCGATACCAGCAGATCGAGCCAAGGACCAATTCCGCCCTCCGATGAGCCTTGAGCGCTCATGCCGGTTCCAGCTTCGACATGGAGATCGTGTCCTCCGCCCAGATCCTGTGAATGGCGTCGATCTCCTCATCGGAGATTAGCGGCAGATCGACCTCGGCCTGAACCGCGCGAAGCCGATCCAGTATCTGCCGGCGAGCCTCCAACGTGAACGGGCCGGGGATGAGACGTCCTTCTCCAACGAAATTCAGAGTGCCGTTGCGTCGGGTGGCCATGCGCATCGCCCCATCCTCGCGAATGGCCTTCAGCCAATCGCGGAATTCGAGCAGAGGCTCGAGGTCGCCGTAGCCTGCCTCGATGAAGGATTCGGCGCTCTTGTCCTTCTCAACGACCGTGCAGGTCCAGCATCCGAACCGCGAGGATGCGGTGCCACAGGATGGGGCTTCGGACTTGTCCGTCACCAACGGGCATTCGCCGCCACCTGCGTTGCGATACATCGTCACCAGCTCACGGTGAGTGCCTCCCCACGGCGGCGACGACTGCAGCAGGGTCTGCCACACCTCATCGGTGGTCAGGTCGACGATCGGCTTGTAGACGAAGCAGTTCTGCAGGCTGTTGTGAGGGTTCAGCCGCTGTCCGTTGTCGTAACGGGCAACGCTGCGGCGGCGCTGCGTCGACTCTGCACTTCGCACGCCCAGTAGCAGGATGGCCTCACCCGACGCATGGACCTGCGTCTTGATGTAGGTCGTGGTTGGAGCGATCTTCATGCGATCAGTGCACCAACGGAAGACGCGACTTGGCGAGGGATAGCCACGACCGACCAGGTTCACCCAGAACGTCTGCTCCACGTCGGGGACCGTCTTCGCCACCACCACCGGAAGTCTGAGCGGTTCGATGGCGGAACGCATCCGGTCGAGCACCATCTCCAGATGATTGGCGATGACGGGGACTCGACGAGGGTGTCATTGGCTACCACGTGCACGGCGCGCTGACGCTTGCGAGGAGGAAGCGAGAGCAGCATCTCAAAGACCAGTTGCGCGAGGAGAGTGCTGTCCTTGCCGCCGGAGAAGCCCAGGATCCAGGGCGTCGCATGGGGCTGGAGGTACTCTTCCCGCAAATCGGCCAGGATCGCTCGAAGGCGACCGCCCAACTGGTCGACCTGTTCGTCATTGGCGAGGATCGCTGTCATGCTCTTCTCCGGGTTGAGCGCAGTGCGGCAACCGCACGCTCGATTGCATCCGCGGCTTCATCGATGTCGTCGGTCGTTGTTCCGTGACCCACGCCGATGCGGATGGCCGTCTCCGCCTCTGGAACTGTCAGGCCTATTGCAAGCAGGACGTGGGAGGGCTCCAGCGTCTTGGCGCTGCAGGCCGAACCAGTGGACAAGGACACTTGCTCTTGCAGTCGTAGAACCAAGGCTTCGCCATCCACGTCATCGAAGCGAACGTTCAGGTTCCCTGGCAGGCGGGACGCTGCATCGCCGTTCTCCAATGACCCTGGCATCATCAGCAGACGCGCACGCAGGCGATCCCGAAGGCGAGCTACGCGTTCCGACTCCTGGGCCATGCCCTCGTCGCAAAGGGCGCAGGCAGCGCCGAAGCCAACGCAGAGCGGCGCGGAAAGCGTGCCCGATCGCGCGCCGCCCTCCTGACCACCACCAAGGATGTTGGGCTTGAGCTTGGGCCTCAAGCGACGGGAGACGTAGAGAGCACCAATTCCCGATGGCCCACCGAGCTTGTGCGCAGAAATGCTTGCCAGATCCAGAAGCGAAGCGTCCACCGGACGCTTGCCGGCAACCTGCGCGAGATCGGAATGCAGCAGACCACCCTTTGATCGAACCAGACGCGATATTTCGCCCATGGGCTGTATCGTGCCGATCTCATGATTGGCCCACGCGATCGATACGATGCCGGTCGCAGCACCGACGATGGCTTCGAGGGCGGACATGTCCACCAGACCGGATCGATGGACCGGCACGACGTCGACGACCCAGCCCTGACGCTCCATCGCTCGCGCCTTCTCGATGACCGAGGCATGCTCGATGGCGGATATGGCAAGTCTGTTGCGACCAGCGGCAAGCAGATGATCGGCCAGACCTGAGAGCGCAAGGTTGTTCGACTCCGTCGCGCCCGACGTGAAGACGATCTCCGAGGCACGCACCCCGATGAGGTCCGAAACCTGGCTACGGGACTTCTCGACAGCGGCATGCGCCGCGCCACCCGCCTTGTGCGTGGAATGGGGTTGGCGTCTGCGGTGGCGAAGGCATCCATCATGACGTCGAGCACGCGTCGGTCGATCGGCGCATGGGCATGGTAGTCGAGGTAGATTGGCGCGGACGTCGTCATTCGGCGTCCGCTTCCTGCTTGAGAACAACGCCCGAACCGAAATCCGTCGTGATGAACATCACGCCGTTGGCCTCGAATGCCCGGACGATGTCGGCAACGGTACGGGGCGTGAGCCCTGAGGATCCGTCCTCGAACCTGCCGATGGTGTTCACGCCCACGCCGCATTCCTCCGCGGCTTGCGCCTTCGTCCAGGTCAGCAGGGTACGAGCGGCACGCAAATGCCTGCCCTGCACCTGTTCGGGTTTTGCGGTCACAAAGTGGGTTTTCTTCGACGCCATAAGCGGGACTGTGAACCGTTCGATTGTATTCTACAAGCCAAAATGTACGAAATGTCCCAACTTTTTGCCTGCCTTGGATCTTATCATGCGCGGAAAAAAACGTTGATACAGAGCAATTTATCGCAAGTGCCTAAGGGTGGCACACTGCTTGACGCAGCCATCCATGCTGTCGACGGCAGTCTTCCGCACTTGAAACGTGGCGGGAGCGTTCCGATGTGATCGTCTCCAGCCAAGCTGGTCCTCTTCTCGCATGCCGTTCGCCGCATGTCGCAATCGCAGCCCGCATGAACGCGAGGCGATGTTGGAGAGGACATTATGGCCCCCTTCCTGATCGAAGACGATGACGAGTCGGATGACCCGAAGCTCGACACTGAGCAGTCGCCGCTCGCTTTGGCCGTCCAGAACGGACGTGCCCTTCCTGCTGTTATGCTCAAGCGTGCGCTGAGTTGGAAGTTCAAACTGTTCGCCAAGGAACCAGGCATTTGCGTTCTGATCCGCGTGCGCTCCAGCGATTGGATCGGCCCATTCGTTTGGGCTGCCAGAACATTAGGAAGCTGGCCCCATGTCATTGAAGGCGATGCTGCAGCGCGGGCCAAGGACAAGCCAGTGCGCGATGCGCTCGACAGACTTGCAGCAGGCGACAGAGTCCTGGCGATCTACCCCATGTCCCTTCCAGTCCCACGCGAATTGAGGATTGCTTCCGACATCGATCTCGAAATCGTCAAGGTCTCGGCGTCTGACGTCTCCAAGGCGATTTACCTCGCGACCGGATCGCGCGCTCGCGGAGTTTCTAAAGCGATTCCGGCCGACCTCGACCTGCAGCAGGCTCTGCACGCCATTCGGCTAGGATCTACACCAGCGCTCTGCATCCGTCGACTTTCGGTCACGTTACCGGCAGAAGCTGGCAATGGGCCAGTTATCGACGCGCCACCCCTCGATGCGCTGCACGGTTACGGGGAGGCAATGGTCTGGGCCAATCGACTGGTGAGCGACCTCGAACGCTGGCGAGCCGGACAGCTCGATTTCGAATCCATTCAAAAAAACGCGGTCCTTGCAGGCTTGCCAGGGACCGGCAAGTCCACCTTCGTTCGCAGCCTCTCCAAATCCAGCGGGCTTCCGCTCGTAACCAGCTCCTTGAGCCAGCTGTTCGGCACATCTGCTGGTTATCTCGATAGCATCATCAAGGCGATCGATGCGCTGTTCCTCGAAGCGAAATCGAAAAGGAACTGCATCCTCTTCATCGATGAGCTCGATGCCTTTCCAAACCGTACGACTCTCGACAGCAACCGTGGATCGTGGTGGACACCAGTGGTCAACCATATGCTGACCATCCTGGACAGTTCCTTGTCCGACGCCAGCAAAGGCTTGGTCATTGTTGGTGCGACGAACCATCCCCACAAACTTGATAGCGCTTTGTTGCGCCCCGGAAGGCTCGACCGGATTCTTTGGATAGACCTTCCGGACGAACAGGCGCTTGACGGCATCTTCCGGCAGCACCTCGGGACGGAACTTGCCGGCGAAGACCTGAGTGCAGTCGCGCTGGCGGCGGTCGGATCCACCGGGGCGATGGCCGCTGGCGCCGTCAAGGCTGCGCGTGGTCGCGCTCGCAGCGAAGGCCGCGCAATGATCATCGATGACCTAATGGATGAGGTCTGTCCTCCCGCGAAAATGTCAGACGCCGACCACTGGATCTCATGCGTTCACGAGAGTGGTCATGCGGTAGCATGCGTTCTTCTTGGCGTTGCGAGGCTG
The DNA here is from genome assembly GCF_011058215.1 of Devosia aurantiaca. GTDB lineage: Bacteria > Pseudomonadota > Alphaproteobacteria > Rhizobiales > Devosiaceae > Devosia > Devosia aurantiaca. Next base: position 293,087 of record NZ_JAALFG010000001.1, read on the forward strand.
AAGAGCGTCGCAGTCATCGCTGGACAGGATGGCGTTGGCGGCAGAACCGTTTCGCAGCCACTGGCCAACGCCATCCTCGACGAGAACCGCAATCGAGATCGAGTGATTCAATTGCTGGCTGGCCGGGCCGCAGAAGAGGTGATCCTCGGGACAGTCTCCGGAGGCGCCGGCGGTGGTCAGGACAGCGACTTGCACAAGGCGAGCAAGCTCCTGGCATCCGCGCACCTGAGCCTTGGGCTTCGGGGAACCTTGATGCATTTTGCCGATCCCGAGGATGCGCTGGCGGTCGCGCGACGTTCTCCACACCTGATTGCAAGCATCGAAGGCGACCTCGTGCAGCTCTACGACCGAGCCAAGGGCCTCATCCGGTCCGAGACAGGTGTCGTCCTGTCTTTGGCAGAAAGGCTCAAGAAGAAGCGTGTGGTGATGGGGCCAGAGGTGGAAGTTCTCGTGGAATCTGCACGCAGGGATAGGAGCGAGTAGAATGAGAGAGGAGATGCTTTCGATTCTCGAACGCTTGGCGGCCGTACATGAAAACCTCGGCGAAGAGGCATTTCATCGTGCGTGTCATAAGGTTCGTCACGCCATCGCTCAGGTCGTGCTGGTGGAGGCGGAGAGACTGGCCGAAGTGAAGGACGCTCGGCGGAAGAGAGCCGTTAACCATAACAAGCAGATTGGTACCTAATCTACCATTTGGTGCTTTCTGTACCATCGCTTTCCGCGTATATCGGGATCAGCCGTAAATGCCGGCAGACCTTCAACGCATGCATGTCGAACGACACGCGTGGCGAACCTAGCCAGTCACAGGACTATCGATGTTCTCCACTCAATCCTATCGATTCGATTTTCAAGGCCATGCGGTCGGTCTGCATGGCGATGCACGGGCCGAACGCTTGTTTCATGAGCACAAAAAGCTTCTCCTGGCCGCGAGGAACTTCGTCATCGCGCATTCAAGTATGATGCTGCTCGGCGATGATCCACTGGTGGACCACCTGCTCACAAGCAACGGCTTCGACACCACTGATGCTGCGGTCGTTCGCATCGGGTTGGCAGGGCGGTCGATCACAGCGATTGCCATTCCGACACGTTTGTGGCGCGATCCGGAGGCGAAGGCGCGCTTCTTCGAGGTGAAGCAGCAGGCGGGGCTCGATCGTACCTGCGTTCTTCTTGTTCCCCAAAGGTGGCTGAAGGCAAGTGTTCGCGGCTCGGTGGCTCGATCGATTGCATTCGCCTCGAGGACAAGGATCACGCGCAAGCAGCATGCCGAGGTTCTCGATCACCTCGGCAAGAACAAGGTGTCTACAATCGTGGAGACCGCTAGTGCTATCACGGGCCATTCCGACCCGCTTTCGGTGGTTCTGGCGATGTCGGCCACTGGTCACGTGCATATCGATCGCACAAGCGTACTGCGGGGGACCACGGTTGTGTGGCTGCCGGCAGACATTCGCCCTAGCGCGGAGTTCACACGATGAGCCGGCTTGCTGCACTTAAGGAGAATGAAGCGTCCCCTGCCGACGATCTGCTGACACGCGTCCGCAAAGCCATGGGTCTCGCCTTGATCGAGAGGGCGCTCCCTGCCTCGACGGCGCAGAAGTTGTTAGGGACCTCGCCGATCTGCGTCCTGCTCAAAGCACCAGGAGCAGAGCATGTGCGCATGCTGGTGGAGGCGATGAGGGAAAAATTCTCCGGCTCCGCCGTCGTGCACGACCTCCTGGCGACAGATGCGGTCCAGCTCCTCACCCGCTCTCTTTTGCGCAAGAAGCATGCGATCGCCATCGTCGAGGGCAGCGAGGACCTTCCCCAGAGCTTCGTCGTTCTGGTGGACGAAATAATCGACGTGCCCCTTCACGATGCCCAGGTCATCATCGACACCGCCAAACTGCTGGGCAGGAAATCTCTGCGATTGCCCCAAGGCTTTCGTTCTCATCCCAGCGCGGAACTGATGTGCCGCGCGATCGCGGCAGGGCTGGCCACCCGAAGGCTGAAGCAGATCCTGATGCGTTCAAGCGTTCTTTCCTCGATCTCGCACGATCCAGCCGTGCCCGTCCTCGAGGCCTGCGTGGAGTTCGGCGAGGCGCGAGATTGGGGACTCGACGTTGTTTCCGACTACCGCGGTTGGAAGGACGGCAGCGTCTCTGCGGAAGACATCGATGCTGCACTGTTGCTGATCAGCCCCCGGGGCATGGCAAGACCTTTTTCGCGCAAGTTCTGGCGAAGGCACTGGATGCCAAACTGATCGAACTGACCATTGGATCGATCTTTGCGGGCGATGGACATTTGGGCCCAGTCATAAAGGAACTGCGCCAGACCTTCGCACTGGCTGCTCGGTCCTCTCCCTGCGTTCTCCTGCTCGACGAACTGGACTCATTTTCAAGACGGGACGCCGCTGACCACAACGCTTCCTTTAATACCAGCCTGATCAATGAGCTGCTCACCCTTCTGGACGGAGCAACTCGTCGTTCGCCTGGCCTTGTGATCATTGGCGCGACAAACCGGCCGGACGCTATTGACCCTGCAGTTCTTCGTCCCGGGCGCTTCTCCACCCAGATCGTCCTGCCGCTACCTGATGCTGATGGGATTGAACACATCTTGCGCACCCACTTGCGGGGCGATCTGGCCAGGAACGATCTCGATGAGGTGGTGCGCATTGGCCACGGCATGACATCGGCCGAATTGATGCATGTGGTCCGTACCGCAAGGCACGCAGCACGTAAGGCCGGCAGAGAACTCAAGGTCGGTGACCTGGAAGACGCAGCGCTCAGCGGGCGGTCAATTGATGGCGCGAGCCGGAGGAGGGTAGCACTGCACGAGGCGGGTCATGCCGTGTGCGCCACCTTGCTTCCCGAGGCGCCGATAGTGATGGGCATGACGCTATTGGCAAAGGGGACGGCACTGGCGAGAGTCAGTCTGCTTGAGCATACTGAGTCAAATACGCGCGCGCATGCCGAAGCCAAGATCGTTGTCCAACTTGCCGGGCGAGCTGCTGAAGCACTCTTCTACGATGGCGATCCTAGCGCTGGCGCTGCCAATGACCTCAAGCAAGCTACGAGCCTACTTCTGCGGATGCGTCTGCAATGGGGCATGTACGGCACGCTTATACACCATTCCGATATCGACCAGGCCCTAGCCCTGGACGACCGTCTCCGCTCTGAGATGGAGGCAGAACTCCAGCGCCTCTTCGATACCGCAGTGGACATCCTGGGGCGCCACCGTTCGCAACTGGAGGCGCTGTCCGAAGCGCTCCTGCACAAACACGTCCTGACGGGTGACGAGGTTCGTCATATCGTCCATCAACCTTTCGAGGCAGGCACGGTCAACCACAACCGTGACGAAGAATGGCCACTTGGTACGGTATTGTTCGAGACCGTACCGTACCGCGCCTTGCCAGCGAGGGGATCAGCGCCATGAGCAACCAAATCGCGACGTTCGAACGGGTTCGAGACGTGGTTGAAACCTTGCGGAAGCGCAATGTGGCTCCCACGGCCGACCGTGTGATCGCAATGGTCGGCGGAGGAAGCAAGTCCACAGTTCTTTCTCACCTCAAGCGTTTGCGAGATGCTCCGATGGACGACGACGCCATTCCGCCATCCGTAATGGACGCGGCCCGAGTTGCCTTGAACGAGGTATATCTCGCGGGACGGTCGGCCGAAGCCGATACTGTCCGGGCGGCGACAGAACGATTGTCTCAGGCCGTACGTGAGCAGGACGCGCAGATCGAGGAACTGGCGGGCTTGAACGAGCGCCTCGAGTGGTCCAAGGCCCAACTGATCAAGCAGCTCAAAGCCGTCAAAGCCGATCACGAAGCCGCTGTTGAGCGTGCCGAAGCCTTGGCAAAAGAAAACGACGGCCTGCGTTCCGAACTCGCAGTCGAGCGGCAGAACTCGCAAACGAGGGTGCAAGACACCCTGGCCAGGGTCGAGCGGTTGCTCACGCCCTCGAGCACGGGGCCAGACGTGGCAAGACCTGATCGGAAGACCTTGGGGCTGCCCGCAAAGCTTCAGGAGCGTCGAGGTTGATGCTCATTGAAAGAGAGGGGGCAGGCTCTCGCCCGTCCCCTCCACGCTTCGTGGGAGCTGGTGGACGAAGAGGTGAGGCCCCATTGGAAGGGGACCTCCCGCATCATCTGCTAGAGTATTGCAGATGTCAGGCAAGCAACGCCTGCACCTGCGCAACTCCGCTGCGTGGGCTCGTCAGAACCGGCTTGCTGAATTGGGTCAGTTGCGGCTCGAGCAGGGCCATGCTGCCTTGCGCAAGAACGATCACATCGGAGTCCTTCTCGGCATCGGCAATGGCTTGAAGCACGAGCCGATCGTGCTGCTCGCGGTTCGATCGCAGATGCCGATGCCAACCAGTCCCAACCCGGCTGCCTGGGCGACCATTTCGAATGGATGCGACGCCCCCGCAGAAAGCTGAAATTCGTCGCAGCCACCATTTCTGCGAACATGGGATCGTCGCTGCGCTGAACGCCAACCATCGCATGCCTCCGAGTCGCTTGTTCGTGATTTGTTCTCACCAGCGGCCGTGCGAGTCAATGCGATGGCGTTCTTCGAGATCGAGCTGTGAACAAAGGGAGGATGACTAGGGCTGCACCCAGGAGACTTCCTCATCGTTCTTCGATGGGTAGTCGGAGGGTAGCGCGCCAAGCCAATGATTGCCCTTGGGTGCGCCGAATTCGTCCAGATTCAAAGCCCTGACGACGCTGTTCCTGATCGTGTTGCAGAAGCGTATGACGCTTTCCTCCGATATGTCGTCGCGATTGTCGACGACGACGTATCTTACTCGGACGTAGTCGTTTTTACGTGTGAGCTTTCGGGACTGAGCCAGAACCTGGGGCGGAAGAATGAGACCGAGCGATTGCGCGCCCTCGATCATGGCCTCCAGATCATGCCCCAACGACCTGAGCGCCTCGATGGTCTGACCGGCTGACCGCATGTAGGTCTTGAGGAACAATTCCGCTGCATGGAAAGCCAGAAGCCTGACCGGGGCTGGGCCGATCCGAGCATGATCCATCACGGCGCTAGCGGCGCTGAGGTAGTCGTCCGCCAGCAGGAAAATCCCATAGGGAGTAGCTCCAGCGGATTCCGGGATCATGTTCCTGCCTCAAGATACGACTGGCTACCAGTTCGATGGATCATGCTGAAACATGAAGACACGCATCGTGCAAGGCGCAAGACCAAGAAGTCAGGTGCACGCAATCAGGCACCCTCCGCCGGTCCCTGGAGGCCGGGTGGAGGCACACCGTCCTTGTCTGGATCTCGACCCTGGCTGCGGTCCAATCAACGCATGATAGGTGTGACGGTCAATCCGTGCATGACCACCGATATCAGAACCACGAGAGACAAAATGGCCCATAGCCGCTCAGCCTCGTCGAACTCACCATGATTGAGGCCGTAGGCCAAATAGTAGAACGAACCAACCCCACGGATGCCGAAGAAGGCGATCGTTATGCGTTCGCCGAGAGTGGCCGGAGCGCCGATCAGGCCGATCAGGCCCGCCGCTGGGCGCACGACGAGCAGGATCAGCAACGCCGCCAGCACTTCCGTCCAGCCGATGACCCAGAGAAGGCCGCTAATCAAAGAGCCGCCAAATGCCAGTAGGAGCACCATCATCGCGATGCGCTCCACCTGTTCGGTGATATCGTGCATGTCTCTCTGGAACTCATGATCCCGATGTGCGCTGCGCAAGGTCAACGCCGTCACGAACACGGCAAAGAACCCATAGCAGTGGATCAGTTCGGAGACGCCGTACGAGATGAACGTGGCAGCTATGGCGATAAGTCCGTCACCCGTCTTGGCGAGCGTGTCCCCGGGCATCTTGAACGTCAGCCAACCGAAGACGCGACCAACGAGCCAACCGCAGCCAATGCCTGCGACGATTTCCCAAATCACGTTGTAGGTGAGCCAAGAGGTGAACCATTCCTCGCCAGTGGTTGCGGCAAGGCTTGCGGCCAGAAGCAAGGAGGCCACCACGCCCAGACCGAGCATCAGGTGCCCCACCCCGATGATGGCCAGGATGCTGAGGGGCATGGTTACGAGAAGCAGGCGCCACGCCATTCCCCAACGCTTGAACGAGAAGACCCGATCGATCTTGAGCCCGGCTCCCATCAACGCGATGATCACGACGAACTCGGTCAGACGTTCGGTCACGTAGGGGTGGATGCCGGGAGAGGGATCGAAGCCGACGTGCTGAGTTCCGAAGATCACAGCACCGATGAGGATGCAAATGATAGGCAACGAAATGGGCAGTCGTCGCAGTGCAAGCGGAAGCCAAGCAACCAAGGCTATAAGAACGCCGGCGGCCGTGAGAACGACAATGTACGGATCCGGCGACCAATCGATCATGTTGACGACCTATATTGTCAACTCAACGGCCTGGCATACAAGTCGCTCCAAAGTCTTCTGTACGGGTCCGCATCGAAAGAACGGCCTGCTCGCGATGCGATTGTCGTTCCTGCCCAGGAAGTTCGCTCAAGATGACAAAATTGCTGACCGACCCCTGCATCCGATCGTGCTCAGCGGCGAACAGCTTGGCATCGCGCCTGACTGGGCTGCACATGCAGGGACCAGGGTTCAGGAACTGACAAGCAGCCAGAGACCGACCCAGTATGGCGATCAGTGTTGGCGCTGCAGTCGACCGGTTAGAAGTCGAAGGGGAGCTTTGCGACAACGAGCCTGAGATTCATACGACCTGGGCCATCGCGCTGCTGACGCCGTTGCCCCGAAACCCTTGTGGGCAATAACATCGAGGACTATGTCGATACGACTCCAACCAATCGTATGTCAGGAGTGCCGCATTATATCAGAGCTTGGCCTGCGTTCCCTCCCGTAGAACCAGCTGATCGCCTTGCCATTCAAAGCTCAGTGCAGGGTGCGAAGCATCCAGTTTGCTGAAGCTTGCATCCAGCACTTCGATGATCGGCCGCGCAAGGAGATCATGCACTTTCCTACGCGAGTCGATCGCGGTCAAGGGAACGACAAAGAACCAGCTGTAATCCATCGGGCTATCCCTGAAATGGGACTCATCGAGCGGTTCGTCTTCCCCATGGCTGTCCAGAAGAAGATGCGCTCATCAATGATGGTGTACGAGTCCTTCGTCGGGAAGAACTGGGTATCGTCGATCGTGCCCGTCCATGTGTCACTTGGGCCGGCCCAGAAAACATACAGGCAGGCTTCGCCGACCAGTGAGGACAGCCAGCCATCACGTCCCAAATCCACCGCCAGCGTAACCTCGCCGAATTCGTCACCCTTGCGAACACGCTTCCCGCCTTGCGTTGCCAGGATTGTCAGACGCCAGCCATCTTGTGTCCATCCGTCAACGAACGTGTCGCCGTCAGGTTGATCCTTGGCCTCGCGGAAGCCCACCCCATTGGCAGTCCTTGTCCCGGCGAGATGATTTCCGAATTCGCCGAAAAAGCTCCTCGATCTGGGTTGAAGCTGCTTTCAGGACCGTAGCTGCGTTGAGAAGGTTCTTGCCGATGGTCATTCCACGTCCCTAACGTTTACGACAGATCGAGCGTGAGCCGTGGGTCATCCCAATATCGGCTCGCGAAGACGAAGGGCTTGTCCACCTCGACTTGTGGACCTGGGCCAGAGCGCCACCCTATGAATGCACGCTCGTCGACTGCATCCAAGACCTGCACCACGTCATCTATCCACGCGTTGAGCGGGGCGCCGCCATGTGCCCGATGCCGTCCATTCGCAGCTGCTGCAAGATCTCGCCACAGGAGCAGGGTTCTGCGCGACCGAACCTCAGGCGGAGCTGCTGCATACGCTTCCGGCTCGACCCTCAGCCTGCGCTGCACCACCAGGACATGATGCACCTCGCCCAAGGCACCAGGCGAGCCTGGTCCGAACTGGCGCCATTGCTTCTCCAGCTGCTCAGCGGTCAGAAGGAAGTCCTCGTACTTGCACTCCACGATCAGCCTCAGCGGCATGCCGTCCGGCCTGGCGAGATCGATCACCACATCAGGCTCGACCCGATTGCGGATCGGCCACAGGCTGACACGCTTGAGCAGACTGCCGGCCTCCACCACGTCGGGCATCAGCCAATTGACGGCGATGCCGCCCTGATCGGGCTCGAAATACCGCAGACCCCCGAAGACGATGTCCGTCATGAGGTCTTCACGAGGGATCTTCGTCCCACCATGCTTGAGGAATTTCCTGGCCTTGTTGCGCGCTATGGCTTGCAGCATGTACCCACCCGGTTCGCCTGCGGAGTTGGCATGCATTTCCTTGCAAGCGCAAGGACCGCGACTAAGGACTTGGCGATCCCTTTTTGGACAGGCTCGCAGCGGCAGACTATGCGCCTGATCCCTGCGTCAGCGCGAAGAAGTTGCGCTGCCGCATGCTGTACCACGCCATCTGCAAGTTTTTGTCGCTCGGGCGACACAGCCTTGGAGTTCAGCCAAATGGACACGGCAGTGAATGACCGCACATCGCCCCCTCCTCCTAATGCAAATCTCTGGCCTGTCTCTCCCGCTCCGCCGGCCCCGCGTTCGGCACTCTCATCGTCTCTTGCTCTTGTACTGTGCTGCCGCCATCCAAATCAGCCATCCGGCGAAGGCCCCGATACCGCCTAAGCTCCAGATCTGCATGTCGCGACCAAGGATCGGCACTTCGACCTGCCCGAAGACCGGTACGAAAATGCCCCAGAAGAACACAAGGATGCAGGCCACCCAAGCCATCACGAGCAAGCTTTCGAATGGCGCACCATTGAACTCTTCTGCATATCGAGTTCGCGCATCGGGATCGGTGAAGATCTTCCAGATCCCCACGACGACCAATCCGGTCAGAAAAAGTACGATCAGCGCGCCCATAGTACAGCCTCGATTGCGCCACTACCGAGACACGCTTCGACGGATCGCACAAGGGTCATATAGACCAGCACAGCGTGCGGTTGAGCTCGGCGTTCAAATTGCTCCGACATCTGCACGACGTCGGACTCCACAGGCGTTTCACCGGCCTTGTTAGTCGTCGAGCGCAGAAATTGACGCATTCATCTGACGCTGTTCGACGAACCACCCCAGCGCGCACCATCCATGGGGCCGCGGACTTAGTCGCAATTCATTGCTAACGCTTCCCGGCTACGGTCGGGCCATGGGTGAAGCTGGCATAAACACGCTTTGGAAGCGACCGGAGAACGGCACTTATTATTTCCGGAAAGGTGTTCCGGAAAGGCTCCGGCATCTGATCGGCAAGGCGATGATGCAGGTCTCGCTGCGCACCAAGGACTTGGCTGTGGCCAAGTCCAAGCATAAGACCGTCGCTGCCGAGGTTGCTACGCAGTGGGCGAAGCTGCAGCAAGTTGAATTCAAGCCAATCCCAACAACTGCCGACGACCGGCGAACAGTGTCGCTCAGCAGCAAAGAGGTCGCGGCCTTGGCAGGCGAGCTCTACAGAGCGCTGCTGGACAAGCATAAGCACGACGCTGGGCCTGCAAAAGAGTGGGAAGCCAAGCTCAAAAAGCTGCAGAACGCCTTGCCGATCACCGACAGATTGCCGGAAGCGGCCAAATGGACCTTTGGTGGGCCATCTGCGATCCGGCACAACGCCATCGTCTTCTGTTACGAAGACGTTGAAGCTCTCTTGGCCAAGAAAGGCATCGCATTGTCGATGCCGGACCACCACCGACTCTGCGCCCACGCCGCAAAGGCTCTCGCCCAAGCCTACGAAGTGCTCATCAGACGAGCCAACGGCGACTGGTCTGCGGATCCGCGAGAAAGCCGATTCCCGCCACCAATCTCTCATACTGGATGGCGCAAGTGGTACGCGGCCTACTGCAAGGCGAAGCTCCCAGAACCTTCATCGCGCAAGCGTCAGGAAGGCGTCCTCAATGCATTCTTCAACTTCCTTGGCCATGAGATTCCGGAAAGGGTGACCGAGGAGGATGCCAACAGGTGGGTGGAGGCACGGCTCGAGCTGGTCTCTCGGGCGACCGTTATCAAAGCGGATCTGGCCCATACCAGAAGCTTTTTACCTGGGCCTATGCGAAGCAGCGATTGCCATCGAATCCTTTTGGCAGGGTCGTGGTCGATCATGTGGACAAGGAAGAGGTCGACGACGAGACTGTCGTGCCGACCATCAAGAAACGCGAGTACTACCTCGGCGAAGCCCGTAATATTCTTGAGGCAACGCTCGACCCTGTGAAGGGAAAGGTCAGTCTGCACAGCAAGGCCGCCCGGAGGTGGGTGCCATGGTTGTGCGCCTATTCCGGTGCGCGTGTCGGTGAGATCACTCAGCTGCGCAAAAGCGATGTGTACCAGGCAAAATCTCAGGATGAGACGGAGTTGATCTGGGTGATCATGATCACTCCGGAAGCCGGGCACGTGAAGGACCACAAGAAGCGCGAAGTCGCCATCCATCCGCACCTGATCGAGCAGGGATTTTTGAAGTTCGCAGAGGCCTCCGAGACCGAGACCCTGTTCTTCGACCCGAGCAAGCGTCGTGGAGGGAAGCGAGCGAACCCACAAAGCGCAAAGGCTGGCGAGCGCTTGGCGAAATGGATCAGGAAAGATCTCAAGATCACCGATCCTGAGATTTCTCCTAATCATGCATGGCGACATCGCTTCCGAAGCCTGCTGATGAACCGTGTGCATCCACAGGTGCTGGACGGTATCGATGGTCATGCGCCGGCCTCAGAAGGCCAGAAGTACGGCAGAGTCTGGCCGGAGGTAAGCCTCGCCGCTGTATCCCTTATCGAGCCTTACCGCTTTGACGGACGAGAGCTTCTCCACAGGCCGGATGATACTCCCAGCTGAAATTGCAGCTCTGGATTTAAGGAAGATGGAAATCGTCGAGCTCCGGTGGAGAGACTGGAGGGTACTCATCCGGCGTCTCGCTCAGAGTTCCAGTTATTACAAGAGCCTTGATCTGGATCAGGCGCCAGAGCGGAAGACTGGGCAGGAAGTCGTCGAGCGCTTCTTCCAATTGCCATGACTCAGTGATGACGCGCCCTTCCTGTTCGAAGATGTCTGCCGGCACACGGAAGGTCTTGCCATACCGCCTGTAGTGGGCAAGGAACTCGCGGTACTCATCGAGCTTGGCTTGCACGTCCTGCGCCATCTTGCGCTTCCGAAATGCCTGTTCACGCCTGACCAAGGCCTCGCGCGAGAGCCCGTTCACCCTGGGCGCCAAGTGGCAAACCTCTTGCGATTTCCCAAAATCGGGAACAAATTTCACACCGTATTTTGCGCGCGTCCACGTCAGGATTCCGTCGCGCTCCTCGACTTCCACCAAACCCCAGAACTGCGCCCAACGCAAAAGATCGGCCACTTCTACAGGCTCGTACCGCTCGGGATAAAAGGCCAAACCGTGTTCTAACGCTGACTTCGCGTCCAGGCGATGGGCACCATCGAACAACCGGTCCAGCCGACGATCCCAAATATGGTACAAATGGGATTTGAGCACGCCCAGCCGTCCTCCATTGCGATACCTGTTCTCCATTTCCGTGATTTCGTTTTCAGTCACCCACCAGGTCAAATGTCTCTTAGGCATGCTCGTTCTCGCTAACCGGTGATGGACAAGACGGGATCGGGAGACGCCGCTGCGGACCTAGTGGCAGTCCGGCACCCAACCAGTGGTAGATGCTTCTGGAGTTACTGATCCTCTTGGAACAAAGATCAGAGGTTGCGGTAGTTGATGCATGGCGACTGACGGCATCGACAATCTGGATCAGGCGGTAAAGCGGTAGCTGTGCCAGCAGGCCATCGAGCGCCTCTTCCAATTGCCACGCACAGTCGCTGGTCGAACCATTGCGGTCGAAAACCTCCTGTACCACACGCGTCGACCCGCTCATTCTGCTGATTAGATTGCACAGCCTATCGAGGTGTCGGTCGGACTGTTTCTGCAACTTGCGCGCTCTTAGATCGGCTTCCTGCGAGACCAGAGCATCGATCGAGGGTACCTCACTCAGCGGTTGCACGGTTCGAATATCCAGCGAAAGCGAGAGGCGGGGAATGAAGGTCACACCATGACGAAGTCGTTGCCAGGTGTTTTCACCGTCTACTTCGATGCGCTCGACGATCCCCTGCTGCTCCGCCCAGCGCAATAGTTCAGCTGCCATCGCCGGTTTGTAAGTGGGTTGGCCGATGGACAAACTGCGTTGGACTGCCTGTCTCGCATCGATACGGCCCGTGCGCTCGAACAAGCGGTCCAAATCTCGGTCAGAGCCGTAGAAGTCGCTTGGATTATAGGGCCAGACCGAGCGAATTCGACTGATCCAGTAGGCAGCGTTGAACAGCCAAACGTTCGCAACACTGACGCCATCGCAAGGCCGAGATCTCATACCGAGCCTCCCAAACGATAGGCCGGGATCGTTGAAACCGCGGCTAGCATCACCTCGGGCCATGCCGTGCCATAGCTCTGCCCCACCGTCTTGCTGGCATGGCCATCGATACGATCGATGATTTGTTCCTGGACGCCCGCAGCAAGAAGGCTAGAGCGGAAAAGGTGTCGCCAGCCATGGTTGGGATCGACGCCGGTGTCGGTAATGCCCACAGTGTGGCGCACCCAGTGGGCCAGGCTCTCACCGACCTTTTTGTACTGCGGGTTGGCATCAGAGCCGCCGCGACGACGCTCGGGATCATAGAAGAGGTGCCTCCCGGCGCGGGACTCGACGTACTTGATGAAGCCCTGTTCAATAAGATGGGGATGCAACGCAACCCAACGCGCCTTACGATTCTTGACGGTCCCCGCTTCGGGAGTAAGACGGATGCACCAGATCAGTTGGCCGTTGCGGGACCTGCGCTCCTTAACGTCTTCGGCCCGAGCCTGGGAGACCTCGTTCACCCGCGCTCCGGAGTAGCACATGATCCAAGGCATCCAGCGCCGAGCTGCCAGGCCTTCTTCGGTCAGGTTCTTGGTGCGCGGCAGCATGGTGGCCCGGAGGATGCGCTCGGCCTCATCCTGGTCGAATTCGCGATCGCGCAGCACGTCCTCTTCCGGCACGATGACCTTCGAATTCTCGAATGGCTGATGCGCGACACGCTTCTTGCGCTTCGCCCAGATGAAGAGGGTCTTGGGATGCGCCATGTCCGCGTCGCGGACAGTGCGCGGGGACACGACGCCAAGCCGATGCTGGATCCAGCGCTCAGCATCGGCTTCGGTGACCTGTTCCATGTCATCGTGGCCGAGGAAGCCGAAGAACGCTGAAAGAACGCCAGTCTGGCGCTTGATGCTGGATGCGGCCGGCTTGGCTTCGGCCAAGTAGTCTTGATGAACGTCGCGCCAGGATACCCGGGCACGCACTTGCCTGCTTTTACCGATGACATTGGGTTCGGGGAAGCGGCCCGCATCGGGATCGGGGCTGATGTCGCCGCTCGCTCGCTTGGCAAGTTCGCGGTAGGCCTGCGCCAAGGCAGCCGCAGCAGACATGTGCAACCGTGAGAGCGACTGCTGATCGGTCCGGATGCCGAGAAGTCTCCAGCATTTCGCTCACGCGTCCTCCGACGAGGCGCGCAGCCATGCTGGACGGGGTAAATGCATAGGTGTTGCCAAAGGGACGCTGGACGATTTCCGACGCCGGGGACAATACCGCCTGAGCCTGGCGCAGCTTGCCAAGCCAATAGTCGCGATCGACAGGATCGTCGCCATATCGCGACATCAGCAAGTGATAGAGCCTGCCCGCCAATGCGTCGATCTCCTGACTGGAGAGCGACTTGGGCGGAGCCTCCCCATTGGCCGCCGCGAGTTCCTGCTCGGCCCAATCGGCTTCGATCTGCGCTGCCATTTCTGCATGCAGCCTGCGCGCCGTCACCGGATCCCTCGTGCCAAGCGAGACTTTCACCTCGCGCTTCCCGATCAAGGAGCGGAGACGTTCCGGAACGACCTTCCTGAACTGATAGATACCGGTGCGCGGATGCACCGACGGACGCACTGCGGAAACGACCACTTTGTACCACTCCTTTGTACCAAAGGCGGGCTCAAAAGTCTCGGATTTGCTGGGTTCCTAGCGTTTCTGCCGGTCTCGAACAGAAGTGGCGGAGAGAGAGGGATTCGAACCCCCGATGGAGTTGCCCCCATGCCGCATTTCGAGTGCGGTGCATTCAACCGCTCTGCCATCTCTCCGCGAGATCGAGGGCGCCCGGAGGCGCTGCTGGTCGATACGGGGCGGCTTATCGCATAAGGGTCGAACGGCTGCAACTGTCTTGTCTCACGTTTTCGTTTGCGCGGCACCAAACGGTGTCTGGTGCGTTTGCCGCGCGAGAACATCCGTAAAACAGGGAGAAGACAATGGTTTCGCGTCGAATGGTGGTGGCTGGAATGGCGGCTTTGCCTGTCTTGGGAATGGTACGCGTTTCGGCGCAGGAAACAGATACGGTCGCGACCAGCGAGGGTGACCTCGTGATCCATCCGGTGGATCACGCAAGCCTGGTCCTGACCTGGGGCGACCAAGCCATCTATGTGGATCCGGTCGGCGGCGCCGCGCTTTATGAGGGCCTGCCCGCCGCAACGGCCATCCTCATCACCCATGGTCATGGCGACCACTTCGACGTGCCAACGCTCGAGGCTATCGCTGGCGACGCGGTGCTCGTGACCAACCAGGACGTCTTCGAGCAATTGCCCCAAGCCCTCAAGGCAAACTCGACTTCCATGGCCAATGGCGACCAAGGCACCGTGGTGGATCTGCCGATCCGCGCCATTGCCGCGCACAACACCACGGCCGACCGCATGCAGTATCATCCGGTGGGCGTCGGCAACGGTTATGTCCTCACATTCGGCGACCAGCAGGTCTACATTGCCGGCGACACCGAGCCGACCGATGACATGCTGGCGCTGACCGATATCGACATCGCCTTCCTGCCCATGAACCTGCCCTATACGATGACGCCGGAACAGGCGGCAGAAGCCATCAATACCTTCAAGCCCAAGGTGGTTTACCCCTACCACTATGGCGACAGCGACCTCAGCGTGCTCGAAGGCCTGGTGGAAGGCGACACGGAAGTGCGTCTCCGCAACTGGTATCCCAACGCCTGACCTGTCATCAATTGGCTTGACTCTGCGGGCTCCTGCCCCGATAAGCCACACGATCTGCGCTCCGGTTCTGCCGGCGCGCCGATTTTGTTTGAAAACGCTGCTCGAGGCTGCCGGCTGAATTTTTTGGCCCACAATTCGAAAAGCCCGCGGATCTGGCACGAAAGCCGCGGCGCCACAGAGCGCGACAGATAGGGACCGGTTGGACCACCAATCGGCAATTGCATGACTTTCGCCGTTATCAAGACGGGCGGGAAGCAGTATAAAGTTGCTGCCAACGACCTGATCAAAATCGAAAAGCTCGAGGCTTCGGCCGGGGACATCGTCACCTTCGACCAGGTCCTCATGGTGGGCGACACCATCGGCCTGCCGCTGGTGGAAGGCGCCCTGGTCGCCGGCGAGCTGGTCGAGACCCGCAAGTCCAAGACCGTCATCATCTTCAAGAAGCGCGCCGCCGCCACAGATTCGCGCCGCCGCAACGGTCACCGCCAGCTGCTCTCCACCGTCCGGATCACCGAGATCCTGACCGGCGGCGCCCAGCCGACCGCGCGCGCTGCCGCCGCAACCGACACGACCCCGTCCGTGACGGAGCAGGCTGCGCCCAAGAAGGCAAGCAAGGCAACCGAAGCCGAAGCCACCACGGCTGAAGCACCGGCCAAGAAGGCTTCTGCAAAGAAGGCCGCTGCCGCCACCGAAGACACCGCCGCTGAAAAGCCGGCGAAGAAGGCCGCGGCCAAGAAGACCGCTCCCAAGGCCGACCAGGAATAAGAGGAACTTAGACCATGGCACATAAAAAAGCAGGCGGTTCATCCCGCAACGGTCGTGATACCGCTGGCCGCCGCCTCGGCGTCAAGAAGTTCGGCGGCGAAGCTGTGATCGCCGGCAACATCATCATCCGCCAGCGTGGCACTAAGTGGGCTCCGGGCACCGGCGTTGGCCTTGGCAAGGACCACACCATTTTCGCACTTGTCGACGGCACCGTCGCGTTCCGAACCCGTGCGAATTCTAAAGTACACGTGTCTGTCGTCCCGGCAGAGGCCGCCGAATAATCCGGCAGGTCTTACAAACCCAGCCGGTGACCAGTTCCCCGGCTTGGCGTTTAGCAGCGTAGTGCAAATGCAAAGGGGGACCGGTCAGCCGGTCCCCCTTTTCGTTTCCAGGAGCACGCCGCCAAATGACCACGATCAAGGATCGCCTGCCGACCACCATCCATACCGGGCGCCTGGTCCTCACCACCCCGACCATGGCCCATGCTCCGGCCATTGCGGCATTGGCGAACAACGAAAACGTCCATCGATGGCTGGCGCGGCTGCCCTTTCCTTATGGGGTCGAGGATGCTCGCATGTTCGTCGAAGAGTTCGCTTCCAGCGATGCCGAATGCTGCTTCGCGATTTTGCGAGACGGCGAATTCGTTGGGGTTGTGGGGTTGAGCTTGGTCCCCGGCGAACCGCCGGAACTGGGCTATTGGCTGGGCGAGCCGTTCTGGGGTCTTGGCTATGCAACCGAGGCAGCGCAGGCAGTCGTCGAGGCGGCACGAGCGAACGGCGCGACTGCAGTGCGGTCGCGAGCCCTGGCCGACAATCGCGGGTCGCGCAATGTGTTGCGCAAAGCCGGCTTTCGCGAAACCCACGAAGGCATCGAAAGCAAAGGCAACTGCACCGGCAAGCCGACCGTCTATCTGCATCAGGACTTATCAAGATGACGCGGATCCAAACCTCGCGTCTCCTTCTGCGCGCGCCCCGGCCTGACGATGCACCCTGCATTGCGCTGGGCATGGGCGAATTCGAAGTGGCCCGCTGGCTGGCGCCGGTGCCGTGGCCCTACACTTTGGCCATGGCCATCGACTGGGTTTGCATGGCGCCCGAAAATGGGCTCTTCGTGGTTGATCTGCCGGGACGCGGGCTGATCGGCTGCGTCGCTCTTAGCGCGGAACTGGGCTTCTGGATCGGCCGTCCCCACTGGGGTCGCGGCTATGCTACTGAAGCGGCGAGCGCCGTCCTCGACTGGTATTTCAGAACCTCGGGTGAACCCGAAATCTCATCCAGCGCCCATCACGCCAACAAGTCCTCGCTGCGGGTCAAAGCCAAGCTCGGCTTTGTCGAAACCGGCCGTGATCGCCGCTTTTCGCACGCATTGGGGCATAATGTTGAGCATGTGGTGAGCACGCTGACACGTGCCGATTGGCTGGCAGGCGAGGCAAAGCGATGTGCGTGATCGAACCCGAACATATCATCTTCCGCGCATCCCTCCCCCTTGAGGGGAGGGACCGAGGG
This sequence comes from Devosia aurantiaca, assembly GCF_011058215.1. Classification (GTDB taxonomy): domain Bacteria; phylum Pseudomonadota; class Alphaproteobacteria; order Rhizobiales; family Devosiaceae; genus Devosia; species Devosia aurantiaca. The sequence continues at coordinate 310,329 of NZ_JAALFG010000001.1, forward strand.
TGGGGGTCTGTCAGTGATACACTGCGCCACCCCAAACCCTCCCCTCAGGGGGGAGGGGCGCAGGCGCTCAGAGATCGGGGTTGAATTTTATGATATCGAAGGACCGCCTCCCCGAAACGATCGACACCGCGCGCCTCCTGCTGCGGCCGCCCCATGTCTCCGATCTCGATGATCTTGTCCGCGAGATCAACAATCCGAAAGTGCTGGAGCCCACGGCGAGCCTGCCCTTCCCTATCTGCCCGACCATGGCCGCGCCTTTCTCACCAAGCGGGAGCGGACTGGCCAGCATCCCTATGTGATCGCGGATCGGCAGACGGACCGCTTGCTCGGCGTGATCGGGCTATACTTCGTGCCCGATCAGCCGGTGGAGCTAGGCTATTGGCTGGGCGAACGCTTCTGGGGGCAAGGCTTTGCGCCCGAAGCTGTCAACGCGCTGGTGGACGCGGCGATCGCTATGGGCATTTCGCCGATCAGGGCGCGCGTGCTCAAAAGCAACCCTGGCTCGCTGCGGGTGTTGGAGAAGGCCGGCTTTGCCTTGCTCGAGGAAACGGCGAGCGTCGTTGAACGCCATCGCGGCAAGCCGCTTCTGGTGCTGGAGCGCAGGTGATCGTCTCATGAACCCCATCATCGAAACACCTCGCCTGGTCTTGCGTCCGCCGATCGCAACCGATGCCGAGGCCATTGCCAATAACCTCAACGACTTCGCGGTCTCGGGAAACCTTGCCCAGGTCCCCTACCCCTACCGCCTCGCCGATGCGAAGTCGTGGCTGCGGACCCGGCGGCTCGACACCTCCGTCGAGCGCATGAACTTTGCTGTCGAATATCAGGGCGCCTATATCGGCCAGGTCGGCTTTACCCGGGCAAAAAGGGACCTGTCGTAGGCTACTGGATCGGCCAGCCGTTCTGGAACCGCGGCTTCATGACCGAAGCGGCCTGGGCGAGCCTCGACTGGTATTTTGGGCAAACCGGCGCGACCGCGATCTATTCGGGGTCTTTCATTTCAACGCCGCCTCGCTCGCTATCCAGCGCAAGCTCGGCTTTAGGGAGATCGGCCGCTCGCGCCTCCATTGCCTTGCGCGCGGCGTCGAGGTGGAGCATATCGACACTCAAGTCACGCGCGAGCGTTTCCGCCAGCTTGCGGCCCGATCCGGGGCGGCGAGCGCGACAACAGCAAAGTCAGTCTCATGAAGTTCCTCGACCAGGCCAAGGTCTATATCAAATCGGGAGATGGCGGCGCCGGCGCCGTCAGTTTCCTGCGCGAAAAATTCGTCGAATTCGGCGGCCCGGATGGCGGCAATGGCGGCAAGGGTGGCGACATCATTGCCGAATGCGCCGAAGGCCTCAACACGCTGATCGACTTCCGCTACCAGCAGCACTTCCGCGCCCCCACCGGCACCCATGGCATGGGCAAGAACCGCACCGGCGCCCATGGCGAGGATGTTATCCTGCGCGTCCCCAAGGGCACGCAGATCTTCGAGGAAGACCAGGAAACCCTGATCGCCGATTTCACCGAAGTCGGCCAGCGCGTCGTGCTGCTCAAGGGCGGCAATGGCGGCTTCGGCAATGCCTACTTCAAGACCTCCTCCAATCAGGCGCCCCGCCGCGCCAATCCCGGACAGGAAGGCACCGAAAAAGGCATCTGGCTGCGACTCAAGCTCATCGCCGATGCCGGTCTCGTCGGCCAGCCCAATGCCGGCAAGTCGACCTTTTTGGCCGCAGTTTCCGCGGCTAAGCCCAAGATCGCCGATTACCCTTTCACCACGCTCCATCCCAATCTGGGCGTCGTGCGCATCGGCGAGCGCGAATTCGTTCTCGCCGACATTCCGGGCCTCATCGAAGGCGCCTCGGAAGGCATCGGCATCGGCGACCGTTTCCTCGGCCACATCGAGCGTTGCCAGGTGCTGATCCACCTCATCGACGGCACCAATGAAGACGTCGCCCACGTCTATAAGGCTGTGCGCTACGAACTTGCCGCCTATGCCGACGTTCTGGCCGACAAGTCCGAAATCGTCGTGCTCAACAAGGCCGATGCGCTGAGCGAAGACGACATCAAGGCCAAGGTCAAGGCGCTGAAGAAGGCATCCAAGGCCGAAGTCCGCCTCGTCTCCGGCGCCACCGGCCAGGGCGTCGAGCAGGTGCTTTACGACGTGCTCAATATCCTGGACGCCGAAAAAGCGGCCGCTGCCGAACTGGTGCGCAAAAAAACGGAAGAAAAATGGACGCCTTGACCGGCTGGACTGGACTTAGCCCCTCCCCCTTGAGGGGAGGGGTTGGGGAGGGGTGTCGCGGGAAAGGCAAACTCTGCGCCTGCGGATGTCACGACACCCCCTCCCCAGCTTCGCTAGGTCCGAAGGACCAAGCTGCGCTACCCTCCCCTCAAGGGGGAGGGTGTGCATAGCCCTGCCTTTCGTGGACCAGCAAGCATGAACCCCCTCGCCCCCTACCGCCGCATCACCATAAAAATCGGCTCGGCCCTCCTGGTCGACAAGTCCGGCAAGCTGCGCGCCGATTGGCTGGCAGGCCTCGCCGAAGACATCGCGCATTTGAAGGCCGAAGGCCGCGAAGTGGTGATCGTCTCCTCTGGCGCCATAGCGCTCGGCCGCGGGCTTTTGGGACTATCCGCCATCGCCCTGACGCTTGAACAATCGCAGGCCGCCGCCAGCGCCGGGCAGATCGCCCTCTCGCAAGCCTGGGCCGAAGCGCTGGGTCGGCACGGCATCATCACCGGCCAGATCCTGATCACGCCCAACATCACTGAAGAGCGGCGCTATTTCCTCAATGCCCGCACCACCATCCAGACCCTTCTGGGCCTGGGCGCCATTCCGATCATCAACGAGAACGACTCGGTGGCGACGGCCGAAATCCGTTACGGCGACAACGACCGCCTGTCGGCCCGCGTCGCGACCATGATCGAGGCGGACCTTCTGGTGCTCCTGTCCGATATCGATGGGCTCTATACCGCGCCCCCGCCAAGGATCCCGCTGCCGAACACCTGCCGGTGGTCGATCGCATCACCCCTGCCATCGAAGCCATGGCCGGTGGCGCGGCCAGCCATCTTTCGCGCGGCGGCATGACCACCAAGGTCGAGGCCGGCAAGATCGCAACGCTTGCCGGCACGGCCATGATCATTGCCAAAGGCACCGAAGCGCACCCTCTAAAACGCCTGACCGAAGGCGGCTTGCACACCCTGTTCCGCGCGGCCACCACCCGCGCCCAATCGCGCAAACGCTGGATCATGGGGACGCTGGCCGTGGCCGGGACCCTCCAGGTCGATGCCGGCGCCGCGCGTGCCCTCGGCATCGGGCGCTCGCTGCTGCCGATCGGGATAACTCGCATTACCGGCGAATTCGAACGCGGCGATACAATTTCCATCGTCGATCCCGACGGACAAGAAATTGCCCGCGGCCTTGCAAGCCTTGACAGCGAGGACGCGCAGCTTGTCATGGGCAAAAGGAGCGATGTCATGGCCGAGCTTTTGGGCGCCGGCAACCGTAGCGAAATGATCCATCGCGACAATCTGGTGCTTGTGGGCGCCAAGGAGAATGCACAATGAGCGCAGTGGAAGTTACCGATATCGGCGCGCTGATGAGCGAGATCGGCCAAAAGGCCCGCCTTGGCGCGCGTGCCCTGGCCATCGCCACGCCGAAACAGAAGCGCACCGCGCTTTTGACTGCCGCTGGCGCGCTTAACGCCCATCGCAAGAAGATCCTCCAAGCCAACGCGCTCGACATGGAAGCGGCCCGCACCAAGGGTATTTCCGGCGCCTTCCTCGATCGGCTCGAGCTCAACGACAAGCGCATCGACGGCATCATCGAAGCCGTTCGCACCATTGCCGACCTGCCCGACCCCGTCGGCACGGTGATCAGCGAATGGGACCGGCCCAACGGCCTTCACATCGAGCGCGTGCGCACGCCCCTGGGCGTCATCGGCGTCATCTTTGAATCGCGCCCCAACGTCACCGCCGATGCCGGCGCGCTTTGCATCAAGTCAGGCAATGCTGTGATCCTGCGCGGCGGCTCGGACTCGTTCCATTCCTCCACTGCCATCGTCGATTGCCTGCTCGATGGCCTCCATCTCGCTGGCCTGCCGGTCGAATGCGTCCAGCTTGTCCCCACCACTGATCGCGAGGCGGTAGGTGAAATGCTCAAGGGTCTTGGTGGCACGATCGACGTCATCGTTCCCCGCGGCGGCAAGTCGCTGGTGGCGCGTGTGCAGAGCGAAGCCCGCGTGCCCGTCTTTGCCCATCTTGAAGGCCTGGTGCATGTCTATATCGACCGCTCGGCCGATCTCGAAAAGGCGGTAAGCGTCACCCTCAACGCCAAGATGCGGCGCACCGGTATCTGCGGCGCAGCAGAAACGCTTCTGGTGCATCAGGACGTCGTCGCCACGCACCTCAAGCCCATCGTCGACGCGCTCATCGCCAAGGGCTGCGAAATCCGCGGCGATAGGCAGGTGCAGGCGCTGATCGCCGAAGCCAAGCCGGCGACGGAACAGGACTGGCGCACCGAATACGAAGACGCCATCATTTCGGTAAAGGTGGTCGAGAACCTCCAAGCGGCCATCGCCCATATCGAGCACTATTCGAGCCACCACACCGAGGCGATCATTGCCGAAGACGCGGCGGCCGTCGAAAAGTTCTTCAACGAGATCGATAGCGCCATCCTCGTCCACAACGCCTCGACCCAATTCGCCGACGGCGGCGAATTCGGATTTGGCGGCGAAATCGGCATCGCCACCGGCAAGATGCATGCGCGCGGGCCGGTCGGCGTCGAGCAGTTGACGAGCTTCAAATACCGCGTGCGCGGCAACGGACAGCTGCGCCCTTGAGCCAGCCTATCCCCGGCATCACCGAAATTCCGCCTTCGACGCCGGGCATGCGCATCGGCCTTTTCGGCGGCAGCTTCAATCCGATCCATGACGGGCATCGACTCGTCATGGAGGAAACCCTGCGCCGGCTGCGGCTGGATCAGCTTTGGGTGCTCGTCACCCCGGCAATCCGCTCAAGAACAACGAAAAGCTCGCGCCCCTGGCCGATCGGGTCACAGCTGCCCGGCAATTCCTCGCCCACCCTCGCATCCGCGTCACCGGCTTTGAAGCCGCCAAGGGCTTTACCTATACCTGGGAAACGGTGCGGTTTCTGACGCAATCGCTGCCTGGCCGGCACTTCGTCTGGATCATGGGCGCCGATAGTCTCGCCGATCTTCACCGTTGGGAACGCTGGCGCGATCTTGCCGCCACGGTACCCCTGGCGGTCTATGTCCGGCCCGGCTCGTCGCGCCGGGCTCTCGCCTCCCGCGCGGCAACGACGCTCGACTTCGCGCAGCTCGACGAAAGCGACGCAGCTCTCCTCGCGGGCGCGAAAACCCCAGCCTGGATCTACCTTCAGGGACGGCAGTCGAGCCTCTCGTCTTCGGGTATCAGGGCAGCGAAAAGCCAAAAGTAACCGCGTGTTAAGGCTTGACCTTGCGAAAATGGCCGCCTGATCGTATATTTGCCCGCAGTGATTGAAGTCACCGGAACAGGAACTGACGGCTTGCCGTTTATTCGACGCCGCTTTTATTCCGATCAACAACCAAGGATGTTTATCGTTCGCATGACCCGTGCACGCGCAGGGGCGGAGGTCCTTTACTGATGGCCGCGCTGCCCACCAATACCGTCAACACCCCGCCCGCCGCAGCCAATGCGGTGCAGAAGCCCCTGATCGACGTGATCCTCGAGACGCTCGATGATGCCAAGGCCGAGGAAACCGTTGCGGTCGATATTACCGGCAAGTCCTCGCTGGCCGACCACATGGTCGTCACCTCCGGCCGCTCGCAGCGCCATGTCGGCGCCGTCGCCGATCAGGTGATCACCGCCCTGCGCGACAACGGCTACGGCAAGCCGCGCGTCGAAGGCATGCCCAATGCCGATTGGGTCCTGGTCGATGCGGGCGACGTCATCCTCCACATCTTCCGCCCCGAAGTACGCGAGTTCTACTCGATCGAAAAGATGTGGCAGGCCGATTTCGCGGCCGACCAGCACTAAGCTGTGCGGATAAGCATTGCCGCCGTCGGGCGGATGAAGAACGGGCCAGAGCGCGAGCTTGTGGCCCGTTATCTTGAGCGGGCGCAGGCTTCGGGCAAGCCGCTGGCCTTGACCGGCTTCGACGTTCACGAACTCGCTGAAAGCCGCGCCGGCTCCGCCGCTTCCCGAAAGGCAGAAGAAGCAAAGTCCATCCGCGCCACCCTGCCCGAGGGCATGCTGGTGATGCTGGACGAACGCGGCAAGTCGCTAAGCTCGGAGGCCTTCGCCACCCAGCTCGGCCGCTGGCGCGACGACGGACGGCAGGCGGTCGGCTTCGTCATCGGCGGTGCCGACGGCATCGACCCCGAATTCGTTAAATCCGCCGACCTAACCCTGAGCTTTTCCCCCATGGTCTGGCCTCATCAGCTGGTGCGCATCATGCTGGCGGAACAGCTTTATCGCGCCATCACCATCCTGTCGGGCCATCCCTATCATCGCGGTGATTGAGCTCACCGGATGGTTAAGCATTGTTAACCAGCGCTTTGCCGGCTGCTTGCTAAGGTGCGGCAAGTGATTCGGGGCTGAGAGCCCCCATTGGGAGTTGCCATGCACTTGCGGCCGGCCCGCATCGTCACGCTGTTGCTGGTCAGCGGCCTGCTTGCGGGCACCGCCGTGCTGCCGCTTTTGGCGCAGACCGAAACGCCCACAAACGCGGTCGACGCCGATCTTCGTCCCAGCATCCCGGCCGATCCGACATTGGTGCCGGCGCCGGCTGATCCCACCACCGACACACCCACCACCGAAACCCCGCTACTCGCGCCCGCCCCTGCGGAGTCCCCCGCGGCCGAACCCACAGCGTCCCCTACGGAAACCGCTCCCCCTCCCGCAGCCAGCAGCAATGCCGCGGACCTTGAAGAAGTCGAAGCCTCGCTCACCATCAGCCGCGAACGCATCGATGCGCTCAAGGCCGAGATCGCGGCGATGGAAGGCGACACTGCCCAGCAGAACGCCGCCCTGATCGCCGCCGGACAGCGCGTCAAGCTTGCCGAAATCGAGGTTGCCGACGTCGAGGAACGCCTCTCGGACCTGATCGTCCGGGAATTGGAAGTGCGCGGCCGGCTCGATGGCGCCGATGCCGAGATTGCCAATGTCCTTGCCGCCCTGCAGCGCATCTCCCTCAATCCGCCCCCGGCGCTTGTCGTCGATCCCGACGACGCATTGGGCTCGGCGCGCGGCGCCATGCTGATCGCCGCCATCCTGCCCCAGCTGCGCACCAAGGCCGATACTGTCGCAGCCGACCTCAAGGCTCTCACCGACATCAAGACCGCGGCCCTTGCCGAAGAAGCAACGCTCAAGGCCAATCACGACGTTCTGGAAGAAGAGCAGCTGCGCATCGCAACGCTGATCGCCGCGCGCCGCCAGGGTATTACTCAGATCAGCGCGCAATTGAGCGAAGAAGAAGCCGCCGCCGTCGATCTCGCCGAACGCGCCAGCACCCTGCGCGAACTCATCGGCGCCCTCTCCGAGCGCGCCGCCGCTAGTGCCACCGGCACCCCAACACCTGCTGCCGATCCGGACGCACCGACGCTATCTCCCGAAGCCATCCAGCTGGCCTTCGCCGACACGTCGCGAACCCAGCCTGCCGTCCCGTTCCAGCTGGCGCGCGGCTACCTCACCCAACCCTCGAACGGCGTCACCGTCGTCGAATTCGGCGACAATGACGGCCAGGGCGGCATCTCGCAGGGCCAGTCCATCGTCACCCGCGCCGAAGCCCAGGTGCTGGCTCCCGCCGATGGTTTTGTGCTCTACAAGGGCCCTTACCTCAATTACGGCCAGATCGTCATTCTCAATACCGGCGGCACCTACACGGCGCTTCTCGCGGGGCTTGAAACCATCTCGGTCGATATCGGACAATTCGTGCAAATGGGCATGCCGATCGGCACCATGGGATCACGCACAATTGGACGGACGGTCACCACCAGTGCTGGTAACGAGCAACCGACCCTTTATATTGAGCTAAGACAAAACAACGAGCCCTTCGACCCAGCCGGGTGGTGGGCCAATAACGGACAGACGGGATAAAACACCCCATGCGCTTACCCACCCTTCGCGCTGCCGCCGTTTGCGCGGCATTGCTGGTGCCGGCCACCGTATTGATTGCCCAAGATCAGACACCGGTCGAAACGCCGGCCCCGGCACCCACCGAAGTCGCACCCGGCGAAGAGGTGCCCGTCGACGAAACCCCCAATCCCAGCGGCGAAGAGCCCGAGCCCACCGAAGCCGAAAAGGCCATCGTTGAGGCGCGCGACCCGCTCGAGATCTATTCCGACCTTAATCTCTTCGGCGAAATCTTTGATCGCATCCGTGCTGAATATGTCGATCCGCCGGATGAAGAAGAGCTGATCCGCGCCGCCATCCAGGGCATGCTGACCTCGCTCGACCCTCATTCGGGCTACCTGCCGCCGGTCGATTACGAAGAAATGCGCGAGGATACGTCCGGCCAGTTCGGCGGTCTCGGCGTCGAAATCCAGATGGAAGACGACCTCATCAAGGTCGTTTCCCCATCGACGACACCCCAGCGGCCAAAGCCGGTATCCTGTCCAATGACCTCATCTACCAGATCGACGGGAAGACCGTTCAGGGCATGACCCAGGACGAAGCTGTTGGACTGATGCGCGGCGAAGTCGGCACCAAGGTCAAGATCACCGTGCTGCGCGAAGGCGTCAGCGAGCCGATCGATTTCGAACTCACCCGTGCCGTTATTTCCATGCGCGCCGTGCGCTGGTCCATGGAAGGCGACGTCGCCGTGCTGCGCCTCGCCCGCTTCTCCGAGCAGGCCTTTGTCGGCATCGAGCGCGCCGTCGAAGACATCTATGAGGAACGCGAGGGCGTTGCGCCCAAGGGCATCATCCTCGACCTCCGCAACAATCCGGGCGGCCTCGTCGATCAGTCCGTTTTGGTTTCCGATGCCTTCCTCGATCGCGGTGCCGTGGTCCTGACCCGTGGCCGCACTGACAATGACAGCGACCGTTATGATGCCGGCCCCGACCCGCTCGACGCCCGCCTCAAGGACGTGCCGCTCGTCGTGCTGATCAATGGCGGCTCCGCTTCCGCTTCGGAAATCGTCGCCGGTGCGCTTCAGGACCACAAGCGCGCCACGCTTGTCGGCACCCGTTCCTTCGGCAAGGGCTCAGTACAGTCGATCATCTCGCTTGGCCCCGATGGCGCCATGCGCTTGACCACGGCGCGCTACTACACGCCCAACAACCGCTCGATCCAGGCGCTGGGCATCACGCCCGATATTGAAGTGCTCCAGGTCGTGCCCGAGGAATTCCAGGGCCGCGACGAAATCATCGGCGAGGCTGGGCTCGAAGGCCACATCGTCATCGAAGGCCAGGAAGAATCCACCGTCGGTTCCTCCGTCTATGTGCCGGTCGACACCGCCGAGGACACCCAGCTTCAATACGCGGTGCGCCTGATCAACGGCGAGGAAACCAACGCGGCCTACCCGCCACCGCAGGAATAGGCACCACAGGGACCGCGATCTGCATGCGTAGCTTGACTGCATCCAGAGCCTCGGCCTTGCGCCTCCCTCCCCTTGAGGGGGAGGGAACGAGGGTGGGGTGGAGCCGCGGGAGTGTAGTGAGGGGCCCCTCCCCACCCAGCTACGCTACGGCCTGGCGGCCAAGCTTCGCTGCCGTCCCCCTCAAGGGGAGGGAGGTGCAATACCGGAGCGCCCGTGCCATGGATCAAAATAATGGCCAATGATCTTTCGACCCCCTGACCGGACGAAAGCGCCGCAACCAGCAAAAGACTGGCCGTTTCCACTTTCCCTTGGCGCGCCTCCTGTTCGCAGTCATCGTCCTGGCCGTCGGCGCCGTCGTCTTGCGCGTTGCGCTCGTCGATGAACCCAATGGCGGCCGCCCGAGCCAGGAAGTCGCGATCACCACGACGCGCGATGGCAACACCGTCGCCAACCAGGTCGCCAGCGGCCCCGCGACCATTACTGCCGATCCCCAGCAATTTCCCGCCGGCAGCAGTTTCACTAGCATTGCCCCGCCCGGCGAAACGGCGACCGCCACCGGCCAGGTGCCGGACCGCTATGGTGCGCTGCCGGACCTCAGCGAAGAAACCGCCAACGGCGCCATCCCCCGCATCTCGGGAACCGGACTCAGCCCCTTCGTGGCCTACCGCCGCCCCGCCGACGCGGCGCTCGCCGCCGGCAAGCCCATGGTCGCCGTCGTGGTCACAGGCCTGGGCATCAACGAGCAAGGATCGCTCGACGCCATCGAACAGCTGCCGGACGACGTGACCCTCGCCTTTGCCCCCTATGGCCGATCGCTCGAAAACACCGTCTCCGCCGCCCGCACTTCGGGCCACGAAGTGATGCTCGAAGTGCCGATGGAGCCCTTCGATTATCCGCAGAACGATCCGGGCCCGCATACCGTCCTCACCGGCGAAACGCCGCGCGCCAACCTCGACAAGCTGTTCTGGCTGATGGCGCGATTCGGCGGCTACTTTGGCGTCGTCAACAATATGGGCGCGCGCTTCACCGCCTCAGCCGCCGACATGGCGCCGGTCATGGAAGAATTTGGCGCTCGGGGCCTTGGCTATCTCGATGACGGCTCCTCCAATCGCTCGGTTGCGGCGCAGCTCGCCGGCGCCAACAAGGTGCCCTATGGCCGCGCCGGGCAAATGATCGATGCCAATCCCGCCCGCGCATCCATTCTCGAGGCGCTGGCCAGCCTTGAAGCCCAGGCGCTGGAAACCGGCAGCGCCATTGGTATTGTGAGCGCCCTGCCCATTTCGGTGTCGACTGTTTCCGAATGGGCGCGTGAACTGGACGCAAAGGCATCGCGCTGGTGCCCGCCAGCGCCTTGATGAAGTAGGTCCAAACCATGGTTGATCGGGAAAGCCTCCCCTATCGCGATTGCGTCGGCCTTGCCATCTTCAACGGCCATGGCGAGGTTTTCGTCGGCCATCGCAAAGGCATCACTGACGAGCATGCCTGGCAAATGCCACAGGGCGGCATTGACGAAGGCGAGGACCCGCTCCGCTGCGCCATGCGCGAGCTCTATGAGGAAACCAGCGTGACTTCGGTCAGTCTCCTCGCCGAGGCGCCGGAGTGGATCTACTACGACCTGCCTGATGAAGCACTCGGGGTGGCCTTCAAGGGCAAGTATCGCGGCCAGCGCCAGCGCTGGTTTGCCTTCGCCTTTCACGGCGATGACAGCGAAATCGACGTACTGACGCCCGGCGGCGGCAAGCACAAGGCGGAGTTCGACGGCTGGCGCTGGGAAAAGCTTTCCCGCACGCCAGCCCTTATCGTACCGTTCAAGCGACCGGCCTACGAAAAGGTCGTCGAAGCCTTCGGCGACATTCCGCAACGTTTTGCTTGAACTAAATTGATATGAAAACCATCGGCCTGATCGGCGGCATGAGCTGGGAAAGCTCGGCTCACTATTATCGCATCCTCAATGAGGAAGCCGCTCGCCTTCTTGGTGGGCTCCACTCCTGCCCCGTCATCATGCATTCGGTGGATTTCGCCCCAGTAGCCGAGATGCAGGCAGCAGGTGACTGGGATCGCGCCGGGCGCGAACTCAACGCCGTGGCACGAGGCCTCGTCTCGGCCGGCGCCGAGGTGCTGGGCATCGCCACCAACACCATGCATGTGATCGCCGATGCCATCACCCAGGGCCTCGACGTGCCGCTCGTGCATATCGCCGACCCGACCGCCGAGGCGCTTCTTGCCGATGGCTTCAACACGATCGGGCTCCTGGGCACAAGCTTCACCATGGAAATGCCCTTCTATAAGGACAGGCTTGCGGCGCGCGGTCTGACGCCGCTGGTGCCCGAAGTTGACCGCACCAACCTCCACGGCATCATCTACGAAGAACTCTGCAAGGGCATTGTCCGCGACGAGTCCCGCCAGGTCTATGTGACGGCCATCGAGCGTTTGCAGGCACGCGGCGCCCAGGCCGTGATCCTGGGCTGCACCGAGATCGGCATGCTGATCGACGACAGCGTCAGCCCGCTACCAACCTACGACACCACCGACCTCCACGCCAAAGCCCTGGTCGCCGCCGCCTTAAGCTAGACCACAATGCTCCAGTAGCCCTCACCTTGAGGTGCGAAGCGCAACTCTCCCAGTAGCCCTCACCCTGAGGCGCGCAGCAAAGCGAAGCCTCGAAGGGCGAGGGCGTGGCACAGCGCTCGTGTGCCCGCCCTCCTGGTCGAAGTCTACGCTGCGCTCCGCACCTCACCACGAGGGCTCCGGAAGGACTTCACCTCAGGCTCCGCCTCAAGCCTGAAAATATCGACAATTCTGTCGAGCGCATGCGTCTGGCCCTCGGTCTGCTCGATCACCGCATTGGTTTCTTCCACCAGCGACGCATTGTGCTGCGTCATCTGGTCGAGCGTGCGCACGGCAGTGTTCACTTCCTCGATCGAGGCCGCCTGCTCGCGGCTGGCACGGGCGATGGCGCGGACCAGGGCACTGTTTTCCTGCACCGCATCGAGCATGGCCCGCAGCCGGTCTTCCGCCGCCGAGACGAGCCCGGCGCCTTCCTTGACCTCGCCGTTGCTCCTTTCCACCAGAGCTTTCACTTCCGACGAGGCTTGGGCCGCCGATTGCGCCAGGCGCCGCACTTCGACGGCCACCACGGCAAAGCCCTTGCCGGCATCCCCTGCCCGCGCCGCTTCCACCGAGGCATTGAGCGCCAGTAGATTTGTCTGGAAGGCGATGTCGTCGATCATGCCGATGATGTTGGAAATCTTGGCCGACGACTGGGTAATCCGCTCCATCGCGTCGGTGGCCTTGCCCATGACGCTGCCGGACTCTTCGGCCGTCCGCGACACCGTCTCGGCCTTTTTGGCGGCGTCCTCGGCCATGCCCGCATTGCTGGCGACGGTGGTTGCAAGCTCTTCCATGGCCGCCGACGTTTCTTCGATCGTCGCCGCCTGGCGGGTCGTCCGTTCGGAGAGGTCATTAGCGCCGCTCAGGAGCTCGCCGCTCGCCGTCCGCAGCGACTTTGTCGTGAGGCGCAGCTGGCCGACCACGTCGGCAAAGCGCTCCACCGTGCCGTTCAGTGCCAAGCGCAGGTCTTCGAATTCCGGCGGGAAGGGCTGGATGATCGTGCTCGAAAGATCGCCATCCGCGAGGCGCTTCAGACCGGCACCGATCGCTGCGACCGACTGCTTACGCGCCGTGACGTCGATGGCAAACTGCACGACCTTGTAGGGCATGCCGTCGGTGTCGAAGATCGGCGTAAAAGTGCTCTGGATCCACACTTCCTGGCCCGCACTGGTCCGGCGCCGATATTCGCCGCTCTTGAACGCACCGTCCTCGAGTTCCTGCCAGAACTGAAGATAGACCTGGCTGCTTGGATCGGCATCAGGCAGGAAAAGCGCATTCGGGCGCCCGATGATTTCCTCGAGCCGATAGCCGAGCATCGAGAGAAAATTGTCGTTGGCGGTGATGACCGTCCCGTCGAGGTTGAACTCGACAACCATTTGCGACCGCGAGATCGCCTGTAGCTGTCCGGTATGATCCGCCGCTTCCGCCAAATGCTGGCGCGCCTGCGCGTCGAGCGCCGCCTTTTCCAGCGAGTTGACGCGAAAAATCTCGACCGCCCGCGCCATGGCGCCGATCTCGTTGCCGGCCGCCTTGTGCGGCACTTCGGCATCAAGCTCGCCTTCGGCGATGACGCTCATGACATCGGCCAGTTGCGGGATCGGTCGCATCATGCGGCGCGCGAGGATCAGCGCGGCAACCGACATCACCAACAGAACCACCAGGCCACTGGCGCCCAGGGCGATCATAGACTGATAAAGTACGGCATCGAAGCGCGCGCGGTCGACACCGACCATCAAAGCGCCGATCACCGTGCCATCGGCGGTGGCAATCGGCTGGTAGCGCAGGAGATAGGTCTTGCCGACGATCGTTTCTTCCACATCGGCATGCTGGTTCGCGGCCAGCGTCGCGAACAGCGCACTGTCCGCGGTGATCGGCGTTTCGAGCAAACGCTCGCCCGCCTCGTCGACAAAGGTCGTGCTGCCGACAACGAAGTCGGGGCTCGTCTCGGCATCGAAGACGAAGACCGAAGCCTGCGTGCCCGAGACCCGACCCACGGCATCAATCACGTCATGGCTGCGAAACCGCGGCATGCTGCGGGCGGAGAGGCTCACCACATTGCCCGCTTCGTCCGACCCCACTTCAAGGCTCGGCAGGTTGACCTGGAAAATCTGCGCCGCAATGCGCGTGCCGTCGAGCAGCGCCTGCTGCGCCTCCCCTGGGCCGAATTCTGCAAGGTCACAAAAAGGCTCGCCAAAACGGCAAGAATGGAAACGCAGATAGCGCCGATCGTCATCGCCGAAATGGCAAAAGTCAGGCGCATATTGGCAAGCAGTGCAGCCATTGAGTGGTCCCCTTTTCCCCGACCCCCGGCCGGACACCCTCTTCCCTGGTCACAAGATTGCACGTTATTGGTTAAGCGGAGCTTGCAGGATCAAGAAAATCGTTACGCTGCAATAACTTGCTTAGAGACTAAGCAGTTTGCCCATTCGGAAAGCAAAAAGGCCGCCTCCCGAAGGAGACGGCCTGCATATTTCATCGGCAGATTTAGCGCTTAGTGGACGTGCGCGCCGTTGATCTGCTGCGCTTCCACCGCCAGGTTCAAAAGACCCGAGACAACTTCCTGCGCGTAAGACTTGTCTTCCGGCGACTCGGCGCGGGTCAGTTCTTCCTGGGCGCTCTGGATCTGCGTCTGCAGGTCCGCATGGTCGAATTCGCTGAACGGCACCGACTGTTCGGCCAGGATGGTCAGGCCCTCGGGCGAGACATCGGCAAAGCCGCCGCGCACGAAGTAGATGCTGGACGCGCCGGCATCCTTGGTCACGGTGATGAAGCCGGGACGCAGCGTCGTCATGAACGGCGCGTGGTCATTCATGACGGTGAAATAGCCTTCGGTGCCAGGCACGGTAACCGAAACCGCGGTTTCGGACAGCACCAGACGCTCGGGCGAAACGATCTCGATCTTGAGGCCTTCAGCCATTCTTTTGGTCCTTTGGCATTAAAGCCCGAACTCTCATCCGGGCTTCATGTCGAGAAGGTGGGCCGACAGGCGGCCCGACTCGATTAGGCAGCCTGTGCGGCCAGCTTCTGGGCCTGGCAACGGCATCTTCGATCGTGCCAACCATGTAGAAGGCCGCTTCCGGCAGGTGATCGTATTCGCCGTTCACGAGGCCCTTGAAGCCCTTGATCGTGTCGGCAAGCTGCACGAACACGCCCGGCGAACCGGTGAACACTTCGGCCACGTCGAAGGGCTGGCTCATGAAGCGTTCGACCTTGCGAGCGCGCGCCACGGTGAGCTTGTCCTCTTCGGAAAGTTCGTCCATGCCGAGGATGGCGATAATGTCCTGTAGAGCCTTGTACTTCTGCAGCACTTCCTGGACGCGACGGGCCACTTCGTAGTGATCCTGGCCCACGGTCAGCGGGTCGAGGATGCGCGAGTTGGAGGCCAGCGGGTCAACGGCCGGATAGATGCCCTTTTCCGAGATCGCGCGATTGAGAACCGTCACGGCGTCGAAGTGGGCGAACGAGGTGGCCGGCGCAGGGTCGGTCAAGTCGTCGGCGGGCACGTACACGGCCTGAACCGAAGTGATCGAGCCCTTGTTGGTGGTGGTGATGCGTTCCTGCATCGCGCCCATGTCGGTCGCCAGCGTCGGCTGGTAACCCACGGCGGAGGGGATGCGGCCCAGAAGTGCCGACATTTCGGCGCCGGCCTGGGTGAAGCGGAAGATGTTGTCCACGAAGAACAGCACGTCCTGGCCCTGGTCGCGGAAGTTCTCGGCGACGGTAAGACCGGTCAGCGCCACGCGGGCACGGGCGCCAGGGGGCTCGTTCATCTGGCCGAACACGAGGGCGCACTTCGAACCGGCAGCAGTGCCACCGTTCTCATGCGGGTCCTTGTTCACGCCCGATTCGATCATTTCGTGATAAAGGTCGTTGCCTTCGCGGGTGCGTTCACCCACGCCGGCGAACACCGAATAACCACCGTGCGCCTTGGCGACGTTGTTGATCAGTTCCTGGATCAGAACGGTCTTGCCCACGCCGGCGCCGCCCATGAGGCCGATCTTGCCGCCGCGTGCGTAGGGAGCGATGAGGTCCACGACCTTGATGCCGGTGACCAGAACCTGCGATTCCGGAGACTGCTCGGCGAACTCGGGCGCTTCCTGGTGGATTTCGCGGCGCGCTTCGCCCGAGATCGGACCGGCTTCGTCGATCGGCTCGCCGATGACGTTCATGATGCGGCCCAGCGTTGCTTCGCCGACCGGCACGGTGATGGCCGAACCGGTATCGGTTACTTCGGCGCCGCGAACCAGGCCTTCGGTCGTGTCCATGGCAATGGTGCGCACGGCGTTTTCGCCGAGGTGCTGTGCCACTTCCAGCACCAGGCGCTGGCCGTTGTTGTAGGTCTCAAGGGCATTGAGAATGGCGGGCAGGTGATCGTCGAACGTGACGTCGACGACGGCGCCGATGACCTGCGATACGCGACCGGCCTTTGAGTCTGCCATTTGTTCGTCCTCGCTATGCGGTTAGAGCGCTTCGGCGCCCGAGATGATTTCGATAAGTTCTTTGGTGATCTGCGCCTGGCGCTGGCGGTTATAGCTCAGCTGCAGCTTGCCGATCATTTCGCCCGCGTTGCGGGTCGCGTTGTCCATGGCGGACATCTGCGCACCGTAGAACGAGGCGGAGTTTTCAAGCAGCGCCCGAAGCACCTGCACGCTGATATTGCGCGGCAGCAGGTCTTCGACGATGGCTTCTTCGCTTGGCTCGTACTCGTAAGGGACGGCGCTGGCTTCCACCACGCCTTCGCCCGCCGGCTTTTCGAGCTTGGCCGGGATGATCTGCTGCGCCGTCGGCACCTGCGAAATCACCGAGCCGAACTTGGCAAAGAACAGCGTCGCGACATCGAACTCGCCGGCATTGAACATGGCGAGCACCTTTTCGGCGACCTGCGAGGCCTGGGCGAACCCGACCTGCTTGACGTCGCGGAAGTTGAAGGTGTCGACGATCAGTTCCGGATACTGGCGACGAAGGATATCGTGACCCTTGCGGCCGACGGTCAGGATCTTGACCGTCTTGCCCTGGCTCAGGAGACGCGCGGCATGCTCGCGGGCAAGACGCGCGATCGAGGAGTTGAAACCGCCGGCCAGACCGCGCTCGCCCGTGGCAACCACCAGCAGGTGAACCTGGTCCTTGCCGGTGCCGCCGAGCAGCACCGGTGCGTTTTCCTGACCGTCATAGACGGCACCAAGCGCGGCCAGCACGCGGCCCATGCGCTCGGCATAGGGGCGCGCAGCTTCAGCCGCTTCTTGGGCGCGACGGAGCTTTGCCGCCGCCACCATCTGCATGGCCTTGGTGATCTTCTGGGTCGATTTGACCGAGTCGATCCGGTTCTTTAGGTCCTTTAGCGACGGCATTGCCTGTCGTCTCCTTCAGGCTTTAGGCCGCGTAGGTCTTCTGGACGTCGTCGAGAGCGGCCTTGAGCTTGGAACGGGTGTCGTCGCTCAGCTGCTTTTCGGTCGCGATCGTGTTGAGCAGCGCGGCATGCTTGCCACGCAGGGCCGACAACACGGTCTTTTCGAAATCGCCGACCTTGTTGACCGGGATCGAGTCCAGGTAGCCATTGGCACCGGCAAAGATCACGGCAACCTGCTCTTCGGTCTTGAGCGGCGCGAACTGCGGCTGCTTGAGAAGCTCGGTGAGACGGGCGCCACGGTTGAGGAGGCGCTGGGTCGAGGCATCGAGGTCAGAACCGAACTGCGCGAAGGCCGCCATTTCGCGATACTGCGACAGCTCACCCTTGAGCGAGCCGGCAACCTGCTTCATCGCCTTGATCTGGGCCGAACCACCCACGCGGGAAACCGAAAGACCGACGTTCACGGCCGGACGGATGCCCTGGAAGAAGAGGTTGGTTTCAAGGAAGATCTGGCCGTCGGTGATCGAGATCACGTTGGTCGGAATATAGGCCGACACGTCGTTGGCCTGGGTTTCGATAACCGGAAGCGCGGTGAGCGAACCAAGACCGTGGTCTTCGTTGAGCTTTGCAGCGCGTTCGAGGAGGCGGGAGTGCAGGTAGAACACGTCGCCCGGATAAGCTTCGCGGCCCGGCGGACGGCGCAGCAGGAGCGACATCTGACGGTAGGCAACGGCCTGCTTGGTCAAATCGTCATAGGCGATCACGGCATGCTTGCCATTGTCGCGGAACCACTCGCCGATAGCGCAGCCGGTGAACGGCGCGATGTACTGGAGCGGAGCCGGATCCGAAGCGGTCGCAGCGATGACGATAGAATAGGGCAGCGCGCCCGATTCTTCGAGCTGGCGCACGAACTGGGCAACGGTGGAGCGCTTCTGACCAACGGCCACGTAGATGCAGTAGAGGCGATCGGTGTCCGATGCGCCGGCATCATGGGCGGGCTTCTGGTTGAGGAAGGTGTCGAGAATGATGGCCGACTTGCCGGTCTGGCGGTCGCCAATGATCAGCTCGCGCTGGCCACGGCCGATCGGGATCAGCGCGTCGATGGCCTTGAGGCCGGTCGACATCGGCTCGTGCACCGACTTGCGCGGCAGAATGCCGGGAGCCTTGACGTCGACGCGGCGGCGTTCGGTGTGAACGATCGGGCCCTTGCCGTCGATCGGGTTGCCGAGGCCATCGACCACGCGGCCGAGAAGGCCCGGACCAACCGGCGTGTCCACGATGGCGCCGGTACGCTTGACGACGTCGCCTTCCTTGATCGCGCGGTCGGAGCCAAAGATCACGACGCCAACATTGTCGGTTTCGAGATTGAGGGCCATACCCTTGACGCCACCGGGGAACTCGACGAGTTCGCCGGCCTGCACATTGTCGAGGCCGTAGACGCGGGCGATACCGTCACCGACGGAAAGCACCTGGCCGACTTCGGAAACCTGGGCTTCCTGGCCGAAATTCTTGATCTGGTCCTTGAGGATCGCAGAGATTTCCGCGGCTTTGATGTCCATTTATCCGACCTCTTTCATGGCGATTTTCATCGCAGCGAGTTTTGTCTTGAGTGAGCTATCGATCATCTGGCTGCCGACCTTCACCTGAAGGCCACCGATCAGCGAGGGATCGACGAATTGATTGAGCGTGACCGTCTTGCCCAGCTTGCCCTTGAGCGTTTCGGCGAGCGAGCGCACCTGCTCTTCGGTGAGCGGGGTCGCGGAGGTCACTTCGGCGGTGGTTTCGCCACGCGCCGTTGCGGCCAGTTCGCGGAACGATGCGATGATCTGGTCCAGCGCGAAAAGACGGCCATTTTTGGCGACGAGGCGCAGGAAATTGGCCACAAGGCCATTGCCGTTGGACCGCGCCAGGATGGCGTCGAGCGCCGATGCCTTGACGTCGGCGGCGATCACCGGAGAGCGGAGATAGCGCGAAAAGTCTTCGCTTTCGCCGATCAGCCGGGAAATATCGGAAAGCCCGGTTTCCACCTGAGCCAGCTGGTTCTCGCTGCGCGCGAGATCAAACAGTGCCGACGCATATGGCCGTGCGATCTGGGTAAGCACCGAATTCTGCGCTGCCAATGCCGCTTCACCCTCTATTGTGGCCATTCCGGTTCATCGGAATGGTCCAGGACTGCCTGGACGTGCTCGGAAACGGGGTTCGAGCCGGACCCCTTGAAAGTCGCGCACGCTCTAACACAGCAAAAGCTCGCCATGCAAGGCTATGGCACGGGATTCGAATGTGTCGAAGTTGTCGCAGGCGTTAGGCCGATTTCTTGGTTTGCTTGAGACTTTCGGCAAGAACTTCGTTCATCCGCGTCTGCCACCCCGGCCCATCGGCCTTGAAGCCGTCGATCACGGCCTGGTCGAGCCGCAAGCTGACGGCAACCTTGGGAGTCTCGGATTTTGGACGGCCGGGAATGGGCAGGCCACGCTCGGCGAAGAACTGGGCGGCCGGAACAAGCTCCTTGGCGGTGTCTGCCGTAAGTTCTGGGGTGTCGTCATCCGCGATCCCGAAAACAACATCATCCATTTTTCGCTGGGTCATAGAACCTGTGATCCTTTCGTCCAAAGGGTCGAACACTGATGATGCGGTACTTTCCGTTCCTCACGGTGAAGGCGATGACATACCGCCCTGCCGGCCCATTGCCGTAAGCTAGGAACCGCCGCTCACCGTAGTCATGACGATCATCATCGCGAAAGCCTGCGCTATCCCAATCGAAATCGTGAACCAGCTCGAAGCCCACGCCGTGCTTCTCCAGATTGCTCCGGTTCTTCGCCTCGTCCCACTCGAAGTCCATCAAGCCCCCTCAATGTAGTCCGACCCACAATTTTTGTATATACGAAAACCTACATAAAGCTCATCGGATCGATGTCGATCTGAACCTTGAGATCGCCCCGCGCCCGTTCGGCGCTGCTGAGCCAAAACCGCATATAGCCCGAAAGATCGAAGTCGCGGCCGGACTGGGCGAGGAGACGCACACGGTGGCGGCCGCGGATCATGTTGATGGGAGCGTCGGCGGGACCAAAAAGCCGCACGCCTTCCGCCATGGGCGCGGCGGACAACAACACCCTGGCATAATCCATCGCTGACTTTTGTTCACTGGCGGAAACGATCAGCGCAGCGAGACGCCCGAAGGGCGGCATTCCGCCGGCTTCGCGCGCCAGCAATTCCTGGGCGTAAAACGCTTCGCGGTCGCCATTGACCATGGCGCGCATCACCGGGTGATCCGGGTGATAGGTCTGGAGGAACGCCTTGCCGTGCTTGCTGGCACGCCCGGCGCGCCCGGCAACCTGGGTCAGGATCTGGAAGGTTCGCTCTGCCGCCCGTGGATCGCCATGGGCAAGCCCGAGATCGGCATCGAGCACGCCCACCACCGAGAGCTTTTCGAAATGATGCCCCTTGGAGACGAGCTGCGTGCCGATAATGAGGTCATAGTCGCCCCGCTCGATCTCGGCAAAACGTTCGCGCAGCTGCGCATGACTGCCCATGTCGGTGGACACCAGCACGCGCCGCGCATCGGGAAAGCGCGCGGCGGCCTCCTCGGCAACGCGTTCGATACCCGGCCCGACAGCCACCAGACTTTCGGTATCCCCGCATTCCTTGCATGTTTTGGGCGTGCGCACCTCATGCCCGCAATGGTGGCACATAAGCACGCCCCGAAAACGATGTTCCACCATCCAGGCCGAGCAATCCGGACATTGATACTGATGCCCGCAGGAGCGGCAGAGGGTCAGCGGCGCATAGCCACGGCGATTGAGAAACAACAGTGCCTGCTCGCCACGATCCAGCGCCCCGAACACCTCGCGCGCCAGGCTTGGCGCGATCCACTCGCCCTTTTCCGGTCCATCCATGCGCATGTCGATGGCGGTAATGTCGGGCATCGCCGCTTCGGCAAAACGGCTTTCGAGTTTCACATGCGCATAGCGGCCCTGGTTGGCATTGTTGCGCGACTCGACCGATGGCGTCGCCGAGGACAACACGACCCGAGCCTTCGAAAACTGCGCCCGCACGATCGCCATGTCGCGCGCATGGTAGGTAAAGCCCTCGGCCTGCTTATAGGCGCCATCATGCTCCTCATCGAGCACCAGGAGGCCCAGCTCCCGGAACGGTAGAAACAGCGCTGAGCGCGCCCCAACCACCGCCGCACCGTGCCGTCGAGCACACCGCGCCAGACCTTTGAGCGCTGCAACGCCGTCATGTCCGAGTGCCATTCGGCCGGCCGTGCGCCAAAGCGCTTGGTGAAGCGGTCGATGAACGTATTGGTAAGCGCAATTTCGGGCAGCAGCACCAGCGCCTGCCGCCCCGCCCGCAGCGTATCCGCCACCGCCTCGAAGAACACCTCGGTCTTACCGCCGCCGGTCACGCCATCGAGCAGCGCCACGCTAAACTCGCTGGCATCGAGCGACAAAATATTGCTAAGCGCCGCCCGTTGCCCGTTGCTGAGTTGCGCCGGATTGGCATCCGGATCGGGCGGCAGCACTACGGGCGGCGGCGCCATTTCGAGCCGCTCCAGCGCCCCCGCGCGTTCCAATCCCTCGATCACGGAAAACGACACGCCCGAGGCACCGACCAGTGCCGCCTTGGGCCAGGCCTGGTCGTCCATCAGCGTATCCAGTACCCTGAGCCGCGCCGGGGTTAGTTTTTCCGGCTCGTGCCCCGTGCGGCGAAAGGCCGTCACCGGCTTTGGTGCATCCAGCGCTTCCGGCGAGCGCAAGACCCCGCGCAACACCTGCCCCGGCGCCGCCAACGTATAGCGCGCCACCCATTCCACGAGCCGCAGCAGCTCTTCCGACAATGGCTGTGTCTGATAGATATGCGCTATGTCGCGCAGCCGGTTATGCGCCACCATGTCCTTGGGCGGTCCCCAGACGACGCCCTGGATCAGCCGCGGCCCTAGCGGCACGGCCACGATCGAGCCGCGGCTGACCGCCATGCCGTCGGGCACGCGATAGCTATAGGGGCCCTCGACGGCCACCCCTACCAGCACCGCCACGATATCGCCTGCTCCATACATCAAGTTTGTGCGCGTTCCGTTCTCTTTTGCCCTAAATAGGAAGCTTGCGCGATTCTTGCCAGACGCTCCCGTTAATGTGGGCTTTACCAAGCCGGCCGACACTGACCCGATGACCGACAGCGCTTTTGCCACCGACGACTTCATCCGCTCCCGCATCGCCGATTGGCTGCGCGACCTGGGCTCGGTGCGGCGCCTGGCTCCAAAAACGCTCGAAGCCTATAGCCGCGACATCGGCCAGTTCATGAGCTTTCTCGCGGGCCATATGGGCGGCCCCGTCTCGCTCGCTGCGCTCAAGGATCTGCGCGGCGCCGATATCCGCGCCTTCATGGCCCAGCGCCGCAGCGAAAGCCTCGGCTCCCGCTCGCTCGCCCGCGTGCTTTCTGCTCTCAAGAGCTTTTTCGGCTTTCTGGAGCGCGAAGGAACCCTCGCGACCGAAGCCCTCAACGTCATTCGCACCCCAAAGATCGGCCGCTCCCTGCCCAAGGCGCTGACGGTGATCGAGGCCAAGCAAACCATTGCCACGACCGATGAGATGGAAGACATCCCCTGGGTCGCCGCCCGCGACATGGCGGTGATTTCGCTCTGCTATGGCGCCGGCCTCCGCATTTCCGAAGCCCTGGCGCTGACCTCCGGCGATCTTGAAGCCGCAACCCTGCGCGTCACCGGCAAGGGCGGCAAGGTCCGCATGGTACCCCTGATCGCCCCGGTCCGGCAGTCCATCGAGACCTATCTCGGTCTCGCCCCATTCAAGCTCTGGCCCGACGATAAGCTCTTTCGCGGCGTCAAGGGCGGCGTCCTTTCGCCTCGCCTGATCCAGAAGCGCATGGAACAGCTTCGCTCGGCTTTGGGCCTGCCACCCTCGGCCACGCCCCACGCCCTGCGCCACTCCTTTGCCACCCACCTTCTCGGCCGCGGCGGCGATCTGCGCGCCATCCAGGAATTGCTGGGCCATGCCAGCCTCTCATCGACGCAGATCTATACCGCCGTCGATACCGAGCGCCTGCTCGAAAGCTACGCCGCCGCCCACCCACGCGGCTGAGCTGGACGGATTTGGCCGATCCCGGCTTTGCCCTTGGGGAGACGAGGCGTAGACCCGGTCTTTGAAAGAAGACGCCCATGCCTCCCCCTCCGGATCCAAGATCGACACCGTCGGCTACGCCCTCGCCATCGGCGGCGCCGCCTTGTTTTCCACCAAGGGCATCTTCATCAAGCTCGCCTTTGCCCAGGGCGTCTCGACCGAAGCCGCCCTTGCCCTGCGCATGCTGGTCGCCCTCCCGGTCTATCTCGCGATCCTCGTCACAATCCTGCGCCGCAACCCCGCCTTGGGCGCTAGCCTCAGCCCACGGCTAATCGGCTCCAGCATGGCCGTCGGAGCCCTCGGCTATTACCTGTCGAGCTATCTCGACTTCGCCGGCCTGGCCTTCGTCTCGGCGCAATACGAGCGGCTGGTGCTCTTCACCTACCCCTTCTTCGTGCTGCTGTTCGGCGTCTGGTTCTTTGGCGAGCGCATGGTGTGGCGCCTCGTGCCAGCCTTGTTGATCACCTATGGCGGGCTCCTCGTGATCTTTGCCTGGAACCTGGCCGTCAATCCCGAAGGCCTCCTGATCGGCACCATCCTGGTCCTAGGCTCCGGCACTGACCTTCGCCTTCTACCAGCATCTGGCAAGGCGGCAGATGAAGCTGATCGGCTCGGGGCTTTTTACCTGCATCGGCATGTCCACCGCCGCAGTCCTTGCCATTACCCAGAGCCTCGTCGTCGACGGCCCCGCGACCTATGCAGGCTTCACGCCCTATATCTGGTCGCTTGGCCTGATGCTGGGCATTTTCGGCACCGTGCTGCCCTCGTTCCTGCTCAACACCGCCATTAGCCGCATCGGCCCGCAGGCGACCTCCTCGACAGCCTCCTTCGGCCCAGTGATCACCATCGTCCTTGCCGTGCTGGTGCTTGGCGAAGCCTTTACCTGGATTCATGCAATGGGCACGGCGCTGGTCCTCCTCGGCTCCTGGCTCTTTGCCCGTCTCGAAAGCCAAAACCGGCGCAAGCCCACCTAAATGCGTGTTCGCCCCCTGCCGTAATCCCGCTATAAAGTGCTGAGCAGATGGAAAATCACGGGACCGTGTTCCCGCAACAGGGCGTGTGCGAGCGCCGGCACCGGGACGTGTCGGCTTCGATCAGGAGGGACTGCGAATGCTTATGAAACCAAGAGCGCTGGCGAAAACTTTGCTGGCGCTGACGCTGGCCGCAGGCTTTGCGTGCCCGGCCTGGGCGCAGGCCACCAATGTCGATTTCGGCGATGACACGTCCGAATGGTCCAAGGACGGCGAATGCGACGATCCGCGCTTTACCGGCGCCGGCATGGCGTCCGAACTCGAAGACGCCGACATCTTGAAGGACGCCACCGATTGCCGCACCGCCTTCGAGGCCGGCACCATTACCCTGGTGGAAGCCCCGGTTGCCGAAACCGTCGCACCAGCCACCACCGCCGCCCCGGAAATCGACTTCGGCGACGACACCTCCAACTGGGCCAATGACGGCGAATGCGACGATCCGCGCTTCACCGGCTCCAAGATGGCGGTCGAGCTCGAGGACGTCGATATCCGCAAGGACGCAACCGATTGCCGCACGGCCTTTGAAGCCGGGAGATCACCCTCAAGGATGGCGCCGCAACAACGTCCACCGATACCGCCGCCATCGATTTTGGCGATGACAGTTCCGAATGGGCCAAGGACGAAGAATGCGACGACCCGCGTTTTGCCGGGTCGGCCATGGCCGGCTCGCTGAGCGACGTCAACATCGGCAAAGACGCGACCGATTGCCAAGCCGCCTTCAACGCCGGCACCATTGCCCTCGCCGAAACCGCCCCGAGCACCGGCACTGGCGCGAACTCGGCCATGCTGACCGCCATCGCCAACCGCATCGATTTCGGCGACGACTCGGGTGATTACCCCAAGGACGGCGAATGCGACGACCCGGACTTCGTCGGCTCCGCCATGGCCGCCGAGCCGATGGACAACAATCGCCTCGGCGACGCTACGGACTGCCGCACCGCCTTTCTTGCCGGCACCGTGTCGCTTAAGGGCTCGGCCGCCCAGCCGGTCGGCTTCGATTATGGCTCCGACACATCTGCCTATGCCAATGACGGCGAATGCGACGACTGGCGCTTTACCGGCTCGTCCATGTCCAAGAAGCTCTTCAGCGAAGACGTCATGGCCGACGCCACCGATTGCCGCACGCTCGAGCAAGCCGGCGCCATCTCGATCAAGCGCGTCTACCAGCCCGACTATGCCAGCAACGGCCCCTATGACAGCTCCGGCATCGATTTTGGTGACAATTCCTCGACCTACGCCAACGACAACCTCTGCGACGACCCGCGCTTCGAAGGCCCGGGCACCGCAGTAACCCTCCTCGACGGCGACCGCCTCGCCGACGCCGACGACTGCCGCACAGCCTACGAAGCCGGCACCGTCGACCTGCGCGAAGGCCAGGGCTGAAGCTTCGGCTATCATGGGAAAGATGGTTCTGACCCCGCCTGAAGGTCTACCATCGTACCCTCCCTCCCCTCGATGGGGAGGGTAGCGGCGCTAGGCGCAAAGCGCCGTAGCAAAGCTGGGTGGGGTGGGGTCCAGCACGCTAGCTTGTGGCCATAGCCACCCTGCTGCGCCTCCCTCCCTTAAGGGGGAGGATAAGCACGGTGTGGGAACAAGCACGATGTTCACCTTCCCCTTAGAGGGGAAGGCTAGCAAAGCTTGGCGACGAAGGAGAATAGCGGCGCTCGGAAGGGGGTGCCTTCTTCGCTGAGCTATGCCGCCTTGCGGTCCACCATCATCTTCTTGATCTGAGCAATGGCCTTGGCCGGGTTCAGCCCCTTGGGGCACACCTGGGCGCAGTTCATGATCGTGTGGCAGCGGTAGAGCTTGAACGGATCTTCGAGATTGTCGAGGCGCTCGGGCGTCGTCTCGTCGCGCGAGTCGATCAGCCAGCGATAGGCCTGCAACAGCGCCGCCGGCCCCAGATACTTTTCGCCATTCCACCAATAGCTCGGGCACGAAGTCGAGCAGCAAGCGCAAAGAATGCATTCGTAGAGCCCGTCGAGCTTGGCTCGGTTCTCGACCGATTGCGTCCATTCCTTCGCGGCGTGGGCGAGGTGGTCTTGAGCCAGGGCTCGATGGCGCGGTGCTGCGCGTAAAAGTTGGACAGGTCGGGCACCAGGTCCTTGACCACCGGCATATGCGGCAAGGGATAGATCTTGATCGGGCCGGAACTGTCGTCCATGCCCTTGGTGCAGGCCAGGGTGTTGAGCCCGTTAATATTCATCGAGCACGACCCGCAAATGCCTTCGCGGCAGGAGCGGCGCAGCGTCAGCGTCGCATCCACGTTGTTCTTGATGAACAAGAGCGCGTCGAGCACCATCGGCCCGCAATTGTCGAGATCGACGAAATAGGTGTCGATACGCGGATTGGCTTCGGTGTCCGGATCGTAGCGGTAGATGTGGAATTCGCGCAGGCGCGTAGCGCTGGCGGGCTTGGGCCAGGTCTTGCCCTTTTGCGGCTGGTCGGCCTTGCGCAAAGTCAGTTCGGCCATCTTTTATTCCTTCTCAACGGACGCTTGGGGTCGCCCGGAAAATCAGTAGTTCGGCTTGCAGATCTGGTTCGATTTGGCGACGTAGGTATTGTAGGGCACCGCATCCTCCGGCGCCGTCGGGCGGCCCTTCATTGAGGCGATCACCACGCCCATGAAGCGCTCGTCGATCAACGTCATCGCCGCGTCGGCCTTGCAGGCGCACAGCGTCTGGTCCTGCGCGATGCCCATGCAGGTCGCGTAGAACTCATCCTTTTGCGCAGCAGTCGGCGCTGCGACAGCAGGCGAAGCTAGTAGCAGAGCGGCGGCAGTAACGAGAACGAAGCGCATCAGTAGACACGTGCCTTTGGCGCGATTTTCTTCAAATCGATGCCGCCCTGATCATAGGGCGTCAACGGATCGGTGATCACCGGACGGTAACTCAGTTCTACCGCGCCGGTCTCGATATCGACACTCGCCAGCGTGTGCTTGCGCCATTCCACGTCGTCGCGGTTCGGGAAATCCTCATGCGCATGAGCGCCGCGCGACTCGTGCCGCGCCTCGGCCGAGACCACCGTCGCCATGGCGCAGGCCATGAGGTTTTCAAGCTCCAGCGTTTCCACGAGGTCCGAATTCCAGATCAGCGAGCGGTCCGAAACCTTGATATCGGCGAGGCGCGAATAGATTTCGCTCATCGCCGCAACGCCATTCTTGAGCGACGCATCGGTGCGGAATACGGCGGCATCGGCTTGCATGGTGCGCTGCATCTCGTCGCGGAGCTTTGCCGTCGGCTGCGATCCATTGGCATTGCGCAGGCGATCGAGACGCGTGAGAATTTTTGCGTCCTCGGCCTGGTTGATGCCGGGCACCGGCGCGGCACGATCGATCACCTTGCCGGCCCGGATCGCGGCGGCGCGGCCGAAGACCACGAGGTCGGTCAGCGAATTCGAGCCCAGCCGGTTGGCGCCATGCACCGAAGCGCAAGCCGCTTCGCCCACGGCCATCAGGCCCGGCACGATGCGGTTGGGATCGTTTGCCGTCGGGTTCAGCACTTCGCCATGATAGTTCGCGGGAATGCCGCCCATATTGTAGTGCACCGTCGGCAGCACCGGGATCGGCTCGCGGGTGAGATCTACGCCGGCAAAGATCTTGGCCGACTCGGTGATGCCCGGCAGTCGCTCATGCAGCACTTTTGGGTCCAGATGATCGAGGTGGAGGTAGATATGGTCCTTCTTAGGTCCCACGCCCCTTCCCTCGCGGATTTCGAGCGTCATGCAGCGGCTGACAACGTCGCGCGATGCCAAATCCTTGGCATTGGGCGCATAGCGCTCCATGAAGCGCTCGCCCTCGGAATTTGTGAGGTAGCCGCCTTCGCCGCGCGCGCCCTCGGTGATCAAGACGCCGGCGCCATAGATGCCGGTCGGGTGGAACTGCACGAATTCCATGTCCTGCAGCGGCAATCCGGCACGCGCCACCATGCCATTGCCGTCGCCGGTGCAGGTATGGGCCGAGGTCGCCGAAAAGTACGAGCGGCCATAACCACCGGTCGCCAGCACCACCATCTTGGCGCGGAAGCGATGCAGCGTGCCATCGTCGAGCTTCCAGGCGATGACGCCCTGGCACTCGCCGTTCGGGCCCATGATGAGGTCGAGCGCGAAATACTCGATAAAGAACTGCGCGTCATTTTTGACCGACTGGCCATAGAGCGTGTGGAGGATCGCGTGACCCGTACGGTCCGCCGCGGCGCACGTGCGCTGCACCGGCGGGCCATCGCCGAATTCGGTCATGTGGCCGCCGAACGGCCGCTGGTAGATCTTGCCATCCTGCGTGCGCGAAAACGGCACGCCGTAATGCTCGAGCTCATAGATCGCCGCCGGCGCCTCGCGCGCCAGATATTCCATGGCGTCGTTGTCGCCCAGCCAATCCGACCCCTTGACGGTGTCGTACATGTGCCACTGCCAGCTATCGGGCCCCATATTCTGCAGCGAGGCGGCAATGCCGCCCTGTGCCGCCACGGTATGCGAACGCGTCGGGAAAACCTTGGTGATGCAGGCGGTGTTGAACCCCTGCTCGGCCATGCCCAGCGTCGCGCGCAAGCCCGCGCCACCGGCGCCCACTACCACCACGTCGAATTCGTGGTCGATCAGTTCGTAAGCGGCCATCGGTTAACCCCAGAAGACGAGCTTGAGCACGGCGCCGATACCGGCCACCGCGATCAGGAGACAGAAAAGCGAGTTCAGCATCATAACGAGGCTATACATGCGCCCATGCAGGTAATCCTCGAGCGTATCGCGCATGCCGTTGCGCATATGCGTCGCCACGATGCCGATCAGGAACGCAAGCGGCAGGCCGATCCACGGATTGCCGACCAGCGCCACCACATCCATCCGCTCTTCGCCGGCAAGACGAATGACCAGGAACAGCAGCATTCCCAAGAAGGCGATATTGATCGCCCCGGTCGTGCGCTGGGTGATGAAGCGCCGGGTCGAGGCGCTGGCGCTGCCGTAATGCGTGCGCGGATTGGCGATCGTGTCCTTGGTGATCAATGGCTCGCGCATCTTACTTCACCCACACGAAAACGGTCCAAACCAGCAGTGTGATGGTGATCGAGGCCACCAGCGTCGCCCAGGCCATGGTCGAGCGCTGGCCCGGCTCCATCATCACCGCGAAATCCCAGATGAAATGGCGAATGCCGCCGCACATGTGATGCACGAGGCTCCAGGTGAAGCCGAACAGCACCAGCTGCCCGAACCAGCTGCCATAGATGGCATTGACCTGGTCCAACGGACCTTGCCCCACGGCCGCAGCCACGAGCCAGATCACGAGGAGGCTCATGCCGGCATAGTTGGCAATGCCGGTGGCGCGATGCAGGATCGACATGGCCATGGTGATGGTCCAGCGATAGATCTGCAGGTGGGGAGATGTAGGGCGGGCTCTGACCGACATGAATGTTCCAAGGGGCTGAAGCTGAAGACGGGCGCCTTCAGTTTGGAATTGTTCGAGTGTGTAGCGCCCAATCCTTACGAAATCAAAGCTTCAGCGCCATGACAGCATCACGATCCGGCGCATTCCGCACTTTGTTCGCTTAGCGCACTACCTGTTCGCTGCCCGGCCTCTGGCCTTTCGCCAGGCGGACAGATAAGCCGAACCCAGCAATGGAGCCTCCGGCATGAACGAGCGCGCAAAGATCATCGACAAGCATGTGCTGGCCAAATCCTGGGGGAGCCTCACCAGCTACACCATGGACTACCGCCGCCAGGACGGCACCGTGCAGCGCCTCGAGCGCGAAGCCTATGACCACGGCAGCGCCGCCGCCATCCTCCTCTACGATCCGGATCGAAAGACCGTGCTCCTGGTCCGCCAGTTCCGCTTCGCGGTCATGCTCAATGGCGATGACGCCGAAATGCTCGAAGTCTGCGCCGGCATGCTCGATGGCGACGCCCCCAAACCTGCGCCATCCGCGAAGCCACCGAGGAGAGCGGCCACGCGCCGACCGACCTTCGCCATGTCTGCGACGTCTATGTCAGCCCCGGCTCCGTCACCGAAAAAGTCAGCCTCTTTATCGGCCACTACCACGCCGGCACCCGCCAGCACGAAGGCGGCGGCCTTGCCCACGAAGGCGAAGACATCGAAGTGGTGGAACTGCCGCTCGCCGACGCCCTGGCCATGATCAGCGACGGCCGCATCATGGATGCCAAGACCGTGCTTCTGCTGCAGCATCTCGCACTCACCGCTTGACGCATCCATAGCCAGACGGCTATGCAATGAACCATAGCCAACCAGCTATGGTTTTCGATGCAACAGCAAGACACCCTGTTCCGCGCCCTTGCCGACCCGACACGACGGGCGCTGTTCGAACGCCTCTGCCGCGAAGGAGAGGCGACGGTCGGCACCCTGACCAAGACCGCCGGCGTCTCCCAGCCCGTGGTCTCGAAGCACCTTGGCGTCCTGCGCGAGGCCGGCCTCGTGCTGCATCGCCCCGACGGGCGGCAAACCCACTACCGTGCCGACCTCCAGGCCCTGCGCCCCCTCGCCAACTGGACTGCAGAAATGTCGAGCTTTTGGGAGAACCGCCTCGATCATCTCGACGACCTGCTCAAGAGGATGGATCAATGAGCAACGAACCCGTTCTTCTGTCCGGCGGCAATCCGCAGATCGCCAAGGGTTTTGGTGACGAAAAAGTCGCCGAATATCTCGCCGCGGTGCCCGGCTGGAAACAGGCCGTCTGCCACCAACTCGACAGCTTGATCTCGGACGCCGTGCCCAATCTCGTCAAAGCCGTGAAGTGGAATACGCCCTTCTACGGGCTAGACGACCGGCACTGGTTCGTCAGCTTTCATTGCCTCACCAAATACGTCAAAGTCGCCTTCCCCGCCGGCACCGAACTCGGTCCGGTGCCGCCCGGCACCTCCAAACAGCCTCGCGTCCGCTACCTCGACATCTACGAGGATGCGCCCTTCGACGCGAAACAATTCACTTCCTGGGTCAAGCAAGCCAGCGCCCTGCCTGGCGAAAAGTACTGAGGACCGTCATGCCCAAAGCCACAGCGCATATGGACCAGAGCCTTGCGCCCCAGCATATCGACAAGCGCATCGCCGATGCCGGCGGCTGGCGCGCCGAAATGCTTACCCGCCTCCGCGCATTGATCCACGAGGCCGATCCCGGCGTGGTCGAGGAATGGAAATGGAACGTCCCGGTCTGGGCGCTCGACGGCATCATCTGCACCGGCGAGGTCTATAAGGCCGCCGTCAAGACCACCTTTCCGCATGGGGCTGCCCTGCCCGATCCAAAGCACCTCTTCAACTCGAGCCTCGAGGGCGCCACTCGCCGCGCCATCGATTTCAAGGAAGGCGCCCCGATCGACGAAGCCGCGTTCATCGACCTCATCCGCGCGGCCATCGCCTTCAACAAGAGCAAAAAGCCATGAGCGAAACCAGGACCGTCGTCATCGAACGCGACTTCGAGCATGCGCCGGAAAAACTCTGGCGCGCCCTTACCCAACCGGCGTTGATCGAAGACTGGCTGATGCGCAACGATTTCGTCCCCGAACTCGGCCACAAATTCACCCTCCGCGGCGACTGGGGCGGCGTACTCGATTGCGAAGTGCTGGCGCTCGAGCCGATCACCAGGCTCGCCTATAGCTGGAACTTTGCCAACGACGATCCCGCCTACGCCCTCGAAAGCGTCGTCACCTTCACGCTCACCCCCTCCGCCACCGGCACGCGTCTGCGCGTCGAGCAAACCGGCTTCCGTCCCGACCAAAAAGCCGCCTATGGCGGCGCCCATGCCGGCTGGAAGGGTTTTATGGAAAAGCTCGAAGCCGTGGTGGCCCGGGCTTAGAAACGCCCCCACCCAACCTCCCCGTAATTCGGGGGAGGAGCCGATTGGTTATGCGGCTCGATATCAGCCTCGCACCGGCCCAACTCCTCCCCCTCCTAAAGGGGAGGGGGGGGTGCTCCCTCCCCTAGATGGGGAGGGTAGCAAAGCTTGGCCGCAGGCCTAGCGACGCTGGGGTGGGGTGACTTTTTGGATTGGGCGCAGCGCCGCCGCCCTAAAAATCCACCAGCTTCTTCTCCGGATCATAAGGCTGGTCCTTGGCCACCCTTGTCACCGCCTGGCCGCAGCGCATCTTCTTGCTCACCTGGTCATAGGCATAGGTCGGCCCGCCATGCAGCTGCCAGCCCTCCGACAGCGCCTTGGTCACCTTGTGGCAAAATGCGGAATCGTCTTCACCGGACAAAAACCGATAGATCAGCATGCACGTTTCCCCCAGCCGGCGCCCTCTGCCGGCAATTGATCTTGTCGCCTCTTAGCGCTAATCGAAAGCCTATGCACAGCTTTCCTCAGCACCTGCTCGACGGCCACGCCAATTTCATGTCGGGACGCTATTCCCGCGAGAAAGAACGCATTCGCGATCTGGCCGAGGCCGGCCAGAAGCCGACCACCATGATCATCGCCTGCTGCGACAGCCGCGCGGCGCCCGAAATGATCTTCGATACCGGGCCGGGCGAAGCCTTCGTTTTGCGCAACGTGGCAAACCTCGTGCCCACCTATCAGCCCGATGGCGGCCAGCATGGCACGTCCGCGGCGATCGAATTTGCCATCAAGGGCCTCGGCATCGCCAATATCGTCATCATGGGCCATGGCCGCTGCGGCGGCATCAAGGCAGCGCTCAACCCCGAACACACCCCGCTCGACGATGGCGATTTCATCGGCAAGTGGATGAGCATGCTCGGGGAACTGCCCAGCCAGCTCGGCAGCAATTCGATGATGACCGCCAGCGAACAGCAGACGGCGCTCGAGCGCATCTCCATCCGCAACTCGATCCGCAACCTCCGCACCTTCCCCTATGTGGCCGCGCTTGAGGCGGAAGGAAAGTTGGCGGTCCATGGCGCCTGGTTCGATATTTCGACCGGCGAGCTTTGGGTCATGGATCACAATGGCGATTTCATTCGCCCCGCGCTCTGAACTTTTGCCTGCCCCATTGTGGTCACCCCATTGCACTTGCCGCGCCAGATTTCACCGGCCAAACTAGTTTAGCGCACGGGTAATAAGCTTGCTCACGCCGCCGTGATCACTTGAAAAGGCCCATCTTTCGGGCCTTTTTTCTCGCCTGCAAATGGCCCAGACTTTTGTGCGTCCTCGCCCTTTGCCGGGCCAGCACGAGCCACATTGGGCCGGCAATCTTCTTCTCACGGATCGCCGGAGAGCATCCGTCAGCGGGGTTTACCCGCTGCTTTTCCCAACTCACATGGAGAAATCCCATGAAGAAGATCGTCCTGACCTCCCTGTTCGCCCTCGGCCTGTCGGGCGCTGCCTTAGCGCAATCCGCCACCGATTTTGCTTCGGTGGATACGGATATCAGCGGTGGCGTCACCTTTGCCGAAGCGCAGGTGGCCTGGCCTGATCTGACCCAGGAAGCGTTCACCGCTGCCGATACGGACGGCAATGGCGAACTCTCCGTTGAGGAATATAACGCGCTTCTCGCAAGCGCTGCCCCGGCGCAATAAGGCCGGAACGGGTGGGCCGCCCTCGGGCGGCCCTTCCCTAGGCGCGCACCTTCCGCAAGGGTGACGAGCAGCCCCACGATCACCAATGCAGCGCCCGCAACTTCAGACGGCGTCACCATCTCCCCCAGCACAAGATAGGTCGAGGCAAGCCCCGTGATCGGCACCAGAAGCGTGAACGGCGCCACCGCCGACGCCGGATGCCGAGCCAGAAGCCAGGCCCAGATGCCGCCGCCCAGCAGCGTCCCCGGATAGGCCAGAAAGGCGATAAGCCCCGCATCGTCCCAGCCGAAATTGGCCAGCGCATCCGCCACCCGTGCCGGTCCTTCCACGAGGAGCGAGATCGCCAGCAATGGCAGCGGCGCGACCAACGCCCCCAGACGGTGAATGACAAAGCGCTGACGCGCCCCGCCTTTTTCGTCAGCACATTTGCCAATCCCCAGCTGATTGCCGCCAAGAGGGTCAGCGACAGCGGCAGCAGGCCCGCGCCTTCGATGCGCTCGCTGGCAATAACCATGATGCCGCCAAAAGCGATCGCCGCCCCCAGGATCTGGAACCGGCTTGGTCGCTCACCCAGGATCAGGAACGCCATCAGCATGGTGAAAAACGCCTGCGTCTGCAGCACGATCGAGCTCAGTCCCGCCGGCATTCCCCAGGCGATGGAAAGGTTGAGCAGCGCATAAAGCGCAGAGCCGAAGCTTATTCCGTAAGCAACGACGATCCACCACTTGGTCTTCGGCGGCTTGACGAAGAGCGCGGCCGGAATGGCAGCCGCAGAAAACCGCAGGGCTGCTGCCAAGATCGGTGGCAGCGCCTCGACGCTGAGCTTGATGACAACGAAGTTGAAGCCCCAGATCGCAACGACCAGAAGGGCAAGAAGGACGTGGCGAATGGGCATGGGCACCAAAGAAGGCGGTTAGGCGGGCTCTCGTTGCCACACATAAAGAATGTCCGGAAGCCCTTCTTCGTTGTCGCCGCTGGTTTGGCGCTCGATGGCAAAGCTTAAGCGTTCGTAAAAGCGCCGCGCCGGATAGTTTTCGGCGAAGCACCAGAGCTGCAACCGTCCCTGCCGCGCCATGGCTTGGCGGACCAGCGCCTCGCCTATGCCGCGGCCGCGAAAGTCAGGATGGAGATAAAGGTGATCGATCCAGCCCTCGGTTTCCGCCATGAAGCCGATCGGCTTGTCGAGAGACACGAGCGTCACCCGTGCCTCGCTGATGACGCCGGCGATAAAGCCACGATCCTCTTCGGCCGTATGCAGCTTCGGCAGAAACGGCATAGCCACGGCACGCGAACGGCCGAAAATGTCGACGATCGCATCGACATCTTCAGCATTTGCGGCACGAAAGGTGACGCCCTGCGGCGCCACCCTCGCTTGTGCCACTTACGCGGCCTTCTTGCGGGCCGCATAACCCTTTTCGATCAGCGTTTCGGCGATCTGGATCGTGTTGAGCGCAGCGCCCTTCCGGAGGTTGTCGGAGACCACCCACATGGCAAGACCGTTCTCGACCGTGGTGTCTTCGCGGATGCGCGAAACATAGGTGTCGTATTCGCCAACCGTTCCACCCGGCGTCATAGCCGCCCGGTTCGCGCTTATCGAGCACCGAAATGCCCGGCGCCTCGCGCAAGAGGTCGCGGGCTTCGTCGGCGGAAATCGGATCGGCGAACTCGATATTGACCGCTTCGGAGTGCCCCACGAAAACCGGCACGCGCACGGCGGTGCAGGAGACCTTGATCTTGGGATCGAGGATCTTCTTGGTTTCGGCCAACACCTTCCACTCTTCCTTGGTGTAGCCGTCTTCCATGAACACATCGATATGCGGGATGACGTTGAAAGCGATCTGCTTGGGGAACTTATTGCCCGGACCGGGGCTGTCGTTCACGAAAATGCCCTTGGTCTGGTTCCAGAGCTCGTCGACGCCTTCCTTGCCGGCGCCGGAAACCGACTGATAGGTCGAAACCACGACGCGCTTGATGGTCGCCGCATCATGGAGGGGCTTGAGCGCCACGACCAGCTGCGCGGTCGAGCAATTGGGGTTGGCGATGATGCCGGTGCGGTTGGCGTCGGCCAGCCAGCGGTCGAGCTGGTGCCCGTTCACTTCCGGCACGATCAGCGGCACGTCCGAATGATAGCGCCAATAGCTCGAATTATCGATGACGATGGCGCCGGCTGCCGCAATCTTGGGGCCCCATTCCTTGGCGATCGAGCCGCCCGCCGACATGATGGCGAAGTCGACTTCGGAAAAGTCGAAATGCTGCAGGTCGCGCGCCTTGAGGATCTTGTCGCCGAACGAAATCTCTCGGCCGATCGACTTGGACGAGGCCAGTGCATAAACCTCGTCGGCCGGAAACTTGCGTTCGGCCAGAATGTTGAGAACTTCGCGGCCCACATTGCCCGTGGCACCGACGACAGCGACGCGATAACCCATTTTGGAACTCCGGTCCCTTACCATTCCGCCCCCGCGCGATCATATTGACCGCGGTCCTAATTTCGCGCCTCTCCCCGTCGGGAGTGCGACCCGGGGAAAAGCGTCAGGCGGTTTTGGTGGTTTTGGTCATGGTGAACATGCCCCCGGCGGTGAGCCGGGCGGTGGCATAGGCGGCGATAGGGCCGATGCTGACCATGACGATGTTGCTTCCTATCAAAGAGCAGGATTTCTCATACGCCGAAATAGGAAATAGTCAATTACCTTGCTTGCTACCGTCTTGAGAGCTAGGGCTCGCGCTTCGAAAGGACTTCCCCAATGCCCGACTACGACGTGATCATTCTCGGTGCCGGCGCCGCCGGCATGATGGCGGGCATCGAAGCGGGCCGTCGCGGCCGCAAGGTCCTCGTCGTCGACCATGCCCGCGACCCAGGCGAAAAGATCCGCATTTCCGGCGGCGGCCGTTGCAACTTCACCAATGTGAACGCCACCCACACCGCCGGTCGCGAACGCTTCCTGAGCCAAAACCCGCGCTTCGCTCTCTCCGCCCTGTCGCGCTACACGCCCGACATGTTCATCGACAAGGTCAAGAAGCGCGGCATCAAGTTCCACGAAAAGACCCTCGGCCAGCTCTTTCGACGACGGGCCCGCGACGCAGATCGTCTCCATGCTCACCGACGAGCTGCGCCAGGCGGGCGCCACCATCTGGACCGGCCGCGCCGTCGGCAGCATCGAAAAGATCAGTGATGGTTTTGACGTCATGGTCGGCGATGGCCGCGTCACCACGACGAGCCTCGTCGTCGCCACGGGCGGCAAGTCCATTCCCAAGATGGGCGCCACCGGCTTTGCCTATGACGTCGCCCGCCAGTTCGGCCTCAAGCTCACCGACACCCGCCCTGCCCTCGTGCCCCTCACCTTCGAGCCCGGCGCCCTCGAAAAGCTGACCCCACTGGCCGGCGTCTCCACCAATGCCGTAGTCAGCCGCGGCAAGACCCGGTTCGAGGAAGCTCTCCTTTTCACCCACCGTGGCCTTTCCGGCCCGGCAATCCTCCAGATCTCTTCTTATTGGCGCGAGGGTGACCCCATCACCGTCGACCTGTTGCCCGGCGAGGATGCACTCGATTTCTTCCGCGCCGCCCGCCAGTCCGCCCCCAAGCAGCACCTCCAGACCGCCCTCGCCGAGCGCCTGCCCAAGCGACTGGCCCAGCTCGTCGGCGACAACATCAACCAGCCCGGCATGATCGGGGACTTTTCCGACAAAAAGCTCACCGCCGCCGCCGACGCGGTCAATCGCTGGACGCTCAAGCCCGTCGGCTCGGAAGGCTATCGCACCGCCGAAGTGACCCTGGGCGGCATCGACACGGCTGACCTCGACGCCAAGACGCTAATGGCCCGAACCGTGCCGGGCCTCTTCTTTGTCGGCGAAGCGGTGGACGTCACCGGCTGGCTCGGCGGCTACAATTTCCAGTGGGCGTGGGCTTCCGGCTATGCCGCCGGACAGGTCGCCTGATCTAAAACCGAATCCCGACCCGCAGCAGAGCATCGGTGCGCCCATTGTCCGGCGTGCCGCAGGCGCCGAAGTCGCTGACATGGGACACCGTCGCCATGATCGACGCGCCAGGCAGCACATCGACACCAAGGGTCGCGGCCGCGCGACCCAGCGCCGGACACCCAAAGCGCTGCGGTGCATCCGGGTCCGACGCAGTCTGCCACGCTCCGCCCAGGCTTGCTTCGCCGAACACCGGCAATACCGGCGGCCGGAACGTCCAGCTCAGCCCGGCATAAACAAGATGCTCGCCGCCGCTGAAGCTGAGCGTGCCGCCCAGATGCGGCCGCACTTCGCCCAGAAGGCCAAGATCGCCAATTCCGGGCAAACTGTAGAGCAATTCGACATTGGCCTCAGCTATTCGATCCGGATCGAAGAGGCTCGTGCCCGGGTCGGTCACGCCCCCGATGCTGACCCCGCCGCGAACCTCGAACGGCACGATCTGCGCCCAGGCCGCCGGCGCCATGAACAGGGCGGCAGCAACAAGGGTCACACGGGCGAGCAGGCGAAACATGGCCGTCTCCATGGCTGAACCACCACAGAGACGCCTCATGTGCCATTAGGCAAGATTTGACGAAAATTGTCGCTAACGGCGCCTTAATGCTGGCGCTCGGAGGACGTTAGAACTTCCAGCCGAGCCGCAGGCCGAAATTGGAAAGCCCGGCATTTTCTTGGCATAGGCCTGCATTGGACGTGTGCTCGTAGGTGAGCGTCGCCGTCGCATTTTCGGTGAGGTTGGCGCCGACGCCGAAGCGCTCGTAGAAGTTCACCTGGCAGCCGAAATTGCGATAACCCTCCGGCGCATTGGTCAGGTAGCCATTATGCGCGGCGGCGCCGAACGTGCCTTCGAGGTAAAGCGGCGTCTCGAAGATCGGCAATTGCCAGGTCAGGCCGAGATGGAACAGGCTATCCTGCCCCTTGGTGTTGATCGTCGCCCCTAGCTCTGGCCGCGGCGAGCCGATCCAGCGGAAGACATCGGCATCCGGCGTCGTGAACAGCACGTCGAAGCTGATGTCCTCGAAGCGGTTCCAATACCAATCCTGCGGATTCTGCGGCAGCATGGTCCAGTAGATTTCATGGAAATGCCCGCCGATACGAACCTCATCAACGATGTCGAGAACGCCGGCCGAAAAAGAACCGGGCGCCGCATCCTGGGCCAGGGCCGGACTTGCCGCCAGGATCGCTAGGGTCGCAACTGCACTCAAGACACGCTTCATCGCCGGCCATCCTTGCCACAGACGCCGCTATCTAAGGGGCCCACAAGCCGCTACGGTCAAGCGTATTTCCGCCCTCCCCTGCGCAAATGGCGCCCGCTGTGTCACAAAATCCCGATCCGGCCTTGACCTTGCCGCCTTCCATCGTGATCTAACGATCAAGATTTTCAGCACAGATTGTTTCGATCATGCCCGCACCCTTCGCCCTTTCGCTCCAGGATCTTGCACCCATCGCCTTCGGCTCCAGCACCGTGGAAGCCATGGCCGAGACAGTAAAACTGGCGCAGGCGGCAGATAAGCTGGGCTATAACCGCCTCTGGTATGCCGAGCATCATGGCATGCCGTCGATCGCCTCCTCGGTTCCCGAAATCCTGATCGGCAGCGCTGCCGCCGCGACCAAAGACATCCGCGTCGGCTCGGGCGGCGTCATGCTGCTCAATCACGCGCCCCTGCGCATTGCCGAGGCCTATCGCACGCTTGAAGCGCTTCATCCTGAGCGCATCGACCTTGGCCTGGGCCGTGCCCCGGGGGCGACGGCTATGCCATGCGCGCCCTGCGCTCCGGCGGCGGCGAGGACTTCTCGGCCTATCTGGCTGAGCTCATGGCCTTCGACGAAGACAATTTTCCGCCCGATCACCCGTTTTCGCGTGTCCCGGTGTCGCCCGGCGGCGTATCGTTGCCGCCCAAATGGCTGCTCGGCTCGTCCGGCGCCAGCGCCCAGGCCGCCGGCCAGCTCGGCTTCGGCTATGCTTTTGCCGCCCATTTCAGCCACACCCCGGCGGCGCCAGCCTTCGCCGCTTACCGCGAGGCCTTCCAGCCGTCCGAGGATTTTCCTGAGCCCCGCACCATTCTCTGCCTCTCGGTGATCTGCGCGCCGACCGGGGAAGAAGCCAGGCACCTGGGCATTTCACAGGCGGTCAACTGGGCCCGCTTCGTCACCGGCGAACAGCGTCAACTGACCTCGCCCGAAGAAGCCTTGAAGCACAAGCTGACCCCGCAACAGCAGGCCGTCATCGATCAGCAGTCGACGCTCTGGCTGGTCGGCAACCCCGAGCAAATGGCGGAGGCGATCACCGAAAAAGCCAAGGCTGCCGGCGCCGACGAAGTCATGGTCACGACGACCATCCACTCCTACGACCTGCGCCGCCGCTCTTACGCGCTGCTCGCCGAAGCTCTGGGCGTCACGCCGCGCCTCGCGCAGCAGCACGCTGCATAACTTGGGCCTGCCGGAGCAAGCCCACAAAAACAGCCCTAACCCCGATCGTACTCCTCCCCCGCCTAATGGGGAGGCCGGGTGGGGGCCTGCCTTCGCAGCTGCTGCCCCTAGTTCATCGCCTGCCGCGACACCAGCTCGCACTGCCCCGTCGGCTCGACCTTCAAGGCCAGCTGCTGTCGATCGAGTTCCGCCAGCCAGGCGGTCCACGAGCACGGGCTCATCCCGTCCTCGACGCTGAGGCTTGCGGGCTTCGCGCCCTGCGCAAAGCGCAGCTTGAGCTGCGCGCGCACTTCACCCAGGCCATTGCGCACGCGCGCGATCGCCGGGGTGCCCTTGCGGTCACTGACCCAGTTCTGGATATCCCGATGCCGCGTCAGCATATGGGCTTGTGTCATGATAGCCTCCTCCGTTTCTTTGTGATTACCCCGTGAAACGGACCGGTCCTCCTCCGGTTCCGTCTCGGGTATTGTTTATTCAGTCCAGCGGGTAACGAGCTTGAGCGTCTCCATTTCCTCCGGTGAAAAGTAGTAAAGCTGGTCCGGCGGCGTTTCGAGCGCATGGAGCCACAGCGCCGGATCCACTCCGCCGTCGCCCAGATATCGCGTAATGTCTGCCGTCACCGCCTGGGCATCGGCCATGGCAACACCCGCTACGCTCAGCGCGTCGATGGGAGTGGCACTCAGCGCCGCTGCATAGATCTGGTGTACGCCCACAGCTGCCTCGCGCCCGGCGATCCGCTCCGTGCCACCCGCAAAAATCAGCGGGCAGGACGAAGCACACAATCCGCCATTGGCGACTTCGGTGGAGAGGTCCCGCTCTCGAATCAGCCGGCCAATGCTGAGGGCATCGTCGACCGAGCCGCCGGGCGAATCCAGCAGCACGGTTGACACATATTCCCCGCGCGCCTCGATCTCGGCCAGGAACCGCGCCGACGAGCCCGGATCGATCGTCCCGGTCAGGGTCAGCTTGCCGCCGCTCGCAAGCGCGATCTCGAGCGGCGCTTCCAGAAGCTCGGGGCTGCTGGTAACCGGCGGACGCTCCTGCCCGCCGCCGCTCGGCGTCGTGGCCGGCGGCAGGATCGGCTGCGGCATCTGCGTCAAGGCCGGGGGCGGGGCAACCGATGCCATCTCGCGAAAGTCGAGATAGAGCACGCCCACCGTACCCGCCAGCAAGGCGTAAAAGGCAAAGCGCAGCACCGCCCCGTCTTCGAGCCCGCTCAGCCAGCCGCGAAGCCCGCCATTCGTTTTCGGCGCCAAGGTTGTCATGCCGGACGCGGCCCATCACCCCGTTTGCGCTGCGCCGTTTCGATCGGCGTCACCGTCGTATCCGGTTCAACGGCGACCACTTCCGCTGGTGGTGGCACAGTCTCCTCAGACTCTTCCTTCGGTTTCCCCGTCGCCACATCGATGCCGGCGGTCTCCATCTGCCGGTAGATCGACATCGCCCGCAGCATCTCTGCCGCGGTGATGTTCTCGGCTTCTTCGAGCGACTGCGAATCCTTGCGCATCGCGTCGTTGACGATCATCAGCACTAAAACCAGCACCACCGGCAGGAGGTCGATCGAGATCGCGCCGGCCCAACTCGGAATAAAGTCCTGCCAATAGCGCAACACGGCCTCGGCGCTCGACAGCGGCACATAGCGTCGCTGCGGCACGTCTTCGGTCGCGAGGATTTCGTCCGCTGCCGTCGACAGCGCCGCCGACTGTGCGGCAACCGAGGCTCGAACCGTTTCGATCACCTGATTTTGCCGCGTGGCAAGATCGCCCACCGTTCCATCGGCGACCGGCGCGATGAAGCCCGCCGACAGATCCTCGGCAGCGCGCCGCACCGACGATGCAACGCCGGTCTGCTGCAGCGCAGCAATCACCGCGGTGAGCTGCACCGCTTCGGCCTGGAAGGCATCGGTACGCGGCTCGATGGCGCCTGGCGTCGACACCAATTCGCGCATCGTCGCCAGCCGCGCCGAGCCCTGCTCGAACTGCAAGGCGACCTCGTCGCGAGAGCTGGTAATCGTGGTGGCCAGCTGGTTCATCTGCGTGCCCATCTGCTGCAGCAATTGCACGACGCTTCCCGAACCGGTTGTACCAGTCAGCGCACCGGATTCCCGTTCATCCGCAGCAAGGCCGGAAAACCGCTCTGCCGCACGCTGCACGTCCGGCAGCAGCGACTGCGCCGCCAGCGCATTGGCATGAGCACGGTCGAGGTCCTCGGCGTAGCCCTGAAGCGTCACCGCCATATGCTGTTCGGTCGCCGCCGACCCAGCCAAAGCGGCCGCATTGAGCCATGAGCTCATCGCCATGATCATCAGGCAGCCGATGGCCATGGTGATGAAAAGCCCTACCCGCTGCACGCCGCCCGTCACCAGCGGCACGAAGCGCATCATGAAGGTCCAGAAGGCGTAGATCGCGACCGACACCGCCGCCGAATAGATGATGGCGGCAAAAAGACGAAGGTCGCCGAGCCATCCAGCAGCCCGCGCACGCCCAGATATGTATAGACGCCCGAGGCGAGCGCCAGCACCGCCAAGGCGAAGCGGCTCATCGTCTCGACGCCGCGCACGGTTTCGCTGAGACGGTAGGCATTGGGTTTAAGCTGCATGAAAGCCCCGACGCTGATGGCCCTCCCCAGGGCCTTAAGCGGACGTTAACACAACCAACCCGGCGGAACGGTGGCAGCACCGGTGATGGTTAATCGAGCGGCGTTGACAGTTCGGTGAGCGAAAGCCTACCCAAGCACCCATAACGAGGAGACCTCTACATGTCGAAAAAAGTCCGCTGGGGCATTCTGTCCACCGCCAATATCGGCATGCAGAAGGTAACGCCTGCCATCCAGAAATCCCCCAGCTCCGAGGTCGTCGCCATCGCCTCGCGTGACGGGACCAAGGCCCGCGCCGCAGCCGATGAGCTGGGGATCGAAAAGGCCTATGGCTCCTACGAAGAACTCTTCGCCGATCCCGAAATCGACGCCATCTACAATCCTCTCCCCAATCACCTCCATATCCCGATGACGCTGGCGGCAGCCCGCGCCGGCAAGCATGTGCTTTGCGAAAAGCCGATTGCCCTGTCCGCGGCAGAAGCCGAGCAATTGCGCGAGGTGCC
This sequence comes from Devosia aurantiaca, assembly GCF_011058215.1. Lineage (GTDB taxonomy): Bacteria > Pseudomonadota > Alphaproteobacteria > Rhizobiales > Devosiaceae > Devosia > Devosia aurantiaca. Next base: position 353,936 of record NZ_JAALFG010000001.1, read on the forward strand.
CAAGAACATCATCGTGCTCGAAGCCTTCATGGTGCGCTTCCACCCGCAATGGGCCCGTGCCCGCGAGATCATCCGCTCCGGCGAGCTCGGCGATATCCGCTCCATCAATGCGGTCTTCACCTACTTCAATGCCGATCCCAACAATGTGCGCAACATGGCCGATATCGGCGGTGGCGGCATCATGGATATCGGCTGTTACCCGATTACCGCCGGGCGTTACCTCTTCGAGGCCGAACCAAAGCGTGTCGTTTCACTGGTCGAGCGGGACGAGAATTTCGGCACCGATCGCCTGGCCAGCGTCATGGCCGATTTCGGTGGCGGACGGCAGCTCAACTTCACATGCTCCACCCAGACCGCCGGCCACCAGCGCGTCCAGGTCCTGGGCTCCAAGGCCAAGCTCGAAATCGTCATCCCCTTCAACGCTCCGGCCGATACCCGCACCGCCATCACCATCGATATCGGCGAACCCTTCGACGGCTCGCTCGCCCGCCGCGAAATCCTGCCCGCCGTCGATCAATATACCGAACAGGCCGAAGCCTTCGCCCAAGCCGTCCTCGGCAACAAGCCCCTGCCCTGGGACACCGAAGATGCCATCGCCTCGATGCGGGTGATCGATGCAATCTTCGAAAGCGAACGCAGCGGCGGCTGGGCCAACGTCGCCCGCTAATGGCCGACCGCGTCCTCCTCACCGGCATTTCAGGCTTCCTCGGCGGTCACATCGCCATGGCGCTCCTCAATGCCGGTTTTGAGGTGCGCGGCAGCGTCCGAAACCTGAACAAGGCGGTAAAAGTCCAGCAGACCCTGAGCCGTGCTGGGGCCGACATCTCCCGGCTGGACTTCGTCGAACTCGATCTCAGCGCCGATCGCAACTGGGCCGAGGCGATGGAGGGCGTTCGCTATCTCCAGCACACTGCCTCGCCCTTTACCCTTACCATGCCCAAGGATCGCAACGAACTGATCGGTCCGGCCGTCGTAGGCACCGAACGTGCTCTCCATGCGGCAGTCTCGGCCGGTGTCGATCGTATGGTGCTGACCTCCTCCATGGCCGCAATCGCCTATGGTCACGACAAGACCCGCACCGCACCCTTCGGCCCTGGCGACTGGACCGTGCTCGGCGAACGCCCGCTCAACGCCTATATCGAGTCCAAGACCCGTGCCGAACGCCGCGCCTGGGAAATCATGGACGCTGCCGGCCGCCACGACGACCTCGCCACCATCAACCCCAGCGCCATCTTCGGTCCGCTGCTCGACGATGACCCCGGCACCTCGGCTACCCTGGTCAAGCGACTGATGGATGGCTCCGTGCCCGCCGCGCCAAAGATCCCGATCACCGCCGTCGACGTGCGCGACGTCGCCGCCGCCCATGTCGCCGCCATGACCAGCTTCGAAGCCGGCGGCCGCCGCTTCCCCATGGGCGACAGCGCGCTCTTTTTCATCGATGCGGCGCGCCTCCTGCGCCAGCACTATCCCGACCGGCGCATCCCGAGCGTCGAACTCCCCGATTGGGCCGTCCGGCTCTACGCCTTCTTTGACCGCGACGTGCGCGACAATATCGGCGAACTCGGCTACGCCAAGCGCCTAGACTCGAGCGCTGCCACCCAACTCCTCGGCCGCCCGCTCATCCCATCCGAAGAGGCCATTCTCGCTACCGCCAATAGCCTCGTCGAGCACCGCCTCGTCTAGCAACAGCCCTTGTCGGCCCCACAGACTTTCGCCATATATGGTGCCGGTGAGGGGCTGTAGCTCAGTTGGGAGAGCGCGTCGTTCGCAATGACGAGGTCAGCGGTTCGATCCCGCTCAGCTCCACCATCCGATTTTTGCCGAAAATTCACCTGTGAAAACAACACCTTGCGGGGGCGCAAAGAATTTCGCGTACCCCAAGTAGTACCCGGTTTGCGCACCCCGTAGAATAGAGCCGAAAATCCTCTCGGCGTGGCCACCGGAATCGGGATGACGGCATAGGCCATTCCGAGCGCCGAAGGCACGATCCGGCGACGTTCTCCATATCCTGCGGCAAGAATTTTCAGCTGATGCTCCAGCGCGAGGCGACATGCGTGCGACCCCGCCGTGACCATCTTGATCAGGGACGCGGCGGTGCGACCGGCGATCGCGACCCTGGTAATGCCGACGTCGGCGTTGCCCACCACCCTCGCCGCTTGGAGAAACCGGGCGTGGGCTGAACGATAGCGCTGGCCCACGCTGACGGTCGTCCGGGTATAGACGCTCGACCCCGGGTGCAGGACGATCGAACCGTCCCGCACCGTTGCCAGGGCCGCGATCTTGCCGTCGGCGTACCTCAGTCGTGATCCCACCGCGAAGCGGCGATAGATCGTCGGCTCGCGCGCCAAGTCTATCAGTAAGGCCGGCCCGACTACCTCGTCGGCGGGACCGGGAACGGAGGTGGGTGCCATCGGCCATTCCTTCGCGTCGGCCGGAAGTGGACTGAAGTGCGCATCACCGTCCAATACTCTTTCTCCCAGGAAGATCAGGTCAAGAATGCTGGTCAGCACTCGGGTCAACTCGGCCCGCCGCGCCAGGTCGAGCCAAAGATGGCTGTGGCGATCGAAGGTGGTGCTGGACAATACGTTGCCCTCGGCAACCCAGGCGTGAGCAAAGGCGGTTTCAAGGTATTTTCGCTCCGGCACGGACCACTCGCCCTCGGCGCTGAAGGCGGCAACTATTCTTGCCGGAAGCACGACCGGCGCTGCTCGATGCCGGCGCAGCCGGTCGATGGCCTTTCCTTCGCCGATGCGCGCGACCGATCCGCTGGGATCCTCCACGCGGTAGATTCCGTGCAGGGACAGCCACGGTGCAAGCCGCGGGTCTTCTATGGCGCAGGCCGGCGCAATCACCACGGCCGCCGCTCGATCCGGCGAAATAAGTATCAATCCATGGGCGGGCACGCGGTGGGGCACGTGCAGGAACACGCCTTCGGCATTGACGAGATGCGTCGCCGTCAGTCCAAGATGATCGACGATCACGATGCACCCTCCTGTTCAGTTTGCGATGAGCTTTCGATAGGGCGCGCCGACGGGCACGACCACGGAAAGGTGTGGCTGCCTTTTGTCGTCCTCGGACCTCCTGCACGAACGGTCTTGTGGCGGAGCGCCCGTACATCGACCGGTTTCGGCGATCACCCGGTAGTGGAAGCGATCTCGAGCATTCCGAGCATAACAACCGATCGGACGGAAAAGCCGGACAGTCTACGGTAATCCTTGCGCCATCACCGAAATCCTTGCCGTGCGACGTATTCGGACCGGTCGGCAAGCGGCCGGTTCTGCCTTAGGTCTGTCCGCCAACCCGGACGGAAGCGAGCGCCAGATGGCCGATTACGAAGATGACGACTATATGGACCAGACCCTCGACATGCTGCTCGATACCAAGTCGGAGTTTCCGGATCCGAGGCTGGCTATCGCGCTTGCCTGCCTCAAGAGGACCATACCCGCATCGGTATACGGCAAGCTGCTGAGCGAGGCGTTCAGTATCGTCGTCATCGAGGTCCCTGGTAGCGATTGGGTAAACTGGATCGCAGCTGCCGCGCGAGAACTCGTCGTCCGGCATCCTCTCTTCATCAGATCGGCGTCCCGCGCGGGCAAGGCATCGAGCGCCGAACTCGGTCGCTTGTCCGACGTCATTGCGAAAAAGGGACGAGTCATAGCGATCGTCGAAGCCGGTGACCTCGAAGAAGACGTCCTCAGAATAGCTGACCATCGGTTCAAGCTGAAATTGCCTGACCGCGCGGCGCTGCGGGAGGTCGCGAGGCGAACACTGGTCGGTGACGCGTCCAGGATGAAGTCGGAAATAAGTTGGCCATGCGAATTGAACCTTTTGGGCGCATGTTTCCCTCCGGGTGCGACGGTCGCTACTGCCGTCGCGCGGCTGCAGCGTTTGCGGCCGCCCCTCGCGGCGGCTGCCGTCGACATACCGACGCTTGCCTCAGTCCGGGGTCTCGATGCGGCCAAGCAATGGGGCATGGACCTCAAGGTCGACCTTGACGCCTACCGAACAGGTCAGATCGGGTTTTCGGCCATCGAAGCCGGTGCGATCCTCGCGGGACCGCCCGGAACCGGGAAAACGATGGTGGCGCGCATAATCGCCAACGAATGCGGCCTCCGCTTCGTGCAGACGTCGATCGGTAGCCTTTTCGCCAATTCGGATGGCCACCTCGACGGTGTCGTGAAGAAGTTGCGATCGGTTTTCGACGAAGCCAAGGCCAAAGCGCCCGCGCTCCTCTTCGTCGACGAGCTCGACGCATTGCCTTCGAGGGACAGGCTCGATGACCGCGGTAGGTCTTGGTGGACGACGGTAATCACCGACTTTCTGGTTCAGTTGGACTCGTCTTTGAACGATCGCACCGGCATCGTGGTCCTGGGAGCGACGAACAGATACCAAGACCTGGACGGTGCCCTCGTACGGCCGGGCCGGCTGTCGCGTTTGCTGCAGATCGAGCCTCCCTCTTCCGACGCATTGGAAGCAATATTGCGCCAGCATCTCGGTTCGGACCTTGCAGGGGACGATATTGGTCCTTTGGTCATGTTGACGAAAGGCGCTACCGGCGCCGCAGCTGCCGGGTGGGTCAGCGGAGCCCGTCGGACCGCCCGGAACGCCGGCCGTGTAATGTGCCTGGATGACCTCTGGGCGGCAGCAATCGGCCGCGAAACGCGCGCACCATCCGAATTGTGGCGCGTGGCCGTTCACGAGTCCGGCCATTGCGTGCTTGGGCAGGTGCTGGGACAAAAGCCGATCTTCGTCACTATCCGCACGGTCGGCGACACGGGCGGTCATACGCGCTTCGAGCTTGGACAGACCCTGACAAGGGACGACCTGGAGCGTGCCGCTATCGTCACCCTCGCCGGACAGGCAGCTGAACGGGAACTCCTGGGAGGAGGCTTCACTATAGGCACGGGTGGCGAACGCGGTTCCGACCTGCACTTGGTAACGGAAGTCATTTCGCAGGGCTATGCCAGTTTCGGTTGGGCGGACTCACTTGTGTGGCGCTCCGAACCGAAAGACGCAATCGCCCTTCTATCCAAGGATCGGCAGTTCCTCGAAACGGTCGAGCGGGATCTACGCCGGCACGCCGATACCGCCGAGGCACTCATACGCAAATATGCCGACGTCTGCTTTGCACTCGCAACCCGCCTTGCTGATAAGAAGTATCTGACGAGCTCCGAGCTCGAAGATTTCTTTGTTGGGTTCGGGCCCGACTTCGGCAACAAGAATTGACGCGACTTCCATTTGGCGACGTTTGATGCGGACGCAAGCATACTTTGACGGGACTTTCGATTCACCCGGACGCATCAACGGCTTATCAAGTCCTTAAGCAATCTGGGGCTTCCTTGATTGTGGCCACTGCGATTGCGGTGGGCAGGTGCCGTTGGCGCGGTTCCTGCCCCATAGGGCCGAATACAATGGAGATCAAAATGCAAACACCCATCGTCTGCAGACACACACCACCCCCGGGTACTCGCGAAAATCCGGATTCCTGGAAGGCCGCTGCGCGCCATAGGCGCCATCGGCTGGGCCACATCACGAATGCCGCCGCCCAGCCAGTGGACCTGCCACCATCTCCGGTCATGGCCCCGCCTCCGCGTGGCCAAACGTCGCCCTGTCATAAGGCGGGACGCGTGATGCACTCACATTTTGTCCGGGAGTTTGTTACGTATGAGTACTGACTACGATCTGAGCTCTGACGTGGTTTGGGGCGCCGAGGCCATCGGCGCGTTCCTGGGAATGACCCGTAGGCAGGTCTATCATGCCGCGTATCAGGAGCATCTACCGATCTTTCGCGTCGGCTCCACCTTGGCGTGTCGGAAGTCCACCCTGATGGCCTTCATCACCGAGCGGGAAGAGAAGAATGCGTCGTTCAGGCGGGGTCTTCCCCGTATTTGAGCCGATCAGAATGGAGGCGGTCGAACGGTGATCGCTCGGCCGCGATAATCCTTTGCCACGACCAGGGTAATCCTTGACTGTGGTTATCGACCGCTGGACTAATCCTAGGAGCCCACCCACGAGGTGATCTCCGCGCGGGCGGGTCAGGCCGCTTCGCAACGCCAATTGTCGAAGCGGCCGCCTTCTCTAAATCCGCTGAAGCCGCCGCGCGAGGCCGGTGTAGTGCTTCGTGCGAGACCAAGAGTGAAATGAAAACTAGTGACGCCCACTTTCTCGCCTAGACGGCCAGGGTACTCGAAGTCCCGAGCAACGCCGGCCTTCTCTACGACCGCCGCTCCGGTGAAGTAATTCGGATGAGGTGGAGCGTGTCCTCATCCAGCAGTTTTATTTGAGCATCGGTTACGAAAGACCGAGCGCGGCATCGGCGTATATTTGAAGCTCTTCGGTCGACGCAAAAGGCACCTGCGCCACGAAGTATTCCTCTCCCGCCGGCTTGTCGCCGCCCAGGCGCGCCGCGAGGTGACCCTTGCCGAGCAAACGCTCTGCACCCTTGACGCCCAACGCCAGCACCGAACCGGCTTCACCGGCGACCTTGAGCACGAGGCGATTGTTTAAGTTATCTCTGATGCCCGGAGGTATCGCCTCCTGAGCCGCGCGCTGGGTGATCATTATGACGTGAATGCCGCATGCACGCGCCTTTGCGGCAAGCCGCGTCACCTTTTGCTGGATGACCTTGCGATACTCGTCGGAGCTGGCCATCCAATCCGCCATCTCGTCATGGATGACGAAGATGTAGGGTAGCTGCTCCTCTTTAGGCACAAGGCGGTTGTATTCGGAGATCTTGGGGACGCGCTTCTCCTTGATGAGCTCATAGCGACGGTCCATTTCGTGGACGACGGTTTCGAGAACCAGCTCGGCCTCTTCCTGATCGGTGATGATGTCGCGCGCCATATGAGGCGCATTTTCGATCCACGGGAAGTCGACGCCCATTTTGGGGTCGATCAAGTAGATCTTGAGGCTCTGCGGCGAATTGAGCGCGATCATCTGCAGCAACAGGCTCTGCATCAGGACGCCCTTGCCCGATCCTGTTTCGCCGGCGATCAGGGTGTGGGGCCCGTGCTCGCTGTTGCGGCCGTAGTTCCCACGTAGGTTCAGCCACAATGGCTCACCGGTGTCCTCGCGCAAGCCGAGCAGGAAGTTGGAAATACTGTCGGGCGATCCGGGCGGCCATTTGGTTTCCAGCCAGACCCGTGCCAGATCGACGACCCGCCGGTCCTGTGCCGCGACGAAAAGCGAGATCTTGCCCAACCCGGCGCGGATATCGGTCACGTCCATCCCGAAGGTCGTACGCAACTCGGTCAGCTTGCCGTTGAGCTTGGGAACGGTCAGCGTCGAATGTCCGACGAAGTTGACCAGAACCCCGTTCGGCGTCGAGATCGTGTTCGGCACCGCCAGCTGAGCCACCATGTTGAACTCGGTCAGGGCAGCCTGCAGGTTGCGGGCCGTATCGGCGGCAAAGCGCTCCTCGGCTTCCTTGACCTCCCCGGCACCCTTACCTTCCGCCACATCGCGCATGACGGCCTCGAGCGCCGCCGGCAGACCCGGATTGTGAGAGAACACCGTGTCGGATGGAGCATCGGCCACTGCCGGCGTCGGCGCAGGCGCAGCGACAGGGCCGCCAGCTATCGCCGATACGGCTTGCGCCACGGAATTCACCAGCGTTTGCTCGACGGATACCGTTTCGGGCTCCGGCACGACAACGGGCGCCGATTCATCGGACTGAGGCAGATCTTCTGCAGGGGCGACACGACCCGGAAGCGGAGTAACGGCGGTCAGCGCCGGACGCGGCAATTCGGGCAGATGGTTGCCTGCCGGATCCGCCATGGCATGCAGCAGTGCCGACAACGATTTCTGACGAACCGAATACTGCCACACGGCGTCGTTCTTCTCGGAGGCCACGACAGAGAGCGACGCCGACGAGACGTCGTCGTGCACCACGACCACTGACCGACCGTCGGCTTCGTAATCGACCTCGCCGTCGGCAACGGCCTGGCGGAACTCCTCGAGCTCCCGGTTGTCGACGAAGAACTGGATGTAGTCGGGCCGCAGGGACATCAGATAGAGCAGCTGCCGCCCCCACGCGCGCTTCGCCATCAGGTCGGCTTGCGTCACGAAATGGGTCTCTATCGTCCCTAGGGTCGAGACGACCTGCTCGCGACTGGATTTGGCCTCGATCATCTCGGAGGCCAAGCTCACGCATTTGGCTTCGACCACCGTCATCGACACCACGAAGCTGTCGCCTTCACGCCGGATCGTCAGCGCCAGGGTGTCGGCGAGCTTGCCCTTGTGGTTGAAGAAGGCGCGGTTGTCGTCGAGCGAGAACCAGATCGGCTTCCTGCCGGCGACGGACTTTTCGCGATCGACGATGGCCGTCGCCGCCGCAAGGCCGACGATCTCGCGTGCGGCCGTTCTCGACCGGGCCGACGACAGGATTTTCTGACCGCACACTTCGACGACCGTATTGACCACGAGCTGGGCTAGGGCGGCGGCCTGGGTGCTCAGATAGCCGTCCTGCATGCCCGAGAAATCGTCCTGCAGATGGCGCAGGAGGTTTTGACTCGGCTCGCGGGACGATACCAGCACCCGCATGTCGATATCGGGCAGCTGGATGTCGCGGATGACCTTGATGCCGTTGGCCGCCAGCATCTGGCGGCTGGACATGGTGTCGACGCTGACGACCCATTCGCCCAGATCGTGGGCCTTGCGGATCGTGTTGCCGACGTCCTGGTCGGTCCAGTTGACGCGCTGGATCGGAACGGCGCGCTTTCCGGGCGGCAGGACCTTGGCGTCCTCGGCGGCCACGTAGCAGAGGTCACTGAACTGGCCGACCGCGCGCGGCGGGCGCGATGCCGTCATGAATATCTCGATCGCATTGGTAGCGATGTTGCCGGCCGCGTCGGAATCCGTCCGGCGCCGGGGTAGGGACGCGTTCCGGAAATCGACCTCGCCCGCCAGACCCTCCGACACGCCGTCGACGAACTCCCACGCCATCCTGGCATGCTTGTAGAAGGCGTCGTGGAGGAACACGACGTCGATGTTCGAACGGCGCCCCGGGTTCAGGGCATCCCCCGCCCGACGCCGACGCGGAGCCTCGACAGGAAGCCCTCGGTGACCTCTCGTCGAGGTTTTCCCCGCTGAGGCGAGCGTTCTGCTTGGTATAGACCTCGCGCAGTCGCGAGGAGCTGTCGTGCGTGATGAGCAGGCTTGCCCGAAGGTGCCCCTTCTTGCTCATGCGCTTTTCGAGCTCCTTGGCGACCAGGCCCGCCAGGCTGACGGCGTCCGCGTTGTAGAGTGCTGCCGAGAAGTTGCCCTCCTCGTGGGGATTGAGCTCGATAAACTTGTCCGACGCCATCATGAATTCGCGGCAGGCGATACCGGCCGTGGCTTCGAGCTTCTGCTCGCCCGACACTTTCGAATCGATCGGAACGGCGAGGCTGTAGCCGGCGCAATCCTCCACGGTGCCGTATGACTTGAGTTCGAAGGAAACGATCTTGGGGAAGAACCACTCGGCGAAGATCGCACGCTGCACTTCGGTAGCCCGCTCGAGGCCGTCGACCGACGTGGTCTTGGAGCCGATGGCAAGACCGATGAATTCCGCCAGGTCGAGCGCCTTGCCCCGGCGTTCGAGCAGACGCAACGGGTGCCAGGCCGGAATGACGATCGCCTGGCCGTTGGAGGACGGCAGCAGGCCGAATTCGACGATCGGACGCAGCAACGTTTCGCGCACGGTGGTGCGGTTGCCCAGCAATTCCCGCGCGATCCGGCACAGCTCACCGAAGGCGAAGGCCTGGTCCTCGACGAGCCCGCTGCCGTAGACGGAAGCTGGATGGTCGGCGATGGCCGTCATGACAGCCCCGAAAGCCTTGCCGAAAGATTTGACCGCAGTCGAGATGATGTCCCTGACCTCGGGCTCGATCGTGCGGCTGGCCACCGCCTTGTCGAGGTTGGCGGGGATCAGGGCGAAGAAATCGGCGTCGACGGAGTGGTCGGCGGGATTGGCGGTGGCGCCAGCTTCCCCGCCGGCGATGTCGACGAAACTGGAAGTGTCGCTCAGCGTGGCCGGGATGCCGCCGATGGCGGCGCCCTGCTTGAGCTCGAAGTGATGACCCGCGACGCGGACCATGCCGTCACCGGCAGCCTTGCGGAATGCCTCGACGTCTTCGGGCCAGGCCAGGGCGATACTCGAAAAGCCCGGTTGCCAGAACAGGCGAACCTGGGCCTTGGCGGGTTCGCCGCCGGTTTTGAGGCTGAGCTCGAACTCGATCTGGTTGGCGCCGGCGGACTGGGTACGCGTTTCGCCCTTGGCGGTGAGCCATTTGCCGAAGTCGAACTTGACGTGCGGTGCGAGGACCTTCTCGATCAGCTGGCCTTCCAGGCGGAGAAGCTTGACGAGCCGCGGATTGAGGTCCGACCAGGCTGAGGTTTTCTCCCCGTTCTTGACCCTTACGGTGATCTCGGCATCTGGCGGTATCGAACCGTCCTCGTCCATGTTCTTGATCAGCAGCGACCTTACGCCCTTAACAATAAGGCAGAGCAGGTCCGTCTCTTTGACCTCCTCGTCGAACAGATGCCGGCGCCAGCTTTCGTAGAGTTTCTTGTCCTTGACGGTGCGGATTTGGTCCTGCCAGGCGTCGAAGAACTCCTGGTCGAGCTCGGGATTGTTTTCACCGCGTTCGAGCTTCTCCAGATATTCCTTGGTCGCCGGATCTTCGAGGCGCTTGGGATATTCGTTCTCAATGAAGTCCCTGGTCCGCTGGACCAGCGTCGGCGTCTGCTTCTTGGCCTTAAAAGCGAAGACGTTCTTGCCGAAGTCGTTCCATTCGACTACCTCGCAGAACCGCTTCTGGCTCGGACGCCATTCGCCGTGCCGAAGATGCTTGCGGTCGGCGATCAGGTCCCGGATCGCCTCGGCCATGACAGCTTCATCCGCCTTAAAGGCCACTGTGGGTTTGTCGATGAAGTCGAGGATCGGGTCCACCATCATCCGCATCGACTTGGCGTCGAGCAGATAGGGGATATCGGACAGGTCGCGGTAGGCAGCCCGGAACATCGCCCTGAAATCGGACACGAGCTTGCCCCGCGGCTGACCTTTGGCCGGAACACCTTCGAAACTGGCCAAGGGGGCAGCTTGAGAGCCGGAGCCGACTTGCGCAGCCGGTTGTCCAAAGGCTCTTCCTTGAGGGCCATGAAGCTGCGGACGAACTCGGCGTATTGATCGAGATCCTTCGTGACGTCGGCGTCGTCGAGGCCTTCGAGCATCGCCGAGATCCAGTTGCGGTGTTCTTCGCCCTTGATGGCGTCCCCGGCGCCGTCGAGGATCGCCGCGAGCCACAGGTCGGATTTGGCCTGAACCGAACGGCGATCCACCCTGGTAACCAGGTTGAGGCTGGCGCCGACCGTATCGCGCTGGGCGTCCGGCACCGCGAACAGCACCACGTCCGCTTCCGCCGAGTTGCGGTAATGGACCCCGGGCTTGTCGGTGATGAACCTTGCATCGAGCGTGCGGGCAAGCACGGGATCGACGTCGCGGGCGATCGCCAGCTGCACCGTCTTGCCCTCGATGACGGGATAATGTCGGGCCACCGCCGAAAGATGCTCGGGCTTGAGACCGGCCAGCAACATCAGGGTGCGGCCCGCCTTACGTTCGGCCTCCTGTCGGACCATGCCCCAGATCACCCGGCCGATCAGATCGGCGCGTTCCTCGGCATGACGGTCAGACGGCACGGGCGTTGCGGTTATCGCGTTCATGCGGGATTCCCGTCGAGGCAGTAGACGTTGGAAACGAAGGCGCAGTCGTCGGAGAGCCGCTTGACGTAGCCGAGGCCCGTCAGACGCTTCTCGAACTCGCGCAGGTTCTCTTCGAAAGCGGCGATGTCGCAGGGCGGTTCGGCGAACGCCCGGCGCTGCTCGGTCGGCCCGATGACGATGCCGTACCGGTCGTATAGCCGCTCGAGGAAGTCGGCGACGGTGATTGGCCCCCGCACGACGGCTAGGACAAGCGCCTCGAGCAGTTCGTCCGATGCCGAAAACCAAGTGCCGGCGCTGCGGCGCGCCACGACGAAGCCGGCATTCTGCCCCAACGGGCTTAACATCGAGGAGACGCTGTTCCGGTCCCGCCTTTTGGCGGCGGAGATGAAGGCGTTGAGCCAGGCTTCCGGCTCCCTGACGCCCTCCGATTGAACGGCCTTCTCCGCCCACCGCTTGGCATCGAAGGTCTTGACGATGGCTTCCACCGCCATATCTGACGCGATACGACGGTCGCCGTGCGAATTGGCCGATAGCCAACCCTGCACGTAGCCGATACGCTCGCGGATGTGGGTTTCGACGGCGTCTTCGATCACCTGCCTGTGCCGGTTGAGGTAGTTCTTGGAGACGTCGCGCAGATTGGCGTTGCGGCCACCCGTCATGTCGAGCGGTATTGGGTCGACGGCGTTGCCGCTGACTTCGCGCGCCCGATCGGCGAAATAGCAGACGAGGTTCAGCGCCGTCATCCTGAACAGGGGCTCGAACTTTTGCGGCGCGGGCAGACTCCGGAGCGACAGGACCGCTTTCCAGTCTTCGGCCAGCCGGTCATAGGCGGGGTGGCGCCCGAGCGGCAGGTAACCGATCTGGCCGCCCGCCGTACGGTCGGCAGTGTCGGGCACGAGACGCTCGGCCAACTTCTCGGCAGGGTCGGTATCACTCAGGAATGACTTCCTGACGAGGGACGCGACCTCTTCGGACAGCGCCGAGCGGTTGAGCATCAGATAGATCATCTCGCCGCCGCGGCCGAAGAAGGACCGGTCCGCCACGAACTTGAGATTGACGTCGTTGAGCAGGAGACTGGGACCGCGCGGGGCCAGAAATTTGGACGTGTACCGACGGTTGTTGAGAACATCGAGTTCGAGGCCCTTGAGTATCCTTACCGCCTGCCTCGCGTCCTCGAACCTGTCGTCGAAGCGCTTCTTGAGATAGGCGAAGTTGACCACGCCGATCCGCACCTCGTTGGCGAAGCCTCGATTGAGCGCGTCCACCCAGGCGTCGAACCTGTCCTGGGGCGCGATGCGCTCGTTCTTGGCGATCAGATCGAGGGACATGTCCTTGAAAAGAATGTAGCGAAGGGCGACGGAGCGGACCATAGGGATGACGATCGACTCGTGATCGTCCGGCGTGTGGCCGCGCTGGGTGAAGATACGGGTCTCGCCGTATGGTTTGCCGTCGTCGCCGATCTGCAGCACGCGACAGATCGAAAGGACTTCGAGCACAAGCATATAGGGCAGCTGCTCTTCTACGTAGCGGTGGCCGAAGATTTGCTCCTGGACCCACATGAGGGTGTCGGCGCCCTTACCGTCCTCACCGAGGTGGGATTTCAGCGCCGTCGGCCCTGCGGCTTTTGTATCGAACGCGTCGAGCATCAGAAGTTGCCCTCCAGGGCGCCGATCGAGCGTTCGGCGAGGAATTCGTCGTCCGTATCCACGGCCTTGAAGTTCGAGGTATCGCCGTCCTCGCGATCGAGGATCTGTCCGACGCAGCGTATCTGGAAGTTGCGCACATCCTGGAAGCACTGGTTGGAAAAGCTCATCGGCAAAGCTCCGTCGCTGACCCGCATCAGATATTCGAAAAGGGTTGGCGTGAGCGGCAGGGAGGCCAGCGTCCCAACCGGCGGGTAAGCCGCGTTCAGCTGCAGCATCGGGGGACGACCGGGCTTGGTCGGTGCGGCGAGGTTGAGGCTATACGGCCTGCCGCTCCAGCCGATCGGACCGGTGACGAGGATGGGGATGCCGGCACCCTTGAAAACGCCGGAGGGTTGGGTCAGCCAAAGACGGTCGCTCGTCTCAGTCAACGAGCCCGTCAGCGCGCGATTGAGACCCTTGACTAGCCGCGAGCGCGTCTTGCGGAACTTTTCGGCGTCGCGCTTGTCTTCGGAGAGGATGATGTTGAGGAAATGATCGCCGTAACTGTGGACCGAAAGCTGCCATGGGCTTTGCTCGCGCGCATCCCCTCGGCCTCGGGCCACTCGAAAAACAACCGGCGGCGCTGGGCGGTCAGGATCTTGCGCAGCTCGCTGATATGCTCCGGCGGGTTCTCAAGATAATTGGCTCTCACTTCGGCATAGCCGGCGCTGCCGTATTGCGGATGGTCGACCTCGGCGAACTTGGCGTCCATCAGGACATCGTCGAAGAAGTTGTTGGTCTCGAAGCCGATCGCGAAGTCGTTGAGCGCCGAAAAGGCCGTGTTCTGCGAGCGCCGGAACGGCGGGTGGTTTTCGCCGAAGACGTTGTTGTAGGGGTCGGTGAACGCGTATTCGCTGTCGGCCGCACGCTGGGCGGCACGCGAGCAGTTGAGCAACGGGGTCGCATAGAGGTTCTTGGCGTCGCCGAGCAGCGCATTGACGACGAGAATGATGATCTGCCGGATCGAAAGGTGGCGCTCGTCTGCGGCCGAGATCTCGATCAGGGCCCGAAGCCGGGAGCGCATGGAAGCATCTCCAGTCCGCAACAGGACCTCCCGGTTGACCTGGATCGGACAACGACCACCTTCGCCCGCCTTGCAGCCCGTGCCGCAGTCCACCCAGCGCGGATGGTTGCAGATCTGGTCGATGATCGCGTCGATGGTGGACGCGTGCGACGTACGCGACATGTTGAAGAGGCGGAAGGAATACCCTTCGAGCGGCGTATCCTTGTCGTCGCGCAGCAGTTCGCGGAAGGCGATCAAGATCTCCTGGCCGGCTGTGCTGCCGCCGAGATGATCTTCCCATGAGCGCAGCAGATGCCCATCGTTGACGCAGAGGACGAAGAGCTCCGCCGGATTCGGGGAGGTGAAAGACTTGATCATGCGGGGCACGAGGCTCGCCTTGTCCGACGCACTCACTTCGCTAAGGTCCTTGATGAAGACGACGCGACGGCCGGTCTCCGGATCGTCGAAAGCGGTCTGCTCGCCCAGCCCGGTCGTCCCGCCGCCCAAGAGCTCGAGCACCTTTCGGGCGGTGTAGGTCTTGCCATCGCCTGCCGTACCGGTGAGCACCACCGAATGCGGAGGCGTCCCCGCAGAAGATCGACTATTTCCCTCGACCTGGTTTCGGGAATAGAAATGGGCTCGACGCCGGCCTTGGCGGCGGCGGCGACGACGAATTCGTCGTACATGTTGTTGCCGTCCGAGGTCGGCCCGTAGGCCGCCAGAAAATCGACCAGCGCGTTATTGCTCATTCCCCTCCCGGCACGTCGAATACCCAATCACGACAGTGCTTTGCTTCATTAGATCGGCTCTACGGCTCCAAGTCGAGCCTGCAATTGTTACTTATGGCAAGTCAGACACATCTTGGACTGACCGTAGAGATCGTCGATGTCGAGCGGCTCGCCGTCGGGGCGTAGCGGGTTGGGTTGAATCCGGGCGCGGGCGCGCTCCAGCCGGATCGCGTGATCGTTGCGGATCTGCTCGACCCGCTCGGGCCGCGACAGCTGCTCGAGAGACTCGCCCTGGCTCCAGGTGAACGGAGAGCCGTGCTCCACCGCCGACTTCTCGTAGGACTTAGCTTCGTCGAAAGCTTCAGGGTGCCGCTCCATGAGACGAACCCACTCGATCTTCTGCTGAAAGAAACAGAACGTGCAGCCGCTACGCGAACGCCATTCGTAATAGGACGGCAGGCCTAGGCCCGACGCGTCGAGCAGCTCGATCACGCCCGCCTTGTCGACCCCGTCTTCGCGGAACGGCAGGCGCACCTTGAGGCTGGCCGATTTCGAGCTGTAGCCTTCGCGGTAATCCTCGTCTGAGCGGATGGCGACGTAGGAGGTGACCTCGTCCCCGTCCTTGAGCATCGGCTTCACCCAATCCTCGAACGGACGGAGCTTGAGCATCCGCGTGCACCAACGCGTCTGTGCAGAGGGTAGGAAGGAATTGTACTGCATCAACCAGAAGTCGAAGTCACGGTCGGGATTAAGGCGCAGGATCGGTTTGCCCAGGACGCCTTCAAGGCGACCGAGATACTCGTAGACTTCGGGCAATTCCTTGCCCGTGTCGGTGAAGAAGTATTCCACCTCGATTTCGGGGTGGTGGTGCCGCATGTAGACCGCAAGGGCCGCGCTGTCGCGCCCTCCGGACAGTCCGAGGACATGACGTTGGGCCATCAGAAGGCCGCCTTTCTTTTTTTCGTCGTCTTCGGGCCGGGCGCTGAGGATGGCGGCGCCGAACCGGGTGATTGCCGCGAGGATCAGGTTGCGCTCGGCCCCCGAAAAGCGCTCGGTCAGGTCGGCGACCATGTCATCGACCAAGGAGGCGTCCGCATCGCTAACGTCGAACTCGCCGAAGACCGGCTCGGGCCTGCCGCCGACGCTGACTACCAGGGCCATCGCCTCGCGCTTGTCCTTGCGACCCTTGACGTGGGCGAAGGCTTCCGCCCGGTTGAACTTCTGCGCCAGCGTCGCCAGCCCCATGGCGGCGCGATCGATGTCTGCGTCCGACCAGTCGCGCATCGGGCGGTTGGCGGCCAGACTGGCCAAACCCTCGATGTCCTCGTCCGAGCCCTTGAAGGTCGCGATGCGCCCCACGAAAGCCTCGAGGTGGAAATCGCCGGCCAGGTCGCGGATGTTTTCGGCACGGGCGCGCAGGTCCGCGATCGCCTTGGGCGACGCGTTCGGGACCTGCAGCTCGGCCAGCATTTCCGAACGCATGCGATGCAGCATTCCGGGATGGGCGGCGACCAGTTCTTCGAGCCCCTCGCGCACGTTCGAGATGACCGCGTCATGCCCGGCGGCACCGGCGGCAAAGAGCCCGGGCAGGTCGTTGAAGATCAGCTTGTTAGGATCGGAGGCCTTCTTGAAGACGCTCCTGACGGCGGTGGCGTTGGACGATAGGCGCTGCGTGCGCTGCGTCCAGGGCGACAACCGCGCATAGATGGCGACGAGGCCGCGACCGACGTCGATGGGTTCGAGGTCGGCCAGCGAATTTTGCCGGTCCAGTTCGCGCACGACGTCGGCCAAACCCGACAACAGCTCGCGCGCATCCTGGTTGAGGTCCATCCAGCGCACCTGCAGGAGCGAGGGGTCCTTGACCAGGTAGTCGACGTCGATCTCGCGCAACGTCGGCTGGAAGATGCCGTCGCGGTAGAAGGCGAGCGAAGAGCGCATGGTCATCATCAAGGCGATGGCGAGAACCGGCATAATCCCTCGCTTGAGGCCGAACGGCTTGCGGCCCCAAAGCTCGTAGAGTTCGGCAAGCGACACCGATCGCCCGGCATGCATCCGAAGGTGCCGCTCCGCCTCATCCCAAACCGGCCCGAGACCTACCGGATCTTCGCCGTTACGCGGATCGCAGAAGCCGTAGCCTGTTTCGGATGGGCCGTGCAGACCCGTCTTAGCGAGGAGAGACATGTAGAGCCCGCCCTCCGAGGGGAATCCTTCGATACCGAGGCGGTTTCGATGGCCTTCGGTGACCATGGCCTTGAGCAGCATGTTCTGGCCGGCCACCGCGTTGCTGGACGGCTTGATGCGGTTGAGCAGCTCGCTGTGCAGCAGGGGCGAATTCATGAAGCGCAGGTCGGCGTATTCAGACGCCATTTGGCTGACGTAGCGCAGTGGCTTGGTTTCGGCAGGTCCCTTGCCGTGGTACCAGGTAACGAGCTCGAAAGCCCGGGCGACCTCCGCTTCGAACATGCCCTGTGCGCCGGCCAATCGCGCGGCGACTTCACGCCGAGCCACGGCGTCGCCCTGCAGATCGGGGTGCGCGCGCACGCGTCCCAGCGCCTGGACCTCTCGCGCAAGGTTGAGGATGTAGTCGGTATTGGACGCGACACCGAACACCGTGTCCCACTCGTCGGCGGCCGGGGCGACCTCCTTGAGCATGCGACCCAATTCCCGCGTCGTTTCGCCCCCGTCGGGCACCACGAGCACGAACTGTCCGATGGTGCCGTCAGCAGGTTTGTACGTCTGCAAGTGCTTTTCCACGGCGCTTGAGAGGACAATGTCCATATCGAACCAGCGGAGCGCGCCGGTGCGGTGGTAGTGACGTTTGCAGAGGACCGGCTGCAGGCCGGACAGGGAACGCACGAGGGCCATGTCGATCTGCGGGCGCTCGGCGATCTCGTCCTCGATCGCGGCTTCGATGTCGAAGTCACTGCCAGCATAGACGGCGTAGGAGCCCAGGAACTTCTTGAAGACGATCAGCGACCATTTGGAGAGCGCCACGAGCGCCGTCTTGATGGCCTCGGACGTTGTTTCGGGAAAACAGGAGGCCAGGATCTCGTCCGACGCCGCTACGCCGGAGCGGTCCTTGAACAGGTCGATGACGGCCACCGTCTTGAGGATACGCAGGTGCAACTCGTCGCCGCCCATGGCGCCACACCGGTCGATGGCTTCCGCGGCAATTGCCCAACGGTGCCCGTCGGGAGAGGACAGGATAGCCGGCTCGAGATTGAAGCGGAGGTAATCCCAAAGCCGATCGGGTTCGAACATGCCGCCGGCAGCCTGTCGCAGGAAATCCCTGAAGCCGTGCGGCTCGGCGGAATTAAGGAAGCCGAAGATGCTGCGCTGGTTCTGCCCGAACCGTCGACGCGAGATCGGCCCGAGCAGTGCGGCCGTCGCCGGGTGCAGCGGCCAGCAGGAGGAGAGCAGGGCGGCAAGACCGGCAGCATCGGTGCGGCCGGCGGTCATGGATCTCGCCACCACGTCCGCTGCGGCCAAATGGTCAACACCTTCGGGGTCACCCTTGATCGCCTGCGACAGGATCGCGATCTGTTCTTCGCTGCCGACGTTGACGGGAAGGTCGATGAAGCGGCCGTGGATCTTGGTCCATTCGTCGCGCAGGTCGCGGGACAGCTTGGCGGCGTATTCGTCGAAAGCCTGGTGGAGAATGCCGACAAAGATCAACCGGCCGCTGCTTCGTGACGCCAGCTCGGCCACATGCTGTACCAGGTGTACGTCGCCCTGACCTCGGGCGGCCGCTTCCAGCATCTTGCCCATCTCGTCTACGAAGACGATCAGACCGCCGTGCTTGTCAGATTTCTCGGAAGCGGCCGACGTCAAGGCCTCGAGCACGGCCGTTTCCGTCCAACCGCTGCCTGGAGCGGACGAAATCCCCGACTTCTCGATGGCTTCGCCGAAGATCGCGACCGGCTCGTCCTTGCGTCCGACGATTCCCAGGGTACGCCAACCCTTCTTCTTGGGCGGCATCTTGGTCCAGATCTCGCGAGCGAAATCCTGCCCGATGATGCCAGCTGCTTCGTCCCGAAGCGCGGCATTGCCGTTCATCAACGCAGAAAGCGCGACGACCAGGCTGGACTTCCCTGAGCCGTATGGCCCGGTCCACGTAAAGGCGGCTTGACCCGTTTCCGAAACGTGCTCGGCCATGGAGCGCAAGATAGTGAGAGAAGACGGCGGGCACACGAAACCGCGCAGGGCATCGGGATTGCCAAGGTCGGTGTCGATGCGGACGGCGCGTTGGAAGCGCGGTTCGATAGCGACGCGATCGATTAGGCTCATGACGCGATCCTCATTTCCGCGGCGGCATCGGCAAAGTCACGCGTCACGAATTCGAGCGCCTCAGCTTCGTCGATGTCGCGCCGGCGCAGGACCTGCTTAAGACCAGCGGTTTCCGACCACATCAGTGCGCCACCAGTGAAAGTTTCGAGTTCAGCCAGGCGGTCGGCAAGATCCGTCTCGTCCAGGAGAAATACGCGACCGGGCGATCCGGGCTCGTAGGCTATGGCTTCGAAAGAGAGCGAATTCCGGCGCGAGGCCGCAAGGCTAGCGTAGCGGTCCCAGAAGTCGAGAAGGGCATAAAGGAAAACGCCTTGTCCGAGCGAAGGCTTGGCGCCGCGTACCATGCGAAAACCGTCTTTGCGTCCGACGGCGCGGATCAGTCCGAGCTCGACGAGCGGGGATTCGAGTTCGTCCTCGTGTATGGCACCTGCGGTAACGGCCCGCGATGCATAGCTGCGGATGAAGCAATCGACGTCACGTTTTACCGTGGCGTCGGAAATGCGCTGCCACTTGCGGTCCTTGGCAAGGCCCGTCAGTGCCCGGTAGACGAGCTCGCGGTCGAAGTCGGTCTCGGGAAGGTATCCGAACACCCAATACCAGGTCGTTCGGTTGGGCCGACCGCAAAGGCGCCAATGGGCAAGCCACGAGGTAGCCGCGACCTCCATGAAAGGATCCAACCCGCCGGTGCCGAAAATCAGTTTTCCCAGAGCGGTGGTCTCTATCCTTCCCTCGCCGTCGGCCGGTGTGATCATTCCGACCGACTCCGCCCAATAGCGGATCGCGGTCACCATGTTCTTGCCAACGCCGAAGTTGCCTATGGCTTCGTCCGCAAGGAATACGGACCGGTTGGAAACGCCGACTTGCGTCGCCTCGACCGCGTCCACGGCCTTCTTGAGCCAGCCATATTTCAAGGGAAAGGTTTCGTGGCCGGAAAATTGCGGACGGTAATCCGGTTCGTAAAGCGGCCCGCGTGCCATGCCGTTCCCCAAAGAATACGACGTGACAATAGGATGAGGTAGAGGCTAGGGTCAACGGCGAACTGGACCGAACCTCCAGGTCGAGGAGTTGGCAGTGCAGCCCATTTATCTCGATAATCAGTCCTCGACACTGATGCACCCGCAGGTTGTTGAGGCAATGTTGACTGCGGGTTATGGAAATCCGCATTCAAACAGTCACTCGATCGGATGGGATGCGGCCGCCAAAGTTGAGCGCGCTCGCGAGAGCGTCGCCGCGCTAATTAACGCAGATGCGGATGAAATCTTCTTCACCTCAGGGGCAACCGAGGCGAACAATCTCGCGATTTTAGGTGTTAGAAAGCTGCGGAGCGAGCGCCGGGATAGCGTGATGCGCCCGGCCATCGAACACAAGAGCGTTCTTGCGGCTTGTG
Organism: Devosia aurantiaca; assembly: GCF_011058215.1. Classification (GTDB taxonomy): domain Bacteria; phylum Pseudomonadota; class Alphaproteobacteria; order Rhizobiales; family Devosiaceae; genus Devosia; species Devosia aurantiaca. The sequence continues at coordinate 374,726 of NZ_JAALFG010000001.1, forward strand.
ACGCGCTAGTCGAGGAGTATGGTTTCCGGTTGGATGAAGTTCCCGTCGGAACGGACGGTAGAATCGACCTTGCCTACCTTGCTGAAGGAGGGATGGACCGCGCCGTCTTGATGTCAGTAGCGTTCGTCAACAACGAGATCGGGACCATACAGGACATCGCTGCCATCGGAATGCAAAGGGGACCCGTGATGTTCCATTGCGATGCGACTCAGGCCCCCGAAGGGGCGGACATAATGGGCGCCGCCGGTCATTGCGATATGATGAGCATCTCGTCGCACAAGATGCGGGGCCCCATGGGCATTGGTGCCCTCTATATCTCCCGGTCCATTCAGCCCCTGATCAAGCCCATTATGTATGGAGGTGGTCAACAATTCGGAATCAGGCCCGGTACATTGCCGCTACAGCTCTGTGTCGGTTTCGGAGTGGCCTGCGATATCGCGAGGAATGGAGCTGAAGGCAGAAAATCCTTGGCGAAATTGCGTGATGCTTTCATTGTCGCGCTGCGAAAACAGGGACTGGAGTTTGAGTTAAACGGGACCTCCGAGTTTGATAAGCGGCACGCCGGCAATGCAAATATTTGGCTCCCGGGTGTTGATGCTGAACAATTGCTAACACTGCTACAGCCCGGAATTGCAGCTTCAACAGGTTCAGCTTGCACATCCGGCAGTCTTGAACCTTCGTACGTCCTAACTTCCATAGGTCTTTCGACAGAAAAAGCGAGCCAATCGATTAGGTTTAGCGTTGGGCACGAAACGACACTAAGTGACGTAAACAAAGCTGCGTTGATGATCGGCGAAGCGATCAAACGCCTTGCCTAGCGCGACGGCGAAAGCGCTATCGAACGCCGGCAGCTGTGCGGCAGGAGCTGACGGTCGCCGGAGTGCGGCTGGTGATCAACGTCACCATGCCCCTCACCGTGAGTAGCGGTAAGACGGCGAAACTCCACAAGCTGAGTGAGCTGCTCCTTTGATTTGCATTGGCCTACACTCATGAGCGCAACATTTTGGGGAAATCCATCAGCAACCTCGGTGAGTTAGCTTGAACGCGCCGTGAATTTGATCAAGCGCCATCCTCCAAATTCATGGAGGTTGATGATGCCGAAGACCCGCTCCCTCACCCCGCGCATGATTTCGGACTTCTGCCGGCTGAGGCTGAAGGCCGCTCTCGACAGTGACGAGATCGAGGTGATCACGAGCTATCTCGTCGCCCTTATCGAGTAGATGGCTTACCCACCCTACCAAGGCAGTAGAGCGGACTGGATGATGCTGGCCGAGGCCACTGGGATTGAGGCGAGCAGACTAAAGTCAGCAGGTCCTCAGCTGCAGTCGGTCCTGGATGCCGTGGCGAGGTCAGTGGCCATGGAAGGCCAGACCGCTCCGCCACCGCCAAAGCAAACGCGGCAAGAAACTGCCGACGATAAATCTGCACAGAAGGCAAAATCTCGCCGCGGACCGGCGCCGAAACCAATACTCGAGCACCCGGAGGCTCTCTTCACCCAGTGGGAAGATCCGCCTGGCTTCGGAGATGCGCTTAACCTGCACATGCGCAGGCATGGTGACAGCGTGCGTCACCTCTACCTGGCGTTGGCATCACGCGGAGAGGCGCAGGATCAGCGCACGCTTATGAAATGGTGCACCGGCCAGCTCTTGCCCATGGCAGCCCAGGCATGGCGTCTGACCATACAGCGGTATGGGATCTACAATCCCTGGACCGGGCGCGGCGCCATCAAAGGTTTGCTGCCCCACGGGCCCCACAACATTCGCGATGTACTTGCGACCCATATCCTCAAGCAGACTGGGTCATTCGAACAGGCGTCCTATGCCATCCAGGACACGCCGGCGATGGTGCAGCAGCACTATGGCCGGTTCCTCCCACCAGACAAGTCGGCTATAGCGGCAAAGATTTTGAATAAGGTTTGGGAAGCGATTTAGTTAAGCCTTTTCCCCGTTTTGATGGGAACAAGAGGTGCCGAAAAGCTCAAATGGGGACGGTACTGCTCGAAAGCAGTTGCCCCGTTGATCTGACCCCGGTGGGGCACTCCGCGAGACCCGTTCCCGGATCGATCGCGTCTCCGAACCTACGGAACGACGACTCCGACACGCAAAATCTAATGATAACACGATCGTGATCGAAACTTTTCGGGGGCGCTAGAACGACCCACCCGCAAGGATTACCAGCGAGTTTCAGCTCCGACACATCTGGACCATCGCGTGTTTCGAGCGGCTATCATCGATGGTGGGGAAACGCCGGCGACGTTTGGGATCGGAAGGATTAGCACTCAATGTTCGACGGCGTGATATGGGCTCTTGCCTGATGGATTGGGGAAGCTACGCCAACGGCCCGTCTGGTACGGAGCCGATACTATCCTTTGAGACAGGAGCGAAATCCATGAAATGGAGAACCTCGAAAAAGTGTCGGCACACACCCGATCCGTTACCCGCTTCCGGCACCCCCAAATCCCGGTCAACTCCCTGACGGTGCTCAGGTATTCGTGCGCCGCTCGTCTGGAGGTACAAATTTCTAAATGGGCCGTACTTTCTTGATTCGCGCGCGCGAAACCGAATTAACCCTCTGATTTGAAAAGATTTTTCGCCATTCTACCCGACGATAACAGGCATTCCTCAATATTCGTTTGTTTACAGGGACTTAGCTAAGTTACACGTGCCAAATCTATCCTTTTGTTGGCACACTACATCCTGTCAAAAGCCCGGCCGTTGGCCTCTCCGCCCCTCCGTTGACATTGGCGGTTAGGTCCATGTTAGCCGAAAAGGGAACGTAGGAGCGAGCAATGGCACAGATCATAACACCGGGGGCAAATTCGCGGCGCAAGGCCGTCGCCATCGTCGACTTCGTGCCGAGGGTCTGCGAGAAATATCCCGCGCTTCCTGAACCAGCTTGTCAAACTGCATCAAGCCGTAAGGCCAAGGGGCACGATCCCCGACGGACACGTCCGGGCTTCGCGACGTTGTGGGAGGCGGAGCTTGAAATCGCCCTCTACGGGGATACTGACAGTTTTCCTCTTCGGGCCGAGATGTCCCTGCGAGCTGTTGTCGCTTGGTATGGCCATTACGAACGGGAACGCAATGTTTCCGAAGCCACCATCAAGGGATATCTGAGAGTCCTCAAGCGTCTGCTGACACCAGACCGAGCCGATCGCCCGATGGACGAGCTCACCCCGATCGACCTGATGAACGTGCTTCAGCCAGTGCGTTCCACATCTTTGGCATCTAAGTCCAAGGACGAATACTCCCGTATCATCGGGCGTTTTTTCGCCGCAGCTCGTCAACACGGTTTCGTCGCAGATGACATTTCCGGGGCCATCGTGCGCCAGCACGCCGTCCAGCGCTCGCTACGCAATGATGAGGGTCCGCCAGAGGAACACTTTGCATCAGTCCGCGCTGTGGCCGCGCAAGCCGCTAGCCTCGTATTCGAGCTGTCGGTCGGTGTCTTCGCGAGTGCGGAGGCCATTGCTCGCATGAACTGGGGCGACGTCGATTTCGCTAGCGGCCGAATTTTCGTTCCTTACCCGCCGTTGCCGGGACAGAACGAACGCAATCCGGCTCGGGAGGACGGGCGTTGGCGCCCGATGGACGAGCTGTTGCTTAACGCTATCCTGCGCTGGCGTGCCGTCTCCTTTACATGTTCGCCCGACGACGCTCTTTTGCTCAGGCCTGACGGAAGTGCCATGTCGTCTATGGAGGTGGCAGAACTGATCCATGGCGCACAGGTCCGAGCCGGCCTCGTCGGCGAACAGCGTTACCTTCCGGGTAAGGATCCCAAGAGTTGCAAGCCTGAAGCAGTACGCAAACGCGGGATGCCCCGGGGTTTGCACGGGTTGGCAGACTTCAAGCACGCCGCGATCATCGCCGTTGCGGGCACAGTGCGCAGTCTCAAGACGCTTGAGTCGAAGGTGGGGCGCCACTCGATTGAGAGCCTCATGCGCTATAGCCGATACCTGGTTCGCGACGACAACCGCCCACTACCGGTCGCCGATATCGAGTTGTTGGCATGAGAAAACTCATCGACATCGACTTCCGGACAGGCATCCATATTTGGTTGGCGGACCTTGCTCAGGACAAACGGCTCCCGGCCAAGAAGCGCCAGACAATGGAAGGCCACATCGAAAATCACGTCATGCGCTATTTTTGTGATCACACGATCTCACGCATAACCGGTGATGACTTGCAGCGCCTGCGCTGGAGTCTCACCTGCTCGGCCTCGCTCGCAGGCAGCATTATCAAAACGCTTCGGACCTTCTTTGATTATGGCGTCACCAAGCACTGGGTGGCTGAGAAAGCAAATCCTGCCCTCACTACGATCGCTGTCGTACATCCCGTAACCAAATGGTGGCGTGCCCAGCCGACCCATTTGCTGGCCATGCCGAGTTATGTGCAGTTGCAATTTTTGGCGACCCACTCGACGGGACTGGCACGAACAGCGCTCAACCTTTTCATTTTTGCGGGGTTGCGTGGTAACGAGGCGCGTGCCTTGCGAAAGCGTCACCTGAAGTCTGTCACAAAGCAGCACGCCTTGCCTAGGATCGACGTTTGCACCGCTTTTAAGTCGCAGGAGGGGGATTCATTCATTGAGGGACCACCTAAGACTAGAGCCGGACAACGTTTTGTTTTTGTGGGTCCGGTTCTCAACGAGACACTGAACACAGCTTCCGCAACCCTTGCTCCGGACGATTTTATTCTCAATCTCGATGGTGAGCCACTAACTCACTGGGAACTTGACCGAATACTGCGCATGGAGCAGGTGCGGCTAGGTATCGGTGCCATGTTGCGTCTGCCCAATGGCGCAACTACGTTTCCCGGAACGTTCGGCATTCGCCACCTGCGCCACGCCTTTGTCGCCCTTCTTATTTTTAAGGGTTTTGCAGACCGCGATATAGCCGAAGTGGTCGGCCATAGCTCAAGTGTCGTAACGCTAGACGTCTACGGCTATCTGTTCGAGCTCTACGAATCGGCCGCACCGACTTGGCCGTCCAACATTTCCCCCGACAACGATATCGACACCGACCTCTGGGAGCTTGCAGCATGATGCCCAACGATACGCGGGTCATCCGCTACACTCCGGACACGGACGACCGTGCAGCGGCCAGAGGGCTCCTCATGGCCTTGATTGCTGCCGAAACCGCCAATGATGATGTCCTTGCCTCCGGCGGCGACGCGGCCCCTCTGGTATTGACGCGCGGCGTCAACAAGCTGTTGCAGAACGTCCTGTCGGTAATGGTGCGTAATCGCCCCGTGTCGATCGTTGTGTTGGACGAGGAGGAAACTACTAGATACCGGGGCGGTGGCCGAGATCCTCGGCTTCGGCGCGGTCTGGGTCAGTAAGATGATCGACAAGGGCCATATCGAGGCGCACCAGCATAGGGCCGGACGCAAGTACCTGATTACTGGCAAGGCCGTCGTCGATCGCATCGATGCCGGTTCAGAGCGTCATACCAAATACGTGGCAGCCAAACCGGGCAAGCCGAGCCGGCGCCGGGGTCGGCACTGAGGGAGATGTGCTCTGCAGCGCGCGCCCCCAGCGCCTTCCACGGGTCAGACGACGACTGGCGGCGCTTTATGCCTATTCCCTATAAGTCGAAGTCATACACGCAGATCTGACACAACGGCCCGTCACTTCGAGTTGTCGCGGCCGGCGAACCGGGTTTGCGAGCACGGCGTCAGGGTCTCAGGTTCGGAAAGGGCGAGCCGCCAGCGGGGAACTACCAGACAGCCGTTTAAGGCCATTGCCCGGAAGGTTGAGCGATCACAGCACTGGGAAAGACGGGTGCCTTGGGCCTGCCGTCGAGCCTTCTCCAGCCTCAGACAGCATCGACAGTGGCAGCGTGCTCTCCAAAACGCTCTTCCCCTGCGGGATTGGCGACCGCAACTAGGTCGAATTCCTCTCGGCCCTTCACCTTGTCGACCAACAACTCTCTCTCGGTCTTTATTGCCTCTGCTCGTGCAGACGGATTCTGCACAATAGTCAGTTGGGCTTGACTGCGCCCTGCCGCGTCAAAGCTGATCCTATATATGTGATATCGTTCGCCAAGATTGTTGGCGGCTACCCACTCGTTGTCCGAAAATCGCACGCTGCCGGACTTCGTCTCGATGAACCGGCTGACCAGATCGATCCGATCCGGATCCTTCTGGAATTCGGCACAATCCTCTTCACTATCAAAGGAGAGATAGTCGCACCCAAAAGCTCTCGATCCTTGCAGGTGGGCAACGAGCAGAGGCCAGCGGCCGTCGGCGCGCTCGAACGCCGCTGTCCAATGCTCCGCATCGGCGGCACGGTTGGGGTCAGAGCCATTTGGACTTGGAACGGGACCTGTAGGTCCCGTGACCCGTAGTGTTCGGCGAGGGAAGATCGCGCGCGCCCGGGAGGAATAGTTCTGCGGATGCCGCGGATGAACAGTTAGCTCCACCTCGGAAGGGTCAGATTCGCTTGATACCTGGTTCGGGTCGCGATCGAGCTCATCACCCCCACTATCTCCCATCGAAGCGGTCGCCGCCCCGCGCGAATTTGTTCGGGCCGGGGCAGGACCCGAAGCCAAGGTCTCGGCATCTACGTCCGGCGCAAACGGTGAAACAAACGCCTGATCAACGCCACCGATCAACGAAGCAAGTTCGTCCTCGCGAAGTGAGGGTAGAGCACGTTGGAGATGGGCACGACGCAATGCATCGGTTGAAGAAGCCAGGAATGGCACGAAATCTGCGCCGCTCTGCAGCTCAAAAAGCTCAGCAAGCCCATCCGCCATTGCATGGCATCCGAGATCCATCATTTCCTCGAAAGAGCCCGTATCGTCGACCGTTATGATCATCGCGTCATCATCGAAGCTGTGACGCCATGGGTCCAACTCCTCCACAATCTTAGCATCATCGATCGCGAGTTCCATTTCGGCGCGGCGCGCGACTTTGAGCTGAACCGCATCGAAGCGGCGCAGGTGAGTGCCGTCGGGAGATAAAGCCTTACGCAGCGCCATTATGTAAGGTTTGGCATCACGGAAACGCGAACGCAGAGTTATCGAAGCTCCCTCCTCGACCTCGTCCAGCGAGCAAATCCTCAGTTTGAGGGCATCCTTCTGCAAGGTTGCAACACCGAAACGTGCCAGGACCTGTTTGGCATTCCGACGAGATGGCAAATCGAGGAGTCGCAGGTGTGGCTTTGCAGCCGAAGGGAAGTCATCACGCTGAGCGTAGTACACGCCCTCACGATCAGCCCAAACTCGTCGTCCTTCCAGTTGGATAGGCAATTGGCCTTTGGCCCGAAATGCGATTCCGTCCGCCCCTCCAAGTTCGGGATCGAATGTTTCACGCTCCAAGATTTGCAAGAAGAGCCTGCTGCCGACGTCTGGCTTGATCTGCCGTGACGGAAGGGAAGAAAGGAGCCGGTAGACGTGTGGTTCTGGGAGATCATCAAGATTGCGAACGACACCAGCACGCTCCAGACCTCGCCGCCAATGAGCTTTGTCCAGGCCGAACTCTAGCTCGCTCGACGAATTGGCAGCACGTGGTGCCTGGAACAGCGCGGAAAGAACCCCTGGTTCGATCATTGTGTCTCGGGGCGCGTGATGCTGGCCATCTTGGCAATCGAGCCATGCGCTCGTCTGAATATCGAGATGAACCGTGTTGGGCAGTGTGCCCTCATATGTTCGAAACTTCGATAACCCATTATCTCGGGCTTCCAGCTGCACGGCAAAGGTTGGAACGGCCACAAGCGGGTCGAGACGCGGATCTTGGGCAAGCCACGCCACGATTGCTTCTGATGGCGCACCGCTGAGAATACGGTCAAGCGCCTCAACAGTGTCGTGAGTTGCCTTGGCCGTATAGCCCCAGGACAAGTCTGAGCGTTTGACCTCTCTCGAAGTGTTGCCGTCGGTAACCTGAATAGTCTCAGGTAGCGTGTTGACTATCGATTGACGCCATTTCTCTGGCAAAGGCTCTGTAATTTTCCGCGGCCATGGATTGATTCCCAACCACACTAGGAACTCTGCCAAGTCATCCGGCTCTTCGTCAAATCCGTTCTCATGCGGTGTACCGATGAGTAGTTCGGGCTGACCAGAATAAAGAGCAGCGGTAGTTCGCCCGACTCTTCCGTAATTTTCAGAGAGGTGCACGGTTGTTACGTCACGCCATTGCCCATCTTTGCATCGTACCCGGAAGACCCCTTGTGGCCTGTTCCGCGTCCGGTCATGTAAGGAATAAACGGTAGCCAGTAGACTAGCCTGCAAATGATCAGGATTGCTTCGGTTCTTTTTCAGTAGTTCCGAAGCTCTGCTCCGGATCGCCGAAATGACGGCCTCCGCACTATATTCGACGACCCGAAAACCTCTTAGAGTATGGATTTTATCGCGGACAACGTTTCCCGACACCTCAGTCAAAAGTTCGGACCAAAGCTTTGGATGAATAAACCGCGCGTTGGCCCAATCGGGAAGCCCATGCCGCTTAGCTTCATCGGTGGGAGGCGGAAATGCTGTGGCCGTCGAAGGCATCTCCTTACTCTTTATGTCGATCAGTAGACGCCGATCGTGTTTGTCTTCAGGAAAGGTCTTCGCAATGCCCACAATCGCTTTTGCGCGTTCTGAGAAGCTGAGATTGGCACTCCGAAGCGTATTAATTATGTCTTTAGTGTCGACTATTGGCACGCCGAGTTCTTGCCTAAGAAGGTTCTCGGTGTTGGATGCCTTAATACGGGCAAGTTGGCCGAAAAGACGTGCCGGCAGGTATTCAGCATATCGGACCGGGCCAATTCGTGAATTGACGGGTTTACGCCAAGCACCATCCATGCATTGCACGATAGGCAGATCTCTCGCCCGCAGCCACGCGGCTTCTGAAACTGGTTTCAGCACATCGGGAAATTCCTGATGCGCAATAAGCCAGTTCAACGGCTCGGAAATGCGGGCCAATTTCCGAAGCTCGGCCAACATCTCGGCGTGAAGACGACCAAGGGCCTGCAGTACCTCGTTATTGTGCTGCGAATTCTCATTGATTGTCTTGCGGCTAGAGTCGAGTTCCAGCGTAGCGTGAAAGAGGCCAGAAAAGGGTAGCGGTAGAGAAGTTGGGAAGAAGCTGTGCAGTTTGCCCGGTTTGTTCGCTTCATCACTCCTAATAGCAATGGCGAGCTCGAATTCCCGTTCGTTCTCGCCCTTTCCAATACATCCCACCTGTTGCCTGACAATCCAATCCTGTGTGCTGGTATCTGGACCACATTCGAGCCATAGCGATACATCGCCATTGTCCTTCAACTTTTTTACCCAACACTTCTCGTCACAGCCCGGGAGCCGAATACGGATCTCTTCCAGCGCTCTCACAAACAAGAGAAAACTGGGCTGAAACTGGCCTGCTTGCTCGATAGCGTGTTTCAATGACTTGGCGCTCCGGAGAGGCGCTGCAATTACCGTGTCGTAGCCATCGTCGCGAATTTTACGGACACGCTGCACCACGGTTTGCGTACCGGAATCGAGATTCTCCAGTCCCGGGCCGGCGGCGGGAAAGACGAGCAACGGCGGCAAGTTGGGATTTACCCCGCTGAAGTTGGCCGCAATCTCGGCGTTCTGACCGGCCAGTTTGGCAACCACTGCAAGCGCATGGGTTCGTGAGAATCCCAACTCTAGAGCACCACTGCTGACGATCGGCGCCTCCGTCCAATTCAGGATCGCGCGAAATCCCAAGCCCTTTGCGCCGATCATCCGCGCAGCGCGGGTCGGCTTGTCGCTGGTATGGGCGGTCATTAATGACGCTACGCCACCTCTGCGGAACGGCTGCCCGGTGTTGGCGACATAGAGGGCCTCCCTGCGTCACCTCGATCAGGACTCGTCCAGAACCGCCCATTTCACTGGCGGCGTCTGCCGCATTCTGAACAAGCTCCAAAAGCTCACGGCCGGCATAGTCTGCCGTGGTCTGCTGCTCGGTGCGTGAATGCCCTAAAAGAAAGGCCGGCTTCTCAAGATACGCTTTGCACGTCGATTGAAGCTCGGCGTCAAGAAACGCAGCCCAAGCCTCACTCGTCATATGCGCCTCTCCGGCTTCAGCATTGCTTTTTGCGTTCATGGCTTTGTGCGCATCCGATCCATTTTACATAAACCTATTGGCGGTCCATTTTTTCTCAGGAACTTCGCCTAAGCATCACGAACTGGACCCTCAACCGAATACGTCCTTGATCGACTTTCCGTCACTTGGCCGGCGCCAGCTCTGGGGCCCGCTGCAATTACCGTCCTTAACGATTCCACCCGCTATACTCGAGCTCCCGAAGAGGTGGTCGCGCGAAAAGCGGTATAGGTGCGGATCAGTATCGGGCACGAGGACCCCTTGCCGCACTAACCGGTCCCGTTCCTCGCGATCCCGCTTCACACGCGGAGAACCATCCCGCATTGCTGTTGATCCTTTGCGGACCAGGAACCCCCGGCCTCAGGGCGGCCATGGGCCTGAGCCTTCTGCGGACGCATCATAAACCAGTCGTTCTCACTCATTGGTTTGTTCCTTCGTTTGGCCCGAGTTCAGGCAGTGCGCATAGCGTGTTGACGAGGCGCATCTGTTCAACGGTGTTGCATTTTGCTTCGCGCAGCCGGGGCGCCCCAAAGACGAGCGCCAGGCCTTTGGCGCGCGAGACAGCGACATTGATGCGGTTAAGCGAGAACAGGAAATCCATGCCCCGTGGTGTTTCCTCGACTGAGGAGGCGGTCATGGACACCAGACAGACGGGTGCTTCCTGCCCCTGGAACTTGTCAACCGTGCCGACACGAATGCCAGCGGGTAAAGTATCTTGCAGGGCATTAACCTGCGCGTTGTAGGGCGCAACGACGATAATATCGGCGGGTTCAAGGGCGCGCGTCGTCCCATCCTTATCGGTCCAGCTTCCGGAGAGCAGATCTTCGATCGCAGCCTGAATGGCAGCGACTTCCTCGTCTGCGATCTGGGCATTGCCCTCATGGACGATCGGCACCCAGAAAGCGCCAGCTCTGGGAAAGCTCGTCCCGCGGACGGCCTGGACGGCTGTATCGGGCGCGCTAACGAGCCTGCCTTCATAGACCTGCCGCGAAATAAACCCGCAGACATCGGGATGCATACGGCGCGAGACCGGCAGAAAGATGCCGCGATCGGGTGGGATGGTAGCGTGCTCGCCCAACATCCACTCAAGACAAGAAAGGTTGGCCGGATCGGGATGAGCACCCTGGATGACCTGCGGCAATTGCCGCGGATCGCCGATCAAGACGATGTTGCGCGCGCAGCGCCCCATGGCGACCATATTGGCCAGCCCCACTTGCCCGGCTTCATCGATGAAGAGCCAATCGAGCGCCTGCTCGTGCTCCGAACGGGCAAAAAGAAGGCGGTGCCGCCGACCACATGGGCGCGGCTCCACAAGGAATCGTCATTGGCGGTCGAGCGGATAACGCCGGCACAGCCGTCCGGATAACCGTCTTCGCCGCTGCTGACCTTGTGCCCTATGCACAGGCCCAGGACAGGATCCCCATCATCTTGCGTGGCAAGACACCCCATCAGCACATTGCGGATGGCCTCATGGCTATTCGAGGCCACGCCAACGCGGTGACCCTGGCGCACCAACGCAAGGATTGCCCGCGCAGTGACATAGGTCTTGCCTGTTCCCGGCGGCCCCTGGATGGGCAGGACCGTGCCATCCATGGCGGCGATCGCCGCGATCGTGCCGGTCAAGGGATCGGCGCCATCGAGCAGATCGGCGCGGCGTTCCGTCACCAGACGCGGGGCCGCACGCGCAAGCAGGTCATCGAGCGCGGTCAGGCGGCGCATGCCGCATTGATCGTCAATCACATCGCGCAGGGCCGCGGCAATAACGTCCGTATTGAGCGGCCAGTCGGGGTGGAGCGTCAGGCGGTCGGTCAAAAGATGCGCCTTGGCCGCCCCCGCCTTGATCGCGATGATCCGCTGGGAGCGGTCGAGCTCTTCGATGCTGACCGTGGCCGGAGGTCCGTCTATAACCGGCACCGTCGCTTTGCGGCCGGCCCGCAGCTTGGTCTCCTGAAGCGGAAAGCGATAGCGGCGCAGCACCGAGCGTTTGACGGGCTCTGCCGGACCTATCGCTTGCAGACCGGCCAGTGCATCGAGATCGTCGATCAGCTCGTCCTCGTCCTTGCCAGCGCTGTCGAAAACCGCCCACTGCGCAGGCTTGGCCTCGCGCTTGTGGAACAGGCCGAGGTTGAACAACATGTCTTGCCGCTCCTGCGGCAGACCGGATGCGGCAAGCCTCGCGCGCAGGGCCTGCTTATCGGCGTCTTGCTCGACTTCCTTGTCGCCGGCATCGGTCGCTAGCATCGGCCAGGGCGCGGCGGGGCGGATGCTTACCAACCAGTCGCGCAGCTCCTCTGTCGAGATACAGTCGATGCGGTTATAGTCTTCGATCTCGTCGAGGATCGTTTGTTCGCCGGTTTCGCGCCAAAGCTCATAGGCAACGACCGAGCCGCCGGCGGTTTTGACCTCACCTTCGCGCACCCGGCCATAGAAGGCTTCCATCGACTTGATCGAGTAATTGGCTTCCGAGCCGATCAGCGCGCCGCGCACCACCGCGAAAAGATCAACAAAGCGCCGCTCGCGCAACAGGCGATCGAGAAAGGCCTCGCCGATTCCATATTGGGCGGTCAGCCGCCGCAAGGCGGTGATCTCATAGGCCGCATAGTGATAGATGCGCGCTTCGGGATGGGCCGCGAGCCTTTGCCGGAAAAATTCCAGAAGGTCCGCCAAAGCCCGCGCTTCGGCGCCGTGATCATGCGCCCAGAAGGCCTTGAACTGGCCATCAAACCAGACGCCGTGGAGATATTCGAGGCCGCCTTCGTAATGCGGATCGCCCTCGATATCGTAGAAAAAATCGCCCGGCTGCGGTGCGGGCAAAAGATCAAAGCCCTTGCCAGGCTCAGCCTCACGCAGCTCGAAGGCCGGCGCCCCGGTCTTGCGAGCGTGCTGCAGACGCGCCTGTGCTACCAGCCGCGCCCGGGTGGTCTCGGCCATGCCGCGGATGGGATGATCGAGTCCGGCCAGCCGCTCCATGGTGGTGATGCCAGCCGCCTCGAGTTTCTTGACCTGGGTCCGGGTAATATTGGCAACGTTGAATAAGCTATCTTCGGCCTGCCACTGGCTTTCGCAGTGATCGCCCCAGCGGCAAAGCCCACAATCGGCACAGGGGATCGGCCGGGTCGGCTGAGGGTTTTCTAAGAAGGCCTCGAGCCGTTGACGCGCCATGCGCGCATAGGCCTGATAATCCGCGAGCCGTAGCTGCGCCCTGGAGCCATCACCGAGTTCAACATGGGCTGATTCAGGGGGATGCCTTGAATCTCGGTCAGCAAATCCGAGTAGAGCACCAGCTGCAGCACATGTTTGGGATGGGGCCGCCGCTTGAGCTTGGTATCGGTGACTTCGTAGCTGAAGGGGCCGAGATCCGACGGGCGCTCGACGCGCTCGAGAAAATCCGACCAACCGCCCCAATTGTCGCCCAGCAGCGCCCCTGAAAGACGATCTGCGGCCCGCTTGCCAAAGCCGCCCGGGTTGCCTGCGCATTTTCGGCAAGGTCGGACCGGTCGATTTCGATCACCGACACATCCGATGCCTTGAGCTTGGCCAGATGGGCAGCTTCGTGGGCATCGCCCTGCTTCTGGAGCAGCGCGGCATCCTCGGTATCTTCGCGGGGAACTGGCCCCTTGCCCTGCATATAAGCAAGATCAAGCGTGGTGGAGTGAGCGCAGCCCATGAACCGCATCAGATCCGATGCGGACAGGAGTATCCGATCCCCCTCAATAGTTCGCATTACCGCCCCCTCGTCGAACGCAATCTGCAACAAGACTTGCATCTCGACAGATTGCACGTTCAGCCATAGCGTGCGTGGGTGTCAATATCTGACATAGTCTGTGACTAGGATTTGGATCATGTCGTTCGCCAAGGCTCAGGACCTGATCAGGCTGGCGCGTCTGGCCGCCACGCGGCGGACGGGGATCGGCCTCGATGAGATCTGCGAGGAATTCGGTATTTCGCATCGCACGGCGCAGCGCATGACCGATGCATTGGAAACCGTGTTCACCAATGTCGAAGCGATGGATGGCGACGACCGTCGGCGGCGCTGGCGTGTTGCCGACCCCATGCTCGACCGGCTCCAGACCCGCCAAGAAACGGCGGTCGAAGCGCTGGAGATCGCCGGCCGGACGGCGCGCGGCGATGGCCGGCTACGCCACGCGGCGGCACTCGAAGACCTGCGCGACGGATTGCTGGCGCGCCTGACACCAAAGGATGCGCTGCGCACCGAGGCCGACGTCGAGGCGGTCCTGCTGGCAATGGGCTCGGTGACGCGCCCGGGCCCACGCGTCAATCTAGCTCCGGCGGTGCTCGATGCCGTGATCGAGGGACTGCGCGGCCCGTTTCGTCTGCGGCTGCGCTACCGGGACGAGGATGCGCCGGAACGGATCATCGAGCCGCACGGGCTCCTGCTGGGCCATCGCAGCTATCTGGTGGCGCGCCAGCCGGCGCGCGGTGAAGACATGCTGAACTTTCGCATGGACCAGATTTTGAGCGCCCAGACCATCGATGAGAGCTTTAGCCTGATGCCCGGCTTTTCGCTGGAGGAATATGCAGCGCAATCCTTCGGGGTCTATCAGGACCCCGCCCAATATGGCGAAGTCATTTGGCGTTTTGCGCCACACGCAGCTGCAAGGGCGGCCGAGTTCTGTTTTCACCCAAAGCAAACCGTTGATTTTCTGGACGATGGCAGTCTTCTCGTACGATTCTGTGCTTCGGGTTGGGTGGAGATGGCGTGGCACCTCTATCAGTGGGGTGATGCTGTCGAAGTATTAGAACCCCAGGGATTACGTGATCTGGTGGCACATAACCGAAGGAATGACTTCAATTCTCTGCCATAGCTGTTGTCCCAGGCGGCGGGGGCTTCTACGATGGCGATGATGCCGGGCCCTTGCGATATACGCCGAGTTCCCCGGCCGTCGTCGCCTGCTCGATATGGGGCGGAGAAGGGCGGTGCTCGTGGCCACAAGCGCGACCCGCTAGTCCTTGGGTGTCACCTTGACGAGGTAGGATTCGGTTTGGGTCGAATTCTTCGTCAGGATCGAAGTCGTTTTGTCTTGAAGTGATGTGTGTCCTCGCGCCGGCGATGACACGGGCATCTATGCCGCGCTATCTGGCCGGTTGTCATGGCGCCGCATCCGGCGCATCGGGTTCTGATTGTTCATTGGGTTACCGGAAGATGTTTTCGGAAGCCGGCCCTGAAGCCCGTCATGCGAACGGACAACGGACGCGGCGAGCAAGGCTTCCGCTTGTCGGGATGAATCGTGACGATGTCGATAGTAGCGATAAGGAACACGGCAGCACTCGGTGGCGTCTTCCCATTGAACTATGAGCGTATACTCGCGAGGTAGACCGCCCAGTAGACGACGCGATCGCGCGGCTGCCCGAAAGCGCAGGGGTAGCAGATCCGCGTTTGGTCTGGATCTCGGTCGTGCATGAACAAATAGAGAGCAATTTTAAAGATTTCAACCAGCGTGAGAGAGCCTGAATCCAGTAGGATAATCTATAGCCCGACATGTTTTTGGGCACGTCATCTCTTTGGGAGCAATCAACTATTGCAAAGCGGTCATTTCCGAACGACCGTAGATCGAACACTTGGGGGCAAAATTCATGCAGATTACGACCTGCGGGCGAGGCGTGCACATACGCGAGGTTGTTGGCATTGACCGTCTGCGGAAGCTGCCTAATGAATGGTACGGGTTCACCAATCTTGATCTTGCTACCGGGAGGGGGCGATCGCGAGAGATCGATCTTGTGCTGGTCTCCGAAGACCGTATTTTCCTAATCGATCTCAAAGATTGGCATGGTCGTATAGAGAGCGACGGCAGCGGAAACTGGATACATAACGGCAGGGATACCGGGCCGTCCCCGGTTAGCAAGATCCATGCAAACGCAAAGGCGGTCGGGCAACTTCTAACGGAACACCTGAAGCGTCACATGAAAGGCGAGATAGTTCCGCGGGTAATCGGACTGGTAGTCGTGACCGGCAAGGCAGACACGACAGGCATCTCAGAAACGGAGAAGGGATCCGTTTTCACCGACGAGCAATTTATCTCGGCGGTCAGTAAGACCGGCACGCGGATCGAAACATTCGGAAAAGTAGCTATTTCATCGCATGGCTTTCTCACGGAAAAAGTCTGGAAAGACCAACTCAGCAAATTCTTCAACGCTAGAACCGGTCCGATTGTCCCCGGCAGACGTCGATACAACAACTTCGTCGCCAACTCTGACGATGCTACCTTTCAGCACCCGGGCAAGATTTATAGCGAGTACGATGCGGTAGACGAAAACGCAGCCCAGACCCTCGGGACTTTACGTATCTGGGATTTCACCAAAGCCGACACGCGTTTCCAGAACGACGAGGCCCGTCAGGAAGTCGCAGGCCGTGAACGTAGTGTCGTAGAATATCTGAAAGACCGTAGCGAGGCGTGTGAAAACGCAATTCTGCACCCGCGGGCCGAAGATCCCGAGAGGGGGTGGCATACTGGGAGATTTTTGATCGGCGTCAGCGCCTGCGGCGTCTATCCGAATTTGTAACGTCGGAAAATTCACACCTGGCGCGTGACCATAGGATCGAACTGGCACGCCAACTCATAGCCAGGGTGGCAGCGCTCCATGCTGCCGACGCTGCCCATCTCGATTTGGGAGGCCATAGTATATGGCTTGAGTCTCCCTCAACGGTGAAGCTGTCCCACCTGATGGCAGCGAAGTTTCCACAAGTCGAATCCCTTGGGGAGCGAAGGTACCAATTCCTCGCTAGCGCAAAGCTCCCCGAGGACGTGCTTGGTGGCGAAAACATCCCGAAGCGCAGGGACGTCTTTCTCGTGGCAGCAGCAGTGCACTGGCTGCTGATGGGCGTTCAACCTGCCAGGGACAGCGGGGAGGATATGCCTTTCGAGTGGGACCCTTCCATCGACGCAGATGGCAAATTCGCGTCTCTGCACCGATGGCTAGAACGCTGTCTATCGCTTGACCCCAACGACAGATTTGCTGATGCCCAATTGGCATTGGATGCGTTCAACTCGGCTACTGCCGACCGACCTAATTCTGCGGAGGTAATCAGGGGACTGGAGAGGTTCCGGGAGACGTATCGTTCGCAGAGACAACTGTTTTCTGCTTTTCCCGAGATCAAGATGCTCAAAGAAAGCGACAGGGTCGACATCTGGAAAAGCGAAGATGCAGAAGGCCTTCCGGTTCTGGTCAAGCTATGGAAGAGGGCCGCTTGGGGTGACCAGACCCGAGAAGGTCCCCGCATTCTCGACTTCCTGTCCAACGCACACGAAATGCAGCTGTCCCCCTTGATGGATGTGCAGCGATCCAAGGTGCATACTGGCTCGGCGACGCTATGGCCATCATCCAGCGCTGGGTTGACGGCAGCGTACTAACGGATGCTCGCGAAGAAGGCCGCTTCCATGGTCAGCAGGTGCAATCGATCGAGTTCTGCCTGTCGCTTGCCATTACAGTGAAGTCGATCCATGACGCCGGTATCACACACGGCGACATCAAGCCTCAGAACATAATCGTGGCAGAGGACGGCGCCCCCGTTCTGATCGACATCCTCGACTTCCAGGCCAGTGACGACGGTGAGCCAAGCAATACGGCCTATTCGCCCGCATCCGGCGGTCGACTCGAGCGAGATCGCTTCGCGGTTACAAAAATCACGGAAGAGGTATTAGCCGAGGCGGGTCTTGATGCATCGGTGGCAGCCAAGATCTCAGCTGCCCTCGATAGTTGCCGAGACACCGTGCCTGAAAACGGCACGCTTCTTCCGTTGATGGAGGCGCTCGAACTAGCTTTGCTTCCACAGCTCGAAGAAGCAGCGGCACGTCAGTTGACGATTCAGGTGCCTGGAATATCGCCAGGTCCCCTGCTGTCGGACGAGGGAAAGTTCTATGTGCGGAAGGGAGCTGTGAACCGGTCGAGCCTCTTCATACGTGGCGCGTGCGAAGAACTGGAAATCTTCCTGGATGATCGAATGCGTCCTCTCCGCGCGCGGCGGTGCACGATCGATCAGAAGCAGATAAGTCGACTGGCGAGGTTTGAGTTCATGCAATTCGAGGCTGAGATAGAAATATCCAGCTCGGTGGCCCCTAACTTTACCGATATCGGCTTTCTCCTCGCTGATGAGGCCTTCCTGTCCAATTGGGGTAACCAGGCTACCAAGGGTATCGATACCGCCGCAGGAGAGGAGATACCCGAAGCCCAGCCAGAGCCTACCTTCGATGACACGGCTTATGATGCCTTCAATGACAGCCAAGCCGCAGTAGCAATTCCTAAGCTGCCAACCGTCGATATACGGCGGCTATGGCAGTCACTCATCACGGCAGAGAGTGATCTTACCACCGATGGCGTGGCAGCGGCCGACAGCGGGTTCAATCGCGATCTCAAGCGGCATATCGTGCCTTTCGAGCTAACAAGCGGGACATTCGACTTCAACCGAAACGATCGCGTTGGTGTCGAGAGACTCGATCGCAAAGGCGCCTGGCAACGTATAGGTGAACTCGATATCGCCAGGTCGAAACCCGATCGGGTTTTCATCGATGCGGCGGACTGGACTACGACCGGCAACGCTGCTCTCGTGAATGAAGAGCAGCGCCTGCGCTTCATCAGCCACTTCGAAATTCAAAGCCTACGACGTAGGGAATCTGCAATCAGTCGGACATTGAGTGGGCAGGCTCGTATAAAATCGATCCCAACTCTATTCGAGCCCAAGACCGAATTTCGTCCGGCATCTCTGGATCTTGCGGTGAGCGATGAAGATCTTGCTCGCTACGGATTGAACCAGGATCAGAGAGAGGCTTTCAGAAAGGTTGTTTCCGTGCGCCCCTTGGGCGCTTTACAAGGTCCTCCAGGGACAGGGAAGACCCTCTTCATCGCCGCCCTTACGCACTTCGCGCTCACGCGTGGCCTGGCAAAAAATATCCTCCTGGCCAGCCAATCCCATGAGGCCGTCAACAATGCCGCCGAAGCGGTGCTAAGGCTATTCGCAAACCAGGATGAGCAACCCAGCATTCTTCGCGTCGGTAACGAAGGCGTGGTCTCCGGACGGCTGATGCCATTTCATACGGACCGACTGGAACAGCTCTACAAGGATCGCTTTGGTGCCGAGTTTCGTGACCGAATGAGGTTAGCAGGTAGAGCTCTTGGAATTCCATTGCCTGTAGTGGAAGCGATGATCGACATCGAGGTGCACATGCGACCTGTCGCCGAGAGGATCTTAAAGTTACGGGAGCAGCCAGAGCCGGAAGATGAACGGATAAACAGCTTGTCGAACACCCTGGAGGCTCTCGGCGAGAGCGTAGCCGGAGCGGACGTCCTGTTGTTTGAGGAGGATCCGCTTCAGGTGCTAGACGACACCTTGCGGGCTGTGGTTGACCGTCTGCCAGCAAACGAGCGTCCAGCGCCCGAAAGGATCGGCAGGATGCGGTCCGTGTTCAACTTAGCAAAAGACTTCGTCGGTAGCGTATCTACGCAGCAGCGAGGCTACGAAGCATTCCTGGCCGGTACTCGGCAGATCGTTGCCGGGACATGCGTCGGGCTTGGTCGCACGTCTTTAGGTCTTACCACTACCCCCTTCGATCTCGTCATCATAGACGAGGCTGCACGTTGTACCGCAAGCGAGTTGGCGGTCCCCATGCAGTCAGGGCGGTGGGTGGTGTTGGTTGGCGACCATGCGCAGTTGGAGCCCCAGCACCCCGCCACCGTCGTGTCGAAAGTCGCGAGCGAACTCGGCACCTCGGAACTCGCGGTTGTGCAAGCGATTTCGAGCGCCTATTCGAGAATGGTTATGGCAAGTCGGCAGGCGCCAGGCTCAAGACCCAATATCGCATGCTTCCTCCGATCGGGCAGGTTGTTTCGGAAACATTCTATGAAGGGATGCTTGAAGCTGGACGGACCACGCCTGAAGTAAATCCGGAAGTACTGCCCGAGGGCTTGGAACAGCCGCTCACCTGGATAACCACCGACTCGTTGGGCGCTGCCGGCGAAGAGCGTACCGAAAGCACTGGTACCAGCAGGATAAATCCGGCGGAAGCCGATTGTATCGTTGCGCTTCTGAAGGAATGGTCGGCAACCGCTTCTTTTATAGAATGGATCGCGGAGCAAACGAAGCATGCCCACGTGATAGGCGTGATCTGTATGTATGCAGCGCAACGGGATCTCATCCGTAGGAAGATCCAGGCGGCTAACCTACCTGAAGCATTTCGCCGCACTATCAAGATCGACACTGTCGATAGTTACCAAGGCAAGGAAAATCCGATCGTGGTCCTTTCGCTTGTCCGCAATAATGTCTCGGGCCAAGCCGAGCGAGGGCTAGCCACCATAAAGCCAGGCTTTTGCAGCGCCCGAACCGCATCAACGTTGCTGTTAGTCGAGCCATGGATCGCTTGATTATCGTTGGCGCGAAATCCCGTTGGCAAGTCGGTAGTCCGATGCAACGGCTGTCAGAAGCAGTAGAGGATCGCTTCAGCGCCGGAGATGCTCAGGTGATCTCGGCGTCGGCGCTGCTGGGGACGTTGGCGACCGGCGAGATGCGGTCAAGGAAGCGGTAGCCACGGCATGATCACGCAAACAAGAGCTATCCTGTCTCTGACGGGGCTATTGAAACCAGAGGAAGATAAGGATCTCGAACTAGCGAGCTACGATGTACTTCTTCCTTGCCGCCGGTTCGATGTCGATCACAAGGTAGCTGTCCTCGGTCGAGTGTCCCTCACCGCCGAGTTCTTGTTGCGATTGGTGAAATCGGTAGATGGGATCGACGAGAATGAGGCTGCCTTGTTCTTCGGCTTTGGTTTGAGGGACATGTCGTTCGTTCTCGCGGAGGTCGCGGGGCTGGGATACGTCGAGCGGCGAGAAGGTAGGCTTTGGATTACCCCTTCGGGTATGAGCCTTTTTATGGAAGGATCGGACGAACCGAAGATATTCGATGTGGAAGCGCGGCGTGAGAATGTCGGTTTCGACCTCATCTCCCTTGCCTATGAACATCATCGAGGCCTCGATGACTTCTCGAGGGCTCTTCCAGAGTTGCCACTCCTACAGCCTGAGCGTGCCAGCGCCGCGGCTGCCAACATCTACTCAGCCTTCCGGAGATCGTATCCGGAGATTGCCAGCAGAAGGGACAAGGCTGCGTTCGACAAACGATCGCTCTACTCGATTGATCATGTGACTCCGGGAGATCGCTTTTCAAGCTCGGTGAAGTTGACCATCAAGTCCACTGGGCTCCGTCCTTGGGCAGGTGTGGCTGATCTAAGCGAATGGCGCAACGAGGTCGAACAGGAAGACCGCCCCGAGGTGTTGGACGCCGTGGCAGCTTTCGTTGATGACCTCTCCGTCACCCAGAGAAGTGGAGATCGGGAAGCCTATGAGGTGCTCATATCGCTAGCTCCTGAGTTCCTCAAGGAATTCGTCCGCAAGAGCGGCCTAGCAGTCGATCAGTATTATCGCGAAACCTTCAACCGTGTTGGCGAAGTGCGGTCGAACCGTCAGACCATCGCATTTGTCGGGTCTCTTTTTACTCGCGACAACGTGCGGAAGCTTACCGAGGCATACAGCATAGCACTTCGGTCAAGGTCACGACCGTCGACCTTGCTGTGGCTGATGCCCATTGTGAAGCATTGGGGCGCGACGAAAACACTCCCTGAGTTGCTAAGGATGATGGCGTCGCGAAACGGAACCGATAACAACACTGACCGTCCAGCGGCCACTGTTGGATTGGTGTCAAATTGGCCCGATGCGCACATCAAAAAGGCGTTCGTTCAGGTCTGCAAAAGCGAGGCGCCAGCTTTCCCCCAAACCCTTGAACTTCTAATAATTCCTGGTGTCCTGGTCGCGGCGTCAGTCCACGCTCCCATTGGGTCCAGGGCCGGCCTGCCGGTACCTTTGGGTTTCATCAGTTTCGATCCCCGTGTAGTCGAGCGAGCATCGGAATATGTCGGGCACTCGTTGCACAGGTACGTCAAGGAAGACACGCTTGAACGTAGAATTCGCGAAGACTTGGCACGTACAACCGCGGATGAGGGTGAAATGAGAAGCTCAGTCCCGGAATGACGTCTGTTCCCCTGTGAACGGCAAAGCATGGTGGCTGTCGCGGGGGAACTCTATCGAGGCAGTTCGCCTAGTGTGGTTGCGGGAGAGCAATCGACCTGCGGGCATGGAGAAGATCTCTAGAGCAAGAGAGCTTTCATGAACTAAAAAGACCGAGATACGGTAGATTGCGCTTCACGACGACCTTCGAATGCAACCACCGTGAAGCGACCAGTTGCTCATACCTTGGCAATTAAGTCGATTGTCTCATCGCTTGCCACTAACGGTTTTTCCTCGATCTCATCGAACCATTGGTCCAGCTACATGACATCTGATGCTGCGTCCTCTTGATTGCTCTTTGGTGCTCGAAGCTCGGCCAGCATCAACCGGCATGTAGCTTCGCCCTCGTCGTCGGCCTGCTCTTCTCTTCGGTACGGAGCGATGCGCCGGAAGTAGGCAAGCTTCTTCTCGAAATGGGGGATCAGATTCTTGCGCTCGGGATCGACGACTGGAACCTGCATCAGCACCAAAACTCCTCGCCACTGGGCCAGCGACGGGCCAGCACTTCGGAGATGAGCATGTCACCGACATCGGCGCCGTTGATCCTGATCGTCGCCAGGGTTCGGTCATCGCGATCGGCGCCGAAGGTCACCGAATGCGTTCTATAGAGCTTGTTGACCTTCGTGACCAATTCCTTCGTGCCCGCGCACGCCAGTCCTTCATCTCCTTGGCGTAGTTCTCCACTCCGTCGCGAGAGCCGTCATGATTTCCGGCAGCCGTGAAGATGCGTTCAACTTTGCAGACAGTCACTTTGGATACTGACGAAACTGACGCTGCCGAGTTTTGCTCACTACTATCGGGGCGTCACTGCTTCCGGTTCGAAAATCGGTGAGCCATCGAGCGGGGGAAGCTTGACCCTGCGAATTGCCTTGCGTGCAGCAACCATTTCTGGGCCTTCAGAATAGTGGCCCAGGGTCATGCCTTTGCGGGTATGCCCGACAATGGCCGCGATCGTTGCATCGGGTGTTCCAGCGCGCTCGCTCTTGGTGATGAACCAACGCCGCCACGAGTGAAAGTTCACGCGGGACCTACGCTTGCCGTCGATGACTTCGTCGACGCCGAGCTTGCGCCTATAGGTTGTGAACGCCTTGCTCGCCGCGAAGCTACGCTCCCGCCGCGGATTATCCGGGATGGGATATTCGGGGAACAGACTGTCCGTCCCATGCTTTCCTTCCAACCGCCGCTTGACGATATCCAGAAGGTCGGGGTGGATCGGAACGAACCGAACTCCGGGCTCGCGCTTCTGCGGCTTAAAGCGGAAACACTTGCCATCGATAATATCGTCGGCCCTCAGGTCCACCACGGCATCCAGCCGAGCTCCGGTCAACGCCGCGATCATCATCGCGTCCCTGAGCGCTTGGCTGCAGTCGCCCATAAGAAGTTTTGCCGCTTCGGTCTCGGTAAAGGGGCGTTCCTTGTCGCTATTCTTGGCTGTCGGCATGTGCACTTTGCCCTTATCCCAAGGATTATCCGTGATGACCTTTTGAGCAAGGACGTACTCGAAATAGATTTTGAGCCGAGACACGTATTTCTTGGCCGTCCGAGGAGCAAGACCCTTCCGCTCTAGGGAATTGATGAAGTCCATGACCACCCAAATATCGACCTTACGGATATCGTCGCCGATCCCGCGCTCGATACAGAAAGCGGCCAGCATGACCAGAGCGCGGTCATGGTCGCCTTCGGTTCGCGGGGACACCCTCAGCCGGTTCTTTTGAAGTCCTCATCATGCTTGCCGATGGTGACCCCGCCATGGAACGCGATATCCATGAACTGCGCAGCCAACTGCTCGCGCTCCTTGTCGTAAACCGGCAAGGTAGTCCCGGCGTTCATCTCCTTATCGTCTTGGGCTTCCCAAGCGTTCAACCGTTCGTACCGGACAGGTGCTCCAAGGATTTCCGTGACCCGATTTCCGAGGTACTCCCCAGCCAGGCTCTGATGATCCTTCACCGGATGTTCGGCGAGCACTTTGGCGATGTCGGCCGCCTCATTAAGGACACGCAACCGTTCCGCATTGCTGAACGCCTTGCCGTCGCGCTCGAAGTCACGGATCTGCTTTTTGAGCGTGGCCAGGACGTCCCATTTGAGCTCGTTGGCCACCGCGAGGCTGTCGGTGCCCAAAGATTGTTTGACCTTGGTCTTGCCCATCGCTTTCCGGAGATGGGCCGGCACGCTGAGGCTAACCCGCCACTTGCCGTTCTTCTCTTCGAGATAGCTCGTGTCGGTTGCCGAAGACCGGTTCATCGCGCCTCACCAAGGATTATCCGGAGGCACCATGAAAGTACCCCGCTGCGTACCCCACTATGGTACCCTCAAACCCCTGAAATACAGGCATCTCGTTAAGAAATAATGTGAAAAATCCTTCGGGAGAGCGCGCCCGCTCAGCTCCACCACCCCACTTTTGCAAAAACAAAACCCCAGCGAAGCCAAGGGCCGCGCCGGGGTTTATTTGTATATTTTCAAGCCCTTAGTAGGCCGGCAAACGTCCGTCCGGCGTCAGCTTGTCTACCGCTTCCGGCAACGTCACCGACAAGCGATCCAGCAATTCGCTGCGGCTGAGCCCGGTCTTCTGCGTGAGTTCGGCAATCGTGTCCTCACCCAGCACATCCTCAAGATCCCGCGCTTCCACGGGCGAATTGGCGCCGGTGCCGATCCAGCTATCCACCTTGTCGGTGCGACCGCCCTGGCGGAAGCTGTCGAGCAGGTCGCCAAGCCCGTTGCCCGAAGCCGAGCCGCCCTGGCCGCCGAGGAGACCGCCAAGACCTGCGCCACCGGCGAGGCCGCCCAAGGCGCCGCCGAGGTTGCCCAGAATGTCGCCAAAGCCGCCCTGCGACGGGTTGGGATCATTGGGATTGCGGGTCTGGTTGCCGGCACCGTTGAGCAATTCGCCCAGCTTGTCGCGATGCTGGTAGCCGGCAACGGCCAGTAGCCCAAGCAGTGCGACCATGGATGGTGTTCCGCGTGCCATTTGCGGTCTCCTTGATGGTGATTAAACGCGGCGACGGCCGGCGATAAAGCCCCAGATGACCAGGATGATCACGGCGCCGACGATGGCGCCGATAAAACCTGCGCCGTCGTCAGGACCATACCAGCCAAGCGCCTGGCCGAGGAAGGTTGCGAGGAACGCACCGACGATGCCCAGGATCGTCGTCAGAATAAAACCGGACGGCTCGTTGCGGCCCGGTACGATGAACTTTGCGATAACGCCGGCAATGAAGCCGATGATGATGGTCCAGATAATGCCCATGCTCACTCTCCTTTTGGTGAACATCAAACGAGCTTTGGGACAGCCGGTTCCGGGCCCAACGCGGTATGGTGACTTTTTCGTGTGCCGGTCAGGCGCGCGGCTTGGCAGCCTGAACGGATTTCAGCGACGCCGTGTGGTTGAGCACATAGGCGAGCCCCACCAGAAACATGATGCCGGCACCTAGAATGACGCCATCGAACAAAGGATCAGGCTGCCGCGGAGTCTTGACCACCTGCATCACCATGCTGAGCACGGTCCCGGTCGCAAAAACCGCAAGACCCTGCCGCCCCATGGCGCGCAGCGGCGCTGCAAGGCGAGATTGTGCAAAGGTCATCATCAGCGGCAGATGACCCAGGACATAGAACAAGGCCAGCGCATGCAGTAGCCGCGGCAGCGCCAGATACGACTTGTCGAACCAGGTGATGTAGAACGGCGCCCCCGCGTCTGCGAGGTGGGCGAGGACATCGCGCCCGGCATCCCCGACTACCGGTATCTTCATCCAGAGCAGGATGAAGATCACCAAAGCCGCGGCCAAGGCAAAGAGCGCCGGATGATAGGGGATGAAACGCTGCCCCGTCTTCATCGCCGCACCCGACAAAAGCCCGGTCACGAACAACAACTGCCAGGAAAACGGATTGAAGAACCAGCCGCCAGCGGTCGGAAAATTCGGCAGGTTGAGGCGGAACTGCCCGGCCAGCGCCCAAAGCGCGATCGAAAGGGCAAACATCAGCCACGGCCGCTTCAGCCCGACCATCATGAAGACCGGCGTCATCAGCAACAGCGTCGCATAAAGCGGCAGGATGTTGAGATATCCCAGCTGGTGCGTCAGCAACGGAATGCCGATCAAGCTGCTCAAAGGCTGGCTGAAGAGCGGCGCGATGTTGTTCCTGGTCAGAACTTCCGGCAGGTCGAACCACAAGGCTGCCGCCGCAAAGATTGCGAGGCAAATCATGGTGATGGAGAGGTGCACGAAATAAAGCTGCCGTGCCCGCGCCCATACCCGCGCAATCGCCGACCACAGGCTGCCCGACCGGAAACCGTTGGAATAGGCAAGGCCCGCCGCCATGCCCGACATGAACACAAAGGCTTCCGCTGCGTCGGAAAAGCCGAAATTGCGGTTGGTATAGTTCTCGTAGATCGTGCCCGGCACGTGGTTGATGAAAATCATCACCAAGGCGATGCCGCGGAACATGTCGAGGCGCGGATCGCGGCCTACCGGCAGGCCGCTCGTGTCCCTTGAGGAGGCGGGCAACCAGGCATTGCGGAAGGCAGAAAAAAGCCCCGCAGAGCGGGGCGCCGCGCTAGGCAGCGACATGGGCGGTCCTCGGCACCGCCGATTTGAGCGGCGGACTGTTCGCGATCATCGGCTCGGTCGCGGCCCATTGGGCCACGATCGCCTGCTGCTCCCTTATCACGGGAGACGGCGAGGCTTCCATCTCCGTTCGGAACAGCCAGGGCAATTTCCGCCGCGTCGGACGCGAGGTTCGTGAGATCAGGAATGGCGCCGCCAAGGCCGGCACGGTTGCCGGCGCAACCCAAAGGGCAGTGTCAGGCGCAAAAACCAGGGTACTGGCGAGAGCGGCGAAAGCCACCAGCACCATCCACCAGCTGGCGCGCAGCGCAGTCCTGAAACTCACGAAGTTCTGCCCGCGCTGCGTTGCCGGCCAGCCGCCGTCAAGGCCGAGCAGCACCTGCGCCACGGCGCGGCTCTGCATCAGCAGCATGGTCGGCGCCAACACCGTCGACAGCACGATCTCGCCGATCACCGACAGCGTCACCATCGGCGTGCGGCCAAAGCGGCGGTTCTGGCCATCGACCATGCCGCGCAGAAGGATCAGGATCTTGGGCGCCACGAGGATCACGGCCACGGCAAGGCCCAGCACCCACGGCGACAGCGTCACTTCACCGAAATCTGCCACGACCACGGGCTGGTCGGGGAACAGCGCCGCCGCCATGCTGGTCGCCAACAGCGCCAGCCACAGGGGCGAGGCCAAATAGGCCATGATGCCCTGGACGAAGGTGAAGCGGCTCCAAAACTTGAGCCCGGGCGCGCCGATCAACCGGCCATGCTGGATATTGCCCTGGCACCAGCGACGGTCGCGCTTGGCATATTCGATGAGGTTGTCCGGGGCTTCTTCATAGGAGCCCTTGAGCGCCGGATCGACCTCGACCTTCCAGCCGGCACGCGACAGCAGCGCCGCCTCGACATAGTCGTGGCTGAGGATATGACCGCCAAAGGGAGGAGTGCCCGAAAGTTCCGGCAGTCCGCAGGAGGCCGCAAAGGCCCGCACCCGCACCATGGCGTTATGCCCCCAATAAGGACCTTCCTTGCCCTGCATCAGCGCTGCGCCGCGCGCAAAGGTGGGCGACAGGTAGGCCGCCGAAAACTGGATCGAGCGGCCGAACAGCGTCTTGGCATGGACGATATGCGGCACGGTCTGCAGCAGGCCAAGCTCGGGATCGGCCTCCATGCGCCGCGTCATCTCGAGGATGGTCTCGCCTTCCATGAGGCTATCGGCATCAAGGATCAGCGCGAAATCATAGGCTGCGCCGGAACGCGAAACGAAGTCCTCGATATTGCCGGCCTTGCGTCCGACATTGCGCTCACGCCGGCGGTAAAACATGCGGCTGGCGCTGTCGGGCTCGAGCAGGAGCCGCTCGAACTGCACCAGTTCCTGCGCCGCCGCCTCAATCGCCTGCGTATCGGAGAGGACCGCGAAATGGAAATGCTCCGCCACGCCGAGCTTGAGCAAGCTCCGGTTCATCGCGGCAATGCGCGAAAAGGTGGCGATCGGGTCTTCGTTGTAGATTGGCACAAGAATGGCGGTGCGGCTCTTGAGCGGCCCGCCCGGCATCGGCTTTCGCCGTGACGGCGCAAAGACCCCCATGACGGCAGCCGCGCTGCCCCACACCAGCCAGAAGCCACTGAAGGCAACGAGCGCGGCACGAACGAGATCCAGTGCCGTCAGTCCCCCAACGCCGGTAAAGCTCAGGAAGAGCCATGTGCCATAGAGGCTGAGGCCCAAGGCCAGCAGCAAGGCACCACAGCGGAAAAGGGACGGTCTGATCATCACCGCTTTGTTAACGACCCGCGAACGGCCAAAGTGTGGCGCGCAGCGTCTGCATCAACGAGCGACGTGTCTCGAGCTGCTGCTTGGGCATGTCCAGCGGCGCATCGGGCAGGCCAGCGAAGAAGGGGAATTCGCCAGAATGTTTCATGCGTTGGGCCTCCACTGGTAGAGCCAGGTTTCGGTAAGCTTGCGACCAAGACCGACGAGATAGGCCTTGAGTTCGACCGTCGCTCCCGGCTCGGTCTCGACGTCCATCACCAGGCGCCAGGCGCCATTGGCATCGACGCGCGACAGCACGGAATTGCGCATTACGCCGCCGCCGACGGTCGCCAGCACATCGAGCGGGGTTCCAGGCGGCAGGGCATCGAGCTCGCCGCCCTTGAAGTCGACCACGAATTTGCGGAGGCTTGCGGCGTTTTCGACACCGGAAACGCCGCCTACACCGCCACGCGTTTCGGCGACATAGGCCATGGCCGGATTGTTTTCGGGATCGAGGTCGCCCCAGACGACGCGATAGCTATATTCGCGGCTTTCGCCAGCCAGGGCCGGCTCGGCAGGGATCCAGAAGGCACCGATATTATCGTCCGCCTCGAGCTTTGCCGGAATTTCGATCAGCCGCACCATGCCGGCGCCCCAGGCGCCCTGCGGCTCGATCCGCACCGAGGGACGTCGCTCATAGTGGGCGCCCGCATCCTGGTAGGTCTCGAAATCGCGGCCACGCTGATATAGCCCGAAAGCCTTGGGATTGGTTTCGGCAAAATAGGAATTGCCGAGCCAGGCGGAATTGTTGAGGGCCCGCCACATGATCTCGCCGCTTTCGCGCTCGACCAAGAGACCGTTGCTGTCATGAACTTGCGGCCGATAGTCGTCGAAACCACCGCGATTGGCTTCGGCGTAGAGGAACATCGAGGTCAGCGGCGCCACGCCCACTTCCTTGACATCGGTACGGAAATAAAGCCGCGCCGTGACGTCCATCGTGGTTTCCTGCGCCCCGTCATGGGCCGGCTGGATCACGAAGCGATAAGCGCCTGTCACGCTGGGCGATTCCATTGCCGCGTAAACCGTCAGCGGCCCGCCGGCCTCGGGCTTTTCGACATAGAACTCGGAAAAATGCGGAAACTCTTCCGGCAGGTCGATCCAGGAATTGACCACAAGCCCGCGTGCGCTGGCGCCATAAATATTGCCGCGGCCCAGGGCCCGGAAATAGCTGGCGCCCAAAAACGACACCAGCTCGTCGAGCGGCGCGTCGGGGCTATTGAGCGGATAGTTGACGCGAAGGCCAGCGACGCCGGCGAATTCGCCCTGTGCGGCGTCGCCCACTGCAACGTCATGATAAAGGAAGTCGTCGGCGCCAAAATGCACCAGGCTTGCCGTGCCGCCATCGATTTCGAACACCTTGACTGGCTCGGTATAAAGCCAGCCGGGATGAAAGGCCTGGAGGCGATAGCCGGCCGGATCGTCAGCCCACTTGCTGCGTTCGGCGCGATACTGGATCAGCCGATAAGCGTCGTAATCGAGGCTTTGGAAGGCCGGCGCAATTTCCGGAATGATCGGAGCATGCGGCCCAGCGGCCAGATCCTTCATGCGGGCGGAAAAACTGTCGAAGTCGAAGGCAAAGCTATCATCGCCCTGCGCAAAAGCCGGACGGCTGAGCGCGGTCGAGGACATAAGCAGCAGCGAAAAGCCCAGGCCAGCCAGAACGCTCCGGCGATTGGGCTGGGGGACTGAAAACGCGTCACATCGTTGCCTGTGGTTGGTACTCGCCCTGTTCTTCGGCAACTGCGCAACGGCGACTAGATCAAAAAGTTGACGCATAGCTCCCTTGCGCGAGAAGCATGACAAAAACCCGTTTTCTCAACTGCTTAACAGGCTTTTGCCTCAGGCCTCGGCGGGCTGTTCCATCCGTCCCGCGGCCCGGTCGAACCCCTGCGCGATGGCTTCGCGCATAGCCTGCCGGGCAGCCGCCGGGTCACCCTGCCCGATGGCCTCGGCGATGCGTCGATGCACATCGACGGTAACCGCCAGGGCCGACGGCTGGTTGACGGGAGACGAAATCGTAAACGCCGCCGTCAAGGCCATTTCCACCAGGGCACTGATCGAGGCCATGAACGGATTTCCCGAAGCCTCTGCCACGACACGGTGGAATTCGAGATCGTAACGCGCGAAGTCGGCTGGCGTTTCCGCCCCCGCCATATTTTCCACGCAGGCGACCAGCGCCTTGACCTGCTCCTTATCGGCGCGTTCCGCCGCCAGCGCCGCTGCCTCGATTTCGATGCCGATCCGCACTTCCGCCAGACTGCGCAAAAAGCTGACATCGGGCCCGAGCTCGAAAAACCAGGCGAGCACATCGGCATCAAAGAGGTTCCAGCGATTGCGCGGCAAGACACGCGTGCCGATCCGCGCCCGTGCTTCGATCAGCCCCTTGGCCGCCAGCGTCTTCAGCGCCTCGCGCAAGACGGTGCGCGACACGCCGAACCGCTCCAAAAGCTCGGTGTCGGCCGGCAGGATCGAGCCTTCCGCATATTGCCCAGAAACGATGGCAAAGCCCATTTGCCAGAGCACGTCGGTATGGAGGTTGCGCGCCGGATTGCGGCCGGAGAGCGCGGCGATCAAATCGCCCGAATGCCGCGCGCGTCCTGCGGACCTGTCCATGCCATCGCCTCCCTCATGCGTCGCGACCTAATCACAGGCCCATAAGTATGACAATAACACGCGGCTAGACATTGGGCGCTTCGCCGCGCCATGGTCGCAGCCGTTTCGTTATCAAAGGATATGCCTATGACCAGCCCCGCCACGATCGACCAGATTCTCCAAGCGGTGGATGGCGGGCTCGATGCGAGCCTCGAGCGGCTGTTCGCGCTCCTGCGCATCAAATCCATTTCGACCGACCCGGCCTTTGCTGCCGAATGCCAGAAGGCCGCCGACTGGATCGCCGCAGAACTCCAGAATTTGGGCTTCGATGCCGCCGCGCGTCCGACCCCCGGCCACCCCGTCGTCGTCGCGCATGGTCCGGAGCAAGCCGGCCCGCATGTCCTCTTTTATGCACACTACGACGTCCAGCCGGTCGACCCGCTCAATCTCTGGCACACCGACCCCTTCGATCCGCAAATCGTCGAGCGCGACGGCCGCAAGATCATCGTCGCCCGCGGTGCATCCGACGACAAAGGCCAGATGCTGACCTTTATCGAAGCCTGCCGCGCCTGGAAGGCGGCAACCGGCTCATTGCCCATCCGCGTCTCATTGATGCTCGAAGGCGAGGAGGAATCCGGCGGCAAGAACCTGCCGCCCTTCATGCGCGACAATGCCGACGAGCTGCGCGCCGATATCGCGCTCGTCTGCGACACCGATATGTGGGATCGTGAAACCCCTCGATCACCACCATGCTGCGCGGCCTCGTCGCCGACGAGATCGAGATCACCGCCGCCGACAAGGACCTTCATTCCGGCATGTTCGGCAATGCCGCGCGCAATCCCAACCAGGTCCTCGCCGAGATCATTGCCAGCCTGCGCGCCCCCGATGGTTCGGTGACCCTGCCCGGCTTTTACGACGACGTCGCCGAAATCTCGCCCGAGCTCAAGGCGCAATGGGCCGGTCTCGGTTTTGACGAAAAGGCCTTCCTCGGCAGCGTCAATCTCGCGACCCCCGCCGGCGAACAATCCCGCTCGGTGCTCGAAATGCTCTGGGCCCGCCCGACCTGCGAAATCAACGGCATGATCGGCGGCTATACCGGCGACGGCTTCAAGACCGTCATCCCCTCCAAGGCCAGCGCCAAGATCTCCTTCCGCCTCGTCTCCGGCATGCAGCCCGACAAGATCCGCGCCGCCTTCCGCGCCCATGTCGAAAAGATGCTGCCACCCGACTGCACGGTCAAATTCACCCCCATGGCAACTCCCCGCCATCACCGTCCCCGCAGAAGGCGAATTCCTGCGCCAGGCGCTTGAAGGGCTGACCAGCGAATGGGGCAAGCAGGCTGTGATCACCGGCTCGGGCGGCTCGATCCCCGTCGTCGGCGACTTCAAGAAGATCTTAGGGCTAGACACCCTCCTCATCGGCTTCGCCCACGTGGACGACCAGATCCACTCGCCCAACGAAAAGTACGACCTCGAAAGCTTCCACCGCGGCATCAGGAGCTGGGTGCGGGTGCTAGGTGCTTTGGCCGCTTAGGCGCCTCGTTCTAACACCCACCGGCTGTCACTCCGGCGTAGGCCGGGGCCCATCCCCAGATCTCAGGATGGATCCCCGCCTGCGCGGGGATGACACCGAGCTAGTAAAAAGATCTCCGCACACCCACCGGCCGTACTCCTCCCCCTTCTGCAGGGGGAGGCCGGGTGGGGGTCTCTCCCCTAAAACACCGCCAGCGCCACAATCCCCAATACCGCAGGCACCGTCTGCAACAACAATATTCGCCGGCTCCTCGTCGTCACCGCGCCAAAAATCCCCGCCACCGCCACGCAAGCCAAAAAGAACACCGCGATCTGCCAGCGCGTCGCAGGATCGGGATGCACCAGGCTCCAGATCAGCCCCGCCGCCAAAAACCCGTTATAAAGCCCCTGGTTCGCCGCCAGAACCTTAGTCGACCGCGAAAACTCCGGCGTCATCCCGAACGCCTTCTGCCCTCGCGGTGTGTCCCACCACACCATTTCGAGCAGGACGATATAGATGTGGATCAGCGCCACCACGGCGATGATCACGAAGGCAATGGCGTCGCTCATGCGTCCACCGCCACGTCCAGCGCCAGTTCCACCATTTCGGACAGCGACGATTGCCGCTCCTCGGCGCTGATCTCCTCATGCGTCACGAGGCAGTCTGTCATCGTGCAAATCGTCAGCGCCTTCACACCAAACCGCGCCGCCAGCGTATAAAGCGTCGCCGCTTCCATCTCGACGCCGATCACTCCGTGCTCGGGCAGCTTGTCATAGCCGGCAAACCCGTCCTGATGATAAAAGATGTCCGAGCTCAGCATGTTGCCGGCGTGAAATTTCAGCCCCTTGGCATCCGCCTTGTCCGCCGCCGAGCGCAACAGCCCGAAATCGGCGATCGGCGCATAATTATAGGGCCCGAACCGGCCCTTGACGATCGAGCTATCCGTCGTCGCCCCCTGCGCCAGGATGACATCGCGCACTTTGACCTTGGCGTTGAGCCCGCCACAGGTGCCGACGCGGATCAGCGATTTGACCCCATAAACATTGATCAGCTCGTGCACATAGATGCCAAGCGACGGCTGCCCCATGCCCGAGGCCTGCACCGACACCGGCTTGCCCTTCCACGTGCCGGTATAGCCGAGGCAATTGCGCACCGAATTGACGAGGCGCGGCCCCTCGAAAAACGTCTCGGCGATCCACTTTGCCCGCAACGGGTCCCCGGCAGCAGAACCGCTTCTGCATAGTCGCCCGGCTTGGCATGGTTGTGCGGCGTAGTCATCGGCGGCTCCTTGGATCTCAGGCGTCAAATCAATGCCATCCGACCTCGATATTCGCAATGCTGGCTCTATTGACGTCACGGCAGGCCGGGGCCATCTAGGTCCGTCACCCAAGGAGACGAACATGGTCGCAAAAATCTTCATCGATGGCGAAGCCGGTACGACGGGTCTGCAGATCCGCGAGCGCCTCGCCGACCGCCGCGACCTTGAAGTGCTCTCCATCGCGCCCGAAAAGCGCAAGGACCAGGACGAACGCAAGCGCCTCCTCAACCTGGCCGACGTCGCGATCCTCTGCCTCCCCGACGAGGCAGCCAAGGAAAGCGTGCGGCTGATCGAAAACGACACGACCCGCGTCATCGACGCCTCGACGGCCCATCGCGTCGCCGAAGGCTGGGCCTATGGTTTTGCCGAAATGGACGTCGCGCAGACCGAGGAAATCCGCAATGCCCGCTATGTCGCCAATCCCGGCTGCTGGCCTCAGGGCCTCATCGCGGCCTTGCGTCCTCTGGTTGAAGCACGGATCGTGCCGGGCGATTACCCGGTCTCCTACCACGGCATTTCCGGCTATTCCGGTGGCGGCCGCCAGATGATGGAAGAATATGAAGCGCCCGGCGCGGTGATGAGTCAGTTCGCGCCCTATGCCTTGACCTTCGTGCACAAGCACCTGCCCGAAATGAGCCAATACGCCCACCTCAACCGCTCGCCGCTCTTCGAGCCGGTGGTCGGCAATTTCGCGCAAGGCATGCACACTTCCGTGCCGCTCCACCTCGACATGGTCGCCGACATCCCCACGGGCAAGCGCCTCCACGAAGTTTTGGCCGATCATTACGCGTCGATCCCCGACAGCTTCGTCCGCGTCGCGCCCTATGACGAAAAGCTCGGCAAGACCCCGGCGCTCGACCCGCAGGTCCATAACGGCACCAACACGCTGACCCTCCACGTCTTCGCCAACGACCACATCAACCAGGCCGTCATCGCCGCCGTCTACGACAATCTCGGCAAAGGCGCCTCCGGCGCCGCCGTGCAGAATCTGAACATCATGCTCGGTGTCAATCCGCGCGAGAGCCTCGCCGCCTGAGGCACCCCCTTCCGAGGAGTGTTTGACGAGATAGTGCCACACCCACCACCTTCACCTTCCCCTTGAGGGGAAGGCAAGCGAAGCTTAGGCGCGCCGCGCCTTAGCGCAGCTCGGAAGGGGGTGTCGGCCTCTCCAAAATCTCGATCTATCCCCCTTATCCCCACCCCCAAAACCTTACGCTAATCTCTCCCATCCCCGCCACACACGCGGTGCCGACGAAGCATCGGGCGGGGAGACGGGTCTTTCGGGGTCGCCTGAGAGAGTGCGTGGATGCCGACGCCGGTCAGGTGAGCGTGCGGATTTGGGGAAATGGGAACTCGCGCACCCGCCTCAGAACCAAACAATCGCCGTCACCGCTGGGTGGACTGCCCGAGGCGTGCGCAAAAAATCCCGATCGTGCGAAGCGGCTTTCGCCTCTTCACTCTACCCCCTTTCGGGGCGAAAGCCGCTTCACACCGTGTAACCGCGACGCCTTAGGGCCAGGCGGCGTTTTCGTGCATGCCGCAACCGTACCCACGCGTACGGTTTCTGCTTGACCACCATCCCGCTTCACGGCATGACGCTGGCAACAGCGAGGTCCCTTGCCCCATGGAAAAGTTCACCACTCTGACCGGCGTCGCGGCGCCCCTGCCGATCATCAATATCGACACTGATATGATCATCCCCAAGCAGTACCTGAAGACCATCAAGCGCACCGGCCTCGGCGTCGCGCTGTTCAGCGAAATGCGCTACAACGAGGACGGCTCGGAGAACCCCGATTTCGTTCTCAACCAGCCCGCTTATCGCCAGGCCAAGATCGTCATCGCCGGTGACAATTTCGGCTGCGGCTCCTCCCGCGAGCACGCGCCCTGGGCCCTGGCCGACTTCGGCATCCGCTGCGTCATCTCCACCAGCTTTGCCGACATTTTCTACAACAACTGCTTCAAGAACGGCATCCTGCCGCTGGTCGTGACTCCCGATCAGCTCAAACTGCTGCTCGACGACGCCGAACGTGGCGCCAATGCGACGCTGACCGTCGACCTTGAAGCCCAGACCATCAAGGGTCCGGACGGCGGCACGCTCCACTTCGACATCGACCCGGCGCGAAAGCAGATCCTGCTTGAAGGGCTCGATGACATCGCCGGCACGCTCAAATCCGATCCCGCCATTTCGTCCTTCGAGGGCACAATGGCCACCCAGCGTCCCTGGCTCTAAGGAACAAAAATGGTCCAGCGCGTTTCCACCGGCTCCCCGTTCGAAGCCACCTTCGGCTATTCCCGCGCTGTGCGCCACGACGACACCGTCTATGTCTCCGGCACCACCGGCTATGACTATGCCACCATGACCATGCCGGAGGCCGTCGGCGAGCAGGCCAAAAACGCCTTGGCCACCATCGACAAGGCCCTGCGCGAAGCCGGCTCGTCGATCGAGGATACCGTTCGCGTCGTCTACTATGTCGGCGACCGATCCGTGGTCGACGACGTGGTTGCCGCTGTCGGTCCCGTATTCAAGGACATCCGTCCCGCTGCCTCCATGCTGATCGTCCAGATGATCGAAGCCGGCATGAAGATCGAAATCGAAGTCACCGCCCGCATCGGCGCTGCCAACTCCTAAAAGGAAATCGTCATGGCCACCCATTCCCTTTTCCTTCTGCCCGGCGACGGCATCGGCACCGAGATCATGGTCGAGGTGGAAAAGCTGATCGACTGGACCAACAGCGAACAGCTGACCGATTTTTCAACGGACAGCGGCCTTGCCGGCGGCGCAGCCTATGACAAGCACCAGGTCGCCATCACCGGCGAGGACACCGAAAAGGCCAAGGCTGCGGACGCCGTGATCTTCGGCGCCGTTGGCGGCCCCAAATGGGACAATGTCCCGTATGAGCATCGTCCGGAAGCCGCGCTGCTGCGCCTCCGCAAGGAACTCGCCGTTTTCGCCAATCTGCGCCCCGCCATCTGCTATCCGGCGCTGGCCGATGCCTCTTCGCTCAAGCGCGAATTGGTGGAAGGCCTCGACATCCTGATCGTCCGCGAACTGACCGGCGGCGTTTATTTCGGCGAGCCCAAGACCATCACCGATCTGGAAAACGGCCAGAAGCGCGCCATCGACACCCAGGTCTACGAGACCTACGAAATCGACCGTATCGCCCGCGTCGCCTTCGATCTTGCCCGCACCCGCAAAAACAAGGTGCATTCGGCCGACAAGAAGAATGTCATGAAGTCGGGCGTCCTCTGGGACGAAGTGGTCAAGGGCGTTGGCAAGGATTATGCCGATGTCGAGCTGCACCATATCCTGGCCGACAATGCCGCCATGCAGCTTGTGCGCAATCCCAAGCAGTTCGACGTCATGGTCACCGACAATCTCTTCGGCGACATCCTCTCCGACGTCGCCGCCATGCTCACCGGCTCGCTCGGCATGCTGCCCTCGGCCTCGCTGGGTGCGCCCGATCCGATAACCGGCAAGCGCAAGGCCTTCTACGAGCCCGTGCACGGCTCGGCGCCGGACATTGCCGGCAAGGGCATCGCCAACCCCATCGCCATGATCGCCTCCGTCGCCATGGCCCTGCGCTATTCGTTCAACATGATCGAACTCGCCACCCGCATCGAAAACGCCATCTCGGCCGTGCTAAGCGACGGCCTGCGCACCGGCGACATCGCCCAGGACAACCGCAAGACAGTCGGCACCGAAGAAATGGGCGCGGCAATCCTGGCAAAGCTGAAGCAGTAGGCCCCGAGTAGACCTCACCCTGAGGTGCCGCAAAGCGGCCTCGAAGGGCGGGGGCGGTGACCACAGGACGAAAAAATATCCCCGGCCTCACGACCGGGGATATTCTGTTTTCAACCAAGCGCAGCGATTACTCGGCAGCAGCTTCTTCCGAACCGGCAGCAGCCTTGGCGGCGCGCTCTTCGGCGCGTTCCTTGGCCTTGGCGCCCGGCTCGCCGCTCTTGGGGTTGTTGCGGGCTTCGCGCTTCATGAGGCCGGCAGCGTCGAGGAAACGCAGCACGCGGTCGGTCGGCTGGGCGCCGACCGAAACCCAGTGCTTGGCGCGTTCGGTGTCGAGCACGACGCGGTTTTCGGCGTCCTTGGCGAGGAGCGGGTTGAAGGTGCCCAGCTTCTCGATGAAGCGGCCATCGCGCGGCGAACGGGCGTCGGCAATGACGATGTGGTAGAAGGGGCGCTTCTTGGTGCCAGCGCGGGCAAGGCGGATCTTGAGGGACATCTTGGTTCCTGAAAGGTTGGAAGGGTTACTTTTTCTTGCCCAGGCCGGGAAGGCCGGGGAAATGGGGCGCTCCGCCAAGACCAGGCAAGGCCGGTCCGCCGGAGGATTTCAGAAGCGAGCCGACATCGGTCGGCAGCTTGTCGGTCATGGGCAGGTCGGCCGAAGGCAGGCCCTTGAGCTGCTCGGGATTGATCCCAGCCTGGCGCGCCATCTGCTCGAGCTGCTTGGGATCCATCTTTGCAAGGTCCGGCATGCCACCAAGCATGCCGCCCATCTTGCCGCCGAACATACCACCAAGCGCGCCCATGCCGCCCTTGGAGACCTTTTTCATCATGTCCGCCATCTGGCGGTGCTGCTTGGCAAGCTTGTTGATTTCGCTGACCTCGACACCGGCACCAGCGGCAATACGCTTGCGGCGGCTGGCATTGAGAAGATCGGGCTCGGCCCGCTCCTTCTTGGTCATCGAATTGATGATGGCGATCTGCCGGTCGAAGACCTTTTCGTCGATATTGGCGCCGGCCATGGCTTTCTTGAGCTGGCCTGCACCCGGCATCATCGACATCAGCCCGCCCATGCCGCCCATCTTCTTCATCTGCGTCAGCTGGCTGCGCAGGTCGTCGAAGTCGAAGGAGCCCTTCTTGAGCTTCTTGGCCATCTTGGCCGCGTCTTCGGCGGTGACATGCTCGGCCGCCTTTTCGACCAGGCTGACGATGTCGCCCATGCCAAGGATGCGGTCGGCGATGCGCGAGGGATGAAAATCTTCCAGCGCATCCATCTTTTCGCCGACACCGATCAGCTTGATCGGCTTGCCCGTGGCGGCACGCATCGAAAGCGCCGCGCCACCGCGGCCATCGCCGTCGACGCGGGTCATGACGATGCCCGTGACATCGAGGCGCGTGTCGAACGAGCGGGCGACGTTGATCGCGTCCTGGCCGGTCAGCGCGTCGACGACCAGGAGAATTTCGTGCGGCTGGGCAATGTCCTTGATGCTGACGGTTTCAACCATCAGCTCTTCATCGACATGGGTGCGGCCAGCGGTGTCGAGGATCAGGACGTCGTAGCCACCAAGACGCCCCTCGCGCTCGGCGCGGCGGGCAATCTCGACCGGCGTTTCGGTCGCAACGATCGGAAGCGTATCGACGCCCACCTGTTCGCCAAGCACGCGCAACTGCTCCATGGCAGCCGGGCGGCGGGTATCGAGCGACGCAAGGAGGACCTTTTTCTTCTGCCGGTCCTTGAGGCGTTTTGCGATCTTGGCAGTCGTCGTGGTCTTGCCCGAACCCTGGAGACCGACCATCAGAAGGGTCACCGGCGCCGGGGCATTAAGATCGATGGTGACGGCATCCGAACCGAGCACCTGGACCAATTCGTCATTGACGATCTTGACCACCTGCTGGCCCGGCGTCACCGAACGTGTGACTTCGGCACCGACAGCGCGCTCGCGCACCTGCTCGACAAAGGCCCGGACCACTTCGAGCGAAACGTCGGCCTCGATCAGCGCCCGGCGGATCTCGCGCATGGCGGCATCGACATCGGCCGCGCTCAGCGCGCCGCGTCCACGAAGTCCGTCAAAGATTTTGCCAAGCCGGTCGGAAAGGCTCTCGAACATTTTGGGTCCTACTCGTTCGGGAAGTCCGCCGAGATGTGGTGTTCGTTTGGGCAAATGCAAAACCCACCCGCGGGCGCAACGCGCTGGCGGATGTTGGCCTCCGGGATCGTCGAACCCTGGCGGGGTCCCGGTCGGCTGGTCAGGAGCAAAAGCCTGATGAACAGCGCTGCCTCTAAGCGAAGAGCGCGGCCAAGTCAAGGTTTGAGGCCGGATCGAGAAAATCGCGTGACATTAACACTAGTCTCTTGATTGGCGGGTAATTTGTCAGCGCACTGTAATCAAGCATTTGGCCTCATGACCACGACCGCGCCGGCACCTATGGTTTTCGACGTTACAGTGCTCAACAGCATCGAGGCCGCGGAAGAGGCCTGGCGCGAACTCGAGGCGGTCGGCACGCTGACGCCCTACCAGCGCTTCGACTGGCTCAAGCTGCTTCTCGATGCCGGAGCCGAGCCCAACAGTCGGATCGCCATCGCCGTGGTCTCGCTTGCCGAAGAAATCGTCGCGCTCTTGCCCTTGGCGATTCACCAGCGCCTTGGTCTGCGGACCGCGCGGCTCCTCGGCACGGACTATTCCAATGTCGATTGGATGCTCGCGACACCCGACTTTGCCGCCAATGCTACTCAGTTGCGCGCGATCGTCGCGGACATTGCGCGGCAGGTCGGCGGCATCGACATCTTGAGCCTTCAGAATCTTCCTGCCAATTGGAACGGCATGGCCAATCTGCTGCTGCAGCTGCCGCATATGATTGGCCCGTCCAACTTCTATTTCACCTCTCTCGCCAACGTGCCCAAGCCGTTCATCAGCACCCGCCTGGCCCCCAAGCGCCGTGGCGACCTGCAGCGCAGCCGGCGGCGCATGGAAGAAGCGCTGGGCACAGTCGAACTCGTTCGGGTTCAGGACGCCGCGACGCTGGAGCATGTGCACGAGCGGTTTCTCGAACAACGGCGTGAGCGGTTCGACGAGATGGGCGTCGACAATGTCTTCGAAGAACCGGTATTCCGCGCCTTCTTCCATGAGGCGGCACTCGCCGGCTTCGGCCAGGAGCGCCCTCCCCTTCTCGTCCATAGCCTCATGGCCAATGGCGTCGTCACTGCCACAAGCTGGGGCACCACGGCGGGTGACCATTATTCGCTCTATATCAACTCGACCGAAAGCGGTGACGCCAGCCGCTTCAGCCTCATGAGCATCCTGATCGCCGACCTCATGGATGATCTCATCGACATGGGCATCACCAGTTTCGACATCGGCCTCGGCGACTTCCACTACAAGGCGCGCTGGACCGAGCCGCAGCCCGTCTACAACAGCCTCTTGCCGCTAACGGCCGCAGGACGGTTGGCGGCACTGGCGCTGACGGGTCGGTCGGAGCTCAAGCGCACCATCAAGCAAAATCCAAAACTCTGGCAGGCGGCAAGCGGCGTGCGCCGGGTGCTGCACCACCTGCGACCGGGCAAATAAGAAGGCCGCGGTTTGCACCGCGGCCCTTTTGCTTACATCCCGACCTGGCCGGACTTTTTCTTTTCGCCATAATAGTAGTTGGCGTCCTTGCCAAGACGACGACCTGGCGGATCAGGCGGCGAAGGCCTTCGGACTTGCGCAGAGGCGCAGCGACACCGGCGGCGACGCGGAAGGCACCGAGTTTTACAGCATCGAGGGCCGGTTTGACGCCGGGAGCGGACTGCGGCAGGCCACGATCGCGCAGCATGGAATTGACCACATAGAGGTCATTACGGCGCTTCACTTCGCGGGTCTTCCAGGTGATCGCGACCGAGATGGAATAGGTATCCTTGGTCTTGACCCAGTGCGGCCAGATATAGGGCACGAAGACGCCCTCGC
Source organism: Devosia aurantiaca (assembly GCF_011058215.1). Classification (GTDB taxonomy): domain Bacteria; phylum Pseudomonadota; class Alphaproteobacteria; order Rhizobiales; family Devosiaceae; genus Devosia; species Devosia aurantiaca. The sequence goes on from NZ_JAALFG010000001.1 coordinate 416,291, forward strand.
CGGGCTTGAGCTCGTTGACCGTACCGCGGGTGGCGAAGCGATCTTCGTACTTGATGTTGCGATGCTTGGTGATCGCATGCTCGATCTGCTCTTCGCTGGCGATCGAATGGTCGGTGTTGTCGAACACGGCAAACTGCTTGTCGCCATGAACCTGGACAAAGAAATTGTCTTCGCTGTCGAGGTGGAAGGGCGTGGTCGAGCCCGGCGAGGAAACAAAAAGGAAGCCCTGCACATCGGTGAAACCGGCGGCTTCGAGGCTCTTGTAACCCTGGGCGCTGGCGACCGACTGCAAGGCGGTTTCCAGCAATTCCTTATAGGCCGGCACGATCTCGATGCGCTTCAGCACCATCCAGGCGCCGGCGGTCTCGATCTGGCGCACGACTTCCTGCGGGTCGAGATCGACCAACGGCGTCGTGGTCGGATCCTGGCTGACATTGGCCTTGCCCGAATTGTATTCGATCCGGTCGCGCGGCATCTGCTTGACCAAGTCCAAAATGGCCGGAAGCGTCAGCCGCGGATCGCCGACCAGCTTGTGCTGGATCCGGAAGGGCTTGTTGGGGAAAAGGTTTTCGAAGGCGGCCTCGTCGGCCATCAGCGTCGCAGTCATTTGCGGATCTCTCGGGTTTTGAGGGCGTTTCGGGTTCGATGCAAAAGGCTTTTGGCGGTCTCGCGGGCCTCGCCGCGAAGCAGGATGAGCCGGGCGCAGAGCGCGGCGACCGGGCCGGGCCGGGTGGCGATCAGGACATTGCCGACGCGACGGCGCTCGCGCCACACATGGTCGATCATCGGATGACCCGGCAGGGCGCAGGAGTCGACAAAGTCGATGGCAGGATTTTCGGTGAAGTGGCGGGTCAGCTCGACCGTGAGCTGCACGCCGGGCGAATAACGGGCATAGGCTTCGTCGAAGGCGATCTTGAAGAACATGGCCGTGCGCTGCTGGCGCAGGACGAGACCGGCGGCGATGGTTTTGCCAGCGACGCTCAGTTCGACGATCTCGATGCCCGATTTGGGCGCAAGGCCGAGCGCCACCTCGGTAATGTAGCGCGTGTCGCCCTGGTTCTGGGCAAGACCGGTGCCGCGCTCGCCTTTCCAGCCGGCGGCCTCAAGCGTCAGGAAGCGTTCGAGCGCCGGAAGGATTGTAGCTTCGTCGCGGGCGACGGTGAAAACCACTTCGCCCTCTTCATCGAGCCGATGCCGGAGGCGCCGCAGCTCCTTAAGCTTTTTGGCACCCATGCCGGCGCGCAGATAAGCCTCGGCATCCTCGGGCACGCGCAGCGCAGCGCGTTCATGCTCATCCTGGACAGTGATGGCGAGAGATCGACGCTTGGCCGATGCTCGCATTGCTATCATGGCGGGACCATCCAGGTCGGCCATATGCAAAACCAGAAGATGCGCGCCGCTCCGCGCGGCATTGTCCAGCAGCGCCGTCGCAGCGTCCTCATTGGAAAGCAGCGGTGAGCCCAGCACGGTATAGGGCTGATGCGAGACCAGCGCTGGGATCGGCAGGCGATAAACCTGCCAGGCACTCCGCACCGGCACGAGGCCGCTCAGCTGCTTGTCGTCAAAGGCGCACAAAGCCTTGGTCGCGTCTCCGCCACGGGTGAAGCGGGCGACCGGAAGTGCATAGGCCGGATCGAAAAACGCATTGGCTTCGATGGCGGTCTCGACCAGCGAAGCCCAGTCCGCAACCGGCACGGCGCCAAACGCCAAACGGCCGGCCGCTGAGGCAGGACGCAGCGAGCGGGCAGGCGCAGCAGCGAGAGCGGTCTCGGTGGTCATGACGTGGCCCATTCTAGTGGCACTCGGCGTGATGCAGTGTCCTGGCTGCCAAAGTGGTTAAGCAGCCAATTGCACAATAGAGACAGGCTGTTGCGAGACTGGCGCCAAATTGCATAAAACTTTATCGATGCATCAGATTTCGCCCGCCGCTGGCAATCGGGGTCACCTTGCGCCATATAGGGCGTACGATCTTCTCCAGCATGCGAGGCTCCGGCGTGAGCAGGGTGCCGTTTCTCAAGATGAATGGGCTGGGCAACCAGATCGTCGTCGCCGACATGCGCGGCAGCAAGGCGCGCGTTACCCCGGAAGCGGCGATTGCCATCAATGCGCAGCCGCAAACCAAGTTCGACCAGATCATGGCGATCCATGACGCGCGGACGCCGGGCACCGACTATTACATCGAGATCATAAATTCGGATGGTTCGCGCGCCCAGGCCTGCGGCAATGGCATGCGCTGCGTCGTGCAGGCGCTGGGCGCCGAAGAGGGCCGGAGACGGTTCACCTTCGAAACCCTGGCCGGCATTCTTTTCGGCGAAGAGGCCGAGGACGGGCAGATCACCGTCGACATGGGCACGCCAAAGTTTGCCTGGTACGACATTCCGCTTAATGAGGAATTCGCCGACACCCGCCAGGTCGAGCTGCAGATCGGACCGATCGACGCGCCCGTGCTGCATTCGCCGTCGGTCGCCTCCATGGGCAATCCACACGCGACCTTCTGGGTCAAGGACGATGTCTGGAGCTATGCGCTCGATCGCTTCGGACCATTGCTCGAAAATCATCCGCTGTTTCCCGAGCGCGCCAATATCTCGATCGCCAATGTGCCGGCGCCCGACCGCATCATCCTGCGCACCTGGGAGCGTGGCGCGGGACTGACCGAGGCCTGCGGCACGGCGGCTTGTGCTGCCCTGGTCAACGGCGCCCGCACCCGCCGCACGGCCCGCAAGGCGACGGTGACCGTGCCCGGCGGCGACCTCGTCGTCGAATGGCTCGACAACGACCATGTGACGCTGACCGGCCCCGCCGAATTTGAATGGCGCGGCGATCTCGATCCTGCGACCGGCGCCTGGACGCGCAGCGAGGCCGCCTGATGAGCGTGCAAACGCTGACCTTTGGCTGCCGCCTCAACGCCTATGAGGGCGAGGTGATGAAGGCCGAGGCCGAAAAGGCCGGGCTCGACAACGCCATCATCATCAACACCTGCGCCGTTACTCAATCGGCAGTGACCCAGGCGAAGCAAGCGGTGCGGCGTGCAAAGCGCGATAATCCGGACGCGCGCATCATCGTCACCGGCTGCGCCGCGCAGACCGAGGCGCGCACTTTTGGCGACATGGCGGAGGTCGATCTCGTGATCGGCAATGCCGACAAGCTCCGGGCCGAAAGCTACACCCCGATCGTCTTTGGCACCGCGCTCAACGACAAGTGCCAGGTCAACGACATCATGAGCGTGCGCGAAACCGCCGGTCACCTGATCGAGGGCATGGATGGCAAGACGCGTGCCTTTGTTCAGGTGCAAAACGGCTGCGACCATCGCTGCACCTTCTGCATCATTCCCTTCGGCCGCGGCCCCAGCCGTTCGGTGCCGATGGGGGTTGTCGTCGAACAGATTAAAAAACTCGTCGGCAACGGCTGCCGCGAAGTGGTGCTGACCGGCGTCGACATCACCTCCTATGGGCCGGACCTGCCGGGCACACCCACGCTTGGCGTGCTGACGCAAGCCATTCTCCGCCACGTGCCCGACCTGCCGCGCCTTCGCATCTCCTCGATCGACTCCGTCGAAGCCGACCCAGCGCTCTATGAAGCGGTCAGAGACAAGCGGCTGATGCCGCACCTGCATCTCTCGCTCCAATCCGGCGACGACATGATTCTCAAGCGCATGAAGCGGCGGCATCTGCGCGATGACGCCTTGGCGGTGGTGGAAAAGCTGCGCGCAAACCGGCCGGACATGGTGTTTGGCGCCGACATCATAGCCGGCTTCCCCACAGAAACCGACGCCATGTTCGAAAACTCGCTGCGTTTTATCGTCGAGGCCGACCTCACCTATATCCACGCCTTTCCCTATTCGCCGCGGCCCGGCACCCCGGCAGCGAGAATGCCACAGGTCAACGGCGCCGTGAGTAAGTTGCGGGCGGCGATGTTGCGCGAGGCGGGGGAGCGGCAGGTCGCAAAACTCTGTGCCTCAAGGATTGGCAAGATCGAAAGCGTTCTGGTCGAACGTGGCGGCGTGGGGCGAACCGAACAATTTGTGCCGGTGCGCGTTCCGGATAACCCGGCTGGCGATCTGCTAGCGATGCGCATCACCGGCATGGACGCCAAAGGCCTCTTGGGCGAAGCGCTGCGTGTAGCGGCGTGATTGCGCCACGCCCTCGTGGTTCGACAGGCTCACCATGAGGGCTACTTTTCTATCGAGCCAAGCAGTAGACCTCATCCTGAGCTTGTCGAAGGACGAGGTCGTGTCACGGAAGGCATTTGAATGAGCGACAAAAAGCCGGGCTTTTTCAGGCGGCTCTACGATGCGATGACGGACGAGCCGCGTCCGGCACCGCCGCCGCCCGCGCCGCCCGAAGCCTTGCCGGATGCGCCGCTCGCTCCAATTCCCGTTGTTCCCGAAGCGGTACCGCCCGCGCCCGAACCCGATGTGGTTCCCGCTCCCGCGCCAGAGCCGGACGAGCTGCCGCCGCCCGGCCCGCCGGAAACGACGCCCGATTATGTCGAGGATGTGGAGGACCTGGCCGCAGCCCGGCTCGACAGTGTGCCGGTCATCCCCGCGCCGGCAACGGCGGCTGCCGAGCCGCAGGGCTGGTTTCAGCGATTGGCCTCTGGCCTCAAGCGCTCGTCGGACAATCTTTCGACCTCGATCACTTCGGTTTTCACCAAGCGCAAGCTCGATGCGGCGACGCTGGACGAACTCGAAGACGTCTTGATCCAGGCCGACCTTGGCATCGATACGGCTACCGCCATCACCGAAACCCTGCGCCGCGACCGCTTTGATCGCGATGTATCGGGCGACGACGTGCGCAATGTGCTCGCCTCGGAAGTCGAAAAGGTGTTGGTGCCCGTGGCGCGGCCGCTCGCCATCGACACGCTGCACAAGCCTTTCGTTATCCTGATGATCGGCGTCAATGGCTCGGGCAAGACCACGACCATCGGCAAGCTGGCGCAAAAATTTGCCCGTGACGGCAGGTCGGTGATGCTGGCGGCGGGCGATACCTTTCGCGCCGCAGCGATCGAGCAGCTGCAGGTTTGGGGCCAGCGCACTGGCGCTCCGGTGATCACCCGGCCGGCTGGCTCGGACGCTTCGGGCCTTGCCTTCGATGCGGTGACGCAAGCCAAGGCCGAGGGCCGCGATGTCTTGATCATCGACACGGCCGGACGGCTGCAGAACCGCGACGAGCTGATGAACGAGCTCGAAAAAGTGATCCGCGTCATCAAGAAGGTCGAGCCCTCCGCCCCGCACGCAACGCTTCTCACCCTCGATGCCACGACCGGGCAGAATGCGCTGAAGCAAGTCGAGATCTTTGGCCAGCGCGCAGGCGTCACCGGGCTGGTGATGACCAAGCTCGATGGCACGGCGCGGGGCGGCATCCTCGTTGCCATCGCGCAGAAGTTCGGCCTGCCGGTGCACTTCATCGGTGTCGGCGAAGGGGTCGAGGATCTCGAGCCGTTCGAGGCCCGCGACTTTGCCCGGGCCATTGCTGGCTTCGATTGATTGCATCCGCACGACCCCATTCAACCTCCCCCTTTAGGAGGGGGAGGAGCTCGATCCGGAACTGAACGCGATGCGGCTCCTCCCCCGACTGACGGGAGAGGCTGGGTGGGGGCCTTAGCCCAAATCTCACCACGCTTTATCCTTACAGGCAGCTTGCATCGGATCGCGCGGCCCATCAGATTGGGCCAATGGACAAAAACATGACCGACAAAACCGCCGAACAGGACGTCAACTGGGACGAGCTGCGTCCCCAGATCATCAAGCTGGCGCTCGAGCTTGGTCCCTTGGTCGTGTTCTTCATCATGAATGGCCGCGCCGACATCTTTGTCGCCACCGCCTGGTTCATGGCGGCTATGGTCATTTCGCTGGCGCTGAGCTGGATCCTTCTTAAGAAGATCGCCGTAATGCCGCTGGTGACCGGCGTCGTTGTCCTCGTCTTCGGCGGCCTGACGCTCTGGCTCCAGGACGATACCTTCATCAAGATGAAGCCCACCATCACCAATTCGCTCTTTGCCGCGGTGCTGCTGGGCGGGCTCTTGTTCCGCCACTCGCTGCTCAAGCACGTGTTCGGCGACGTCTATAAGCTCCGGCCCGAGGGCTGGTGGAAGATGACGCTCAACTGGGGCCTGTTCTTTGTCGTGCTCGCCGTCGCCAATGAGGTCGTGTGGCGCAATTTCGATACCGACTTCTGGGTGGCCTTCAAGGTATGGGGCGTGATGCCGCTGACGGTTCTGTTTTCGATGAGCCAGCTGCCGCTCCTGCAAAAATACGCGCTGACCGAAACCGCGCCGCAAACGCCGCCCGTCGTCGTCGAAACCTGAGACGAGCACCAGCGCCGCCCGGCCCGGAGGCGTCGCGGTGACACGGTGAAAAGCGGCTTTCGCCCCGAAGGGGGAAGTGTGGAGAAGGGGCGAAAGCCGCTTCGCACGATCGGGATTTTTTGCGCACGCCTCGGGCAGTCCACCCAGTGGTGACGGCGATTGCTTGGTTCTGAGGCGGGTGCGCGAGTTCCCATTTCCCCAAATCCGCACGCTCACCTGACCGGCGTCGGCATCCACGCACTCTCTCAGGCGACCCCGAAAGACCCGTCTCCCCGCCCGATGCTTCGTCGGCACCGCGTGTTTGGCGGGGATGGGGGAGATTAGCGCAAGGTTTGGGGGTGGGGATAAGGGGGATAAGTGGCACCTTCTTACCTCTCCCGTTCACGGGAGAGGGGACCGCGCGAAGCGTGGTGGAGAGGGGGCAACTTGAATGGAGTATTGAAAAACTCGACGCTTTGAGCTTGGGGCACCCCTCCACCATGCTTTGCATGGTCCCCCTCCCCGCAGGCGGGGGAGGAAAGAGAAAGCTAAAGCCCGCCCATCTTGCACAGCAACTTCCATTCGGCCTCGGACACCTTGCTGACCGACAGCCGGGAGAGCTTGACCAATTCTAGCTCGCTCAACTCCGGCGTCGCCTTGATCTCGGCCAGGGTCACCGGGCGCGGCAGGGGTTTGACGGCCTGGGTGTCGACGCATTCCCAGACTACTTCGCCCTTGGCGTTGAGTTCGGCTGTGGAGTCGGGATGCGCGGCGGCGACCACGCGCATGATGCCGGCGATCTCCTTGCCGATATTGGAGTGGTAGAAAAAGGCCTCGTCGCCGACCGCCATGGCCTTCATGTTGTTGCGCGCCGCATAGTTGCGGACGCCATGCCATTCTTCCACTTCGCCGCGCTCGGTCTTGGCGACGAGATCGTCGAAGGAAAAGACGTCCGGCTCCGACTTCATCAGCCAATAGGCCACGGTTTTAGAACTCCACGCCGGTGGTGTTGATGGCGACGCGCCAGCGCTTGACCTCGTAGGAGGCGAAAACCCCGGCGGCAACGAAGGGGTCGGCATCGGCCATGGCCTGCGCCTCGGCGAGGGTTTCAGCCTCGAACACCACGATCGAGCCTTCCGGCTGCTCTTCGGGGTTGAGCAGCGCGCCGGCAAAGACGAGCTTCTTGCCCAAGGAATTGAGGTGATCGAGATGCACCGGGCGGGTGTCGAGGCGCTTCTGCAGGGCGTCCGGCGCATCCTTGGCGATCATGGCGAAAAGCATAGTCAGTGTTCCCTTTTTAGCGGGCGGGACATGAGGCCCGCGACGATCGTGGCAATGTCGGATTGGCCGGCGACCACCGCATCGACGGCATCGATCAGCGGCGCATCGACGCCAAAACTCCTGGCCAGCGCGGCAGCGACAGGCGCGGTGGCGACGCCTTCGGCGAGCTTGGCGCCGGACTGAAGGATTTCGGCGGTAGGGCGCCCGGCGCCCAAAGCCATGCCGAACTGGTAATTGCGCGACTGCGTCGAGGTGCAGGTCAGCGTCAGGTCACCCAGCCCGGCAAGGCCGGTCAGCGTATGGGCGGAGCCGCCCATGGCGGTAACCATGCGCGCCATTTCGGCATAGCCGCGGGCGATCAGCGCCGCGCGCGCCGAAGCGCCAAGCTGGGCGCCATCGACGGCGCCACAGGCCAAGGCATAGACATTCTTGAGCGCGCCGGCGATCTCGACACCGATGCGGTCATCGGCGGCATAGGGGCGGAAGGTCGGCCCGGCCAAAGCCGCGGCAAGCTCGGATGTGCTGTTGGCATCGTCACCGGCAAGCGTCACGGCAGTGGGTCGGCCCGCTGCGACATCGGCGGCAAAGCTCGGGCCGGAAAGCACGTAGGGAATGGCGTCGGGCGCCATGGCCAAGAGCACTTCGCTCTGCCGCGCCAGGGTGCCGGTTTCGAGGCCCTTGGCAGACAGCACGACGGGGCGCCCAGCGAGCAAGTTCGGGTCGATGGTGGAAAGAAGCGTGCGCGTCGCCTGCGCCGGCACGGCAAGAATGACGATGTCGGTGCCGGTGAAGGCGCCGGCGGCCTCAAGCTCTGGATGAAGCTCCTGCCCCGGCAGCGCCGCGTCATTGCGGCGGGACGAGTTCACCGCCTGGGCCTGCGCTTCATTGCGCAGGACCAGCGTCACGGCGCGGCCCGCCATGGCAGACGCTTGCGCCAATGCCGTGCCCCAGGCGCCGCCGCCGATCACCGAAACCGTTTCAAGCTGCATCGCTGTTCACCTTCATGTCCGGCGTATCGAGCGGCCAGCGCGGCCGCGCCGCGACCTCGAGCTTGTCATGCGCCCCGAGCGCCAGCCGTTCTGCCCCAGCCCAGGCGATCATGGCGCCATTGTCGGTGCAAAGCGCAATCGGCGGCAAGACGAGGCGCGCGCCGGTCTCGGCGACGACCGCGCGCAAAGCTGCGGAAATTTCCTGGTTGGCCGCAACGCCACCGGCGACGACGAGTTGCGCCGGCTCGGCCGGAAGCTCGGCTTTGAACCGCTCGAGCGCCTGGCGCGAGCGGGTGACGACGATATCGGTGACCGCGGCCTGAAAACTTGCCGCAATATCGGCGACGTCCTGATCCGTGAGCGGCGCCAGCGCTTCGGCTTGGAGGCGCACGGCGGTTTTAAGACCGGAAAACGAAAAATCGAGCCGCTCTTCCCGCAGAAGCGGGCGCGGGAACTTGAAGCGTTGGGGATCGCCGGACCTGGCGATGCGCTCTACGGCGGGGCCGCCGGGGTGGCCGAGGGTGAGGAGCTTTGCGACCTTATCGAAGGCTTCCCCCAGAGCGTCGTCGATCGTGCCGCCCCATCGCTCGTAATCGCCAACGCCGCGCACGAGGACGAACTGGCTGTGCCCGCCCGAGACCAGGAGCATCAGGTAGGGGAAGGCGACCCCATCGGTCAGCCGTGCGGTCAGCGCATGGCCTTCGAGGTGGTTGACGGCCAAGAGCGGCTTGCCGAGCGAGGCGGCCAGCGCCTTGGCGGTGGTGAGGCCGACCAAAACACCGCCGATCAGCCCCGGCCCGGCGGTCGCGGCGATGGCATCGACCTCGTCGAGCGCCAGCCCCGCCTCGTCCATGGCCTGGGCGATGATGTGGTCGAGCCATTCCACATGCGCCCGCGCCGCAAGCTCGGGCACCACGCCGCCGAATGCCGCATGTTCATCGAGCTGCGAACGCACCACATTGGAACGAATGCGTCCGCGTCCGGATTCATCTCGCACGACGACCGAGGCGGCGGTTTCGTCGCAGCTGGTCTCGATCCCGAGAATGGTGGTTGATGCTTGCCCGGTCACGACGAACTGTCTACTCCCGTAAGGCCTATCGCCTACTATAGGACCCCTTGCCAATGCAATCGCCCACCCCCTTTGCCCGGATCGGAACGCGCGGAAGCCCGCTTGCCCTGACCCAGGCGAAACTCGTGCGCGCGCTTCTAAGCAAGGCCCATGGCGTGGCCGAGGACGAGATCGAGATCGAGGTCTTCTCCACCGGCGGCGATCGCAGCCAGGCCGGCAATGCGCCAGTGTCGACCATTGGCGGCAAGGGCGTCTTCACCAAGGAAATCGACGAGGCACTGCTCGACGGGCGCATCGATATCGGCGTTCATTCCAGCAAGGACGTCGCCACTGCCCTGCCCGATGGCATGCGGATGGCTGCATTCCTGGAGCGCGAGGACGTCCGCGACGCCTTTTTATCGGTGACGGCCAAGGGCATCGACAACCTTCCTGAAGGCGCAAAATTTGGAACCTCCTCCATTCGTCGTGCCGCCCAGGCCCGGCGCTTGCGGCCGGACCTTCGCATCGTGCCGTTTCGCGGCAATGTGCATACGCGGCTGCAAAAGCTGCTCGATGGCGTCGCCGATGCCACGCTTCTGGCGGTTGCCGGTCTCAATCGGCTCGGCGAAGCGCATCGCGCCACGGCCCTGCTCGATACCAGCCATTTCATGCCCGCCCCGGCACAGGGCGCCATCGGCATTGCCATCCGTGCCGATGACGAGCGGTTCGCCGACGCCGTGGCGCCGCTCGACCATGCCCCAACGCATGCGGCAATCCTCGCCGAACGGACCATGCTCGCCATTCTCGATGGCTCCTGCCGCACCCCGGTGGGTGCCTTGAGCCGGGTCGAAAATGGACAACTCTTGCTCAAGGGCGAAATCCTGAGCCTTGATGGCCAGACCTCGTTCCATGCCGAAGGCGCCGGCAGCGACCCCAGTGCGCTGGGCGAACAGGTCGGCCGCGAACTGGTTCGGCAGGCCGGGTCCGAATGGTTTAGGCAATGGCACCAGTAATGCGCATGCTGGTGACACGGCCGGAGCCCGATGCGCAGGCCACGGGCGAGCGGCTCGAGGCGCTCGGCATCGATTATGTCGCCGCGCCCTTGCTGACCCGGCAGAATATCCAGGCGCACCTGCCGGGCCCCGACGGCTTTGCCGCCATGGCGCTGACCAGCACCAACGCGCTGCGCTCACTCGACGACCAGGATGCGCTCGAACCCTTCCGTCACAAGCCCGTCTTTGCGGTCGGCGACCGCACGGCGCACGAAGCGCGGATGCTAGGCTTTACCGAAGTCATGGCCGCCGATGGTACGCTCGACTCGCTGGTGACGGCCATTGCCCTGGCGCGGCTCGAAGGGCCGGTCTTTTATCCCTGCGGACGGCATTTGAGCGGCGATCTCGCCCATGCGCTGGCGCCGCACGGGCTGATGGTCGCAACCGTTGCCATCTACGACATGGTCGCGGAAACCCGCCTGCCGGAAGCGGCATCCGACCTCACGCAATTCGATGCGGCACTCATTTATTCGAGGCGCACGGCCGAAATCTTCGCCGCGCTTGCTGCCGCGCACATTGCCCCGGAAGAGCGGCGGCACCTGCCGATGCTGTGCCTTTCGGAAAATGTCGCGGCGCCGCTATTGTCGGCCCATTTCAGCCGCGTTCATCTGGCCGATCATCCGAGCGAAGAGGCGATGATGGCGCTGGCTTTGGCTTTTTCGCGGGAGCAATCTCGATCATGATCGGAACAATGAAGAGGACATCTCATGGCTGATACGCCCGGCAAAGATTCCCAGCCCGATCCCAAGGCGGTGGGCCCCACCGGCCCGGTCAAGCCACCGGTGCTCGAAGGCACGGCGCGCCCGGCCACGGCCGAAAGCAAGCCTGCGCCAAAAACCGAAGCGCCCAAACCTGCCGAAAAGCCGGCCGCAAAGCCGGATTTGGGCAAAGCCGCGTCGATGCCACCGCCCAAGCCCGTGGTGAAGCGCGACCGCGAGGAAAGCGGCGGCTCGCCCTGGATCGCGGGCCTGCTTGGCGGCCTTGTCGGCCTTGGCGCGGCCTATGGCCTGGCCTATGCCGGGCTGTGGCCGACCACGCCACAGGCGCCGGCGCCAGCCGATCCGCGCGTCGCACAATTTGCGACGGCGATTCCGGAACTCCAGACCGTGACCAACACGGTTCAGGATGAGCTCTCGACGCTCAACGGCCGCGTTTCCGGCCTTGAAACCTCGCTTGCCGAACTGCCGTCACCGGCTGCAGCACCGGCACCATCCGAAGACTATTCGCAGGCCATCGCAGACCTGTCTGCCCGGGTGGAGCAACTGGCCGGGACGGCGCAGCCTGCGGCCACCGATACCGGTGCGCTCGATGCGCTCCGCGCCGAGCTTGCCGCCCTCAGCGAAACAGTCGCCCAGGCGCAGGCCGATGTCGCGGCAACGCAGGATGACGTCGCTGCGCTCGAGGCCAGTGCGGCCGCGCAAACGGCCACTGAAAACGGCGACGCCCGGCTGCCGCTGATCTTTTCGGGGCTGGAAAGCGCCTTTGCCACCGGCCGTCCCTTCGAGACCGAATTGACGGCGCTCGAAACTGCGCAACCGGACGCCACCGTGCCGCGCGCCCTCTCCGACAATGCCGCCAGCGGCCTGCCGCGTCCCGACGATGTGGCGCGCCGGCTCGATGCCGTTCTGCCCGACATGCTCGCCGGCCGCCCCGTTGCCGCCGATGCCGGCTGGCAGGATGCTACCGCCGACTGGTTCCGCGGCGTCATCGCCATGCGCCCCGCAGGCGATGTGGATGGCGACAGCCCAGATGCCATGATCGCCCGCCTCGAAGCGGCCGTGGCCCGGCGCGATTTCGTTGCCGCCGAGGCTGAGTTCGCCGCCCTGCCCCAGACCATGCAGGCCGCCGCCGGCACATTGGGCGACGACATCGCCGCCCTTGCCGCCGCCGCGACGCTGATCACCGAGCTGCGCAGCACTGCGCTGGGCGCGGAGGGCGGCGCATGATTCGCCTCGCATCCTGGATCGTTTCAAGCCTTGTCATCGCCGCCATCGCCGCATGGGTCATTTCGCTGCCCGGCACGCTGACGCTTGAAGTCGCCGGCTGGCGCATGCAGCCGCGACTGGGCACGGCGGTCGTGCTGCTGCTGGTGTCGGCAGCGCTGATCATCATCGTGTGGTCCGTGGTTCGCCGCGTGCTCGGCGCCCCGCGTGCCATGGCACGGCGCAGTGCCAAGCGCCGGCGCGAACAGGGCGTGCAGGCGCTTTCCGACGCGGTCATCGCGCTCCAATCCGGCGATCCCGCCCGTGCTCGCCTCATGGCGCGCGAAGCCCAGGCCCGCCTCCCCGGCAGCGGCGCCGCAAAGCTGCTCGAAGCCCGCGCCGACCTGGCGCTGGGCGACATGCCAGCGGCGCGCGAGCATTATCGCGCCCTGATCGACAATGAACGCACGGCCGTCGCCGCCCTCACCGGGCTTTACGACCAGGCGCGGGCGCAAAACCGCGAAGACGTCGCCATCACCTTTGCCAAAAAGACGTTGGCGCTGGCGCCGCAAACCCAGTGGGCCTCGCAGGCCGTGTTTGATGACCTCACCGCACGCGGCCAATGGGCGGAAGCGGTGGCCATGGTCAATACCGAGCAGGCGCCGAGCCGCGAGGACAAGGCCAAAAAGCGCCGCAAGCAGGCGGTGATTGAAACCGCACGGGCGCGCGAAAGCGAAGTCGGCCAGCCCAATGCAGCGCTGGACCACGCGCTGACCGCCCTGAAGCTTTTGCCCGATTTCGTCCCGGCAGCGCTGATCGCTTCGCGCATCTACATCAATCGCGGCGAAGCGCGGCGCGCGCAAAGCCTCCTGCGCCGTATCTGGCGCGCCACCGGTCACCCCGATGTCGCAGCGCTTTATGCCCACTCCCATCCCGGCGCCTCGGCGGTGGAGCGGCTCAAGCGCCTGCGCGAAATCATCGACATGCCGCCGCCCCATCGCGCTGCCGGCATGGCCCTCGCCCGCGCCGCCATCGATGCCTATGACTGGCCCCTGGCGCGCACGGCGCTCGAACCTTTGCCGGCGCAGACGCAACGCAGGGCGTCGGCAGCCTGATGGCGGAAATCGAGGAAGGCCAGAGCAGCGACCAGGGCAAGGCCCGCGAATGGCTCGCCCGCGCCATGCGCGCGCCACGCGATCCGGCCTGGACCGCCGACGGCATCATCAGCGACGAATGGGAGCCGCTTTCGCCGGTGACCGGGCGTCTCGATGCCTTCGAATGGAAAGTGCCGGTTGCCAGCAGCACCCGCCCCGCGGCTCTGCCCCCGGCGGCGCCGGAGCAGGCCGCGCTGCCGGCGCAGAGCGAAGCCCTCTTGCCCCTTGCGCCGGCCGAAAACGCCCAGTAAAAGACCCGCGTTGCCGCTTTAGCTCAGTTGGTAGAGCACATCATTCGTAATGATGGGGTCAGGTGTTCGAGTCACCTAAGCGGCACCACTTCCCTTACATGCTCGGTATCGGTCCTCAGGGCAGCGGCGTGGCCGTGAGCACGGCGTAGGCCATCATGGCGAGGCCGAGGAGCGAGACGAGGTAGGCGATCGAGCGGAAGTTCGAGACGCCGCTGATGAAGAGCGGGATGTAGATGACGCGGGCAATCAGGTAGATCAGCGCACCCCAAAAGACGGTGCCGCCGTCGAGGCGGAAGACGATCGCGAGGACACCCAGAGTCAAAAAGATCGGCAGCGTTTCGTGAAGGTTGCGCAGCGCGCGCTGTGCACGGTCGCCCTGGGGCGTCCACACCAGGTCGTCCTGCGGCCCGCTGATCTTGGCCGGGTCATTGGCACGGGCCTTGAAGGCGGCCGGGATAAAGCTTTGAACCAGGGCGAGCAGAAGTCCGAGAAGGACGAGATAAAGCATGGGTGTTGATCCGGGGACGGCGCTCGGTGATCGAGCGCCAACTCTCCGGACAGGAGCAGATTGGCGCTTCCGAACCAATCTGTATTTTGCGGGGGCTGGCCGAACGGCTCTAGCCTACGCGCTCCAGGAGTTCGAGGCGATGCGCCTGCCGGGCGGATGGGGCCACGGCACGCAGGTCCGGATCGGCGCCGAACAGGGCTTCGCGCTCTTCGGCGGTCGACATGAAGAACGGAAAGCGCTCGAAGACACGGTTACGGATGGTGGGCACGTCCGCCGCATAAAGGCAGACCGGAAACTGCAATTCGCCCCAATAGCGCTCGTCGGCCAGGCGATGCGAGCCGAAGACGCGGCGGTAAAAGGCGGAATGCTCGGCGCGCACCGAGGAGATCGTGTAACGCACGGAGAAGAAAATGCTGGCCATGGCGACGATGCGCAGGGTCAGATAGGGCAGCGCCGGAATGGCAAGCGAGGCATCATGGTCGGCCGTGAAGCGGCTTGGATCGATGTAGTTGTCGCCACGATCAAGGATCGGCTCCAGCACTTCGGGCCAGATGGTGCGGCTGGGCGAGGTGCGATCCTGCCCGGTGACATGATGGAAGCGGATGGAGCTGACCAACGTGTCGTCGATATAGACACCGAAACAATAGCAGTTGGCGGCATCGTCATAGCTGTCGCGCGTCACCTGCTGCGAATTGATGGGGATGAAATTCTCGCGTCGATAAGCATCGTAGCGCAGCCGGTAGACCGGATCGAACTGCTGGTCGGCACTTACTCTGCGATAACGGACCGAATCCAAAAGCTCGATCAACGTGGTGGCGAAACGAGAATTCGTGGCGGGGGCCGCTTCCGGCTGCATAAGCACTATCCTGCTGGGTCCTCACAGTTTTTAACCCTTTATTAAGGATCTTAATACCGTGAAATTTGCAGGACAGGGTCGCGCTACGCTAACCTGAGGCAAAAAGCTTTGTAAGTGTAAAAGCTTAACGCCGGTTAACCACGTAGCCGTTTTTGGTCGGCGGGCCTGAAACTGTTTGGCCCGTTCATTCGTCCGATGAGCTCGGCAATATCGCGAGCCGGCAGGGGGCGGCTGAAGAGATAGCCCTGAACCTGCTGGACGCTCGTGGTCTGCTGCATCAAGACCAGCTGCTCTTCGGTTTCGACGCCTTCGGCGACGACGGTGAGATCAAGATCACGGCCAAGCCGGGCGACATTGGTGAGCAAGAGCAGCGCCCGCGGGTCCTTACCGATATCGGCAACAAAGGAGCGATCGATCTTGAGCTTGTTGAACGGCAGCGCGTGAAGGTAGCTCAAGGACGAATAGCCGGTGCCGAAATCGTCGAGCGCGATGACGATGCCCTGTTCGGCAAGGCCCTGCAGCACGCTATTGGCAAGATCGCGTTCTTCGATCACCGCCGTTTCGGTGACTTCGATTTCTAGCCGATTGGCCGGCAGGCCGGCCCGATTGAGCGATCTGCCAACGACGGACAAAAGATCGAGGCCGCGGAAGTCGCGAGCCGACACATTGACGGCAACGCCCACTGACCCGGCCCAATTGGCGCATTCGCTTGTGGCGCTTTCCACCACAAAGGCGGTGATGTCGGAGATCAGCCCCATCTCCTCGGCCAGGGGAATAAAGGTTGCCGGGGAAATCGGTCCGAGTTCGGGATGGGTCCAGCGCGCCAAGGCTTCGCAGGACACGATCTTGCGGGTTTCGATATCGAGCAGCGGCTGGAAGGCAAGGCAAGGCTCAGCGCACCATCGGCGACGGCCTGGCGCAGATCGGCCTTGAGCCGCTGGCGATAATGGTAGTCGATGTCCATCTGTTCGTGGAAAATCTGCGCCCGCGCCTTGCCGTCAGCCTTGGCGCCATAAAGCGCCAGATCGGCCTTGGTCATCAGCTCGTCGAGCTCGTCCTCGCTGCGCGGCGTGACCACGAGGCCGATGCTGACGCGCACCGGCAGGTTGATGCCCTTGAGGTTGAAGGGCGTCTCGAAGGCGGCAAGCGCGTGGTCGATGTCCTCGCGCAATTCGCTTTCGCTGCCGCCAACGGGAGCCAGCGCCACGAATTCGTCGCCGCCCTGGCGCGCGAGAATGGCGCCCTCGGGCAGCGAATAGCGCAGCCGGTCGGCGACTTGGCGCAGCAATTCGTCGCCGATCACGTGACCGAAGCTGTCATTGACGTGCTTGAACTCATCGATATCGATCACCAAAAGCGCGCTGGAAAGGCTCTTGGCGCCGCGCCGGATGAGCTCGTCCTGGGCCAGGGCGTTGAAATAGGAGCGGTTGGGCAGCTTGGTCAGCGCGTCATGGCGGGCCATGAAATTGATGCGCTCTTCGGCCGTCATGCGCTCGGTAATGTCTTCGAAAAGGAGCACGCTGCGCAGCTGGCGCGAACTGATCGTGACTTCGAAATAGCGATTATCCCGCAAGGGAATCATCACCTTGCCGGACTGGCGGTGCGTCGCAATGTCCGACAACCGGTCAAGCGTCTTGGCCGGCGCGATGCCGCTTCCGGCGATGCGCTCGAGAATGGTCTTGAAGTCCTGCCCATTGGCCACGGAAATGCCGAGGGCCGACAGCATGATCTTGGCTTTGGCATTGGACAGCGTGACCTTGCCGTCGTCATCGAGCATCAGGAGACCATGTTCGAGCGTCGTGATGGCGATATCGAGCTCGGCCGCAAGGCGGGAGGCCTCCACCCTGCCATGGACGGCGCTGAGCAGGATTTCGCGAATGCCGGCGGCCAGCTTGCGAAAGCCCGACAGCATCACGAAGAGCAGAAGCGCCAGGAGCGGATGGTAGCCGTCGAACCGGAGCAGCAGACTGAGCGAGAGGGGAATGATCACCATCACCATCTGGATGGTGACAAGCCGGTCAAGGCCGAAATTGCGCGCGCAGATGCCCACCATCACCGCCATGGTGAGCGAGAAGCTCGCCAGTTCCGAAAAGGGCTCGCGAACGATCAGCATCGCGACAAAACACCAGCTGCCATGCAGCAGGGCAAGGAGTGCGCCGATGATGACGGCGCGGTTTTCCCAGCGTTCGGCGGCCTCGGCGTCTTCATTGCCGATCTTGGCGTTCCAGAAGGCACGCATGTTGAAAAACCGCACCAGCCCGACCAGCACGAACAGCATCGATACGACGACAAGCGGCAGCGACTTTGCCTGATAGGCGGTGAGGAGGGCGGCGAAGGCGCTCGCAAGGGAACCGGCCAGCATCGTGTTGCCGTCGGCATAGACCGAGCGGATGATCGACACATAGTCGAGATGCGGCATTGTCTTGCGGGCCGAGGTCAGCACGGAAGGATCCCTGTTACCTACGCCATTGAGGGCAAAAGGATTTAACAACCCCTTGCGTCAAGCCTTGACCTTGCCCGCTTTTGTGCCGGAGGCTGAATCGCGGGTTAACACTTATCCGGACTGCGCCGACTAGTGGAAATTCCGTCCCCCGGCAGCGCCGCATAGGCCCGGCGGCGGGCCTGCTCAATTTCGCGGAGCGCATCGCGATTGCGGCTTTCCGGCCGATCCGGGCCAGATTTGCCTTCGTCGGCACGCGCCAGAATGTGGTCGCCAATGTCCTTGCCATGGGACAGATCGAGCAATTGCGGGGTGAGATCCTCCAGTTCCTCGGCAATCACATGAATGACGCCGTGGCCGGACTGCACCTTGCCGCGCACCGCCAGCATTCGGCTCGAAAGCAAAATCTTTCGCAACCGGTCATCGGCAAAAAGCTTGGGCCAGACCACGATATTGGCGACGCCGGTTTCATCTTCGAGCGTTACGAAAATGACCCCGCTTGCCGTGCCTGGACGCTGGCGCACAAGGACGAGCCCGGCCACCTCGATCCGCACATCGACAGACACGCTGGGCAGGTTTTCCGAGCGGGTCGTGCCGCGCTCCATCAGCATGGGACGAAGGAACTGCACCGGGTGTCCCTTGAGCGATAGCGTGAGGGTCGAATAATCGTGGATGACCTCTTCCCCGGTCCCATCAAGGGCAAACCGGCGGGCTCTTCGGCGACGAGGTCTCGCGACGGACCTGCAGCTGCAAAGAGTGGCAGGGTTTCGGCGCCATGCGTGCCGATAAGCCCTTTTACTGCCCACAGGGCCTCGCGCCGATTGAGGCCAAGCGAGGCAAAAGCATCGGCGCGCGCCAGCTTTTCAAGACTGGCGATAGGGATAGCGCTGCGTGCCCACACTTCACGCACGGACCGATAGCCTTCTCGGGGACGGCGAGCGACAAGCTGGTTGATGTCGTTTTCCGCCAGGCCCTCGACGAAATTGAGCCCCAGGCGAATGGCTTTTTGCGAAAGAATATCGTCGGCCATGTCGCGGTGACGCGGCCAGATCCGCTCTCTTACCTGGCCGGCACCGGGCTCGAGAACGCATTCAAGGTCTGAATGATTGATATCGGCTGCCAGAACTTCGATGCCGTGTTCGCGCACGTCGCGCACGATCTGGCTCGGGCCATAAAAGCCCATCGGCTGGGAATTGAGCAAGGCGCAGGCGAAGACATCCGGGTAATGGCACTTGAACCAGCATGAGGCATAAACCAGAAGCGCAAAGCTGGCGGCGTGGCTTTCCGGAAAGCCATATTCGGCAAAGCCCTTGATCTGGGCAAAGCAGCGCTCGGCAAAATCCTGCTCATAGCCATTGCCCACCATGCCCAGGATAAACCGTTCCTCGAAAACTGCCATCTTGCCGGTTCGGCGCCAGGCTGCCATGGCGCGGCGCAATTGATCGGCCTCCCCTTGCGTAAAGCCCGCGCCCTTGATGGCCATCTGCATGGCCTGTTCCTGAAACAGCGGGATCCCCAGGGTTTCGCTCAGCACTTCATCCAGGGGGTCGCCTGGCTTTGGCGCCCAGTGTTCGCTGCCGTCGCGCCGCTTCAAGTAAGGGTGCACCATGCCCCCTGGATCGGCCCCGGCCGGACGATGGCGACCTCGATGACGAGATCGTAGAATCGCGAGGGCTTTAGGCGCGGCAGCATGGTCATCTGCGCCCGGCTTTCGATCTGGAAAACGCCAATGGTGTCTGCCCGATGGGTCATGGCATAGACGCGCGCCTTGTCCATCGGGCCCTGGCCGGTTTCTTCGGATAAAAGGTCGGTAAGCTGATACTGCTTGTCGTAATGGACGTGCAAAAGTTCGAAGGCGCGGCGCAGGCAGGACAGCATGCCCAGCGCCAGGATATCGACCTTGAGAATGCCGAGGACGTCAATGTCATCCTTGTTCCATTCGATGATGGCACGGCTGTCCATGGCCGATTGTCCAATCGGCACAAGGCTTTCAAGCGAGTCACGGGTGATAACGAAGCCGCCGACATGCTGGCTGAGGTGGCGCGGAAAGCCGCGTAGCACTTTAACCACCTCGAACATCTGCGCCAGCACCGGATCATCGGGATTAAGACCCAGAGTGGCAAGATCGCGCAGGTCCAGCTTGCTGCCCCAGCCCCAGTGCAACTGGTTGAACGAAGCGATGGTGTCGTCGGAAACCCCGAACACTTTTGCGGTTTCGCGGATGGCGCTTTTGGAGCGATAGGTCGTGACATTGGCGGTCAGCCCGGTGCGGCGGCCACCGTATTTTTGATAGACATATTGCATCACCTCCTCGCGCCGCTCGTGCTCAAAATCGACGTCGATATCGGGCGGCTCGTCGCGTTCGGTGGAGATGAAGCGGCCGAAAACCAGCGTGCGCTGGGTCGGATCGACCTCGGTGATCCCGAGGCAAAAACACACCGCCGAATTGGCGGCAGAGCCGCGGCCCTGGCACAGGATCTTGCGCTCGTATCGAGCAAAATTGACGATGTCGTGCACGGTGAGGAAGTAGGCGGCATAGCCTTTAAAGCCGATGAGGCAGAGCTCGGTCCAAAGGCTGCGCTTGACCGCATCGCTGACCCCTTTGGGGTAGCGTTTGGCCGCGCCTTCCCAAGTCAGCCGCTCCAGCGTCTGCTGCGCAGTTTCGCCGTTGCCAACCGTTTCCTCGGGGTAATTGTACTTGAGCTGGCTGAGGCAAAAGCGGATGCGCCCGGCAAAAACCTGGGTTTGCGCAATGGCGTCGGGGTAGTCAGCAAAAAGCCGCGCCATTTCCTCGGGCAGCTTCAAATGCCGTTCGGCATTGGCAGAAAGGCGAAAACCAGCCTCTTCCAGCGTCACATGCTCGCGAATGCAGGTAACCACATCCAGGACGATGCTGCGATCGGGCTGATGATAATATGCATCGTTGCTGGCAATCATGCGAGCGCCATGCCGGTGAGCAAGCGCATCGACACGAGCAAGACGCGACCGGTCATGACCATCGAAACGGGGAACGCCGGCAATCCATACCCGGTCAGGCGCTTGCCGGCACAGGTGATCCAAGGTTTTCTCGGTAAGGCCCCAATTGGCCTCATCGGGCATGAGGATAAAGAGCTGGCCTTGGGAAAAATCTTCGGGCGGACCATGAATATCGGAGACGGCAAGGTCACCGAGCCCGAAGAGATCCTTAAGGTGCAATTCCGGATTGCCCTTCTCGCCGCGCTTGTTGCCGATGGTCAGAAGCTTGCAGAGCCGGCCATAAGCAATGCGGTCCTCAGGATATGCAATGATATCCGGCGTGCCATCGGCGAATACCAGCCGCACGCCGACGAGATAACGAAAATCCGGGCTCATCTCCTTGTTGTCACGTGCCGTGCCATAGCCGCGGACCACGCCCGCAAAACTGTTGCGATCGCAAAGCCCGAGCGCGGTCATGCCCGCAGCCATGGCATGCGCCACCAATTCCTCGGGATGCGAACCACCGCGCAGGAAGGAAAAGTTGCTGGTGGTGACGAGCTCGGCGTAATGCGGCGAGGCAAGCTTTATCGGCTCGGGAAATTGTGCGCTTAGGCTCATGCAAAGAACCCGTGCAGATACCAGGACGGGGAGAAGCAGCGCTATAAAAGCCTTGCCGGAATACCCAAAAACGCCGTCCGTCCTGATCCTCGACAACGTAGTAATCGCGCGTTGCATCATCGGGCAGGTAAAGCGGCAGGTCGGGAACATAGGGTGATGAAGAAGAGGGTGTCTCGCCTGGCTCCGGCATTGTGGAGGCTGGCAGTTCGATAAGTTTCAGCCGGTTGCCGCTGCGCCACCATTCTCCACCCAGCCGTTCGGGGCCTTCGCCTTTGACTAGGCGATAGTTTTCCCTGCGCCAGACCATGGCGGCCGGCAGGCCATCGGGCACTTCAGCAGTGATGACCACGCGTTCGGGCATCGGCAGCAGGCGCAAGGGTCGTCGAAAAGAAGGGGTATCGAGCGGCGTATCGATCTTTGCCAGTGCCGGAACCAGACGCACGGCCCGTTCCGGCAGGCGGCTGGCCACCAGTTCGGTTTTCAGCACCGCCATGGTGCCGAGACGGCTGGCCAGCCGGTCGTTGAGCCGGTCGATATCTTCAAGCCCGCTCTGGTCTGAAAAGGCGCCCACCTGAACGCCGTCCAGCCGTTCGAGGCTGCCGGCGGCAAGGCGGACCATGTCGATACCAAAACCGGGGTCGTACTCGGCTTCAAGCCGTTGCGCCCGATGGCGAAAGAGTTCGGCGATATGTTGAGGGTCACGGGTCACGCGCGCCGCATTGAGCGACAGCGTCATTACCTTGTGGTCGACCCGATAAAGAAAAAGATGAAAGCCCTGAGCGCCGAGCCCTTCAGTTTCAAGATGAGTAGAAAGCTCGACGGCAAGGTCTCGCGTCACCAGCAAGACGTCGTCCAAAAGGCTGATCGGCTCGGCAAGGCGACGGTCGACATGGTGTTCGACCTCCGGCAGGCGCGGGCTCATGCGCTCTTCGATATCACCCAAAGCCTGGTCGAGCCTTACCAGCAAATGGGCGCCGAAGCGCACCTGAAGTTGCTTGCGCGGGCGCTGCCGCAGATGACCCACCAAGGTGAGGCCCATCTGGGTAAAGCTCGATATCTGAGTGTCCGCAAGACGCAAGGCTGCAACCGGAAGGGCATCCAGACTTGCCACGAGCGCATCGTCTTCCACCACCTGGCTGCGAGCAAAATGGCTGATGGCCCAGGCTGCGCCAATGGTAGACGCAACTGCGCCGCTGACTTGATAGCCCAGCTGCCGCAACCGGGTCAGCAAAAAGCGGAGCATTGCAGTTTCGCCCCCGAACAGATGATCGACACCGGTAATGTCGAGCACCAGATCGCCAAAGGCTTGCTGGTCGGTCATGACCGACACCAGCGGACTGGCATTGGAGTGCCAATCGGCAAAACCGGCAAAGCTGTTTCGAGAAGGCTGCGATCGATCTCGCGCACCTCCATATCGGGGATTATGGCACGAGCATCGGCCAGGTTTTGACCGATGCGCAGACCTTCGCGGATAAGCGATTGATCGATGGCGGCAAGGCGCAATCCGCCCTTGATGTGCTCAAACAGCACCAAGGGCCTTTCGCGTAAGTTCGGCTCAACCCGCTTGAGATAATCGGTCGCCCAAAAGGGCAGGTGCAGAACGAGAAAACGGCGTCGCGGGGCGCCGGAAAGACGCATTTTGAGCGGAGGAGAAGACTGCCAAGCCATTTTTCGTCCATTCCAGCGACCAATCCACCTGATTGCCGGCTATGCGTCCTTTCTCGAGCCGCAATTGCCAGCGCGATGCCCCCAAGCCTTTCCCGTCATATGCATTTCGACCGCTGCGATGGGGCGTCAACCGCCAGCGCAGATGACCGGCGCTGCTTTCACGCTGTTGCCCGTAGCGCAGCAGAAACAGCGATGCCTTGCTGGTACTGGCCCGAAGGCTGAGGCGTCGGCTGGCGGTAAAGTTGAGCATTTTAGGCTCACCCTTGACCTCGGCAACCACAGCCGCAACCGAGCGGCAGGCAATCATCTCCTCGGCAGCCCACAAAAACTCGGTCATGTCTGCAGTGCGGACGATAACCAGCCGAGCCGGATCAACCCCGAACCAATCGAGACCTGGACCATAGGGAAGGCCGAATGCCTGGCCTTCCTGGGCCAGTTGCACATAAAAAATGCTGGGCCGGCGGGCATTCATCAGGGTCTTGGCTTGCGCCAGGGCAAAGCCCAGGCTTGCGCCGCCATCCCGAATTGCATCGGCAAAAACTTCCTGCACGAGGCCACCGGGCAGGACCGGGAAATTGGACGCTGCCGATCGCTCAAGCCGTTGCCGCGGCTCCAGCAAGGCCGGTTTTCGTTCAATATCAGCAATGGTATGCCGCAGCGCGGCAAGGCGCTGTTGTTGGCTTTGGGGCGACATGATAGACCGCTAAGTGAACAAAACAGGAACATGGTGACTCTGAATCCGGCAAGAGTCGAGTCCCTTTTGTGCGCTGATGCTGTGGGCGGGATGCATCGGGGCTATGCGCGAGGGATGGCGCTTAGGCGGAACTCATTGAGTCGGCACGACTTATGCTTAGGTTTTCCACCGTGCGATTTTCTTTTCCAACCAATGGATCAAAACCCATGTTCGAGGCCCTGACCCGCCTGTTTGGCCGCACCGAGGCGCCGGTGGATGTGGATGATCCCAAGCTTTCCGTGGCCGCGCTCCTGGTGCATCTGGCTGCCGTCGACGGCAGCATAGGCGAAGGCGAGCGGCGGGCGATCCGCACCGCGCTGATGGATCATTATGCGCTCGATGAAACCAGCGTCGACAAGCTGATCCGCGAAGCGGCGCGCCAGGATGCCGAGGCAGTGGATTTTTATAAATTCACCAGCGGCCTGACCCGGCTCGAGATGGAAGACCGCATCGAG
This sequence comes from Devosia aurantiaca, assembly GCF_011058215.1. Classification (GTDB taxonomy): domain Bacteria; phylum Pseudomonadota; class Alphaproteobacteria; order Rhizobiales; family Devosiaceae; genus Devosia; species Devosia aurantiaca. The sequence continues at coordinate 440,506 of NZ_JAALFG010000001.1, forward strand.
GTCATCCGCATGATGTGGACCGTGGTTTTTGCCGACAACAAGAACCACGAGCTCGAGGACAACATGGTCTGGCGCATTGCCGAGCTGATCGGGGTTTCGAGCCGCGACCGCACGATCCTGCGCAACCAGGTGCGGGGCGCGGCCGAGGAAACCGTCGAGGATCAGTAAGCCTCGAACCTGCCGATAGTCTCGACCTCGTCCGCCATGCATGAAAAATCGCCGGCCTTGTCAGCGGCTTGCCGCGCCAGTTCGTTGGCATCCTTGTTGGCCTTGGCGTCCACATAGGCGATGTGGCAGGTGTCGCCTTCCTTGAGCTGGGTCACCACCAGGACTTCGCCGCTATCGACGCCGGTATCGCTGTCGGCAGTGTGGTAACGCACGATCGTAGCGATCGGCAGCCAGCGGCCGGAAGCATTGGAGAGGCGCCATTCGAGCTTGGAGCCAAGGTGGTTGAACGGCGGAAGCGTCTGGCTTCCCGCATCGTTCGTGTCGACGTTGAAGCCATATTGGAGGGAAAACCTGAGGTCGCCCTCCTGCACCATCAGCGGATAACCCTTGTAGCCCGGGCACGACCAGGACGCGCCAAAATCGTCGGCTTCGAGCACCATGCACTGGTCGAGATTGATGTCGGTATAAGCGCTGGTAAAACCCGATTGCGCCGCAGCCGGCAGCGTCGTGAGACACATGGCGAGCACCAGGCTCAAACTTGCAGCGGTTTTATGCGGCATAGGGGGTCCTCGATGTTGCGCTTGCGATACTCACCATCGCTGCGGCGGATTTGCGGCTTGCCTTTGCTCCGCGAGATGGGCAGAACGCCAGATAAACCTCACCTCCCTGAACGGCAGATGAAAACCAAATGAACATCGACGCGATCCCGACCGGCAAGAACCCGCCCGACGACCTCAACGTCATCATCGAAGTGCCCTTGGGCGGCGAGCCGATCAAGTACGAAATCGACAAGGACTCGGGCGCGCTCTTCGTCGACCGCTTCCTTTATACGCCGATGCGCTATCCCGGAAACTACGGCTTTGTGCCCCATACGCTATGCGGCGATGGCGATCCGCTCGACGTCATCGTCATGAATTCGCGTCCGCTGGTGCCGGGCTCGGTCGTGCGCTCGCGTCCGGTCGGCGTCCTTTTCATGGAAGACGATGGCGGCCAGGACGAAAAGATCATCGCCGTGCCGGTATCCAAGCTCACCCGCATGTATGACGGGATCAAGGACATCGAGGATTTCCCTGAAATCCAGCTCGAGCGCATCAAGCACTTTTTCACCCACTACAAGGATCTCGAGCCCGGCAAGTGGGCCAAGATCGACCGGATCGGCAACCTCGCCGATGCGCGCAAGGTGATCGAGGATTCGATTAAGATGGCCCAGGGCCAGAAGTAATCGAGCCAATCGGGCTTCCAGGCGTTGTCCATTGACATGACGCCTGGGAGACCACGATTTTGACCAAACGCTTCTTTGCCGCCGCGACGCTTCTTGCCCTTGCGGCGACCCCGACCGTGAGCCAGGAAGCGGCCATGCCCGCCAATGGCGAGATCAGCCAGATCCTCGCCGACCGTATCGACCGCGACGAAGCCAATGTCGGCATCGCCGTGGCCGTGATCGAAGGCGGGGAAATCCGCTTCGTGTCGCATGGCACGATCGGCCGCGACGATCCCGCGCCGGTCAACGAGTTCACCCCCTTCGAAGCCGGCTCGATCACCAAGGTCTTTACCAGCCTTCTTCTGGCGCAGCTGGCGCTGGAGGGGGAGATCGACCTCGATGCGCCAATTGCCGACTACCTCCCCGAGGGCACGGTGGTGCCCGAACTCGATGGCAAGCCGATCACCCCGTTTGATCTTGCCACCCATATGTCGGGCCTGTCCGGCCTGCCCGAGGAGATCACCGCGGCCGGGCTCGCAAACCCCTATTCCGGCTATACCGACGCCCAGCTTCTCGACTGGTTGAGCCGGCAACAGCTCGTCGGCCCGATCGGCGAGCGGTTCGAATATTCCAATGCGGGCGTCGCGCTTTTGGGCGAGGTGATCGAGGGCGTGACCGACGAGCCTGTCGCCAAGACGGTCGAGCAGCGCATTCTCTTTCCGCTCGGCATGGAAAGCTCGACCCTGTCGCTGGGCGCCGAAAAGCCCGAGGGCATGGCCATCGGGCACGATGCTTCCGGCACGCCGGCGCCTTATTGGGATTTCGACGCCGTGGCCCCCGCCGGCGCGCTGATCACCACCGCTTCCGACCTTGCCAAGTTCATTGCCGCCGCCAACGGCGCGACGGAAACCGAGTTAAGGCCGGCCTTTGAAAAGATGCTGGAACGCGTGCGGCCGCTCGACACCGGCTCCATCGGGCTCGGCTGGTTCATCACCCCGACCGGTTCGGGCGAGATCGTCTGGCACAATGGCCGCACTGGCGGCTTTTCGAGCTTTGCCGGCTTCGAGCGCACCAGCGGCAATGGCGTCGTCGTGCTCTCCAACATGTCGACCGAAGCCGGCATCAACGATATCGGCATGCACCTGCTCGATCCATCACTGCCGCTGCGCGTGCAGCCGGTGCCGCGCGCCGCGGTCGAGATCGATCCCACCGTATTGCCCAACTATGTTGGCGACTATGTGCTGGCGCCCGGCGTGGTGCTGAGCGTCACGACGGAACAGGACCGGCTCTTTGCCCAGCTCACCGGCCAGCAGCGGTTCGAGATTTTTCCAATGAGCGAGACCGAATTTTTCTACAAGGTCGTCGAGGCACAGCTGAGCTTTGTAACGGGCGAGGACGGGACGGTGTCGGTGGTCTTGCACCAGAACGGGCAGGATCTGCCGGGGGTACGGGAGTAACGGCCCCCCACCCCGCCTCCCCCGCAAGTCGGGGGAGGAGTTGCGCCGGTGGGCTTAATTCGATCGAGCTCCTCCCCCGCCTTACGGGGAGGTTGGGTGGGGGTAGGCCCCTCATGCGCCATTCGAGCTTAGCTCTCATGGCATCTCGGTTTTAAATCGCTCCATTGGAGCGATTTACGCTACGCGACTACCGTGAAGGCATCATCCGCCGGATCAAACCATCCCGCCGCACGAACTGGTGGAACAGCGCGGCGCCGATATGGCCGATGGCGAGGACGATCAGCAGGCGGCTGAGGAGGCTGTGGGTTATGAAGGGCGCAACGTCTTCGAAGTCTGGCAAGGCACCGCCGCCGAAGATCGCGGGCGCCGCGCCGGTAAGGGCGACCGTGGCAATGCCGGAAGCGACCATGACGAGGATGGCGACGTAAAGCCCAAGATGCACCACCTGCGCCAGCCGGTTCTGCAGGGAATTAGCCGGATCGGCGGGCTCGGGATGCTTGTCGAACACCAACCACCAAAGCACGCGGAACAGCGTCAACACGCCAACCACGATGCCGAGGATCAGATGGAACGGCAGCACGCGGGGCACGAGATCGTCGTTGTTGCCCATGGCGAGGCCCGACACCAGCATCAGGATCACGGCGAGGGCGGACAGCCAGTGGATGGCGACGGCCATGTTTCCATATCTATGCGCGGTGGATTTTAGCGACATCTTTGGCAACTCCCTTGGACGATCGGCGGTCAAGCGATATAGATAGGCAACTATATAACTAGTTAGCGTCCTATGTAAATGGCTCTCAATCGTGATACCTCGATCGGCTACCTGACCAATTGGGCGGCGCGCCTCCTCGTGCGTGAGCTTGAACGCCACCTCAGCCATGCCGGCCTTTCGCCCGCGCATATGCCGGTGCTGCTGGCGCTCGAAGCGGGAGAACGGCCGCAAAAGGAGATCGCCGAAAGCGCTTCGGTGCGGCAGGAAACCATGACAGGCACGCTCAATCGGATGGAGCGCGACGGCCTCATCACCCGCCGCCCCAACCCCGATGACGGCCGCTCGATGCTGGTAGCGCTAACCCCGTTGGCGCGCAAAAACTCCCGCAAGTTGAAGACGCCGCCCGCACCATCAACGCCCTGGTGCTGGAACAGCTGACGCCCGAGGAACGGACGCAATTCATCGCGACGATGAAGAAGGTGATCGGGGTGCTGGAAGCTCAGGGGTAGCCAAAGCCCGTCTCCGGGCGCAGGATCATCCCGACAGGAGAACGTTCATGAAACTGGCCGGAACAATTGCGGGCATCTTGCTGATCCTGCTGGGCGCGCTTTGGATCTTGCAGGGCGCCAACATCGTCGGCGGCAGCGTCATGTCTGGCCAGAGCCAGTGGCTCTATATCGGCATCGTCGTGGCGGTGATTGGCGCGGCGCTGGTGTGGTTCGCGCGGCGGCGCCGGGTGTAACCCCGTATCCCCGACACCTGCTGCCGCACTTTATCGAACCTAGCCGACAAAGCCCTTGGGTGGCTCGGCGAGGGTAAGGCGATTGCCTTCATCGTCGGAAATCTGTGCGACGGCGCCGAATTCGCCGGTGGCTATAGCGCCGAGATCGAGGCCGGCTTCGGCAAGGCGCATCCGTTCTGCTGCAAGGTCGGGCACCACGATAGTGGTGTTGCTTTTGCCTGCGCGCTCGGCATCGTGCCAGAGCTGAAGGCCGGCCGCACCCATATTGCGCCACTGCGCCATATTGGGCATGGGACGATCATCTGGCGCACGACCCATGAGGCGCGTGTAAAGGCGAGACCGCGCTCGAAATCGGCGACGGAAATGCCGGCATAAATGCCTTGGACTGTGATCGTGGTCATCGAAAGCTCCCTTGTTGATGCCCTATCGACGCTTGGGACCGACCCGTTTCGACAATTTTAAAAAAGGCCCGGGATCGCTCCCGGGCCTTCTTCATTCCAGTGCAGACAACGTCTGCCTAAACCCCCAGTTCGCCAGCACGGCCAGCAACAGCAGGGCCACGATATTGGTGATCTTGATCATCGGGTTGACGGCGGGGCCGGCGGTGTCCTTGTAGGGGTCGCCGACGGTGTCGCCGGTGACCGAGGCCTTATGGGCGTCGCCGCCCTTGTGATGGACGACGCCGTGCGAGTCGGTGAACCCGTCTTCAAAGCTCTTTTTGGCATTGTCCCAGGCGCCGCCGCCGGCCGTCATCGAGATGGCGACGAAAAGGCCGGTGACGATGACCCCCATGAGCATGGCGCCCAGGGCCGAAAAGGCATTGGCCTGGCCGGCGATCCAGAGGATGGCGAAGTAGACGACGATGGGCGAGAGGACCGGCAGAAGCGAGGGGACGATCATTTCCCTTATCGCGGCCTTGGTCAGCATGTCGACGGCGCGGGCATAGTCGGGCTTTGAGGTGCCCGCCATGATGCCCGGATCGGCCTTGAACTGGCGGCGCACTTCCACCACCACCGACTGGGCGGCGCGGCCCACCGCGGTCATCGACATGCCACCGAACAAGAATGGCAAGAGGCCACCGAAGAGGAGCCCGACCACGACATAGGGGTTGGCGAGGTCGAAGTTGACCGTGAGGTCGGTGAAATAGTGCTTGAGGTCCTCGGTATAGGCAGCAAAGAGCACGAGGGCGCCGAGGCCCGCCGAGCCGATGGCATAACCCTTTGTCACGGCCTTGGTGGTGTTGCCGACGGCGTCCAGCGCATCGGTGTTGTGGCGCACTTCCTTGGGGAGGCCGGCCATTTCGGCAATGCCGCCGGCATTGTCGGTGACCGGCCCGAAGGCGTCGAGCGCCACGATGATGCCGGCGAGGGCGAGCATGGTCGACACGGCGATGGCAATGCCGAAAAGGCCACCCAGCGAATAGGTGACGATGATGCCGCCGATGATCACCAGCGCCGGGAGCGCGGTGGATTCGAGCGAGACGGCGAGGCCCTGGATGACATTGGTGCCATGGCCGGTGACCGAGGCTTCGGCGATGGAATTGACCGGGCGCCGATTGGTGCCGGTGTAATATTCGGTGATGACGATGATGAGGCCGGTAATCACGAGGCCGGTGACCCCGCACCAGAACAGCGACCAGGGCGTAAAGGTTTTCGACGCGGTCTCGATGGCGACATTCATGTCGCCGAACAGCAGCCACAGCACCGGCAGCAGCACGACGAGCGACAGAACGCCCGAGGCGATAACTCCCTTATAGAGCGCGCCCATGATGTTGTTGTCGGCGCCGAGCTTGACGAAATAGGTGCCGATGATCGAGGTGACGACGCAGGCGCCGCCGATTGCCAGCGGCAAGACCATGCCGATCAGCTTATAGGCGTCCGGCAGGATGATAGCCGCAAGCACCATGGTGGCGACGATGGTGACGACATAGGTCTCGAAGAGGTCGGCGGCCATGCCGGCACAGTCGCCGACATTGTCGCCGACGTTATCGGCGATGGTCGCGGGATTGCGCGGATCGTCTTCCGGAATTCCGGCTTCGACCTTGCCCACCATGTCGCCGCCAACATCGGCGCCCTTGGTGAAGATACCGCCGCCGAGGCGGGCGAAGATCGAGATCAGCGAAGCGCCAAAGCTTAAAGCCACCAGCGCGTCGATGACGGTGCGGCTGGTCGGGTCAAAGCCCATGCCGGTGAGGATCAGGAAATAAAGCGTGACGCCGAGAAGACCGAGGCCGGCCACGAGCATGCCGGTGACGGCGCCGGACTTAAAGGCAAGGTCGAGGCCGCGGGCGAGCGAACCGACGGCGGCTTGGGCGACGCGCACATTGGCGCGCACCGAAACGTTCATGCCGATAAAGCCGGCAGCTCCCGACAGCACTGCGCCGATCAAAAAGCCGACGGCCGCATAGGGCCCGAGCAGGAAGAAGGCGGCAATCAGGATGACGACGCCGACAATGGCGATGGTGGTATATTGCCGCTTGAGATAGGCCGAGGCGCCCTCACGCACGGCCGCCGAGATTTCCTGCATGCGGGCCGAACCGGCGTCGGCGCGGAGCAGGGTTTGGGTTGTCAGAATGCCATAGACGATAGACAGGCCGCCGCACAGGACGATCAGCCAAAGTGCCAGATCCATTGATCAAGTCCCCGAAAAGTTTCCTCCGAGGGACCCGCAACCGGCCGGCTGGGTCTAAGCGCCCATAACCGCCCCGCCCTCCATCGGGCCCCTTCCGGGGTCGAGGATGGCTGGGATTTCGTGGTTAGGCAATGCTTATTGCGGTGATTTGTCGCAGGCCTAGATACCGGCGCGCACCACGGCCGGATAGGCGTAGTAGCCGATGATCGACTGCAAGAAGAAGATGATCAGGAAGGCGATCAGCGGGGAGAGATCGAGACCCGAGAAATTGGGCATGAAGCGGCGGATCGGCCCCAGCACCGGTTCGGTCAGCTGGTTGAGAACGCGCCAGACGGCGGCGACGAACTGATTGCGCGTGTTGATGACGTTGAACGAGATCAGCCAGCTCATGATGATCATGATGAGCAGCACCCACCAGTAGAGCTGGAGGAGGATCAGGATGATATCAAGCACGGCGCGCATGGGCGTCTCCGGATGAGGAATGCGGATTATCTAGGGTCTGGCGCGCCTTGCGGCAAGTGGGCCGACAAGAGAAGGCCCCTCACCCGGCCTGCGGCCGACCTCTCCCCGAAGGGGCGAGGTAAGAAAGGCAAGAACGTCAGGCGCGCGCCTTGCTCGGCTTCCAGGTGATGACCTTGAAGAGGTAGAGCACGACGACGAGGCCGAGGACGAGGTAGCTCAGTGGATCGAGCACGACCTCGATGACCTCGTAGTGTTCGTGGAGGAGATAGCCGGCCAAGGTCAGGAAGGTGTTCCAGATCAGCGCGCCGGCCGTCGAGGCGAGGAGAAAGACCGGGAGGCTCATGCGTGAGAGGCCGGCGGGGATCGAGATCAGCGTGCGGATCAACGGGATCAGGCGGCCGAAAAGGACAATGACGGGCCCGAAGCGCTTGAACCAATGGACGGCGGTGTCGATCTCGTCGGCATTGAAGGCCATGACGCGGCCAAAACGGTCGGCCAGATAGCGGACGCGGTCAAGCCCGAAAAAGCGGCCAGCAAAATACCAGGGCAGCATGCCCACCACGGCGCCGATTGTGGCGGTGGCGATAACGCCGAAAAGGTTGAGATCGCCATTGGCGGCGGCAAAGCCGGCAAAGGGGATGATGAGTTCGGACGGGATCGGCGGAAAGATAGACTCCGCCAGCATGACCAGGAAAATGCCCAGATATCCGAGTTCGGAAATGGTCTGGATGATCCAGTCGGTCATGCGTGGCTCCTCAAGCACTGAATGTCACCCCGGCGAAGGCCGGGGCCCATCCTGGGGTCTACTCACGTTCGGTGAACGTTGGGTTATCTCAGGATGGATCCCCGCCTGCGCGGGGATGACACCGTGCGTGTGGATGCAGTCAGCTTAAGCCGACTTGGCGGCGCGGCTCATGCGCTTGCGGTCGTTGGGGTCGAGCCAGATCTTGCGCAGGCGGATCGACTTGGGGGTCACTTCCACATACTCGTCTTCGGCGATGTAGCCGAGGCTCTGTTCCAGCGTCAGCTTCTTGGGCGTGGTCAGGCGCACTGCTTCGTCCTTGGACGTGGTGCGGATATTGGTGAGCTGCTTGCCCTTGAGCGCGTTGACCTCGAGGTCGTTCTCGCGGGAATGCTCGCCGATGATCATGCCTTCATAGATGTCGACGCCGGCGTCGATCATGATCGGACCGCGATCTTCGAGGTTCCAAAGGGCAAAGGCCACGGACTGGCCGGTGCCGTTGGAGATCAGCACGCCGGTGCGGCGGCCCGGGAGCTCGCCCTTGAACGGCACGAAGGAGTGGAACAGGCGGTTGAAGATCGCCGTGCCGCGCGTGTCGGAGAGCAGTTCGGGCTGATAGCCGATCAGCGAGCGGGTCGGGACCAGGAGCTGGATGCGGGTGCGGCCAACGCCGGACGGACGCATGTCGGTGAGCTCGCCCTTGCGCTCGGTGAGCTTCTGGACGACAGCGCCGGTAAATTCGTCGTCGACGTCGATGATGACTTCTTCGACCGGCTCGAGGGTTTCGCCATTCTCTTCCTTGAACAGCACCTTGGGGCGACCAATGGTGAGCTCAAAGCCTTCGCGGCGCATGTTTTCAATCAAAACGGCGAGCTGAAGTTCGCCGCGGCCGGCAACGTCGTAGCTGTCGTTGTCGTCGCCCGGCGTCACGCGGATCGCGACATTGCCTTCTGCTTCGCGCATCAGGCGTTCGCGGATGACGCGGGACTGCACCTTGTCGCCTTCGCGGCCGGCCAGCGGGCCGTCATTGATGCGGAAGGTGACCGACAGGGTCGGCGGATCGATCGGCTTCGCTTCGATGGGCTTGGTGACCGAGGTGGCGCACAGCGTATCGGCCACGGTTGAGGTCACAAGACCCGCAATGGCGACGATGTCGCCGGCTTCGCCGATATCGACCGGGGTGCGCTCGAGGCCGCGGAAGGCCAGGACCTTGGAGACGCGGCCCTTTTCGACTTCCTTGCCTTCGCGGTTAAGCGTGTGGATCGGATCGTTCGCCTTGACCGAGCCGGAGGTGATGCGCCCGGTGAGGATACGGCCGAGGAAGGGGTTGCGCTCGATGGTGGTGACGAGCATGCGGAACGCGCCCTCTTCCACCTGCGGCTCAGGCACGTGTTCGATGACCTTGTCGAGCAGTGGTCCGAGATTTTCCTTGGGGCCTTCGGGCTCCATCGCCATCCAGCCCTGCTTGGCGGAGCCGTAAAGAACCGGGAAATCGAGCTGTTCGGGCGAGGCGTCGAGGGCGATGAAGAGGTCGAAGATTTCTTCAAGCACTTCGAGGTGGCGCTCGTCGGCCTTGTCGATCTTGTTGATGGCAACGATGGGACGAAGGCCCTGGGCCAGCGCCTTGCCGAGCACGAACTTGGTCTGCGGCATCGGGCCTTCGGCGGCGTCGACGAGGATCACCACGCCATCGACCATCGAGAGGATGCGCTCGACTTCACCGCCGAAGTCGGCGTGGCCGGGCGTGTCGACGATGTTGATGCGCGTGTCTTTCCAGAGCAGCGAGGTCACCTTGGCGAGAATGGTGATGCCGCGCTCGCGTTCGATGTCGTTGCTGTCCATGGCGCGTTCTTCGACGCGTTCGTTTTCGCGGAAAGAGCCGGATTGCTTGAGCAGCACGTCGATCAGCGTGGTCTTGCCGTGGTCAACGTGGGCAATGATGGCGATATTGCGCAGGGACATAGATGGAACAGCCTCGATTGGCATGATCCGTAAAACCACCCCAGGCGCTGTTGCGGATGGGCGGGCTAGGACAAACCATGCGGTATGAATATGCCGGAACAAATGGGAGTGGGCCCGGCAGGGTCGCGGGCTGCATATAGGAGAGGAGACTTTTGCACAAGGTCGCTATGCGCAAGGCGGCGATGCAGTAGGGAACCGGAGGGTTGCCCTTTGCGTCAATCTGCCGACCGATTGGACACGTATGGTCTTGCACAAGCGGGCCGTGCCATAAGCCAACACGTGCAGACCGGACCGATATAGTCTTCGATATGGATGTGAGGCGAATGGATCAAAACGAAGAGCAGCGGATCGAAGACGAGATCCACCGGGCTGCTGCGTCGCATGATCCATTTGCGGCAGCGGTGCGCACCACGCGCATGCCGATGATCATCACCGATCGCATCAGCACGACAATCCAATCGTCTTCGTCAATGACGCTTTCCTCAAGCTCACCGGCTACACGCGCGAAGAGATCATGGGGCGCAATTGCCGCTTCCTGCAGGGCGCAGGGACAAACGAGGCCGATATCGTGCGCGTGCGCAGTGCGATTGCGCGGCGTGAACCGATCGAGATCGACCTCCTCAATTACCGCAAGGACGATACGACCTTCTGGAACCGGCTGCTGATCTCGCCGGTCTTCGACGAAAACGGCAACCTCACCTATTTCTTTGCGTCCCAGTTCGATGTTTCTCCGGATCGCAACAAGCTTAAGGAGATCAAATCTTCGCATGACGACATCGAGGGCGAGATCGAGCGGCGCATGCTCGACCTCATGCAGCACGAGCAAAGAACCCGTTTTGCGCTTAACGCGGCAGGCCTTGGCCTCTGGACGATGGATCTTGCCACCAACCGGCTGATCGTCTCCCAGCAGTGCAAGATCAACTATGGCTATCCGCTCGAAAAGCCCATGAACTTCGAAGATGTGGTGGGCATCATGCATCCCGACGATCGCCAGCGCTTCGAGCTCGACATTGCCGCGGCGATCGAAAGCCGGTCGGATTTCGACATCGAGTACCGCGTCACGACCGAAAGCGGCGAGCTGCGCTGGGTGCAGATCAAGGGCCAGATCAACGTCGATGCGGCCGACCAGCCGCTTTCGATGGTGGGCGTCTCGCTGAATATCACTGAGCAGAAAGAGGCCGAGGAGCATCGAAAGCTCCTGTCTCGCGAGCTCAATCATCGCGTCAAGAATTCGCTGGCCATTGCGCAATCGGTGTTTGCGCAGTCCATCCGTTCGGCGACGACGCTGGAAGAAGCCCAGACCATTGCCTTTGGTCGCATGCAGGCGCTGTCGAGCGCGCAGGACCTTCTGACCCAGGAGGGTTTCACCGCGGCGAGCCTCGAAGGCACGGTCAAGACGGCGATCAAGGCCTTCGACGGTGGCGCCTTCCGCGTTGCGGGCCCGCGGATCATGCTGGGCGCCCGCGCCGTATCGGCCTTTTCGCTGGCGCTGCATGAACTTGCGACCAATTCAGCAAAATATGGCGCACTGTCGGTGCCCCAAGGCACCGTGACCATCCACTGGGAGATCGATCAGAACGACGATAGCCCGCTGATGCGGTTCTTCTGGGCGGAAATGGGCGGACCCAAGGTGGAAGCGCCCAAGCGGCGCGGTTTCGGCTCGCGCATTATCGAGACTTCGCTGGCGCTCGAAACCGGCGGCAATGCCAAGATGGATTTCAGGCCGGAAGGCCTCTTGTTCGAGGTGACCGCTCTGGTTTCGCATCTTGCCCGGGACGAGCCGAGCGCCGTCTAGCGGACTCAAGACGCCTTTTGGCGCAGCTGCTTCTTGGCGGCGTCGGAATGGAGCAGATTGGCCAGCGCAGCCGGCTGCAGCGGCGGGGAGAACAGGAACCCCTGGACTTCGGAGACGCCGTGTTCGCGCACGATCGCCATCTGCTCTTCGGTCTCGACGCCTTCGGCAGTCGTGGTCATGCCCAAGGCCTGGCCGAGCCCGATAATGGCCTTGATGATGGCCTGGCTGTCAGCGCGCGTGGCGATATCGGCCATGAACGAGCGATCGACCTTGATCTTGTCGAAGGGAAAGCTGCGCAGATAGCTCAGCGACGAATAGCCGGTGCCGAAATCGTCCATGGAAATGCGAATGCCCATGGCGCGCAGCTCATGGAGAGCCGCGATCGTCGTTTCGCTATCGGTCAAAAGCAGTGACTCGGTGATTTCGAGTTCGAGCCGCGTGGCGTCGATCCTAGCGGCAACCAGCGCCGCTTTGACCTGCGCGACGAGGTTCTTCTGCCGGAACTGCACGGGCGAGAGATTGATGGCAATGCGCACGTCCTCGGGCCAGGTGGCGGCGGCAAGGCAGGCCTGCTGCAATACCCACTCCCCGATCGGCACGATGAGCCCGGTTTCCTCAGCCACCGGGATGAACTCGGCCGGTGACACGGTGCGATCGTCATGGTCCCAGCGCAGCAGCGCTTCGACGCAGGTGACCCTGTTGTTGTCGAGACCGAGCAGAGGCTGGAACATCAGGCGCAGCTCGTTGCGGCTCATGGCAAGGCGCAAGCCGGCCTCTATGGAGCGACGCTGCTGCAGCTCGGCATCCATGCCAGTCTCGAAGAAGTGGTAGGTGGAGCGCCCCTCGGCCTTTGCCTTGTAGAGCGCAAGATCGGCGTTCTTGACCAGCTGGTCGGTGGTGGTGCCATCCCCGGGCCCGACCGCAATGCCGACCGAGGCGCCGATCTCGATCTGCTGGCCGCCGATATTCATGGGCGCGCGCATGGCCTTGACGATGCGATCGGCAACGCGGGCCGCAGCGTCCGTGCCGTCGATAGGCCGCAACAGAAGGGCAAATTCGTCGCCACCCAGCCGGGCGAGGAGATCGGTTTCCCGCGTCGTGCCCCAAAGCCGAACGGCGGCCTGCTTGATCACCTCGTCGCCTACCGCATGGCCGAGCGTATCGTTGACCGCCTTGAAGTGGTCGAGGTCGATATAAAGAACGGCGGCCATTTCGCCGCGCCCTAGCGCCGCCTCGGTCTTGGCCATCTGCTCCAGGAACTCGATACGGTTGGGCAGGTCGGTCAGCGCATCGTGGCGCGCCAGGTGCTGGATCCGCGCTTCGGCCTGGCGCTGCTCGGTGATGTCCTCATGCGTGGACACCCAGCCGCCATCCTTCATCGGATGGTGCTGCATCAAAATTGTGCGGCCGTTGAGTTCGTGGACGTTCTTGCCATATTCGCGGCGGGCAATGACCTCGCGGCGCCATGCGATATATTCGTCCTTGGTCCCGCCCGCTTCCATGCCTTGGTCGAAGAGATGGCCCAAAATGTCTTCGAGCTGGGTACCGGGGCGCAGGTAGGTGACCGGCAGGTTGTAGATCCGCGCATAGGGCTCGTTGCAGATCACCAGCCGACCCAACGCGTCCATCATGCAAAGGCCGATCGAAATATTGTTGACCGCAGCGTCGAGCCGGATGTTTTGCCGCTCGAGCTCCATCTTGCGCTTCTGCACGATTTCGGCGCGCGCGATCTCGTCGGTGATATCCTCATGCGTAACCACCCAACCGAGCTTGTCGGAATAGACATTGGCGGTTTCGATGATGCGATTGCCGACCGCCATTTCCTGGCTTTTCGCCCTCGCACCGGCCTTGTTGTTCAGCAACTGGCTGGAATAATGCTCGTAGAAGGCTTCGGCGGTCTGGCCGGGGTGATTGCCCAAGCGCACCGAGAGATGGACGATATCCTCGAGCGTCATGCCGCGATGGATGGCGTCTTCGGAAAAGCCGTAGAAGTCGCGGTAATGCTTGTTCCACATGACGAGGCGGAACTGCGGAGACCACACGCAAAAGCCATAAGGAATGTTTTCGAGCGCCGCATCGAGCAGCAGCGCTTCGGCAACTTCACTCATGGAGCCGGCGTCTTCCGACCGCATTAGTCACCCCATCTGTCCAAGAGCCAAATAAGGCCCGACGTGTGACGCTACTGTGACAGGTTTAACGCAGGATTAAATGGCGCCTCCGCAATCGATATCATCGATCACAAATGAAGGCGCCAGAAGTGGTTAGGTCTACTGCCCGGCCTTGGCGTTACGGGCAGCCCAAGTCTTGAGACGGAGGCCGTTGAGGCGGATGAAGCCTTCGGCGTCGTGGTGGTCATAGGCCACCGCGCCCTCTTCAAAGGTCACGAGATCCATGTTGTAGAGCGAGTGCGGCGAGGAACGGGAAATGACATTGGCCGAGCCCTTGTAGAGCTTTACCTGCACGTCGCCCGACACATAGGTTTGCGACTTGTCGATCAGGGCCTGCAGCATCTCGCGCTCCGGCGAATACCAGAAGCCATTATAGATCAGCTCGGCATATTTGGGCATCAGCTCATCCTTGAGATGCGCTTCGCCACGATCGAGCGTGATGGATTCAATGCCACGGTGGGCCGCCAGCAGGATCGTGCCGCCGGGGGTCTCGTAGAGGCCGCGCGACTTCATGCCGACAAAGCGGTTTTCGACGAGATCGAGCCGGCCGACGCCATGCTTGCCACCGAGCTCGTTGAGCTTGGTTAGAAGTGCTGCCGGCGACAGCTGTTCGCCATTGATGGCGACCGGATCACCTTTTTCGAAGGTGATGGTGATGATCTCGGCCTGGTCGGGCGCCTTTTCCGGATCGGTGGTGCGCTGAGCGACATAGTCCGGGAACGGCACGGCGGGGTCTTCCAGCACCATGCCTTCGGAAGACGTGTGCAGGAGGTTGGCGTCGACCGAGAACGGCGCTTCGCCGCGCTTGTCCTTGGCGATCGGGATTTGGTTCTGCTCGGCATAGCTCAGAAGCTGTGTGCGCGAGCGAAGGTCCCATTCGCGCCATGGGGCGATGACCTTGAGGCCAGGCATCAGCGCATTGGCGGTGAGCTCAAAGCGAACCTGGTCATTGCCCTTGCCGGTGGCGCCATGGGCGATGGCATCGGCGCCGGTTTCGCGGGCAATCTCGACCAGATGGCGCGCGATCACGGGGCGGGCGATGGAGGTGCCGAGAAGGTATTGGCCTTCGTAAAGCGCATTGGCGCGGAACATCGGGAACACGAAATCGCGCACGAATTCTTCGCGCAAGTCGACGATGCGGATGTCCTTGATGCCGAACATCTCCGCCTTCTTGCGTGCGGGATCGAGCTCTTCACCCTGCCCGAGGTCGGCCGTAAAGGTCACGATCTCGGCCTGATAGTGCTCCTGCAGCCATTTCAGCATAATGGAGGTGTCGAGCCCGCCCGAATAGGCCAGCACGATCTTCTTGATGTCATTCGCCATGGTGTTCACGCTTGTGCAAAGGGGCGCCAAGGCCCGTCAAATCGGGCGCACCCTAGTCAGGACCGGGCATTGGTGCAATTGTCCGGCCCAAGATTCTTGAGCCACCACCATGCCCTTCGTCCCCGACGTGCCTGTCATCCTCGCCTTTGCCCTGGCGACGGTAATCCTTGCCATTACCCCCGGTCCCGACATGGCGCTGCAGCTCAGCCGCGCCATCAATTACGGACGCCCGCATGGGCTGGCGGCAATGTTCGGGGCCATGGCGGGCATAGTGGTGCACACCACCCTCGTTGCCTTCGGCATTTCGGTTCTGATCGTTGCCGCGCCGCCCTTGTTTCTGGCGCTCAAGATCGCCGGCGCGGTTTATCTCCTCTACCTCGCCTATGGCGCTATCACCCAAGGCGGTGGCCTGCGCATCGCCGCGGCCGCACCGCGCGCGCCCAGCGTAAGGCAGAGTTTCATGACAGGGATCGGCATCAACCTGCTCAATCCCAAGGTCGTTCTGTTCTTCATGACCTTTTTGCCCCAATTCGTTGAGGCGCACGATCCCGGCGCCACCGGCAAACTGTTCTTCCTGGGGCTCGAATTTGTGTTCATCTCGATACCGTTAGGGCTCGTCACGGTTTTCGCTGCCGACTGGCTGGCTGCAGCCTTCAAGCGGTCGATCTGGGTCGAGCGCGCGCTGAACTGGAGCTTTGCGGCAATCTTCACCGCGTTCGCCGCCACCATCCTGACCGCGCAGGCCCGGCATTGAACTACCGTCACGCCTTTCACGCCGGCAATTTCGCCGACGTCGTCAAGCACACGATCCTCACCCGCATCCTTGCCTATCTCATGCGCAAGGACGCCGCTTTCCGGGTGATCGACACCCATGCCGGTGTCGGCATCTACGACCTTTTCGGCAACGAGGCCGAACGCACCGGCGAGTGGCAGGACGGCATCGGCCGTTTGATTCACGTGAAACTTCCCGAGCCTGTCGCCGCTTTGCTCGAGCCCTATCTCGCCTCGGTCCGCGCGCGCAATCCGAACGGCACGCTGCGCTACTATCCCGGCTCGCCCATGATCACCCGGCAGCTGCTCCGCGAACAGGACCGGCTGATGGCGCTGGAGCTGCATCCGGGTGACGCCTGGGCGCTCAAGAAAAACTTTGCCGACGACTTTCAGGTGCGCGTCACCAATCTCGACGGCTGGGCAGCTCTGGGCACCCATCTGCCGCCAAAGGAAAAGCGCGGCCTTGTACTCGTCGATCCGCCTTTCGAAGAGAAGGGCGAGTTCGGCCGCATGGTCGCAAGCCTCCAAAAGGCCCATGTGCGCTGGCCGGGCGGCATCTACGCCTACTGGTACCCGATCAAGGAACCCGCTGAGGTTGAAGGCTTTGTAAAAGACCTTGAAGCGACCGGCATTCCCAAGATCCTGCGCATCGAACTGACAATCCGACCTGCTTCGCAACCAGCACGGCTGCATGGCACGGGAATGGTCGTGGTCAATCCACCCTTCGTGCTGGAAGAAGAAATGCGCACGGTGCTCCCGGTTTTGGCGAAGCTGCTGAGCGACGAGGATCGGGGACGCTGGTCGGTCGATTGGGTCGCAGGCGAGTAGAGCAACGTTTGCGCCGCCATCCTCGTTTTGCCCGCGAACCAGAGGGAAACGCAGCGTGGATATTCTTCGCATCATCTTGTCCGTGATTATTCCGCCCGTGGGCGTATTCCTGCAGGTGGGACTGGGCCTGCAATTCTGGCTCAATATCCTGCTGACGCTGCTGGGATATTTCCCGGGCCTGATCCATGCGATCTGGGTGATCCTGCGCCGCTAGTCACGCTGACGCTTGGCGCCCCTGCGCGCTTTGGTCATGCGCGTCGGCGCATGGAAGTTCGGCGGCTTAATTTTCACCCAGGCGATGAATTCGGAAAGTTCGGGATCGCTGCGCAGGCTTTCCACGTCCGCCAACCTCTTGGCCAATTCGGTTTCCGAAAACCGGGCATGGATGGCGCTGTGGCAGATCTGGTGGAGGCGCACCGTGCCCTTGTGCGTCCCGCCCTTGAGGCGCGGCGTCAGGTGATGGCGGCTGGATTTTGCATCGGCAGGGATCGGCCGTTCGCAGAGCGGGCAGATATCCGGCGCACGCCGGGCGGCAGCAGCTTCTGCTGCCGCAATGGCCTCGTCGACGCGGCGTTGCGATGGCTTCACAGCGCCAGGATCGCCTCGCGGTCCTTTTTGCTCAAGCGTTCCGATTCGCTCTTGAGCTGGCCACAGGCGGCAAAGATATCGCGGCCACGCGGGGTGCGCACCGGCGAAGCATAACCGGCGCGATTGACGATATCGGCGAAGCGCTCGATGCGTGAAGACGGCGACGTGCCGTAGTTCGAACCCGGCCAAGGGTTGAACGGGATCAGGTTGATCTTGGCGGGGATGCCCGCGAGCAGGCGAACCAGTTCCTTGGCCTCGGCATCGCTGTCGTTGATGCCGTCCAGCATCACATATTCGAAGGTGATGCGGCGTGCGTTGGAAAGTCCCGGATAATTGCGGCACGCGTCGAGAAGCTCGGCGATCGGCCATTTCTTGTTGATCGGCACGAGCACATCGCGCAGGTCGTCGCGCACGGCATGCAGCGAAATGGCAAGCATGACGTCGATTTCGCGGCCGGTCGGCTCGATATAGGGCACGACGCCAGAGGTCGAAAGCGTGATACGGCGCTTGAAATCGACATGCCGTCGCCGGCCGAAGCGATCAGCAGCGCCTGCTTGACGTTGTCGTAATTGTAGAGCGGCTCGCCCATGCCCATCATCACGATATTGGTGATGGCGCGAGACTCGCCACCAGGCACGAGACCACCGTCGGCGGGACGCGAACCGCCCGGGAAATCGCCAAGACGCTCGCGCGCCATCAGGATCTGGCCCAGGATTTCGCCAGCCGTCAGGTTGCGAACGAGCTTTTGCGTACCGGTATGGCAGAACGAGCAGGTGAGCGTGCAGCCGACCTGGGAGGACACGCAGAGCGTTCCGCGGTCGCTTTCCGGGATGTAAACGGTTTCGACTTCCACCGCCGGCATGTTTGGGTTTTGCGGATCGCGGAAGCGGAACAGCCACTTGCGGGTGCCATCGACTGAAATCTGCTCGGACGCAATTTCGGGCCGGTCGAGAACAAAGGTGTCGGCAAGCTTCTTCTGACGCACGGGCTTGGCCACATTGGTCATGCGGTCGAAGTCGGTCACGCCATTAACGTAGAGCCAGTTCCAGAGCTGGCTGGCCCGCATCCGACCCTCTTTTTCGCCGACCACGTCATGGCCGACCAGCGCCTGCGCCAGATCCGCCTTGGAAAGACCGATAAGCGACGGCCGCGCCGACGAGGCGGGACGAAGGGCGGTCGAATGGTCAAGGTTCAGCGCAATGCTCATGGCAGGCACAAAGGTCCGGATGATCGGGGAGTGACGAGGCCAATAGCATATGGTGCGCAAAAGCGCAAAGCTTCGAGCCGTCACGAAGGGCTGATCGCTCCGGGGAGCGATCAGAGGCAAGAAGGCCAAGAGAGCTATGCTAGAATGGCCGGTCGTAGGGAAGCGGATGTGCCCTATTCGCCGGCCGCCGGGTGACGAGGCTTCTTCGGCCGATCAAGCGTGGTGGCCCACCAGGCGATAAATCCGACGCCAGCAAAGAAGACGCCATAGCTGAGCAGGAGCATGGGATCCGTCATTCTTCCAACCCTCCTAGAGTTTGTCTTGCCAGCAAATGTAGGCCGCTACTGGCCAAGATACAACCAAACACCAGAACGGGAACGATCGACGACGTCGGCCCGCTCAGCGTCATCGACACCACCGGCGCAAAACCACCAACGCCGAGAACGGCCATGCCGACGCCATTAAGATACGTCGCTGTCAACTTCCGCTGTTCGTTTCGGACCAGCTTGTTGCTCACCTCAGCATTCGGCGCCGACGGCTTGCTGCGCGGCGGTGGCGCCGGACAGCGAATAGGTCTGGGTAACGCTGGTGCCGTCCGCCGCCGTGCCGGTAACGACAAGCGTCGAGCCGGCGCGGATGGCGGCGGCAAGGTTCGATGCTTGTCCGGCATCGTCGAGCCAGGCAGCGTCGCCCTGGGTGAACAAGGCAAATTCCTGGCCGCCGACACTGGCGGTGGCAACCGACCCGGTTTGGAAGGTGTAGCCGGCAACGACATTGAACTCGCCGGCGACATCCTCACCCGGGCGGTCAGTCACATAAAGATAGGCATCGCCAAGGCCAGCAGGCTCGGGTTCGGTCGTTTTCGGCCGGCTCATGGCAAAGCAGATCGAGCCAGAACCGTCATCGGCGGCATAGCTCGACCAATCGCGGAAATCTCCGAGCACGCGCGCCGATTGCGCCTGGGCAGGCAGCACTGCCGCAGCGGCAAGGAGAAGGGCGAGGCTGAGGGATTTCTGGATCATGGATGCGGGCTCTTAAATAGCAAAGGGCGACGGGCAGGACCCGGCGCCCAGTTATGGCGTTTGCGGCGTGCGGGGCAAGCCCTTACTGGCAGGCCGCATCGATGGCGTTGACCGCGGCGGTGGCACCGGACAGGGAATAGGTATCCACGGTATTGGTTCCGCGCTGCGAGGTGCCGCGCACCACCATCTGCGATCCGCCCTTGAAGGCCTGGACGAAGCCGGGCTCGTCGGCATTGGAGGCCAGCCAGGCGGTCGAGTCGCGCGCCGCCATCGTGTAGCTCTTGCCATCGATGGCAACAGAGGCCTTGGCATCCGAACTGTTATAGGGATAGCCGATCTGGGTCTGGACTTCGTTCTTTGAGCCCATCCCCTTGCGATGGACGATCAGGAACTTGATCGGGTCGCGATTGGCGCCGGCGGGTTCGCTCGACTGCGGCTCGCCGATGATGAAGCAAAGCTGCCCGCTCTGGTCGGTCGCGGTATAAGCCGACCAGGCATTGAAGGTGCCAAGCTCGGTCGCCTGCTGCGCTTGGGCGGCGGGCGCCAGAGCCATGACTGAAGCGACCGCAAGCCCGAAAAGGAGGCCGGTGGTTTTCGTCGTCATCGCCTATTCATCCTCTAAATAAAAATCTTAGGAGACTGCCTGCCCGCACAGTGCCCCAACATGGTTACCAAGACGTCAAATCCCGCCGGTCTTGACCGTATTTGCCTCAAATGGAAGCCAAAGGCGGCGGCATTTGGGCACCAAGCTTGTGTCGGTCTCCCGTTTCGTCCGGAACGGTAAAGGAAGCACTAACAAGGGCGTGAGAGATCACGAGGAGAGCGGGTAAGTCTCTTCGACGACATAGGGCCCACCGCCCGTGGACTCGCGGCTCGAATAAAGGACGAAGCGGGCCGGCACGAAGCTCAGCGGCTCGAACATGGCGGCTTCGGCGATGAAGCGCGCAAGTTCTTCGGCCGATGTGCCGCGCAGCCGGGCAAGCGTCACATGCGGCACGAAGCGTCGGCCTTCGGGCTCAAGACCGGCGCGCTGCAGCACGCGTTCCTGCGCCGATTGCAGCCGTGAAAGCGCCTCGGAAGGCTCGACTCCGGCGAAAAGCGCCCGTGGCTTGTCTCCGCCGAAACTGCCCAGATGCGTGAGGCGCACTAGGAAGCGCAGGGAGTTGGAGAGCCGGTCCAGGCTATCGACCACGTCATTGGCGGTCTGGGCATCGATATCGCCGATGAAGCGCAACGTTATGTGGTAGTTCTCGGGATCGATCCAGCGCGCGCCTGTCAGCCCGCCGCGCTTGAGCGATAGGGCGAAGCCAAGATCGGGCGGGATTTCGAGACCGGTAAAGAGCCGGGGCATGGTTTCCTCCCTGGCGGCAGGCGCACGATTCGTCGCTTGAGCCTAGCACAGCATGCCCAGTGGACCAGTCCACCGTGTCGCAGGCGGCCATTAATCCTTGTCATTGGGCGATAGCGTCCCCATATTCACCGGCAAGTGGCAGTGCCAATGCCCACCGGCGGTAACAAGACCGCAAGTTCATTTGGGAAAGGGAACCAAAGAATGGCTGAATATGACCGTCAGACCCTCGGTGCGCGGGCCGGCTCGGCCTTGGCCATCGACGAGGGCCTTCGCAGCTACATGCTGCGCGTTTACAACTACATGGGCGTCGGCCTCGTTGTCACGGGCCTTGTCGCCTATTTCACCAGCCAGTGGGCTCTGTCGAGCCAGGCCAATGCCGAACTGCTTTACGGCAGCCCGCTTGCCTGGGTGATCATGCTCGCTCCGCTGGGCTTCGTCCTGGTGCTGAGCTTTGGCATCAACAAGCTTTCCGTGCCTGCCGCGCAAGCCGTATTCTGGGCCTTCGCAGCCGTCATGGGCCTGTCGCTGAGCTCGATCTTCCTCGTCTATACCGGCGCTTCCATCGCCAAGGTGTTCTTCATCACGGCCGCAACGTTCGGCGCGATGAGCCTTTACGGCTACACCACCAAGCGCGACCTCACCGGCATGGGCAACTTCCTGATGATGGGCCTGATCGGCATCATCATCGCCTCGATCGTGAACATCTTCATGGGTTCGACCATGCTCGACTTCGCGATCTCGGTGCTCGGCGTGCTGATCTTTACCGGTCTTACCGCCTACGACACCCAGAAGATCAAGGAAAGCTATTCGGAACACTACGGCGCCGACGTTATGGCCAAGAACGCCATCATGGGCGCTCTGAGCCTCTACCTCGACTTCATCAACCTCTTCATGATGCTGCTCCGCCTCTTCGGCAACCGCGAGTAACATCGGCCTAAAATTGGTTGGACGACCAATCGGACCGCAGCCTAAAAGGGCTGCGGTCTTTTTGTTTGGTCCGCCATGTCCTCATTCCAGCTTCGCCCTTTCCAGTGGTCCGACGTTCCGGCGATCACGACGATCTACCGGCATTATGTCGACCACACCGCCATCACCTTCGACACCGAAGCGCCGGGCGAGGAAGCGATCGCCGAAAAATATGCCGGGCTCAAAAAACTCGGCCACCCGCTGATCATTGCCGAGCGCGAAGGGCGGACCGTGGGCTACGCCTATGCAAGCTTTTACCGTCCCCGGGCGGCCTATCGTTTTACTTGCGAAGACTCGATTTACCTCGATCCCGAGGAAAAGGGTCGCGGCATCGGCAAGGCGCTGCTCACCGAATTGCTGGAGCAGTCGCGCGCCTTTGGCTTCAAGCAGATGCTGGCCGTAATCACTGCGGACACCGCCAACTCCATCGCCATCCACGAAAAGTTCGGGTTCAAGCGCGTCGGCTATTATGAGGCCGTGGGACTGAAGTTCGACCGCTGGCACGACATCGTGCACCTGCAGCGCGCGCTGTAGCGACGCTGGAAACCCAATAGACCTCATCCTGAGCCTGTCGAAGGACGAGGTCGTGGCACCATCTACGCGCCCGACCTCGTGGTTCGACAAGCTCACCATGAGGTCTCAGATCAGTCTACCTAGCCGACCACCATCAGATCGGGATCGAGCACGCGAAGCACCTGCGCGAGGTCGTGGCCGCGCTTGAGGACGCGGCCCTGCTGGTTGGTGACCATGAACTGGCCCTGCCGGTTGCGCAGCTTGGGGTTCTTTTCGACGACGAAGAGCGGGCGTTCGGACACACGGGCATAGATCGAGAACAGCGCCCGGTCCTTGAGGAAGTCCATGGCATAATCTCGCCAGTCGCCGGAGGCGACCTTGCGGCCATAGACAGAGAGGATCAGCATCAACTCGCGGCGCTCGAAGGCCACGACGGGAGGCGCCGGACGCACTGGTTGCGGCTGTGGTTCGCCCACATGCACCAGCGAAAGATTGGCCTTGGATTGATCTGGTGGACCCTGCAACGCGGCCCTCTACTCTGTCACGACACGGTCATGATCGGCCCATTCGGTGGCGAAAACAAGGGCGGAAAATTCCCCATTTTGGTCACGCTTTGCCCGCGATGAAGCCAGAATGAAAGATCAGGTTGCACGCATCGGCAGCCGGGCATCTGAGCCCCCAAACCTGAAACCCGGTTGCCGATCCTCCAATAGAGTCAAGTCGCCCGCTCCCTGCCCCCAAGGAGCGGGCTCTTTTGCGCTAGAACTCGTAGACGGCAGCACCCAGGATCGGACCCGGCATGCCGTTGCGCTCCTGCTGCACGAGAAGGGCAAAGCCGCCATTGTCCTGGCCACGAAGCTCGGCAAGCGGCAGCTTGATCTGGGCGCCGGTCTTGGCTTCCCACATGCCCAGCATCTGCCGGTCGGTCACCACCTGCGTATAGACCATTGCCTTGCCGGCATTCTCGCCGCTGTCGATATCGACCTTGGCGCGGTCGAGATAGCGGACCAGCCAGATCCCGGCATCGCCCAGCCCGGCATCGGCGGGAATGCCGATCTTGAGCATGTCACCGTGCTTTTCCATGGTCAGCGCCAGCGGCAGCTGCGCCGAGGCAACAGCGTCCTGGACTTCGTCGCGGCGAGAGCCAACAACGCCTTCCTCGCCATTGATTACCATTTGCGGGGTGAAGATGCTGGACGACCCCAGCTCTTGGCATAGCCGCGCTGGCGATCGGAAAAGGCGGGGGCAGCAAAGGTGTCCTGCCAGCCGATATAGTCCCAGTAGTCGACATGGTAGGCCAAGGCCACAACGTCGTCGCGACCGGCAAGGTTGGTCAGCATCGCGTCCGCGGGCGGACAGGAAGAACAGCCCTGGCTGGTGAAAAGCTCGACCACGGCCTTGGGCTCGCCGCGAAGCGTTTCCGCCCCGGCTGAGGCGGGGAGCAGAAGCGCGGAAGCGCCAGCGATTAAGGCAAAAACGGGGCGGCTGAACATGAGGATGTTGTAGGCCGGAGAAGTTAAGACCGGCTAGTCAAAACGGGGTGAGAGGCAAATTCTTGAGCGCTGTTGCCTCTGCCCCACCCCACCCCACCCTCATTCCCTCCCCCTCAAGGGGAGGGAGGCGATGAACATCCGCTTAGAGCCCGATACTAGCGGCTCTTTAATCTCCCTCCCCTTGAGGGGAGGGTAGCGCAGCTTAGCCGTGAGGCTTAGCGGAGCTGGGTGGGGTGGGGGCCGCGCACCTAAAAATAGCGGCCCTGAAGGACCGCCATCATTTCTCGAAAATGTAAGCGCTGCTTACGCGGCGACGAGGCTGCGCAGCACGTAGTGCAAAATGCCGCCATTCTTGAAGTAGTCGAGTTCGTTGGCCGTATCGATGCGGCAGCGGGTTTCGACGTTGAGCACCGAGCCATCGGCACGGGTGATCTTCACGTTGACCACGGCACGCGGCACGATGGTTTCGACATTGAGAATGTCGACCGTTTCAGTGCCATCGAGGCCAAGGCTCTGCCAGCTGTCACCGTCCATGAACTGCAGCGGGATGACGCCCATGCCGACGAGGTTGGAGCGGTGGATACGCTCAAAGCTTTGGGCTATCACGGCCTTGACGCCGAGGAGATTGGTGCCCTTGGCCGCCCAGTCACGCGAAGAACCGGTGCCATATTCCTTGCCGGCAAAGATCACCAGCGGCGTGTTTTGGCTCTGGTAGGCCATCGCGGCGTCGTAGATCGCCATCTGCGAGCCGTCGGGCCCAAGCGTGTAGCCGCCTTCGACGCCATCGAGCATCATGTTCTTGATGCGGATATTGGCGAAGGTGCCGCGCATCATGACTTCATGATTGCCACGACGGGCGCCATAGGAGTTGAAGTCCTTGGGCGCAAC
This sequence comes from Devosia aurantiaca, assembly GCF_011058215.1. Taxonomy (GTDB): domain Bacteria; phylum Pseudomonadota; class Alphaproteobacteria; order Rhizobiales; family Devosiaceae; genus Devosia; species Devosia aurantiaca. The sequence goes on from NZ_JAALFG010000001.1 coordinate 465,496, forward strand.
CTGATGCTCCATAAGGTATTTGCCGCCCGGTGTGCCCGACTTGAACGAACCGGCTGGGGAAATGTGGTCGGTGGTGATCGAGTCGAGGAAGAGCGCCAGCACGCGAGCCGAAACGATATCGGTGACCGCCTTGGGCTCAATGGTCAGGTCTTCGAAATAGGGCGGGTTCTGCACATAGGTCGAACCGCCGTTCCAGCCATAAGTTTCGCTGCCTTCGACGGCGATGCCCTGCCAGTGCTCGTCGCCTTTGAAGACGTCCGAATAGCGCGAGCGGAACATGTCGGCATTGACGTGCTGGCGCACGATTTCGGCGATCTCATGATTCGAGGGCCAGATGTCCTTGAGATAGACTGGCTGGCCGTTCGAGCCGGTGCCGAGCGGTTCGGTGGTGATATCGACATTGAGCGTGCCGAGCAGCGCATAGGCGACCACCAGCGGCGGAGAGGCGAGATAATTCGCACGCACGTCAGGGTTCACGCGGCCTTCGAAATTGCGGTTGCCCGAAAGGACCGAGGCGGCGACGAGGCGCTTTTCGTTGATGGTGTCGCTAATAGCCTGCGGCAGAGGACCGGAATTGCCGATGCAGGTGGTGCAGCCATAGCCGACGAGATTGAAGCCGATGGCGTCAAGATCGTCCTGGAGGCCGGCGGCAGTGAGGTAGTCGGTGACGACCTGCGAGCCGGGGGCCAGCGAAGTCTTGACCCAGGGCTTCGAGTTGAGGCCCAGCGCACGCGCCTTGCGGGCGACGAGACCGGCGGCGACCAGCACCGACGGGTTGGAGGTATTGGTGCAGGAGGTGATGGCGGCAATCACCACCGAACCATCGGTGATGGTGTAGTCGGCACCGGCGACAGCGCCTTCGGTGAAGGGAGCGATGTCGTCGCCACGGCCGGCGGAAAGATCGGGCAGCGCCTTGAGGAAGGCTGGGGTGACGTCCTTGAGCGCCACGCGGTCCTGCGGGCGCTTGGGGCCCGAGAGCGAGGGCACGACGGTCGAAAGATCGAGCTCGAGAGTGGACGTAAAGGTTGTTGGGTCTTCGCTTTCCGTGGTGCGGAACATGCCCTGCGCCTTGGAATAGGCTTCGACCAGCGCCACGCGATCGGCGTCGCGGCCGGTGGTGGCCAAGAACTTGAGCGTATCGGCATCGACCGGAAAATAGCCGCAGGTCGCGCCATATTCGGGCGCCATATTGGCGATGGTCGCCTGGTCTTCGAGGCTGAGGTAGTCAAGGCCCGGGCCAAAGAACTCGACGAACTTGCCGACCACGCCCTTCTTGCGCAGCATTTCGGTAACCGTCAGCACGAGATCGGTGGCGGTGATACCTTCGTTGATCTTGCCGGTCAGCTTGAAGCCCACGACTTCGGGGATCAGCATGGTGATCGGCTGGCCGAGCATGGCGGCTTCGGCTTCGATGCCGCCGACGCCCCAACCGAGAACGGCCATGCCGTTGACCATGGTCGTGTGCGAGTCGGTGCCGACCAGGGTATCGGGGTAAGCGACGGTCTCGCCGTCTTCTTCCTTGGTCCAGACGGTCTGGGCCAGATATTCGAGGTTCACCTGGTGGCAGATGCCGGTGCCGGGCGGAACGACGCGGAAATTGTCGAAGGCCGACTGGCCCCAGCGCAGGAACTCGTAGCGTTCGCCATTGCGCTCGTATTCGAGCTCGACATTCTGCTCGAAGGCCAGCGGCGTGCCGAAATTGTCGACCATCACCGAGTGGTCGATGACGAGATCGACGGGCACCAGCGGGTTGATCTTTTGCGGATTGGCACCGAGCTTGGCGGTGGCGTCGCGCATGGCAGCCAGATCGACCACCGCGGGAACGCCGGTGAAATCCTGCATCAAGACGCGCGCCGGGCGATAGGAGATTTCGTGGTCAGACGTGCGCTCGACCAGCCAGGTGGCGACCGCCTGGATATCGGCCTTGGTGACGGTGCGGTTGTCTTCAAAGCGCAAGAGGTTTTCGAGCACGACCTTCATCGAGCCGGGCAGGCGCGAAACGCCGGTCAGGCCGTTCTTTTCGGCTTCGGCGATGGAGTAATAGGTGTAGGTCTTGCCGCCGACCGTGAGCGTCGACTTGGATTTGAAGCTGTCTACAGAAGTCACTTGGCTCCGCCCTTTGCTGCTCGAAACACAAAGCTTTCGGGCGGTGGGGCCGATCGAAAGTCATGCGTTTTCTGGAATGTTTCCAATCTCTAAGGGCTTATAGTCAATCGTGGGAGGCCTTGCCAGTTCTACCTTGGCTCCAATACGAGATGGGGTCATGACCCAAGGGCAAGTCTATTCCCCCTATCGCTGCGCATCCAAGGGCTAGCCGTGGGCCGCGGCGAGACGATTCTGGCGCGCGGTCTGGCGCTGGACGTTGCCGGTGGCTCGGGGCTCCTGCTGCGGGGGCCGAACGGGTCCGGCAAGTCGACGCTGCTGCTGACGCTGGCGGGTCTTCTCGCGCCGGTCGAGGGCACGGTGACGATCGAGGGACACGACCCGGACGACGGCCCTGCCCTCCACTATTGCGGCCACCGCAATGCCGTCAGGGCCAGGATAACAGTGCGGCAAACGCTGGACTTTTGGGCGGCGCTCAACGGCCACACCGGCTTGGGTGCCGATGCGGCGCTGGAGCGCGTCGGACTCGGCAAGACGGCAAAACTGGATGCCGGCTACCTGTCGGCGGGCCAGCAGCGACGATTGGTGCTGGCACGGCTTCTGGTGTCGCGCCGCCCGCTGTGGTTTCTCGATGAACCCAGTGCGGCTCTGGACGCGGATGGACGCGTGCTGCTGGCGGAATTGCTGAGCGCCCATCTGGCCGAAGGCGGGCTCGCTGTCATCGCCACCCATGACGATATCGCCGTTTCCGCGCTCACGACATTGCAGCTGGGAGCCGCGCCGTGACCGGCTTCCTGAGCGTCATCCGTCGCGACCTGCGTCTCGCCTTTGCTGGTGGCGGCGACGTGCTTACCTTGCTCTTGTTCTTCATTATCGTCGGCGCCATCGTGCCCTTTGCCGTGGGCCCGGACCAGGAGCTCTTGTCGCGGATTGCGCCCGGCGTGGTCTGGATCGCGGCATTCTTGTCGATGCTCCTTGGCTTGGACCGTCTGTTCCGCCCCGATCTCGAAGACGGCACTCTTGCCCTCTACCGCCTTGCCGACCTGCCGCTCTCCGCCGTGATTGCCGCAAAAGTGATCGTCCAGTGGCTGACCTCGGCTTTGCCGCTGATCGTCGCCTCGCCCTTCCTTGCCGTGATCCTCACCATGGATCTCGACACTTTCTGGCGCACGGTATTGTCGCTGCTGCTCGGCACCCCTGCCCTTGCAGCATTCGGGGCCTTTGGGGCCGCGGTCACCGTCGCCATACGCCGCGGCGGCCTGCTGGCGCCGATCCTGATTGCGCCACTCTGCGTACCGATCCTGATCTTCGGCATCGGCGTCATCGCGCCGCTGGGCGGACCGGGCCAAGGCACTGCCGCCATGCTCTTTCTTGCGGCACTCAGTCTCATGGCGCTGGCACTCACTCCCTTTGCCGCCGCGCTTGCGATAGCATGGGGGAGGAGTAGAGCGCCACCATGAGCATCGACACCACACCCAAAATGAACTGGTGGAACCGGCTGGCCCATCCCGGACAATTCGTCCAGTGGACGCGGCCGCTGATCTGGCCGCTGGTCGCCCTGACGGCGCTGCTGTTTGCGGCGGGTCTCTACTTTGCCTTCTTCAATTCGCCGGCCGACTACCAGATGGGTGACACTGTGCGCATCATGTATGTGCATGTGCCCACCGCCTGGCTCAGCCAGTTCGTCTACGGCACCATGGCAGTTTCAGCGCTCGGCACCCTGGTCTGGCGCCATCCCATGGCTGACGTCTCGATGAAGGCCGCGGCCCCGCTCGGCGCAGCTTTCACGGCCATGGCGCTTTTCACCGGCTCGCTCTGGGGTCGACCTACCTGGGGCACGTTCTGGGAATGGGACGGTCGCATGACCTCGACCCTCATTCTCCTTTTCATCTATCTCGGCATCGTCGCCCTTTGGCGCGCTTTCGACGACCAGCTGAAGGCCGCGCGCATCGTTGCGATCTTTACCCTCGTTGGTGCGGTCAACGTGCCGATCATCAAGTTTTCCGTCGATTGGTGGTCGACGCTGCATCAGCCGGCCAGCGTCTTTACTGCCGACGGCCCCAGAATGCCGGGCTCGATCCTGACGCCGCTTTTCGTCATGTTCTTTGCCTTCACCTTCCTCTTCATCACGCTGCAGCTCGTGGCCATGCATACCGAGGTCAAGCGCCGGCGGGTGATGACGCTGGAGCGGAAGGCTGCGCGGGGAGACGCCTCATGATCGAACTGGGCCAGCACGCCGAATTTATCATCGGCGCCTATTGCGGCGTGTTCCTCGGCGTCGCAGCGCTGATCGGCTGGACCATTTTCGATGCCCGGCGCACCGCGGCACGGCTGGTCGAGCTTGGAGATAAACGCCCTTGATGCGTTATCTCCTGTTCCCGCTGCCGCTTTTAGCCCTGATCGGGCTGGTCGCCGTTTTCGCTACTTCCATCGACCGCGACGCCAGTCTTGTCCGCTCCGTGCTGATCGACAAGCCCGCGCCGCAGTTTACCCTGGCTGCGGTCGATGGCATCGACGTGCCTGGCTTCGACACTGCAGCGCTTCAGGGCGCGCCGACCCTGGTCAATGTCTTTGCTTCCTGGTGCATTCCCTGCCGCGACGAGCATCCGCTGCTTGAGGATGTGAAAGCCGAGACTGGCATCCGTTTATTCGGCATAAATCATTCCGATGCGCCGGAAAATGCCGCGGCCTTCCTCGCCGAACTGGGCAATCCCTATGATGCCATCGGCGCCGATCGTGACCGTCGCGTATCCATCGACTGGGGTGTCTATGGCGTGCCCGAGACCTTTTTGGTTGATCGGAGCGGCACCATCGTCTTCAAGCATGTGGGCCCGCTGACGCCGCAAACGATCGAAACCGAAGTGCTCCCCGCCATCGCAAAGGCGCAAAGCTAGGCCATTCACCTCCTGTTCAGGATTGCTTGTGCATCTTGGACCTATGCGGTCGAGTAAGCCTATGTTGTTGCGTATATTGCGAAATCTGTTGCGAGACGAGACCGGCGTGAGCGCCGTCGAATACGCGCTGATTGCTGCCATCGTGACGGTGGTAACGACCTTTGCCGTGTCTGCGGTAGGCTTCAATATTACCGATATTTTGCCGGGGTGAGCGCCCATTCTCCCACCCACCGGCTGTCACCCCGGCCTTGAGCCGGGGCCCATCTTGAGATCTCAGGATGGATCCCCGCCTTCGCGGGGATGACATCGCGAATTTGACTAGGACAGCGTCTAAAAATCGCTCGTCAGCCCCTTGATCTCCCAATCGCCATAGCGGCTTGGCTCGAGCCCGCCGCGGCCGCCCTTTTCCTTGGGCGCCATGGCGGTCGCGGCATCGATCTCGCGGCGGCGTTGTTCGGCTTCCTCAAGTGCTCGCTGCGCTGCCGGGGACAGCACCTTGGCCTGGCTTTCCTCGTCCATCGCTCTCGCTCCATGACAAATAGGGGTGCCCGCTTGCGCGGAACTCGGTGACGCACAACATAGTTCGTCAAGAGATCCAACCCAAGGGGCACGACCCATGTTCAACGGCATGCGCACCTTCGTTCTTCTGGCCGGCATGACCGCGCTGTTCATGGTCGTCGGCTATTTCATCGGCGGCACCAGCGGCATGTTCCTGGCGCTGGCCTTTGCCGCCGCGACCAACGTCTTTGCGTTCTGGAACTCCGACAAGATGGTGCTGCGCATGCAGAACGCCGTCCCCGTCGAACGCTCGCAGGCGCCCGAGCTCTATGACATGGTCGATGTCCTCTCCAAGCGGGCCGGCATTCCGACCCCGGCGGTCTATGTGATCCAGTCCGAGCAGCCCAACGCCTTTGCCACCGGCCGTGACCCCAACAATGCCGCCGTCGCCGTGTCCTCGGGCCTGCTGCGGCAGCTTGAGACGCGCGAGGTCGCCGGCGTCGTTGCGCATGAGCTGGCCCACATCAAGAACCGTGACACGCTGACCATGACCATCACCGCGACCCTGGCCGGTGCGATTTCGGCGCTGGCGCAGTTCGGCCTGTTCTTCGGTGGCGGCAACAATCGCGACAATCCTCTAGGCGGCATCGGCGCGCTGTTGATGGTGTTTCTGGCCCCGCTCGCCGCCATGGTCGTGCAGATGTCGGTGAGTCGCACGCGCGAATACGAGGCCGATGCCGACGGCGCGGCCATTTCCGGCGATCCGCTGGCGCTGGCTTCGGCGCTTAACAAGATCGCGACGCTTGCCGGCCGTCAGGTCAATGTCGCGGCCGAGCGCAACCCGGCCATGGCGCATATGTATATCATCAACCCCCTGTCCGGGCAGCGGATGGACAACCTCTTCTCAACCCACCCCGACACCGGCAATCGCATTGCCGCGCTGCAAAAGCTTGCAGCCGAGATGAGTGTGGACGATAAGGGCCGCCGGCCCCAGCCCCGTCCGCGCAGCCCCTCCGTTGGCAGCGATATCGGCGGCGGCTGGCGCGTGCCGACCGTGGGGCGCACCGAAGACGATGGCGGTGCGCGCGGTCCCTGGGGATAGAATACGTGGCGCAACGCAGCGATCCGGCGGGGCTAAAGCTCCGCCTTGCCGCCGCCCAACGGCTTCGTGCCGTTTTGGGCGGCGAACATTTTTCACCTCTGTCTGCGGCCGAGCTGCCCGATGGCCGCGATCGTGCGCTCGCAAATCGGCTGATCACCACCGCCCTGCGCCGCCACGGCCAGATCGACTTCATGATGCGCGACCTGCTCGACAAGGGCATGCCGGCAAAGTCGGGGAGTTTTGAAGCCGTGCTGCGCCTGTCTTTGGCGCAGCTCGTGTTCCTTCCCGATCTTGGCGCCCACTCGGCGCTGTTCCTTGCCGTCGAAGCCATCAAGCGCGATCCCAAAGCGCGCCACCTTTCGGGCTTGATGAACGCCGTTTTGCGCAAAGCGCAGGGCAATTCCGCGCGCTATGGTCTTCTCGAAGACCGCATGCTGCTGCCGCCCGAGCTCAGCAATGGATGGCGCGCGGCCTATGGCGCTGAGGCGGTGCAGCACTTCACCGATGCCTTGGTCGCCGGCGCGCCGCTCGACCTCACACTGCGCGATGATGACGCGAAGCTGATCGAGGCACTCGGCGCTGAGCGGCTGAGCGGCGATACGGTGCGCGTGGAAAGCCGCGACCGCTCGGTCGATGCCCTGCCCGGCTTTGCCGAAGGCCGCTGGTGGGTGCAGGACGTGGCCTCCGCCATTCCCGCTCGCTTGCTCCGCCTGCCAGAGGGCAGCACCGTTCTCGATCTCTGCGCAGCGCCGGGTGGCAAGACCGCGCAGCTGAGCAAGGCCGGGTACAAGGTCACCGCGCTCGATAGCGATGCCGTCCGGCTCGAGCGGCTGAGGAGCAACATGGCGCGGCTTGGCTATGCGCCGGATGTCGTGGAGGCCGACGCGGCCCATTATGCGCCGCAGACGCTGTTCGACGGCATTCTCCTCGACGCCCCCCTCCGCCGCCACCGGCACCTTCCGCCGGCATCCGGAAGTGCTGTGGCACCGGTCGGCCAATGATATTGCCGGCCGCGTGCGGTTGCAGCGCTCGCTGCTCAGCAATGCCCTGCGCTCGCTCAAACCCGGTGGCACGCTGATCTATTGCGTCTGCTCGCTGGAAGCGGCTGAAGGCGAGGATCAGGTGCAATGGGCGCTGGACGCCTTGCCGGAGCTCGAACTTTCCCCGGTTCGGGCCGATGAACTCCCAGGTCTCCCAGGTGCCGTCAGTGCCAAGGGACTTGTCCGCACCCACCCCGCCATGCGGCCGGGTGAAAGTGATGGGGAATGGACGGCTTCTTCGTGGCGCGATTCACGCGAAAGGGTTAAGCCTTTCCTAACGCATTGCGCACAAAATCCGCATTGTCGTTGAAGGGCTTACACTTGGCGCCGCTGGGAAGGCGGCGCCACGAGGGACAGTATAAGTGAACTTGACCGGCATGAGACCATCCGGCCGCGCCCCTTCGAGGGCTGCGCAGCCATGGTAGGCGGGCGGCTGATCGGCCGTGGCCGCCGGCTGGCCCTCGGCATGGCCGACGGCCTGGTCACCATGCCGCTCCTGCGCTGGACCTGGCGCGGCCAGATCGATCACGCCTTTGCCGGCGACCTGCCCGACTTCCGCCCCTCCGACCAGGACGCCGTGCGTGACATGATGTCGGGGCGCTATCTCCTGGCGTCGAAACTTTTCGAGACGCAGGGAGCTTCGCCGTTTTCGCTCGAGGTCGACCACGCCGATTGGTGGAACAATCTCCATAGCTTTTCCTGGCTCCGGCACTTTCGCGACGTGCGCGATCCCGGCGAGAAGTATTTTGCCCGCACGCTCGTGCTCGATTGGATCAGCCGCGAAGGCCAGTTCGAGCACGATAGCTGGACCCTGAGCCTCACCGCCCAGCGGGTGCTGAACTGGCTGCGCCACTTGACGCTGGTGCTCGACGGCGCCACGCCGGAGCAGGCCAGACCACCATCCAGCGCAGCTTGGGCACACAGGTGCAAAGCCTTCGGGTGCGCGCCAATCTCTCTTCCGACCCGGTTGAGACCCTGTTTGCCGCCATCGGCCTGGTCGGCGCCGAGCTCTGCAATGCCGCCGACGTGCCCGATGTGGAGCCTGCGGTGGGACGGCTCGATGCGGTTTTGGCAAGCCAGCTCGATGTCGATGGTCTCCATCTCACCCGCAATCCGAAACTGCAGCTGCAGCTGCTGACAGAGCTAGCGAGCCTGCGCCGCGCCATGGGCCGGCGCGGCAGCCCGGTCATGGCCGAGCTCGGCCATCGTATCGATCGCATGCATGAGGCGCTCGATGCCCTGACGCTTTCGAGCGGCGAACCGGTTTATTTCAACGGCTGCGGGCAGTTGCCGCACGACATCCTGGTCGCCGTGCAGGCCAATGGTCCGGCGGACAAGCGGCGCTCAAGCTGATCGGCGGCTATGGCGTCGTGCGCTTTGGCGACAGCGTCGTCATTGCCGATAGTGGACTCCAGCAGCCGAAGGGGTTCGATGGCGACGCGCATGCCGGGGCGCTGGGTTTCGAGTTCAGCCATGGCTCGGCGCTGATCGTCGGCTCCTGCGGCCCCGCCCCTGCAGACATGCCGGAAAGCAAGCCCTTGTTCCGGCAGGCGCTTGCCCACTCCTCGGCCACCATCGACGCCGAAGACGCGGTGCCTCCCGCGGGGAAATCCGGGGCAATAACGCTCGAAAGCGCCGAGCACACACTGTCCATGGCGACCCTTGGCTATGCGAAACGCTTTGGCGTCGAAATCGAGCGGCGGCTGACGCTTCTGGCGGAAGGCACGACCCTTGTGGGCCAGGACCGGATCGTCGTCACCGGCAAGCCGCAAGGCGTTCTGGCGGTTCGGTTTCACCTGGCGCCGGGGATCAAGGTGCGGCCGACCCTGGGCGAGAATATCGCCCGGCTGGTGCTGCCAAACGGCTCGGTCTGGAGCTTTCTTTGGGAAGGGGCGCGCTTTCACGACGAGGACAGCGTCCGCCAGTCCGCCTATCTCGGCTTTCACCGTACGCGGCAGCTGGTGCTGGAAGCCGACGTCGTCGAAGGTGGGGAAATCGCCTGGATTTTTACCAAGGACCAGTAAGCGATTGGCGTTTGGATGCCCTTGTGTTAGCGGAGCGCTAACACTTCCAAGCGCGAGACGTTGTTATGGGCAAGACGGTTCAGGTCGGGCGGGCACTGCTTTCGGTTTTCGATAAATCCGGCATGGCCGACTTCGCCCGCGGTCTGTCCGAAGCCGGCGTCGAACTCGTGTCCACCGGCGGCACCCACCGACTGATCTCGGAAACCGGGCTCCCGGTTCGTGAAATTTCGGACCTCACCGGCTTCCCCGAAATGATGGATGGCCGCGTCAAGACGCTCCACCCCAAGGTGCATGGCGGCCTCCTTTCGGTGCGCGACAATGCCGAGCATCAGGCGGCCATGGACGCCCATGACATCGGGCCGATCGATCTCGTCGCCGTCAACCTCTACCCCTTCGAAAAGACCGTCGCCTCCGGCGCCTCTTACGACGAGATCATCGAGAACATCGATATCGGCGGTCCTGCCATGGTGCGCTCGGCGGCCAAGAACCACGCCTATGTGACGGTGGTCGTCGATCCGGGTGACTACCCGGCAATCCTCGACGCCATTCGCAATGGCGGCATTCCCTTTGAACTGCGGCAGCGGCTGGCGGCCAAGGCCTATGCCCGCACCGCCGCCTATGACAGCGCCATCTCGGCCTGGTTTGCACGCGAGATCGACTTCCAGGACGTGACCTATCGCAGCTTTGCCGGCACCTTGAGCGAAGTCATGCGCTACGGTGAAAACCCGCATCAACGGGCCGCCTTCTACAAGACCGGCGAGAACCGCCCAGGTGTCGCCACCGCGACCCAGGTGCAGGGCAAGACGCTGAGCTACAACAACATCAACGATACTGATGCCGCCTTCGAACTGGTGAGCGAGTTCGATCCGGCCGAAACGCAGCCGTCGCCATCATCAAGCATGCCAATCCCTGCGGCGTCGCCGTCGCTGCCGATCTAAAGACCGCTTACCTTAATGCCCTGCGCACAGATCCGGTCTCCGCCTTCGGCGGCATCGTCGCCACCAATCGAGAGATCGATGCGGAGACGGCAACCGAGATCGTCAAGGTGTTCACCGAAGTGATCGTCGCGCCATCGGCGACGCAGGAGGCCCAGGACATCATCGCGGCCAAGAAGAACCTGCGCCTGTTGCTGACCGGCGGCGTCGCCGACGCCAAGGCCGAGGGGCTGGTGGTCAAATCCGTTGCCGGCGGTCTTTTGGTCCAGGGTCGCGACAACCGCAATGTCGACGATTGCGACCTCAAGGTTGTGACCAAGCGCGAGCCGACGGATCAGGAACTGATCGACCTCAAGCTCGCGGCCAAGGTGGCCAAGCATGTCAAATCCAACGCCATCATCTATGTGAAGGATGGCGCCACCGCGGGCATCGGCGCCGGGCAGATGTCGCGCGTCGATTCCGCCCGCGTCGCCCATCGCAAGTCCATCGATGCAGCGCAGGCTGCCGGTCTCGAGGGTGCGCTGACGCAAGGGTCGGTTGTCGCTTCCGACGCCTTCTTCCCCTTTGCCGATGGTCTCGAGGCGCTGGTTGCCGCGGGCGCAACGGCCGTGATCCAGCCGGGCGGCTCGATGCGGGATGACGAAGTCATTGCTGCGGCCGATGCGGCCGGCATTGCCATGGTGATGACGGGAATGCGTCACTTCCGGCACTGAAACACGTAGGAAGCCGGAGGCCGAGGTAAGACCTTTTTGACGCGCACCTGCGATGGTGGGGCGCCAGAACTGCTGACTGGCGCCTGGAGCCTTTATGCGTCTTGCCGTTCCGTCCGATCTGAGCGCCCTGCTCTCCACCGGCTTTTTGCGCTCGGTGGGGTCGCTCGGCATCAAGGTCGCCACTGCAGGCCTGACCTATCTCACCTATGTGGTGCTGTCTGTCGCACCATGACCGAAAGCGAATATGGCCATTTTGCCTTTGGCCTGTCGCTGGCGACGGTTTTGGCCATTCTTGCCGGCGTCGGGCAGTCCACCGCGGTGCTGCGGCTCTGGCCGCAACTGCGCACTGGCGGAGACGAAGACAGTGCCGGTGCGGTCGTCGCGGCTGGCTCTGCCATCACCATCGGCGCGAGCCTCGTCCTTGCGGCACTGCTGAGCCTGTTTGCCGTCATCTACATGCCGTTTTTGGCCGAAGGCGATACGGCCAACCATTTCTTCGGCGCCGCCTTCCTGATCATGCCGCTGGCTTTGGCAGAGTATAATTCCTCGGTGCTTCGGGCACAGAATTCCCTCTGGACCGCGCTGTTGCCGCGCGACATCGGCTGGCGCCTGGCGCTGCCCGCCTCGGTGATCGGGCTTTTTCGCTTGGCATCGTGCTCAGCGGCCCAGACGCACTCACGCTGTCGGCCGCGCTGTTGATGGGAACGCTGGCCCTGCAAATGTACGTGGCGCAGCGCCGCCGCTACGCCATCATGCCGCGCCGCCGGCCGGTGCCTGCGCATTGGCGGAAATGGGGCTCGCTCAGCACCTGGCTCCTGCTGGGCGCGCTGATCGAAACCTTCACGCTCAACGCGGACGTGATCCTCGTCGGCCTGATGCTCGATCTGGAATCCTCCGGCCTCTACTTCAACGCCTTCCGCACCGCCGGGCTGATGACGCTTTTCACCTTCGCCATCGAGCTGGTCATCGCCCCCATGGTCGCCGAACATTTCCACGCCGGCGACATGCGCAAGGCGCAGGCGATCACCGCGCTTTGCGCCTGGGCCGGGTTCCTGTTTTCGCTGGTGATCTTTTCGCTGTTCCTGGTCTCCGGCGATTTCATCCTATCGCTGTTCGGACCCTCCTATTCGCAAGGCGTCCTGGTCCTGCTGCTCCTGGCCTTCGGGCTGCTCTTCGATGCCATCACCGGCCCGTCCAAGATCGTGATGATGATGACTGGGCATGAACGCGCCTATGTCGCCCTCTTTGGCGGCATCATGGGCGTCGGCTTCCTGGTTCAGATCATCGTGATCCCGATCTGGGGCGTCGTCGGCGCGGCTGCGGTCAACATGGGCTCGCGCATTCTCGCGCAGATGGCCATCGCCCTTTATTGCCGCCTGCGCATCGGTTTGGACACGAGCCTTCTTGGCGTCTTCGCCATCCAAAGCGCCAAGGATGCCCCGGCAACCTGAGCCGTACCCATGAGTACGGTTCTGCTTGACCTCCAGCCTTGGCTGAGATTAGAACCAGACCAAACTCCATTCCTGCCCCGGAACACGCGACAATGACCAAGGCCCGCACGCTCTACGACAAGATCTGGGACGATCATCTGGTCCAGAACAATCCGGACGGCACGAGCCTTCTCTATATCGACCGGCACCTGGTGCACGAAGTGACGAGCCCGCAGGCTTTCGAAGGCCTGCGCATGAACGGCCGCAAGGTGCGTCATCCCGAGCGCACGCTGGCCGTGGTCGATCACAACGTGCCCACGACCGACCGCTCGCTGCCCAATCCGGATCCGGAAAGCGCGACGCAGATCGCGGCCCTGGCCGAAAACACGGCCGAATTCGGCATCGAATATTATGATGCCTTCGACCGCCGCCAGGGCATCGTGCACATTGTCGGCCCGGAACAGGGGTTCACCCTTCCCGGCATGACCATCGTTTGCGGTGACAGCCATACGTCCACCCACGGCGCTTTCGGCGCTTTGGCCCACGGCATCGGCACCTCGGAAGTCGAGCATGTGCTGGCGACGCAGACGCTGATCCAGCAGAAGGCCAAGAACATGCTGGTGCGTGTCGATGGCCAGCTGCCGCCCGGCGTCACCGCCAAGGACATCATCCTCGCGATCATCGGCGAGATCGGCACGGCAGGCGGCAATGGCCACGTCATCGAATTTGCCGGCGAAGCCATCCGGTCGCTGTCGATGGAAGGCCGCATGACGGTCTGCAACATGACCATCGAAGGCGGTGCCCGCGCCGGCCTCATCGCGCCCGACGAAACGACCTTCGCCTATGTCAAGGATCGCCCCCGCGCCCCGACCGGCCAGGCTTGGGACATGGCGCTCGACTATTGGAAGACGCTCTATACCGACGAGGGCGCGCATTACGACAAGGTCGTGATCCTCGACGCCGCCAAGCTGCCGCCGATCGTTTCCTGGGGTTCGTCGCCAGAGGACGTCATCTCGATCACCGGCGCTGTGCCCAACCCGGACGATATCGCCGACGAAACCAAGCGGGCCTCTAAGTGGCGCGCGCTCGACTATATGGGCCTTAAGCCCGGCACGCCGATCACCGACATCAAGCTCGACCGCGTCTTTGTCGGCTCCTGCACCAATGGCCGCATCGAAGACCTGCGCGCCGCCGCCGCCGTGATCGGTGGCCGCAAGGTGGCGCCACACGTGTCCGCCATGGTGGTGCCCGGGTCGGGTCTGGTCAAGGAGCAGGCGGAAGCCGAAGGGCTGGACGTGTTGTTCAAGGAAGCCGGTTTCGAGTGGCGCGAACCGGGCTGTTCCATGTGCCTTGCCATGAACCCGGACAAGCTCAAGCCCGAAGAGCGTTGCGCATCGACCTCCAACCGCAATTTCGAAGGCCGCCAGGGGTTCAAGGGCCGCACCCATCTCGTGTCGCCCGCCATGGCGACAGCTGCCGCCATCGCCGGCCACTTCGTCGATATCCGCGAGTGGCACTGAGCGGAACGGACTGGTCGGGGCTTTTTGCGCCGACCATCGATGACTTCGAGGCCATGGCCAGCAAGGCCCTGGCCGAATTGCCAGAGCCGTTCAAGTCACTGGCGGCGGATGTCACCTGCTCGGTCGCCGACTATGCCGAAGACGATGTGCTCGAAGGCTTTGGCATGGAGAGCCCCTTCGAGCTGATGGGCCTTTTTGTCGGCATTGGCCTCACCGAAGACGGTGCAGTGCCGCAGACCGGGCAATTGCCGAACACGGTATTTCTTTACCGCCGCGCCATACTCGATTACTGGGCCGAAAACGAAGACAATACGCTGGGTGAAGTCATCAGCCATGTGCTGATCCACGAACTCGGCCACCATTTCGGCTTTTCCGACGACGACATGGAAGCCATCGAGGCGGCAGCCGATGCGGAAGGGCGGGATTAGTTCACCCGCTCCGCAACAAGCTTAGAAACCGCGATTGGAGGGGTCCGGACCTTCGGTCACGATAGAGGCCGGTTTCTTGGCGGCATCGGTGATTTCGCCTTCCTCGCTACGCGACACGAACTGAAATTCCGCTTCATTGCCGCCGGCCGGATCGTCCGACACCTGGACCGCGAGATCGGCCTCTTCCAGCGCCGCGAACCAGTCGTCCCAGCTGGCAAGCTCCCAGCCAGTCAAACGATCCGGGCCTTCGTCGCCCGTGCCGTTGAGCGCATGCTGGCCGAAGCTGAGCTGCAGGAGAGTGCGCGTGCCCGTGCCATCTGGCGTGTCCATCAGGAGCGGGTGGCCACCGCGCGCCTCGGTCCACTGGCGGATCTCGGCATGGTCAGTCAAAATCTTGGACATGAAAACACTCCTTGGCTTTGCTTGGAAAAGCCTTGTTGCGGTGCAAGGTTCCGCTTCGATCCAAGGAGAAGCTCATGCCCCTATATGCCTCTCGCCTCCCAACGCTGGCTGCTGCAGCCTTCCTATCCCTGCCGGTTCTTGCGCCAACCGCCTGCACCGTGCCGGACGGCGTCGATCTCAGCACCGTCGATGCCGAGCGGATGGAAAACTATGAAACGTCACGGGTGCGCGGCCTGGCCGAAGCCATGCTCGGCACGTTCGAAAAAGAGCGCGCTGCGGTTGCTGCCGTGTTCAGCCCCGACACGGAAGAGTTCGGCGCCATTCCGGACGGCACTTACCAATGCCGGACACTCAAGCTCGGCGGGCTGTTGCCGCTGACGGTCTATGGCTATTTCGACTGCGACGTTTCCGGGGACGGCAGCCGTATCGAAAAAGTCTCCGGCTCGCAGCGCTTTACCGGCACGCTGACCCCGGGGATGGCGGTCTCTTCTACCAGGGCGCCATCCACTACAACAACGATCCGGCGCGCTCTTATGGCGATGATCCCGAATTCGACCAGGTCGGTTGTCTGGTCAAACTGGCTGGTCAAGAGGTCTACCGGCTCGAACTGCCCTACCCGATCCACGAATCCACTTTCGACGTCATCGAACTGCGCCGCTCTCGCTAGGCGACTGCCCAAGGCCCTGCTAAGGGACGCGGGAGATTTTTTCGAGATGGCACGATGGCTGATACTTCCAGTCTGATCCTGTTGGGCACGATCGGCGCTGCGCATGGCATCAAGGGCGAGGTGCGCATCACCTCGCACACCCAGGATCCGGAGGCGATCGCATCCTATGGGCCGCTCTCGACCGACCGCCCCGGCCTTGCCATCACCATCGAAGTGGCCCGCCTGCAAAAAAACGTCCTCATCGCCCGGCTGGCGGGGATCAGGGATCGCGATGCCGCGGAAAAGCTTAATGGTGTGTCCCTTTTTGTGGAGCGCGCCAAATTGCCCGAGCATGACGACGAAGACGATTTCTACCACGCCGACCTGATCGGCCTTGATGCGCGGCTCGACACCGGCGTCAGTATTGGCCGCGTCATTGCGCTCCACAATCACGGCGCCGGCGACCTCATCGAGATCCAGGACGAGCTAAAGGGCGACACCTTCCTCTTTCCCTTCACCAAAGCCGTGGTGCCGACGATCCGCATCGCCGAAGGCTTTTTGGTGATCTCCCCGCCGCTCGATGCGGACCCGGGCGAGGAAGAGCCGGATTGAGCTTTTCGGCCGATATCATCACGCTCTTCCCCGAGCTTTTCCCGGGGCCCCTGGGCGCTTCAGTGCTCGGCCGCGGCATGGGCGAGGGATTGTGGAGCCTCAGGGCCACGCAGCTGCGCGACTTTGCCACCGACCGGCATCGCACCGTGGACGACACGCCCTCTGGTGGCGGTGCCGGCATGGTGCTGAAACCCGACATTCTCGCCCGCGCCATCGACACGGTGGCGCCGCAGCACGATCCCCGCCCCCGCATCCTGATGTCGCCCCGCGGGGTGCCGCTGACCCAGGCACGGGCGCATGAACTGGCTGTGGGCCCGGGCGCCGTTATCGTCTGCGGGCGCTTCGAGGGCGTGGACCAGCGGGTCATCGACGCCCGCGGGCTCGAGGAAATCTCGATCGGCGACTATGTGCTTGCAGGCGGGGAAGTAGCCGCCATGGTGCTCTTGGAGGCCGTCGTGCGCCTTATTCCGGGCGTACTCGGCGCGCTAGACAGCCGCGATGAGGAAAGCTTCGAGAACGGTCTCCTCGAATATCCGCACTACACGCGACCGCAAGTGTTCGAGGGGCACGATATTCCAGCGGTGCTGACTTCGGGCGATCACAAAAAGATCGCCAAATGGCGGCACGAGCAGGCACTGGAGCTGACGCAACAGAGGCGGCCGGATTTGCTTGCCAGACCTCATGGTGAGCCTGTCGAGCCACGAGGTCGTGCGCGCTGAAACCTCCACTCTCGCTACCTCTTCCTTCGACAGGCTCAGGATGAGGTCTTTGGGCAGAGCGCACTAGACTCCGCGGTCAAAATCCCCTATGAGCCGCCCATTCGCGTGCCTGGGGTTTCGGACCGGCCGTGACAAAAACCAAGAACACTACCCTCCGTTACCAACCAAGACCGGGCGACAGGCTCTTTGGGGCCCAAAAAGTCGCTCCTATGAAAAGATCGAACGGATCATCATGTCGAGCATCATCGAACAGCTCAATGCCGAGCAGGTTGCTACGCTTTCCGCAAAGCGTGAACTCCCCGATTTCACCCATGGCGATACCGTCAAGGTGTGGGTCAAGATCCGCGAAGGCGAAAAAGAACGCCTCCAGGCCTATGAAGGCGTCGTGATCGCCCTCAACGGCGGCGGCATCACCGCCAGCTTTACCGTGCGCAAGATTTCCTACGGCGAAGGCGTGGAACGCGTATTCCCGCTGCACTCTCCCAACATTTCGTCGGTGGAAGTGATCAAGCGCGGTAAGGTCCGTCGCGCCAAGCTCTACTACCTGCGCGATCGTCGCGGTAAGTCGGCACGTATTTTCGAATCGACTAATTCGCGCACCAAGAAGATCGAAGCCGGCGAGCGCACTGCCGCCCAGGCTGCCAAGGAAGCCCGCGAAGCTGAAAAGATCGCAGCTGCCGAGGCCTTTGCCGCCGAACAGGCTGCCAAGGATGCAGAAGCTGCAGCCGCAGCCAAGGCCGCCGAAGACGCCGCTGCTGCAAACGCTGCCGAAACGGAAGCCAAGAGCGAATAATTTTAGCGATCATACTTTTGAAAAGCCCGGCCATCGTGCCGGGCTTTTTGTTGGCTGGATTCACGTGGAACATTTCGGCTTTACCCTGCCGCCCGGCTTGGCGATAAGGGCGCACTCCCAATTCGCAGGACCGCCATGACCCTTTCCGTCGTCACCTGGAACATCAATTCGGTCCGCCTGCGCCTGCCCATGGTGCTCGATTTCATCGGCAAGTATCAGCCCGACGTGCTGATGCTGCAGGAGATCAAGTGCACCAACGACCAGTTTCCGCGCAACGCCTTCACCGAAGCCGGCTATCTGCACCAGGCGGTGCATGGACAGAAAGGCTACCATGGCGTTGCCATCGTCTCGAAATATCCGCTGACTGATATCTCCAGCCGCGTCTTCTTCGACATTTCGGAATCCCGCCACGTCTCGGCGCTGGTCGACCTGGGGCATGGGCCTTTTACGCTGCACAATTTTTACATTCCCGCAGGCGGCGACGAGCCGGACCCGGAGATCAATCCCAAGTTCAAGCACAAGCTGGGCTTTCTCGATGAACTCAAGACCTGGTTTGGCGAACCCCTGTTCCAGCGCGGTCATCTGATCGCCGGCGATTTCAACATCGCGCCGCACGAAAATGACGTCTGGAGCCACAAGCAACTGCTCAAGATCGTCAGCCATACGCCGGCTGAGACCGAACGGCTCGACGCATTGCTGACCGGCGGGCATGGCTGGGTCGATCTCGTGCGCAAGCACGTGCCCTATGACGAAAAGCTCTATTCCTGGTGGAGCTATCGCAGCGCTGACTGGAAAAACGCTAACAAGGGCCGCCGGCTCGACCACATCTGGTCTACTGCAGACGTGGCGGAAAAATCGATCGGCGCCGAGATCATCAAGGATTATCGGGGCTATAGTCCCCAGCCGAGCGACCATGTACCGGTGATCGCGCGCTTCGCGCTTCCTTAGCCGCCCTTCATGCGCTGCCGCAGTGGCTCGAGCGCATGCATATAGCGGCCCAGATCTTGCTGAATGCGATCGGCGGCGCGTTGCGCCAGGTCAGGATCCTGACGCGCCAATTTCAGAAAGGCCGAGCGCGGCACGAACAGCAGTTCGCAATCGGTCAGCGCCGAAAAGGTCACCGGCCTCGGTTTGCTGATGATCATGGCCGTGGGCGAAATGACGCTGCCCGGTTCGCTCAGCCTATAGGGTGCACTTGCTTCGTCGCCCTCATGACGCGCTTCGACAGTGCCGTAAACAATCACATAGGCGCCCATCGGCGTGTCGCCGGCCTTGTAGATCATTTCTCCGGCAGCAAAGCGCTGGCGATCTCCGGCAAAGCCCAGCATGCGCCGTTCTTCGTCATCGCAGATATCGAAGAAGTCGGCCCGGGCCAGCACCCCGGCCGCATCGTCCATTCTCATGTCGCAAGACCCATGCGGCTAGGCCGCCTGCAGGGCAAGCGGCCTTTCGCAAAAGCTATAAGTCAGTTCGGAGCGGGAATGAACCCTTTTGTCCGTTATGGCACCAGGCGATAGCCGCCGTCTTCGGTCACCAGCAACCGGGCATTGGAGGGATCGCGCTCGATCTTCTGCCGCAACCGGTAGATGTGGGTCTCAAGCGTATGGGTCGTCACCCGATTGTTGTAGCCCCAAACTTCCTTGAGCAGCACATCGCGTGTGATGGTCTTGGGACCCTGGCGATAAAGATATTTGAGGATCGAGGTTTCCTTGTCGGTCAAACGAACCTTGATGCCATCATTTGTCTCGAGCACCTTGGCGGCCGGCTGGAAGTTGTACTGGCCGATGGTGAAGACTGCGTCCTCGCTCTGGTCGCGCTGACGCAGCGCCGAGTTAATGCGGGCCAGCAGCACCGGATAGCGGAACGGCTTGGTCAGATAATCATTGGCACCCGACTCCAAACCCTTGATTTGGTCGTCGTCGCTATCATGGCCGGTTAGCATCAGCACTGGACTCATATAGCCTTCCTGCCGCATCAGCTTGACGGCGTCGCGGCCATCCATGTCCGGCAGGCCGACATCGAGAATGGTCAGCTCGATATTGTTTTCGCGCACGGCCTTGAGCGCGTCATTGGCATTGTCTGCCTGAAGGATATCGAATTCAGGTTCGCCTTCGAGCTGCTCGACCAGCGTTTGGCGCAACTCTGCGTCGTCGTCCACGACTAGAATGCGTCGCTTGTTCATTGTTTTCTCCGGTCTTTTGCCATTTGGCAGACCAAGGGCCACACGGTGGGCCGCGCTATTCTGGCCAGCCTGTCACGTCGAACTCATTCAGTTGCAAGCAACGTAACGCGGAGAAGAAAAGTTGCAGGAGAGGCCCTCAAGCCGCGGTCTGACGCCGACCGAAAAGTGCTGATCCTACGCGTACATGCGTGGCGCCCATGGCAATCGCCGTCTCGAAATCGCCGCTCATTCCCATCGAAAGATTCGGAACGCCCGCTTCTTTTGCGAGCGTGCTGAGAAGCGCGAAAAAAAGGGCCCGCCGGTTGGCCATCCGGCGGGATGCACATGAGGCCCACGATGTTGAGACCATGCACGTCGCGGCAGCGCTGCGTGAACGCGACGGCATCTTCCACGGCAATCCCCGCCTTTTGCGGCTCGGCACCAATATTGACCTGCACATAGCATTGAAGCTGCCTACCGGCGCGGGCCATCTCCTGCGCCAGGGTGCCCGCCAGCTTCTCGCGATCAACGGTCTGGATGACGTCGAACAGGGCCACCGCCTCGCGCGCCTTGTTGGTCTGCAGCGGCCCGATCAGATGAAGGCTCGTGTCCGGAAAGCGCTCGCGCAAGCCCGGCCACTTCTCTTTGGCTTCCTGCACACGGTTTTCACCGAAGACGCGCTGACCGGCTTCAAGGAACGGGGTGATCTCGTCGGCGGAAAAGGTCTTGGACACGGCGACCAGTTCAACCGTTTCGGGCGGCGGACCAAACCGGCGCTGCGCCGCAGCAATGCGCTGCCGGATCTCGGCAAGTCTCGACGCGGCATCGGTGGCGGTAGCCGACATGGAAAGCCCCGTTGCTGTTGACCTAAGGGAGGATTTCTGGTGATGGTCCGGTAAACAAATACACCCCTAACGCAAGCTGCGCCGCCTTTTGCCGTGCGCGCTTGCCACGAATTCCAAGGACATGTGCAGTGAGCGGCGAACGCTACAATCCGCGCGAAAGCGAACCGAAATGGCAGAAGATCTGGGATGAACGCCAGAGCTTCGTCACCGCCAACGACGATCCGCGCGAGCCCTATTACGTCCTTGAGATGTTCCCCTACCCGTCCGGCCGCATCCATATGGGCCATGTGCGCAACTATGCCATGGGCGACGTCGTCGCGCGCTACCATCGTGCTAAGGGCAAGAACGTGCTCCACCCCATGGGCTGGGACGCCTTCGGCTTGCCGGCCGAGAATGCCGCCATCGAGCGCAAGACCCATCCGGGCAC
Organism: Devosia aurantiaca; assembly: GCF_011058215.1. GTDB lineage: Bacteria > Pseudomonadota > Alphaproteobacteria > Rhizobiales > Devosiaceae > Devosia > Devosia aurantiaca. The sequence continues at coordinate 486,788 of NZ_JAALFG010000001.1, forward strand.
CTGGACCTATTCCAACATCGAGGCGATGAAAAAGCAGCTCAAGTCGATGGGTCTTTCCATCGACTGGACGCGCGAAATTGCCACCTGCTCGCCGGACTATTACCGGCACCAGCAGGCCATGTTCATCGACATGCTGGAAGCCGGTCTCGTTACCCGCAAGTCGTCCAAGGTCAATTGGGACCCGGTCGACATGACCGTGCTCGCCAATGAGCAGGTCATCGACGGCAAGGGCTGGCGCTCCGGCGCCCCGGTCGAGCAGCGCGAGCTGACGCAGTGGTTCTTCAAGATTTCGGATTTTGCCGAGGACTTGCTGGAAGCACTCGACGGCTTGACCGAATGGCCGGAGAAGGTGCGCACCATGCAGCGCAACTGGATCGGCCGGTCCGAGGGCCTGCGCCTGCTGTTCGAAATGGTGCCGAGCGACAAGACCGATACTGCCAGCATCGAGGTTTTTACCACCCGCCCGGATACCATTTTCGGTGCCAGCTTCGTCGGTCTCTCCCCCGACCACCGTTTGACCACCGAACTGGCGGAAGCCAATCCGGCTCTGGCGGCATTTGTCGCCGAGTGCCACAGCCATGGCACGGCAACGGAAACGCTGGAAAAGGCTGAGAAGCAGGGCTTTGACACGGGTCTGCGCGTCAAGCATCCGGTTATCGAAGGTGAAACGCTGCCGGTCTATGTCGCCAACTTCATCCTCATGGATTATGGCACCGGCGCGATCTTCGGTTGCCCAGCGCATGACCAGCGCGACCTCGACCTTGCCCGCAAATATGGTCTCTTGGTAAAGCCGGTTGTGCTGCCCCAAGGCGAGGATCCGGCGAGCTTTGCCGTCGGAACCGAGGCCTATACGGACGCCGGCACGATCTTCAATTCAGGTTTCCTGGACGGGCTCAGCATCGACGAGGCCAAGCGTCAGATCGCCGATTATTTCGCGGCCCGCGCGGTCGATAACCGGCCGCAGGGCAAGGTTGAGGTCAACTATCGCCTGCGCGACTGGGGCATTTCCCGCCAGCGCTATTGGGGCTGCCCCATCCCCGTGATCCATTGCGAGGTCTGCGGCACCATACCCGTGCCCAAGAAAGACCTACCGGTCGTGCTGCCCGAGGATGTGAGCTTCGACAAGCCCGGCAATGCGCTTGACCATCACCCGACCTGGAAGCATGTCGCCTGTCCACAATGCGGCGCGCCCGCGCGGCGCGAAACCGACACCATGGACACCTTTGTCGATAGTTCCTGGTATTTCGCCCGCTTCACCGCGCCGCAGGCGGAAACGCCGACCATTCCCGGTGTCGCCAATCGCTGGCTGCCGGTCGATCAATATATTGGCGGCGTCGAGCACGCGATCCTCCACCTGCTCTATTCGCGCTTCTTCACCCGCGCCATGAAGGCCACCGGTCACGTCGGCATGGACGAGCCCTTCAAGGGCCTTTTTACGCAAGGCATGGTGACGCACGAAACCTATAAGGGCGAAGACGGTGCCTGGGTACCGCCCACCGACGTCGTGCTGGAAGCAACCGGCGACGCACGCACAGCCCGTCATATCTCGACCGGTGCACCGATCCAGATCGGCTCGGTCGAAAAAATGAGCAAGTCCAAGAAGAACGTCGTCGATCCCGATGAGATCGTCGGCAGCTACGGCGCCGATACTGCGCGCTGGTTCATGCTCTCGGACTCGCCGCCGGAGCGCGACGTGCAATGGACCGAGGCCGGCGTCGAAGGCGCCAGCCGCTTCCAGCAGCGCGTCTGGCGTCTGGTGCATGATGTAGTGGCCCAGGGCGACAATGAAGGCGTCAGCACTTCTGCCGAGGCCTTGGCGGTGCGCCGGGCGACGCATCGCGCTGCCGACGGCGTCGCGCGCGACATCGAAGGCCTGCGCTTCAATCGTGCCGTGGCGCAGATCTACGAACTCACAAACGCCTTGGCCAAGGCTCGTGACGCCGGCGCAGCCGACATCGTCAGCGCCATGCGCGAAGGTGTCCGCACGCTGATCCAGCTCATCAGTCCGATGATGCCGCATCTGGCCGAAACCTGTTGGCAGGTGCTGGGTGAAAGCGGTCTGGTCGCAGACGCGCCATGGCCCGAGGTCGACCCTGCGCTTTTGGTCGACGATGAGGTCACCATGCCCATCCAGATCAACGGCAAGCGCCGCGCCGAAATCGCCGTGGCCAAGGGCATGGCCCCGGCTGAGGTCGAAGGTCGCGTCTTGGGCCTCGAACCCGTGCAAAAGGCCCTGGAAGGCCGAACGCCCAAGAAGATCGTGGTCGTACCCGACCGGATCGTCAACATCGTCGTATGACGGCGCTGAAGGCCCATGAAGTGGCGCGCTACCTGGCGCGCCCCGATCTGAGCGAGGGCATTTTCCTCGCCTATGGGCCTGACGGAGGGCTGGTGCGCGAAACGGCGCAACGGCTGATCCGGCATTTGAGCGGTGATGATCCCGCTTCCGCCAATGTCACGATCTTTGACGGGCCGGAACTGACCGCCGATCCGTCGCAACTGGTGCTTGAAGCGCGATCCGTATCGCTCTTTGGCGGCAAGCGCATCATCCGCGTGCGCAACGCCACCAAGGCGCTGGTCATGCCGCTGACCGAGTTGCGCGACGATCCGGGCGGCACGGCGATCGTGCTCGAGGCCGACAACTTGCCGCCGCGCGCGACGCTGCGCGCGCTGGTGGAGGCGGCCAAGCTCGGCCGCGCCCTGCCCTGCTATCCGGACACCGACGAAACGCTGATGGCGCTGATGCGCGAGACCTTCAATCATGCCGGTATTCGCACCGACCAGGATGTCGTGCCGACCTTGCGCGAGATTTTAGGCAACGATCGCGAGGTGACCAGGCGCGAGCTGGAAAAGCTGACGCTCTATGCTGCGGCGACCAAGAGCCTGACGCGCGAGGACGTGCTGCTCCTCTGCGCTGACAACGGGGCGTTGGCCATCGACGCCATTTTGGATGCGACGGGCGGCGGGCATACCGAAAAGCTCGAACTGGCGCTGAACCGGGCGCTGGCTGCCAATGTCAATCCGCAGCAGCTCTTATCCATGCTCACGACACACTTTGCCAACCTGCGTCGTTGGCGCACGGAGGTGGATGGCGGCAAGACACCGCGCTCGGTGCTCGACGCGGTAAAGCCTAAGCCACACTTTTCGCGGATCGGGGGAATGGAACAACAGTTGCGGCTTTGGAACGAGACGGCACTCGGAACAGCATCCGAGCGGCTGTTGCAGGCTGTGTCCGACACGCGGCGCCGGCCGGCTCTGGCCGACGCTATTCTGCGCAGAACGACCCTGTCGCTCTGCATGATGGCCGCAACTTTCTAGTTAGTTTGGCCGCCCCGTGAGACGCTCGCAGATCGTGTCCAACTGCTCGAGCGTCTTGTAGCGAATCTCGACCCGCCCGCCCCGTTCAGAATGATTGAGGGCAACGGTGAGGCCAAGCGCATCGGCGAGCTTGCGCTCGAGGGCCAGCGTATCCGCGTTTCGCGGCGCGCTTTCAGGCTCAGATTTGCGCTTAGGAGCAACCTCACGCTGCTGGCTCAAGGCCTCGGCTTCACGGACAGAAAGACCACGATCAACGATCTGGCGGGCGAGCGCTGCAGGATCATCTGCGGTGATAAGGGTGCGCGCGTGACCGGCTGTGAGCGTACCGCCAGCGACCATTCCGCGAACGTCTTCGGGCAGTTTTAGAAGCCGCAACGTATTTGCGACATGTGAGCGGCTTTTGCCGATCACCTGTGCCAGATCCTGCTGCGTATACTGAATTGCTCCATCAGCTGGCCATAGCCCATGGCTTCTTCGAGCGGGTTGAGGTCGGCGCGCTGTACGTTTTCAATGATAGCGAGCTCAAGGGCTTCCTTGTCGTCGACCTCACGGATAATCACCGGAACATCATGGAGGCCAGCCTTCTGCGCCGCACGCCAGCGACGTTCGCCCGCGATCAGCTCGAACACATGCGGATCGTCAGTCGGACGCACGAGAAGCGGCGACATTACACCCTTTTCGCGGATCGAATTGGTCAGTTCTTCAAGCTGATCGGGATCGAAGGTGCGCCGTGGGTTAGCCCGGTTGGCGATGATGAAGTCGACCGGCAGCCGCTTCCCACTAGAGGACTCGGTGACACGCGCGCCCTCCATGGCCGCCATGTCGCCAATCAACGCGGCAAGGCCACGGCCAAGACGGGTAGGTTTTTCGTTCATCGCCCGCTCCTAGGCTGCATTGAGCCGCCGTTCGCGGCGGATAACTTCGGTTGCCAATCGCAAGTAGGCCTGGCTGCCGGCACATTTGAGATCATAGAGAAGCGCGGGCTTGCCGTAGGACGGCGCCTCGCTCAAGCGGACATTGCGAGGGATAACCGTGTCATAGACCAGGTCACCCATTTCGCTGCGTACGTCCGCCAGAACTTGCTCAGAAAGGTTGTTTCGCTTGTCGAACATGGTCATCACCACGCCCTGTATGGAAAGGCGTGGGTTGAGCGTCGAGCGGATCTGTTCGATCGTTTGCAGCAGCTGGCTGAGACCTTCGAGCGCAAAGAATTCGCATTGTAGCGGCACAAGGACGGCATCGGCTGCCACAAGCGAGTTGATCGTGAGAAGGTTCAAGGACGGCGGGCAATCGATCAGGATGTAGCTGATCGGCCGTTCATTGATCAGCAGTTCATTGATCTGCTTAAAGGCGTTGCGCAATTTAAATGCACGGTCGGCTTGCCCGGCAATGGTCAGCTCGACGCCCAAAGGTCCATGGTCGAAGGGACGATCGCCACGTTTGGCACGCTAGTCATGATCGCTGCTTCGACGACAGTCGCTTCACCCACGAGAACGTCGTAGGCGGAAACATCACGGTCAGTGCGTGAAATCCCTAGACCGGTGGAGGCATTGCCCTGCGGGTCGAGGTCAACGATGAGTACGCGTTCGCCAATCGCAGCCAAGGCGGTTGCCAGATTGATGGCGGTGGTCGTTTTGCCGACACCGCCCTTTTGATTGGCCAGAGTAAGGATTCGGGGTGCCAAAAAAGCCTCCGCGTTGCCGCTAACGCGCTGACTTCGAACGAAGATTCGAAATCTCGAGAATGACACCACTCGGATCGGTGTCGCTACGATGTATTAACACATCGAAATCCCAACACGCACGCGTTTCCTCGATCTCTTCAACATGTTCACGCCCTTTATGAAGGAGCGCTCGTGTTTCAGGGCCGAAGAACCGTGCTATCCACGCCGTAAGCTGCGGCAGAGCAGCCAGCGCACGGGACGTAATCATGTCTGGCTTTTGTGTTTCACGTGAATCAACCTCATCGCTCCTGGAACCAATAACGGTGGTAGCGAGGTGAAGGTCACGGGAAACGGTCCGGAGAAAGCTGACCTTTCGAGCGGTGGGTTCGACCAGAACAAACTGTCGATTAGACCCCTTGTTCGCTATAGCGAGCGGCAAAGCTGGAAGGCCACCGCCGCTGCCGATGTCGAGGAAGTTGTGGTCGGTCGATCGCAGAAACTTCTGTACCTGAAGACTGTCTGCGAAATGACGCGTCCAAACTTCATCCAATGTTTCACGTGAAACAAGATTCTGTACCTGCTGCCATTTACGCAACAGCTGAGCATAGGATTCCAGATCCCGTTCAACATCCTGAATAGGCCTGTTGATGAAGTCGGCATATCGCCCGATGGCGGAAATCATCAACTCGCCTTGCTGATCTCGCCACGACGGATAACCGCTAAAAGGAGCGTAATCGCAGCCGGCGTCATACTGTCTATGGCCTGAGCTTGAGCAATGGTTTGCGGCCTGTGCTGACCGAGCTTCTGGCGCAGTTCCATCGAGAGACCAGGTATGGAAGCGTAGTCGATGGCATCTGGTATAACGCGTTGTTCGTCTCGACGAACGCTCTCGATATCGGCGCGTTGTCGATCCAAGTAGACGGCGTACTGAGCATCGACACTAATCTGCTCTAACGCAGACGGACTGATGTCACTAATCTGAGGCCATCGGCGCGCAAGATCATCGATGGTCATTTCCGGGTAAGACAGTAACTCAAACGCCGACCTTCGCTTGCCGTCTTCGTTCACGGCAAGCCTGGCCTTCCTGGCTTCGCTTGGGGTCGTTGTGAGGGATTGTAAGAGCTTCCGTCCCTCAACGATCGCCTTTGTCTTTAACCGATAGACTTCACGCCGTTGTTCGCCAGCGAGCCCCCGATCAATTGCCATGGGCGTAAGGCGCTGATCGGCATTGTCGGCGCGAAGATGAAGGCGGAACTCCGCGCGTGAAGTGAACATGCGATAAGGTTCACTGACGCCGCGTGTAATCAGGTCGTCGACCATGACGCCCAGATAGCTTTCCGTTCGCGACAGGATCATCGGATCGGCGCCTATAACGCTTAGCGCAGCATTGGCACCAGCCAGCAGTCCTTGGGCTCCCGCCTCTTCGTACCCCGTCGTGCCGTTGATCTGACCTGCCAGGTAGAGGCCGGGTTGGCGTTTCACCTCCAAGGTGGCGCGAAGCTCACGGGGATCAACATAGTCATACTCTATTGCATAGCCCGGCCGAACAACCGTAGCGTTCTCCAAGCCTGGCATGGACCTCAGGAAGGCTTCCTGGACATCCGCGGGCAGTGAGGTCGACAAGCCATTGGGGTACACCGTGGTGTCGTCGAGGCCTTCAGGTTCAAGGAAGATCTGGTGACTTTCCCGATCGGCGAAGCGCACGATCTTGTCTTCAATGGACGGGCAATAGCGCGGGCCGCGAGATTGAATGCGTCCGGAATACATCGCTGAGCGATGAAGGTTATCAGCGATGATACGGTGCGTTTCAGCGGTCGTCCGCGTGATGTGACACGGCACCTGCGGATTGGTGATGTTTTGCGTCAGGGCCGAAAAGGCTTCAGGCGGTTCGTCGCCCGGCTGCTCTTCGAGCACACTATAATCAATCGTCGATCCGTCCAGCCGCGCCGGCGTCCCCGTCTTCAAACGCCCAAGCTGCAGACCAAGGTGCTCAAGCCTGGTGGACAAGCCGAGAACCGGCTTTTCCCCTAGGCGGCCAGCGGGCGTAGTCTCTTCACCACGATGGATGAGGCCCCTAAGGAAGGTACCGGTAGTCAGAACAACTGCTTTTGCGGAGATGCGGCGACCGTCCAGAAGAACAATGCCGCTGACCACGCCTTCGCTAACGGTTAGGTCGTCAACCTCACCCTCAATGACGTCAAGGTTCGGTTGCGCCAAAATCGCTGCCTGCATGGCTTCTCGGTATAGCTTCCGATCCGCTTGCGCGCGCGGTCCGCGAACGGCAGGACCTTTGCGACGGTTCAGAACCCGGAACTGAATGCCAGCCGCATCGGCAACCCGGCCCATCAGTCCGTCCATGGCGTCGATCTCTCGGACAAGGTGACCTTTGCCCAAGCCTCCAATAGCCGGATTGCAGCTCATCTCACCAATTGTCGCAAAACGATGTGTGATGAGGGCGGTCGGCACGCCGAGACGCGCTGACGCCGCCGCCGCTTCCGTGCCTGCATGGCCTCCACCAACAACAATGACTGCATAATCCGACATGGCAATCTCCTATGCTGAGGCCATAGGCCATTGTTTCACGTGAATCAATTCAAGCTGCGGTCAGCTTTGTTTCACGTGAATCATTTGCCGATGCAAAAACTGGAAAAGAGGCGATCAAGCACTTTTTCGGCATCCATACGGCCGATTAGCCTTTCCAGGGCGGCTGATGCGCCGCGGAGGCTTTCAGCGGCGAGTTCCCAATCTTGAAGTGAGCGCTGGACCTCAGACAATCGGTTGATCGCATCCGACAAAGCAAGTCGATCGCGTTCATGGCTGATCAGTGATGGTTCACTGCCGACCATGTGCTGACCAAGATCGCGAAGTCGTTTCAGCAAAGCGTCGAGCCCTTGGCCGGATTGTACGGATATTGCGAGGTCTTCAGTTGAAGCCGTTTGAAGATCGGCCTTGGTGGATGCAACCAGCAAATGCCCATTGATCGTCGGTCGCGGCACATCTTCTACATCCGGCGCGACAAGCCAAAGCACAATGTCGGCCGACGCGATGGACGCCTCGGCGCGCCTAACCCCCTCGGCTTCCGCGCGGCTGTCGGTATCCCTAAGGCCTGCCAGATCAAGAATGATGAAAAGCTGCCCGCCGATATCAAGCGGAACTTCGCGGACATCTCGGGTTGTTCCGGCCTCGTCGGAAACGATCGCGATGTCCGACTTTGCCAAGGCGTTCAGCAAACTGGACTTGCCGGCATTGGGTGCGCCGGCCAAGGCAACGCGTATCCCTTCACGCACGATGCGACCGCTGTTGACCGAGGCAAGCGCGCTTCCAAGCTCATTTTCTAGCTGGGTTAGCTGAGCGTGCCAGCTTGGTGGCAGATCATCGCCGACATCGCCTTCATCGGAGAAGTCGAGCCTTGCTTCGATTTCTGCGCGGAGATCAAGCAGCAGATCGTGCCACTGCTCAACCTTTCGGGTCAGTTGCCCATCGTAGCGCGCAAGGGCCTGGGCCCTCTGGCCTTCGGTATCAGCATTTATGAGATCGCCGAGACCTTCGACTTCCAGAAGATCGAGCTTGCCGTTTTCGAAAGCGCGGCGCGTAAATTCACCTGCTTCGGCGAGTCGGAGACCGTGCTCGTGCAGCTCAGCCAGGACTGCTTTTACAGTGGCAGCGGATCCATGAACGTGAAGCTCAGCGCAGTCTTCGCCGGTAAAGCTGTGCGGCGCTGGGAAGAAGACGACCAAGCCATGATCGAGCCGCTGGGCTGATCCAATGTGGCGCAGTGCCATGGTCCGTGGCGAAGGCAGCTTGCCGGAGATGAACTCAACCGCGGCCCGAACCTTCGGCCCTGACAAACGGATCACCGCAACTCCGGCCGGCAGCGCTCCGGAGGAGAGCGCCATGATTGTGTCGCTCGCCTGCATTGGTGGGTTCGAGCCTGGCTGTTAGGTGTTCATCGAGTCGAAGAAGTCCGAATTGGTCTTGGTCTGGCGGACCTTGTCCATCAGGAAGTCCATCGCGTCGATCGTCCCCATCGGGTTGAGGATACGGCGGAGGACATACATCTTCTTGAGCGTGTCGTTTTCGACGAGCAGTTCTTCCTTGCGGGTACCGGACTTGGTGATGTCTAGCGCCGGGAAAATGCGCTTGTCGGCAACCTTACGGTCGAGGATGATTTCGGAGTTACCCGTGCCCTTGAATTCTTCGAAGATCACTTCGTCCATGCGCGAGCCGGTGTCGATCAGCGCCGTGGAAATGATCGTTAGCGAACCGCCATCTTCGATATTGCGGGCAGCACCAAAAAAGCGCTTGGGGCGCTGCAGCGCATTGGCATCGACACCGCCGGTAAGAACCTTGCCGGAGCTTGGGACAACGGTGTTGTAGGCTCGGCCGAGACGGGTGATGGAGTCAAGAAGGATGACGACGTCACGCTTGTGCTCGACGAGGCGCTTGGCCTTTTCGATGACCATTTCGGCAACCTGGACGTGGCGCGAAGCGGGTTCGTCAAAGGTCGAGGAGATGACTTCGCCGCGCACGGAGCGCTGCATGTCCGTAACTTCTTCTGGGCGCTCATCGATCAGAAGGACGATGAGATAGCATTCCGGATGATTGGTCGCAATCGACTGTGCAATATTTTGCAACAATACGGTCTTACCGGTACGAGGCGGCGCAACGATCAACGCGCGCTGGCCCTTGCCGAGCGGTGCTACAAGATCGAGCAGTCGGGCCGAACGGTCCTTTAAGGTTGGATCCGGCAGCTCCATGCGCAGCCGCTCTTCAGGATAAAGCGGCGTCAGGTTGTCGAAGTTGACCTTGTGGCGAACTGCCTCGGGATCTTCGAAGTTAATGGTGCTTACTTTGAGAAGAGCAAAATATCGCTCGCCTTCCTTGGGAGAGCGGATTTCGCCCTCGACCGTATCGCCGGTCCGCAAGCCAAAGCGGCGGATCTGGCTCGGGCTGACGTAGATGTCGTCAGGGCCCGGCAGGTAGTTCGCATCGGGCGAGCGCAAAAAGCCAAAGCCATCCGGCAGAACCTCGACCACGCCTTCGCCGACGATATTGATGTCTTGCGCAGCGAGCTCTTTGAGGATCGCGAACATCAACTCCTGCTTGCGCATGGTCGATGCGTTTTCGACCTCGAGTTCCTCGGCAAAGGCCAGAAGTTCGCCAGGAGACTTGGCCTTGAGCTCGCTGAGCTTGATATTCTGCATGGAAGCGACGGACCCTTGAGGGAGATCGTAGAGATTTATGAAGTGGGGGAGTTCGAGGCACCGCAGCTGCAATCGGGCGATCGCGCGTTTTTGGTGGGTGCCTGACGCTCATGTAGCCTGATCCGGGCCAATATTCAAGATGGCACCCGATCCACGTGGAACATCGGGGACTAGAACGGCTTCACCACGACCAGAATGACGATCAGGATCATCAACACCGTCGGGACTTCGTTGATGATGCGGAAGAATTTCTGCGGCTTGGTGTTTTTGTCCTGGGCGAAAAGGCGCGTGTATTTGGCCAGGATGCCGTGGCAGGCGGTGAGCAGCAGCACGAAAAAGAGCTTGGCGTGAAGCCAATAGGCGGTGGCGAAGTCCACCCAGCCGCCAAAGATCATCCAGAGCCCGAAGACATAGGTGGCGATCATCGCCGGGGTCATGATCCCGCGCAAAAGGCGCCGCTCCATGATCTTGAAGGTTTCGGACTTGTCCGAACCGATCTCGGCGACCGAGTGATAAACGAACAGGCGCGGCAGATAGAGCATGCCCGCCATCCAGGCGATCACCGCGATCACATGGCCTGCCTTGACCCATTCCATCCCGTATCTCCTTGAGCGTTAACGGCCTTTGACGCGAGCGATCAGCTGCTCGACATGGGCAATCGGCGTTTCCGGCACGATGCCATGGCCCAGGTTGAAGATATGCGGGCGATCTGAGAACGCGCCCAAAATCCTGTCGACCTGGCTGGTCATGGCCTCGCCGCCGACGACCAGCCGCAGCGGATCGAGATTGCCCTGCACCGGAAGCGTGTTTGGCAGAGCCGAGCGGACGAAATCGAGCGGCGTGGCGTAGTCGATGCCCAAAACGTTGACGCCGGTATAGGCGGCATAGCGCGCCAGGTTGCCGGCAGCACCGCGCGGGAAACCGATAACCGGCGCATTCGGGATGCGCTCACGCAGACCTTCGACGATCCGGCGGTTGGGCTCCATTACCTGAAGGGCAAAGGCGGCGTCATCGAGGTTGAGCGCCCAGCTTTCAAAAAGCTGCACCACGTCGGCGCCGGCTTCAAATTGCGCGGCGAGGTAATCGACGCTGGTCTCGACCAAGATATCCATGAGCTTGGCAAAGGCTTGCGGATGCTGCAGGGCGAATTTGCGCGCCACCCATTGATCCGGCGAGCCGCGGCCACCCAGCATATAGGTCGCCACGGTCCAAGGAGCACCACAGAAGCCGATCAGTGTCTGTTCCGGCTTGATGGCAGCCCGAAGCCGCCGCACCGTTTCAAGGACCGGCGCAAGATGATCGAGAGCCCTCCCCTTCTCAAGCCCATCGATACTGGTCTCATCCACCGGATCAAGGATTGGCCCCTCGCCGGTTTCAAAGCGTACCGGTTGGCCCAGGGCATCGGGAATGACGAGGATGTCGGAAAAGAGGATAGAGGCATCAAGATCAAAGCGGCGTAGCGGCTGCAGTGTCACCTCGACGGCAAGCTCGGGCGTGTAGCAAAGCTCGAGGAAGTTCTTGGCCTGCTTCCGCGTCTCGCGATATTCCGGCAGGTAGCGACCAGCCTGGCGCATGATCCATACCGGAGGCCGTTCCTGCCGCTGCCCGAGCACGGTGGCCAGCATTGGTTTGTGAACCACGGTGCTCATCGAAAAGACCCCTTCAAAACCCAATAAGAGTCTTTCTTGCTTCGCTTTATTATCTTCATAGCGGTGTCTTGCGACAATTCATGATGATCCACAATCGCGACGGTGGCGACACGAGCGCGCAGGGCCTTGGTTAACGAGGTGTGAATCATTTTGCGAGGGCGATAGCGGCCGACCAAACCGAAATAGTTAACGAGAGATTAACCGGGCGACTCCCGAGTCAAGGATTCGATTCAGCCTGTGCGAGTCTGGACTCATAACTTTTCGCCGCCGGAACTGCTTTCCCACAGACCTATCCTTACCTCGATCCGGGGACCGGCTGTGGCCAAAGTGTTAATGAATTCTTACCTAGGTCGAACAAGTCGGGCGATAGGCGAAAGTTACGAGTCGAGAACACATCTTGGCCTTGAGCTGGGGATAGCAGTGTGGAAAACCTAATGCCGATGCTGATCCTTGCTTCCACCTCCGCCACCCGCAAAGCCTTGCTGATGCAGGCAAAAGTGCCTTTCGAAGCGATAGGGCCGACTATTGACGAACGCGCGCTGGAGGCCGAAGCTTTGGCTGCCGGAGCGGATTGTCGGGATGTTGCGCGTCTCCTGGCCGAGCATAAGGCGCGCAATGTTTCCGTTAACCATAGGGATGCACTGGTCATCGGGGCCGACCAGACGCTGGCCTTGGGCACCACCCTGCTGCACAAGCCGGCCACCATGGTGGATGCCGCGGCGCAACTCGACCAGCTCTGCGGCAAGACGCATCGCCTTCATGCGGGCATAAGCCTGGTTCGTAATGGTGAGGTTCTGTGGTCCGCGGTCGAAACGGCCGAGCTCAGCATGCGCCGCTTCACCCAGTCCGAGCGTGATCTCGTGCTCGCCCTCGAAGGCGAAGACATTCTTTACTCGGTCGGCGGCTATCGGCTCGAGGGTCCATCAATTCGCCTCTTCGAAAGCGTATCGGGCGATTACTTCACCATTCTCGGTCTGCCGCTTCTGCCTCTGCTCGGGGCGCTGCGGGACATCGAGCCAACGCTCTTTAACGCTTCGGACAAACTTGATTGACCATCAAAGCCTTCGTTATCGGCCACCCCATCGCCCATTCGCGCTCGCCCCTGATCCACGGCACGTGGCTCGCCGAGCACAATATCGACGGCAGCTATGAAGCGATCGACGTAGCACCCGGGGAGTTACCTTCCTTCTTTGAACGCTTGCGCTCCGGAGAGTTCAGGGGCGGCAATGTCACCATTCCCCATAAGGAAGCGGTGTTCGCGCTTTGCGACAGTGTCGACGACTTGGCGCGCACCATCGGCGCCGTCAACACGCTGATCGTTCGCGATGGCAAGGTGCATGGCACCAATACCGACTATCTGGGATTTTTGGGCAATCTCGATGCTGAAGCACCCGGCTGGTCGGATGGACCACGCGACGCCATGATCATCGGTGCCGGCGGCGCGGCGCGGGCGGTTCTGGTGGCGTTGCGGCGGCGAGATGGCGGCAAGGTTCATGTGCTCAATCGTACACTCGCCAATGCCCAAGCGCTGGTCGATGATATCGACGGACCGTTTGAGGCGCATGGTTTTGAGGACTTTGCTCGCCTGGCGCCGCAAATTGGACTTGTCGTCAATACCAGCTCGATCGGCATGCATGGAAGCCGCTTCGACTGGCTCGATATGGCGCTGCTGCCCCAGACAACGCTGGTGACCGATATCGTTTATACGCCGCTGGTAACGCCGCTTCTGGCAGAAGCTCAGGCGCACGGTTTGAAAACGGTCGATGGCTTGGGCATGCTGCTGCACCAGGCGGTGCCGGGTTTTGCCGCCTGGTTCGGCGTGACGCCTGAAGTCACCTCAGCCCTGCGCCAGAAAATCGAAGCGACCTTGGTGCACTGACCCATGTGGAAAATCGGGGTTACCGGTTCGATCGGCACGGGCAAGTCGACGCTTTTGGAAGCGTTCGCCAAAGCCGATGTGCCCGTGTCTTCCGCGGACCAGGCGGTAGCCGAGCTTTACGCTGGCGATGCTGTGGCGCCCGTCGAAGCGCTGTTTCCTGGAGTTTCCAAGGGCGGTGTCGTGGATCGGCAGGAACTGGCGCGCCGCCTTGCCGCCGATCCATCCGGCTTCAAGCGACTTGAAGCGGTGGTTCATCCCTTGGTTCGAGCCCGTATCGCGAGGTTTCTCGTTGAGGCCGAAAGGGTCGGAGCGGTCGCCGCGGCGGTGGAAGTGCCGCTCTTGTTCGAGAGCGGGTATGATTATGGTTTCGATGCCATCGCCGTCACGCATGTCGACGACGCCATTCAGCGCGAGCGGGTTATGGTGCGTCCGGGCATGACCGTGGAAAAGCTTGAGACGCTGCTTGCCCGGCAGATGCCGCAGGCGGAAAAGAAGGCACGGGCCACCTATCTCTTCGACACCGGGCGCAAGCGCGCAGAAATCGAGGACATGGTGTCCGAGCTTGTGGACGGCATCAGGGCGAGACAAAAGATCAAATGATCAGGGAAATCGTACTCGATACCGAAACCACCGGTCTCTCGCCCCAGGGCGGCGACCGGCTGGTGGAAATCGGCTGTGTCGAGCTGATCAACCACATCCCCACCGGCAAGACCTTCCACGTCTATATCAATCCCCTGCGCGCGATGCCGGAAGAAGCGTTCCGCGTGCACGGGCTGAGCGATGAATTTCTGGCCGACAAGCCGGTGTTCCGAGCGGTAGCCCAGGAATTTCTCGATTTCATCGGCGATGCGACGCTGGTGATCCACAACGCGCCGTTCGATATGGGCTTTTTGAACCATGAGCTTACCGGCACGGGTTTCAAGACCCTCGCTAATCCGGTGATCGACACGGTGATGGTCGCGCGTCAAAAACACCCGGGCGCCCGTGTCAGCCTCGATGCGCTCTGCAAGCATTACGGCATCGACATGGCCGCCGCACGCTGCATGGCGCCTTGCTCGATAGCGAGATCCTGGCCGAAGTCTATCTCGAGCTGATCGGCGGCAAGCAGGTGAGCCTGGCGCTTGTGGCCGAGGTCGAAGTCACCACCATCAGCCTCTCTGAATCGCGCATCGCCGTACGACCCCGACCCGTACCCCTGCCCGGCCGCATCAGCCTCAACGAGGCCGAGGCGCATGAAGCGTTTATTGCCAAGATGGGCGAGAGCGCGATCTGGGCGCAGTACGAAGAGAAAGCTGCGGCAGAGTAGAAGGAAGGCACCCCTCCCACCTTCCCACAAGAGAAAAGCCCCGGCACATGACCGGGGCTTTCTAATTTAAAACAACAAAACCTTAGTTCAGCGTCTCGCCATCGGCCGGAGCTGCGGCGCCCGCACCGCCCTGCTGGGCCGCAAGCTTGGCGAGGTTCTGGCGGTAGATGGCGGAAAAATCCACCGGCTCCATCATCAGCGGCGGGAAGCCGCCCTGCTGGGTGACGCTGGCGAGAACCTGGCGCGCAAAGGGGAAAATCAGGCGCGGGCATTCGATCATCAGGAGCGGCGAAAGCTGATTTTCCGGCACGTTCTTGAGGCGGAAAATGCCGCCATAAACCAGCTCGACATTGAAGAGCACGGTTTCTTCGCGGTTGGCCTTGGCGTTGAGCGTCAGCTCGACCGCATAGATCTCGTCGTTCTGCTTCTTGACGCCGACCGAGATCGAGACGTTGAAGGCCGGATTGCCGCCGCCGGACAAAAGCGTTGCCGGCGCACCCGGATTTTCGAACGAAAGGTCACGGATATACTGACCCACAAGGTTCATGCTGGGAGCGGTGGCGGGCTGCGGAGTGGTCGCGCCCTGGGTATCGTCGGCCATTATGCTTGGTCCTTTTAACGGGTTATCGGCAGCATCTTGGCCGGCTGGCTAGCACTTTTGCCGGTTTCCGACAAGCTTGACCGCTTATTGGCGCCCATCGCGCCAGTCGTCATTGTCGAGGTCGATCGTGGTCGGCCGCTGCAATCGGCCATCCTCGGCCGAATAGCGACGGTAGGCGCCGGTATCGACCACGGTGACGCGGCGGGCCAGGGAGGAGAAAATCCAGCCGCGCACGCCCGGCACCAAAAGCAGGAGGGCGACGATGTCGCTGAGGAAGCCCGGCAGCACCAGGAACAGCGCAGCGAGGCCAATCAGCATGGCATCAAAGAGTTCGCGCCCCGGCAGCGTGCCGGCACCAAGGTTGCTCCGCATGCGCGACAGGACGCCCAGACCCTGCTGGCGCAGCAGCACGACACCCAGGAGCGCAGCGCCGATCACCAGCGCCAGCGTCGGAAACAGCCCGATCGCCCGGCCGACGATGATGAACAGGGCGATTTCCACCAGCGGCAACAGGAGGAAGCCAAGGGGCAAAAGACGGATCACTAGGCGGTCCTTTATTAAGGGTGTCGGCGCGGCATAATGCAACTCGCCCATGGGTGAACTGGTTTTGGGCTAAAGCTTTCCCTATATATAGGCCAGCCCCGGCGCGGAACGAGCGCCAGCCCGGATTTTTTGATAAGACGCGTCCCGCGCAAGGTGCCCAAGATAATGGACGATTTTCTCGATCTGCCCACCCTGATTGCCATTGTCGTGGCAGTCTTCGTGCTGTTCCGGCTCCGCTCGGTGCTGGGAACGCGGACCGGGACAGAACGCCCGCCAGTCGACCGCAGCCGCTCAACGCCAGTGGAAAAGAAAGCGGGCACCGAGGACGATACCGTCGTGCCGATGCGGCCCCGCAGCGCGCAGCCGGAGCTGGACGATGAACGTCGGGCCCGCAAGCTCGAAGCCGAGATCGAGCAGCATTCGCGCGGCGACGAAGCGCTCAAGGCCGGCCTCAAGACCGCGGCCGAAGCCGATGCGACCTTTACGCCCAAATCCTTCCTCGAAGGCGCCAAGCAGGCTTACGAGATGATCGTCACGGCCTATGCCGAAGGCGACCGCCAGACGCTCAAGAACCTTTCTCGACAAGGACATCTTCGAGAGCTTCGCCCGCGCTATCAGCGACCGCGAAGCGGCCGGCCAGAAGGTCGATTTCACCTTTGTCGGCCTGCCCAAGATCGAAATCTCCGAAGCCGAATACGAAGGCAAGAACGTCTCCGTCACCGTGCGCTTCCATGCCGAAGTCGTGTCGGCAACGCGCGACAAGGATGGCACGCTGGTGGAAGGCAATGCCGACCAGGTGCAAACCATCGCCGACGAATGGACCTTTGCGCGCAATCCCAAATCGCGCGATCCGAACTGGAAAGTCGTCTCCACCAGCCAGCTCGACTGATCTTTTGCGGCGGGTGCTTTTTCAATGTCCAAGCGCGACACCAAGCGCCTGCCGCATGACTTTCACTTGTGGACCAGCGTCAGCTCCACCGTGGAGCCGCTGCGCCGCAAGGGTCTGCTGAAGCTCAGCCAGGGCGCCCTGCCCCTGCCCGAGCCGGAGCCAAAGCCCGCGATCAAGCCCGGGCCCAAGCCACTGAAGGCTGGCAAGCCTTTCCTGCCGCCCTATCAGGCGCCGAGTCCCATGCTGTCGGTGCCGGACAAGGCTGTCGATCCCGCCATCCATAAAAAGGTCCGCCGCGGCCGCATCGAGATCGATGGCACGATCGACCTTCATGGCATGACCCAGACCGAAGCCCGAGAAGCGCTGCGCCGCTATATCGGTGCACGGGCGTGGCGCGGCGATCGGACGATCCTGGTGATCACCGGAAAGGGGCTCAAGACCGACAACGATTATATCGCTGCGATGAGCGAGCGCGGCATCTTGCGCACCATGCTGCCAATCTGGCTGTCCGAACCGGGTCTTGCGCATATGATTTCGGGATGGAGCCTTGCGGCACGCGGCCATGGTGGGGAGGGCGCCTGGTATGTGCGCCTGCGCCGCCAATGACCCCGCTCGGCGCCAAGCTCCGCGCCCTGCGTGAGGCGCGCGGCATCTCGCTCAAGGAAATGGCCGCCGCGCTCAACGTTTCGAGCGCTTACCTGTCGGCGCTGGAACATGGTCGCCGCGGCAAGCCGACAGGCTTTTTGCTCCACCGCATCATCGCCTTTTTCAACGTCATCTGGGACGAAGCCGAAGAACTGCAGCGGCTGGCTGAAATTTCAGACCCGAAAGTCACGATCGACACCGGCGGGCTTACCCCGGAGGCGACGGAGCTCACCAATCGGCTGCGGGACAATATCGACCGGCTGGAGCCGGAGGATCTGCGATTTTTGCGGGATGAACTGGTGAAGCGGAGCGCGCGGAAGCGCTGAACTCACCACACCCACGATGTCATCCCCGCGAAGGCGGGGATCCATCCTGATATCTCAAGATGGGCCCCGGCCTTCCGCCGGGGTGACAATCGAGTTTGCGGCGGCTGAGGGGAACTAAAGCACGAACTTGCTCAGATCCGTATCCTTAGCCAAGACGCCCACCTTCTCCCGCACAAAGGCGGCGTCGATGTTGACGGTCTGGCCGGCGCGGTCAGGGGCGTCGAAGCTGATGTCCTCCACCAGCCGCTCAAGCACCGTCTGCAGGCGACGGGCACCGATATTTTCGACGGTGGAATTGACCAAAACGGCGGCATCGGCGATTGCCTCGATGGCGTCGACGCTGACAGACAGGGTCACGCCTTCCGTGCCCATCAAGGCGACATACTGCTTGATGAGGCTGGCTTCGGTGTCGCTGAGGATGGCGATGAAGTCTTCGCGCGTTAGCGCCTTCAACTCCACCCGGATCGGCAGGCGGCCCTGAAGCTCCGGCAGCAGGTCCGAGGGCTTCGATACATGGAAGGCGCCCGAGGCAATGAATAGCACATGGTCGGTCTTGACCGGTCCATACTTGGTCGAAACCGTCGTGCCTTCGATCAGCGGCAAAAGATCACGCTGCACGCCCTCGCGCGATGGCCCGCCCTGGACGCCACCTTCGCGGGCCGCGACCTTGTCGATTTCGTCGATAAAGACGATGCCGTGGTTTTCGACGAGCTCGATGGCCTCGGCCTTCAGCTGGTCCTGGTCGAGCAGCTTGTCGGCTTCCTCGGCGATTAGCGGTTCATAGGCATCCTTGACCTTGATCTTGCGCTTGACCCCGCGCCCGCCCATGGCCTGCTTGAACATGTCGGAGAGATTGATCATCCCGACGCCGCCCTGCATGCCGGGGAAATCCATGCCCTGCGGCGTGGCCGGCGTCATTTCGAGCTCGATTTCCTTGTCGTCGAGTTCGTTGTTGCGCAGCTTGGTGCGGAAACTGTCGCGGGTCGATGGCGTCGCCGAAGTGCCCACTAGCGCGTCGAGCACGCGCTCTTCGGCATTGTGATGCGCCTGCGCTTCCACATCGCGGCGGCGCTTGTCGCGCAGGACGGTAATGCCAGCCTCGACGAGGTCGCGCACGATCTGCTCGACATCGCGCCCGACATAGCCGACCTCGGTGAACTTGGTGGCCTCGACTTTGACGAAGGGTGCTTGTGCCAAGCGAGCTAGGCGGCGCGAAATCTCGGTCTTGCCGACGCCGGTAGGGCCAATCATCAAAATGTTCTTGGGTGAAACTTCGCGCCGCAGCTCGGGGGCAAGCTGCTGACGGCGCCAGCGGTTGCGCAGGGCCACCGCCACGGCGCGCTTGGCATCGGCCTGACCCACGATATGGCGGTCGAGCTCGGACACGATCTCGCGCGGCGAAAAATTGGTTTCAGTCACTTTCATTGCCTTTCGGATCGCTCGAGAGCCGATCCTCTTGCTGCCGCCAAAAAGGCCGGCAGGGTGTTAGATCTCGATCGCTTCGACGGTCACGTTGCCATTGGTGTAGACGCAGATTTCTTCGGCGATCTTCATGGCGCGACGGGCCACGTCCTCGGCATCGAGGTCGGTCGCCTGGTGCAGCGCCAAGGCTGCGGAATGGGCATAATTGCCGCCCGAGCCGATGGCGATGACGCCGTGGTCGGGGTCAGCACGTCGCCATTGCCGGTCAGCACCAGCGTGTCTTTGCTATCGGCGACGATCATCATGGCTTCGAGCTTGCGCAGGTAGCGATCGGTGCGCCAGTCTTTCGCGAGCTCGACGGCGGCGCGCATCAGCTGATCGGGATATTGCTCGAGCTTGCCTTCGAGGCGCTCGAACAGGGTAAAGGCATCGGCGGTTGATCCGGCAAAGCCGCCGATCACCTTGCCACCGGCAAGCCGGCGCACCTTTTGGCGCCATGCTTCATCACCGTCTGGCCCATGGAAACCTGGCCATCGCCAGCCACCACGACCTTGTTGTCACGGCGCACGGAAACGATGGTCGTCCCGTGCCAGCCGGGAAAAGAACTATCACTCATTGGGGGAGGTACTCCGAACTGTTGAGTACTATTTAGGAGCGGGATGAGCGATTGCAACGTCCTGCCACGCCCCCGTGGTTCGAGGCTCGTGAAGAACTCGCACCTCACCATGAGGGCTACTGGTGCACGGGGACGGAGTAGCCCTCATGGTGAGGTGCGGAGCAAGGCGAAGCCTCGAACCACGAGGGCGTGGCCCCAACTAACCCAATCTTCACGCGCCCATGCCTATCTGCTAGGGAGCCGCCGACCTTTCGGAGACCGCCCATGCGCACCGCTTCCATCGCCCGCAAGACCAATGAGACCGAGATCGCCGTCTCGATCGATCTCGACGGCACCGGCGCGCATTCCATGAAAACCGGCGTCGGCTTTTTCGATCACATGCTCGATCAGCTCTCGCGCCACTCGCTGATCGACATGGATGTCCGCCGTAAAGGAGACCTTCACATCGACTTTCACCACACGGTGGAAGATGTCGGCATTGCCCTGGGCCAGGCCATAAAAGAAGCGCTGGGCGATAAGAAGGGAATCCGCCGCTACGCCTCCTGCGATCTGCCGATGGACGGCACGCTCACCCGCGCCGCGCTCGACGTGTCAGGCCGCGCCTTTCTCGTCTTCAAGGCCGAGTTCTCGCAAGGCAAGATCGGCGAGATCGACACCGAGCTTTTCCGCGAATTCTTCCAGGCGCTGGCGATCAATGCCGGCATTACGCTCCACATCGAAAACTTCTACTTCGACAACAACCACCATCTGGCCGAGTCGATGTTCAAAGCCGTGGCCCGGGCCCTGCGCGATGCCGTGGAGATCGATCCGCGTACCGCCGATCGCGTCCCGAGCACCAAGGGTACGCTCTAGGCTTCCGCTGCCACGGCTTTTGCACTAAGTCAGCCTCAAACTGGATTGTCATCCCGGCGAAAGCCGGAGCCCATCTTGAGATTTCGGGATGGATCCTCGCCTTTGCGGGGATGA
The DNA here is from genome assembly GCF_011058215.1 of Devosia aurantiaca. Taxonomy (GTDB): domain Bacteria; phylum Pseudomonadota; class Alphaproteobacteria; order Rhizobiales; family Devosiaceae; genus Devosia; species Devosia aurantiaca. The sequence continues at coordinate 507,815 of NZ_JAALFG010000001.1, forward strand.
CATCGTGGGTGTGGAGCACTCCAACGATGAGCATTGTCGCCATCATCGATTACGGCGCCGGCAATCTGCGCTCGGCTGCCAAGGCTTTCGAGCGCGTTGCCAGCGATCTTGGGCAGGGTCACGTCATCGAAGTCACCGCCGATCCCGAACGCGTGCTGAAGGCCGATCGCGTCATGCTGCCCGGCGTCGGCGCCTTTGCCGATTGCAAGGCCGGGCTCGATGCGGTGCCCGGCATGGTCGAGGCGCTGGATGAAAAGGTGATCCGCGGCGGCGCGCCCGTTCCTGGGCGTCTGCGTCGGCATGCAATTGCTGGCAAGCGAAGGCCGCGAAAAGGCAGTGACGCCAGGCCTTTGCTGGATCCCCGGTCCCGTGAAAAGATCAAGCCGAACGACCCGAGCCTTAAGATCCCGCATATGGGCTGGAACACCATCACCTTCACCAAGCCGCATGCCTTGATGGACGGTATTCAGGATGGTCCGGACGGCCTCCACGCCTATTTTGTCCACTCCTATCACCTGGCGACCGACAGGTCGGATGACCTCGTGGCCACCACAAACTACGGCGGCGACTTCACCGCCTGCGTCGGCCGCGACAACATTTTCGGCACGCAGTTCCACCCGGAAAAATCGCAGGCGCTGGGGCTCAAGCTGATCGAAAATTTTTTGGGTTGGACGCCATGAAGGGCCCCCACCCAACCTCCCCGTAAGTCGGGGAGGAGCCACATCGCGCTTGTGGCACTATCCAAGACCATACACCGACCTGCTCCTCCCCCTTGTGCAGGGGGAGGCCGGGTGGGGGTTGTACCCGCGAGCACTGCACCATGATCCTCTTCCCCGCCATCGACCTCAAGGACGGCCAGTGCGTGCGCCTCAAGCTTGGCGACATGGAGCAGGCTACCGTCTTCAATGACGATCCCGCGGCGCAGGCAAAGAGTTTTGAGGACCAGGGGTTTGAATATCTCCACGTGGTCGACCTCAACGGGGCCTTTGCCGGCGAGAGCGTCAATGGCGCAGCGGTCGAAGCCATCCTCAAGACTGTAAACTTCCCCGTGCAGCTGGGCGGCGGCATTCGCAATCTTGGCCATATCGAAGCTTGGCTCGATCGCGGCTTGGCCCGGGTCATTCTGGGCACCGTGGCGGTGCGCGATCCAGCGCTGGTCAAGGAAGCGGCCCAGAAATGGCCCGGTCAGGTCGCTGTCGGCATCGATGCCCGCAAAGGCATGGTCGCGGTGGAAGGTTGGGCGGAGACGTCCGAGCTTTCGGTGATCGAGCTCGCCAAGCGCTTCGAAGGTGCTGGCGTTGCGGCCATCATCTATACCGATATCGATCGCGACGGCATTCTGGCCGGCATCAACTGGGACTCGACGCTCGAGCTGGCGCGCTCGACCTCAATCCCGGTGATCGCCTCCGGTGGCCTTGCCTCCATGGCCGACATCGAGCGCTTGACCCAACCCGATGCCGCGGTTCTCGAAGGCGCTATTTCTGGCCGCGCGCTTTACGACGGCCGCATTGATTCACGTGAAGCATTGGCACGGTTGAGGGCGGCATGAGCAACGGCCGCTTCCCCTGGAAGGCCTATGTGATCACTTTCGTGGTCATCGTGCTGATCGCCGCGGCCCCGCTTTTGTCCGTGATCTTTACCGCATACGTTGCTGAGGCCAATGGCTGCGTCGTCGACGAAGGTTCGGTCCATTCCTGCATGATCGGGGGCAGCGACTGGGGCGAAACGCTCTATTTCACCGGCATGATGGGCTGGTTCATGCTCGCCACCATCCCCCTTGGCGGCGGCGCGCTGATCGTCTGGTTCGTCCTGCTTGTGATCCACTATATTGCCTGGCGGCGGAAGGCTTTGATGCCATGACCCTCAAGACCCGCATCATTCCCTGCCTCGACGTTGCTGGCGGCCGCGTGGTCAAGGGCGTCAATTTCGTCGACCTGATCGATGCCGGCGACCCCGTCGAAGCCGCCATGGCCTATGATGCGGCCGGCGCCGACGAATTGACCTTTTTGGACATCACCGCCAGCCACGAAGGCCGCGACACCATTTTCGACGTCGTGGCGCGCACGGCAGAGCATTGCTTCATGCCGGTGACGGTCGGCGGTGGGGTCAAGAGCATCGAGGATATCCGCAAGCTTCTTCTGGCGGGCGCCGACAAGGTCGCGATCAACTCGGCCGCCGTCAACGATCCGGATTTCATCGCCCGCGCCGCCGACAAGTTCGGCAATCAGTGCATCGTCGTTTCGGTCGACGCCAAGCAGCGGCTGAGCGAGGCGGTTGGCGGCGACAACCGGTCGGAGTGGGAGATTTTCACCCATGGCGGCCGCAAGCCGACCGGCATCGACGCGGTGGAATTTGCCGCCCGCATGGTCGAACGCGGCGCCGGGGAATTGCTGGTGACCTCGATGGACCGCGACGGCACCAAGTCGGGCTTTGATCTCAAACTCACCCGCGCCATTGCCGATGACGTCGAAGTGCCGGTGATCGCCTCGGGCGGCGTCGGTACGCTGCAGGATCTGGTGGATGGCGTGACGGAAGGCCATGCCAGCGCTGTGCTGGCGGCCTCGATCTTCCATTTTGGTACCTTCACCATCCCGCAGGCAAAACGCTACATGGCCGAGCATGGCATCGCCATGCGCATGGACTTGAGCCCGGAGGTAAAATGACCCTCGAAGAACTCGAACAGCGCGTGGCGCTGCGCGCCGCTGCCTCGCCGGACGAAAGCTACACCGCAAAGCTCATCGCCCGCGGCATCAACAAGGCAAGCCAGAAGCTGGGCGAAGAGGCGACCGAGGCGGTGATCGCGGCCGTCAGCGGCGACCGCGCGGAATTGGTGAAGGAAAGCGCGGATGTGCTCTATCACCTCCTCGTCGTGCTCAAGGCCGCCGGCGTGCCCCTAAGCGACGTCATGGACGAACTCGATACGCGCACGGCCCAGTCCGGGCTGGCCGAAAAGGCCGCGCGCAAGGATACGCTTTGATGGCGAGGCGCCCCGCTGTGCTCGACCCCTATCGCAGCTTCACCAAGGCCGAATGGAGCGCGCTGCGCGACGGCACGCCGATGACGCTGACGCAGGCCGATATTGATCGGCTGCGGTCGCTCTCCGATCCGATCTCCCTTTCGGAAGCCGAAGAGATCTACCTGCCGCTCTCGCGCCTCCTCTCCTATTACGTGGAGGCGACCAAGGGGCTGCATCTCGTCTCCAACCGCTTCCTTGGCTCGCCCTCCGAAAAGGTGCCCTTCATCATCGGCGTCGCTGGCTCGGTGGCGGTGGGTAAGTCGACTACGGCGCGAATTCTGCAGGCGCTGCTCAGCCGCTGGCCGTCTAACCCCAAGGTCGATCTCGTCACCACTGACGGCTTCCTCCATCCCAATGCGGTGCTCGAAGAACGCGGGCTGATGTCGCGCAAGGGCTTTCCGGAAAGCTACGATCGCGCCCGCTTTGTCGCTTTTCTGGCCGATATCAAGTCCGGCAAGGCGAATGTCGGCGTCCCGGTCTATTCGCATCTGGTCTATGACGTGGTGCCTGGCGAAGAGATCACCATCGACCGGCCGGACATCCTGATCGTCGAGGGTCTCAACATCCTGCAGCCGGGCGAATTGCCCAAGACCGGCAATCCGATCCTCTTTGCTTCCGACTTCATCGATTTTTCGATCTATATCGACGCCGACAACGAAGACCTCGAGCGCTGGTTTCTCGAGCGCTTCTACCGCCTACGTGAAACCGCCTTCCGCGATCCCAACAGCTTCTTTCGCCGCTTCGCCGAAATGAGCGAGGAAGAGGCAGGCACTTTCGGGCGCATGGTCTGGCGCGACATCAACCTGCCGAACCTGATCGAAAATGTGCTCCCAACGCGCGGCCGCGCCGATCTTGTGCTCAAGAAGGGCGGCAATCACCGGGTCGGTGAGGTGAGGCTGAGGCGGTTGTAAGGACCCCCACCCAGCCTTCCCTGCAGAAGGGGGAGGAGCAGGACCGTGGGTTGAACGCGATGTAACAACTCCCCCGCCTGACGGGGAGGCTGGGTGGGGGTCTACCCTAATACGTCCCCGGCTGTGGCTGGCTCAGCACGATCAGGTTCCCGTCCGGATCCCGCAGCTTCGCCGTGTTGAAAAAGTGCCCCGTCGCCTTGCTCACCGGCTTGATGCCGTGCATTTCGAGCCGGCCCAGCTCCTCGGCAAGGTCATCAACGATCAGCATGGTGACGCTGGCGCCAGCGCGGTCCTGATCGGTCATCACATGCACCCAACCGCCGCCGGGCAGCTTCCATTCGGCGACGTCGGCCATGGTTCGTGCATCGGCTGTGCGGCCGAATAGATACTCGTACCAGACCAGCGACAGGCTCAAATCTTCAACGGCAATGCCGGCCAGCACATTGGTTATTGTCATGGGTGCCCGCTTTTTGCTCTTGGGACGAATCGTAACACACCGAAGGGCAAGTGCCACCCCGGTTGGCGGCGCAGCACGGCGCTGCTATAGGCGGGTGAGTTTGGGAGGCAGGGCATGAGCAAATTGCGCATCATCGTGGCAGGGGCCGGCGGACGCATGGGCGCCGCCAACCTCAGGGCCGTCGCGCAGCATGCAGAACTGGAACTGGTCGGTGCCGTCGACCGTCCCGGCGCTGCGGCTCTCGGCAAGGATGCTGGTACTCTGGCCGGCATAGATGCCTTGGGCATTCCGGTCACCGACGATGCGGCGTCGCTGCTGGGCCACGCCGATGCTATCATCGATTTTACCACGCCGGCCGCCAGCGTTGCCTTGGCACAACTCGCCGCCCAGCACGGCCTCGTCCACATTATCGGCACCACCGGCTGTTCCGAAGCCGACGACGCCGCCATTGCCGAGGCGGGCCACAATGGCGCCCGCATCGTCAAGTCCGGCAATTTCTCCCCGGCATGGTTGCCCTCGCCGTGCTCGTCGAAAAAGCCGCGGCGGCCCTGGCGGACTACGACATTGAAATCCTTGAAATGCACCACAACCTCAAGGTCGATGCCCCCTCCGGCACCGCCCTGCTCCTTGGGGAAGCGGCGGCACGCGGTCGCGACATCTCGCTCAAGGACAATTCGGTCCGTAGCCGCGACGGTCATACCGGCGCCCGCCAGGCGGGGACGATCGGATTTGCAACCCTACGCGGCGGCAACGTGATCGGTGATCATTCGGTGATCCTCGCCGGACCGTCCGAGCGCATCGAACTGACCCATCGCGCGCAGGACCGCACCATCTATGCCAATGGCGCCACTCGCGCTGCGCTCTGGGCTGCCAACCAGCCCGCGGGCCTTTATTCCATGGCCGACGTTCTCGGCCTCAACGACTGACTGACAGGAACAAAAAGATGACCGGCACGCTGATCCTCGTCCGCCACGGCCAGAGCGACTGGAACCTCAAGAACCTTTTTACCGGCTGGCGCAATCCCAACCTCACCCAAAAGGGTGAGGGCGAAGCCCGCGCTACGGGCCAGGCGCTCAAGGCCGCCGGCATCGTCCCTGATCTTTACTACACCTCCGCCCTGCGCCGCGCCCAGCACACGCTGGACCTGATGCTCGAGGAAATGGGCATCCTCAACGTCACCATCACCCGCAATGTCGCGCTCAACGAACGCGACTACGGCGATCTCTCCGGCCTCAACAAGGACGATGCGCGCGAAAAGTGGGGCGAGGAACAGGTCCACATCTGGCGCCGCTCCTTCGACGTCCCCCCTCCGGGCGGCGAATCGCTCAAGGACACCGCCGCTCGCACCCTGCCCTATTATGAAGCCGAGATCCTGCCGCAGCTGCGCGACGGCAAGACCGTGCTGGTGGCAGCGCACGGCAACTCGCTACGCGCGCTGGTGATGTCGATCGAAGGCCTGACGCCCGACGAAATCCTCGCCCGCGAAATCGCCACCGGCGAGCCGACGGTTTACAAGATCGGCACGGATGGGAAGCTGGAAGAGCGGGTTACGCTCTAAGCAACAAGCCTCGGGGGCTTCGGTGATTCACGTGGATCACCGGGCCGAAATTACCCCTGCCTCCCAGCCCAGGATCGCCCGCTTGCGCGGGACGCCCCAATGATAGCCCGTGAGCGCACCCGAAGTGCCGACGACGCGGTGGCAGGGCACCACGAAGCTGATTGGGTTCTTGCCCACGGCGGCGCCAACGGCCCGCGAGGCTTTTGGCCGGCCGATATGGTTGGCGACGCTCCTATAGGTTGCCGCCCGCCCGACCGGAATCTTGAGCAGTGTTTCCCACACCTTGACCTCGAAATCAGTGCCGATCAGCACCACGCGCACCGGATGCTCGGCCGACCAGCGGCCGGGCTCGAAAATAGGGGCGACCAGAGGCGCAACACGGGCGTCGTCGCGTGTGAACCGTGCATTGGGCCAGCGGGTGGCAAGATCGGCAAAAGCGTCTTTGATCGAGGTTTCAGCATCGGCGAAGCCAAGGCCTGAAATGCCGTAGTCGGTGGCGGTCACCACGGCCAGTCCGAACGGCGAAGGCGCGACGCCCCAGAACATGTCGAGCCCGGCGCCACCGGCGCGGAACACGCCGGGCGGCATGGCTTCATAGGTGACGAACAGGTCATGGAGACGAGACGTAGAACTCAGGCCCACTTCGTACGTGGTGTCGAGCACGCTGGCCTGGCCCTGCAGCAGGCCTTTTGCATGATTGAGCGCCACGGCCTGGGCAAAGCTTTTGGGGGTGAGGCCACACCAGCGGCGAAAGAGATCAGTCAGCTGCCGCTCGGTGAGCCCCAGCGCACGCGAAAAGGCCGGAAGGTCGGCCTCGTCCGGGCCATTTTCGCTAAGATAGCGAATGGCGGCGCGGATCGTGTCGTAATCTGTTTCGGGCTGGAGCGTGCTGAGCTGGTTCATGGCCAAACCTTGGTCGTCGGTGCGGCCAATCTAGAACCCCAAAGGGCGGGGAGCGACCCGAAAATGACGCGTCAGATCGAGCGCCGCGCCTGCCGCAAGGCACTGCCAAAGGCTTTGGCAAAGCTCGACTTGTCGTCCACCGACAAGAAGCCGCCAAGCTCGACTTCCTCTTCGGCGTGACGGAGAAAGATCGCCGTCGTCCGCTCATATCCGTCACGCACGAGGCGAATACGAATCGCCTTGCTGTCGAAGCGCCGCAACTGCTTTTGCTGGCCGGGTCCGGTGATCACCAGTTCAAGCTGATCCGGCCAAACCGAAATGGCCTGGCTTTGCCGCTTAAGCCTGCCCTGGCGAATGCCCAGGGCACCGAGCCCGCCACCCGCAAGCCCGAAGGCGGCAAGTCCGGGAAACAGGAATTCTGGCATGGCAATCAGGAATGGCGTTCCGACAATGCCGGCCAGCACCAGACCGACCCAACCGCCCGCAGCATGGAGCGAACGCTCCGGCTTGAGTGTTGCTGAGAACAGCGGTGTGGTTGAGGTGGCTTGCGTCGGAGCGGTCATTGCATCGAAATACTAGGACAGATTCGAAGGCAGGAACATGGCCGCGCCGAGAAAAGTGAAACAGCTCAGCCGCGCCACGGCAGAAGCCATCTTCATCCGTTTTCATGAGATCGAGCCCGAGCCAAAGGGCGAGCTCGACTATGTCAACGCCTTCACGTTGCTGGTGGCCGTGGTTCTCTCGGCGCAGGCCACCGACGTCGGGGTCAACAAGGCGACCAAACGCTTGTTCGAGCGTGCCCCGACCCCCGCAGCCATGGTGGCTTTGGGCGAAGAAGGCATTACTGAGCATATCCGCACCATCGGCCTTATCGCGGCAAGGCCAAGAACGTCTTCGCGCTGTCACAGCTGCTGCTGGAAAAGAATGGCGGCGACGTTCCGAGCGAGCGCGAGGCGCTGGAGGCCCTGCCCGGCGTCGGCCGCAAGACGGCCAATGTGGTGCTCAACATCTTCTTCAAGCAGCCGACCATTGCCGTGGACACCCACCTTTTCCGCGTCAGCAATCGCACGGGTCTGGCGCCAGCGCCCACGCCGCTAGCTGTGGAGCAGAAGCTGTTAAAGATCGTTCCGGAGCGTTTTATGCTCCACGCGCATCACTGGCTGATCCTGCATGGCCGCTACATCTGCAAGGCGCGGACGCCGGAATGCTGGCGTTGCCCGATCAGGGAGTGGTGCCTTTACGAACCCAAGACACCCTTCCCCAACAAGCCTGCCAAGAAGGCCTTGCCACTGGCTTAGCTGCCATAGCCCCGCGCCATGGCCGCGGCAAAGATCGGGATGAACAGCAACACGCCCGCTTGCAGATGGACGAACCTGCGGCTGGCGGCGACCTCGTTGGCCGGCGGTGCCCCTGCCCCGGCCTTGTCCCAGCGGCGAATGGCGATGGTGGGCGGGACGGTCAGAAGGCCCATGATCAGGAAGGCCGTCATCTTGCCCCAAAAGGCGTGATTGCCGAGATAGTATTGCCAGCCCATGTCGCCGAAGATGACTCGGATGATGCCAACGACTATGACGAGACCGGCAACAGCGCCGTAAGCAGCGTCAACTTTAGCCAACTGCCTGACTTGGCTCGCGCCGATCCCAGGCCGAAGCAGCGCGAACTCAGCCGCAAAAATCCCCACCAATGTGAACACTGCTAGATGGTGCGCGCAAGCAAGGACGAAATCCCAGTCCATCGCCGAACCCCCTCAAGTTGACAGCGCTTACATGAGTGACGCATGGTGTGAACGATGTCAACATTGTCCAATGCTCCTTATCACCACGGCACTCTGCGCCAGTCTCTGCTCGAAGCGGCGCTCATCATCTTGGCACGGGAGGGTGAGGCGGGCCTAGGCCTGCGCGATCTTGCGCGGGCCGTCGGGGTGTCGCCCGCGGCGCCTTATCGCCATTTCGATAGCCGGGCTGCCCTGCTTGAAGCCCTGGCCGTCACCGGCTTCCAGCGCTTCGCCGCCCGCATGGAAGAGGTCGCTGCCGGCGACCCGGAAGACAAGATGGCGGCCATGGGCAAGACTTACGTGCTCTTTGCGCTGGAAAACGCCAACCTTTTTCGTCTGATGTTCTCGCCGCAGCTCAAGCGCGAAAACCGCCCGGGCCTGCGTATGGCAGCCGATGCGGCCTTCGACACCATGCGCCACTTCATCGATGGCGACATGGAAAAGGGACGCATCCAGGCTTTGGCGGCCTGGGCCAAGGTGCATGGCCTGGCGGTGCTGCTGCTCGACGGACAGATTACCATTCGCCCGCGCGAGGATACTGAGGCCCTGATCGCCCAGATCATTGCCGGCCTTTAGTTGCCGCAGCGGCGATCATGCTCTAAACCGGCTCACGGCCTTTCCTCATGCCGGATCCCCTAATGACCCAGACCCGCTTCGACGTGCTGACCATCGGCAACGCGATCGTGGATATCATCGCACCCGCCGAACCCGGCTTCATCGAACGCGAGGGCATGACCGAAGGCATCATGCACCTGATCGAGACGGATCGGGCGGAAGACCTTTACGGCAAGATGCCCCTGGGCAAGCAGCAGATCGGTGGCGGCTCGGCGGCCAACACCGCTGCCGGCGTCGCTTCACTTGGCGGCCGTGCGGCTTTTGTCGGCAAGGTGGCCGATGACGTACTCGGCGACGTCTTCGAGACCGACCTTACCGCGGCGGGCGTTCATTACACGACAAGCCGTCTCAAGGGCGGTGCGTTGACGGCGCGCTCCATGATCTTCGTTTCCGAAGACGGCGAGCGCACCATGAACACCTATCTTGGCGCCTGCCACCAGCTGACCGAACAGGACATCAAGCCCGACGAGATCGGCGGCGCCGCCATCACCTATATGGAAGGGTTTTTGTGGGACCCGGCCGAAGCCAAGAAGGCCTTCGTCCTCGCCGCGCACTACGCGCACAAGAACGAACGCGCCGCGGCCTTTACCCTATCGGACCCGTTCTGCGTCGATCGCTACCGTGCCGAGTTCCTCGATCTCATTCGCTCCAAGACCATGGACTATGTCTTTGCCAATGTTCATGAGCTGAAATCTTTGTACCAGACCGACGACCTGGGCGAGGCCGTGCGCCAGATCGCCAAGGACGCCGAAGTCGCCGCCATCACCATGGGCGCCGATGGCGCCATGGCGGTGATCAATGGCGAGATCGTTTCGGTACCTGCCTACCCCGTCGACAAAGTCGTCGACGCAACCGGCGCTGGCGATCTTTTTGCCTCTGGTTTTCTGCTCGGCATGGCCCGGGGTCAAACGGTGGAATCGGCTTTGCGCACCGGTTGCCTCGCCGCCAGCGAAGTGATCAGCCACATCGGCGCAAGGCCGCAGCTGGATTTGGCAGATCTGACGCGCCAGCATGGATTGGTGGGGTAAGACCCCCACCCAACCTCCCCGTAAGTCGGGGGAGGAGCACTGCTGGTGGTCAAAACTCGATCGGACTCCTCCCCCACCTAATGGGGAGGCCGGGTGGGGGTTGTACCCCTCACGCAAAACTCGTCCGCTTGCCGTCCATTTCCGCGAGGATCGCCCGCGCCGCGGCAGCCGGATCCGCGGCCTCGACGATCGGCCGTGCCACGACCAGGTGGCTCGCTCCTGCCGCCAGGGCTTCGGCCGGGCCCATGACCCGCTTCTGGTCGCCGCGCGCTGCCCCCGCCGGACGAATGCCTGGCGTAACGATCGCCAGCTTCGGCCCGACAATGGTCCGCACCATTTCGGCTTCCTGCGGCGACGCCACGATGCCGCCGATGCCGGCCTCGCGTGCCTGCTGGGCACGGAGGGCGACGAGCCCCGCAGCATCGCGTTCATAGCCCGCGTCCTTGACGTCCTGATCGTCCATCGAGGTCAGCACCGTGACGCCCAAAACGGTCAGCCCCGACCCCGCCGCGCCTTTGGCAGCGGCAGCCATGTTCTTGGGATAGGCATGGACGGTCAGCATCGCCGCGCCGGTTTCCGCAAAGGCAGCGACGCCCTTTTCGACCGTGTTGTCGATGTCGAGCAGTTTCAGGTCGAAAAACACCTGCTTGCCCGCAGCGATCAGCGCCTTGCCAAGATTGAAGCCGTCGGCCCCATAAAAGCACTGATAGCCGATCTTGTAGAAGGAAACGCTGTCGCCCAGGGCGGTGACGATATCCTCGGCGCGGGCGCGAGACGAAACGTCGAGGCCCACGATCAACTGGCCAGCCATGCTCTTCCCCCTCGATGTGATGATGGCTTGGGGCTAGCCCAATTCCGCCGCGGCGACAAGCGCGGGCATACGGAACCAGCCGCGATCGATCTCTTCCATCGGATGCCAGTCGGTCAGCAACTGCCTGGCCTCAAGATCGAACAAAAAGGCATTGCCACCACCGGGAGCGCCGATCCGGCGCTGATCTTCCTCGCGCGAAATCCGCCGCTGGCCGAGATGGCACTTAAGGAGCGTGCCGACAGCCCCATGGCCGCAAAAGATCGCAAAGGTGTTGGCGGGCACCGAAGCCATGGCCGTCGTCACCGTCGCCACGATCCGCGCCTGCGCATCGATGGCGCGCTCCCAGCCGTCGACGCTGTGCTGCGGCTCGGCAAAGAAGCGGTCGGCGGTGGTTTCGAAAAGCGCAGGAGGCAGGAAGCCGGTTGCGCTGCGATCGTTTTCACCCATCAGGTGATCGGCCAGAACCAGCGTCCCGGCAGCGTCGGCCACGAGCTCCGCCAGCTCCAGCGCCTTGGTCTCGCGGCTCGAAAATATCATAGTGCCACGCGGTACCAGGCGCTTGTCCACAAAGGCTTGCGCACGGGCCCGTCCTATTTCGGAGAGGCCCCACAGCGGCACGGGAACAGCGGCGTCGATCCGAACCTCGGGATGCGTGAGGTAGATCGCGCGCATGGGCTAGGCTCGGCTGAAATGGGTGAGTTCGTCGATCATCTGCTCGACCTTGCGGATGATCGGGGCTTCGGTCGGATTGCCATCTGCATCGAATGCCCCATTGGCTGGCCCGATCCCCAAAAGCGTCGGCACCACCAGAGTGCCCAGTTTGGTCAGCGACTCCCTTAGGTGGCTCAGCCCCCAGATCGCTCCATACTTGCCCGAGCTCACGCCACCGATGCCGAAGACGGCGTGGCGGAACGGCGACGGTTTCTGTCGGCTGAGCCAGGTGACGGTATTGACCAGAAGCGGAGAAACGCCGCCATTATATTCAGGCGAGGCGATAAAAACGATCTCATGGCTGCGCCAAAGTTCGGCCAGCCGCGCCGCCGCTACGGGCGCGTTATCGGCCTCGAGATCTTCGTTGAAGATCGGCATTGGAAAATCGGCGAGATCGATGCTGGTGACCGCGACGCCGGCTTCAGCGAGCTTGCGGTCCATATGCTGCTGCAGCACGCGGTTCCACGAGCCCTTGCGGATCGATCCGGACAGTGTCAGCGCCGTCTTCATTTTATCTCCTTGAGCGTGTCGAACCGGCGACTGCCGCCTCGTCGTCAGATCAGAAGCGACATGCTAACGTGGCTGCACACCAGAGGAAATCATCATGCCTGCCCAGATCTTCGTCAATCTGCCGATCCGCGATCTTCAAGCCTCGATGGCCTATTACAAGGCGCTGGGCTTCGACCACAATCCTCAGTTTACCGATGACACGGCAGCCTGCATCGTCATCAGCGACACCATCTATGTCATGGTCCTGACCTACGACAAGTTCAACCAGTTCACCGATCTGCCAATCCCCGACGCCAAGGAAGGCCGGCAGGCGCTTTATGCCCTCTCCCGCGACTCGCGCGACGCCGTCGACCAGATCGCCGAGGCCGGCCTTGCAAATGGCGGGCGCGAAACGCGCGGCAAGCAGGACATGGGCTTCATGTATTCCCGCGCCGTCGCCGATCCCGATGGTCACACCTGGGAATATGTCTGGATGGATATGAGCAGCTTTCCGACCGAGTGAGCTCGGCCCCCACCCCGCCTCCCCGTTAGTCGGGGGAGGAGCACTGCCGGTGGTTAAGACTCGATCGAGCTCCTCCCCCTCCTAAAGGGGAGGCCGAGTGGGGGTGACTTAAGCGTCGAACATCTTCTTCAGCTTGTCGAAGAACCCGCCCGAATTCGGGCTGGTCTCTTCCGTCTCCAGCCGCGCAAATTCTTCCAGCAGCTCTCGCTGCTTGCGGCTCAGGTTCTGCGGCGTTTCGATGTCGAGCTGCACGTAAAGATCGCCGACATCCTTGCTGCGCAAAACCGGCATGCCCTTGCCCTTGAGGCGCACGCGCTGGCCCGGCTGCGTGCCGGCCGGCACCTTGACCTTGGCTCGCGCAGAATCGAGCGTCGGCACTTCGAACTCGCCACCAAGCGCAGCCGTGGTCATGGAAATCGGCACGCGGGCATAAAGATCGGCCCCGTCGCGCTGGAACAGCTGGTGCGGCTTGATCGAGACGAAAATATAAAGGTCGCCAGGCGGTCCGGCACGCAATCCCGCTTCGCCTTCATTGGCGAGACGAATGCGCGTGCCGTCCTCGATACCCTGGGGAATGTCGACCGAAAGCTTGCGGTTCTGCTGGCGGCGACCCTGGCCACCGCAATCGGTACAAGGCTGGTCCATCATTTCGCCGCGGCCTTGGCAGACCGGGCAGGTGCGTTCGATGGTAAAGAACCCCTGCGCCGCCCGAACCTTGCCATGGCCATTGCACTGTCGGCAGGTATGGGTGCCGGTGCCCGGCTTTGCGCCAGAACCTTCGCAGGTCTCGCAGGTAGCCAGCGTCGGCACGTCGATCTCGACGGTTCGACCCTCAAAGCTTTCCTCGAGCGTGACTTCGAGATTGTAGCGCAGGTCCGAGCCACGCGTCTTGGCCGCACCGCCGCCACGGCGGCCGCCACCAGCCCCGCCCATGAAGTCGCCAAAGATGTCTTCAAAAATGTCCGACATCGAAGATGAGAATTCCGGCCCGAAACCGCCCGGTCCGCGGCCACCGCCATTTTCGAAGGCGGCGTGCCCGAAGCGGTCATAGGCGGCGCGCTTCTGGCCGTCCTTGAGCGTATCGTAGGCCTCGTTGATTTCCTTGAACTTGCCTTCCGCCTCGGCATTGCCGGGGTTGCGGTCCGGGTGAAATTGCATCGCGAGCTTGCGATAAGCGCTCTTGAGGGTGGCCTCGTCGGCGCCTTTCTGGCAGCCGAGCACCTCGTAGAAATCGCGTTTAGCCAAGATCGAAAATCTCCTGCGTCGCGCCGGAAACAGTGTCGTCGCGCTGGAATGGGTAAAACAACGGCCGGCAGCACCGGCATGGTGACCCGCATATGGGCAGGCGCGCGGGTATTAGCAAGGGCAGGTCGGAGGATCAACCAAATGGATTCACGTGAAACTTCTGCACGCTCTCGCAACGGAGACCTCATGGTGAGCCTGTCGAACCACGAGGTCGAGCGAGTAGAGATTTCAGCCTGCCCGACCTCGTCCTTCGACAAGCTCAGGATGAGGTCTCGGTAGGATCGTGGGTCCAAACAAAAAAGCCCGGTGTTTCCACCGGGCCCTTGTCATCCGCTTAGCGCTTAGGCCGACTTCTTGTCGTCGTCGCCTTTGACTTCTTCGAAGTCGGCATCGACCACGTCGTCGTCATCATCGTCCATCGAGCCGTTGGCCTTCGCTTCTGCCTCTGCCTGCGATGCCTTGTACATGGCTTCGCCAAGCTTCATCGAGGTTTCGGCAAGGGTGGCCGTCTTGGTCTTGATCGCTTCGGCATCGTCGCCTTCAAGCACCGAACGGAGGTCGGTGATGGCGGTTTCGATGGCCGTCTTGTCCTCGGCCGAGACCTTGTCGCCATAATCCTTGAGCGACTTTTCCGTCGAATGGATCAGCGACTCGCCCTGGTTGCGAGCTTCCACCGCTTCGCGCTTGCGCTTGTCGGCTTCGGCATTGGCTTCGGCGTCCTTGACCATCTTTTCGATGTCCGCATCCGAAAGACCACCAGAGGCCTGGATGCGGATCTGCTGCTCCTTGCCGGTGCCCTTGTCCTTGGCCGACACGTTGACGATGCCGTTGGCGTCGATGTCGAAGGTCACTTCGATCTGCGGCACGCCGCGCGGTGCGGGCGGAATGCCGGCGAGGTCGAAGTTGCCAAGCAGCTTGTTGTCGGCTGCCATTTCACGCTCGCCCTGGAAGACGCGGATAGTCACCGCATTCTGGTTGTCTTCGGCGGTCGAGAAGGTCTGGCTCTTCTTGGTCGGGATCGTGGTGTTGCGATCGATGAGGCGGGTGAAGACGCCACCCAGCGTTTCGATACCGAGGGACAGCGGGGTCACGTCGAGCAGCAGCACGTCCTTGACGTCGCCCTGCAAGACGCCGCCCTGGATCGCAGCGCCCAGCGCCACGACTTCGTCCGGGTTGACGCCCTTGTGCGGCTCCTTGCCGAACAGCTGCTTGACCGCTTCCTGGACCTTGGGCATGCGGCTCATGCCGCCGACCAGCACGACTTCATCGATCTGCGATGCCGAAACGCCGGCATCCTTCATGGCCTGCTTGCACGGGTCGATCGTGCGCTGGATCAGGTCATCAACCAGCGATTCGAGCTTGGAACGGCTGAGCTTGAGCGTCAGGTGCTTCGGGCCCGAAGCATCTGCGGTGATGAAGGGCAGGTTGATTTCGGTCTGGGTCGAGCTCGAAAGTTCGATCTTGGCCTTTTCGGCAGCTTCCTTGAGGCGCTGCAGAGCCAGCTTGTCGTTGCGCAGGTCGATGCCCTGCTCTTTCTTGAACTCGTCGGCGAGGTAATCGACGAGGCGCATATCGAAGTCTTCGCCACCGAGGAAGGTGTCGCCATTGGTGGACTTCACTTCGAATACGCCGTCACCGATCTCGAGGATCGAGACGTCGAAGGTGCCGCCGCCAAGGTCATAGACCGCGATGGTGCCCGAATTCTTCTTGTCGAGGCCATAGGCCAACGCAGCTGCCGTCGGCTCGTTGATGATGCGGAGCACGTCGAGGCCGGCGATCTTGCCAGCATCCTTAGTCGCCTGGCGCTGCGAGTCGTTGAAGTAAGCCGGAACGGTGATCACCGCCTGGGTGACGTTTTCGCCAAGATAGGCTTCGGCCGTTTCCTTCATCTTCTGAAGGACCATGGCCGAGACCTGGGAAGGCGAATACTTGTCGCCCGAGGCTTCGACCCACGCATCGCCATTGTCGGCAGCGACGATCTTGAAGGGCACAAGGTTCTTGTCCTTGGCCACGACCTTATCATCATAGCGGCGGCCGATCAGGCGCTTGACCGCAAACAGGGTATTTTCCGGATTGGTCACGGCCTGACGCTTGGCCGGCTGGCCGACGAGACGTTCGCCATCCTTGGAAAAGGCGACCATGGAGGGCGTGGTGCGCGCGCCTTCCGCATTCTCGATGACCTTGGGATTGCTGCCGTCCATGACGGCGACGCAGGAGTTGGTCGTACCGAGGTCGATACCGATAACTTTAGCCATTGTTTCTAGCCTCTCTTTTAGCGAACCCACTGCGAAGCCCTTTCAGCGAAAGCAGCTTCTGGCCGCGAACGACCGGGTCCCTCGTAGGTTTAGGATGTGCCCCTTTCGAGGCCTGGGGCGTATATAGGGGGTGCGCGAAGGGCTTCAAGCGCGTGGGAGGCGAGAAATTTTTGGGCGGTCCCGCAAAGCAAAAGCGCCGCCTTGTAAGGCGGCGCGGCAAGATCAGTCGTTAATCGTGTAGCTCGAAAGCTTGCAGATATCGATCTTGGGTTCGACCAGTTCCGAGCCGTTCGACATCACGAAGCGGAAGTCATAAAGGCACTGATCCGAGCCGTCGCCAATCGTGGCCGTCGCCTGGTAGCCGGCTTCGAGGATACCGGTCTCGCCGAGGAGATCGGTGCCCCAATTGTTGTCGTTGCTCGGGGTGGTGTAGAAATAGTGCAGGTCGACCGAGCTGTTGTTGATCACCGTAAATTCCACGGTCTGCGCCGCGGCGGGCGCCACGTCGGCCACGAGCGCGAGGGCGGCTAAGCCACCCAGGACGAATTTGTTCATGAAAGTGCCCTCAAGCCGGGCGTGAGCCGCCCGGATGGCTATTATCTGCCACTGGCGCATTTATCCGCCAAGGGGTGATTCGCAGGGCGCTAGATCAGATGTGAAAATAGTTCACTCCAAGCGCCGCTTTGCTTTAGAACCGGCCCATGTTGATCTCCGGCAGTGTGCTGCTCCACGACAATCTGACCCCCACAGGGCAGAACCTGCTGTTCACCGACCCGGTGGAAATTCTTGTCGCGCACACGGCCGAAGATGCGCGCTCGACGCTCAAACGCCTGGAAACCGCAGGCCGGGACGGTCTCTGGGCGGCCGGGTACCTCGCCTACGAGTTTGGCTTCTTGTTCGAAGAGCGCCTGACGCACCTCTTGCCCGAACGCAGCGCGACGCCCCTGCTCTGGTTCGGGCTTTATCACGGACGGGCCTCGGTCGATGTAGAGGCCCTTCTTTCGAAAGCGAGCGTGGGTACCGCGTCCGACATCCAGCCCTCGCAAACACTGGCGCAATACCGCACGGCCTTCGACCAGGTAAAATCGCTGATCGAAGCCGGCGACACCTATCAGGTCAACCTCACCTTCAAGGCCGGCTTCACACTCGAAGGCGATCCGCTGGGGCTCTACCGCACCCTGGCCCAGAGCCAGAAGACGGCCTATGGCGCCCTGATCCATGCCGGCGACCACTGGGTGCTGTCCCGCTCGCCGGAACTTTTCGTTTCCGGCGCCGGTGATGTGCTCAAGGCGCGGCCAATGAAGGGCACGTTGCGCCGCGGCAAGACGCTTGCCGAGGATCAGGCGGGCCGGGCCGCGCTGGCCGCCGACGCAAAGAACCGTGCCGAAAACCTGATGATCGTCGACCTCCTGCGCAACGATCTCGGCCGCATTGCCAAAACCGGGTCGGTCGAGGTCACCGACCTGTTCACCGTCGAAACCTTTTCGAGCCTCCACACCATGACCTCGGGCATCGAGGCGCGGAAAAAGCCCGGTATCGGCATTGCGGAAGTGCTCGACAACCTCTTCCCCTGCGGCTCGATCACCGGGGCGCCCAAACTGCGGGCGATGGAGATCATCCACGAGGTCGAGGCCGGGCCGCGCGGCCTTTATACCGGCTCCATCGGCTATATCGCCCCCAATGGCGACTTTGCGTTCAACGTCGCCATCCGCACCGCAACGATCCGCGACGGCGTCGGCGAGATCGGCATTGGCGGCGGCATCGTCGCCGACAGCGTCGCCGAAGAGGAGTATGCCGAAGCTTTGCTCAAGCTCAGCTTCCTCGCCCACCCCGCACCGCCCGTCACCTTGATTGAGACTTTCAAGTGGACCCCCGAAGAGGGCTACGTCCTCCTCGATAGACACCTTGCGAGGCTTCGGGACTCCGCCGCCTATTTCGCCCTCGATGCCAGCGGCGCCAAGGCGTACCTGTCGGACCAAGCCCAAAGCTGGACCCAAGCCATGCGTGTCCGACTGACGCTGTCCGATGCAGGCCTTGCGCTGACCGCCACTCCCCTCCCCCGAGTCCGGCCAGGTTCCGTTTCGCCATCCACCCGGAGCCACTCGATCCCGGCATGCTGTGGCTCGCGCACAAAACCACCAATCGCGCCTTTTACGACCAGCCGCGCCAGCGCGCTCATGATGAATTTGGCCTCGACGAGCTCGTCTTCGCCAATGAGCGTGGCGAGCTGACCGAAGGCTCGTTCACCAATCTTTTCGTGGAGCTGGATGGCCAGCTCACGACCCCGCCACTTTCCTCCGGTCTCTTGCCCGGCACCCTGCGCGCCGAGCTGATCGCGAGCGGCGAAGCGATCGAGCGCGTGCTGACGCTTGCCGATCTCCATCGCGCCGAGGCAATCTATCTTGGCAATTCCGTCCGCGGGCTGATCCCCGCCCACTGGATAAAGGACCATCCATGATCGAGATCGAACCCGAAGACGTGCTGCTGATCGTCGATGTGCAATACGATTTCCTGCCCAATGGCAGCCTTGCCGTCACGGGCGGCGACGAGATCGTGCCGCTGATCAACCAGCTCGCCAAAAAGTTCAAGCATGTGGTGCTGACCCAGGACTGGCACCCGGCAGATCACATCTCCTTTGCCAGCCAGCACGAGGGCAAAACCCCGTTCGAAACCGTCGAGCTCGACTATGGCACGCAGGTGCTCTGGCCCGACCACTGTGTTTGGAACACTCATGGCGCCGAGATCAGCCATAACCTCGACGTGCCGCAGGCACAGCTCATCATCCGCAAAGGCTATAATCGCGGCATCGACAGCTATTCGGGCTTCCAGGAAGCCGATCGGGAAACGCTGACCGGCCTGGCCGGCTATCTCAACGAGCGCGACATCGGGCGCCTCTTCGTGGTCGGCCTCGCCACTGATTTCTGCGTCGCCTGGACCGCGCTCGACGCTGCCGCAGGCGGGTTCGATGTCACGGTCATCGAGGACGCGACCCGTGCCATTGATTCGAATGGTTCGCTCGAGCAGGCCTGGACCGATATGACTGAGGCCGGCGTCGAGCGCGTGCAAAGCCGCGATATTCTGGGCTAACAAAAAGGGCGCCCACCGGACGCCCCCTCCAACTTCAAGCGCTCTTATCGACGCCCTCGTCCCCACCGCCGGCACTGCCGCCCTTCGCAACACCCACCATGGCCGGACGCAGCACCCGTTCGCCAATGGCGAAACCCTGCTGCACCACCTGCACCACCGTGCCTTCCGGCACATTGGGGTTCGGCACCTCGAACATGGCCTGGTGCTTGTTGGGGTCGAACTTCTGGCCGGCCGCTTCGATCGGCTTGACGCCATGCTTGCCCAAAAGGCGCTGCATTTCGCGTTCGGCCAGTTCCAGCCCTTCGATCAGGCTCTTGAGCGTGCCTTCTGCCGTGTCGCGGGTTTCTTGCGGAATCACCAGCAAGGCCCGGCTCAGCGCGTCGGTGGCCGAGAGCATGTCGCGCGCAAAACCGGCAATCGCATAGGAGCGGGTGTCGGAAACGTCGCGCTCGGTGCGCTTGCGCAGGTTTTCCATCTCGGCAACGGTGCGCAGCACCCGGTCCTTGAGCTCGGCATTTTCGGCCTGCAGCGCTTCGACGGGATCGACTTCTGCGGTTTCGGTTTCCGGCAGGTCGAGGTCCGGCGTTTCGCCCTGGGCGGCGTTTTCGTCGCTCATCTTGTCTTCTTCCGTAAACGATAAAGGGTTCTGCCCGCCATATCGGCCAAGCGGCGGGCTATTTCAACCCTTCCGCCCGCGCGCCATCATCTGTGAGATCATCTGAGCGGTATAATCCACCACCGGCACGATCCGCGCATAGTTGAGCCGCGTCGGCCCGATCACCCCGAGCACGCCCACGACCCGATCGTTGGCATCCTTGTAGGGCGACAGAATCACCGACGAGCCGGACAGCGAAAACAGCTTGTTTTCCGAGCCGATAAAGATGCGAACCCCCTGTCCGCGCTCTGCATCGCCCAAAAGCTCCAGCAATCCATCCTTGCTTTCAAGTTCGTCGAAGAGCTGCCGCATGCGCAACAGTTCGTCGCTGGCCATGGTATCGTTGATGAGATTGCCGCGGCCGCGCACGATAACGGTCGGCGAGCCATTGCCGCCCGGCTCGCTCAGCGTCGCAATTCCCGCATCCACGAGCTTTTGCGTCAGCTCGTCGAGTTCGGCCCGCTGCTCGGCACGTCGTTCGTTGAGCACCCGCCGCGCTTCGGCGAGGGTTCGGCCCACGACATAATGGGCCAGGTAATTGCTCGCCTGTTGCAGCGCGCTGGCGGTGAACCCTGGCGGCAGGTCAAGAATGCGGTTTTCCACTTGCCCATCCTGGCCGACCAGGATGGCCATGGCCCGCGTCGCATCGAGCCGCACGAATTCGATATGCTTTAGCACCATGTCGGCCTTGGTGGCGATCACCACCCCGGCACCCTGGCTGAGGCCGGAAAGAAGCGAGCTCGCTTCGCTTAAGAGATCCTCGATCTTGCCCCGCCCGGCAGTGCCTTCGATCTGCCGCGAAATCTGGCTGCGATGGTCTTCATCCACCGCCCCCACTTCGAGCATCGAATCGACGAAGAACCGCAGGCCTTGCTGCGTTGGCGCCCGCCCTGCCGATGTGTGCGGCGCCGCGATCAGCCCCAAGTCTTCGAGATCGGCCATGACATTGCGCACCGAGGCGGGCGAGAGTTCCACCTGCAGCAGCCGGCTCAAATCCCGCGAGCCCACCGGTACTCCGGTATCGAGATAGCGCTCCACCAGCCGCCGGAAAATCTCCTGGCTGCGGGCATTGAGCACGCTCAAAAAATCTTCGGGAGCCCTGGTCATCGTGGTTTGAATAAACTCGTCACCTTTAACCTTGAGACCTCATTTAAGCGCATAGAAGCCAAGCGCCAAGCGGCCAAAGCTTGTGAGCGGGGCGCTGGAGGGTTAAGAGGCGGTTAACAGCACATTTTCTGGATTCCCCATGCGCCCTTCCGGACGTCAGCCCACCGATATGCGAGCCGTCAAGATCGAGCGGAACGTTGCGATGAAGGCCGAAGGCTCCTGCCTCGTTTCCTTCGGCAATACCAAGGTCCTGGTCACCGCATCGGTCGAAACCAGCGTGCCGGGCTGGCTGCGCGGCAAGGGCCAGGGCTGGGTCACTGCCGAATATGGCATGCTGCCGCGCGCCACCGGATCGCGCACCCGACGCGAAGCCACCGCCGGCAAGCAGTCCGGCCGCACCCAGGAGATTCAGCGTCTTATCGGCCGTTCGCTCCGCGCTGTCGTCGATCTCCAGGCTTTGGGCGAAGTGCAGGTCACGCTCGATTGCGACGTGCTTGAAGCCGATGGCGGCACCCGCACCGCCTCGATCACTGGCGCCTATGTTGCCCTTGCCGACGCCATTGCTTGGATGGAAGTGCGCAAGCTTACCAAAGGCGTCGTGCTCAAGGATTCGGTTGCCGCCGTCAGCTGCGGCATTTATCGCGGTACCCCGCTCCTCGATCTCGATTACCTCGAAGACGTGGAAGCCGAGACCGACGCCAACTTCGTCATCACCGGTTCGGGCAAGTTCGTCGAAATCCAGGGCACGGCCGAAGGCGCCCCCTTCGATCGCAGCGAACTCGAAGCTTTGATGACTCTCGCCGAAAAAGGCATCGGCGAGTTGTCGGTCCTGCAAAAACAGGCGCTCTCCGCATGATGGGCTTTCTTTTCAAGCGCACACCGAAGTCTCTAGACCTCATGGTAAGCCTGTCGGACCACGAGGTCTCGGCACCAAAGCCCGACCTCGTGGTTCGACAGGCTCAGGGTGAGGTCTCCAGGACTGTGGCGCCCAACTGCGCCATCTGGAACGACATTCAACGTGCGCTGGAGGCAAAATGACCCTGCCCCGCCTCAAGCCCGGCACGCGTCTTTGCATCGCCACCCACAATGCCGGCAAGCTGGCCGAATTCCGCGAGCTCTTTGCGCCCTTCGGCCTTGAGCTGGTGTCCGCCGGCGAACTTAGCCTGCCCGAGCCGGAGGAAACCGGCACAACCTTTGCCGAAAACGCCCGCACCAAGGCCCATGCCGCCGCCAAGGGCGCGAACATGCTCGCGCTCTCCGACGACTCCGGCATCTGCGTCGACGCGCTCAACGGTGAGCCCGGTGTCTACACCGCCGACTGGGCCGGCGTGCCGCGTGATTTTGGCCGCGCCATGAAGCGCGTCGAAGACGCCCTTCAGGCCATCGGCGCAAACTCGCCCAGTCAGCGCCGCGCCTCCTTCAACGCCACCCTATGCCTCGCCCATCCCGATGGCCGCGACGTGCTTTACGTCGGTCGCTGCGACGGCACCTTGGTCTGGCCGCCGCGCGGCGACATCGGCCACGGCTATGACCCTATGTTCATGCCCGATGGATACGACCAGACGTTCGGCGAAATGACACGAGAGACCAAGAATAACTGGTCGCCGGGACAGCAGGGCCTGAGCCACCGTGCCCGTGCCTTCGCCAAGTTCATCGAAGAGCAGATCGAGCATGGCTAGCGCCAACGACCTCTTCGGCATCTATGTCCACTGGCCTTTCTGCGCCTCGAAGTGCCCCTATTGCGATTTCAATTCGCACGTGCATCGCGGCGCCTTCGACGAGGATGCCTTTGTCGAAGGCTATAGGCGCGAGATCGCCCATATGGCCTCACTCTCGCCCGGCCGGCTGGTGCAGTCGATCTTTTTTGGCGGCGGCACCCGTCGCTGATGTCGCCCAAGGCCGTGGCCGCCATCATCGATGCCGTGGCCGAAGAATGGGAAATCGATCGCAAGGCCGAAATCACGCTCGAAGCCAATCCAACCTCTGTGGAGGTTGACCGCTTCCGCGGCTTCCGCACCGCTGGCGTCAATCGTGTTTCCCTCGGCGTTCAATCGCTGCGGCCCGGTCCGCTCGCCGAGCTCGGCCGGCGCCATACGGTGGAAGAAGCCGTTACCGCCGTGCGCATCGCCCAATCGATCTTTGACCGCAGCTCTTTTGACCTGATCTACGCCCGTCCGAAGCAAACGCTGGAAGATTGGGAAGACGAGCTCAAGGAAGCCATCTGGATGGCGCGCGGGCATCTGAGCCTTTATCAGCTCACCATCGAGCAGGGCACGCGCTACTTCGACCTCTTCAATGCCGGCAAGCTGCAGATGCCCAACGAGGATCTGGCCGCCGATTTCTATGAGCTCACGCAGGAGCTGACCAAGGCGGCCGGCATGCCCGCCTACGAAATCTCCAATCACGCCGTGCCCGGTCAGGAATCGCGCCACAACATGCTTTATTGGCGCTATGGCGAATATGCCGGCATCGGTCCGGGCGCCCATGGCCGGCTTCTGGTCAACAACCAGCGCCACGCTACCGCCACCGAAAAATGCCCTTCGACTGGCTCGCCAAGGTCAATGCCAAGGGCCATGGCATGGTCACCGACGACGTGCTCACCTGGGAAGAACAGGGTGACGAATTCCTGGTCATGGGCCTGCGCATGAAGGAAGGCATTTCTCCAGCCCGCTTCATGTCGATCTCCGGCCGTGGCATTTCCGAGGCCCAAATCGCCGCGCTCAAAGGCTACGGCTTTGTGGAAACCCTGCCCAATGGCAATATCCGCGTCACGGAAAAGGGCTTTCCGGTGTTGGACGCAGTCGTGGCCGACCTTGCCGCCTGACCGGAGGTGACGCGTGAGCCATGACTACTACATCGCCGGCACGCAATTTTCGGCGCCGGACTTGGCTCCCGGCCTTTACGTCGTTGCGACCCCGATCGGCAATTTGCGCGACATAACTATTAGAGCGATCGAAACCCTCGCCGCAGCGGAGGCCGTGCTCTGCGAAGACACGCGTACTTCCGCCAAGCTCCTCGATCACTACGGCATTCGCGTGAAGCGCGTCGCCTTCCATGAGCACAACGAGCGCGATAAGGCCGAAGACATCGCCAATCGCATCGCCGCCGGGGCTGCGATTGCTCTTATCTCCGATGCCGGCACGCCGCTTCTCTCTGATCCGGGCTTCCCGCTTATCCGCACGCTGGCCGAGCAGAACCTGCCCATCTTTCCTATCCCCGGCGCCTCTGCTCTGCTTTCGGCTCTGGTGGTCGCGGGCCTCCCGACCGACGCCTTCGCTTTCCACGGCTTTCTGCCGCCAAAGCTGGTGCCAGAGCCAATGCTCTGAAAAAATACGCCGTTTCACGTGAAACACTGGTCTTCTACGAGTCCCCGCGCCGGCTCGCAGATACCCTGACGGCAATGGAAGAGGTTTTGGGCGACCGCCAGGCTGCCGTCTCCCTCGAACTTACCAAGCGCTTCGAGCGCACCCAACGGGGCAGTCTCGCCGAACTCGCCGCTTTCTTTGCAGAAGACGAAACCAAGGGAGAAGCCGTCATCACCGTAGCTGGCGCGGCTGAGCCGAGTGCCCCTGCGGCGGAAGACTGGCAAGCAGCGCTAACCGAAGCCATGGCAGATCAGCCTCTTCGCGCAGCCGTAGACGACATTGCCGCACGATACGGGCTCAAGCGCAAGGAGGTCTACGATGCCGCACTCACGCTCAAAGACCGCGACTGAGCGCCGACAACAGGCGCATCGATCCGGCCACCGCGCCGAAGCGCTGGCGGCATGGTATCTCCAGGCCAAGCTCTACAGCATCCGCGCCCGCCGTTACAAAACGCCAGTCGGCGAGATCGACCTGGTGGCCGAAAAAGCCGGCACTCTCGTCTTTGTCGAGGTGAAACAAAGGACGAAGGGCGGCGAAGAAGCCATGGCACTTGGCGCCGTCAACCAGTCCCGCATCGTCCGCGCCGCACAATACTGGCTCTCCCGTCATCCCAAAGACGCCGATAAGGACTGCCGCTTCGATGTAATTTTCCTTGCGCCCGGCCGCTGGCCGCGCCATCTCAAGCACGCCTTTTCCGTAAGCGAGTAAGCTCATGTCGCTCAAAGTCGCCGTCCAGATGGACCATGTCGCCACCATCAATCCGCGCGGCGATTCCACTTTCGCCATGATGCTGGAGGCCCAGGCGCGCGGCCATTCGCTGCTTCATTACACGCCGGACACGCTGTCCATGCGCGACAACAAGGTCAGCGCCCTCGTACAACCCATCACCGTCACCGATACTGAAAAAGGCCAGCATTTCACCCTGGGCGAGGCACAGCGCATCGACCTTTCGACGCAGGACGTGGTCCTGATGCGCCAAGACCCGCCCTTCGACATGAACTATATCACGCTCACGCACCTGCTCGAGCGTATCCACCCCAAGACCCTGGTGGTCAACCCACCTGCAGCCGTGCGCAATGCGCCGGAAAAATCCTGGTCACCGAATTTCCCGAACTGATGCCGCCCACGCTGGTCACCCGTGATCGCGCTGAAATTCATGCCTTCCGCAAGGAGCACGGCAACATCATCGTCAAGCCGCTTTTACGGCAATGGCGGCGCCGGCGTCTTCTTCCTCCAGGAGGGCGACCACAACCTGGCCTCGCTCCTCGAACTGTTCGAGCAGAATTACCGCGAACCCTTCATGATCCAGAAATACCTGCCCGACGTGCGCAAGGGCGACAAGCGGATCATCATCATCGACGGCGAGCCCATCATGGGCCTCAACCGCATCCCGGCCGAAGGCGAAGCCCGCTCCAACATGCATGTCGGCGGCCGCCCCGAACTTTCGCCGCTGACCGAGCGCGAGCTCGAAATCTGCGCCCGCATCGCCCCCGCACTCAAGGAGCGCGACATGATCTTCGTCGGCATCGACGTCATCGGTGGCTATCTCACCGAAATCAACGTCACCTCCCCCACCGGCATCCGCGAAATCAAACGCTTCGGCGGCCCCGACATCGCCGCTCTGATCTGGGACGCCATCGAAAAGCGGCGTTCATGAACGCCTTCCTGGTCGCCTTCGCCACCCTGTTCGCAACGGTCGGCGTAGCCGACATCGCCTTCATCTTCGCAGCGCTGACCAAGGACAATACGCCGGCCGAACGGCGAACCTTTGCCACCCGCGGGGTGCTGATTGCGTTGGCGATCCTCATGTTCTTTGCCGTGCTCGGCAATGCCATCCTCGATGTTTTCGGCATCACTATCCCGGCCTTGCGCACGGCCGGCGGCATCCTCTTGTTGCTGATCGCCATCGACATGGTGTTTGCACGCCATTCAGGCGGCACCGGCACGACGGATGAAGAAGAACGCGAGGCGCGGCGGGCGCAGGATATTTCCGTCTTCCCCCTGGCCATGCCCCTGCTGGCAGGACCAGGTGCTATCAGCGCCGTCATCCTCCTGACCACCGGCGCTCAGTCTGATCTTGAATTCTGGATGGTGCTCGCGGCTCTCGTTACCATTTTGGCGCTGGCCTGGCTGACGCTCCTGATCGCCATCCCGATCCAGCGTCTTTTGGGTCTCACCGGACTTTCCGTCGTCTCCCGCGTCGTCGGCATCCTGCTGGCGGCGCTGGCGGTGCAGTTCGTCTTCGACGGCATCAAGGCCAGCGGACTTTTGGGAGCGTAAACTTTTCAGCAAAATTTATGGTTAAGGAAAGCTTAAGTACGCGGTTTACCGCCCCGGGGCGTTTCGCTCATGAATGGCCAACCGATCGTTTCTAAAGCAATCTATGCGTGTCGCCGCTGCCCTTATTCTGCTGATGTTCACGATCCTCAGCACGAGCGTGGCCAAAACCGGCCCGGCATCCTCCGCGACCGTCAAGACCGAAGGCTACTGAAGCACTTCGGGCTCGTCCGGTAGGTCGCCCTCAGGATCGATCCCAACGCCAAACGCATCGACCCGACCCGTGGGCGCCTGCATTAGCTGATCGAGACTGAAGGCTGGCGCCGCCTCACTCGAGCCCGTCGCCATGAGCAGGTCCGAAGCACGTTGCGGCGCCCGGCTGATTGGCGTCACCGCCCCAGCAACTTCGAGCAGACGTGTCTGCCCAAGGCCTTGGTACGGCGGTCGCAACATGGCCGCAGCGTCGGTGCCGGACAGTGGATCGGCCACCGCTACGCTGATCGTGCCGCCGCGATAAAATGCGCTCAGCGCCTGGCTGATATAGAAGGCCAGCTTGTCGGAACCGGCATTGGAAAAGTGAATTCCGTCATCCTTGCGCATGCGTGCGTTCTGCCCGTTCACGTCCGGACCTTGCGATGAGTATTTGCCGTCCTCGCCAAGGAAGCGGTCGTAGATATCCAAAAATTCCGCACCGCCCGAAAAGGCCGCGAGCTTTTGTAGGGCACTGATCTGGCTGATGGCGGCGGAATAATCGCTCTTGGACATGGGTGGCAGCCCCACCCAGACCACCGGCTTGCGGGCTGCGCGCAGGCGATTGAGGAAATCGTTAAGCCGCGCCTGATAGGCCGCTTTCCAGCCTTCGGTCAGCGTTTCATAGTTCTGGCCATTCGCCGAAATGTCCTGCCGGTCATTGATGCCGATGATAACGACGGCCAGATCGAAACTGTCCGCGGCGATCTGTTCTTCGATGGTCTGGTTCCAGTCGAAATAATCGTTGCGCACGAAGCCGGAAGACGACACCCCCTGCCCAACGACTACGATATTGGGGTCCTCGGCATAAAAGCGTTCCAGCGCCTTGGTAAGATCGATGGCCAGCAGATCCCCGAAGACCGCGAGCCGCGTGGCATCGGGGTCCTTAGTTACATCGGGCTCGGGCGGGGGTGGCGGTGCTGCGGCAACCGGCGCTGCAGCGGGGGCCGAGGCGCGTGGTGCAGCCCGGCGCGGCTCGGGCACGGGAGCGGCCGGTGGCGCTGGTTCTTCTCCGAACAACAGGTCGAACAGCGTGCGCCGGCGTCCGGTCTGCGCTTGCGCAACCACAAGCGTGTCGTCACCCGGCGCTTGCGCGAAGGCAGGCGCGGTGTCGAGCACGGCAAGCATTGCGATCAAAAAGAGCAGGACGAAGCGCTTCATCACCGTT
The DNA here is from genome assembly GCF_011058215.1 of Devosia aurantiaca. Lineage (GTDB taxonomy): Bacteria > Pseudomonadota > Alphaproteobacteria > Rhizobiales > Devosiaceae > Devosia > Devosia aurantiaca. The sequence goes on from NZ_JAALFG010000001.1 coordinate 536,019, forward strand.
CCATTTCCATCCAGCCCCGTTTTAGCACCACGGTTGTCTCCTGACCACGCTGGTCATGGACGCATTACCGCGTCGCTGCTAACGCCTCATAGGCCGCCCGGGTTACAAAGCCGTCGGCGACTTCGCCGCGCGCAGCCTGGAAGCGGGCATAGGCTGCCTGCGTGACCGGACCAAGGCGGCCGTCCACCGCGCCGCTATAAAGGCCGAGTGAACCCAGCGCCTGCTGAATGGCCTTTCGCTGTGCCAGATCCGGAAAGGCGGTACTCCGCGGCCAGGGCGTCGCAAAGCTGCCGCCGCCCTTCAGTCGATCGGTCAGATGCGCCACGGCCATGGCGTAGCTGTCGGAAAAATTATAGCCTTTGAGCACCAGGTAATTGGCGGTCATCAGAAATTTCGGGCCGCTCTTGCCGGCTGGCACATAAAGGAAAACCGGTGTTCCGGTTTCGGCAAAGGCCGGCCCGACACGCGGGCGATGCCTCGTTCGGCAAAAAAGCTGATCGGGCGAAGCTCGTCGCGCGTCGCAAGCAGATAATCGAAGCCTTCCGGCACCGAAACCTCAAAGCCCCAATCCTGGCCGGGCTGATAGCCGAGGCTGCGAATGAAAACGGCGCTGGTTGCCAGCGCATCGGCCAGCGAGTTGTGGAGATCGACGCGCCCGTCGCCATCGCCATCCGTTCCGTGCTTGACCACATTGCTCGGGTTGACCTGCAGGTGCCCGATGGCTCCTGCCCAGGAGCCGATCGGCGAGCTGCCGCCATTGCGCTCGGTAAGCTGAAGCGCTGCAACAAGATCCGCCTTGTCCTCGACGAAGCGGCTGCGACGTTGCCAGGCGACGGTCGCCAGCGAGCGCACGATCGGTCGGATCAGGCTCGTATTGCCCAGCACCCCACCATTATCGGTCTCCATGCCCCAGATGGCGCCGAGCAGATAGGGATCGACGCCGTAGCGCTGGCCCACGGCGGCAAAAAGATCGCTGTTGCGGCTGAGCGCTGCTCTGCCCCGCTCGACCCGCGAAGCGGAAACCCGAGCGTCTATATAGTCCCAGACCGGCGTCGTGAACTCGGGCTGAGTCTCGACCAGGTTGGGCACATTGGGGTCGGGCGTCAGCGCCGGCATGATGCTGTCGTAAAGCTGCGCGCTGACTCCGTTGGCCAAGGCTTCGCCGCGGAACTCGGCGACGAAATCGGAAAAGCTGCCGCTTGGCTGCGCTAAGGCAGGTGTTGCAAGCAGGAGCCAGAGAAGAGCCGCGCGCCGCATTGTCAGCGGTTCCGCGTCATCAGGTGGCGTTCCCAATCGTAGGCATGGCGCACGATTTCATCAAGATCGTCATGCTCGGGCGTCCAGCCCAGCTCCCGCAGCTTTCCGCCCGTAGCGGTGACCGAAGCCGGATCGCCGGGACGGCGCGGTCCCTCGTCCGCACGGAGGTTGATGCCGGAGACCGAGCGGACCGTATCCACCACCTGCCGCACCGAATAACCCTGGTTATAGGCCGCGTTCATGGTCGTCGATGCCCCGCCACCACGCAGGTGTTTCAGCAGCAGCGCATGGGCGGCGATAAGGTCGGTCACGTGAATATAGTCGCGGATGCAGGTACCATCTGGCGTTTCGTAGTCGGTGCCGAAAATGTCCATCTTCTCGCGCTGCCCGAGCGCCACCTGGCACGCGACTTTGATCAGATGCGTTGCAGCGGGGGTAGATTGCCCACTGCGCTTTTGCGGATCACCGCCCGCAACGTTGAAATAGCGCAAGACCCCATAGGTCATCGGATGCGCTGCGGCGACATCGGCCAGCATCCACTCGGTCATCAGTTTCGACCGGCCATAGGGCGACATCGGATTGAGCGGCGTGTCTTCCACCACCGGCGCGAGGCCCGTCATGCCGTAGACGGCAGCGGTCGAGGAAAAGATGAAGTGCTTCACCCCGCCCGTGACCGCCGCCTCGATCAGGTTGCGGGAAGTTGCGGTGTTGTTTGCATAATATTTTAGCGGATTGCTGACCGATTCTGGCACCACGATCGAACCGGCAAAGTGAACGATCTCGGTAATGCCGTGTTTTTCGATCAAGCGAAGAACCATATCCACGTCTCCGGCATTTCCTGGCTCGAAGATGGCCCTACCATCGATCGCCCAGTCGAAGCCGGTAACGAGATTGTCGAGAACCACGACCTTCTCATTGCTGTCGGCCAGGTTGAGGACCATGTGGCTGCCGATATATCCGGCTCCGCCGGTCACAAGAACGGTCATGCGGATTGTTCTCCGTTAGAGAAATGCTAGGGCACAGTGATATAAAGCAGACGTTGATTTAGATTTACGCCGACACCGTGTCACCAGGAGTGAGTTTTGTCCAAGCGCGTTCGTACCGCCGTATTCCCCGTTGCAGGCCTCGGCACCCGCTTTCTTCCAGCGACCAAGGCCATGCCCAAGGAAATGTTGACCGTGGTCGACCGCCCCTTGATCCAATATGCGGTGGATGAAGCGCGCGAAGCCGGCATCGAGCATTTCGTTTTCGTCACCGGCCGCAACAAGGGCGTTATCGAGGATCACTTCGATCGCCAGTTCGAGCTCGAAGCAACGCTTGAAGCCCGCGGCAAGCATCCCGCGCTCGACGAATTGCGCAAGGACCTGCCCTCGGCCGGCCGCACCAGCTTCACCCGCCAGCAGGAACCCCTGGGTCTTGGCCACGCCGTTTGGTGCGCCCGCGACATCGTCGGCGACCAACCCTTCGCCCTCTTGCTGCCCGACATGGTCTTCCGCGCCAAGCCCGGCGTTTTGCGGCAGATGATGGATGCCTATGAGGAGACCGGCGGCAATATCATCGGCGTCGAAGAATGCGCCTGGGAAGACGTCTCCTCCTATGGCGTCGTCGTCCGCGGCGAGGGTCCGGATACCGGTTTCCGCATCGACGGCATGGTAGAAAAGCCCAAGCGCGAGGACGCTCCGTCCAACCTTTTCATTTCCGGCCGCTATATCCTCCAGCCCGAAATCTTTTCGCTCCTCGCTGAGCAACCAAGGCGCCGGCGGCGAAATTCAGATCACCGACGCCATGCAGAACCTGATGAACCAGCAGAAGTTCACCGGCGTCAAATACGAGGGCAAGGTGTTCGATTGCGGCGCCAAGCTCGGCTTTCTTACGGCCAACGTCGTCTTCGCACTCGACCGTGAAGATATCCGCCCCGGCTTCCTCAAGGAGCTGCGAGCCCTCGATCTCAGCGACCAGCTCTAGCGCTGCAGCGTCAGGCCCAAGCTGACCGTGTGGCTGTCGACGACTCCGGTGACAGAGTTGTCGCGGTTGAGGTAGCCATAGTCGGCCGAAACCGCAGTGCGCGAATTGATCTTGTAATCGGCGCCGGCCCCGGCGCCGTAACGCTGTTCGGTCTCGGTGCTGCCGGTCAGAGCCGAACGGCCCCAATCGGCTGAAGCGCGCAGGCGCAGCCAGGAATTGGCGATATAGGAAACGTCGGCCACCGCGGTCTGCGAGATACGCGCGGTGCCACGTGCATCGGCGCCCACCGGCTCTATGCTGGTATTGTATCGCGCCGTCAGGCTGATCGTCGGATCGGGCCGATAGGTGATGCTGGCGTCGTAAAGCTGCGTCGCCACGTCGGCGAGGCTTGCATCGTCGAAATTGTGGTAGCCGTATCCGGCTGAAGCGCTGGCGGAAAGCACGCTGTTCCACTCGCCGGCCACGCCGCCACGGAGCGCGATGTCCGTCGCGTCACTGCGAACGCCAAAATCCGACGGCTTATCGAAATAGTCGCGGCCCGTGCTTGCTTCTGCAAAGACTTCGATGATCGGCGTTGCCTGAAAGCCGAGGCGTAGGCTCGAATCGAGCTCCCAAACATTAGATGCGGTGTTGTCGGTAACACCCGTGTCGCGCCGGGTTGTCGCGCCAAAGATGTTGCGCTCGGCCGTGCCGCGTGCCGCAAGCGTAAACTTGCCGAAGGCGCGATCGACGCCAACGCCCGCCGTGCCGGTAAACACTTCAGGCGGCTGGATGATCAGCGGATCGAGGCCCGGCGTGGTGCGCAGCTGCTGGTTGAGGGCCAGCGACGCATTGGCAAAACCCGTCGTGGTGCTGTCGATCGGCGCCGTGGCGGTGATGCCGAGGCGCAGCGCCGGAACTTCCATCTCGCCCTGCGGCTGCCAGGGCTTGGCGATCTCGGCAACACCGTCGACCACCACATTGGCGCGCAACCCGTCACGGGTTGCCGTGAAGCGCGGATTGAGCGTCGAAACGAAACTGTTGCCGGTATTCGCGCTTGTATAGGTGCCCTTGAGCCCCACCGACCAGTCGAGATCGAAGGGCGGATGGCCAGGCTCGGGCGGCGCAACGGCAAATTCTTCCGGAACTGGAGCTGCCGGGTAAAGGCCGGGACGCAACCGCTCTTCCGATATCGGCTTGAGCGGATCGGCCAGGGCCGTGCCAGTCAGCGTAGAGGCCGTCAGCAGCGTCAGCAATGTCAGATGTCGCCGTGTCACGCGCCGCTCCGCCGAACTCCCGGCGGAATCACGCCGGGCGAAGCCTTAAGCCCCGCCGCGATCCTTTCAGCTTATAGTTAACGAAGCCTTGAAACGGCTTAGCTCGTCACAACCCGCAAGACATTGCCATCGGCACCGACGATCCGTACCCGCTGCCCTGCCGGCAGGTCCGGTCCCGATACGCGCCACACCGTATCGCCCAACGCCAGGCGTCCAAAGCCGTTGATCAGCGGCTGGTCGAGCACCGCTTCCTGCCCGACAAACTGCTGCGTCCGTTCGTTGAGCAGCGGCCGGTCGCTTTCTTCCTGCCGATTGCGCGAGATACGGATCCAGGCCAGGATCGACACCAGGGACAGGATGCCGAAGATCAGCCATTGCACCGGCCAGGGCGGCTGCTGCACAAGCGTGATGAGCCCCGTCAAGATCCCGGCTACCCCGGTCCAGACCAGGTAACCGCCCGGCACCACAAGCTCGAGCGCCAAAAGGATCAGTCCGGCGACGATCCAGCTCCAGGCGCCATATTCGGCAAGAAACCCGATCACCTCCATCAGAACCTCACTCTGTCGACCCGACGCTGGGCGGGCGGCCTGGCGTCGGCACCGTCCGCGGCGAAGCGCCACCGCTAAAGGTTTCGCGCGCGATCTCGGCAATGCCACCGATAGAGCCGATGACGCTGGCGGCTTCCACCGGCAGCATCAGCACCTTTTGGTTCGGCGAGGTCGCAATCTTGCCCAGGGCCTCGATGTAATTGTTGGCGACGAAATAGTTGATCGCCTGCACATTGCCGGAAGCAATGGCGTCCGAAACGAGCTGCGTCGCCTTGGCCTCCGCTTCTGCCGCGCGTTCGCGCGCTTCGGCATCGCGGAAGGCTGCCTCGCGCCGGCCCTCGGCTTCCAGCACCTGCGCCTGCTTTTCGCCTTCGGCCTTGAGGATGGCGGCCTGCCGGCGTCCTTCTGCCTCCAAAATTGTGGCGCGCTTTTCACGCTCCGCCTTCATCTGCCGGCCCATGGATTCGACTAGGTCCTTGGGCGGATCGATATCCTTGATCTCGATGCGGGTAATCTTGACGCCCCAGGGGAGACCGCGGTATCCACCACGCGCAGCACCCGGTCATTGATCTCGTCGCGATGGCTCAACAGCTCGTCGAGATCCATCGACCCCATGACCGAGCGGATATTGGTCATGGTGAGGTTGAGGATGGCGTTTTCGAGATTGGTCACCTCATAGGCCGCGGCCGCCGCATCGAGGATCTGGTAGAAGGTCACGCCATTGGCGGTTACCGTTGCATTGTCGCGGGTGATGACTTCCTGGTGCGGAACGTCGAGCACCTGCTCCATGACATTGATGCGCTTGCCGATCACGTCGATGAAGGGGACGATGAGGTTGAGCCCGGGCTTCAGCGTCCTTGTATATTTGCCGAAGCGCTCGATGGTGAAATTATAGCCCTGCGGCACGGTCTTGGCGCCGGCAAACAGCACCAGAAGAAATAGGATGCCCAAGACCAGCAGCGAGATGCTGAGACCGTCGAGCCCGAATTCGTTACCCATTGGTGCCACCCCTTAAAAACAAATCTCCCGTGCACACTAGCGCATGCACGGGAGATGAAAACCTCAGAAAAATCCTGGCGGCTGCTTGGCTATTTCGCCGGCAGGCAGCGTCCGGTCGGCTGCAGCGCCGCAATGGCGCGTGGATCGCAGCCGGTCCACAGGAAGCGCAGCCAATCTTCCTGGTTGCCGTAGAAGACGTTGCGGTCGACCTCGCCCTTGATGCCGCGGACGACGCCGGTCTGCGTATACTGCCAGAAGGTCCAGGGGCGGTTGTTGTAGCGCTCATGCGGCTCGGCAGCGGTCGAGCGCAGCCAGAAGGCATTGGGGAAATATTCGCCGTCGAGCACGTCGCGGTGGAAATTCATGTCGGTATAGATGATCGGCAGCTTGCCGGTGTGGCGTTCCATGGCGTCGAGCATGACGCGGATCTTTTCCAGCGCATCGGCCCGGTTCGGCTTGGTCTTGCAGCTTGAATGGTTGTTCCATTCGAGATCGAGCACCGGCGGCAGTGCGCTCGGATCCTGCGGCACGTTCTGGATGAACCAGGCGGCCTGCTCGGAAGCAAGCGAACACCAGGTCATGAAGTGATAAGCGCCATGCGCCATGCCCGACGTACGGGCGCGCTCCCAATTGCTTCGGAAATAGGGGTCCACATAGTCCCGCCCCTCCGTTGCCTTCATGAAGACGAAGTGAATGCCGGCCGCACGTGCCGCCGGAAAATCGATGTTTTCCTGATAGCGCGCCACGTCGATGCCCTGGATCGGCATGGTCCGCGCCCGGTCCACGGCCTTGTGCGGGCGGTTGTCACCGGGAATGGCGCCATAAAGTCCGCCACCGCTGGCGCAAGCTGCCAGAGCCGCAACGGTCAAGCTAAGGATCGCACCGCGGGCGAAGGCGGGTAGGGAGCGGACAAGCCGGGAAGCGATGATCAATCCGAGCACTCTGCAGCAAGACGAAACTGGGATTGAATCAACATGGCGCGGTTAATGGGCCCTTAGGGTAACCAAACTCGAAGGCGGCATGGTTAACGCACTCTAATATGTTCGCTTTACGTTCTTTTCTTGCTCTGCTAGCGTCCAATTAATGAGGAATTTGGGAGGCGGCATGGTCACCCGCGTAGCCACGGTAGCGTTTCAGGGTATCGACGCCGTGCCGGTCGATGTGCAGGCTCATATCGCCCCCGGCTTGCCCGCTTTGGTCATCGTCGGGCTGGGCGACAAGGCCGTGCGCGAAAGCGGCGAGCGCGTCCGCGCGGCGCTGATCGCCTCGGGTCTCGGTCTGCCCCCAAGCGCATCACCATCAATCTGGCGCCAGCCGACCTGCCCAAGGAAGGCAGTCACTATGACCTGCCGATCGCCCTCGCGCTGATGAGCGCCATCGGCGCCATTCCGCAAGATGCGCTGGACGGCTATCTGGCCTTAGGCGAGTTGGGCCTTGATGGTCGCCTCGCCCATGTCGGCGGCATCCTGCCGGCCGCGATTTCCGCTCATGGACGTGGACTGGGCATCGTCTGTCCCAAACTGTCCGGGCCGGAAGCCGCCTGGGCCAGCGAAGACGTCGACATTATTGCCGCCGACTCCTTCTCGCGCTGGTCAATCACCTGACCGGCCACCAGCTGCAGGGCCGCCCCGTGCCTGGCAAACAGCTGCTGGCCGCAGGCGATCTGCCTGACCTCATGGATGTGCGTGGCCAGGCCGTGGCCCGGCGGGCGCTGGAAGTCGCCGCTGCCGGTGGCCATAATCTGCTTATGGTCGGCCCACCCGGTGCCGGTAAAAGCATGCTTGCCGCGCGCCTGCCTTCCATCCTGCCGCCGCTGACGCCACGCGAATTGCTGGATGTATCGATGATCCAGTCCATCGCGGGCGAACTTGCCGGCGGAGCCTTGTCCGATCGCCGCCCATTCCGCGCGCCGCATCATTCTGCCTCGATGGCCGCCTTGATCGGTGGCGGTTTAAAGGTGCGGCCCGGCGAAGCGAGCTTGGCGCATAATGGCGTACTGTTTCTCGATGAGCTGCCGGAATTCCAGCCCAGCGTGCTCGACAGCCTGCGCCAGCCCTTGGAAAGCGGTGAAACCGTCATTGCGCGCGCCAATGCCCGCGTCTCCTATCCCAGCCGCTTTCAGTTGATTGCGGCGATGAACCCTTGCAAATGCGGCATGGCGGGAACGCCGGGCCACACCTGCAAGCGCGGCGCTGCCTGTTCGACAGACTACCAGGCCCGCATATCGGGGCCGTTCCTCGATCGCATCGATATCCGCATCGACGTGCCCGCCGTGTCTGCCAGTGACATGATCGTCGCCGGCGCTGCGCCCGAACCGTCCGTTACCGTGGCCAGCCGCGTCGCCGCTGCGCGGGAGCGTCAACGTCACCGCTACGAAGCTGCCGGTCATCCCGATATCCTCACTAATGCTGCCGCCTCTTCAGCCCTGATCGAGCGCATGGTCGAGCCTGATCGGGAAAGCCAGAGCCTGCTGCTGCAGGCGGCCGAACGCTTCAACCTTTCTGCCCGCGCCTATCATCGCGTTCTCAAGGTCGCCCGGACCCTGGCCGATCTTGCGGGCTCCGAAAAAGTCGCGCGCCCCCACATTGCCGAGGCCCTGAGTTATCGCCTCAATTTTGGCTCGGCATGAGGCACCGCATTTCCGCCGGTGTGCTGGCCCTGCGCGACGACCGTATTCTTCTTGTCCGCCACTTTCGGCCGGGCAGGCATGATTTCTGGTCTGGGCCGGGCGGCGGTGTCGAGGGCAGCGAAGAGCTGCATCAGGCGGCCGAGCGCGAGGCGTTAGAGGAAACCGGCATCAGCGTCCGCGCCCATACCCTTGCCTATATCGATGAGCTCATCGACAACACCGGCCGTGCCGTCAAATTCTGGTTTGTCGCCGACTACCTTTCAGGCGAAATCGACACCGGCAACAATCCGGCAAAAAACGAAAGCATCGTCGAGGCCGGCTGGTTTTCGCGCCATGCCCTGCCCCAAGGCCATGTCTTTCCCGAAATACTGCGCAAAGGCTTTTGGGCCGATCTCGAGCGTGGCCTTGCATCGCCCATCAAGCTGCCACTGCGTCAGTCGATTTTCTAGCCATTTCGCTCAGCACTTTTTAAGCGCGCAGCGGCTAGTTTTGCCGTGGCGAGGGGCAAGATGAAGCTAAGCGGCGAACTGGTGCAATGGAATGATGAACGCGGCTTCGGCTTCATCGCCGGGGACGATGGCGTTCGATATTTCGTCCACATCACCTCCATTGCCCGTATAGTCAATCGCCCCCGAGCCGGGGACCGCGTGACATTCACCTCGAGCAAGGACAGGGAAGGCCGACTACAGGCCATGATGGTCGCCATCGCCGGTGCCATCCCCGTCCGACACGTGAAGTCTTGCAACGCGGCCTGCCGCCGGAAGCGCGACCGCTAGACTGGCGCATGCCCGTGGCGGGGATCATGGCCTTGGCTCTGATCGGTGGCATCGTCCTCGGCCAAATACCGTTGGAAACGGGGTTGATCTATGCCGCGATGGGCGGCGTCGCGTTCGTGCTCTATGGCATGGACAAGAATTTTGCCGAGCAGAATCAATGGCGCATCAGCGAGGTGACCCTCTTGGGTGTCGACCTCTGCTTCGGCATCATTGGCGGGCTTGCCGGACAGGCCGTCTACCGACACAAGACGCGCAAATCGAGCTATGTCGCCACCACTGTGCTGCTGGCGGGTGTCCACCTGCTCTGGCTGGCCGGCATGGCTACAGGCTTTATCGAGCCCAGCGACCTCGCAAGCCTCGTCGGCCTTTAGCCTGTGGATAACTGTTTCACGTGAATCCACATTCCTGATTCACGTGAAACCTAAAGCTCGGCCGCCTGCGCCTCATTGCGCCAGGTGTCACGCCATTCCCGCTCCAGCACCGCACGGCGCTTGCCATAGCGCTCTTCGGTGATCACCAGCTGCCCGATGCGGTCGGTCCGGAAACTGCGGAACGCCTGCCGCAACAGGCAAAAAGCAGCAATCGTCTGCTTGCCCTCGTAAAAAGCCAGCCCCACCGGCCAGATAATCCGCGACGTCGAGCGGCCTTGCTCGTCCTCATAATCGATCCGCACCGCCCGCTCCTGCCGCATGGCGAGGCGAATGTCGCCGAGGACCGGAATGGGCCGCTTGCTTCGCCCCCACACCGCCATCGGCCAGAGCGCCGTGTCGCTGATCCGGTCACGCAGGTCTTCCGGCGACGCCGTGGCGATCTTCGCCAGTGCGTTGCGGGCGGCCGCGCCAAGATCATCGTCCGGCTGCGTCTCGACCCAACGTGCGCCCAGCACCAGCGCCTCGAGTTCCTCGGGGCTAAACATCAGCGGCGGCAAGAAAAACCAGGCCGCAGCATATAGCCGACGCCCGCTTCGCCATCGATCGGCGCGCCCAGCCCGATCAGCGTCTGGATATCCCGATACAGCGTGCGCACCGACACTTTCTGCTCTTCGGCCAGCGCGGCGGCAGTGATCGGCCGACGATGACGCCGGAGGGCGTCCATGATGGAAAAAAGACGCTCTGTCTTATCCATTTCGTCTCCCGCGCTTCGCTTTTCGTCGCATCCAAATTCGATCGGTTAGCAGACTGCTAGCCTTTGCCAAGCCTTACGCGATCTCGAACTCGCTCCAATGCGAATAGGGGCGCTCGGGCGAATAGATGATGTTGGGGAAATGGGGATTGTGCAGCGCATCGCTCAGCATCTGATCCTCGAGGCAGAAGCCCGACGACTTGCCATAGCGCTTGCCGCCAAGACCGGGCACCGCAACGTCGGTCCAGACGCCATTATAGACCTGTACAGCCGGCCGATCGCTCCAAAGCTTGAGGGTGAGGTCTTGGTTCGGCGAGACCACGGTTGCGATCGGCTCGGCCTTGTTGCGGCCGCTGTCGAGCATCATGCCGATATCGTAGTCCACGCCCTGCCCCTGGGCATCGCGCATGGTGCGCCCTTGGCGCAGGTCATAGATGGTGCCGCGCGAGGGGAGGATTGCGCCGGTGGGGCAAAGGTCGGGGCCGACTTCGGAATAGGCCGAGGAGTTCACCTGGATCGTGTGATCGAGCACCGTTTCGGTCGTGCCGAGGTTAAAATACTGATGCTGCACGACGCTGAGCGGCGTCGGCCGGTCGGTCGTGGCATCGAGCTCGAGCCGCAAGCGGTTGCCCTTGAGCGTATAGGTCGCCGAAAAATTGACGCTCCCCGGAAAGCCCATGGCGCCATGCAGGGAATGATGGGTAAAGCGCACCGCGTTGTTGGCGCTGTCGACCTGCCCATTCCACACCTGCCGGCCCAAGCCCTCCGGACCGCCATGCAGGGTCAGCGATCCCTCGTTGGCAACGAGCTCGTGCTTCACGCCGTCGAGCGTAAAGCTTGCATCCTTGATGCGATTGGCGACGCGCCCGGCGATCGAGCCGAAATGCGGCGAATGCTCGGGATAGGGCTCGAACGTGTCAAAGCCGAGGACCACGCTACGCGTACCCCCAGCAACCGGCACCCGCCAGTCGCGCACCACGACGCCATAGGAGATGATATCGACCTCGACCCCGGTATCGCTCACCAGCCGGAACTGATCGACCCGCTGGCCGCGGAACGTACCGAATTCGGAAACCGTGACAGCCATGTTCTTCCCTCCCAATTGCGGCGTGAGGTCTAGCCCGATCATGCGCCGCTCGCAACGGCGCACTTGACGGTGGGGCGCAACGCCCGCAAGTCTTTGCGACGGATGGTGAGGGTTCTAGGTTGACCGATGAAAGCTTAAGGCGCCGGGCCACCGTGCACGATGTTGCGCGAGCCGCGGGCGTATCGCTGGCAACGGTCGACCGGGTGCTCAATGGCCGGCCCGGCGTGCGCGCCGCTACGGCGGAAAAAGTCGAAGACGCCATAAGCAAGCTCGGCTTTTCGCGCGACCTCAATGCCTCGCTGATGGCGCGGGCTCGCGATCTCCACGTCATCTTCTTCATCCCCGACGGCTCCAACGAATTCATGGACAGCCTTGCCGCTGCCGTCGACCGCCGCTTCGGCCCAGCCCTCGCCGATCGCATGCATCTTGAAACCCGCCGCATGCGGGCGCTTGATGCCCTGGCTCTGGCGCAAAACCTCGATGCCCTCGATCCGCGCGCCTGCGACTGCGCAGTGATCGTTGCCAGCGAAGAGCCCGAAATCATCGCCGCCGTCGACGCCGCCCATCGCCGCGGCATTGCGGTGATGACCCTGGTATCGGACCTTCCCGGCTCAGCCCGGCGCAATTTCATAGGCATCGACAATGTCGCAGCCGGCCGCACCGCAGCCTCCCTTCTCGGTCGCTTCCTGCCGGGTGGCGGCCAGGTCGCGGTCGTCGCCGGCTCGCTTCACCTGCGCGATCATGCCGAGCGGCTTGAAGGCTTCAAATCGGCGCTTGCCGCCGAGTTCGAAAGCGTCGAGATCATCGGCCTGGCCGAAGGTCACGACGAGCGCGCCGAAACAGGCGATATCGTCACCGGCCTCCTCGACCAGCACCCCGATCTTGCCGGCCTCTACAATCTCGGCGCCGGCAATGCCGGCCTCGTCGAAGCGTTGGAGCGCAACGGGTGTTCGAGCCATCTTCGCGTCATTGCTCATGAATTGACCGCCCCGACGCGCGCCGGACTCCGCAGTGGCGCCATCGACGTCGTGCTCGACCAAAACCCCGACGGCGAAATTCGCGAAGCCATCAGCGCCGCCCGCGCCCTGGCCCTTGGCACCGGCCGCAGCGCTGAAACAAACCCCATTGAAATTGGGATTTTCCTGCGCGACAATCTCAGGTAAGTAAGCGCCATGCGAAAAGCGGCGCGGCCAAAAGGCCGAGGGAGGATGATCGATGTTTGTGATGAAGGTTCTTGAGGTACGTGCCTCATGACATTTCTCGGCATTGATATCGGCACGTCCGGCGTCAAGGCGCTGCTGATCGACGACGTCGGTAAGCCCATCGGCGACGCTTCTGCCCCTGCGGTTGAGCCCGTCCGCCCGCATCCCGGCTGGTCCGAACAGAACCCCCAGGACTGGTGGACCGCCACGCTCGGTGCCATCGACGCGCTCAAGGCCAAGCATCCGGCAGAACTCGCTGCCGTCAAGGGCATTGGCCTTTCCGGCCACATGCATGGGGCAACGCTGCTCGGCGACAACGACGAGGTCCTGCGCCCGGCTATTTTGTGGAACGACGGCCGCTCCGCCGCCGAATGCCTCGAAATGGAAGCGGCGCTGCCCAACCTGCGCGACCTCGCCGGCAACATCGCCATGCCCGGCTTCACCGCACCGAAAATCGCCTGGGTCCGCAAGCACGAGCCCGACATCTACCGCCAACTCAAGAAAGTTCTGCTGCCCAAATCCTATGTGCGGCTTTTGCTGAGCGGCGAGCATGTGGAAGACATGTCCGACGCTGCCGGCACATTGTGGCTCGATGTGGCGAAGCGCGACTGGTCCGATGAACTGCTCGGTGTCACTGGCCTTAGCCGCGCCCACATGCCGCGCCTCGTCGAAGGCTCGGCCATTGCCGCCGAGCTCAAGCCCGAACTCGCCGCGCGCTGGGGCATGGGCAAGGTGGTGATTGCTGGCGGCGCCGGCGACAACGCTGCTGCCGCCTGCGGCATCGGCGCCATCCGCCCCGGCGAAGGTTTCGTGTCGCTCGGCACTTCCGGCGTGCTCTTTGTTTCCAACGACCGCTTCAGCCCCAATACCGAAGGCGCCGTCCACGCCTTCTGCCACGCTATCCCCGATACCTGGCACCAGATGGGCGTCATCCTCTCGGCCACCGATTCGCTGAATTGGCTCAGCCGCATCACCGGCAAGAAGCAGGCCGAGCTTTCGGCCGAAGCCGAAGCGCAGTTCAAGGGCCCGGGCGAAACCATCTTCCTGCCCTACCTTTCCGGCGAACGGACGCCACATAACAATGCTGGCGCGCGCGGCTCCTTCACCGGCCTCAGCCAGTCGACCGAAACCGCGCAGTTGGCCCAGGCCGTCATGGAAGGCGTAACCTTCGCCATGCGCGATTGCCAGCGTGTGCTCGCCGATGCCGGCACAAGGATCGACCGCCTCCTGGCGGTTGGTGGCGGGTCGAAATCTGCCCTGTGGCTCAAGATGCTGGCCACCAATCTTGACATGGAGATCGCCCTCCCCGAGGACGGCGATTTTGGCGGTGCGCTGGGCGCGGCGCGGCTCGGGCTTTGCGCGGCAACCGGCGCCGACCCGGCCGACGTCATGACCATGCCGCCGATAAAGACAACCATTGCGCCCGACCGATCCCTGTCGGCCGCCTATTCCGATCAATATGCGCGCTACCGCGCACTCTACCCCGCCATCGAGGAGGCACGTTCGTGAGCGATTTTTTCAAGGGCCTGGAACAGGTCAAGTTCGAAGGCACGTCCAGCAAGAATGCGCTGGCCTATCGCCACTACAACAAGGACGAACTGGTCGCCGGCAAGCGCATGGAAGACCATATCCGCCCCGCCATCGCCTATTGGCACACGCTGGCGCAGGAAGGCGGCGACCCGTTCGGCGGCCGCACATTCGATCGTCCCTGGTTCGACAAGGGTCTTGAAGGCGCCAAGCTCAAGGCCGAAGTGGCCTTCGAATTCTTCAACCTCATCGACGTGCCCTTCTTTGCGTTCCACGACGTTGACGTCGCGCCCGAAGGCGAAACGCTGGCCGAGAGCAACAAGAACCTCCGCGTCATCGGCGACATCATTGCGCAAAAGATGCAGGAAACCGGCAAGAAGCTCCTCTGGGGCACGGCTAACCTCTTTTCCAACCGCCGCTACATGGCCGGTGCCGCGACCAATCCCGATCCGGCCGTCTTCGCCTATGCCGCCGGCCAGGTGAAGACCGTGCTCGAGCTGACCCATGAACTGGGCGGCGAAAACTACGTGCTCTGGGGTGGCCGCGAAGGTTACGAAACCCTGCTCAACACCAAGATCGGCCAGGAACAGGACCAGATGGCCCGTTTCCTGACGCTGGTGATCGAGCATGCCGAAAAGATCGGCTTTACCGGCCAGATCCTGATCGAGCCCAAGCCGCAGGAACCCTCCAAGCACCAGTACGATTTCGACGTCGCCACCGTTTATGGCTTCCTGCAGAAGTACGGTCTCGAAAAGAAGGTGAAGTGCAATATCGAAGTCGGCCACGCCTTCCTTGCCGGCCATAGCTTCGAGCACGAACTCGCCGTCGCCTCGTCGCTCGGCCAGCTCGGCTCGGTCGACGCCAACCGCAACGACCTCCAGTCCGGCTGGGATACCGACCATTTCCCCAACAATGCGGGCGAAATGGCGCTGGCCTTCTACTACATTTTGAAGCAAGGCGGCCTCGGCAAGGGCGGCTTCAACTTCGACGCCAAGGTGCGCCGCCAGTCGCTCGACCCCGCCGACCTGCTGCATGGCCACATCCTCGGCCTAGACACGCTGGCCCGCGGCCTCAAGGGCGCTGCCGCGCTGATCGAGGACGGCGAATTCGACAAGCTCCTCGATGACCGCTACGACGGGTGGAATTCCGGCATCGGCGCCGACATCCTGGGCGGCAAGCTCAGCCTCGCCGACATCGCGGCCAAGGTTGAAGCCGACAACATCAACCCGCAGCCCAAGTCCGGCCGCCAGGAATATCTCGAAAACCTGGTTAATCGGTACGTTTGACATCGCGGGCCGCCGGCCCTCGGCTCCCTCCCCCCTTGAGGGGAGGGGCTGGGGGTGGGGGTCCCTCGGTGATCCACTAAACGACCCCCACCCTCATTCCCCCCCTCAAGGGGGAGGGAGGCGCTGGAGCTGCATCGTCATGCCATTGCTGACCAACCCCATCCTCCCCGGCTTCAACCCGGATCCCTCCATCCTCCGCGTCGGCGACGATTACTACATCGCCACCTCGACCTTCGAATGGTTTCCCGGCGTCCAGATCCATCATTCCAAGGATCTCGCCAACTGGGACCTCGTCACCCGGCCCCTGACCCGCAAGACGCAGCTCGACATGCGCGGCGATCCGGATAGCTGCGGCGTCTGGGCGCCAGACCTGACCCATGACGGCGAGCGCTTCTGGCTGGTCTATACCGACGTCAAGCGCAAGGACGGCTCGTTCAAGGACGCGCACAACTACATCGTCTGGGCCGAAAACATCGAAGGCCCCTGGTCCGACCCGATCTATACCAATTCCTCGGGCTTCGACCCCTCGCTGTTCCATGACGACGACGGCCGCAAATGGTTCGTTAACATGACCTGGGACCACCGCGTTCGTCCGTTGTTGTTCTCGGGCATCGTCATCCAGGAATTCGATCCCGAGGCTGGAAAGCTCGTCGGCCCGATCACCAATATCTACAAGGGCACCGACCTCAAGCTCGTCGAAGGCCCGCATATCTATAAGCGTAACGGTTGGTATTACCTCCTCACCGCGGAAGGCGGCACGGCCTATGACCATGCTTGCACCTTTGCCCGCTCGCGCACCCTCGACGGGCAATACGAGACCCATCCCGACAAGCACATTTTGACCTCCAAGGACGCGCCGCTCGCCGCCATCCAGCGCGCCGGCCATGGCGACATCGTCGAAACCCCCGATGGCAAGACCTATCTCGTCCATCTCGGCGGCCGCCCGACCACGCAGGAGCGCCGCTGCGTGCTTGGCCGCGAAACCTCGATCCAGGAAGCCTATTGGGGTGACGACGACTGGCTTTACGTCAAGAACGGGCCCGTGCCGTCCCTTCATGTCGAGGTCCCGGGTACCCGGGATGAACAGGTCTGTTGGGCCGAGCAGCGCTACACGTTCGAAAACGGCTTGCACAAGGATTTCCAGTGGCTGCGTACCCCTGAACCGGAGCGCATCTTCTCGACCGAGGGCGGCAAGCTTCGTTTGTTTGGCCGCGAATCCATCGGCTCCTGGTTCGAACAGGCGCTGGTTGCCCGCCGCCAGACGCACTTTTCCTACGATGCCGAAACCGTTGTCGACTTCAAGGCAACCGACGAGCGCACCATGGCGGGTCTCACCGCCTATTACAGCCGCTACAACTTTTTCTACCTGGCGGTGACCGCCCATGCCGATGGCCAGCGCGAACTCTTGCTGATGTCGTCGGAAATGAGCTGGCCCGACGGCAAGCTCAAATTCCCCGCCGCTCCGGTGCAGATCCCCAATGAGGGCAAGGTCAAGCTGGCCCTCACCATTCGCGGCCGCGCCCTCCAGTTCTTCTACGCTCTTGAAGGCCAGGCACTGCAGCCGATCGGCCCGGTCTTCGATGCCTCGATCCTTTCGGACGAGTGCGGCGGCCACCAGGCCCATGGCAGTTTTACCGGCGCCTTCGTCGGCGTCGCCGCCCATGACCTCAACGGCACTGCCAGCCCTGCCGATTTCGACTACTTCATCTATCGCCCGCAGCACGACCCAAGCGATCGCTATGAAGTCGAAGAACTGGTCGCCGGTCGCGGCTACTCCGCCTGATCACGATTTCTCGCGCCGGGGGCGACAACCTCCGGCGCGAGGCGTAGGCTTTCCTTTGTAGCGGTCGCAGGTTCTGCGTCACGTGCCACAATCGGCGCCACGCCGGGTCTTGCGGCCTCCTTACCCGAGGAGAGACCTTTATGGCCCGAATGCATATCATGGCCGGCGTCGGCGATAAGCTCGACATGCCGGCGATCCGCACCATTTCCACCGCCGACCTCAGCGACGTTCTGCGCCGCGGCGCCGCCGATTTCTGGGCCAAGCCCAGCCACTACATTCTGTTGATCCTGATCTACCCGATCATCGGCATCGTGCTGACGGTGTGGATGGAAGGTTTCCACACCTGGCCGCTGCTGTATCCTCTGGTGGGTGGCTTCGCCCTCCTCGGACCCATCGCCGCCCTCCCGCTTTACGAAATTTCGCGCCGCCGCGAGATGGGGAGGACACGAGTTGGAGCGAGGCACTGAGTGTCTTCCGCTCCCCGGCCATCGGCTCAATCCTGGCTGTCGGCGCCATGCTTTTGGTGCTGTTCACCCTTTGGCTGACCGGCGCCCAGGCGCTTTACGAGTCGCTCTTCGGCGCCTCGACGCCCCGCACGCTGACCGGACTTCTGACCCAGGTAACATCCGAACCCGGTGGCCTGACGCTGCTTGCCGCCGGCTCCGCGCTAGGCGCGCTCTTCGCCCTTGTCGTGCTCTGCACCACCGTTATCGCCTTCCCGCTGCTGCTTGATCGCGACGTGGGCGCTTATGTCGCCATCGAAACCTCGTTGCGTGCGGTGATGCACAATCCCGTGCCAATGCTCGCCTGGGGCCTGATCGTCGGTGCCGGCCTCTTCCTCGGCTCGCTGCCGCTCTTTGTCGGTCTCGCCGTGGTCCTGCCGATTTTCGGCCACGCCACCTGGCACCTCTATCGCAAAGTTGTCGAACCGGCCTCGGTGATCCGCACGGCCAGCAACTAGCGGGGCAAAGCTTGGCCGGGGCGGTTGTTTTTTTGGTGCAAGGTCATAAGGTCTCGGCTTTCCGCCGGGACCTTTCTGCTTGATGGACCAGACGCCGATCGATACCGCCCAGCCGCAGGGCCTGACGCCGATGATGGCGCAGTATTTCGAGATCAAGGCGGTCAATCCCGGCTATCTGCTGTTTTATCGCATGGGCGATTTCTACGAGCTCTTCTTTGAAGACGCTGAGGTCGCGAGCGCTGCTCTCGGCATCGTCCTCACCAAGCGCGGCACGCATCTGGGTCAGCCGATCGGCATGTGCGGCGTGCCGATCCACGCGGCCAACGACTACCTTAACAAGCTGATCAAACTCGGCCACCGCGTCGCCATCTGCGAGCAGATGGAAGACCCCGCCGAAGCCAAGAAGCGCGGTTCCAAGTCCGTCGTCAAACGCGACGTCGTCCGGCTGGTCACCCCCGGCACGCTGACCGAGGACGATCATCTCGACGCGCGATCGTCCAATTACCTTGCAGCGCTCTCCATGGTGCGCCACGGCGAGACCGATTTCGCCCTCGCCTGGGCCGATATTTCTACCGGCGAAACCTTTGTCGCAGATCTCACTGCCGCCGAGCTTGCCGACGAAATGGCCCGCATCGACCCGGCCGAACTGTTGTTGACCGATGCGACGCGCGCTCTTTTGACCGAGCGGCATCTTTATCCGCCCGCCTGGTTGCCCATCGCGACGATCATCGAGACGGTGGATAGCGAAGTTGCCATGCCTCTCCTGCGGCAGGCCTTTGCCGCGGACCTCTTTGATCCGACCTCGCTGTCGCGCGCCAGCCGGGCTGCGCTCGGAGCGCTGGTCGGTTATGTCGGCGAGTCGCAAAAAGGCCGCCGCGCGCCGTTGCGCCCCCGGTTACAGCGGCGACCGGCACGACGATGGCGATCGATGCGGCAACGCGCTCCTCGCTCGAAATCCTCCAGACCCAGCGCGGTCAATCCAAGGGCTCGCTGCGCCACGCCATCGACCTGACGGTCACCGCGCCCGGCGCCCGCCTCCTTGCCAGCCGCCTCGCTGCGCCCCTGCGCGACAGCAAGGCCATCAATCGCCGGCTCGATGCCGTGGCGCGGCTCGTCGACGATACGCTGCTGCGTGCCCAGCTTCGCGCCGACCTCAAGGCCGCCCCCGACCTTGCACGTGCCCTTTCCCGGCTGGCGCTGGAACGCGGTGGACCGCGCGATCTCGCCTGTGCCGGGAGGGCGATCGCGGCTGCACTCAATCTGGCTGAGCAACTTGGGCGCCAGCCGGACTTGCCGGAGAACCTCCAAGAGCTCACCGCGACCCTCGCCGCGGCGCCGCGCGACCTCGCCACCGAGCTTGCCGCAGCGCTCGACGACGACCTCCCGCTCCTTTCCCGCGATGGCGGCTTCGTCCGCCCGGCCTATGACGGGCGCCTTGACGAAGAACGCGCGCTGGGCTCGGAAACCCGCGCCGTGGTCGCTGCCCTCCAGGCCCGGCTGATGGACGAAACCGATTTGCGATCGCTCAAGATCAAGCATAACGGCGTCCTCGGTTTTTTCGTCGAAGTGCCCGCCGCCCATGGCGCCCGGCTCTTGGAAGCCCCCTTCCGCGAAACCTTTATCCGCCGCCAGACGCTTGCCAATTGCATGCGCTTCACCACCACCGAACTGGCCGAGCTCGAAACCCGCATCGCCCAGGCCCACGGCGCCGCGCTCGATATTGAAATCGCGATCTTCACCCGCCTGCGCGAAGCGGTCTTGGCGCAAACGCTCGAGTTGCAGGCCCTCGCCGATGCCCTCGCCGAACTCGACGTCACCGCGGCCCTCGCCGAAGTCTCCGCCACCCGCGCCTATTGCCGCCCCGAGGTCGATGACAGCCTTGCCTTCGCGATCGAAGGCGGCCGCCACCCCGTGGTCGAGCTCATGGTTAAGACCGAAGGCCAAAGCTTTGTCGCCAACCACGCCGACCTTTCCGGCAGCGACGCCGAAGGCGGCGGCTCGCTCTGGCTCGTCACCGGCCCAAACATGGGCGGTAAATCCACCTTCCTCCGCCAGAACGCCCTGATCGCCATCCTCGCGCAAATGGGCTGCTACGTCCCCGCCGACTCGGCCCATATCGGCGTCGTCGACCGCCTCTTTTCCCGCGTCGGCGCTTCCGACGACATCGCCCATGGCCGCTCGACCTTCATGGTCGAAATGGTCGAAACCGCCGCCATTCTGAACCGTGCGACTCGTCGCAGCTTGGTTGTGCTTGACGAAATCGGCCGCGGCACCGCGACCTTTGACGGCCTCTCCATCGCCTGGGCCGCCGTCGAGGCCTTGCACGAGACCACTGGCTGCCGCGCGCTCTTCGCCACCCACTTCCATGAACTGACCAGTCTCGCCAAGACGCTGAGCCGGGTTTCCAACGTCACCATGAAAGTGCGCGAATGGGAGGGCGAGGTCGTTTTCCTGCACGAGGTTGGCCCCGGCGCCGCGGATCGCTCCTATGGCATCCAGGTGGCGCGGCTCGCCGGCCTCCCCGATCCGGTCATCGCCCGCGCCAAACAAGTTCTTGATGTGCTTGAGCAGCGCTCGGTCGGCACGGCGTCTTCCAAGGACAAGGCCAGCGTGCTAGACGATCTTCCGCTCTTTGCCCATCGGCCCGCCCCCGCCGAAAAGGCTAAGGACGTTGTTCACGAAGCGCTGGATACAATCCGGCCGGATGAGATGACCCCGCGTGAGGCCATTGAGGCGCTTTACCACTTGAAGAAAATCCGTGATGACGCTCGCCGAAACTGAGGCACGGCCCAAAAAGCCGCAGTTCGGGCTTAAGACCGCAGATCAGATCATTGCCGAGCTCGATGCCCTTGTGGGCGAGGGTTCGGCCAGGGACACCTCTGCCCGCCAGGCCGTCCTCGCTCATTTCCGCGAAACGCTGACCGCGGCGCGTCAGAATGCCGAGGCCGAGCTCTTGGCAACCGGCAAGGGCACCCGCTGCGCGCAGAACCTTTCCGCCGCGCAGGACGAAATCATCACCGCCATTCATCGCTTTGCGACGACGCGGGTCTATCCGGTGACCAACCCCTCCGGCGCCGAAGCCATCGCGCTCTCCGCCGTCGGCGGCTATGGCCGCGGCACCCTCGCGCCGGGCTCCGACATCGATCTCCTCTTCATCCTGCCCTATAAGCAGACGCCCTGGGGCGAGCAGGTCACCGAATATATCCTCTATATGCTGTGGGACCTTGGCCAGAAGGTTGGCCATGCCGTCCGTTCGGTCGACGAATGCATCCGCATGGCTCGCGCTGACATGACGGTGCGTACGGCAACGCTTGAAGCTCGCTTCCTCACCGGCGACCGCACGCTCTTCGACCAGCTGGTGCATCGCTTCGAAACCGAGATCATGCCCAAGACCGGACCCGAATTCATCGCCGCCAAGATGGCTGAGCGCGATGAACGGCACCGGCAGATGGGCAATACCCGCTATGTGGTCGAGCCCAATATCAAGGACGGCAAAGGAGGTTTGCGCGACCTCAACACCCTGTTCTGGATCGGCAAATACTTCTACCAGGTCAAAACTTCGCAGGAGCTGGTCGGCAAGGGCGTGCTCAATCCGGGCGAGTACAAGCTCTTTTCGCGCGCCGAAGACTTTCTCTGGGCCGTGCGCTGCCACCTTCACTACATCACCGGCCGCGCCGACGAAAAACTGACCTTCGACGTTCAGCCCGAACTCGCCTCGCGCATGGGCTATGCGCAGCGCCTCGGCATGCTGGGCGTCGAGCGCTTCATGAAGCGCTATTTCCTGGTCGCCAAGGATGTCGGCGACCTCACCCGCATCATCTGCGCCAGTCTCGAATTCCACCACGCCAAGGACATGGATCTGGTTGGCCGAGTGCTGGCCCCGTTCCGCTCAGGCAAGAGCAAGATCAAGGGCGAAACCGCCTTCATCGTCGATACCGGAAGGCTCAATCTTGCAACGCCGGACGTCTTCGAGCGCGATCCGGTCAACATCATCCGCGCCTTCCTGGTCGCCGGACGCGAGGAACTGCTGTTCCATCCCGACGCCATCAAGGTCATCCGGGACTCGCTGCGCCTGATCGACAATCACTTGCAGAACGATCCCAAGGCCAACGAGCATTTCCTCGCCATCCTCACGAGCCCTCTCTCGGTCGAGCGCATCCTGCGGCAGATGAACGAGAGCGGCGTGCTCGGCAAGTTCGTCCCCGATTTCGGCAAGATCGTCGCACTGATGCAGTTCAACATGTACCACCACTATACGGTGGACGAGCATCTGATCCGCTCGGTGGGCGTCATGGCCGATATCGCCAATGGCGGCATGCGCCAGGAACTGCCGCTGACCCATGAATTGCTGCCACAGCTCAACGATACGCGGCTGCTTTATGTGGCGCTCTTCCTCCACGACATCGCCAAGGGCCGCCCGGAGGATCACTCCATTGCCGGCGCCCGCATCGCGCGAAAACTCTGTCCGCGCTTTGGCCTCTCCGCCGCCGAAACCGACACTGTCGCCTGGCTGATCGAATATCACCTGCTGATGTCCGAGATCGCCCAGGCTCGCGATATCCAGGACCCCGAAACCGCCATCGCTTTTGCCGATGTGGTGCAGTCGCCGCAGCGCCTGGCGCTGCTGATGATCCTCACCGCCTGCGATATTCGCGCCGTCGGTCCCGGCGTCTGGACCGGCTGGAAGGGCTCGCTGTTGCGTGCCCTCTACTACGCCACCGAGCCATTGCTCTCCGGCGGCCACTCGCAGGTCAGCCAGTCCGATCGCGTGGAGCAGGCACGCCGGGCGCTCGCCGCCACGCTCACCACCTGGGCGCCGGACGCCATCGAGACCTATATCGCCCGCCACTACGACCATTATTGGTTGCGCGCCGAACCGGAACTGCAAACCGAGCATGCGCGCCTGATCCGCCAGGCGGACTCGACGGCGCAGGCCTTTGCCGGCTCCATCCGCGTCAAGGCCTTCGAGGGCATTACCGAGGTCAGCTTCTACGTCCCCGACCATCCACGGCTGCTGTCTCTGATCGCCGGCGCCTGCACCATGCAGGATGCGTCCATCATCGGCGCGCAGATCTTTTCGACCCGCGACGGCTATGCCATCGACACTTTTCGCCTCCGCCGCTCTTTCACCTCCGATGAAGACGAAAAGGTCCGCGCTACCCGCATTATCGATACGGTCAAGCAATTGCTGCAAGGCAAACGCACCGTGCTGATCGACCTCGGCAAGGAATCCCGACACAACCGCCGCCTAAAACCCTTCGCTTTGCCGGCCGAGGTCTCGGTATCCAATGCCATCTCGGAAAAGTTCACCGTCATCGAGGTCTCGGGCCTCGACCGGATCGGTCTTCTTTACGCCCTCACGCGCGAAATCTCCGACCTCAGCCTCACCATCGGCTCCGCCCATATCGGCACCTATGGCGAAAAGGCCGTCGACGTCTTCTACGTCACCGACCTCACCGGCCAGAAGATTCACGTGAAACAGCGGCAGCGTAAAATCCACGACGCGCTGATGAGCGTCTTCGAAAAGCGTCCGGTAGAGGAGAAGCGGGTGGCGAATGGGTGATTTGGGGCACGCACCCAGCATCTTGTGCGTGTGGCCCCACCCCACCCTCGTTCCCTCCCCATCAAGGGGAGGGAGGCGCCAGATCTATCCGCTTGCGCTGAACCCCTCGCTCCCCCTTGTGGGGAGGGTAGCGCAGCTCGGCCACCTGGCCGTAGCGCAGCTAGGGTGGGGGTAGTTTCCTCTTGAGCCTCTTCCGCAACTTTCTCTCCGTCGGCTCCCTAACTCTCGTTTCCCGGGTCGCCGGCTTTGCCCGTGACGCCCTGATGGCGGCCGTGCTCGGCACCGGCCCTGCCGCCGACGCCTTTTTGCCGCCTTTCGTTTTCCCAACCTCTTCCGCCGCCTTTTTGCCGAAGGCGCCTTCAATACTGCCTTCGTGCCCATGTTCTCCGGTGCGCTCGAACAGCAGGGCGAGGACGGGGCAAAACTGCTGGCGGCGCGCGTCATGAGCTGGCTCGTCGCCATGCTGATCGTCGTCACCATTGTCGTCGAAATCTTCATGCCGCAGATCATGGTGGCCTTCGTCCCCGGCTTCGTCGACGATCAGCAAAAATTCGACCTCACCGTGCTTTTGACGCGGATCATGTTCCCCTATCTCGCCTGCATGTCGCTGATGGCGGCCTATGGGGCGATCCTCAACACGCTCGGGCGCTTTTTTGCCGCTGCCTTCGCGCCGGTGCTGCTCAACCTCGTCAACATCGCGGTCATGATCCCGCTCGCGACCTTTTGGATAATGAGCCCTGCCGATGCGACGATCTGGGTGGCCATCGCCACCATGGCCGGCGGCGTCGCCCAACTCTGGCTGGTCTGGTCGGCGATCGATCGCGCCGGCTTCCGCCCACGCTTTCAGCTGCCGCGTTTCGATCCCGAAGTGCGCCGCTTCTGGGTTCTGGCCATTCCGGCAATTCTTGCCGGCGGCATTACCCAGATCAACATCTTCGTTGGCACAATCATCGCCTCCGGCGCCGATAACGCGATCTCCGTCCTCTCCTATGCCGATCGCCTTTACCAGCTGCCGCTGGGCATTATTGGCATCGCCATCGGCACCGTCCTGCTCCCCGAACTCAGCCGTCACCTCAAGGGTGGCCGCGAAGCCGAGGCCCGCGCGTCGCAGGACCAGTCCCTTTTCGTTTCCATGCTGCTGACCATGCCGGCCGCCGTCGCCCTGATCGCACTGGCCGAACCCATCGTCCGCGTCCTCTTCGAACGCGGCCAGTTCGACGCCATCGCCACGGTGCAGACGGCGCAGGCGCTGGTCGCCTTCTCCACCGGCCTCCCCGCCTATGTGCTGATCCGGGTTCTGCAACCGGGCTTTTTGCCCGCGAGGACACGATCACGCCGACGCTCTTTGCCGGTGTCAGCGTCGTGGTCAACATCGCCATTTCCATCTGGCTCTTCCCCACCCTGATCCATGTCGGCATCGCCATCGCGACCGCCGCTTCGGCCTGGGTCAACGTTGCCCTCCTGGCCGTAACCCTGGCCCTGCGCGGCCATTTCCGCCTCACGCGGCATCAGTGGCTGGCGCAACTCGCCATTGTCCTCATCAGCCTGATCATGGGCTCCGCGCTCTGGATCCTTGCCGATCGCGGTGCCCACTACCTTGACCCGGGCGTACCGCTCTGGCAGCAGCTCGGCGTCCTTTCGGTGATCATGCTCTTCGGCTTCGTCACCTACTTCACCCTCGCCCACATCTCCGGCACCCAGCGCCTGGGCATGCTGTTCCGCAGACTGCGGCGGTCAAAGTAAGCACCCAATTTACTCACCCACCGGGTGTCACCCCGGCCTTGAGCCGGGGCCCATCTTGAGATCTCAGGATGGATCCCGGCTCAGGGCCGGGATGACATCGCGTGTGATCAGAGATAGATGTCCCACACTAACAGTTCGGGTTTCTCATGACTTTCACACCCCGCGTATTTTCCGGCATCAAACCTTCGGGCGATCTGCACCTGGGCAATTACCTTGGCGCCATCCGCCGTTTTGTGCCGCTGCAGGATACGCATGAGACCATCTATTGCGTGGTCGACATGCACGCGATCACCGTCTGGCAGGACCCGGAAGATCTGAAGCGCTGGACCTACGAGATCGCTGCCGCTTACATCGCTGCGGGCGTCGATCCGACCAAGTCCATCATCTTCAACCAGAGCCAGGTCGTCGAACACGCCGAGCTCAGCTGGATTTTCAACTGCGTCGCCCGCATGGGCTGGATGGCGCGCATGACCCAGTTCAAGGACAAGGCCGGCGAAAACAGCGAACAGGTGTCGCTGGGCTTGTTCGCTTACCCCTCGCTGATGGCGGCCGACATCCTCCTCTACAAGGCTACGGCCGTGCCGGTGGGTGAAGACCAGCGCCAACACCTCGAGCTGACGCGTGACATCGCCAAGAAATTCAATCACGACTTCAAAAAACAGATCAAGGCGCTGAGCGGCGAAGACGAGTTCTTCCCCATCACCGAAACGCTGGCCACCGGTCCCGCCATGCGCGTCAAATCGCTAAAGGACGGCGGGAAGAAGATGAGCAAGTCGGAAAGTTCGGACCTTGCCACGATCTTCATGATGGACGACGCCGACGCCATCGCCAAAAAGATCAAGCGCGCCACCTCCGATGCCGAGCCCCTGCCCTCCGAAGCCGCCGGCCTCGAAAATCGTCCTGAAGCCGAAAATCTCGTCGGCATCTATGCGGCTTTGTCGAACCAGAATGTCGGCCAGGTGCTAGCCGAATTTGGCGGGCAAGGCTGGGGCAAGTTCAAGCCGGCTTTGGCCGATCTTGCCGTCGCGTCGCTTTCGCCCATTGCCGATGAAATGAAGCGGCTCGTTGCCGATCGCGGCGAAATGGACCGCATCCTGCGCGACGGTGCCGATCGCGCCCGCGCCATCGCCCAGCCGATCATGGCCGATGTGCGAAACATCGTCGGCTTCGTGCGCTAGGAGATGACGATGGTGTCCGAAGCCGAATACCGCCGAAAGTTCCTGGTCCTCATCGACGAGACCGAGGAATGCGATCGCGCCCTGACCTTTGCCGCCTATCGCACCAAGCGCACCGGCGGCACCGTCGTTCTGATGACCGTGATCCCTGCGCCTGAATTCATCGGATTGGGCGTCGAAGACGTGCTGCGTGCCGAAGCGGTCGAAGAAGCCGAGCGCAATCTCGATGCCCGCCTCGCCCGCATGCGCGACATCGGCGGCATCCGCACCGAGACCGTAGTGCGTGAGGGCAATGGGCCTGAAGAAATCGAAGCGGTGATCGCCCGTGACAACGACATCGCCATTCTCGTCCTTGCCGCGTCCAAGTCGCCCGATGGTCCGGGACCCATGGTCACCCACTTCGCCGCCCGCGCCAATGTGCTTCCCATCCCCCTCACCATCGTGCCTGGGCACATGTCGGACGAGGACGTCATCGCGATCTGTTAGAGATTCTTCCGAAGCCCTCAGGATGAGGGCTACTGTGGTCGCTGTTTTTGCTCGGCTCCCATGCAAAGCGCCCCTTGCATCTTGAGTGCAGAGGTCTATTTTAGAAACATTCTAACGCGGAAAGTCCCATGTTCATCCAGACAGAAGCCACGCCGAACCCGGCGACGCTGAAATTTTTGCCAGGCCGCGACGTGCTGCCGGGCGAGCCGCGTGACTTCCGCACCCCCGAAGCCGCCGCTACCTCGCCCCTCGCTATGGGCCTTTTCGCCATCTCCGGCGTCGAAGGCGTTTTCCTCGGCTCCGACTTCATTTCGGTGACCAAGGACGAGACCAACTGGGCCCATATCAAGCCGGCGATTCTCGGCGTCATCATGGACCATTTCCTTTCCGGCAAGCCGGTCGTTCTAGACGACAGCGCGCCCCTGGTCGACTTCAGCGAAGTCGATGAGTTCTTTGAAGACGACGACAAGGAAATGGTCGAAGTCATCAAGGAATTGTTGGCGACCCGCGTCCGTCCTGCGGTTGCCATGGATGGCGGCGACATCATCTTCAAGGGTTTCAAGGAAGGTACCGTCTTCCTTCACATGCAGGGCGCCTGCTCCGGCTGCCCCTCCTCGACCGCAACGCTCAAGAACGGCATCGAAAACCTCCTCCGCCACTTCGTACCGGGTGTGGAGGCTGTTCAGCAGGTTTGAACGCGGCCGCAGGCAAAACGGGCCCAGTGGGCCTGTTTTAGCGGGCAAAGCCATGAAAGCTATGGTTGAATGGCTGGTGGCCTTCCAATAAGCAGCAAGCCCAAGGGCCCGATCAGCAATGGTCGGGCCTTTGTGTTATCCGAGAGCACCGCATGCCGTTGACCACCACGATCGAAGCTCTTGGCCAAAGGGCGAAGGCATCGCCACGCTCGATGGAGCCCGCGTCTTCGTGCCTTTCGCGCTGCCGGGCGAAACCGTTTCGATCGAGGCGGAAGGCGAGCGCGGCACGCTGCTCGAGGTCCTAACCCCTCCCCCGATCGCATCGAGCCTTTTTGCCCCTATTTCGGCACCTGCGGTGGCTGCCAGTTGCAGCATCTGGGTGCCGACGCCTACATCGCTTTCAAGACCGGACTGGTCGAAACCCCGCTCCGCTATGCTGGGCTCGACGCCAAGGTCGAGCGCTTCGTTCTGGCCCATGGCGAAGGCCGCCGCCGCGCAACGCTGCATGCCCGAAAAGATGCTGCCGGCTATATGCGCATCCGCAGCCATGAGCTTTTGAACATCGAGGCCTGCCCGATCCTCGTCCCTGCCCTGCAGCAGCGTGCACCCGAGATAGCCCGCGCGCTCGGTGCCGCCGTGGGTGAATGCGACATCAGTCTGACCGCCACCAATGCCGGCATCGACGTCGCCATCCGCAAGGCACCCAAGGGCACCCGCGTCGAAAAATTGGTGCCAATGGTCAACCAGCTCGGCCTCGCCCGGCTGGCACTCGACGACGAGATGATCGCGCAGCGCCAGCAGCTTAGCGTGAGCATGGGAAAGGCCGAAGTCGACCTGCCGATCGGCAGTTTCCTCCAGGCCACGGCGGAAGCAGAGCAGGTGCTTGCCGACTATGTCACCTCGGCCATCGGCAAAAGCAAAACTGTGGCGGATCTGTTCTGCGGGATCGGGCCTTTTGCGCTGCGCCTGGCGGAGAAGGCGCAGGTCCTTGCCGCTGACAGCGACAAGGCGGCGACCGCAGCACTGAGCAAGGCCACACGCTTTGCCAAGGGGCTCAAGGCAATTACCGCCAAGCCGCGTGACCTGTTCCGCGACCCGCTCACCCGTTTCGAGCTCGGCTTTGACGCCGTGGTGCTCGATCCGCCACGCGCCGGCGCCGAGGCGCAGGTGCGGGAGATTGCGCTCTCAAGCTCAAGCGCGTCGTCTACGTCGCCTGCGACCCCAAAACCTTTGCCCGCGACGCCGCTATTCTCGTTCAGGCCGGGTTCAGGCTGGAAAGTCTAATTGCCGTGGATCAGTTCGCGTGGTCGACCCACATCGAGCTGGCCGCGACGTTTACGCGGTAACCTGCGCAACTCTCGTCCACTCCGAGCGTTTGGTGGGCAGGGCTAACGTAATCCGGCGCGTGGACTTCCATGTGCCGACAAATCAGAGAACCGCCATGATGAAAACGATTCTTGCCGCTGCATCGATCGCAGCTCTCTTTGCTGTGCCGACCTTTGCTCAGGACGCTTCGCCGGAAGGCACCTGGAAAGACCGTTGGGGCACCACCTTCACCTTCTCGCTTTGTGGTGATGGCAACACCAATCTCTGCGGCACGCTGAACGACATTCAGGGTGACTCGCGCACCGAAGAAAACCTGGCCTTCGTCAACCAGCAGGTTGTTCAAGGCGTCCCGACCGGCCCCAACAAGTGGGAAGGCAACATCTCGCTCAACGGCGGCAATGCCAAGGCCATCGTCGAGCTGGTCGATGCCAACACCCTCAAGATCACGGGTTGCCAAGGCATCCTCTGCAACAGCATCGATTACGCCCGCACTTAATTGGGCCTGATCTGAAAAAAGCCCCGGACTTTGGTCCGGGGCTTTTTCTTTACTGCTTAGAGATCGACGTCGTCGTCGCCAAGGGCCACGACTTCCGCCGCCGCGCGGCGCAGGATCTCTGCGGCCTGCCGCTGCTGCTCGTCGCTACCGCGACGCGCTTTCTTGATGGCATCCTTGAGCGTCTTGCGGGCAGCTTCAAGCTCCGGCACGGCGTCATGCATAGGCCGGTCAGGCGCATGCTCGTGGCGAGGACCACGATGCGGGCCGCGTTCCCCCAGTTGGGCGGCACGTTACCGTCCTCAGCACGGCCTTCGCCACCGAACGGCCAGTCCGCCTTCACGAATTCGCGGAACCGGTTCATCTGCTCGCCGGTACGGGCAAGAAAGTCGAGCGTACCGGACACGGCGTCCCGGTTTTCCTCGAGATGCTTCCGGCCTTCATCGGTAATGGCATAGAGCTTCTTGTTGCCGTCGGCGGAGGACGTCACGAAGCCCGCTTCTTCAAGATAGGTCAGCGCCGGATAGACGATGCCTGGGCTCGGCGAATAAACGCCTTTGGAGCGTTCTTCTACCGCCTTGATCAGGTCATAGCCGTGCCGCGGCTGCTGCTCGATGAGATAAAGCGCGACGAGGCGCAGGTCGCCCGAAGCCAGCATGCGGCCCACCCGAAGGTTTCCGCCCCAATTGCCCAGATTGCCGAACTCGTCGCCGGCCATGCGCGCCATGCGACCCCAACCGCGGCGCGCCATTTGCTCGAACCGTTTCCAGTCGATGTCATTGTCTTTGTGTGCCATGCTCTGTCTCCAGATATATCATCAAACCCTTGCGTAGGAGATCGGCACCATTTGCGCGGGTTTCAAGATATATCTTGGAAGAAAAATGGCACGAGCGACGCCAGCGCCCGGACAGGCGGGCGCGCCAAGTCTTGGGTCTTTGCTGTGTAGCGTTAGCTGGTGACGCTGGGATTGACGCCAGCGTCTTCGCTCATGCCATCGCGGTCGAACTGCCCATGGCGGCGGAAGCGCCACATATAGGTCGGCAGGATCTCGTCCATGCTCTTGGGCGTGATGCCAAAGGCCTCAAAGGTCCGGCTTTCGGCGATCGCCTCGGGCGAAACGACATTGTCGACGCCAAGCAACTCCACCTGGTCGCCGGTGATCAAGGCCGGCACAGGCAGGATGCCCAGCACCGCAGCGGTGAATTTTGCCAAGGGCTTTGGCAGCGGGATCAATGCTCGCTTGCGTCCGGCTTCGCGTAAGATGCGCTGCAGCAGCGCCTTGTGCGTCTCGATTGTTGGACCGCCCAGCTCATAGGCACGACCGGTCGGCACCTCGCCTTCCGCCGCCTTGGCGAAAGCTTCGGCAACATCGCCAACAAAGACGGGCTGGAACTTGGTCTTGCCGCCGATCAGCGGCATGGCTGGGGCGATGCGGGCCAGCGTACCCATGAGATTGAAGAACCCGTCGCCCTGCCCGAACATCAGTGACGGACGCATGATCACCGCTCCCGGGAAGGCGTCGAGCACGGCCTGCTCGCCAGCAAGCTTGCTTGCGGCATAGGCGCTGACTTCCTTGGCCTTGTCGACGCCCAGCGCCGACATATGAACGAGTGCCGTGGCTCCGGCAGCCGTGGCAGCACGGGCAACAGCCGCTGCGCCATTGAGGTGCACGGCGCGGAAACTCTGCTTGCCCGCTTCCTGGCCGACGCCAACGAGGTTGATGACGATATCGGCGCCATGAACGGCGCGGCGGATCGAATCCTCGTTTCGGAGATTGGCTTGCACCGGAACGATCTGCCCGACGCCGCCGAACATGCGCACCTCGCCTGCCAAGTCTGGCCGACGCACGGCAACGCGAATGCGATAGCCCTGCCGCGCCAAAAGCTGCACCAGATGATTGCCGACAAATCCCGAGCCACCAAAAATGGTGACGAGCTTGGGCGTGGTGCGATCCATTTGGGGCTCCAGGTAACAGCTATTCGGCCCGCTTTTATCCCAAGCGGCGCGCCTCTGTCGAGCCATCCCGGCTTGACTCTTGCGCGCATGTGTTCTTCTTTCGTTCACATCAGGAGACTCACACGATGACCGAAAAGCGCGCCTATCAAGGCCAATGCCATTGCGGCGCTGTCCGCTATACCGCCTCAACCGATCTTTCGGGCGTCGCCGACTGCAACTGCTCGCGCTGTCGGAGGCTCGGCTGGATCATGCAGTCGGTGCCGGAGGCCGATTTCGAGCTGCATTCGGGCGAGGACAACCTCACGCTCTACCGCTTCAACACCGAGATGATCGACCATCTCTTCTGCAAAACCTGCGGCATAGAAAGCTTTGCTCGGGGCAGCGACGGCAATGGCAACACCATGGTGATGATCAACGTCGCCTGCCTCGAGGATGCACCACCGATCGATCGCGCCACGATCAAGCACTGGGATGGTGCAAACTTCTGATCCGCATGCGCAATGCGCATTGACAACGGGTTGGGCGCGCCCTAGTTACACGCCCGTCGCCCAGATGGCGGAATTGGTAGACGCGCACGGTTCAGGTCCGTGTACCGCAAGGTGTGAAGGTTCGAGTCCTTTTCTGGGCACCAGTTTCGAAAACCCCGTGATCGCAAGATCGCGGGGTTTTTTTCTTTGTCGGCTGTTGGCCGTAAGGTGCCTATTCGGTCTGCGGCAGGCCCAAGGAATTCATGCCGCCCTCATACATCCGCAGGGTCGCGTCGATATCGTCGAGATGTAGCGCAAAGCCGCTTTCGACGGCTTCGATCTGGCGGCGCAGGTGATCGCGACGCGAGATGATCTCGAAACGCTCGCTTTCCAGTTCCTTGATCGCAAGATCGAAACGATCGCGATGGGTCGCGAGGCGCTGGATCATCGGCGCCACCTGCTTGGCGGCATCGACGACTGCTGCCAGGGCTTCCTGGTGTTCGTTGTCGACGATCTTGAGGTCTGCTTTTGCACGTACTGCCATGTTCATCTCCACGTTTGCCGGCCCGTTAAGACTTCAGGCTTGGGGTTGGCTGTGGATATTGCTCTAAGTAACCGATAACAAAAGCGTTTTGGCTCTATTTGCTTAACGCAAAAGGTTAACGGCGCCTCAGGCGGCTGCGGCAATCGCGAGGCGGCCGACGAGGGAGTTGGTGCTGGTGCCG
This sequence comes from Devosia aurantiaca, assembly GCF_011058215.1. Lineage (GTDB taxonomy): Bacteria > Pseudomonadota > Alphaproteobacteria > Rhizobiales > Devosiaceae > Devosia > Devosia aurantiaca. The sequence goes on from NZ_JAALFG010000001.1 coordinate 569,046, forward strand.
ACGATCTCTACCATCTGGATACTGCCGATGAGGTCGGCCGAGCCTTCGAGGTGAACGGCTTGTAGATAGGGAGAGCGACCGCCGACCTGGCCCGGCATCCGGCCGATGCGTTCGATCAGGACGGGCAGTGTGCGGCCGACGCAGGAGGCATGAAACTCGTTGGTCTGCTTGGTGACCAGCTCCTGGAGCCGATAAAGCCGCTCGGTCTTGACCTCTTCGGCGACCTGATCGCCGAGATTGGCGCCGGGCGTGCCGGGGCGGGTCGAATATTTGAAGGAATAGGCCGAGGCGTAGCCGACGTCGCGGATGATGGTGAGGGTGTCCTCGAAATCCTGGTCGGTCTCGCCCGGAAAGCCGACGATGAAATCGCCTGATAGCGCCATGTCCGGACGTGCCGTCTTGATGCGCTCGATCAGCGCCCGGTATTCGGCGCCCGTATGCTTGCGGTTCATCGCTTTGAGAATGCGATCGGAACCCGACTGCACCGGCAGGTGAAGATAGGGCATCAGGAGCGGCAAGTCGCGATGGGCTGCAATCAGCGCATCATCCATGTCGCGCGGATGGCTGGTGGTGTAACGCAGCCGCTCGAGCCCCGAAATTTCGGCAAGGAGGTAGGCGAGCTCACCCAGGCCAACGCTGCGACCGCCGGCATCGGTGCCGTGATAGGCGTTGACGTTTTGGCCCAGCAGCGTGATTTCCCTGACGCCAGCCTCGACCAGCCGCCGCGCTTCATCGAGCACCTGATGCACGGGGCGCGAGACTTCAGCGCCGCGCGTATAGGGCACGACGCAGAACGAGCAGAACTTGTCGCAGCCTTCCTGGACGGTGAGGAAAGCCGTGAGCCCACGAGCAACGGTCACGTCTTTCTTCGCCGCGGGCAGGTGGGCGAACTTGTCCTCTTCAGGAAAGTCGGTGTCGATCACCGCGCGTTTCAGCGCGGGATGCAAATGCCGCTGGCCTTCGGCCCGCGCCAGCATCGGGCAGGCGATGATAGGCCTGCGGCCCGAACACGAGGTCGACCACCGGCGCGCGCCGCGCGATTTCCTCGCCCTCGGCCTGCGCCACGCAACCTGCAACGCCGATCATCATGTCGCCACCCAGCGCCCGGCGTTCGCCCTGCAGTTCCTTGAGGCGTCCGAGTTCGGAAAAAACCTTTTCCGAAGCCTTTTCGCGGATGTGGCAGGTGTTGAGCAGGACAAGATCGGCTTGGGCAATGTCGCCCGTCGGCGCATAGCCATGCGGCGCCAGGGCATCGGCCATGCGATCGCTGTCATAAACATTCATCTGACAGCCATAGGTCTTGATAAACACCCGCTTTTGCGGGGCTGGGCTCAGGGTCTGCTCGTGTTCCATGCGGCGCTGTTTACCAGAGCCGACGCAACCACGCCATAAGCTGCAACCGCGGAGGGGGTCGTGTGTTATATGCCCGAGAGGACCTCGATATGACCGACCAGAATAAGCCGACCGATGACGCTGCCGCCATGAAGGACGGCAAGAAACCCGGTCCCAAGGACGCGCCACAGCAGGTGCGGAACGCTGGAACCGAAGACATGGCCAACAAGCCGAACAAGTGGGACAAGCAGGACGAGTCAGTGGACGAGACCTTCCCCGCCAGTGACCCGGTCACCAAATATTGACGACGACTACCGCCGGCTTGAATGCCTGGCGGGGTAACCCCGGAGGCAAGCATGGCGCCGACTACCGTGCCCACCGGGGAAAGTAACGCCAATGCGCCGCGTCGGAGACATGCCTCCATGCGGCCATTGGCGCTTTACCTTTTGCCCTCATCCTCGTTATTTTGATCCCATCCCTGATCGTTGCGCTGGTGCTGATCAACCGCACTAATGACGCGCAGGAAAATGTCGTCCAGGCCCTGACCAACGCCACCATGCAGGCCATGGGGCAGACGGTTGACCGCGAAGTTTCGGGCATGGTGACGACGTTGCGCGTACTATCGACCACCAGCGCCCTGGATCTTGGCGATCTACAGGAGCTGCATCGCCGTGGCGAGTTGGCGCTTAGCGGCACCGGCGCATTTCTGATCGCCCTCGATGCCAACCTCAATCAGCTGCTCAACACCCGCGTGCCGTTCGGTGAGGCTGCCGGTCAGACCTCCGATCCTGAAACGGCCGCCAAAGCGATCAATCGCAAGCTGCCGACGATTTCCGGCGTTTTCTTCGGGCGGACAGCGCAGACCACGGCGTTCAATGTCTGGCTGCCGATCGACAACAATCCGACCATCCGGCTTCTGGCGCTCACGCAGAACACACGCGATCTTCTCCCCGCCCTGCAATCGCAACAGCTGCCGGGCGGCTGGCATGCCGCCCTTGTGGATGCCGATGGCGACGTGATCGTCGCAACTGCCGATAGCGGCATCGAGCCTGACACAAGGCTTACCCTTCGTCAGCAATCCAACCTGCCGCCGGGTGAATGGGTCAGCGAGGAACTCGACGGGCAGCGGGTGGTGACGTCCGAATGGCGGTCGAACCTAACCGGTTGGCGAGTCGTAGCCTGGGCTGACGCTGCGCGCATCCAGCAGCCTTTGGGCGACAGTATTTTGCAGCTCGGCGCCTGGGGCATTGCCATTGCCCTTGTTGCTGCACTCGTCGCGACGTTGATCGCGACAAGGATCGGGGAAAGCGTGCAGGGCCTTCGGCAAGATGCCGTGCGGCTCGGTCGCGGCGAGATGGTCTATCCGCGCACCTATCCCGTTGCCGAGATCGCGGAAATTTCCAAGGCCCTCGCCGAAGCCAGCGAACAGCGCAAGACGGCGGAGCGCGACAATCGCTTCCTCATGCGCGAACTGGCGCATCGCTCGAAGAACCAGATGGCGGTGATCAACGCCATGGCCAAGCAGACCGCTCGCGGCGCTACCGATGTGCCGTCCTATGTGGCGGCGCTTGAAAAGCGCATCATGGGCTTGGCCCGCTCGACCGATCTCCTGCTCGCCAATGGCCGCGCCGGTGTGATGCTGCGCGATCTGATCGACTTGCAGCTGGCGCCATTTTTGCCAGCCATCAACGAAAGCCGGGCTCTGATCGAGGGCCCGGATCTCCGCATCAACCCACAGGGCGCGCAGATCCTGGGCATGGCCCTCCATGAACTTGCCACCAACGCCACCCGCCATGGCGCCTTTGCAGTCAACGGCGGGACGCTGAGCCTCACCTGGCGCGTTCAGGGCGAAGAACTGGTCCTCAACTGGCGCGAAAGTGTGGCTGGTCAGCTCGTGGTTGAAACCGGTCGCACCGGCTTTGGCACCATCGTGTTGCGCACCATGGTCGGGGGCGCCCTGGGCGCACAAGTCAACCGCGAAGCTCACTCTGATGGGGTCGAGTGGACCTTCCACGTTCCCCTTTCGGCGCTCGATCCGGCCTTTGCCGCCGAGCGGCCCGACGAAAAGCCATAATCTCCCGATAAGGCTGGAAACAGGGCGCGCTTTGCCCTATATCGACGCCAGCCGGCGCCTGGTTTCACTTGAAACCGGGCTTCTGCTTCATTCGGCCCCACCTGGACGACATCCCGGCTGGGGCGGCCATTGTCCTCCCTTTCGAAAGGATAGACCGATGTCGATCACTGCAGAACGCAAGAACGAACTGATCCAGGAATACGCCACCAAGGCCAACGATACCGGCTCGCCGGAAGTTCAGGTTGCGATCCTGTCCGAACGTATTGCCAACCTCACCGAACACTTCAAGGACCACAGCAAGGATAACCATTCCCGCCGTGGCCTGCTCAAGCTTGTGTCGACCCGCCGCCGCCTCCTCGACTACCTCAAGAAGGCCGACGACGCTCGCTACAAGACCCTGATCGAAAAGCTCGGCCTGCGCCGCTAATTCGATATCCGGCGCGGGAGCCCGCTTCCGCGCCGTTTGCCTTTCCACTGGAAGGCACACCTAGGCCGGCCGTGCCGGAGCATGGCAGGATTATCGGCTTCTTCCGCGGTGGAGAGGCTCGTTGTCTTGTCCATGTTTCGTCCCCGCCAAGATGAAACAAGTGTCTGATTTTGAGCCTGCGGGCGCACATGGGGTGCGGCGCGGGTGCGGACACACCGGTTGAGTTCGTGGGTGTCGCCTAGCCCCGCGTTCCCGCTCCGCCGGCAGAATGGAAAGACAATTCCATGTCGATCAATTTTGATCACCATAAGGTCGAACTCAACTGGGGCGGCCAGCCGCTGACCCTTGAGACCGGCAAGATCGCCCGCCAGGCCGATGGCGCCGTGCTCGCCACCCTGGGCGAGACCGTGCTGCTGGCAACCGTTGTCAGCGCCAAGTCCGCCAAGCCCGGCCAGGACTTCTTCCCCTGACCGTCAACTACCAGGAAAAGTACTTCGCCGCCGGCAAGATCCCGGGCGGCTACTTCAAGCGCGAAGGCCGTCCGACCGAGAACGAGACCCTGATCTCGCGTCTTATCGACCGCCCCATCCGCCCGCTCTTCCCCGATGGCTATCGCAACGAGACCCAGGTCGTCGTCACCGTTCTCCAGCATGACATGGAGAACAATCCCGACGTGCTCGCCATGGTCGCCGCCTCTGCCGCGCTGACCATTTCGGGCGTGCCTTTCATGGGCCCGATCGGCGCTGCCCGCGTGGGCTACGTCAATGGCGAATATGTCCTCAACCTCCCTGTCGATCGTCGCGCCGACTCAAAGCTCGACCTCGTCATGGCCGGCACCCAGGACGCCGTGCTGATGGTGGAATCGGAAGCCCAGGAGCTTTCCGAGGAAGTCATGCTCGGCGCCGTGATGTTCGGCCACAAGGCCTCGGCCCAGGTGATCGAAGCCATCATTCAGCTGGCAGAACTGGCCGCCAAGGAACCGCGCGAATTCACCCCGCCCGATTTCTCGGCGCTCGAGCAGGAAGTGCTTGGGATTGCCGAAGCCGATCTCCGCGCTGCCTACCAGATCATCGACAAGGCTGATCGCTACGCTGCCGTGGCCGCCGCCAACACCAAGGTCAAGGACGCATTCGCGGCCAAGATCGAAGCCGGCGAGGTTTCCAAGGAAGCCTTGGGCGAAGTGGTCCACAATCTCCAGGCCAAGATCGTGCGCTGGAACATTCTGGACACCGGCTCGCGCATCGACGGCCGTGACCTTTCGACCGTCCGTCCAATCCTGGCTGAAGTCGGCGTCCTGCCGCGCACCCATGGTTCGGCTATCTTCACCCGCGGGGAAACCCAGGCGCTGGTGGTTGCGACCCTCGGCACTGCCGATGACGAGCAGTTCATCGACTCGCTCGAAGGCACCTACAAGCAGAACTTCCTCCTGCACTACAACTTCCCGCCCTATTCGGTCGGTGAAGCTGGTCGCATGGGCTCACCCGGTCGCCGCGAAATCGGCCACGGCAAGCTTGCCTGGCGCGCCATCAACCCGATCCGACCCTCGATGGAAGAGTTCCCCTACACGGTTCGCGTCGTATCGGAGATCACCGAATCCAACGGTTCCTCGTCGATGGCGACCGTCTGCGGCACGTCGCTGGCGCTGATGGATGCTGGCGTGCCGATGAAGCGCCCGGTGGCCGGTATCGCCATGGGCCTGATCCTTGAAGGCGAAAAGTTCGCCGTTCTGTCGGACATCCTTGGCGACGAGGATCACCTCGGCGACATGGACTTCAAGGTGGCAGGCACCGAAGAAGGCGTCACCTCCCTGCAGATGGACATCAAGATCGCCGGCATTACCGAGGAGATCATGAAGATCGCCCTCGAGCAGGCCAAGGGCGGTCGTATCCATATCCTTGGCGAAATGGCCAAGGCCCTGTCGGCATCGCGTGGCGAAGTGGGCGAATTCGCACCCCGCATCGAAACGCTCAAGATCCCGACCGACAAGATCCGTGAAGTGATCGGCACCGGCGGCAAGGTGATCCGCGAGATCGTCGAAAAGACCGGCGCCAAGATCAATATCGAAGACGACGGCACCGTAAAGGTTTCGTCCTCCGACGGTTCGCAGATCGAAGCGGCCATCAAGTGGATCCGCTCGATCACCGACGAAGCCGAAGTCGGCGCCATCTACCAGGGCACCGTGGTGAAGACCGCCGATTTCGGCGCCTTCGTGAACTTCTTCGGCGCCAAGGACGGTCTCGTCCATATCAGCCAGTTGGCCGACCAGCGCGTTGCCAAGACTACCGACGTGGTCAAGGAAGGCGACAAGGTCTGGGTCAAGCTTCTCGGCTTTGACGAGCGCGGCAAGGTTCGCCTCTCCATGAAGGTCGTCGACCAGGCGACCGGCAAGGAAATCACCAAGGAAGAAGCTGCCGCTGAATAAGGCAAAGCTTGGTGTGATGAAACAGAAAGGCCCGGAGCGATCCGGGCCTTTTTTGCTAGCGGCGCTATGATGTGGCTGGTCACGCCTTCGTGACCGAAATGTGTGTTTTTCGTGCAACACCTGAATAGGTGGTCACATTGTGGCGAGGAACTGCCACAATTGGGGCGGCGTTAACGGGCAGAAGCGTATTGCGTAAGGCAAGGCGGTTCACCGCTATTCGTCCTTCTCCCGTCTTGCCGTTTTGAGGTATCCGCGTTGATCTCCCGCCGCCTGTTCCTGCTTGGCGCCTCCGCCACCGTGCTTTCCGCCTGCACCACGACCCGCCAGCCGGTCGTGCAGGAGCCCACTATCGATCCATACTACCAGGCCATGTATGGCACGCTGACCAACGAGCCCTACACCGTTGAGGCGATGGATCTCCGCCGCGTCGATCCCAAGTGGTGGCGTCAGGAAGTGGAGTATTTCACTTCCGAGCGTCCGGGCACGCTCGTGGTCGATACGCCGGCGCACTATCTCTACCTCGTCATGGAAAATAACCGCGCGCTTCGCTACGGCGTCGGCGTCGGCAAGGACGAGGCCCTGGTGTTCCGTGGCGACGCCACGATCGGCCGCAAGGCTGCATGGCCGCGCTGGACCCCGACCCAGTCGATGATCCGCCGCGAACCGGATCGCTACGGTCCATATGCGGGCGGCATGGAGCCGGGCCCGACCAATCCGCTCGGCCCGCGCGCGCTCTACCTCTACAAGGGCGGCCGCGACACCCTGTTCCGCATTCATGGCACGACCGAGCCCTATACGATCGGCACCAACGTGTCCTCAGGCTGTATCCGCCTCATGAACCAGGACATCATTGACCTTTACGCCCGCGTTCCGGTAGGTGCACGGGTAACGGTCATCAATTGACCGACTGATTTGGAGCTGGCTACGGCCAGCTTCCCCTTCTTGTCTGTGGCGTCGGTTTATCAACCGTAGTCACCCGCCACCGGCAACACCAAGGCCCGCTTCGCAAGAGGCGGGTCTTTTCTTTGCAGCGAGGCGGGCAGGGGGCTAGCGGCACCCCCGGCGGCATGCTTTGCTGCACTGCCTGGGGGCTTTTCGATGATCCGACTTCTGACACTTGTTGCGCTGTGCCTCGTCACGGCATTTCCCGCGATCGCCAACGAATATGGCGCCATCGCCTACTCGCCCGAGACACGGGCGATCGGCTACAGCCACAACTACAACAGCAAGTCCGATGCGCAGGATCGGGCCATGAGCAATTGCGAGCAATATGCCTATGATTGCCGCGTCGCCATCACCTTCCAGAATGCCTGCGGCGCGCTGGCTGTCGGCCGCCGCGGCGGCTGGGGCACCGGCTGGTCTGCCGGCCGCGCCGAGGCACAGACGCGGGCGCTCAACTCCTGCTCGCGCTATGACGGTGGCTGCACCGTCCGCCGCTGGGTCTGCAGCAAGTAGATCTTCAGCGCTGGTGCTCTTGCCTGAGCATGTCCTTGACCTGCCGCGCCGCATCTTCGGGGAGGCCGGCGGCGGCCAAAACCTCATAGGCAAAGCTTGCGGGGGCGGGGGCAGGGGCGGTGATGATCTGCCCGTCGCGCAGCGCCTGCGGCTGGTCGACATAGGTCGCAATGCCGCGATAGGCCTTGGAGAGGCTGGGAAGATAGTCCGCGCCATTGGAGGTGTGCCGTACCCCATCCAAGAGGCCGGCATTCGCCAAGGCCACCGTGCCGCCGCAGATCGCCGCGACCACGCATCCGTTGTCGAGGCTTTGACGCAATGCGTCGGTTAGATCGGGAGCTGTGTCCGCCTCCCAGGCCGATCCGCCGCAGATCACGACCACGCCATCGTCCGGCGGCGTGAAAGCTATCGTGTCCGCAATCGGCAGGCCTGCCGCGGAGGAGAGTGCGCCACCCCGCGGCGAAGTGAAACGGATGTCGGCGCCAAAAAGGCGCGCCCGGCACCGGCCAAGGGTGCGATCTCCCAGTCGGAATAGAATTCGGTCAGGATAATGGTGATGGGTTTCATGAACTCTCTCCTCGTCCCGGCATCCTGAAACAGGCTTCAACCAAATCCTGTCAGCAATAGGGATAAGGAGAGACGCTCATCCCGGCCGAGCCATATGCTCGATTTTGCCGAGTTGCTCGGTCAGTGACATGCCTTCCATCCAATGAATGGCGCGCCAGCCGAAGCGCCGGGCGGCTGTGACATTGGCTTGCCGATCATCGACCAGGACAACGTCTGATGCGGTGTCGGAAAGGGCGCGTTGCACAGCGCGGAAAAAGCCGCGGTCGGGCTTTCGATGGCCAAGCTCCGCTGAATAGAACATGCCGTCGACATGACCGGCGAAGCCGAGCTCCTCCATCAGATAGCGCGCGCGATGATGCTCCTGATTGGTCGCGAAATATACCGGAGTGCCTTTTGCCCGCAGTGCCGCGACGTCGCTCAGCAATTGCTCGTCAATATGGGCCTCATAGCGCAGCCAGTGATCGAGCAGCGCCTCTGGTTCGACTGATGGCGCTGTGCGGGCCAGTACGCGCCCCAGTTCGGGGAGAAGTGGTTTCTTGCCGGTAACGATGTCGGGCCAGGAGCGCTCAAAGAACTCGCGCTTGAGCCGCCGCGGTGGGATGCCGAAGTCGCGTTCGAGGTCCGGGATCAGATGCTTGCCATACTGGTCTCTGCCTGTGACCAGGACGCCGTCGACATCGAGCAGCACTACCTTCATCGCTTCATCCCAAACGAAAAAGGGCGCAGCTCGCGCCACGCCCCTTTTAACTTGTTGGCGCCGCGCGTTAGAGCGTGCGCTGCACCGTTTCGACGCGGAAGCATTCGATCTGGTCGCCGGCGCGGATGTCTTCGTAGTTTTCGAAGGCCATGCCGCATTCCTGGCCGACCTGGACTTCCTTGACTTCATCCTTGAAGCGCTTGAGCGTCTTGAGCTTGCCTTCGTGGATGACGACGTTGTCGCGGAGGAGGCGCACACCGGCGCCGCGTTCGACGATGCCTTCGGTGACCTGACAACCGGCAACCTTGCCGACCTTGGTGATCTGGAACACTTCCTTGATGGTCGCGTAGCCGATGAAGGTTTCGCGGCGCTCGGGCTTGAGCAGGCCCGACATGGCGTTCTTCACGTCATCCACGAGGTCGTAGATGATGTTGTAGTAGCGGATTTCGATGCCGTCGCGGGTCGCAAGATCCGATGCCTGCTTGTTGGCACGGACGTTAAAGCCGATGACGATGGCGTTGGAGGCCGCCGCCAGCGTCACGTCGGACTCGGTGATGCCGCCCACGCCTGCCATCAGGATCTGCGCCGAAACTTCATCGGTCGAGAGCTTGTTCAGCGAGGAGACGATGGCTTCCACCGAACCCTGCACGTCACCCTTGATGACGAGCGGGAACTTGGAAATGCCAGCAACCTTGAGCTGGTTCATCATCTGCTCGAGGCTCGTTGCACCACCACCAGCGGTCTTTTCGCGGATGGCGCGCTGACGATACTCGGTGACTTCGCGAGCACGCGCATCGTTCTCGACCACCGAGAAGCGGTCGCCGGCCGATGGCACGCCATTAAAGCCGAGCACTTCTACCGGCACGGACGGGCCGGCTTCCTTGACCTGCTCGCCCTTGTCGTTGATCAGCGCACGCACACGGGCAAACTCGGTGCCGGCGACAAGGATGTCACCGATCTTGAGCGTACCGCGCTGCACGAGGACCGTTGCCACCGCACCACGGCCCTTGTCGAGCTTGGCTTCGATGACAAGACCTTCGGCACGGCCGTCGCGGGCCACCTTGAGCTCAAGCACTTCGGCCTGGAGCTGGATGGTTTCGAGCAGCTTGTCGAGGCCATTGTGGGTCTTGGCAGACACCTCGACGTCGAGCACTTCGCCGCCCATCGATTCCACGAACACTTCGTGCTGCAAGAGCTCGGTGCGAACGCGGGTTGGATTGGCTTCCGGCTTGTCCATCTTGTTGATGGCCACGATGATCGGAACACCAGCCGCCTTGGCGTGCTTGATGGATTCGATCGTCTGCGGCATCACGCCGTCATCGGCCGCCACGACCAGCACCGCGATATCGGTTGCCTGCGCACCACGGGCACGCATGGCGGTGAACGCTTCGTGGCCCGGCGTGTCAAGGAAGGTGATCTTGGCACCGTCTTTTTCGACCTGATAGGCGCCGATATGCTGGGTAATGCCGCCGGCTTCGCCAGACACGACATTGGCTTCGCGGATGGCGTCGAGCAGCGAGGTCTTGCCGTGGTCGACGTGGCCCATAATGGTCACGACCGGCGCGCGATCGGTCAGATCCTCGGCCTTGTCGTCTGCCGGAATGTCGTAGAGACCTTCTTCGACGTCGGCATCCGAAACGCGGCGCACCGTATGGCCCAGTTCCTGGGCGATCAGTTCGGCGGTATCGGCGTCGACGACGTCGTTGATGGTCGCCATCTGGCCCTGCTGCATCAGCATCTTGATCACGGTGACGGAGCGTTCGGCCATGCGGTTGGCGAGTTCGGCAACCGTGATGACTTCCGGGATAACGACTTCGCGGCTGAGCTTGGGCGCATCCTGCTGGTTGCGGCCCATCTTCTTGTCGCGACGGCGGCGCATGGCCGCCAGGGACGGACCGCGATCGCGATCGTTCTCGGTGGTCGCCGTCGAAACCGTCAGGCGACCGCGCGCGCTGTCATCGCCGGTGCGGCGGGTCGGCCGTTCCGGTTGGGCGCGAAGCGCGGCGGGCGTTTTCGAGTTCCGCTTCAGTGGTCGGACGAACCTGGGGTGCACCGGTACGGGTGCGGCGGCCATCGGCCTCGCTCGGCGGGGCAGGGGGAACATTGCCGATCGGCGCCATGCCGGCGCCAGCCGGACGGCCACCCGCGGGACGACCCGAAGTGCCGGCGGGGCGAACCCCGGTCGAACCGGCGGGACGAACGCCCGTCGAGCCAGCCGGACGCACGCCGGTTGAGCCAGCGGGGCGGGCATTGGGGTTGGGGCGAGCATTTGGATTTGGACGCTCGCCTTCGCCGGGGCGACCGGTCGGGCGCTCGTTGCTGGTCCGCTGCGGACGAGGCGGCTGGCCCGGACGGCCGGCAACGGTGCGCACGCTGGACGGACCGGGATTGCGCTGGCTTGCCGGAATAAACGGTTCGCGAACCTGCGACTCTGCAGGGGCAGCAGCCTGAGGTTCTGGCGAAGCTTCGACCACGGGAGCCGGCGCATTGCGCGCTTCCTCGGCCTGGCGGCGCTCTTCTTCCTGGCGAGCAGCTTCCTCGCGCACCTGACGGCGGCGATTGTCTTCCTCGATGCGACGGGCTTCTTCCTGCGCGAAGCGCTGGCTGTCTTCAGCCTGGCGTGCACCTGCGAGGGCGAGTGCCTGGCGCCGGGCTTCTGCTTCGGCAGCCGAAAGGCCAAGCGGTGCGCGGGTCTGCTGCTGCATCGGGCGGCCCTGCGGCCGGCCCTGGCCAGGCGAGCTGGCCGGGCGCGTATTGCCACCGGATGGTGCCTGGCCTGCGGGCTTGGGCACAATGCGGGTGCGCTTTTCCACGACCACCGTCGATCGCGACGGCGCGCGCGACATCCCGCCTGGGCGGTTGCCGAGGCCCGCGCCACCCTTGAGGGTCAGCGTCTTCTTGGCGCCGGTGTCGTCGGTGCGCTTGTCGTCGTTATCAGCCATGCTTCCTATCGTCTTTCGTCCTGTTCCGCGGACAAAAGCACACCGGACGCCCCAGTGGGGTCGGTGTCTTCATCCATCGGTTGGGCAATGTATCGGGCCAGTCTTTTGGCCTTTTCCACTGCCGATTGGGCTGCGGCCCCGCTCGTTAGGGCAGCATGTATCACATTTTCAAGTCCAAGTGCCAAACCCATTTCAGCACTTTGGAGTAATTCGAAGTGCGGCACGTCGGGACCGGAAAGTCCCTGCTCGCGCCGCGCATAATTGAGGGCCTTGAGCGTCCCTCGCATCTTGTTGCGCCCGTCCTCGGCCGCATCGGTCGCAGTTAGGAGAGCAATGACTTCCATGCTCTCGAGCGCGCCCTTGACCTTGGTCGCGCCGGACACAAATTGCCCTGCCTTCTTCGCCATGCCCAGGGCCGATAGCAGCCGTTGCTCCAGCCGCAGCCGGGTCAGGTCGGCCAGATCGTCGGCCACCGTTACCGGAGCCTTGAGGCTTCGGGCAAAGGCCTTTTTCTTTACCGCCTCGGCCACCGCCGCATGGCTAAGCGTGATCCAAACACCACGCCCCTCCGCCCGGGCATCGACATCGGGGACCAGAATGTCCTCTGGCCCGACGGCGAAGCGAACAAGGTCCTCAACCGGCTTTTCCACCCGGGTGAGGGCACAAGTCCTGATCATGTCCGCGCGCCGGGCCAAAACCGGGTGCTCCCAAAGGAAGGCGGTCAGGAGACCGCCTCCTCCTCGGTCAATTCCTCGCCTTCATCGGCAGGAATGTCGTCGGCACTGATCCAGCCAGCCTTGACGCGGGCCTGCATGATCATGTCCTCGGCCTCCTCGCGCGAAACGGGGAAGTCCTTGAACGCGCCGTCGAAGCGCTTGGTCTCGCCATCCTTGCGTTCGGTCCAGCCGACGAGATCGTCGGCGGCGCAGCCGGCAAAGTCCTCGACCGTCTTGATGTCGTCCTTGCCCAGAGCCACCAGCATGGCAGCGTTCAAACCAGCGATCTCGTAGAGCTCGTCCTCGACGCCCAGCGCCGTGCGCTCTTCGTCGAACTTGCGGTCGATCTCTGCCAGGTATTCGGCAGCGCGGTTCTGGATTTCGCCGGCGGTTTCTTCGTCGAAGCCTTCGATCGATGCGATTTCGTTCGCTTCGATATAGGCCAGTTCCTCGACGGTGGAGAAACCTTCGGAAGCCAGTAGTTGGGCAACCATCTCGTCAACGTCAAGGGCCTGCATGAAGAGAGCCGAGCGTTCGGTGAACTCTTTCTGGCGGCGTTCCGATTCTTCCTGCTCGGTAAGGATATCGATATCCCAACCGATCAGCTGCGAAGCGAGACGCACATTCTGGCCACGGCGGCCGATGGCGAGCGACAGCTGCTCGTCCGGCACCACCACTTCGATACGCTCGGCCTGCTCGTCGAGCACGACCTTGGCGACATCGGCCGGCTGCAGGGCAGAAACCACGAGATCGGCAATGGTGTCGGTCCAAGGGATGATGTCGATCTTTTCGCCCTGCAGTTCGGCCACCACGGCCTGCACGCGCGAGCCGCGCATACCGACGCAAGCGCCGACGGGGTCGATCGAGCTGTCATTGGAGGTCACGGCGATCTTGGCGCGCGAACCCGGATCGCGGGCGATCGAGCGGATGGTGATCACGCCATCATAGATTTCCGGCACTTCCTGCATGAACAGTTTCGCCATGAACTGCGGATGGGTGCGGGAAAGGAAAATCTGCGGACCACGCTGCTCGCGGCGCACGTCATAGATATAGGCACGCACGCGGTCGCCATAGCGGAAGAGCTCGCGCGGGATCAGCTCGTCGCGGCGGATAATGGCTTCGCCCCGGCCCAGATCGACGATCACATTGCCGTATTCGACGCGCTTGACGGTGCCGTTGACGATCTCGCCGACACGGCCGGTATATTCCTCGAACATGCGGTCACGTTCGGCATCGCGCACCTTCTGAACGATCACCTGCTTGGCCGACTGCGCGGCGATACGGCCGAATTCCATCGGCGGAAGCGGCTCGGTCAAAAAGTCGCCGATTTTGGCCTGCGGCGACTTGCTCTTGGCATAGCTGAGCTCGACCTGGCGGCTCGGCTCTTCCACCGCATCGACGATCTCGAGCAGGCGCCACATGCGCGTTTCGCCCGAGCGCGGATTGATCTCGACCTTAATTTCGGTTTCGGCGCCATAGCGGCCCTTGGCCGCCTTTTCCATGGCGTCCTGCATCGCCTCGATCACGACCATGCGGTCAATCGATTTCTCGCGCGCAACAGCGTCAGCGATCTGCAACAGCTCAAGGCGATTGGCTGAAACGGCCATTTAGTTCTTCTCCTCGGAGACATTAATTTCGTCTGCCACCGTGTCCTCGACCGTCTCGGTCTCCGGGCCGTCGGCTTGGTCGTCATTGTCGGCGTCGGCATATTCGACCGTTTCGGTCTCGTCGTCGTCGATCGGGTGCAGCTCCTGGTCGGCGCGGGCCTGATCCATGAGCTTGTCGGTCATCACTAGCTTCGCTTCGGCGATGTTGACGAAGTTGAGCTTGTGGTTGGGGTCGGTTCCACCCGGAGCATCGGGCAGGATAATGGTGACGCCCTCCTCATCCACCGGGCCGATATGCCCACGAAAACGCTTGCGGCCATTGATCATGTCGTGCAGCTCGATCTTGGCCTCGTGACCGACAAAGCGCTCGTAGTCACGCTTGCGCACCAGCGGCCGGTCGATGCCGGGCGAGGAAACTTCGAGATGGTATTCGCGATCGATCGGATCCTCGACGTCGAGCACCGGCGAAAGGTCCTTGGACAGGTTTTCGCAGTCGTTGATGGTGAAACGCCCGTTTTCGTCTTCGGCCATGATCTGCAGCGTAGTGCCGTTTTCCGGCGTCACCTTGATGCGGACCAGCGAATAGCCGAGGCCGATTGCCACCGGTTCGACGATCCGGGCGATGCGGGCCTCGAGCCCGCTTTCCTTGATGTAGCGCTTTTCAGCAAGATCGAACGCCATAGGAGGTCCCAGATAAGCAAAAAGAGCGGGGCCGGTCAGGGCACCCACTCTCGATTGAGAGCATCGATGTTGCCTCCATATAGCGCCGGCCTCGGTAAAACGCAAGATCGTGCCGTCAAGGGTTCGTAAAGGGTCTCAACCGAAAACGGAAACCCAGCCGCGCCATATGGCGTCATATATCAAGGCCGCTGCATGCGTGCGGGGGTCTCAACCAGTCGAGATGCGAACCCGCCATGTCTGCTGTGCTCGAAAAGCCAAGTCCTGTCTCACCTATCGCCGATGAGGCGCGGCTCGAGGCCGTCGCCCGCTACGATGTGCTCGACACGCCGCGCGAGCCGGCCTTTGACCGTGTCGCCTCGCTGATCCGGCTGATTTTTGGCGTCGAAACCTCCGTCGTGTCGCTGATCGACGGGCACCGGCAATGGTTCAAGGCAGCCGAGGGCAACAAGGTCGATGAACTGCCGATCAACGACACGTTTTGCCGCCATGCGCTGATTGCAAGTGCCCCGCTGATCGTGCCCGATGCCACCAAGGACGACCGCTTTCGCAATAATCCGCTGGTCACCGGCGAGGTCGGCGTGCGCTTTTATGCCGGCGTCCCCATCACCACCAACGACGGCTTCAACATCGGCACGGTCTGCGCCATCGACAGCCGGCCGCGTGAATTTACCGAGCGCGAAGAGAAAATTCTTTACGAGCTTGCACAGATCGTCACCAACGAACTCGAGCTCAGGCGGCTCGCCACCACCGATGGCCTCACCGGCATCAGTACGCGCCGCGCCTTCAAGGAAGATGCTCAAAAGTTCGTGGCGCTGGCGCGTCGCCACCGCAGCCAGCTCAGCGTCATCGCCTTCGACATCGATCACTTCAAGAAGGTCAACGACACCTATGGCCACGCTGCCGGCGATGTCGTGCTCAAAGCCGTGGCCGAAACCATTGGCGGCGTCCTGCGTCAAAGCGACGTTCTGGGCCGATTGGGCGGCGAAGAATTTGCCGTGATCCTGCCCGATGCCGACGCGGCCTCGGCCATGGCCGTTGCCGAAAAACTCCGCCACAGCCTTCTGGCGCTGCGCTTTCCCGGCAGCAAGCCGCCGATGACGATTTCTGCCAGCTTCGGGGTGGCGACGCTTGATCCGGGCGCCGACGACCTCGATGCACTTCTGGTCAAGGCCGATGAGGCGCTTTACGAAGCCAAAGGCGCCGGCCGCAATGTCTCGATGCTTTGGCGCGGCGCGACCACGGCCACCACGCGGCAGATCGAGCGCCGGCGGGTGCTCAAGGCTGGGCGGCTGGTGTTCTACGACAAGAAGTCGGTGATCGACTGTACCGTCCGCGCCCTCTGGGATGGCGGCGCCGAAGTCCAGGTGTTCAACTCGGCCGATATTCCAGACGCGGTGACGCTGGAAATCCGCTCCTCGGGGTTCAAGTGGGATGCCACTGTCGTGACGCGGCGCCCGACCAGCCTGGAACTGAGCTTCAGCGCCGCTTGAAACCAAAATAGAAACTGACCATCCGGCCTTCACGCCGCGCCTTCTGCTCATAGCGTGTCGGCTGCCAGCCGGGATAAGGCGCGTGCCAGGCGCCAGGACGCTCGGCGTCGAACACGAAGTCGGGCGTCCGCACGATATGGGCAAGCGTCCAGTCGGCATAGTCCTCGATATCGGTGGCAAAAAGAACGTGCCGCCTGGGCGGATCACCCGTGCCAGTTCGGCAAGCGTTGTCGGCGAAACGAACCGCCGCTTGTGGTGGCGGGTTTTCGGCCAGGGATCGGGATAAAGCAGGTATACCGCATCGACCGAGGCGTCAGGCAAGGCCATCAACAGTTTCAGCGCATCGTCGGTGAAAAGCCGCACATTGGTAAGCTCGGCCGCCGCGATGGCCTGCACCATCTTGCCGATGCCGCCGGTAAACACCTCACAGCCGATAAAGCCGGTTTGCCTCTCCTCGCTCGCCTTGCGCGCCAGATGCTCGCCGCCGCCATAGCCGATCTCGATGACGATCCGCTCCGCTTGCGGAAACAGCGACCGCGGATCGAGCTCTCCGTCGAGCTCAATCTCGACTTCCGGCAGCACATCTTCCACCAGCGCCTTTTGCCCGCCATGCAAGGTCTTGCCGGAACGCCGGCCAAAAAATGCGCGCGGTTCACCCGAACGGGTTTTTGGGAGTTGGTGGTCGGTCAAGCGGAAGGCCCTAGCGGATTTCGATAATACGATCTTTGGCGTCGATGGCCGATACAATCTCGGCCATGGCAAGGTCCAGCCTTTCCAGCAATTGCGCATGGCAAAGGTTGGGCAGCTTGAGCCAGACAAAGGTCTGCTCAAGTCGGCCGCGCCTCGCGAGATCGCAAAGTCGGCATCCTTGCTGATCACGCTGGCGCCTATTGCATTGGCTAGATCTGCAATCTCCCGATCGTCTGCCTGAGGGTCGAGATGGTCGTAGACATGGTCAGCTACGTGACCATGTTCCCGAAGTCTTCGCGCCAGCTTTCCTGAAAGCTGCGCATCGATCAGGAAACAGCTCACTCAGCCGCCTGTATGCGCGTATTTTCCGCCTGGTAGGCTCCATAGATAAGGGCGGCGCGAATATCGTCGTGCGTGAGCCAGGGCAGCGAGTCGACGATCTCCTCTGCGGTATCGCCTGCGGCCAATGCCTCAAGGATATGAGAAACCCCGACCCGCGTACCATCAATGCTTGGTTTGCCACCCAGAACACCGGGTGTTGCAACGATGCGCTTCAACAGAAGTAGGCTCTCTTCCGTCATGACAGCCTCCGGCGATCCAATAGCGCCAGAGTCTATACTTGCACCCGGTCTGACGCAAATCGGCCCTTAAGCCACCGCCGCCTTGAGTGCCTTTACGAGATCCGTCTTCTCCCAGGAAAAGCTGCCGTCGCGGCCGGCTTTGCGGCCGAAATGGCCATAGGCCGAGGTCTTGGCGTAGATGGGCTTGTTGAGGTCAAGATGCGTGCGGATGCCGCGGGGGTGAGGTCCATGACTTCGGCCAGCGCGGTTTCGAGCTTGGCTTCGTCGACCGAGCCGGTGCCGTGGAGGTCGACATAGATCGAGAGCGGCTTGGCAACGCCAATGGCATAGCTGAGCTGGATCGTGGCGCGATCGGCAAGGCCTGCCGCCACGACATTCTTGGCAAGGTAACGCGCCGCATAGGCCGCCGAGCGGTCAACCTTGGTCGGGTCCTTGCCCGAAAACGCGCCGCCGCCATGCGGGGCTGCGCCACCATAAGTGTCGACGATGATCTTGCGGCCGGTGAGGCCAGCATCGCCATCAGGACCGCCGACCACGAACTTCCCCGTCGGGTTCACATGCCAAACGGTATCGTCGGAAATCCAGCCTTCCGGCAGCGCCTGGCGGATATAGGGCTCGACGATGTTGCGCACGTCGGCCGAGCTCAGCTTGTCGTCCATGTGCTGGGTGGAGAGGACGATCTGCGTCACGCCGACGGGCTTGCCGTCCTGGTAGCGGACGGTGACCTGCGATTTGGCATCCGGGCCCAGCACGGCAGCCGGACCTTCGCCCGACTTGCGGGCAGTGGTCAGCGTTTCGAGGATCTTGTGCGCATAATAGATCGGCGCCGGCAGCAATTCGGGGTTTCCCGGCTGGCATAGCCGAACATGATGCCCTGGTCGCCGGCGCCGACATCCTTGTTGCCTCCTTCATCGACACCCTGCGCGATATCGGCCGATTGGCCATGCAGCAGCACGTCGATCTTGCAGGTCTTCCAGTGAAAGCCGGACTGCTCGTAGCCGATGTCGCGGATCGCCTTGCGCGCCGCCGACTTGAACTTGGCCGGATTGACCACCGGCGCACCGGCGGCATCGGTCAGGATCGCGCCATCCTTGCCCTTCTTGAGCAGCGATTGCGGTACGCGCACTTCACCGGCGATCACGACGCGGTTGGTGGTCGCCAGCGTTTCGCAGGCGATGCGCACACTGGCCGGATCCATGCCGACCTTTTTGGCTTCCTTGAACACGAGATCGACGATTTCGTCGGAAATGCGGTCGCAAACCTTGTCGGGATGGCCTTCGGAGACGGATTCCGAGGTGAACTGGTAATCGAGACGGGCCACGTTAAACCTCTTTGCAAAGTGGCGAGGGCGCACGGGCAGTGCGCGTGTGGAGACGTCCCCACACTTTCAGCTTCGCTTCTCGCAGGTCCCCGACCTGAAATCAATATCCATATAAAGAAAGCTTTATATCGTTGCGCTGTTCGACGTGCTGGTCGCTGTGCCTTTTCTTGGCCACGGCTCTGTGCCAAGGAAGCTGGTATCGGAACGCGGGATTTTCTTTATGGCCATTCGAGTGCATCGGGGTGATCTGCCCAATCTTTCCAACTATGGCCGCGAAGTTGCGATCGATACCGAGACCATGGGCCTCCACCCCCACCGCGATCGGCTATGCGTCATCCAGCTGTCGCCGGGCGACGGCAGCGCCGATGTGGTGCAGATCCCGCAGGACGCTACCCAGGCGCCCAATCTCGTCAAGCTCCTCGGCGATCCCGCCGTCACCAAGATTTTCCACTATGCGCGCTTCGACGTCGCCGTTCTGCAGAAGCGCTTTGGCGTGGTCACCGGCCCGGTCTATTGCACCAAGATCGCGAGCAAGCTGGTCCGCACCTATACCGACCGCCATGGCCTCAAGGACCTCGTCCGTGAGCTGCTCAATGTCGACATGAGCAAGCAGCAGCAGAGTTCGGACTGGGGTCACGAGAAGCTGACCGATGCCCAGCTCGAATATGCCGCTTCGGACGTGCTCTATCTCCACGATCTCAAGCGCCACCTCGATCGCATGCTGCAGCGCGAAGGCCGCACCGAGCTGGCGCGCGAGTGTTTTGATTTTCTCAAGACGCGCTGCGCGCTCGACCTGCTCGGCTGGGAAGAAACCGACATTTTTGCCCATAGCTAAATGAGCATCAGCACCGCCGCCTCGCTGCCGCCGATCCGACGCCTCAAGCGGCGCAACTCGATTGTGCGCGTCTTGCGGTTGGCGGTGCCGATCTTGGGTGCGTTGGTGCTGTTCGCGCTGCTGCTGCAGATCGTGTTGTCGAGCTTGGAAGGCCGTTTCAGCATCGGCCAGATCACCGTTTCGCCCGATGCGGTGACGGTCGCCGCGCCCGACTATGTCGGCGTCATGCAGGACGGGTCCTCCTACCATGTTTCCGCCAGCAGCGCCCGCGCCACCACCGAGCGACCCGACCTTATCGGTCTAGCCGAAGCCAAACTGGTGCTCGACCGCATCGATGGCGTTCAGCTCAGCGCTGACGCGGCCATGGCCCAGCTCGACACCACCAACCAGAAGACCATGGTGCCCGGCGTCGCCGACATCGCGGACTCGAGCGGAACCACAGGCACCTTGCGCGATTCCGTCTTCGACTGGCAGGCGCAGCTTCTGACTACCAATGGCGAGGTTGTGATCGATTATGCCGATGGCACCACGGTGCGGGCGGGCGGTCTCGTCTATGATGCGCAAAGCATGATCTGGACCTTCAACCGGTCCGTCGTCACCCTGCCTTCCACCCCCGGAGAGAACGAGCTCTCCGACGGAGACCAAAACTGATGACCCGACCTTTGCGTCTCCTTGCCCTTCTGGCCTTGCTGATGCCGCTGCCGGCCCTGGCGCAAAGCAAGGTCGAAATCACCTCCGACACCTTTGTCATGAACGAAGCGGTGCGCGAGGCGGTGTTCACCGGCAACGTCATCGTCAAGCATCCGACCGTCAATGTCTGGGCGCCCAAGGTTGTGGCCACTTATGGCGAGGGCGGCACCAGCGATATCCAGACTTTTGAGGCGTCTGGCGGCAATGTGCGCCTGCAGACGTCTGATCAGGATGCCACCGGCGATCGCGCCGTCTTCACCCCGGCTGATCAAATGCTGCGCCTCACTGGGAATGTGAAGGTCACCAACGCTTCGGGCACGATCGATGCTACCGAACTTGAGGTGAATCTCGAGACCAACGTTTCGACATTCACCAGCTCCGGCGGCGGTCGCGTTACCGGTATCTTCTCGTCGCAATGAGCTCTGAACCGGCTCGCCCGCGCATCGACCAGAAGGGCTGGCTCGTCGCCCATAGCTTGGCCCGCAGCTTCGGCAAGCGGACCGTGGTGCGCGACGTTTCACTCGCCGTGCGCCGCGGCGAGGCGGTGGGCTTGCTCGGCCCCAATGGCGCCGGCAAGACCACGGTCTTCACTATGATCATGGGCCTCGTCAAACCCGACGCGGGCAAGATCATGCTCGATGGCCAGGACATCACCCGCCTGCCGCTGTTCCAGCGCGGGCAATTGGGCATCGGCTACCTGCCACAGGAGCCTTCCATCTTTCGTGGCCTGACCGTCACCGGCAATATCATGGCTGTGCTTGAAAACACCGTCAGCAACCGCGCCGAACGCAAGCTGCGGCTTGAAGCGCTGCTCAACGAATTTTCCATTGCTCACCTCGCCAAGTCCAATGCCCTAGCCCTCTCCGGTGGCGAGCGCCGCCGCGTCGAGATCGCCCGAGCGCTCGCAGCCGACCCCAGCTTCATGCTGCTCGACGAACCGTTTGCCGGCGTCGACCCGATCGCGGTTGCCGAAGTGAAGGGCCTTGTCCGCCAGCTCACGCAGCGCGGCATCGGCGTCTTGATCACCGATCACGCGGTGCGGGAAACCCTCGGCCTCGTCGATCGCGCCTATCTGATCCATGGCGGCAAGGTGATGATTCAAGGCAAGCCCGAGACCATCAGCGCCGATCCCGAAGCGCGCCGCGTCTATCTCGGCGAAAGCTTTTCGATCTAGCACCACATCTTCTGGCACGAAACTTGCCAACCTTGAGCGTTCTTGCCATGGTGCGCGCGGGAAGTGGCCGGCAACGGCCGAGGTTTGCATCAGAGGCCGCTTGCGAATGGCGCTTTCGCCACGGCTGGAATTTCGCCAGTCTCAAACGCTGACATTGACGCCTCAGCTCATGCAGTCGATCCGGCTGCTGCAGCTGAGCCATCTCGAATTATCCGCCTTCGTCGACGACGAATTGCTGCGCAATCCTCTGCTCGAACGTGAGGATGGCGGCACCGATGAAGCGCCCGAACCCGCCGAACCACGGGTCGAAATGAGTGCCTACGAGGACACTGTCGCGTCCTCCGACCGCATCAAGGATGCCGACCAGATCGCCGAGGGCTACGACACTGCCGTAGAAAACGTGTTCCCCGACAGCGCGCCCAGCGACTTGGGCAGCTCTGCGGCCGGACCTGACCGCAATGGCAGTTTCGACGGCGGCGATGCGCCTGATCTCGACCAGTTCATCGCCACCCGTCCGCGCCTTTCAGATCATCTCGAAGCGCAGGCACACATGCTGCTGCGCACGCAGGCAGACCGCCTTATTGCGCAGCACCTGATCGATGGCCTCAACGAAGCCGGCTATCTTGCCATTGAACTTGAACAGGTTGCCGTGTTGCTCGGTGCCGAGATCGAGGACGTCGAGGCCGTGCTCGCCGTGCTGCAGACCTGCGACCCGGTGGGCATCTTTGCCCGCACTGTTGCCGAATGCCTTTCCATGCAGCTGCGCGCGAGCGCGATCGGCGGCTCGATCCAATGATGCAGCGGCTGATCGATCACCTGCCGATGCTGGCTGAACACAATACGCCGGCGCTGTTGCGCGCCGTCGGCTGCGATCGCGAGGATCTCCAGGATATGCTGGCAGAGCTTCGAATGCTCGACCCCAAGCCGGGTCTTGCCTTCGACACCAGCCCCGTCGAGACCGTCGTCCCCGACGTCTTTGTCCGCGCGGAGCCTGACGGCAGCTGGCAGATCGAGCTCAATTCCGACATCCTGCCCAAGGTCCTGGTGAACCGCAGTTACTACGCAACGGTCAGCAAGAAGACCCGGGACGCCGGTGAAAAGACCTTCCTCACCGATTGCCTTGCCACCGCCAACTGGCTAACCAAGAGCCTCGACCAGCGCGCCCAGACCATCACCAAGGTGGCGGCCGAAATCGTGCGTCAGCAGGACGGCTTCCTAACGCACGGCGTGGCCTATCTCAAGCCGATGACCCTCAAGATGGTGGCCGAAGCCATCGACATGCACGAGTCGACCGTGTCCCGGGTCACCGCGCAAAAATATATGGCAACGCCGCGCGGCCTCTACGAAATGAAATACTTCTTCACCACGGCCATCGCTTCGGCCGATGGCGGCGGTGACCACTCGGCGGAAGCGGTGCGCCACCGCATCAAGCAGCTGATCGATGCCGAACCGCCCGGCGCCATTCTTTCCGACGACACGATCGCCGAAATGCTGCGCAAGGAGCAGGGCATGGATGTCGCCCGACGCACGGTCGCCAAATACCGCGAGGGTATGAATATCCCTTCCTCCGTCATTCGCCGGCGGCAAAAGAAGGAACTGGCGCAGGCCTCGTGAGGCTTCGTCCCAAGCTTGACGAATGTGTGTCCACTGTCTCGATCAATCGAACCGGTGACGACACTTGCGCATTGCTTCCTCTGCGCGAGCGGGTCTAGCATCGCCTCTGCCTCTTTTCGTAGCGGAGGGGCAGACGTGATCCCGTAAAGCCGGGAAACGGCTTTCGGATCTCTCGCGTCAAACAAAGACTGAGAGGAAAAAAGCCATGACCTTACGCGTTTCGGGAAAGAACATGGATGTCGGCGATGCCCTGCGGGGCAAGGCGGAGGAACACTTCGCCGCCGTGGTCGGAAAATATTTCGACGGCGGCTACGACGGACACCTGACCCTCAGCCCCGATGGCAGCGGTTTCCGGGCCGACTGCATGGTTCATCTCGATTCGGGCGCCGTGCTGCAGGCCAGCGCCCAGGGCGGCGACGCGACGTCCGCCTACGAGATCATGGCCAACAATATTGAGAAGCGCCTGCGCCGCTACAATCGCAAGCTCAAGTCGCACCGCAAGGGCTTTGACGGAGACGGGCTCGATGCGGTGACCGCGCAATACACCGTTTTCGGCAGCACCGAAGAGCTCGACGAGCTCGATGAGGACTATGCGCCGCCGGTGATTGCCGAGACCACCAAGAACCTGCGCCAGATGAGCGTCGAAGCGGCGGTGGCCGAGCTCGATTTTTCCGGTCAGCAGCTTGTCATGTTCCGCCATGCTGGACATGGCGGGCTGAATGTGGTCTACCGCCGCGCGGATGGCAATATTGGCTGGATCGACCCAGCCCTGGGCGCCAATTGATCGGCGCCCGCGCCTGTCCGCGGGGTAATAGATCCTAAGGCAGATTTATGGACTTGGCCGATATTCTGGCAGAGCGCGCCGTGCTGACTTGTAACGGCGCGCTTGATAAGCCTCAGCTCTTCAAGATCATTGCCGACAGGGCCGCCGAACTGACCGGCTTTGCCGCCGAAGATCTGCTCGCAACCCTTGAGGCGCGCGAAGACCTCGGTTCGACTGGCCTCGGCAACGGCATTGCTGTGCCGCATGGCAAGGTTGCGGGCCTCAAGCATGTCACCGCCGTTTTCGCTCGCCTAGACCAGCCCATCGAATTCGACGCGGTAGACGATGAGCCGGTCGATATCGTCGTGACGCTGCTTGCGCCAATCGGCGCAGGTGCCGATCACCTCAAGGCGCTGTCCAAGGTTGCCCGTCTGCTGCGGACCGAAAGCATCACCGCACAGCTGCGCGCGGAAACCGATCCGGCCCGCCTTTATTCGATTTTGACGACGCCGCTCGAGACGCATTACGCCGCTTAAGATTTGCTCGATGGGGCTCCTCCCCGCCTTACGGGGAGGCTGGGTGGGGGCTTCAGTCAGGCAAGGTCCCGTTCTGCGCCAACACCTCTCCGGCCAGATACAAAGACCCGCAGATCAAAACCCGCGCACCGTTGACCTGTGCGGCTTCGGTCAGCGCTTCCCTGAGAACTACCCTTGCCACGGCCGGAAAACCTTGGGCCCGCGCCCGCCCGGCAATTTCCTCGGCGTCGCGTGCATTCGTCTCGCCCGGGATCGTCAGCGTCTTGACCGAAACCGGCTGCAGATTCGCGAATGGCGCCAGAATATCCTCGGGCTGGCGCGTGTTCATCATGCCCATGATCAGCACCAGCGGCTTTTGCGATCGCTGCGATCGACCGCGCTAGAGCCGCCACCCCATGCGCATTATGGCCACCATCGAGCCAGAGCTCGTGGCTCTCGGGCAGCAGCGCACGCAGTGCGCCGGTGCGCAGCGGCTGCATCCGGGCCGGCCAGCTCACCCGCCGCAAGCCTTCCACTAGCGCTGCCTCGTCCACTGGCAGCCCAAAGTGTCGAACCGCAGCAATGGCCAGCGCGGCATTGTCAAATTGATGCGCGCCGAGGAGGGCAGGGGGCGGCAGGTCGAGGAGGCCGTCCTCGTCCTGAAACACCAGCCGCCCATCTTGCGCGCTGCCGTGAAAATCCTCGCCCTGCCAGATCGGTCGAACGCCCAGCCGCGCCGCCGCACGCTCCAGCACGTGGCGCGCCTCATCCTGCTGCAGCCCCATCACCGCCTTGGCACCGCGCTTAAGGATCCCCGCCTTGCTGGAGGCAATTTCCGCCAGCGTGTTGCCCAAAAAGGCCTGGTGGTCATAGTCGATCGGGGTGATGATGGTTCCGAGCGGATGCCGGACCACATTGGTGGTGTCGAAGGTCCCGCCCATGCCTGTTTCCAGCAGCAGATAATCGGCAGGCGTTTCCGCAAACAGCTTGAAGGCCGCGACGGTCGTCACCTCGAAAAAGGTGATCGCGTCGCCTCCATTCATCCGCTCCACTTCTTCCAAAGCCGCGTTGAGCGGTTCCGTTTCGACCAGTGTGCCGGCCAACCGGATCCGCTCGTTGAAGCGCACAAGATGGGGGAATTGTAGACATGCACCCGCTTCCCCGCAGCCTCGAGAAAGGCGCGCAGATAGGCAATGGTGGAGCCCTTGGCATTGGTTCCAGCCACATGGATGGTCGGTGGCAGATGATCCTGCGGATTGCCCAGCCGCTCGAGCAGCGGCAGCATGCGATCGAGCGACAGGTCGATCAGCTTGGGATGGAGCTGGGACAGGCGCGCAAGGATTTCATCGGTGCGGGACATGATGGTCAATCCTCGATCTGAAGCCCCTCCCCTAGTGGGGAGGGGTTGGGGTGGGGGTGCCGCGACATCCTCAAGCTCAACGGATGGGGAGCCCCGACACCCCCACCCTCAGTCCCTCCCCACAAGGGGGAGGGAAGCCGACCATAGAGCCCTACTTCCGCAATTCTCCGCCGGTGGTTTTGGTCACCGCCGCGACCACCGCTGCGGACACCTTTTCGATTTCCTCGTCGGTCAGCGTGCGGTCCTTGGGCTGAAGCGTAACTTCGATCGCGACCGATTTCTTGCCTTCGCCGACGTGGGCGCCTTCGAAGACGTCGAAAATGTCGACTTGCTTGATCAGCGTCTTGTCGGCACCGCGCGCGGCCTTGAGGATCGTTGCTGCGGCAACGCTGCGATCCATGACGAAGGCAAAGTCGCGAGAGACCGGCTGGAGGGGCGAAAGCTCGATGGCCGGCTTGGTCTTGCTGGCTTTCTTGCGCGCTTCCGGAAGGGCATCGAGGTCGATCTCGAACACCGCAACAGCGCCCTCAAGGTCAAGCTCCGCCGCCAGCGCCGGATGCAGTTCGCCAAACCAGCCCAGCGTCACCTTCGGCCCCAGGGCCACGCGACCACCCCGGCCCGGATGGCTCCAGGCAGCGGGTTCAGCCAGCACCTGTACCTTGTCGATGTCGACACCCAGGGCATCGAGCGCGGCCGAGAGGTCCGCCTTGGCGTCCCAAACGCTTACCGACTGGGCTTTGCCCGACCAATGCCGGCCGGCGCCATCCTGCCGTGCCGTCCCGGTTCGCACACCGGAAGCAAAGGTATGCTGCCCTTCAGGCCGGTCTGACAAAAATACCTGCCCGACCTCGAACAGCGCCACGTCGCCAAAGCCGCGATTGCCATTGCGCCGCGCACCGGCAAGCAGGCCCGGCAGGAGCGAGGGCCGCATGTCGGTCATGTCCGACGCGATGGCATTGGCCAGCTGCCGATCCTCGGTCCCGCCGCCGAAGCGGGTCGCATCGGCATTGGAGATGAAGCTCCAGGTCACCACCTCGTCTAGGCCTCGCGCCGCCAGGGCACGACGCACGATGCGCCGGCGGTTCTGAATCCTGGTCAGCATGCGCTGTGCCACATGGTTCAAGCGCGGCAAGGGCTCGACCGGAACATTGTCGACGCCCACCATGCGCATGACCTCTTCGACGAGGTCGGCCTTCTGCGTCACATCCGGACGCCAGCTCGGCACTTGGACAGTCCGCGTTTCGCCCGAGCCCGAAGTCTTAAAGCCAAGCGATCGGAGGATCGCATCGATCCGCTCTGGTGACACGTCGAGGCCGGTCAAGCGCTTGACCTCGCCGAGCGGAAACTCGACCACGGTGTTGGGGAAGACATCTTCGCCGGAAATAGCCGGTTCGAGCGCTTCGCCGCCGCAAAGCTCCAGCACCAGCCGCGTGGCCAGTTCCAGCCCCGGTTCGGTCAGCGCCGGATCGACTCCGCGCTCCAACCGATAGCGGGCATCCGACACAATGCCGGTCTTACGGCCGGTGCGGGCGATGAGCTCGGGATCCCAGCTGGCGCATTCCATGAAGACGTTGGTGGTTTCGTCGGTCACGCCCGAGCGGATGCCGCCCATGATGCCGCCAAGGCAGAGCGGACCTCGCTCGTCGGCGATGACGGTCATGGTTTCGTCGAGCGTATAGACCTTGTTGTCCAGGGCATCGAAGCTTTCGCCACGCGCCGGGCGCAGCACCATGTTGCCCTCGACCTTATCGGCGTCATAGGCATGGAGCGGGCGGCCCCAGCCGAGCGAAACGAGGTTGGTGATATCGACCACGGTATTGATCGGCCGAAGTCCGACGGCCCGCAGCCGCGCCTGCAGCCAGTCAGGGGAAGGGCCATTCTTGATGCCGCGGAAATAGCGGCCGGCAAACTTGCGGATCGCCTTGGGCTCGCCATCGGCGAACTGCTGCGGCAGCGGCGGGATTGGGCTCGGTCCGACTGACGGCACCGGCGACATGTGGGTGGTCTTGAGCGTGCCGATACCGAAGGCGGCAAGGTCGCGCGCCACGCCATAGACCCCGGTCGCATCGCCACGGTTCGGGGTGATCGAAATGTCGAACACCACGCCATTGATGCCGGCATAATCGACATATTTTTCGCCCACCGGCGCATCGTCCGGCAACGTGATAATGCCGTCATGATCGTTGGAAAGCTGCAGTTCCGCCGCCGAGCAAAGCATGCCGTTGGATGGCTGTCCGCGAATGACGACTCCGCCCTTGAGTTCGAAATCCTTGCCCGGAATATAGGTGCCGGGGAAGGCAAAGACCGACTTCATGCCGGTTTTCACATTGGGCGCGCCGCAAACGACATCGATCAACGCGCCGGTCCCGGCATCCACCTTGCAAACATTGAGATGGTCGGAATTGGGATGCGGTTCGGCCGAAACCACCTTGGCGACGACGAACTTGTCCAGCGCCTTGCCCTGGCTTTCGATGCCTTCCACCTCAAGCCCGACAGTCGTCAGCGCAACGCCGATCTCCTCGGCAGTCGCATTGGTGTCGAGATGTTCCTTGAGCCAGTCGAGGGTGAATTTCATGTCTTTGGCTCCTTAGCTCGAAAGTCCGCCGAACAGGGTCGGCAGGTCCAGGGGTCGGAACCCGTAATGCTCGATCCAGCGCTGGTCGGCGTCGAAGAAGGCGCGCAGGTCCGGCATGCCGTATTTCAGCATGGCAATGCGGTCGATGCCCATGCCCCAGGCAAAGCCCTGGTAGACGTCGGGGTCGAGCCCGGCATTGCGGATGACATTGGGGTGCACCATGCCGCAGCCCAAAATTTCGAGCCAATCGCTGCCCTCGCCGATCTTGACCTCGGAGCCGGAGCGATCGCACTGGACGTCCACTTCCATGGACGGTTCGGTGAAGGGGAAAAAGCTCGGCCGGAAGCGAAGCGTGACATTGGGCACTTCGAAAAAGGCCTTTAGGAACTCTTCGAGCACCCAGCGCAGCTGGCCAATATGGGAGCTCTTGTCGATGACGAGACCCTCGACCTGATGGAACATCGGCGTGTGAGTCTGGTCCGAGTCGTTGCGATAGGTGCGGCCAGGCATGACCACGCGGATCGGCGGATCCATGGCGGGCGTCAGATAGCCGGCGGCGGGCTTGTCATTGGTCTTTTGCATGACGCGCACCTGTACCGGCGAAGTATGGGTACGCAGCACCTTCTTTACCCCGTCGGGGCCGGGCTTCATGAAGAAGGTGTCGTGCATTTCGCGCGCCGGATGGCCTTCGGGGAAGTTGAGCGCGGTGAAATTGTAGTAGTCGGTCTCGATATCGGGGCCTTCGGCGATCGAGAAGCCCATGTCCGAGAAGATGGCGGTGATCTCGTCGATCGTCTGCGAGATCGGGTGGATGCGGCCGCGGGCTGTGGGGGCAGGCGGCAGCGGCAGAGTGATGTCGACTGTCTCGGCCTTGAGCCGGGCATCGAGGGCGGCGCGCTTGAGGGCCTCGCTGCGGGCTTCGATCAGTCCGCCGATTTCGGCCTTGAGCCCATTGATTGCCGGGCCCGCGGACTTGCGTTCCTCCGGCGCCATCGCACCGAGCGAAGCGAGGAGGGCCGAAACGCTGCCCTTCTTGCCCAGCGCCGAGACACGCACGGCATCGAGCCCGGCTTCCGTCTCGGCTGCAGAAATGGCGGCGGAGAGCTCGGTGCGCAGGGTTTCGATCTGGGCGTCTAGGGACATCTTATCTTCCGCAGTCTCATCAGCAGACCTCATCCTGAGCCTGTCGAAGGACGAGGTCGTGGCACCATGGCTGCGCCCGCCCTCGTGGTTCGACAAGCTCACCATGAGGTCTCATGGGTTATCGTGTTCTTGGCCGCTATAGACCAAAACAAAACGCCCCGCGCCAGCCCTTCCGGGTGGCGCAAGGCGCAAATTTCAGCCTCAGCGAGGAGGGTGCTTAGGCGGTGACGCGGGCGTGGGTGACGGAGTCCACGCTTTCCAGATACGCCAGCGCAGCCTTGGCCTTGGTGACCAGGGCAGCGAACGCTTCGGGCTGGGTGATCGCGAGATCGGACAGCACCTTGCGGTCGACAGCAACCTCAGCCTTGCTGAGGCCGTCGATAAATCGGCCATAGGTCAGGCCGTGATCGCGCACGGCGGCGTTGATGCGCTGGATCCAGAGCGCACGGAAGTTGCGCTTCTTGACGCGACGATCGCGATAAGCGTACTGGCCGGCCTTTTCGACGGCCTGCTTGGCGATACGGATCGTAGACTTACGACGGCCATAATAGCCCTCGGCGGCCTTCAAGACCTTCTTGTGACGAGCGTGGGCGGTTACGCCACGTTTAACGCGTGCCATTTATTTGTGTCCTTCCAGCTTAGCGATTGTACGGCATGTACCACTTCACCAGACCCTCGTCGCCCTTGGACAGGATCTTGGTGCCGCGGTTGGTGCGGATGTACTTGGCATTGTGGCTGATCAGGCGGTGGCGCTTGCCGGCGACGCCGGCCTTCACCTTGCCCGTGGCGGTGAAGCTGAAACGCTTCTTGGCGCCGGACTTGGTCTTCATCTTTGGCATTTTGCGGGTCCTTCAGAACAGTGAGGATGGATTTGGGCCCATCGCATTCAAGAACCGCCACGGCATGCCTTTTGGCCGGGCGGTCCGGAGAAGTGGGCTCTATAGGGGCAAAGGCCCGCTAAGGCAAGGGCTTGGATGCGCGCAAACGCGGTTCGAGATGATCTTCGAAGAGAAGGCCGGGTGCGGCGCTGACCGCATCGCCATAAGCTGCCTCCGCCGCGAGAGAAACGCGCAAAAATCCCGCGACGCCGGCGACGTCTTCGGCATCGAGCCCGTAATATCCTGCTTCCAGCCGATCAAGGATCGCCGTCTTGGCATGGATCATCGCCGCTGCGGTCTCGGCGCCATTACTGAGCGATCCATTGCGTTTGACATAGTCATGCAGCGGCGTGCCGAGGTGAAAGCTCTGCGGCACGGTACGGAAGAGCTGCAGCAGGAATTCGAGGTCGTTCATGTTGCGGATAGTGGGATCATAGCGGCCGTCGGCCCGTCGGCGGTCCCAGACCACCATGGAGTCCATGGAAAGATTGACCCACTTGTGCTCGCCCGCCGTGAGCACGCGATCCGGTCCGTCGGCCACGAAACGCAAATGTGAAAAGCCGGTCGTCACCACATCGAGCGCAGTGGTGACGATGCCATATTCGTCCAAAGCCACAACGGCGCGTTCAAGCTTTTGCGGCTTCAGCCGATCATCCGCATCAAGGATAGCCGCATAGGGCGTTGCCAGCTGTTCGAGCGCCACGTTGCGGGTTGCCGAGGCTCCGCTGCCGGTGCGGCCGGTGGTCGCAAAGACCTGCCGCCTGTCGCCCAGGCCCTGCTGATCGAGGAAGCCGGCATAGTCGAACCCGTCGTCGGCGACGATCCAGTGCTGCCAATCGGCATGCGTCTGCTCGAGCACGCTGCGCACCGTCTCTGGCAGCGTCTCCTGCGCCTTGTAAGCCGGGGTGATGATGGCGACCGTCTTGCCCATGGTGCAACGCTCCTCCGCCTTGAAATCATGGGTTTTCGGCCCCATATCCGGCTCGTGTCAGCGATGCCATTGTTAGGGTCGCGGGTGCAAGACGTTGCTTGAGTTCAAGGACGCCCATCATGTCGCGTATCTCGGTGTTTTCCGCACCATTTCTTCTTGGCTTCGACACGTTCGAAGAACGCATCGACCGCTTAGCCCGCACTGCCGACGGCTACCCGCCCTACAATATCGAGCGCACGATTTCGGCCGATGGTGCCGAGCGGTTCCTGATCTCGATCGCGGTGGCCGGTTTTGCCTCGGGCGAGCTTGATGTGACGGTGGAAGACAATGGCCTCCAGGTGCGCGGCAAGCAGCGGGACGACCCCTCCCGCAACTATCTGCACCGCGGCATTGCTGCCCGGCAATTCCAGCGATCCTTCCTCCTCGCCGAAGGCATGGAAGTCCGTGATGCAACTTTGAGCCATGGCATGCTCGTTATTACCCTTGAGCGTCCGCAAGCGCCCAAGATCGCCCGCAAGATAGACATTCGATCGCTCTAGCGATCAGCCCCCGCGGCCAGGCAAAACAGGAAAGGGCCAAAAAATGATGGATAAGAGAAACGACGCCGCGATCGACACTGCCAATCCGCTCAAGGATATGACCCGCGCCCAGTTCGCGGCCCTTGGCGGCGATGCCGTGGCCTATGTGAAGTCGGTGGACGGCATCCTGCTTTCCGGCCTCATCGAGGACGCCCAGTTCGATGCAGCAACGCTTTATCACCTGGTGATGTCGGCCGATGGCACGCCCCTTATGGTGGCCGACACCCAAGCCGCCGTGACCGAATGGCTGGGCGACCAGAATATCGGCGTCGCGACGCTGCACTAGGCCAAGTAAAAACCCCCACCCGGCCTCCCCCTTTAGGAGGGGGAGGAGTACCGCTGGTGGCTATGACTCGATCGAGCTCCTCCCCCGACTAACGGGGAGGCGGGGGTGGGGGCTCTCAGACCGCCTAATACTTCCCCTGTTCACTCCCACAAAACGGATCGACCGGGCTCACGCCCTTCCAGTCGATCCGCCCCATTAGCGCCTCAACCACGGCCGCCTGCATGTCTTCGTTCGAGCCATAGGCGTTGACATAGGTCGGGACGCGCGGTGCGTCGTGGAGATAGTAGGGGAAGCCCAGCGAAACCATGAGCGTGGGCACATCGTGCCAGTAGCGCCGCATTGCACCGAAGACCGAGCCGGTCAGCTGCCGCCAGTTGAGGAAGATGCGCCCCCGCGTCAAAAGCGTTTCCTCGGCCAAAAGGTAGAGCATGAGGTCAAAATCCTTGGGATTGACCGGCGTCTCAGGCGAAAACTCCGTCACCTCGAAACCTTCCTGGCGCAATCGATCGGGCAGGGAAAGCGGGATCGGCACCGGCGCAAAGGGCTGCACGGCGCCAGTCGAAAAGACCAAAACCTGCTTATGCTTGGCTGTCGTCAGCGGCAGCAGATTTTGCACATCCTTGACCAGCGTCGGCACCCGCTCGGTCACCGACTTTGCAGTGATGCGGCTATCCGAGCGCGCCATGATCATCTCGGCAGTAGAGAGCGAGGGCAGGGTGCGCTCCGGCTTGTGCAGTCCGAGCGCTGCCTTGAGGGCCAAAACCCGCGTCACCGCTTCATCCACGCGCTCCTGTGAGAGCCGCCCGTCGGCCACCGCCTTGACCAGCCGCATCAGGTCGGCATTGGGGTCGTCGGAAAAAGGATGACGTCGCAGCCGGCGATCACGAGGTCCGGAACGGTCTGATCGCGATGCCCCCAATCGCCAAGCCCCGCCATGCCTGTCGCATCCGAAACGATGAGCCCGTTAAAGCCGAGCCGTTCGCGCAAGAGCTGCTGGTTGAGGACGCGGCTGATCGAGGCAGGCCGGAACGCTTCGCCCTCCGCCGCGGGATCGAGCTCACGCACAAAGGCTGGGAAGGCGATATGCGCCGACATGACGCTCATCACCCCGGCCTCGATCGCCGCGCGATAAAGCCGGCCGAAACTGGCCTCCCATTCCGCCAGCGTCAGCGGATTGACCGTCGTCACCAGATGCTGGTCGCGGTCGTCATAGCCTTCGCCGGGCCAATGCTTGACCGTCGCGGCCACGCCCTTGGCCTGAAAGGCACGGATTTGTGCCAAGGCGTGCCGCTCGATGCGAGCGACGTCCGAGCCATAGGAGCGCGTGCCGACAATGGCACTCTGCCAGGCCTTGTTGATGTCGATGACCGGGGTAAAACTCCAGTTGAGCCCGACGGCCCGCGCTTCTTCCGCCATGATGGTCGAGATTGCCGCGGTGGCCTCGACATCGTCCACCGCCGCCAAGCCGAGCGGGTTCGGCACTTCCGTCCCGAAGGGAAGGCTCATGCGGCTGCCTTCAAGATCGGCGCTCACCAGCATCGGCACCGGGCCGGCGCCATCGACCTGGCGCATCAGTGCGACCTCGTCGGCAAGGTTCGCCGAAAAGATGCGCGTTACCCCGCCCGGCTTGAATGTTCGCAGGCTTTCGATGGCGGTTTCCGGCCCCTCGCGGCTGAGGAGATTGAAAAGCTGCGCCAGCCGATCCCGCGCGCTGAGGCTATCGCGTGTCTGGTGCACCCAGGCCTGCGCCGCTTCGTCGAGATGAAACGGCGCGGCGGAAAGATCGATCGGGGTCACAGCCTTCTCCTCAAAGTGCTGCGTGAGACGTAGCAGGCCCGAGGAGGCGATGGGAAGGGCGCTCAGAGCCGCCGGCGTCGAAGCCGTCGCGATGCGACAAGGCCGATCAGCATGCCCGCGATCACCGCGATCAGGAACGGCCAATGCCGTACCCGGGTGAAGATCGTCCCGTTGAGCTTTTGATGCGGGCGGACATCGAGCGCCGCCATCTGCCCCGGCGCCAGGGCTGCGGTGATGCGGCCGACCGGATCGGTGGCAAAGGTGAGGCCGGTATTGGCCGCGCGGACCAGGCTCATGCCCTCTTCGACCGCGCGGGCCCGCGCATGGTGGGCATGCTGCGCCGGTCCGATCGAGCCATCGAACCAGGCATCGTTGGTGGGGTTGAGCATGAACTGCGCGCTGCCGCTGTCCCCCAGATCGCCTGAAAAAATGATCTCGTAGCAGACCAGAACCAGGGCTGCGGGAGCATTGGGCAGGGCCAGGACCCGCCGGCGAACTTCACCGGCCGACCAGCCATCGACCCCTGGCACGAACTGGGTGATGCCGATCTGCCGGAAGAAGGGCGCAAAGGGCAGGAATTCGCCGAAGGGGACGAGGTGCGCCTTGTCGTAGGAGGCGACGATCTCGCCTTCCGTATCGATGGCCACGACGGAATTGAAGGGCGGCTCCCCGGTTCGCGCACCATCGAGGGCATAGGGCAGGCGCGGCACGCCGGCGATCAGCGTCGTCTGCTCGGGCAAGAGCCGGGCGATGCGGGCCAGGGCATCGGGGTAGCTTTCAAGGAAAAACGGCAGGCTCGATTCGGGCCAGACCAGGTGCGTGATGTCGCCCAGCCCCTGGTCCGTCGGGTCCATGCGCATGTCGCTCAGCATCAAGAGGCGATCGACCAGCGCCACCGGATCGACATTGCCGAAATCGGCATGCTCGTAGACCAGCGGTTGCACGAGGCGCATCGCTATGTCCTGCCGCTCGGTGGAGATGGTGCCGGCAAGCCGGTTGTAGCCATAGCCGAGCTGCGCGGCGATGACGAAGAGCGCGAGGAACAACGGCGCCAGGCGACGCGACCAGGATCGGTCATCTGCCGGCCACACCAGCGCCGGCACCGACGCCAGGAGAGGCGCGAGAAAAGTGAGGCCATAGATGCCGATCACCGAGGTCAGCTGCATCATCTCGTCGCTACCGGTGAGGCTATAGCCGAGCAGATCGAAGGGAAACCCGGTCAGCACATGGCCGCGCGCGAACTCGGCGGCGGCAAGCCAGGCGGAAAACGTGACGATCCGCGTCCAGCCATGGCTCCAGAACAGATGCGCAAAAGCGCTGGCAAAGCCCAGAAAACGGCGATGAGCGCTGCAAGGGCCGCGATCGCAAACGGCATGGCGCCGATGATCCAGCCGCCATCCACAAAGAAGGCCGCGCCCAGCCAATGGAAGGCGACAATGAAATAGCCCCAGCCGAAGGCAAAGCCGATGCTGAAGGCCGGGCTGAAAATGCGGCGCCAGCCCTTGCCGCGCTCTGCGCCATCGAGGGCCCAGATCCAGATCGGCATGGCGACAAACAGCGCAGGAACGATGAACAGCGGCGGCACCGATAGGCCGGCAATGGCGCCCGCCACCAGCAGCAGCAGGAAGCGGCGCCAGCCCTGGCTCAACATGGCAGTTTCGGCCAGCCAGGTCATGGGCTTGGGGGAGGCGAATCAGAGGACATGGCGGCAAGGTGGTCGCCTGCCTGGGTAGCGTCAAGGCGGTGGACTCGTGGCCTTGCTGGCGCTACTGCCGAGAGGCCATGACCGACCTGCCGATCACCCTTGCCATCGACACCGCCGCACCCCGCTTGCAGCTCGCGCTGTTGCTGGCCGACGGGAGCTGCGACGTGCTGGTGGAAGATATTGCCAAGGGCCATGCGGAAATTCTTTTCGACCGCATCAATACGCTTCTGGCGCGCAAAGGCGTCGGCTACGAGGCGCTGGCGCGGATTGCCACGACGACCGGGCCCGGCTCATTCACCGGACTGCGCATCGGCCTCTCGGCTGCCCGTGGCCTGGGCCTTGCCCGAAAGCTGCCGGTGATTGGCGTGCCGAGCCTCCTTGCGATTTCGCTGAGCGCGCCCTCCGGTCCGGTCGCGGTCCTGCTCGATGCGCGGCGCGACGAAGCCTATTTCGAAGCCTTTCCTTCGCCGGGCGTGGTCGGGGACGGGCCCCGGCTCCTGCCCATGGCGGAAGCACGAGCTTTGGTGGGATCGGAAGCACTGTTGATCGAGGCCCCCTTCGTCGACATCGGCAAGTTGGCGCGTTTTTCGGCCGATGCCGATCCCGCCGCCTTCCCGCCGCACGCCGCCTATGTGCGCGACGCCGATGCCAAGCCGCAGGACGCCTCGCGCGTGCCGCGCCGGGCGTGAGCAGCATGGACAAGCTCTGGCTGGCCCCCGCGGGGCTCCATATCGAAATGGGCGAAGCCGGCGACGCCAGGGAAATGGCCCGCATCCATGCCCTGGGCTTTTACCGCGGCTGGCCAGCCGAAGAGTTTTCGACCTTCCTCGCCGATCGCATGACCCCCGTTTACGTGGCTTGCGACGCCAGGCGCCGCATAGCGGGCTTTGCCCTGATCCGCGTCGTCGTCGACGAAGCCGAGCTTTTGACCATCGCTGTCGACCCCAAATGGCGCGGCAAGAAGATCGGCCGGGCACTGCTCGATGCGGTTTTTGCCGACATGATGATGTCGCCGGCCAAGCGCATGTTTCTGGAGGTCGAGGAGGGTAATATCCCAGCCGTTCGCCTCTACAAGCAGCAAGGCTTCAAGACCATCTCCACTCGAAAGGGCTACTATCCCCAGCCCGACGGCAGCGCCGCCACTGCGCTTGTCATGGCCCGCGATCTTGGGTAACCCGGACGGGTCACCCGGCTTCGAGGGAGCGATACCGTGAGCAAGATCAGTTCCGACCCAACGCTCGAAGAAGCCTGCGTCGCCCGCGGCATGCGCATGACCGACCAACGCCGCACCATTGCCCGCATCATCGAAGGCGCTTCCGATCATCCCGACGTGGAAGAGCTGTATCGCCGCGCGTCGGCCGTCGATCCGCGCATTTCGCTGTCGACGGTTTATCGCACCGTCAACCTCTTCGAAGAGGCCGGGCTCGTCACCAAGCACGATTTCAAGGATGGCCGCGCCCGCTTCGAGCTCATTCCCGACGAGCACCACGATCACCTCATCGACATTCGCACCGGCAAGGTCATCGAGTTCCGCAACGAGGAAATCGAAGCGATCCAGGAAGTGATCGCCAAGCGTCTGGGCTACAAGCTCATCGACCACCGGCTCGAGCTTTACGCCGTACCGCTCGACCCCAAATCTGCGCAGAAATGATCAAAGTTTAGCGGTTAGGCTTAATCGGCGAACCCGCTTTTGCCTTAACGAATTGTTAGCTACGACACGGCGCACAAGGAGCGCGCGTCATGGCTTGGGAACTGCTGGCAATCGGGGCAATCGTCTTCACCACCGTGTCCTGGTTCGTCATGGATGAACGTCGGCTGCGCGAAGAGCGGCTGATGGCTCGAGTACGCCATTTCGCAGAGGCGCCGGCCTATCGGCACCAGCCCTCCGCTGCGGCGCGGCTGGCGCGTCTGGATTAGGCCGCGGGCCGTCCCAATGTCTGCTTGAGGCGACCGACGATGTCGGCGGCCTTGACCATGAGTCCGAGCTCGATGTCCTCGTCGCTCATGCCCTGATGCGTGTCGACCCAGACCGGCAACATCAGCTCGTGGCGCAAGTGCTGGTCGCCCACGGTTTCGGTGAGCACGGCCCGCACTTTCCCGGTCATCCTGTCGGGGAGTCGCGGATGCGCCTGGCGTTCAGCCAGCGCGATATCGATCAATTCGAAAGTCATTTTGGCTCCGCAGAGCCCCCGAGCCAAGCTGGCCGATAGTGGTTCACGCGGCCTTAACTCTGGGAAACTGCTTAGGTTTCTCCACATGGAGAATAAGATTCTGGGTCTCGCCCGAAGAGCCGAGACCTGAACTGCCTAAAGCGATTTGCCATCAAAAACAAAAGCTAAACGCGCACCGCGTGTTCCACCCGGCCGGTGTCCCCGAAGATGCGAAGATAACGTGCGATATTTTCAGGCGTGCCCGTCGCCTTGGCGGGGTTGTCCGAAAGCTTGACCGCCGGGCGTCCATTGGCCTCGCTGACCTTGGCTACGATGGAGATGGGCGAAAGACCCGGATTGGGCTCGGGCGCGCAATCTTCGAAGTCATTGGTGAGGTTGGTGCCCCAGCCAAAGCTCATCCGCACCTTGCCGTTGAAGTGGATATAGGCTTCCTCGATCATGTCGACGTCGAGCCCGTCCGAGAAAATTAGCAGCTTTTCGCGCGGGTCGCGGCCACGCGACTTCCAGAATTCGATGATGCGTTCGCCCCCTTCGATGGCCGGCGCCGAGTCGGGACGGAAGCCGGTCCAGTCGGCCACCCAGTCCGGCGCATCGCGCAAAAAGGCATCGGTGCCGAAAGCGTCCGGCAAAACGATCAGCAGGTTGCCGCCATAATAGCTCTTCCAGTCCTGGAGAACCCGATAGGGTGCTTCGCGCAGCTCATCGTCGGAGCGGGCGAGGGCGGCCAGCACCATGGGCAGTTCATGCGCATTGGTGCCGAGCGCTTCGAGGTCGCTGTCCATCGCCAATTTGACGTTCGAGGTGCCGGTAAAGCTGTCGCCGATCCCTTCCTTGAGGGCCTCGACGCACCAGCGCTGCCAGAGGAAGGAATGGCGGCGGCGGGTGCCGAAATCGGAGATCTTGAGGTCCGGAAGCTTCTGCAAACGCTCGACTTTTTCCCACATCCGCGCCTTGGCGCGCATAAAGCACGTCGAGCGTAAACGGCCCATAGCGCTTCATCGCCGCCCGCGACCGCAGCTCGTTGATAATGGCAAGCGCCGGGATCTCCCACATCGTGGTGTCGACCCAAAGCCCCGGAAACTCCAGAATATACTGGCCGTCGCGCTTTTCGAGGCGGTATTCCGGCAACTGGTAGTTTTCAAGCCAGCGCAGAAAACCGGGCTGGAAAATCTGCTTGCTGCCATAAAAGTATTACCCGCCAGCCAGATCATTTCCTTCTTGGAAAAGCGCAAGGTGCGGCAGTGATCGAGCTGGGCACGCAGCTCTTCGATATCGATCTCTTCGGCGAGCCGTACGGACTTGGTCCGATTGATCAGCGAGAAGGTCGCCTCGACCTTGGGATAAAGTCCCCAGATCATTTGCAGCATCAGGAGCTTATAAAAATCGGTGTCCAGCAGGCTGCGGATGATCGGATCGAGCTTCCAGGTATGGTTGTAAACCCGGCGAGCAATATCGGTATAGGTGGCCATAGCTGTCCCCAGTCGCGGCTGGGGTTCTAGCGCGCCGCCGATGTGCTGGAAAGGCGGCTTTATGCCGAGCGGTCCAGTTGGAAGCGTTCAAAGCGCGCGAGCTCGGCTTCGATCGCCGTCTTGCCCTCAAGACCGGGATCTTCGAGCCAGGTCCATTTCTGCTCAAGGAGCTTGCCTGCGGCCCGATCAGTCTTGAGGTCGACAACCGCCGCGATCCGGTCGTCCACCAGCACCGGCAAGGCAAAGTAGCCAAAACGCCGCTTGGCCGCCGGCACATAGGCTTCAAAGACATGATCATAGCCGAACATCAGCTTCAGCCTTTTGCGCTGGATAATCAGCGGATCGAAGGGCGAAAGGATATGGACGCGGTTGGATGCCTGGGCCTCCGTCCAGTCGAGCGTGACGGGCTCTGCCCAATGCGGGGTCTTTTCCGCGCCCTCTATCGTAACCGGAACAAGCAGGCGCCGCCTGACCCGCGACTCGATCAGCTCAAGCACGGCGCCTTTTGCGGGCGCATTGAGGTGGCAGATGGAGTCTAGGCTAACCAGTCCCTGGCTGCGCAGGGCGCGGTCCAGGAGATAGGCGGTGATCTGCCGCTCGGTGGCCGCTTTTGGCGACGTGTCCCAGCCGAAATGGCGTCCGGTAAGCTCATAGGTCTTGAGCATGCCCTCGCGCGCCGAAATGGTCACAAGCCCTTGATAGAACATTAGCTGCAGCACGCGCTTGGACGGTTTGCGGCTGGCCCAGGGATGGTTCTTGTCGACGAGTTCGTCGTCATCGATGTCGCGTATCGAGAGCGCGCCTTCGGTCTTCAGCCGCTTGGTCATGGCGCTGATTTCCGTTTTGGTCACCGAGCCGAACCAGGCGCTGGGATTGTCGCGATAGCGTTTCATCGCCGGCACGAAATACGCGAAGTCGGCGGTCGGCACATAGCTTAGCGCATGTGTCCAATATTCGAAGATCGACTTCTCTGCGCTTTGCAGATGCGTGAGGTCCGAGCGGCGATAGGCCGGGATGCGCGAATAAAGAATGTGGTGGTGGCAGCGTTCGATCACGTTGATGGTGTCGATCTGCACATAACCCAGATGAGCGATCGCTGCCTGCGCTGCTTCCGGCCCTCTGCCGAATGGCTCGAAACTGTCGAGACGTTGCGCCCGCATCCAGATGGCGCGCGCTTGTTTTTGAGTGATGACAAGAGGTTTGCGGGTCACGAGGCGATCCAAGCGAGGCATGCAGCATGAGCAGGGCACCCTCCGGCGTCAACCAGCTGCGCAAATAACCCATGTCAGCTATGGATACGGAGGAACCTTGCTAGCGTTTCACGATCAAGAATGGAGAAGCGTCATGTATGAGGACACCGAAAAATTCGTCGACATGGATTTCGAACAAAACGTCCGTAAGGCCGCTTACCACCTCTGGGAAGACGACGGCCGCCCGTTTGGCAAGGAAAAGGACTATTGGTTCCGCGCCATCGAAATGCTGATGGCCGAGCGTGCCGACGACAAGGCAGCAGGCGCTGCTTCAAAGGATGGGTCGGCGAAGTAGAGGGTCTGGACGAGGCGACCTGAAGGTCGCTTCAATCCAGCTTCACGCCTGACTGAAGTAGGTGACGACTTCTGCTCGGCCGAAGTCGGAGCAGGCAAAACAGCGTAAACTTAAGCAGGAAATCTACTATCGAAGCCTTCGCGATAAGCGAAGGCTGGTGGAGCCAAGCGGGATCGAACCGCTGACCTCTTGCATGCCATGCAAGCGCTCTCCCAGCTGAGCTATGGCCCCATCCGAGCAAGGTGCGAAAAAGTGGAAACCGGTTTTTCGCGAACAACCTTGCGGCAGTCTAGTGTGGGTTCCGGAGGGGCTAACCCGTCCGAAGCGAGGCGGAACCTATTGGATGATCCGCCCGGGTGCAAGTGCCTAAATAACACTTTTTTGGTGCACCGGGCAGAGAGCCTGCCCGGTACGAATTTGTTAACGAAATCAGCGGTCTCTTCGTCGTCGCCGACTTCAAAACCGAGACCGTCGTCCTCGTCTTCGTCTTCTTCGAGGAAGACGTCTTCCTCGTCGTCGCCGAGCTCTTCGTCGACCTCGACGTCTTCGACGTCATCTGGCACTTCGTCGTCGCCCGCCTCTTCGGCATCGGCCTCTTCGAGGCTGACCATTTCGGGTGCTGCGACGTCTTCGACTTCTTCTTCTTCGGTCTCGTCTTCGTCATCGATCTTGCGGGCAGTGGCCGGGCCGGCCTTGCCGCTGATCTGCTCGAAGAAGGACCGCGGATAGCTCTTGCCGGTATAGGGCGAGACGATCGGGTCCAGGTTGAGGTCGTAGAATTTCTTGCCGGTGTCGGGATCGGTCCGCTTGGTACCGCGCTCGTTGGCCATTTCTCATGCCTCGTCTTGGGAAAAGTGCGGGCGCACCAGTGCCGCGGCGCCCGTTTCGGTCGCTTCGGTTATGGTCAAAGCCCAGCCCTGTCAAACGCAAAATGCTTCGCTTTCGCGCCGATGCTGCCCCTTGCCCTCCCTGCCGCACCCCGCTATCGCCTTGGGGGAGCCAGCGGGGAGCCAAGCCATGATCATCGCCGTCGACGGACCTGCCGCCTCGGGCAAGGGCACGCTCGCGACCGGGCTCGCGCGTCATTATGGCCTGCCGCACCTCGATACGGGGCTGCTCTATCGCGCCGTGGGACTGGCCGTCGCGACCTATATGGACAGCACCATGTTCGAAGCCGCCGCCATCGCCGCCGCGCGCGCGCTCGATGCTACCCAACTCGGCGATATCGAGGCGCTGACCTCCGCCGAAACCGGCGTCTTGGCCAGCAAGGTGGCGGTTATCGCCGACGTGCGCAAAGCGCTCTTCGATTTCCAGCGCCAGTTCGCGCAGAACCCCGTTGGTGCCGTTCTCGATGGCCGGGACATCGGCACCGTCATCTGCCCGGATGCGGATGTAAAACTCTTTATCCGCGCCGACAGCAAGGCACGCATGGAGCGCCGGGCCCGGCAACTCGAAAAGCGCGGCGCGGTGGTTGATCGCTATGCGCTCTATCACCAGATAGAGGAGCGGGATGCCCGCGACATGCTCAATCCCCATGGCGGCTTCTATCAGGCGCAAGACGCGCACTTGCTAGACACGACGCTTTTGGATATTGAGGCCGCACTCCGCGCTGCCATCGCGATCGTCGATCGGACCATGGCGCTCAAGGCAGGGGGCTGACGCCTCCTAATTTCCTCCTTGTGCGCCGGCGTCACGACGCTCAGCCTCCTCGATGGCCCGGAACCCAAGACTACCAGATCGTCCTGTTCAAGAAGCGGTGCTCCGTGCGCCGGCTTTGGCGTTTCGCCAGAGCGGACCCGGCTTCGGGACAGGATCTGCAACCTCAGCAACCACCGGCGCAACGGAGAAATACGTTTGGCACAGCAAACTGTGACTACTGAAGATTTTGAATCGATGCTGCTCGACAGCTTTGTCGACAACGAGCCCCTAGAGGGTGCGGTCGTCAAGGGCCGGGTCGTCGCCATCGAAAAGGACCTCGCCATCATCGACGTCGGTCTCAAGACCGAAGGCCGCGTGGCGCTCAAGGAATTCGGCCAGGCTTACCGCGATGGCCAGATCCAGGTCGGCTCGGAAGTGGAAGTCTACGTCGACCGCGTCGAGAACGCTGTCGGCGAGGCCGTCCTTTCCCGTGAAAAGGCCCGCCGCGAAGAGAGCTGGGTCAAGCTCGAAGAAAAGTACAACGCCAACGAACGCGTCGAAGGCATCATCTTCAACCAGGTCAAGGGTGGTTTCACCGTCGATCTGGAAGGCGCCGTGGCCTTCCTGCCGCGCTCGCAGGTGGACATCCGTCCGATCCGCGACATCGCTCCGCTGATGAACGTGTCGCAGCCGTTCCAGATTCTGAAGATGGACAAGCGCCGCGGCAATATCGTCGTGTCGCGCCGCGCCATCCTCGAAGAATCGCGCGCCGAACAGCGTTCGGAAATCGTGCAGCAGCTAGAAGGCCAGGTTGTTGACGGCGTCGTCAAGAACATCACCGATTACGGTGCTTTCGTCGATCTCGGCGGCATTGACGGCCTGCTCCATGTCACCGACATTGCATGGCGTCGCGTCAACCACCCGTCCGAAGTGCTCACGATCGGCGAGACCATCAAG
This sequence comes from Devosia aurantiaca, assembly GCF_011058215.1. Lineage (GTDB taxonomy): Bacteria > Pseudomonadota > Alphaproteobacteria > Rhizobiales > Devosiaceae > Devosia > Devosia aurantiaca. The sequence continues at coordinate 612,672 of NZ_JAALFG010000001.1, forward strand.
GTCCAGATCGTTCGCATCAACCATGAATCGCACCGCATCAGCCTCGGCATGAAGCAACTGCAGTCCGATCCGTGGGAAGGCATCGAAGCCAAGTATCCGATCGGCGCCAAGTTCACCGGCCGCGTGACCAACATCACCGACTATGGTGCCTTCGTCGAACTGGAACCGGGCATCGAAGGCCTGATCCACGTTTCCGAAATGAGCTGGACCAAGAAGAACGTCCATCCGGGCAAGATCGTCTCGACCTCCCAGGAAGTCGACGTTGTCGTGCTCGAAGTCGATCCGGACAAGCGCCGCATTTCGCTGGGCCTCAAGCAGACCCTGCAGAATCCGTGGGAAGCTTTCGCTGAGAAGCATCCGGTCGGCTCCACCATCGAAGGCGAAGTCAAGAACAAGACCGAATTCGGCCTGTTCATCGGCCTCGAAGGCGATGTGGACGGCATGGTTCACCTTTCCGACCTCGATTGGCAGAAGTCGGGCGAAGTTGCCCTCGACGACTACAACCGTGGCGACATGGTTTCGGCGCGCGTCCTCGACGTCGATGTCGAAAAGGAACGTATCTCGCTGGGCATCAAGCAGCTCAACGGCGAAGGCACCTCCTCTTCGGCTGGTTCGTCCTCGAGCGAAGCCGGTGAAGCCGGTGGCCTGCGCAAGAACGCCGTGGTCACCACCGAAGTCATCGACGTCAACGAAGGCGGCATTGAAGTCCGCATCGCTGACAGCGACGTGACCTCGTTCATCCGCCGCGCCGATCTGAGCCGCGACCGCAACGACCAGCGGCCCGAGCGCTTCGCCAAGGGCGACAAGGTCGATGCGCGCATCACCCAGTACGACCGCAAGACCGGCCGCATCCAGCTTTCGATCAAGGCGCTCGAAATCGCCGAAGAACGTGAAGCCGTGGCCAACTTCGGTTCGTCCGACTCGGGTGCTTCGCTGGGCGACATCCTCGGCGCTGCCCTCAAGGGTCGCGAAGAGAAGTAAAGCGCTCTTGCGTTGACGACTTTTTCGACCCGCGCCACATGGTGCGGGTCGTTTTTTTGTGGAAGCCGCCCATGATCCAGTTTCGTGACGTCGCCTGGCGGGCCATGTCGGGCTACGACATCGATGCCGTCTCGACCATTGCCGGTAAGGTGCATCCCGGCTTTTACGAGTCGGTCGAGGTTCTGGCGGAAAAATACGCGCTCTACCACAACGGCTGCTACCTGCTCGAGGTCAACGAAAAGCCCGCCGGCTATGTGCTGAGCCATCCCTGGCGCCTGGGTGACCTGCCGCCGCTCAATACGCTTCTGGGTGCGCTGCCCGAAACCCCGGACACCTACTACATTCACGATCTGGCGCTGCTGCCGCTGACCCGCGGCCTGGGCTCGGCCAAGGGCATCGTCGCGGCGCTGACCAAGCATGCGGCGGTCAAGAATTTTGCGACCATGAGCCTTGTTGCGGTCAACAAGTCGCGCCCCTTCTGGGAAAAGCTCGGCTTTGAAGTCGAGGAGCGGCCCGATCTGGTTGAAAAGCTCCATGGCTACGAGGCCGACGCGCGCTATATGATCAAGCGCCTGCCGTAGTTTAGCGGCTAAAAGCCCCTGTTTTGCTTGACGCTTTGAACGCGCTTTGGCAGGTTGGCGCGGCCTCTTTCGATGGGGCGGAGGAAACGGCGGAGCCTTGGATGATCAAGTCGGAACTTGTCGAAAAGCTCGCGGCGGAAAACCCGCACCTGTTCCAGCGTGACATCGAGAACATCGTCAACGCCATCCTCGACGAAATTGGCGATGCCATGGCCCGCGGCGACCGGGTGGAGCTTCGCGGCTTCGGCGCCTTCTCGGTCAAGAATCGCCCGGCCCGCGTCGGCCGGAACCCGCGCACCGGCGAACAGGTTGACGTGGGTGAAAAGTACGTTCCCCAATTCAAGGCCGGCAAGGAAATCCGCGAGCGGCTGAACCGCTCGTCCTGAGCGGATCGTCGTCGGCGCGTCTAGGATACGGTATGGCAAAGAAAATCGTCGGCTGGCTGGTCCTTGTTCCCTTCTGCGCGCTGCTGATCGCCTTCGCCCTGGCCAATCGGCAGCTGGTGACGGTCAACGTCAATCCTTTCGTCGCCCCGCTCGACCCCACCGCCGGCTACGGCATTCCGCTATTCGTGGTGCTGTTTGTGGTCCTGCTGATCGGCGTGCTGCTGGGCGGTATTGCGACCTGGTTTGCGCAAGGACAGCACCGAAAGCGCGAGCGGCATTGGCGGCGCGAGGCTTATCAGCTGACGCAGGAGCTCGACAAGCAGCGCCGCGCCACTGGCACGACAAGCGTTTCGACGCTGAGCGAAGTGGATGATGTGCTAGAACTGCGCTGACCTTTTTGCCGTTTTCTGCTACGCTTACGTGACCCCTTGAGCCCGAGCCCCATGGCCGACCCGGTTATCGTCAAAATCTGCGGTATCAAGTCGCTCGACCTTCTCGATGCCGCCATCGAGGCCGGTGCCGACATGGTCGGCTTCGTCCACTTCATGCGCTCGCCGCGCCACGTATCGATCGAAGAGCTTGGTGGTCTGATCTCGGCAGCGCGCGGCCGGGTGGAAAGCTGCGTGCTTTTGGTCAATCCGGACAATTCCTGCGTTGCCGAAGTTGCAGCGCTCGGTCCGGACTGGATCCAGCTGCATGGGCCCGAAACACCGCATCGTGTAGAAGCGATCAGGGCGGAAGCTGGCACGCAGATCATGAAGGCGCTGCCGATCGGCTCGGCTGATGATGTCGCCCATGTCGCAGCTTTCCTCGACGTCGCCGACCGTATCCTGCTCGACGCCAAGCCGCCCAAGAACGCCGACCGGCCGGGCGGACTGGGCGAGACCTTCGACTGGAGCCTGCTCGGGGGCCTTGACCCTTCGGTGCCCTTCATGCTTTCGGGTGGCCTGACGCCGGACAACGTGGCCGAAGCCATTCGCACCGTGCGGCCGCCATTCGGCGTCGATGTGTCGTCGGGCGTCGAGACGGCACCGGGCGTCAAGAACAAGAAGCTGATCGAAGCGTTCATCCGAAACGCCAAGGCGGCAGGATAGATTTGCAATGACAGGCCAGAGGCTTCATGAGGCCTCATGGTGAGCTTGTCGAACCACGAGGCCTGGCACACCGGACCTCGTCCTTCGACAGGCTCAGGATGAGGTCCTCCCTTGGACTTCGTGGGAGACGATCTTGAGCATCCAGAACACCAATTCCCTGCGCAACGGTCCTGACGAGCATGGCCGCTTCGGCATCTATGGCGGGCGCTTCGTCGCCGAGACGTTGATGCCGCTGATCCTCGATCTCGAGCGTGAATATCGCGCCGCCAAGAACGACCCCGAATATCTGGCTGAGGTCGAGCATCTTGCCAAGCACTATACCGGCCGGCCCAGTCCGCTCTATTTTGCCGAACGGCTGACCAACCATCTCGGCGGCGCCAAGGTCTGGTTCAAGCGAGAAGAGCTCAACCATACCGGCTCGCACAAGATCAACAATTGCCTGGGCCAGATCCTCCTGGCAAAGCGCATGGGCAAGACCCGCGTCATTGCCGAGACCGGCGCCGGCCAGCATGGCGTCGCGACCGCGACCGTTTGCGCCAAGTTCGACCTGCCCTGCACAATCTTCATGGGCGCAACCGACGTCGAGCGGCAAATGCCCAATGTGTTGCGCATGCGCATGCTGGGTGCCGAAGTGCGGCCCGTGACCGCCGGTGCCGGTACGCTCAAGGACGCGATGAACGAGGCCCTGCGCGACTGGGTCACCAATGTCGACACCACCTATTACCTGATCGGCACCGCAGCGGGCCCGCATCCCTATCCGGAAATGGTGCGCGACTTTCAGTCCGTCATCGGCACCGAGCTCAAGGCGCAGTTCCGCGAGGAAGAGGGCAGGCTGCCAGACGCTGTTGTTGCCTGCGTTGGCGGTGGCTCCAACGCCATCGGCACTTTCCATGCCTTCCTCGACGAACCCGATGTCGCCATCTACGGCGCCGAGGCGGGTGGCCACGGCATCGAGGTCGACAATGGCCATGCTGCGTCCATGACCGGCGGCCGTCCTGGCGTCCTTCATGGCAACCGCACTTACCTGCTTCAGGATGCCGATGGGCAAATTCTCGAGGGCCACTCGATTTCGGCCGGTCTCGACTATCCCGGCGTCGGTCCTGAGCACGCCTGGCTGCATGACAGCAAGCGCGTGACCTATGTGCCCATTACTGACCAGGAAGCGCTCGAAGCCTTCCAGCTTTGCACCCGCATGGAAGGCATTATACCGGCGCTTGAATCCGCTCATGGCCTTGCGCAGGTGATGAAGCTTGCGCCCACCATGAGCAAGGACCAGTCCGTCGTGCTCTGCCTCTCCGGCCGCGGCGACAAGGACGTCGAAAGCGTCGGCAAATATTTGGGACTGCTGAAGTAATGACCACGCGTATCGACCGCCGCCTTGCCGAACTGAAGGCGCAGAACCGTCCCGCGCTGGCCGCCTATGTCATGGCGGGCGACCCTGATCTCGCGACCGGCCAAGCTATCCTCAACATGCTGCCCCAGGCCGGCGCCGACATCATCGAGCTGGGCCTGCCGTTTTCCGACCCGATGGCCGATGGCGTCGCCATCCAGCTCGGCGGACAGCGCGCCCTTGCGGCCGGCCAGACGCTGACCGGCGTTCTCGGCATGGTGGAAGAGTTTCGCCGCAAGGACGAAACGACGCCAATCGTGCTGATGGGTTACTATAATCCAATCTACATTTTCGGCGTCGACCGCTTCATCGCCATGGCCAAGGAAGCCGGCATCGATGGTATGATCATCGTCGACCTCCCCGCCGAGGAAGACGACGAGCTCTGCAAGCCTGCTCTCGCCGCCGGCCTCAACTTCATCCGCCTGACCACGCCGACGACCGACGATCGCCGCCTCCCGACCGTGCTCGAAAACACCTCGGGCTTTGTCTACTACGTCTCCATGAACGGCGTGACCGGCGGCGCCATCGCCTCGCGCGGCGCCGTGGGAGATGCTGTCGAACGCATCAAGGGGCACACCGACCTGCCCGTAATCGTTGGCTTCGGCATCAAGACCGCTGATGATGCTGCCGAGATCGGACGCCATGCCGACGGGATTGCCGTCGGCACCGTGCTGGTCAATGCGGTCGGCACCTCGCTGGTGGATGGCAAGGCGACGGAAAAGACCGTTGCTGCCGTGCGCGACCTCGTAGCCGACCTCGCCGGCGGGCTGCGCCGAGCGCGGGTCTGACACCTTCAAGCGGGCCTTGCTGGTGAGGTGAGGCCTGATAACATTTGCCACAATTGACGATTAGGGGAGCCGAACGCTCCCTCCGAAAGGCCGCGCCATGAACTGGATCGACAATTTCGTCCGCCCGAAAATCCGCTCCATTCTCAATCCCAAGCGGGAAACCCCGGAAAATCTCTGGGTCAAGGATCCCGAATCCGGCGAGATGGTGTTCTATCGCGATCTCGAGGCCAATCAGTGGGTGGTGCCCAATTCGGGTCACCACATGAAGATCAAGCCGGCCGATCGTCTTGCGACCTTCCTCGATGACGGCAAATACGATCTCGTGCCGGTGCCTTCCGTGCCGGTCGATCCGCTCAAATTCCGCGACCAGAAGCGCTATACCGATCGCCTTCGCGAGAGCCGCGCCAAGACCGGCTACGAAGACAGCGTCATCGTTGCCACCGGCAAGCTCCACGATCGTCCGATCACCGTCGGCATCCAGGATTTCGAATTCATGGGTGGCTCGCTCGGCATGGCCGCGGGGCAGGGCATCATCACCGGTCTTGAAACGGCGCTGCGCAACAAGACGCCCTTCGTGCTCTTTGTTTCTTCCGGCGGCGCCCGCATGCAGGAAGGCGTCCTGTCGCTCATGCAGATGCCGCGCACCACGGTCGCTGTGCTGCGCCTGCGCGAAGCAGGCCTCCCCTTCTTCGTCGTTCTCACCAACCCAACCACCGGCGGCGTCACCGCCTCCTACGCCATGATCGGCGACGTTCATCTGGCAGAGCCTGGAGCCCTGATCGGCTTTGCCGGCCAGCGCGTCATCGAGCAGACCATCCGCGAAAAGCTCCCCAAGGGCTTCCAGCGCTCCGAATATCTCTACCAGCACGGCATGGTGGACATGGTCGTGCATCGCCACAACCTGCGCTCAACCATCGGCTCGCTGGCAGGTATTCTTACAAATGCCCCCGCCAACGACACCTTTACCGGAGCAGCGCAAAAGCCATTGCCGCACAGGCAAGCCTGCGCGAAGCCGCGGTTGCGGCGGAGGGCGACGATGACATCAATCCGCCGGCCGCCGCCGCGCATGCCGAGTAGCTTTACGCTGGATTAAGGACGTTCACGCTAATCTCCGGGACTGATCGGCCGCGCGAACCAACGCAGCGGCTGCCAATGATCTGTCCCGGGGATTTTCATGCGCCGTTTCTCGCTGCCAATCGCACGCAAGCTTCCACTTGCCTTGTTGGGCTCGGCGCTGCTGGTCAGTCTCGGTGTCGGTCTTTCGAGCTACATGATCGGCAGCCAGGCGCTGCGCAGCTCTGCCGAAAACACCCTTGCGACCATTGCCAACGAACGCGCGGCGGCCGTCGACACCTATCTCGACGCTGTCGAAAACGACCTTATCGCCTCCTCGCGCTCCGAGGCGGTGATCCTGGCGCTGCGCGACTTCGCCGGCGCCTGGCTGCAGTTCAAGACCGACCCGACCGCCGAAGTGCGCAAGATGTATGTCGAGGACAATCCCAACAAGGAGAACCTCGCCGAACTGACGACGCTGGGCACGGTAGGGCCCTATGACGTTCCCCACACCCGCTACCACCCGACCTTCCGCAGCCAGATCGGCACGCGTGGCTATGCCGATCTCTACCTCTTCGACCCCAAGGGATTCTTGATCTACTCGGTCAACAAGGGCGAGGATTACGGCACGAGCTTTGCCGAGGGTGGCCCCATGGCCGACACGAGCCTCGGCCGCGTGTTCCGCGAAGCCGTCGCGATCACCGATCCCGACCAGATCGCCGTCGCCGATTTTGCGCGCTATCCCGTGGCGGGCGATATGCCGGCGAGCTTTTTCGCCAAGCCGGTGATCAACGGCCAGGGCCGCACGGTTGGCGTCCTCGCCTTCCAGCTGCCCTCCGAGCGCCTCGATGCCGTGATCGGCAGCCGGACGGGCCTGGGCGACAGCGGCGAAGTTGTGATCGTCGGCACCGATGGACTGCTGCGCTCGAACTCCACCTTCACCGAAAACAACGACGCGCTCGAGACCTCTTTCATCGATCCCATCGTCGAGGCGGCCCTGGCGGGCACGGCGACCGACGGCGAAACCCCGGCTTACCGGTCAACCGACATGCTGGTTGCCGCATCCCCGATTACGACCCGCGCCGGCAATTGGGCTGCGGTGGCCGTCGAAGCCACCGATGAGGTGCTGGCCCCAATTGCCGAGATGCGCAACACCATGCTCGTCATTGGTGCTGCCCTCCTTGCCGTCGTCGCGCTACTAAGCCTCCTCTTCTCGCGCTCCATCACAAGGCCGATTACTCGTCTGACCGGCACGATGGAGACCGTGGCCGAAGGCAACTTTGACGTCGATGTGCCCGGCAACCACCGCGCCGACGAGCTGGGCGCCATGGCGCGCGCCGTCGAAGTGTTCCGCGAGAACGGCCGCAAGATCAGCCAGCTGACCGAGGCGGAGGCCGCGCAGGCTCTGGCCAACCAGGAAGAGCGCGCCCGCATGATGGTGTCGCTGCAGCGCGCCTTTGGTGACGTGGTCGACGCCGCCGTCGCCGGTGACTTCAGCCGCCGCGTCGATGCGCAATTTCCCGATGCCGAGCTCAACGCACTTGCGGGCTCCGTCAACCGTCTGGTCGAAACCGTCGATCGCGGTCTAGATGAAACCGGCAGCGTGCTTTCGGCGCTTGCCGATGCCGACCTGACCCGCCGCGTCGAGGGCGAGTACCAGGGCGCCTTCGCAAACCTCAAGGCCGACACCAACAAGGTCGCCGAAAAGCTGGGAGAAATCGTCGGCGACCTGCGCGCGACCTCGGGGGCCCTCAAGCGCGCCACCGGTGAAATCCTCTCCGGCGCCAACGACCTGTCCGAACGCACCACCAAGCAGGCCGCAACGATCGAAGAAACTTCGGCCACCATGGAGCAGCTTGCCGCAACGGTTCTGGGCAATGCCAGCAAGGCACAGAGCGCCAGCCGCAAGGCGCAGGATGTGTCGCGCGAGGCGGAAGCCAGCGGCACGGTCATGGCGCATGCCACCGAAGCCATGGACCGGATCACCCAGTCGTCGGGCAAGATCTCCAACATCATCGGGCTCATCGACGACATCGCCTTCCAAACCAATCTTCTGGCGCTCAACGCATCGGTCGAAGCCGCACGCGCCGGCGACGCCGGCAAGGGCTTTGCCGTGGTGGCCGTCGAAGTGCGCCGCCTTGCCCAGTCGGCCGCCAGCGCCTCGTCCGACGTCAAGGCGCTGATCGAACAGAGCGCCAACGAAGTCTCGGGCGGCAGCAAGCTGGTGACGGAAGCCGCCGGAAAGCTCGCCAGCATGCTCGACGGCATCCGCGATAATACCGCGGCGCTTGAATCCATCGCCCGCGAGAGCCGCGAACAGGCCTCGGCCATCGAGGAAGTCACCATCTCCGTACGGCAGATGGACGAGATGACCCAGCACAATGCGGCGCTGGTCGAGCAAACCAATGCCGCCATCGAGCAGACTGAAGCGCAGGCGGTGCGGCTCGACGATATCGTTGATATCTTCACCGTCGAGGCCTCGGCCGCGCCGGTCGCCGCGCCCAAGCCGGTCGTCCTGTCGCAAAGCGGCATCCGCGGCATGCAGGAAAAGCTCAAGACCGTCGCCAACACCTACCTCAAGCGCGGCAACACGGCGGTCAAGATAGAGGAAGACTGGGCCGAGTTCTGAGCGTAAGCCGTACTGGACAGGGGGCACCGGCCCGGGTTCTATCCGGGCATGGACCGCCCCAGCCGATTCCCCGATGTGATGCTGCTTGCCGCCGGGCTCGGCACCCGACTGCGGCCGATCACCGAGTCGCTGCCTAAGCCCTTAGTTCCGGTCGCGGGCGTGCCGTTGATCGAGCGTGTCATGGCCAATGCGCGGGCCGAGGGCGCAAACCGCTTTGCCGCCAACGCCCATTACCTTGCCGATCAGGTGCTGGCGCATTTCGGTGGCCTCCTGAAGACCAACCGCGAGGACGTGCTGCTGGGCACCGGCGGCGGCGTCAAGGCGGCACTGCCGCTGCTCCATTCCAATCCATTCTTCGTCATGAACACCGATGCGTTCTGGAAGCCGGGGGCCGACCGGCCGCTCGAGCGCATGATCGGGCGCTACGAGGATGGCGACATCGTCCTCCTCTGCGCTCAGCCGCGACGTGCCTTCGGCTTTGGCCGCAGCCACGACTTTTGCCTTGATCCCCACGGCATCATCACCCGCGATTATGGCGCGCCGATCATTTACGCCGGCGTTGCCCTCCTGGGCAAAAATTTATCCGCCGACACGCCTGATGGGCCGTTTTCGCTCAGCCTCTTGTTCGATCGGGCGCTGGAAGAAGAGCGCCTCAAGGGCGTGGTGCTCGATGCCGACTGGTTTCATGTCGGCGATGCGGCGGGGCTGGCGGCGGCCGAGGCAGCGCTCGCATGAGAATTTTTTCCATCGCGCCCAGCACGCCCTTCCTCCTTTGCCTGACCGACGCCATCATGGATGGCCGTCTGCTGGGCGGCTGGGAGCGCTCGGGGCCGTTCTGGCTAAGCGATGTCAGCATCATCGTGCCGACGCAGCGCGCCCGTCAGGGCCTCGCCGAAGCTTTCGCCAGGCATCCCGATTTTACGGGTCTCCTCCCCGATATTCGAACCTTTGGCGGCGACGAGGCTGACGAGGAGCCTTTCCTGCCGCCCTTTGATGCGCCAGCATTGCCCCATGCGGCTTCGAGCCTGCAGCGGCGGCTGGTGCTGTCGCGGCTGGTGGCGCAATGGGCGCAGAGCGAGCGCGGACGGCTGGCCTTTTCCACCCCGCCGACTGCCGCCGAGATTTTCTCGATGGCGGAGTCGCTGGGCCAGCTCATCGATGATCTGACCATCGAGGAGAAAACGCCTGCCGACATCCGCGCGCTGGGCGAAGACATGGCGCAGGATCTCGGCGAATACTGGCAACAGACGCTCGAGTTCTTGGACATTGCGCTTGCAGCGTGGCCAGCGCTGCTTAGGCACGACGACCGCGCGGACATGGCGACGCTGCGCCGTATCCGGCTCGACCGGCAAGCGGCCGCAGCACAGTACCTTTATCGCGACCGCCCGGTGATCGCGGCCGGTTCCACCGGCTCGATCCCGGCGACTGCAAGGCTTTTGGCGGCGATCGCCAAACTTCCCCGCGGCGCCGTCGTGCTTCCAGGCCTCGACCTGGCCATGACCCCGGCGACGCACGAAGCGCTGCTCGATCCCGAGAGCAATCCGCATGGCCATCCCCAATATGGCCTCGCGCATCTGCTGCGGCAGTTTGGCGCCGGTGTCGGACAGGTGACCGAGCTTTGCGACGGCACGGATAGCCGCACCAGCATCGTCAACCACGCCCTGGCCCTCACCCGGGAGACCGCCCGCTGGGCCGGGCAGCGGCCAGCGCCATCGGCGATCGAAACGGCCTTTGCCGGCGTTTCCATCATCCGGGCACGCAACGAAGACGAAGAAGGGCGCGCCGTCGCAGTCGCGGCGCGGGCGGCGCTCGAAAGGGGGCAGTCGGTGGGCATCGTCACGCCCGATCGAAACCTTGCCCGCCGCATCGCTGCCGAACTCAAGCGCTTCGGCATTCACGCCGACGACGCCGCCGGCGCGCCGCTGTTTCAGTCGCCCGCGGCTCGCTGGCGCGCCAAATTCTCAACCTCGTTGCCGGCAGCTGCAACTCCGTCGATCTTCTTGCCCTGTTGCGCAACGAGGCGGCATTGCTGGGCCGCGAGCGGGCAGAAGTGGTTCGTCTCGCCAATCTGGTCGATCTTGGATTGCTGCGCGGACAACGACCGGCGCCAGGCATCGCCGGGTTAAGGCAAATGCTGGCGGCGCATCTGCGCGACGAGATCAAGCACCCCGCGAGGCGCCTTACTGCAGCAGAAGGCGTGGCAATATCCGGCTTGCTCGACGATCTGCATGCAGCCATCCTGCCGCTTGAAACCGTCCTCGGCAGCGACCAGATCGATGCCGGCCTCCTCGCCAATGCCTTGTGGTCGAGCTTTGAAGCACTGAGCCTGGGCGCGACGCTTCATGGCCGCCGCGAAATGGCGGATTGGGCCGGGCAGATGGCGGGGCTGGCGGGAGAAGGACATCGCTTCGCGCCCTTCGGCCTCGACGGCGTGCTGTCCGCGCTAATGACCGGCTTCGAGGTTCGCAACCGCGAGGAGCGGCGCCGCGACGTTTATATCTGGGGCCAGATCGAGGCGCGGCTGATGAGCCCTGACCTCATGATCCTGGGCGGCCTCAACGAAGACAAGTGGCCCGGCGCTGCCGATCCCGGGCCGTGGCTCAGCCGCGGCATGCGCATGGCCGCTGGGCTCGAGCCGCCGGAGCGCATGCAGGGCCTTGCCGCCCACGACTTCGCGCAAGCGCTGGGCAATGGGAAGGTCATCGTCAGCTATGCCGACCGAGTCGGATCAAGCCCCGCCCTGCCATCGCGTCTGGTGCAGCGGCTCGATGCTTTCGTCGGCGCGGACGCGACCAGGGCGATGGAGGCACGTGGGGCGGTTTGGATCGAAACGGCGCGCCGTGTCGATACGGTCGAGGCCATCGCAAAAATCCATGCGCCGACCCCAAATCCGCCGGCAGCGATACGCCCACGAAAACTGTCGGTGACCGAGGTCGAGACGCTGATGCGTTCGCCCTATGACCTTTATGCCAAATACGTTTTGCGCCTGCGTCCGCTCGATGTCCTGGGCGACGACCCCGACGCGCGGGAGCGGGGTACCATCGTCCACGCCATTTTCGGGCGGTTCGTCCAAGAGGGTCACGACCCGGTCGCCGAGGATGCCTTCGAGCGATTGATGCTGATTGCTGCCGAAGAGTTCGGCGGGCTCGATACGATCGGCGAACGGCGCGATATCTGGCTCCGGCGCTTTGCCACGGCCGCACACCAGTTCCTGGATTTCGAGCGCGGGCGAGCCACCAATGTCCGCAAGCGCCATGCCGAAATTTCCGGTCGTTGGGGCCTGAAACTGGCGGAGCCCTTCCACATTACCGGCACGGCCGACCGCATCGATGTTCTGGCCGATGGATCGTTAGTAATCCTCGATTTCAAAACCGGCTCGCCCCCGCACCAGCCAGCATGCGCGGCTTTGAGGCTCCGCAATTGCCGGTCGAAGCGCTGATGGCCGGCGCTGGCGCGATGGAGGAGCTAGAGGCTGCGCCGACCTCGGCCCTGACCTATATCAAGATCGGCCTGGGGCCGGAGGCCTTCAAGCCAAGCAGTTTCGCGCTGCCCGAGGACATGGATGTCATGGCGCTTGCTGACGAAGTCGGGCGGCGCATGCAAGGACATATCGAACTCTTTCTCATGCGCGACACGCCGATGCCCGCACGCCTGATGCCGCTGAAAACGCAGAGGTTTTCGGGCGCCTACGATCATCTTGCACGCGTCCCCGAGTGGACGCTTGTGGATGGCGAGGAAGAGCCATGAGCGAGCGCGGCAGGCTTGTCGTTCCCTCCAACACCAGCAGAAACCAGGCCCGCGCCAGCGACCCTGCCTATTCGATCTGGGTGGAGGCCAATGCCGGCTCCGGCAAGACCTATGTGCTAACCCACCGCGTGCTGCGCCTCTTGCTCGCCGGGGTGCGGCCGCAATCGATACTCTGCCTGACCTATACCAAGGCGGCCGCAGCAGAAATGCGCCGCCGCGTGGGCGATCGGCTGGCGGGCTGGGCGGTTGCGGACGAACGCAAATTAGCGACTGAAATTAACGACTTGGTTGGTTCGTGGCCCGAAGAGAAAATGTTGGAGGATGCTCGGACCCTGTTTGCCCGGGCGCTGGAGACCCCGGGCGGTCTGCGGATCCTCACGATCCACGCCTTCTGCGAAGCGGTGCTGCACCGCTTTCCGATCGAAGCCGGGGTGCCGTTCGATTTCGCGGTGATCGAGGACGATCGCCAGATCAATATGGTCTTGGCAGCCAAGGAAAAAGTGCTCGCCGAAGGGCTCAAGGGAGGCGAGCATGCCGGGGCCGTCGAAGTGCTGTTCGGGCTTCTCAGCGACGACGCTATCGCCAAGGCGATCAACTCGGCCCTGAGCGAAGGGGCACGGCTTGATGCAGTGCTCCAAAGCGTGGAAGCTTCAAAGAACCGGCTCAGGAAGCATGTGGGCTTTGACGGATCGTCGATCGAGAGTCTCACTCACGAGGCAATTGCTGGCACCCTGCTAACCTCGGACGTGCTCAAGCGTGTTCAAGCGGCGTGCAAGGGCAAGTACGATGACCTCGACTGCGAAAACCTGACGGCTGATGCCCTCCGCAAAGCTTTTTCACCGACAAGGGCACGCCGCGCGGCCGGCTCATGAGCAAGGCCGAGATCACGGCCAATCCGGATTTGCATGACCTGCTGCTTGCCGAACAGGAGCGGCTGGTGCGGCTCGATGAGCGCGTCACCTCCGCGCTTCTCGTGCAGCGCAGCGAGGCCCTGCTCGACGTGTTGCAGGCCATTCGCAAGCGCTACGAGGACGACAAGCGCCGGCACTCGCTGCTCGACTTCGACGACCTGATCGAAAAGCTCGGCGACCTTTTTGCCGACCGGGCGCTCGGGCCCTGGGTGCAGTACAAGCTCGATGCCGGTATCGACCATATCCTGGTCGATGAATCGCAGGACACCAATGCGCGACAATGGCGGGTGGTGCGGGCGCTGGCCGACGAGTTTTTACCGGCGCCGGGGCGGTCAGCCGGCCGCGCTCGCTGTTTGCCGTAGGGGACCAGAAACAGTCGATCTATTCCTTCCAGGGCGCGCAGCCGGTGCTGTTCGGCGAGACCGGTCGCGAGATGGCGCGGCGGGCGCGGGAAGCGGAAAAGCAGTTCGAGGCGGTCAAGCTCCATACGAGCTTCCGGACCCTCCAGGGTATTCTGGATGCGGTGGATCGGGTCACTGACCGGCCCGATATTCAACAGGCTTTGCTGTCGGTGGATAAGGTGATCCACCAGGCGGCGCGGACGCAGGCGGGGGGACGGTGACGCTCTGGCCGCCGGTCCAGGACGTCAAGTATGAACGAACAACAACGGAATGGCCGCAGGCGCCGGTCGAGGCGGAGCAGAGTGCCCAGCGGCAGGTCGCGACCCGCATCGCGACCGAGATCAAGAACTGGATCGACAACGGCCGCATGCTTGGCGACCGCGACCGGGCGGTGGTTGCCGACGATGTTCTGATCCTCGTGCAAAAGCGCGGTGCCCTGTTCCAGGAAATCATCCGCGCCCTGCGCAATGCCGACCTGCCGACGCCCGGCGCCGACCGGCTGACGGTCACCGGGCACATCGCCGTGCTCGATCTTTTGGCGCTGATCGACGTGCTCCTGAACCCGGCCGAGGATCTGCAACTGGCCGCGCTCTTGCGTTCGCCGCTCTTCGACGTCAGCGAGGACGATCTTTTCGCGCTGGCACATGGGCGCGAGCGGCAGAGCCTTTGGGAAGCGCTCTTCGCTTCTTCCATTCCATCGGCCGAGATCGCCGCCGAGGCCCTCGGCCGCTGGCGTGGCGCGCTCAGCCGGGAGCGGCCATTCGAGTTCCTGACCCATGTTCTTTATACCGAAGGCGGGCTGAAGCGCTTTCATGCGCGGCTCGGCACCGAGGTGGACGAGGTCCTGTCCGAACTCTTGGAACTGGCGCTGGCGCATGAGCAGAACGAGCAGCCTTCGCTTCAGGGCTTTGCCGCCGAAATGCGGCGCCGCACGGTGACAATCAAGCGCGAACTGGCCGAAAGCGGCGGTGGCGTGCGGGTCATGACCGTGCACGGCGCCAAGGGCCTTGAGGCCCCGATCGTCATCCTGGCCGATGCCACCACTAAGCCTTCGGTGCAGATGACCGGCAAGCCGGTCTATCTGCTGAACGAGGCGCCCGGCCCCATGCTGATCCATGCCTCTGCCAAGGACCAGCACACGGTCGAAACCGTCACCATCAAGGATGAGGCGGACGCAACGCTGCTCGAGGAATATTGGCGCCGCCTCTATGTCGCGATGACCCGTGCCGAGGACGAACTCTATCTGACCGGCACGCTGAGCGCGTCAAAGACGGTGGACAAGCAACTCGACGGCTCCTGGTACCAGGCGGTGGAACAGGCGCTGGAGGCCGACCTTCATCCTGTCACCGACGATGGCATGCTGGTCGCTCGCGTCTTCCCTCGGCTCGAACCCGCACGCCGGTCGGGTCGCGGCTCTGTCCCGTCGAGCAGCCACCAGCCGCTTATTCTGGCCCCTGTGCCGCCCCCACCAGTGCTGCCGATCGTATCGCCCTCGCGCGTCGGCGTCGAAGCGGCGCCCTTCCGGCTATTGCAAAGCGTGGCCGAGGAAGTTCGCGATGCCGAGGCCGCGCGCAAGGAGGGGCTAGCGCTTCATGCCTTGCTGCAGCATCTGGGCCGGGTCGAGCGCCCGCAATGGCGGCAGGTCGCGCCGCGTGCCTTGGAAACGCTGTTGCCGGAATTTCCCGAACTTCACCAGCGGGTGACAGCCAAAGCCATCGCCATCCTCGACCGGCTCGACTTCCAGTACATTTTGGATCCGACAGCCGGGCCGAAGTGCCGTTTTTGTTCGATCTCCTGCGCAATGGTGAGCCGGTGCGGGTTTCCGGGCGTATCGACCGGCTGGTGGTTGACGACAGCAAGGTCTTGGTGGTGGATTACAAATCCGACGCCAAGGCGCCCCGGTCGGTCGCCGATGTGCCGAGGAACTATATAACCCAGATCGGATTATATGCACTGGTTGCAGGTCAGCTGTTCCCCGGACGGAAAGTGGAAGCGGCAATCCTGTGGACAGAGTTGGAATCGCTGATGAATTTGCCTGCGGGGCTCATGGAGGCGGCCCGCGCGGACTTCACCCTCAGGTGAGCGATCTTGCCGGGAGGCTGGACAGATACCAGCTTTGGGAGCAAAGAGACCGCCGCTTTCCGGACCGGGCGTCCCGCCCCTTTCGGTGACATGTTTTTGCGTTTCAGTGGCAGAGTGGCAGTCACAAAGGCTGAAGCGCATTTCAAAGGCACAAAACCATGACTAAAGCCGTATCCGAAGCCACCTTCGGCCAGGAAGTCCTCAGCTCCAGCGAGCCCGTTTTGGTGGATTTCTGGGCGGAATGGTGTGGCCCCTGCCGCGCGATCGCGCCCGTGCTCGAGCAGCTCTCGACCGAGCTCGAAGGCAAAGTGAAGATCGTCAAGCTCAATGTCGACGAGAACCCATCGCTCGCCGCCCAATATGGCGTGCGCTCGATCCCGACCATGATCCTCTTCAAGGGCGGCCAGGCCGCCGACATGAAGATCGGCGCCGGCACGCCCAAGGCAGGTCTGACCAAATGGCTCGAGGGCCACGCGGCCTAAGGGGTTTCGCAGGGGAGTTTTAAAACACCGCCGGGGGCAGCCCTGGCGGTGTTTTTGTTTGAGTGCGCGGGATGAGGCACCCCCTTCCGAGCGACGCTAGGCTCGTCCCTCGCCAAGCTCTGCTTGCCTTCCCCTCTGAGGGGGAAGGTGGGCACCGAGTATGCTGCAGCCTTGACTCCGGGGGTGCTGTCACAAAATATCTACAGACACTGCACCGAAAACGTCCTAGCCTCGTTACCGCCTCGACCGCGCATGGGGCGCTGTCCA
This sequence comes from Devosia aurantiaca, assembly GCF_011058215.1. Classification (GTDB taxonomy): domain Bacteria; phylum Pseudomonadota; class Alphaproteobacteria; order Rhizobiales; family Devosiaceae; genus Devosia; species Devosia aurantiaca. Next base: position 629,464 of record NZ_JAALFG010000001.1, read on the forward strand.
TTGGAGCCAAAGAAAGTTTGAGCAGGCACTTGCCACCTACCGCAGACAACGCCCTCGCATCGCAACTCGAACTCGCCTTTGATGACAATCGCCTGGCGGCTCAGCTTTACGGCGATTTCGACCAGAACCTTGCCCTTGTCGAACAGCGCCTTGCGGTGACGGCGACGCCGCGGGGCAACCATGTGCTGCTCAAGGGCGCGGCCTCCAAGGTCGATCAGGCGCGTCGCGTGCTGGAATCGCTCTATGCCAATCTCGAAGATGGCCGGACCGTCGATATCGCCGATGTCGATGCGGTGATCCGCATGGTGGAAACCGAGGATTCGCAGCTGTCGCTGCCGACGCTGGAACGGCGCGGCAAGGTGCGGATGGCCCAGATTGCCACCCGTAAGTCGACGATCCTCGCCCGCACGCCGGCGCAGGACGCCTATATGCGCGCCATGGAGCGCAGCGAACTGGTCTTCGGCGTCGGCCCTGCCGGGACCGGCAAGACCTATCTTGCCGTGGCCCACGCCGCATCGCTCTTGGAACGCGGCGACATCAACCGCATCATCCTTTCCCGCCCGGCCGTCGAAGCCGGCGAGCGCCTGGGCTTTTTGCCCGGCGACATGAAGGAAAAGGTCGACCCCTACCTGCGTCCGCTCTACGACGCGCTTTACGACATGATGAAGCCCGAAAACGTCGAGCGCTGCATCACCTCGGGCATTATCGAAGTGGCGCCGCTCGCCTTCATGCGCGGCCGCACCTTGGCCAATGCCGTGGTCATCCTCGACGAGGCGCAGAACACGACCTCGATGCAGATGAAGATGTTTCTGACCCGCCTAGGCGAGAACTCGAAAATGATCGTCACCGGTGACCCGACCCAGGTCGACTTGCCGCGCGGCGAGCGCTCGGGTCTCGTTGAGGCGGTCAATCTCCTCGATGGCGTCGAAAGCGTCCATATTTCGCGCTTCGACGACAAGGACGTGGTGCGCCACGCTCTCGTCGGTCGCATCGTGCGCGCCTACGAGGCCGACACGGCGCGCCGCATCGCCGACAAGGAAGGCGACCGGCAGGGCCTTGAGCGCGTTCTCGGCGCCGCACCGCGGAGCTGAGGCGCGATCATGCCTGCAACACCTCCCCTGGAAGTTGCCGTCATCCGCAATGTGGATGGCTGGCCCGAGCATTTCGACGCGCTGGCGGAAAAAGCAGTGTTTGCCGCGCTGGCCGGTTCGAAGGCCAGGCTCAAGGGCGCGGCCGAGATTTCGGTGCTGCTCACCGATGACGAAGAGCAGCGCGAGCTCAACCGGCAATGGCGCGGCAAGGACAGCGCCACCAATGTCTTGAGTTTTCCCCAGATCGAGCCGTTCGGGCCGGTCATGGGCCTTCTAGGCGACATCACCATGGCGCGCGAAACGCTGGAGCGCGAGGCGGCCGATCTGGGCAAAAGTCTCGACGACCATTTCACCCACCTTATGGTGCATGGCTTTCTCCACATTTTGGGCTATGATCACCTCGACGATGCAGAGGCGCTTCAGATGGAAGGGCTCGAAACCCAGATATTGGCTGGGCTCGGCATCGACGATCCCTATGCCGATTGACGGCGCTGCAGGGAACTCCTGCAGCCGGGGTCCATTGCTTCTTCGGTTTCAACCAGAGCCGCTTTGCTTACGCGGCACGAGATGATGAACGACACTGACAACAAGGCCCTTCGGGCGGCTGAAAACCCCGAGCCTCCTTCTAGTCCCGCCTCCGCTGCAGCGCGGGGGCCAAGCATCTGGAACCGCATCAAGGGCCTCGCGGCCCTGCGCACGGTTTCGCTTCGCGACGACCTTCAGGTCGCGCTTGATGAAAAGGGCAGCGCCGAAACCGCTGACTTTTCCGAAAGCGAACGCATTATTCTCCAGAATGTGCTCAAGCTCTCGAAAGTGTCGGTCGACGACGTCATGGTCGAGCGTTCCGACATGCAGGCCGTGCCCGCCGACATCAATCTGGGCGTGCTGATCGATCGCTTCCGCCAGGTCGGCCACTCACGCCTGCCGGTCTATGAGGGCGAGCTCGACAATATCTTGGGCTTCATCCACATCAAGGATGCCATGTCGCGGATCACCGAGCAGGTGACCGATCCCGAAAAGGATGTGCCGGTGCGCCTGCTTTCGGCGGCGCTGAAGCAGAAGATCGGCAAGCTCAACATCATGCGCACGGCCATGTTCGTGCCCACTTTCATGCCGGCCGCGGACTTGCTGCAGCAGATGCGTGCCAGCCGCACCCACATGGCCATCGTCGTCGACGAATATGGCGGCACCGATGGCCTCGTGACCATCGAGGACCTGCTCGAAGCAGTGGTCGGCGAGATCGAGGACGAGCACGACGTCACCGAAGCGGCGCTGATCCGCAAGGTCGGCGAGGACACCTATATCGCCAATGCCCGCGCCGAACTCGAAGACGTGCAGGCGCTGATCGGTCCCGATTTCGATCCGGGCGAATTTGCCGAAGAGGTGGATACGATCGGTGGTCTCGTTTTCGACCTTGCCGGCCACGTGCCCAAGCGCGGCGAGCGCATATTGGGCCTCGACGGTTTCGAGTTTGAAGTGCTGGCGGCTGACAGCCGCCGCATCAAGCGGTTGCGCATTCGCCGCAAGCGCGAGGTCGTGGAAGAACCGCTGGCGATCACCGATCAGCGCACCGAGGAAGAAAAGGCTGCGGCGGCGGAGTAACTACTCTGCGGCTGCGCGCGCCGCCTCCCACTCGTCAGTGGCAATCTGCCGCTGGCGAGCAAGGCGCAGATCTTCGTCCTGCTTGGGACAGGAACTGCAATAGGTGCCGGGAAATGCCAGATAGTCCATGCAGCATCCCTTGCGGGCGGTGATCAGGACGTCGTGCCCGTCATGGAGCGTGATCTTTTCGAGATTGCCGTGGCCGGTGAGACCCATGGACGAAAGCCACAGGTCGCAGAGCCGCTGCTTTTCCGCGATCCCGATGCTGGGGTCGTAATGATCGAGCCGGGTCATCAGGCCCAGCATGCGATCGGTCAGGAGCCGCAGCGCCGGGATGCGCTTGAGCTTGGTGACGGTGTTGATCTCGGCCAGCACGGTTTCGGCCATGGCGCGCAGTTCACGGCCGGCCAGCGCCACGAGCCCGTCGGTGGAGCCGGTGCGCTGGGGCGCCGCTTCCAGCCGATAGCCATTGATGTCGATGTTCTGCCGTGACTGGCTGAGTAGGGTTAAATCCGGCAGCGCCCGGTGCACGTGGACGCCGATGGCGGCAAGATAGGCCGGCTGCCACATGAGGTTGGTCCAGAGCCGCACCGAATAGAAGGGCTGCCCGGCATGGGGATAGGTTTCCTCGAGCCGTGCGTAGAGCGTGCGCAAAAAATCGCCGTTGTCGAGCCCGGCCCGATGCCAGCCCGGCAGGTGGCCGCCCGGCGCGCCCTTCAAGAAACCGGTCGCTTGGGCACCGGCCGCGATGAAGCGGGTCAGCGCCACATCGTCCTGGGCAGGGGCAAAAAGGTAGTTGCGAGCCGTCACGGTTTCATTCCCCTGGAGGGCGAACGACCTCTAGCGCAATAAACCGGACAAGAAAAGTCCGCTTCTCTGATCGGGCTTTCCCCATAGGGGGCCCGGGTTTTTCCCCATGCCCCTCTTCACCACCCTGCGGCACCGGCGGGTGGAGATTTGAGGGACGACCAACTGCCCTGGAGGCCAGCGATGGTTTTCAGCAGAACCGGATGGGCCAAAGACCAGAACGGCACCGTGGCTTTGGAATTTGCCATCCTGACCCCGGTGTTTTTGCTCATGCTCACCGGCATGCTCGCCTATGGCATCTATTTCGGCGCGGCCCATGCGCTCGGGCAATTGGCGGCCGATGCGGCGCGCACGGCCATCGCTGGGCAGGACGAGCGGGAGCGAAATGCTCTTGTCGCTGCCTTTATCGGACAAAATGCCGGGGCCTATCTGCTGCTTGATCCCCGCAAGCTCAGCTACGAGATTGGCGATAATCCCAAGGATCCCAATCAATATGTGGTGCGGCTGCGCTATGACGCGACGGAGCTGCCGATCTGGAACCTTTATCCGCCGTTGCCGCTGCCCAGCACGCAAATCGTCAACGGCGCCACCATCCGCCGGGGCGGGATATGAGGCTGCGGCACTTCCTGCGGGATTGCTCGGGCAATATGGCGATCCTTTTTGCCCTGGGCTTTTCGGCGGCAGCGACGATGTCGGTTCTGGTGATCGACACGGCCTCGCTCTACGGGGAGCGCCGGCAATTGCAGGCCGCCGTCGATCTGGCTGCCATCTATGCCGTCGCCGATACGTCGAGAGCCGAGGCGCGGGCGCAGGCGAGCCTTGCGGATGCGGGGCTTCTTGTGCCGGGGAGCAGGGATGGGTTGACGGTCACGACGGGCAATTACGACCCGACAGAACCCGTCATCGCTGCCCGCTTCCAACCGGGCAGGCTGCCGGCCAATGCTGTGCGCGTGGTGCTGCAACGCAAGGGCACCCTGCATTTTTCGGCGCAGATTCTGGGCGCACCAACGCTTGGCGCTAGCGGCATCGCCGCCGTCACCCCGGAGGTTTCCTTCTCGGTGGGGTCGCGGCTGGCGAGCCTCAATGGTGGCATCGCCAATGCACTTCTGAGCAAACTCACCGGCACGACGGTCAACCTTTCAGTGCTGGACTACAATGCCCTCGCCGCTGCCCGCATCGATGCTTTTGCGTTTCTCGATGCCCTTGCCACCCAGCTCAACGTCACCGCGGGGAGCTACAACGATGTGCTGGCCGCCGAGGCACGGAGCGGCACGATTGCTGCGGCGCTCGCGACGCTGACGACCGGGTCGACGCGAACCGCGCTGCAAAATCTGACGCTGGCGGGACGCGGCAACAAGGTGCCGCTTGCGGAGCTGTTTTCACTGGGCGACCTGGGCAAGCTCGCGCTCGGCAGCGAAGGCGCCATGGCGGGACTATCGCTTTCCGCCATGGAAGTGCTGTCCGCGGCGGCAGCGCTTGCCGATGGCGATCGGCAGGCATCGCTGGTCCTGGGCGCCAATGTTCCCGGCCTCGTCAGTCTCGGGCTCGATCTTGCGATAGGCCAGCCACCACAGGGCAGTGGATGGTTCGCTATCGGCCCGGTCGGCACTGTCTTGCGGACGGCGCAAGTGCGGTTACGGTTGCGAGCCAAGCTCCTGGGTGGTCCGGTGCTGCTGGGTGCCGCTGTGAACCTGCCGCTCTGGCTCGACCTCGCTTCGGCCGAAGCGCGCGTCGTCTCGGCAACCTGCCCCACGGAAACCAGTGCCGGCACCGCCCGCATCGAAGTCTTGCCCGGCGGCACGACGATGGCGCTGGGCGAGCTTGCCGATAGCGTCTTCCGCAATTTCGGCACGGCGCCAGCGGTGGGCTCGGTGCGCCTCATCGATCTGCTGCTGCTCCGGGTCACCGGCTCGGCTCAGATCGAGGCGAAGCAGACCACGCCCTTGCGGCTAGACTTTACCTCTGCAGAGATCACGCAGGGCGCGGTCAAGACGGCGCGCAGCCAGACCATGGCGACGGCTTTGGCGCAATCGCTTCTTTCCGGCATGACGATCGAGGTCGATGTGCTCGGTCTTGGCCTTTCGCCTTCATCCGTTATTGCGCAGGCCGTTCGCGCCCTGATCATGCCGCTGGCACCGACGCTGGACATGACAATCAATGCCGCCCTCGCCACCCTCGGGCTAGGCGTCGGCGAAGCGGATATTCGCGTCTATGGCGTGCGCTGCCACAAGGCTGTGCTGGTCGGCTAACACAGTGCTTGACGAGCTGTTCTGGTGTGATAGGTATATAGCACACTAGAGGCAAAGCTTTATGGATGATTTTCACGCCAAGGAGCCGATCTTCGTTCAGATCCGGCAACGGCTGATCGAGATGATCCTCCGCGGCCAGGTGAACGAGGGGGATGCTCTCCCCTCCGTTCGCCAGATTGCGGGAGAACTTTCAGTCAATCCGTTAACCGTCACCAAGGCTTTCGAGGCCTTGGTCGAAATCGGCGTTGTCGAGAAACGAAGGGGTCTGGGAATGTTCGTTACCACCGGCGCGCGCCCGGCACTTCTGGCGCATGAACGGGACAAATTCCTGCGCGAAGACTGGCCGCGCATTGCCGCCCAGATAAGGGCGCTGGAGCTCGACATGGAAACCTTGATCGATAAGGCCGCTACTGGAGACCGCAAATGACCGACATGTCACACGTCGAACCCATCGTTTCGGCCCGCAGCCTGCGCAAGAATTTCGGCCGCAAGGAAATCCTCCATGGCCTCGATTTCGATATTCCGGCCGGGCGCATCTATGGGCTGATCGGCCATAACGGCGCCGGCAAGACCACGACGCTCAATGCCATGCTGGGCCTCACGAGCTATGAAGGCACCATTCGCGTCCTCGGCGAGGATCCCTTCGCCCAGCGCGCCAAGCTTATGGAAAACGTCGCCTTCATCTCCGACGTGGCCAGTCTGCCGCGCTTCCTGCGCGTTCGCGAGCTCTTTGCGCTTCTGACCAATATCCACCCCAACTTCAGCCCGGACAAGGCGCGGAGCTTTCTTGAAGGCACCGACATCAAGCCGGAAATGAAGATCAAAACCCTCTCCAAGGGCATGCTGGCGCAGCTGCACCTGGCAGTGGTCATGGCCATCGATGCCAAGCTCCTGGTGCTCGACGAGCCGACGCTCGGCCTTGATATCACCTACCGCAAGCGCTTCTATCGACGTCTCCTTGAAGACTACATGACCGAGGAACGGACCCTGATCATCACCACCCACCAGGTGGACGAGATCGAATTTATGCTTTCCGACATCATGTTCATCCGCGATGGCGCGCTGATCCTCCACATGCAGATGGAAACCGTCAGCGAAAAATTCAGCCAGCTGGTGATCAACAGCCCCGAAGATGCCGAGGCGGCACGCGCGCTCAACCCCGTCTACGAGGAAACGCGCTTCGGCCAGACTGTCTTTATCTATGAAGGTGCCGATCGCACCGCGCTCGAACCCCTGGGCCGCGTTTCGACACCCACCATGTCGGACCTGTTCGTCGCGCTGATGCAGCGGCCGACCGCCAACCCGGAGAGTGCTCGATGAAGGCCTTTATCGCCCTCGTGCGCCGCGAATTCATCGAGCATCGGGGGCCGTTTCTTTATGGCCCGCTGATCCTTGTCGCCATAGTCCTGGCGCTGACCATTCTCGCCTTCAGCGTCAACCGGCTCGACACCCGCCTCACCGGCCAGCTGGCGACTGTCGTGCCGACCTGGGTTTTCGAGGCCGGCTTTGCGGGTCTCGCCGTCGGCTGGATGCTGTATCTGGGCTTCGTGCTGTTCTTTTACTGCGCCGATGGCTTTGCCGCCGACAAGCGCAACAATGCCATGCTGTTCTGGAAATCCATGCCGGTCAGCGACCTAAAAGTCTTGCTGAGCAAGCTTGCCGCGGCACTGACCATCCTGCCCGGCTCGGTGTTCGGCGTTGCGCTCTTCAGCATCCTGCTGATGTTCACCGTCGCCTATATCACCACCATGGTGGGTGGCTTGGGCACCGGCGCGCTCCTGGGCAGCATCGTCTCCACATACTTTCAGATGGCGCTGGTCTTCCTCGTCGTCCTGGTCTGCGCCCTCCTCTGGTATCTGCCCTATATGGCGCTGGTCGGCGCCCTTGGCTCGGTGGTCGGCCGCTGGGCCATCCCGCTGACTTTTCTGCTGCCGACGGTAATCTCCGCACTGGAATGGGTGACGCTGGGCGGCATGCATCCCTTTGCCACTCGCACCTGGAATTTTCTCAACTATCGCTCGCAGGTGCCGGTGTCGCTCGACTATCTCGAAAGCGTCTTCGACGGCGCGGCGCCGTGGAATTCCGGTCTCTTCCTCACCGATCTCCTGCAGAAGTTCGACTGGCTGCAGGTGGGGATCGGCGCGGGTTTTGCCGTGATCGTCATCATCATCGCTGCCGAATACCGCCGCCGTGCGGCTGCCAACTGACCCTCGGGCCGCGCTTCCCGCGCGGCCTTTGGCCTGCTAGATCGATGCCATGACCCTGCCCACCATCGTCAGCTTCTGGCACGGGCCGCTGAGCTGGCTCGAACATTTGTCGATCAAGAGCTTTCGCCGCCACGGCCACAATGTGGCGGTCTATTCCTACGCACCCATCGCCGACCTCCCCGCCGGCGCCGAATGGCGCGACGCCAGCCAGGTGCTGCCCGAGGACAGGTTGGTGTTCTACAAGGGCAAGGGCACGCCCGGCGTTTTTTCCGACCACTTCCGCTATGCGGCCCTGCGCGCCGGGCTCGGCATTTATGCCGATCTCGACATCTACTGCCTGCGCCCCTTCGACAATTCGTCAGACTTCATGATGGCCTGGGAGCGGCCTGGCTCGGTTAACGGCGCCGTTCTTCGCATCCCCAGGGACGCTCCACTTATCGAGGACCTGCTTTCGATTTTCGAGCACCCGCATCGGCCCCTGTTCGAGCCGCACCTCCCGCCGCTCCGTCGCTGGGAAGTTGCTATTCGCCGCCTCTTCGGAGACCGCGTCTCGCCCGAGCACATGCAGTATGGGGCAACCGGTCCGATGGCGCTGACCCACTACGTGGCAGCGCATGGGCTGACCGAAAAGGTCTTCCCGGCCACGACCTTTTATCCCGTCCCCTATGAGGGCATTCCGGCGCTGATGAAGAAGGGTTCGAGCCTCGACGCTGCCATAACGCCGGAAACCCTGGGCATCCACCTTTGGCGGAGCCAACTGACCGACCGCGGGCGAGCGGGGCTGCCGCTTCCCGAACCAGGCAGCGTGTTGGACGCTCTTTGCATCCGGGAAGGTCTTGATCCCGCGGCGGTCTAGCGACCAAGCCGCAGCGTCTTGCGCCACCACCGCTTCCAGCGATGCCGCGCGAAACGGTAAAACAGCTCGTTGGTCATCACGTGTCGGTAAAGCCTGGCAAAGGCTACCGACTGCCGCATACCCGCAAATACGCCCCAGGGCTTGTTCTCGCCGGTGTAGTGGAGGATTGCGGGGTCCAATCCTTCATGTGCGTGTCTTGCATCCACCGTGTTCCAGCGCCAGGGAAGTTTCAGCCACTTGCCATGAAAGATCAGGTTCAGCAAATCCTGGTCGTAGTAGATGCGCGCCATGACCCCACTGGCAAAGGCCTCTTCCATCCGCCCGATGATGTCGGCGTCCCGCCACTTGGCGGTGTCGATCAGCACCATGCCTGCATTGAAATAATAATTGGCCGGATCAAACAGATCACGATTGCCTTTGAGATCACGGCCACCGGTAATGAATGCGCCAATCGTGTCTCGGACCGCAGCGATGGCATTGCCTTGCATGTCGATGTCGAAAAGCGCTTCGATCCTGTCACGCACCAGCATGTCGCAGTCAAGATATAGGATGCGCTCCACCTCTGGTCCGACGAGGCGGTCCAGCATCAATCTGGCGTAAACGATGTTCGACAGCCGTTTGTTTTCGGGCATGCGCTTTGCGATGTCGCGAAACATTTCGGACTGGTCGAGATCGTACCAACGCAGTTCAACGGGAAACTCATCGGCAATTGCCGCGAGGTCTTCGCGATGCTGATCGGTCAGGGTCCGGTGGCACAGGTGAAATATAAGATCGTGGCGGCGAAAAGTGAACAAACAGACCGACCGCATCGTCGCGTAGGCCGGGGCCCAGAAGTTGTCGTCAAAGGTGAGAGCGATATGGATGGCGTTCACGTCTGATCCTTGTGCGACAGCATGCCGATAAGCGCCAGCATCAGTCCGAACAGCATTGTCTGGGTCAGAATGCCTATCATGGCATTGGTGAGCCCCATGGTGAAATAGCCCGCGGTGGCCATGAGGCCGATAAACAGTGCATCGGCGCGTCGGGTGCGCAGGCCGCCGATAAGGGGAGCGAGGATGATCAAGGCATAGCTCAGGAGGCCCAGCGAGCCTGCGATCACGGCAAAATCCGCGATGTCGTTGTGAAGATGCTGGGAAGGCCTGAAGGGATTGTCAGAGGGGCCAAAGGGCGCGGCCTTGGAGGGGTAGTCGATCATGCCAAAACCGTAGACTGGTGACGCCTGAAAGGCTCCCCAAGCGGTTTGAAGCATGAACAGGCGCTCGCTGGTCGATCCGTCTTCGGTCGAGCCTGTAAGGACCTGTTGCGCGATATCTGCCAGCTGGAACTTTCGACCGCTGAGATCGACGCTGACAAAGGGCGCGGCGAGGACGAGGCACGCAAAGGCAAGACCGAGGCCAAGTGCGATGGCCTTACGGGGTCGCCAAATTGCGGCGACATAGAAAACCACGCTGACTGCCGCGAGCACGCAGAAGGCCAAGAGCGGCCCCCGCGACGCCGAAAGCAGCACGGTCGCCAGCGCAAGAACCGGTCCCAAGAGCACGATGAAGCGCCAGCGGCTGCGGCTGAAGAGGCCGAGCAGCGACAGAAAGCCGAGAGATACGGCAAGGTCCGCGAGGTGGATCGGGTTATTGACCGAAAAACCGCCCCTCGGCATCTGCAGCACGAAAACATCGTAGCCGGCGATCAGCGTCGACGCAGTGGTGCCGATCAGCGCCAGAACGCCGATACCAAGCGGCGACAAGAGTTGTCGCGGCGCACCGGTAATCAGTCCTGCATAGGGGCCGGCCAGCCACAGCGGCGCGAGGATCAGGATGGCAGCGATATGCTCGGCGCTGGTGGCGGTGGGGATGAGCGCAAGGAGCAGCAGCAGGCCGGCGCCGTAGATCGCGAGGAAATGCGGTTGCCTGGCGATCTCTCGTGCCCGGCGGTCAAAGAACAGCGCGATCAGCGCCACCACCATAAGCACGAGGCCGATGATGTTTGCCACTTCCGGAAGCGGGGTGCTGAGCACGAGACCGGCAAACAGCGCCAAGGCGGCAAGAAGACTGACGAGCTGCGGCAAGGGACCATCCTGTTATCCGTGCCGTTGTGTCGCCTCGGGCTTGCCGCGTCAACTTCCGATCAGATCGCTACTTGCAAATGATTTGCAGTCGCACTAGCTTTTGGGCAATCAGGAGTGTGACGTGGTTCGCTTTCTCTATGTTCTGGCGCTGGCGCTGGTGTCGCTGACGCTTCCCACCCAGGCTCAAGATCGCCTTAAGGCTGTGACGAGTTTTACCATTCTGGCCGACATGGCGCGCAATGTGGCGGGTGATGCTGCCGATGTGGTGTCGATCACCAAGCCCGGTGCCGAAATCCATAATTACCAGCCGACGCCGGGTGATCTGGTGGCGGCGCAGGATGCGGATCTTATTTTGTGGAACGGGCTCAATCTCGAGCAGTGGTTCGCCCAATTCCTCGACAACCTGCCCGATGTCCCCAGCGTGGTCCTGACTGAAGGCATCGCGCCGATCGGCATCGGGGCCGGGCCCTATGAAGGCAAGCCCAATCCGCATGCCTGGATGTCGCCGTCCGACGCGCTGATCTATGTCGAAAATATCCGCAAGGCGTTTGTCGCGGCCGATCCGGCAAACGAGGCGATCTATTCCGCCAATGCTGCGGCTTATGCCGAAGCGATCACCGCGACGGTCGAGCCGATCCGTGCATCGCTGGCGGCGATCCCCGAGAAGCGGCGGTGGCTGCTGACGTCGGAAGGGGCGTTTGCTTATCTGGCGCGCGATTTCGAGCTTAAGGAGCTTTACCTCTGGCCCATCAATTCGGACCAGCAGGGCTCGCCGCGGCAGGTGCGCGAGGTGATCGATGCGGTGCGGGCCAATGCGATACCGGTGATCTTTTCGGAATCCACCATTTCGTCCCGGCCGGCCGAGCAGGTGGCGCGCGAAACCGGCATTGCCTATGGCGGGGTGCTCTATGTGGATTCGCTCTCCGAGCCGGATGGTCCGGTGCCCACCTATCTCGACCTTTTGCGCGTCACCACCTCGACCATTCTCGAAGGCCTTACGTCATGACCCAAGGCATTGTCGTCAACGACATCACCGTGGCCTATCGCAATGGCACGCTGGCGCTCAAGCACGCCACATTTTCTTCGCCGCGCGGCTCGATCACGGCGCTGGTTGGCGTCAACGGGGCCGGCAAATCGACGATCTTCAAGGCCATCATGGGCTTTGTGTCGCTGGTCAACGGCAGCATCACCATTCTGGGTGAGGAAGGCCGCAAGGCGCAGCGCAAGAACCTTGTCGCCTATGTGCCGCAATCGGAGGAAGTCGACTGGAATTTTCCGGTCCTGGTCGAGGACGTGGTGATGATGGGCCGCTTTGGCCACATGAACATGCTGCGTATCCCGCGCCCGGTCGATCGCGAAAAGGTCGCGTCGGCATTGGCGCGCGTCAACATGACCGACTTTGCCAAGCGCCAGATCGGCGAGCTTTCGGGCGGGCAGAAAAAGCGCGTGTTTTTGGCGCGGGCGCTGGCGCAGGAGGGTGAGGTTATTTTGCTCGACGAGCCGTTTACCGGCGTCGATGTGCAGACTGAGGACGCCATCATCGCCCTGCTGCGCGACCTGCGCGACGAGGGCAAGGTGATCCTTGTATCGACCCATAATTTGGGCTCGGTGCCCGAGTTCTGTGACCGCACAGTCTTGGTCAAGGGCACGGTGCTGGCCTACGGGCCAACGGAAGATGTGTTCACCCGCGAAAAGCTCGAACAGGCCTTTGGTGGCGTCTTGCGCCATTTCGTCCTGTCGGGGCCGGGCCTTCACGACGATGACGATCCGCGGCACCTGTCGGTCTTGACCGACGACGAGCGGCCACTGGTGTTCTACGGCGAAAAGGGCCACGAGGCGCAGCAGAACCGGCGACCGGACGCGCCATGATCGACACCCTGATCGAGCCCTTCGGCTACCACTACATGGTCAATGCCATGTGGGTTTCGGCCCTGGTGGGCGCCATCTGCGCCTTCCTTTCGGCATATCTCATGCTCAAGGGTTGGTCGCTGATCGGCGATGCCTTGAGCCACTCGATCGTGCCGGGCGTTGCCGGCGCCTATATGCTGGGCCTGCCGTTTTCGATCGGCGCATTTTTGTCCGGCGGCATGGCGGCAGCGGCGATGTTGTTTCTGAGCCAGCGCACCAAGCTCAAGGAAGACGCGGTGATCGGGCTGATCTTTACCGGCTTTTTCGGGCTGGGGCTCTTCATGGTCTCGATTTCGCCGACGCCGGTGGATGTGCAGTCGATCGTGCTGGGGAACATCCTGGCCATCACGCCCAGCGAAACCATCCAGCTGGTGATCATTTCCGTGGTGACGCTTGGGGTCATGGCCTTGATCTGGAAGGACCTCATGGTCACGTTTTTCGATGAAAGCCATGCCCGCTCCATCGGCATTCGGACCCAGCTGTTGCGGATCATCTTCTTCACCCTCCTCAGCGCCGCGACGGTTGCGGCGATGCAGACGGTGGGGGCGTTCCTCGTCATCGCCATGGTGATCACGCCGGGCGCGACCGCTTATCTTCTGGCCGACCGCTTCTCACGAGTGATCGTTATCGCCGTCTTTGTCGGCACTGCGACATCCTTTGTCGGCGCTTATGCGAGCTATTTCCTCGATGGCGCAACAGGCGGGATCATCGTCCTGCTGCAGACGCTGGTTTTCCTTGCAGCCTTCGTCTTTGCCCCCAAGCACGGCATGCTCGCCGCCCGGCGCCGCGTCCGAAAGGAAGCAGCATGATCCCGTGGTATGAGATGGCGCTCTGGCCCTTCAGCTTCCCCTTCATGGTGCAGGCCATGATCATTGCCGTGCTGGTGGCGGTGCCGACGGCGATGTTGTCCTGCTTCCTCGTGCTCAAGGGCTGGTCGCTGATGGGCGACGCCATCTCCCATGCCGTGCTGCCCGGCGTGGTGCTGGCCTATATCGTCGGCCTGCCGCTCGGCATCGGCGCCTTCGTCGCCGGCATGGTCTGCGCGCTTTCGGTCGGGTTCCTCAAGGAGAACAGCCGCATCAAGGAAGATACGGTGATGGGTGTGGTCTTTGCCGGGCTCTTCGGCCTCGGCATCGTCCTCTACACCGCCATCGAAACCGATGTGCATCTTGACCATATTCTGTTCGGCAACATGCTGGGCGTCGGTGCCTCGGACCTGATCACGGCCGGCATCATTGCTCTCGTGGTGGTGGTCCTGCTCGGCGCCAAGTGGCGCGACCTCATGCTCTTCATCTTCGATCCGCAGCAGGCCGGCGCCATAGGCCTGCCGACGCAGCTCCTGCATTACGGGCTCCTGGCGATGATCTCGCTGGCCGTGGTGGGTGCGCTGCAGGCAGTGGGAATCGTGCTGGTGATCGCCCTGCTGATCGCCCCCGGTGCCATTGCCTTTCTGCTCACCAAGCGCTTTGGCGTCATGCTGTGGCTGGCCATCGCTGTGTCGGTGGTGTGCAGTCTCGTCGGGGTTTATCTCAGCTTTTTCCTCGACAGCGCCCCGGCGCCCACCATCGTCTTGCTGATGAGCCTTTGCTTTGTCGCCGCTTTCATCCGAACCCAATTACGGGCACCGGCAGCGGCCTGATCTACACCGCTTATCCCCGCGGGATGAGGCGGCGCCAAACTGCGCTCCAGCGAAAACCGGAGCGCATCATGGACAATACAGCACGCCTCGACCTGCCCTTCATCATGGCGGGGCAGGCTCTCAAGCACATCACCCACAACGACGCCTTGCAGCGCCTCGATGCCTTGGTGCAGCCGATCGTCGAGAGCTGCCTCGAGACAACGCCGCCGGCGACACCATTGCCGGGCGAGAGCTATATCGTGCCCGACGGTGCGAGTGGCGCCTGGGCCGGACACGGTGACGAGATCGCGGCCTTCCAGTCCGGTGCCTGGACATTCTTTGATCCGGCCGAGGGCTGGCAGGTCTATGATCGCGAGAAGAAAGCTTTGCTGGTTTATTCGGGCACGGCTTGGACCGCCGTGGCCGCCATCGGCAGCGGGCTGCCAAAACTAGGCGTCAACACCAGCGCCGACACCACGAACCGGCTGGCTGTGGCCTCGGAAGCAACGCTTCTGACGCATGCAGGGGCGAGCCACCAGCTCAAGCTCAACAAGGCTTCTGCTTCCGATACGGCGAGCCTCCTTTTTCAGTCCAACTGGTCCGGACGGGCCGAGATGGGGCTGATGGGCGACAATCAATGGCGCATCAAGGTCAGCGCCGATGGCGCGAACTGGACCGATGCGATCAGCGTCGATGCCGTTTCCGGCGCCGTCAGCATCGGCGGCGTGTTGCGCCCGGCCAGCGACAACGTCCAGAGCCTGGGCAGCAGCAGCGCGCGTTGGTCCGCCGTATGGTCGGCCACGGGCACGATCCAGACCTCGGATCGGCGCAGCAAGACCGCGATCGCGCCTACCGATCTGGGTCTGGCCTTTATCGAAGCGCTGGAGCCGGTGCGCTTTCACTGGCAGGAAGATGACGGCCGCACCCATTACGGTTTTCTGGCCCAGGAGGTCGCCGCGGCGGTGACGCGCTGCGGCGTGCGCGATTTTGGCGGCCATGTGCTGAGCGACAAGGAAGATGTCGATAGCCTCCAGGCGCTGCGCTATGATCAGTTCATTGCCCCGCTGGTTGCGGCAGTGCAGGAGCTGGCGGCCCGTGTGCGCGCGCTCGAAGCGGCGGAGGCCTGACTTTCTCGAGGGCGGGTGTCGGAGTAGGCTCTTCTTGTTCGTCTCAAGGGTGAACCGAGCAACAGGAGACCAGCATGACCTATGTCCAAGGTTTTATCGCCGCCGTGCCCGCCGCCAACAAGGAGGCCTATATGGCCCACGCTAAGGAAGCCTCCGAATACTTCCTCAAATGGGGAGCAACGCGCTGCGTCGAGAACTGGGGTGAAGACGTTCCCAAGGGCGAACTCACCGACTTCCAGCGCTCGGTGCTGGCCAAGGACGACGAGGTGATCGTCTTTTCCTGGGTGGAATATCCCGACAAGGCGACGTGTGATGCCGCCAGCGAAAAGATGATGAACGATCCTGGCATGGCCAACATGCAGATGCCCTTCGATGGAGCACGTATGATTTATGGTGGGTTTCAGACGATTTTTGATGTGGGGAATAGGTAGGCCCCCACCCGGCCTCCCCTGAAGAAGGGGGAGGAGTTCGGCTGGTGTTAGGTTGCGCAAAACGAGGTTATGGACCCGGGATCTCCCTCCCCTTGAGGGGGAGGGTAGCGCAGCTTGGACCGATAGGTCCTAGCGTAGCTGGGTGGGGTGTAGCCCTGGGCGCAGCGCTCGTGACCCCACCCCACCCCACCCAGCTTTGCTACGGTTCTGCCAACCTAGCGCAGCTACCCTCCCCATCGAGGGGAGGGAGGTGAAGGAGCCGAAGGCTCAGCGTGCCTCTATCGTGGGGCGCGCTTCGCCAAAATCCGCTGCAAGGTCCGCCGGTGCATGTTCAATCGCCTTGCGGTTTCCGAGACGTTGCGGTCGCACAGTTCATAGACGCGCTGAATGTGTTCCCAGCGCACCCGGTCGGCGGACATCGGGTTTTCAGGCGGCTCGGGCTTGTCTTCGCCGGTCGCGAGGAGGGCGTTGATGACGTCGTCGGCGTCGGCGGGCTTGCTGAGATAATCCATGGCCCCAAGCTTCACCGCGGTGACGGCGGTGGCGATATTGCCATAGCCGGTCAGCACCACGGCGCGCGCGTCGGCGCGCTTCTGATGCAGGGCCGAGACGACGTCGAGTCCATTGCCGTCTTCGAGGCGGAGGTCGACCACGGCGAAGGCGGGGGCTTTTCGGCGACCGCGGCGAGGCCATCGGCGACGCTGCCGGCGATGCGCACGTCAAAGCCGCGACGGGCCATGGCGCGTTCGAGGCGCTGGAGGAAGGCGGCGTCGTCGTCGACGAGCAGAAGGCTCGGATCGCCCGCCAAAAGTTGTTCGATCGTTTCCATGCCTCTCACATAGGCGCTCTGGGGGCTTTCGTCAAAACTCAGCTGGGTGAACGATCTGTCAAATCTTGGCGCTGCCAGCGAATACTGACCCGCGCATGCTGGGCGCCATCGGCATTGTCGAAGGTTAGGCGCGCGCCGGTCCGCTCGAGAAGCGTCTTGGCGATGAAAATGCCGAGGCCGAGACCTCCTGGCTGGTGCGCATCGCTGCCGGAAGGATCGCGCGGCCGGCTGGTCAGATAAGGCTCGCCCAGCCGGGCGATCAGCTCGGGAGCAAAGCCGGGACCGTCATCGGTGATGCGGACGGTGATCGAGGCCGGGTCCCACGCGCTTTCGATGCGCACTGTTTGCCGCGCGTAGTCGCTGGCATTTTCGATGAGATTGCCGAGCCCGTAGAGCAGCCCGACGCTGCGCGGGAAGATCGGATCGGGGCCGGTGGCGTTTTCGGAATAAAAAAGGATGACCTTGCCGCGCCCTTCATGGGGGCGGCGACCTCGTCGAGGATGTCGGTGAGCGGCGCCTGGGCAAAAAGATCGGCCGGTTCGCTGCCGAGGTTACGCAGCTTTGCAAGGATCGCCCGGCAGCGCGCCGACTGGGCGATGATGAGCTCGACGTCTTCGGCGAGCTGGCTGCCGCTTTCCACTTCGGCGCGCATTTCCTTGGCGGCAAGGGCGATGGTGGAAAGCGGCGTGCCCAGTTCATGCGCGGCCGCGGCGGCAAGGCCATCGAGCGCCGACAATTGCTCGCGGCGGGAAAGGGCAAGTTCGGTAGCGGCCAAGGCATCGGCGATCTGGCGCGCATCATGGGCGACGCGATTGGTGTAGGCGGACACAAAGACCACGCCGCAGATGATCGAGACCCAGATGCCGATCACATAGATGCGGTTGAAGGTGATGGTCTGCACCGGATCCCAGGGCAGGGGCAGGTGCACCACCGAAATGATGGTGGCGATAACGGCGGCGACGCCGGCAATCACCCAGGTCTGGCGCGAGGGCAGGGTGGTGGCTGAAACCGAAACCGGCGCCAGGAGCAGAAGCGCAAAGGGGTTTTCGAGGCCACCGGTCAGCGCCAGAAGCCCGCCGAGCTGGAACAGGTCGAACACCAGCTGCAGCGCTGCGACACGCGACGACAGGCGGAAATGAGCGCCATAGCGCAGGACGAGGCCGATATTGAGGGCGGCGGAGAGCCCGATCAGGATCAGGCAGGGCAGGAGCGGCAGCGGGAAGCCGAGGCCCCAGGTGACGAACAGGACGCCGATGGTTTGCCCCGCGACGGCCAGCCAGCGCAGCACGACCAGGGTTTGGAGCCGCATCGGCCGCCAGCCAGTCGGGAACAGCGCGGATATGGCGGTTTGCTCGGTCATCGGGGGCTCATGGGACGCGCGGCCAAAAATTCAAGTTCAAAAAAACGACAGGCACATTCTTGATCCCGACTCTTGCGGGACCACGTTAGGACCATCGTGACTGGGAGTTTGAACGATATGAACACTGCACTGATTAAACCGCAATGGTCTCCCCTGACCATTACCCTCATGGTTATCGGCTTCATCGTCTTCTGGCCGCTGGGCCTGGCGGTGCTGGGCTACATTCTTTGGGGTGAAAAGTTCGGCGGCTCGGCCGAGCAGGCTCAACGCTACTGGAACAAGGGATGCTCTTTCGTGCGCAGCAACACCAAGAATACCGGCTTTGGCCGTCCGAACTTTGCCACCTCTTCGGGCAATGCCGCCTTTGACGAATATCGCGCCGAACAGCTGAAGCGCCTCGAAGAAGAACGTGCCCGCCTCGACGCCGAGATCGACGCCTTCCACGAATATATGGCGAACCTCAACAAGGCCAAGGATCGCGAGGAATTCGATCGCTTCATGAACGACCGCCGCGGCAGCCGCCAGGGCTATGGCAACAGCAACACCTCACAAGATAACTGGGGCAACAACAACGGCTAAGCCCCGTTGGCCTCAGACGACCTCCTTCCCTGACGACGACTGGCGCCCCGCAAGGGGCGCTTTTTTGTGGGGTGTACCAAACCACCCCCACCCCCTCCCCCTTGAGGAGGGGGAGGAGTTCGGCCGGCGCATATGCTCGATGCCGCAAACTCTACGCCCACAGGTTATCGTACCTGCGCTACACTCCTCGTCTACGATTCTTCGGTCGCCAATGTTCTCCTTTCTCCGCCAGCGCAGCGCGCCGCCTTCGGTGACGCATCTTGACCTCGATGGGGTTTCGACGGCCGTTGCGGTGCGCACCAGCAAGCGCGCCAAGAGCTTTCGGCTCTCCATTCCCGCGACCGGGCCGTTGCTGACCGTTCCGGAAAAGGCGCGCTGGACCGATGCCGAGGCGTTTCTCCAGCGTCACCGCCACTGGCTGGCGGCGCGGCTGCCGCGGACGGTCGGGGCGCGGCGGTTAGGAGCGGGGATCGAGCTGCCGCTGCGCGGCGTGCCGCATCAAGTCGTGTCCACCGGCGCCTTGCGTGGGCGGGTAGAGGTGGTCGATGGCGACATCCGCGTGCCCGGCGCATCCGAACACCAGCCGCGGCGGCTTTACGATTGGCTGAAGCGCCAAGCGCTGGACGACCTCGTGCGGCAGAGCCAGATCCATGCCGACCGGCTCGGTGTCGAGGTGAGGCAGGTGCGGTTGCGCAGCCAGTCGAGCCGCTGGGGGTCGTGCTCATCGACCGGCAACATCAACTACAATTGGCGGCTGATCCTCGCGCCGCCGCATGTGCTCGATTATGTGGCGGCGCATGAAGTGGCCCATCTCGTCGAGATGAACCACTCGGCCGCCTTCTGGGCGACGGTCACCCGGACCCTGCCGGACATGGAACGCGGCCGGGCCTGGCTCAAGGCGCATGGACGCGAGCTGATGAACTGGCAGGCGCCCGGCAGCGACGGTTGAAACGAAAAGCCCCGGATCGGTGTCCGGGGCTTTGTTTTAGTTGCCGAAGATCATGTCCATCAGCGTTCGCTGCTGTTGCGGCGCGTCGTAGACCACTTGCGGCTGCTGCTGCTGCACCTCGGCGGGCGGCGCGAACTGCTGTGGCTGGGCCTGCTGGAAGCCCTGCTGCGCTGGCGCGCTCGGCACCCAGACCTGCTGGCCGGTTGCCGGATCGGTGACCAGCGTCATCGGCAGGCCGGTATCCGGGTCGATTGGCGTTGCCGTGGTCGGCGCCTGCAGTGGGAAGCCGGTGACCGGATCGATGGCCTGGCCATTGGCGTCATAGGTCACCTGCTGCGTCTGGCCAGACGTATCGAGCGGCATGCCGGTCTGCGGATCGATCTGCTGGACCGGCAGGCCAGTGGCGGGGTCGATCTGCTGGGTCTGCACCGGTGCGGCGGCACTCTGCAGCGGCTGCATGCCCTGCATGGGCAGACCCGTAGCCGGATCGATGGCCACGACCTGGCCGGTGGCCGGATCGATCTGCGTCTGCACCGGCTGGCCGGTACCGCCATCGACATATTGCACCTGCGGCTGACCGGTGGCGGGGTCGATGATGGGCAGGCCCGTTGCCGGGTCGACCATCTGCTGGGCCACGAGCTGGCCGGAATAGGACCCGCCGGGGATCGGCGTCGGTTCGCGACCGGCCAGGGCCTTGGTCATGAAGTCCGACCAGATCGCCGCCGGGACGTTGCCGCCCGAAAGCGAAGTGCCCTTGTTGTCGTCATTGCCGAGCCAGACGCCGGTGACCATGGCCGAGGTATAGCCGACGAAAAGGGCGTCGCGCGATTCCTGCGACGTGCCGGTCTTGCCGCCCATCTCCCAGGCGCCTATTCGGGGGCGCCCTTGCCGGTACCGACTTCGACGGCGGTCTCCAGCATGTCGTTCATTTCGGCAAGGATGTTGGGATCGATGACGCGTCCGGGGCCGGCATCGGAGCTTTCATAGAGCACCTTGCCTTCGACGTCGGTGATCTTGGTGATGACATTGGGGATGACCCCCATGCCGCCATTGGCAAAGGGCGCATAGGCGGAGGTGAGCTCGAGAAGGTTTACTTCCTGCGTGCCGAGCGCGATCGACGGCACCGGCGTCAGCGAGGAGGAAATGCCCATGCGCATGGCCACTTCGATCACCTTTTCCGGGGTGACGTCGATGGCGAGGCGCCCGGCAATGGTGTTGAGCGAATAGGCAAGGCCCTGGCGCAGCGTCACCGTGCCGGCATATTTGCCATTGGCATTGCGCGGGCTCCAACCATTGTATTCGAACTGCGCATCCTCGGCCAAGGTATCGGGCGTATAGCCCTTTTCCATCGCGGCCATGTAGACGAAGGGCTTGAAGGTCGAGCCCGGCTGGCGCTTGGCGGTGACGGCGCGGTTATACTGGCTGGCCTGGTAATCGACGCCGCCCACCATGGCACGCACGGTGCCATTGACGTCCATCGACACGAGCGCGCCCTGCGTGAAGCCGCGCTTGGGGCCTTCGGTGGCAACCGCTTCGCGGACGATGAACTCGGCGTCCTTTTGCAGCTTGTAGTCGATCGTGGTCTGGACGATCACGTCCGAGCCTATTTCCCCGATATAGGAGGTCATCAGCGACTCGACCCAGTCGGCCACGTAGGATTCCGAGCCGGCGATGACGGTGCGCACTTCCTGATCGGGATCGATGCGGGCGGCGTCGGCTTCCTCGCGAGTGATATAGCCTTCCTGCGCCATGGCATTGAGCACGATGCGCTGGCGTTCCTTGGCACGCTCGGGATTGGCCTTGGGGTTATAGGCAGATGGAGCTGGCAGGATGCCGACCAGCATGGCGGCCTGGCCCAGCGACAGGTTGCGGGCGGAAACGCCGAAATAGGTCTGCGCCGCCGCTTCGATGCCGGTGGCGCCCGAACCGAAATAAACGCGGTTCATATAGAGTTCGAGAATTTCTTCCTTGGTGAAATTCTGCTCGAGCCAGACGGCAAGGATGGCTTCCTGCACCTTGCGGCCCAGGGTCTGGTCGGGGGTGAGGAAGAGGTTCTTGGCGACCTGCTGCGTCAGCGTCGAGGCGCCGCGCGTCACTTCTCGCGCCTGCACCGATTCCACGGCCACGGCCAGAAGACCGATCGGGTCGACGCCGAAATGGCTCATGAAGCGTCGGTCTTCCGAAGCGATAAAGGCGGCGGGCACGAAGTGCGGCAGTTCGCGGAAGGTCACGGCTTCGCCGCCGGTCTGCCCGCGGTTGGAAAGCAAGCTACCGTCAGCGGCGAGAATGCGGATATTGGGCGGACGCTCGGGAATGGCCCAGGTGTTGGAAGCCGGAAGCTGCGCGCCGTAGTAAACGATGACGCCGATCACGGCGAGGCCGGCCCAGAGGCAGGCGACAAAGCCCCACCAGAGCACACCCATAAGGAAACCGCCGCCGCGCTTCTTCTTGCGCGGACGTGCCGTTTCGGCCCGGCCGCGACGCGGTGGCCTGCCCTTGCCCTTGGGCGGCTTGCCCCCGCCGCCACCCTTGCCAGCGGTGCCGACGCGATCATCGACCGAAAAACCGACCGAATGACCCATGGCCGACGAACCGATGGTTGGCTCGACGCGTTCACCCTTGGCCTTGGCGCGTGTTTGCGGCTTGGCCTGGCGGGCGGCTGGTCTACCTACGCGGTCATCGGCCGAAATGCGGAAATCCATTGGGGCAAACCTGTCGAGAAACGGGAACGCTGCTTCATAATCCTGTTCGCCCCTGAGGCAAACAGATGGCTTTTTGCTCGGGGACTGTTTCGCGCCAGTTCAGCTGTCGCTTCTCCCGCCGCATCCAGCAGCTCATGGGACGCTTCTCCGGGATGATTGTGGCCGGTTTATGAGGGATTTTGCGGCGCTGATGCGGTTGTGACCGCCCTGCAACAGAGGGCTTGGCGCCTTGCTTGGGTCGCATTTGCAAGGCGAAGAAGAGCCATGCGCTTTGTCCTGCTCCTCGTCGCCTTCCTGATATCCCTGACCCCGGCTCGCGCGGACGTCATCGACGACGCGCTCAACGCTGCCGCGTCCTATCTTGCAGCGGCGTCCCCGCAAATGGCTAAAGACGAGTTTGGCGTCGACGTTGGCGCTTACCGCGACGCTTTGACCTCGGGCAGCTTTACCTCGCGGCACTGGGGGCAAAGTCTTGCCGTCGATGTCCGGCGCAGCGGCGACGGCGGCGATTGCGCGCGCTTTGCTGCCTTCGTGACCTCGCCGCCGCAAAACGGCGCCATTACCCTCAGCCTCTGCCCGCAATTTATCAACGGTGGCACGCTGGAACTGCGCACGCTGACCATTTTGCACGAGATGGTGCATGTGGTTGCCGGCCCGAACGAATGTCGCGCCATGGCCTTTGCGGCGCGCGTGGAGTTTTTGGCAACGGGCGGCTTTACCCCGGTTGACCGATATTGGCAGGCGAATGGGTGCGGGGGATCGGGGTTTGCGCTGCCCTAGCTACTCCGCCGCCGCATAGTAGCTGGGCGACGGCCTGATCGCGGCGACCACCGCATCTTCCGAGCGGGAGAGGAACTGCGGATCGTTGCGCAATTGGTCAAGCGTGCGCGGTGTTGGCAGGGCCCCAGACCAGTCTTCGAAAGCAAAATCGAGAGCGGCCGCGGCCTCGGAGATCGCCTCGTCGAGACTATCGGCGACAGCAATCACTCCGGGCACGTCCGGGAACGATACGCCGTATCCGGAACCCTCGTCCTTGTGAATCAGCCCCAAATAATGGGTATCAAGTCGAGCCATCGTCCCACCCTGCCTGCTGATATATGGACTTCACAGTGCCGATTGGAATGTCTCTGCGCGGATGGGGCAGGATCACCACACGGCCACTTAGCTTATCCCGATATTTATGGTGTGAGCCACGCACGGATACAAGCGCGAAGCCCTCCCGCTCCAAGCGGCGGATGATTTCGCGGCTGTCACGCAAATGCTTGGCCATGCACTATGTCAGCACATGGCCAAACGCCGTCAAGCTTTATCGCCAGCCCAGTGCGGGGGCCACATGCTTGAGAATGTTCTCGATGACATGGGCGTTGTAGTCGACGCCCAGCTGGTTGGGGACGGTCAGCAGGAGCGTGTCGGCTTCAGCGATGGCTTCGTCCTTGCGGAGTTCCTCGATGAGCTTGTCTGGCTCGGCGGTATAGCCGCGGCCGAAGACGGCGCGCTTTTCAGGCTCGATATAGCCGAAT
Source organism: Devosia aurantiaca (assembly GCF_011058215.1). GTDB lineage: Bacteria > Pseudomonadota > Alphaproteobacteria > Rhizobiales > Devosiaceae > Devosia > Devosia aurantiaca. The sequence goes on from NZ_JAALFG010000001.1 coordinate 653,361, forward strand.
TGATCTTCTTCCGGGCGGCCGGAGCCGAAATACATCCGGTCCTCGTCGGAAACGAGGGCAAAGATCGAGCGGCTGACCGAAACGCGCGGTTCGTGGGCGTGGCCGGCGTCCTTCCAGGCGGCGCGATAGGCCCGGATCTGTTCAGCCTGCTGGATGTGAAACGGCTTGCCTGATTCATCGAATTTCAGGGTCGAGGACTGCAGGTGCATGCCCATCTTGGCAGCCCAGATGGCCGTGGCGTCGCTCGCTGCCCCCACCAGATACGGTCGCGAAGGCCCGGCGCATGGGGCTCGAGCCGCAGCATGCCGGGCGGGTTGGGGAACATGGGCCGCGGGTTGGGCTGGGCAAAGCCATTACCCTTGATGACTTCGAGGAAAACTTCGGCATGTTGGCGCGCCATGTCCTGGTCGGTCCTGCCCTCTTCAGGGGCAAAGCCGAAATAGCGCCAGCCATCGATGACCTGCTCGGGCGAGCCGCGGGAAATGCCCAGTTGCAGGCGGCCACCGGCGATCAGGTCGGCGGCGCCGGCATCTTCGGCCATATAGAGCGGGTTCTCGTAGCGCATGTCGATGACCGCCGTACCGAGCTCGATCGACTTGGTCTTGGCGCCTGCGGCCGCGAGAAGCGGGAACGGCGAGGCAAGCTGGCGGGCAAAATGGTGCACGCGGAAATAGGCGCCATCGGCACCCAGTTCTTCTGCGGCAACCGCAAGGTCGATCGACTGCAGCAGGGCATCACCGGCCGAGCGCGTGCCGGACTGGGGCGAGGGGCTCCAGTGTCCAAAGCTCAAAAAGCCGATCTTCTTCATGCCGTGCCTCGCTGCTGCGCCGCTCGATTGCGGCCCGCTCTAACTAGGCGTTCGTGACCAAGCCAACAAGTGAACACACTTGCATCGCCCGGTGAACAACAGACCGATTGAACCCGCGGAATCCGCCAGGCGTTAGCAATGCGATGAAAAGCCGAAAGGAGTTCTACGATGACAACGTCAACGCATACGGCGCGCGGTCGCGCCCAGGATCGGGCAAAGGTTGCCGGCGGACAGGACCATGAAGTCCGCTATGAGGCGGAAAAGACCGGGGCAAGCAAGCAAGAGGTCAAGGACGCGGTAAAGTCCGAAGGCAATTCGCGCCAGGCGGTCGAAAAAAGCTCGAGCACTAACGAGAAAGTCCCCGCCTCGGCGGGGACTTCGTTGCGTCTTCTACTGCTTGAGGAAAGCGATCAGTTCGCTGTTGAAGCGGTCGGCGTGGCTGACATTAAAGCCATGCGGCGCGCCTTCGACGACGACCAGCTTGCTGCCTGGGATAGCCTCATGGGTCCGTTGCCCCGAGCCCTCCAGCGGCACGATGCCGTCACTGTCGCCATGGATGATCAGGGTGGGCACCGTGATCTTCTTGAGATCCTCGCGGAAATCGGTAGTGCCGAAGGCCTTCATGGCGCCCAAAGCCGCGGTCTGGTCCGACTGCTGGCAGAGGGCGATGGCTTCCTGGCGCTGCGCCTCGGTGACCTTGAGTTCGCCCTTGGCGGAGAAGAAGTCCTTGGTAAAGCCATCAAAGAACGTGGCGCGATCGGCCTTGAGACCGTCTTCCATTTCCTTGGCTTTTTCCTTGGTCAGCGGCCCGTCCGGATTGTCCGGGCCCTGCATTAGGTAGGGCGGCACGGCGGCTGCGAAGACGACGGAATGAAGCTTGTCTTCGCCATAGTTGGCGACATAGCGCGCCACTTCGCCGCCACCCATGGAAAAGCCGACCAGCGTCACGTCGGAAAGGTTGCGGCTGTCGATCAGGCCGGCGAGGTCAGCTGCAAGGGTATCGTAGTCATAGCCGTCAGCGGGCTTGTCGGAGCGGCCGAAGCCACGGCGATCATAGGCTATAACGCGATAGCCCGCTTCGCTCAGTGCCGCGATCTGCGGCTTCCATGCTTCGCCCGAAAGCGGCCAGCCATGGATCAGGATCACGGGACGGCCACTGCCGCCATTATCCTGGGTAAAGATGTTGATCGGTTCGTTGGCCAAGACATTCTCCTTCGTTGGTACGCCAGGACCGGCTTAAGCTAACGAGGAAGGCTTTGCGCTGTTCCGAAGCGGCGATCACAACCCGGCGTGATCGCCGCTTGGCGGGGCTAGACGTCCAGATTGGAGACGTTGAGCGCGTTGTCCTGGATGAAGTCACGGCGCGGCTCGACGAGGTCACCCATCAGAGCGGTAAAGATCTGGTCGGCTTCGTCGGTCTGGCCCATCTCGACACGCAAAAGAGTGCGCGCATTGGGGTCGAGCGTTGTTTCCCAGAGCTGCTCGGCGTTCATTTCACCGAGGCCCTTGTAGCGCTGCAGCGAGACGCCCTTGCGTCCGGCATCGGTCACGGCCTTGAAAAGGCTCGTTGGTCCGAAAACCGGCGTCGTGTCGCCCTTGCGCGTGAGGGTCGGCACGCCGCCATAGATTTCGTCGAGCCGGTCGGCCAGCTGGCGCAGCTTGCGCGCATCGGCGCTCTGCAACAGGCCCTTGTCGAGCAGGTGCCGCTCGGCCACACCGCGGACCGTGCGCGAAAAGGCCAGTTCGTCGGCATCGGTGATTTCGCCGGTCCAGCCGCGTTCCCATTCGTCGGAAATGCGGTCGAGTCGGTTGCCGACGCGTGTCAGCACTTCGCCCATGCGCTCGGCATCGGCAAGGCCATCCGGATCGAGCCCGCCGACGATGGCAGCCTGTTCGACGAGGTTGCGATTGTAGCGCGTGTTGAGATTGTCGATGGCGGCGACAATGCCTCGCGCCTGCTGCAGCACGGCTCGAAGATCGTGTCCGGCCAGCTGGTGGCCGTCGCGCGTGGTGAAGACGGCATCCTCGAGCCCGGCATCGATCAGATAGTCGGTGAGTGCATCTTCGTCCTTGAGATACTGTTCGGAGCGGCCGCGCGTAGCTTTATAGAGCGGCGGCTGAGCGATGTAGATGTGGCCCCGCTCGATCAACTCGCGTGTCTGCCGGTAGAAGAAGGTGAGCAGCAGCGTGCGGATATGGGCGCCGTCGACATCGGCGTCCGTCATGATGATGATCTTGTGGTAGCGCAGCTTGTCCGGGTTGAACTCTTCGCGACCGATGCCGGTGCCGAGCGCGGTAATCAGCGTGCCGACCTGGTCGGACGAGATCATGCGATCAAAGCGGGCGCGTTCCACATTGAGGATCTTGCCGCGCAGCGGCAGAACGGCCTGGTTGGAGCGGTCGCGGCCCTGCTTGGCGGAGCCACCGGCAGAGTCGCCCTCGACGATGAAGATTTCGGACTTGGCTGGGTCGCGTTCCTGGCAATCGGCAAGCTTGCCTGGGAGGGACGAGATCTCGAGCGCCCCCTTGCGGCGGGTGAGCTCACGCGCCTTGCGCGCGGCTTCACGGGCCGCGGCGGCTTCCGCCACCTTGCCGACGATGGTCTTGGCTTCGTTGGGATGCTCTTCAAACCACTGGCCGAGCTTCTCGTTGACGATGTTTTCGACCACGGGGCGCACTTCGGAGGAAACCAGCTTGTCCTTGGTTTGCGAGGAGAATTTGGGATCCGGCACCTTGACCGACAGTACGCAGGTGAGGCCTTCGCGCGTGTCGTCGCCGGTGAGCTCGACCTTTTCCTTTTTCGCAATGCCGGAAGAATTGGCATAGCCCACGACCTGGCGCGTCAGTGCGCCGCGGAGGCCGGCGAGATGCGTGCCCCCATCGCGCTGCGGGATGTTGTTGGTGAAGCAAAGGACGTTTTCGTGGTAGCTGTCGTTCCACTGCAGCGCCACCTCGACGGTGATGCCGTCCTTTTCCGAGATCATGGTGATCGGACGCTCGACCACCGGCGCCTTGGACTTGTCGAGGTAGTTGACGAAGGCTTCGAGGCCGCCCTCATAGAAAAGCTCGACATGCACCGGCTCGGGATGACGCAGGTCATTGAGGAGGATGCGGACGCCGGAATTGAGGAAAGCGAGCTCGCGCAGGCGATGCTCAAGCGTCTTGAAGTCGAACTCCACCATGGTGAAGGTTTCGGCCGAAGGGAAGAAGGTGATCTCGGAGCCGCTGCGGCCTTCATAGGTGCCGGGCTTCTTGTCCTCGACATAGCTGCCGATTTCCTTAAGCGGTGCATCGGCATCGCCATGCGAGAAGCTCATCTCGAAAATCTTGCCGCCGCGGCGGATGTTGAGCTTGAGCCATTGGCTGAGGGCGTTGACGACCGAGACGCCCACGCCATGGAGGCCGCCGGAGACCTTATAGGAATTCTGGTCGAACTTACCGCCGGCATGGAGCTGGGTCATGATGACCTCGGCTGCCGAAACGCCTTCTTCCTTGTGGATGTCGGTGGGGATGCCGCGGCCATTGTCGTTGACCGACACCGAGCCATCGGGATTTAGCGTCACCGTCACAAGGTCGGCATGGCCTGCCAGCGCCTCGTCGATGGCGTTGTCGACCACTTCATAGACCATGTGGTGGAGGCCTGAACCGTCATCCGTGTCCCCGATATACATGCCGGGGCGCTTGCGCACGGCGTCGAGGCCCTTGAGCACCTTGATGCTGTCGGCGCCATATTCGGTGGGGGCGGGATTTTGGCTCTCGGTCATGGGGTCCGAATCAGTCGTTTTCACGTCAAGTTTGTTCTAGCGGAATGGGGCTCAAACCCCAAGGAATTTGCCTGTTTGCGGGCTTTTCGCGGGGGATTACCCTAAGCGCCCGTCCCGCACCGGAATGCGCTGCGCCCGATCCTCCAGCGCCTCGAACAGCACCGCGTCGGTGCCGGTCAAAAAACACTGCGTCTCGAGCCCGTCCAAAGCCGAAAACAGCGCCCGTCGCCGATCGGGATCGAGATGGGCGGCGATTTCGTCGAGAAGGAGGAAGGGCACGATGCCGGTCCGCAAACGCACCAGGCGGGCATGGGCGAGGATCAGGCCGATCAGCAGCGCCTTCTGCTCGCCGGTCGAGCCCAAAGCCGCCGGCATGCGCTTTTGCGCGTGCATGACTTCGAGGTCCACCCGGTGTGGTCCTAATGTGGTGCGTCCGGCCGCTCGATCAAGGAGGCGCAGCGCATGCCAGCGCTGCGCCATAAGGCTTTCGAGCGCTGCAGACGTCTCGGGCACAGGCCCGGTGTCGAATAGCGGCGTCAGCGCCAGTTCGGCGGCGGGGAAAGAGCCGTCGTCGAGGCTTTCGGACACCAGCGCCTGAAGGTGCTGGAGGCTATCGGTGCGGTTGAGGTGGATCGAGGCACCAAGCTCGGCCATCTGCGCCTCGACGGCACTGAGCCAGCGCGGATCACCCTCTTCTTCGAGGAGCTTATTGCGCTGCCGCATCAGCTTTTCGAAGTCGCCGACCGCCGCGGAGTGGGATGGAATAAGCGTCGTCACCAGCCGGTCGAGGAAGCGCCGCCGCTCGCCCGCGGGACCGGAGAAAAGTCCGTCCATGGCCGGCGTCAGCCAAAGCACGCGCAGGTAGTCGCTCATGGCTTCAATAGACCGGGCATTGGCGCCATTGATCCGCACCCGTCGCCCGCCATCGGGAGTAGCACCGGTGCCGATATCAGATGGACCATCCCCGGTTTCGACCGTCGCCGCCACCGCCCAGCCATGGTCCGAGCCATGCTGCTGCAACGTCTCAAAACTCGCGCCGCGCAGGCCCCGGCCCGGCGACAGAACGGAAATGGCCTCCAGCAGATTGGTCTTGCCCGAGCCATTGGGCCCGGTCAGCACGACGTGGCGCTCGTCCAGATCGAGCGCGGCGGAGGTGTAATTGCGAAAGGCCGTCAGGCGCAGGCGGGAGATGTGGCGGATCAACAAGGCCCCTCACCCGGCCTGCGGCCGACCTCTCCCCCAAAGGGAGAGGTGCTGCTGCGCAGCTTGGGGGCCACTCTTACCTCTCCCTGGGGGAGAGGTCGCCGCCATGCGGCGGGTGAGGGGGCCTTCATAAGTGCCGAAATGTGCTCGCTCAAACCCGCATCGGCATCAACACGTAAAGTGCATTTGCCTCGGTGCCCTGTTCCTTGACCAGCGTCGGGGAGTTGGCGTCGTTGAAGAGGAAGACGGCGCTTTCGGAGCGGATCTGCTGGATGATGTCGAGGAGGTAGCGGGCATTGAAGCCGATCTCGAAGCCATCGGTGTCGAACTCGACCGCCACTTCTTCGGAAGCGGTGCCGTGGTCCGGATTGGTGACCGAAAGCTCGAGCAGGCCATCGCGGGCCTGGAGCTTGACGGCCTTGCCGCCGCGGTCGGAGGCAATGGTCGAGACGCGATCGACGGCAATGGCGAAGCCGGCCTTGTCGACCATCATCTGCTTGTCGTTGTTCTTGGGTGTCACCCGATCATAATCGGGGAAGGTGCCTTCGATCAGCTTGGACAGCAGCACGACCGGGCCGACGGTGAAGCGGATCTTGGTGTCGGAAACCTCGACCTTGACGTCGCCATCGACGCCGTCGAGCAGCTTTTGCACTTCGCCCACGGTCTTTTTGGGCACGATGATGCCGCTCATGCCTTCCGAGCCGGCGGGTGCGGCGATCTCGGCGCGCGCCATTCGGTGGCCGTCGGTGGCCACGGCGCGGAAGAGGGCGCCGGATTGCGTGTTCTGCACGGCGTGGAAATAGATGCCGTTGAGGTAGTAGCGCGTTTCTTCGTTGGAGATCGCGAACTGCGTGCGCTCGATCAGCTCGCGAAGCGAGGCGGCGGGCATATCGAATTCATGCGGAAAGGCACCGGACTTCAAATCCGGGAAGCTGTCGGGCGAGAGGCAGGCGAGGTTGAAGCGCGAGCGGCCGGACGTGAGAACCATGTTCTCGCCGCCATCGGTTTCGAGGCGCACTTCGGCGCCGTCGGAAAGCTTGCGCACGATTTCATAAAGCGTATGCGCCGGCACCGTCGTCGTGCCCGGCGTCGAGACCATGGCCGGCACGCTTTCGGTCACTTCGATGTCGAGGTCCGTGGCGCGCAGTTCGACCCGGTCGTCACCGGCCTTGAACAGGACGTTGGCAAGGATCGGATAGGTATTGCGGCGTTCCACCACCCGATGCACATGGCTCAGCGATTTGAGCAGATGATTGCGTTCGAGCGTGACTTTCATGAGCGACAAATCCTGGCATTACGCGACGGCAAAACCCGGCCGGAAGCCGGGCTGGGACGTTTACAGTTTCATCAGAGATTGGCAAGGCCGGCGCGGCTTTTCGCCCTTGCCAAGCTGTGGACTAGCTCTGGAAATGCACGGTGATGTCGAAGCGCTCACCCGGGCCGGCGCCGAGGGCTTCAAGACCGGTATAGGGGAGGCAGTTTTCGATGGCTCCGGCGATCGATCGCATCAGCTCGGGATAGCGCCGGGCAATGATCAGGCTCTGCGGCTCGATCGATGGATCGCCATCGAGCGTACCGTCGCCGAAAAAGGCGAGGCGCACGGAAACCAGCTTGTCCTCATAACCGGAGGGCAGGCTCCAGCATTGGAGAATCTGGTCCTGCACTTCGAGCGCGACGGCAAGGGTCTGCTCCACACGCTGCTCCGCAGTCAGCGGCTGGGCTTCGGCAGGAATGGCAAAGGCGGCAAGGAGCGGCAGGATGAATCGCAACATGGCTCGCTCTTGTCTGCGTCGCACGGTCTGATCAAGGCACCTGACGAAGGCGTGTGTGGAAAGAGCTTCACCCGGCCTCCCCCTGTGGTGGGGGAGGAGCGAGCTGGTGTTTTTTATTCTTCGAGCATCCGCTTCAGGAGCTCGATCTCCTGGCCGAGCTCGATGTCGTCCTTGATCATCTGCTCGACCTTACGCACCGAGTGGAGGACGGTGGTGTGGTCGCGGCCACCGAAGCGCCGGCCGATTTCGGGCAGCGAGCGGGCGGTAAGGGCCTTGGCCAGATACATGGCGATCTGTCGCGGGCGGACCACGTCGCGCGAGCGACGGGCGGAAAGGAGCTCGTTGCGCGGCACCTTATAGTGGCGCGACACGGCCTTGAGGATGTCCTCGATGCGCACGCGCTTGGCATCGCGGGCGCGGATCAGGTCGGCCAGCGTCTTTTCCGCCAGCGGCACGGTGATCAATTCGCCGGTAAGCTGATTGGCGGCAACGAGGCGATTGACGGCACCATCGAGATCGCGGCCATGGCTGACCACGGCGCGAGCGACATAATCGATCACTGCGGTCGGGAAGGCCATGCCGAAGCGCGAATTCACATGCGCGGCGCGGCGCGCTCGACAATGGCGCGGCGGAGATCAAGGTCGAAGGTTGAGATCGGCACGACAAGGCCGCCCGAAAGGCGCGAACGCACGCGTTCATCGAGCATTTCCAGATCGCGCGGCGGCGCATCGCCAGCCACCACGACCTGCTTGGCGCCGGTCAGCAGCGTGCCCAGCGTATGGCCGAATTCGGTCGCCGACTTGCCCTGGAGAAACTGCATGTCGTCGATCAGCAGCAGGTCGACCCGGCGCAGCCATTCCTTGAAGCCCAGCGCCGACTGGCGCTGCACGGCCGTGATGAAATGGTACATGAAGTGGTCGGCGGTGAGATAAACGATGTTCTTGCTCGGATCCGCCGTCTGCACCTGATGGGCGATGGCGTTGAGGAGGTGCGATTTTCCGAGGCCAACGGTGGAATGGATATAGACCGGATTGAAGGTCACGGTGTTGTTGGCGGCTGCATTGGCGATCTGCTTGGCAACGCCAAAGGCCATTTCGTTGGCTTCGCCGGAAACAAAGCTCTCAAACGTCATGCGCGGGTCGATGGCGCTGCCGGACAGGGCATCGCCCTTGGCGGTTTCGCGAACGAGACGCGGCGTGGCGGTGGCGGCAACGGGGGCGGGGCGGCGCTTTCGGCAACTGGGGCTTCGCTTACCGCTTCGGCAACAGGGGCAAGTCGGGGGCGGGCCTGGCCATTGACGCGCATGGTGACCTGGAGACGCGCCACTTCTGGCACGTCATTGCGGAAGGTCTCGACGATGCGCTCGGCATAGTTGGACTGAACCCAGGAGCAAAGGAACCGGGTCGGCGCGGACAGGTGCACCGTGTCCTCGACGATTTCTTCAAGCTCGAGCCGGGCAAACCAGGAGGTAAAGACATCTTCGCCGACGGCAGTCTTGAGCCGCGCCCGCACGCGGTTCCAAAGGTCGCGCTGCGTTTCGGAAGAGCTATCGGACATGACAGGATTGGTGCCTTTGGGGGAAAGAGTTTGGGAAGAAGGTGCAGGGCTTGCCCACTGATCCTTTTCCACGGTCGCCTGTCGCATCATTGCTTTTTAGCCCCATAAAGTTGCCCCGGGTCCGCAAAACCCGGGATGTTGCCTGTCGCTGATCGTGCCTGATCCCGAAGGATATCAGGCACGGCTTCGCCCTGCCTCCGCCAAGCGGACGCACGTTTTCGTTCGGCGGTTGAGCCGCCGTTTGCCTATGCTTTTCTCGCGTGAACCCGGCTTGATCAGCCGAAGGACGAAAGGATCGCACCAAATTCAAAATGACGACTGTTGTGCACAGGCGCCAATCTCTTCTGGCTTTCCTTGAGGAACTGCCCCAGAATCTACCCTACTGATTTGGTCTCTTGCGAGACCCGCCGACTTGGCTTGAAGGGGTCGTTCAATCCCCTTTTTCCCCGCCGGCCAAAGTACCTTAAATGGCTCGATTTGCCCCCGCAACACGTGAATCGTTGAAATAGGGGCTTGACTCAGAAGTGCTCAAAACCCGGCTCCGGACTCAGTTTTTGTGAGGGCGTGCAAGCCGCTGTGACTCAATGCAGATTCGATCACTTAGCGTCTTTGAGATGGTGAAAAATTAATTTCGTTCAAGACCGGGATGCGACCTTTTGGCTGCCCGGCCTTTCGTACAGCGACGAAGCTAAGATCTTCGTGGCACTGGAAAAATCCTGTCGTACGCGATCCGTTCTGGTGCTGGCAGAACCGTCACCAAAGAGACACATGACAGTTGTGTTGCGAAAAAGCTTGCCCGCCGAGGCCAAAGAAAATGGGCTCCGCGAGGAGCCCATCGGGCAGTTTCGGAAGCGCCAGGCAGGCGCCCGGCAGCAGGGCAGTTTAGACCGCCAGGGCCTTCACGCGCGAGTTGAGGCGCGACACCTTGCGGGAGGCAAGATTGGAATGGACGATGCCCTTGCCAGCAGCGCGGTGGATCTCGGGTTCGGCAGCCTTGAGGGCGGCAAAAGCGGTGGCGTGGTCGCCGGCGGTGATCGCTTCTTCAACCTTGCGGATAAAGGTGCGCACGCGGCTACGACGCGACTTGTTGATCGCGGTGCGGGCGGCAATCTTGCGGGTCGCCTTCTTGGCTGACGGCGTATTGGCCATGTTGGTCCTCTTGATCTAACCAAGCCGGATCAGCGCTCAAAGTCGCAGACGTCCGGAGAAAAAATGAAATCGGCGGCACATCGACTGCCGCCAAGTTGGGCGCGGTATAGGGGAAAGGCGGGGGAGCGTCAATAAGATTCAGGCGGATCCAAGATGCCAAGGCACGGAGCCCTCATGGTGAGGTGCGCAGCGTAGGTAGCCTCGAGCCACGAGGGCGAGAGAGTGGAGACCTGTGTGCCACGCCCTCGTCCTTCGAGGCTTCGCACCTCAGGATGAGGGCTACTTGGTGTTCGGCGACCCCTCACGGCGCCTTCTGGCACACCGGGCAGTAGAAGGTCGAGCGCCCGGACTGGACGATGCGTTTGACCACGCCGGTGCACAGCGGGGTCGGACATGGATCGCCCTCTCGGTCATAAACCGCAAAATTGTGCTGGAAATAGCCTTCGCCCGTCGTGCTGCGGAAATCGCGAATGGTCGAGCCGCCGACCTCGATGGCCGCGATCAACACTTCCCGGACGGCGGCTGACAGATCCTCCAGCGCCTTTTTGGGTTTTCCGGTCTTGGTCACCAGTCTGCCGGCTGCAACGGTGGGCAGGATATGGGCGCGATGGAGGGCCTCGGCGACATAGATATTGCCCAGGCCGGCGACGACGCGCTGGTCGAGGAGCGCTGCCTTCATCGGTGCCTTCTTGCCCTTGAAGGCGGCGGCCATTTCGGCGGCGTTGAAGTCATTGCCGAGCGGCTCGGGGCCGAGGCCTTTCAAATAGGGACTCTGCTCGATGTCGTCGTAAAGATCGATGAAGCCGAAGCGGCGCGGATCGGCATAGATGAGGTGGCTCTTGCCATGCTGGGGGTGGAACAGCTCCCAGATCATATGGTCGTGCTTGGGCTCGGTGCCTGGCTCGTAATAGCGCGGCGGCTTGTCGATGCCGTGCTCGGCAAAGCGCCAGGAACCGGTCATGCCGAGATGACTCAAAAGCGTCTTGCCGTTCGAAAGGCTCATGAGGAGATACTTGGCCCGGCGGCCGACGCGCGTGACGGTCTGCCCCTCAATCCCCTCCTTCAAATTTCGCGGAAACGGAAAGCGCAGATCCTTGCGGTTGAGCGTCACCGAGAGGATCGTCGCCCCTTCCAGCCAGGGTTCGAGCCCCCGTCGCACCGTTTCCACTTCCGGCAATTCCGGCATCGCAACTCCTTTTGCCCTGCGCCCCTTTGGGCCATGGGCAATTTCCAGCGCCTTATATATGGTGCGCCCGACCGAGACACGCTATCGGAGCGCCGCCATGACCCAGCCCTATGAAACCACCCATTTCGGCGAGCAGACCGTTGCTCTCCAAGACAAGCAGGGCTTGGTCAACAAGGTGTTCCACGACGTCGCCAGCCGCTATGACCTGATGAACGATCTGATGAGCGGCGGGGTTCATCGGCTCTGGAAGGATGCGATGGTGGCAGAACTGGCGCCACCCCGCGCCGGCACGCGTCCCTATCGCGTGCTCGACATGGCAGGCGGCACCGGCGATGTCGGCGAGCGCATCGTCAACTCCTCGCTCGGCTATGCCGAAGTGGTCGTTTCCGACATCAATGCCGATATGCTCCAAGTCGGCGCCGAGCGGGCGCTGAACTGGCGCTATCCGCAGCAGGTGACCTTCACCGAAGCCAATGCCGAAGAGCTGCCCTTCGAGGACAAGAGCTTCGATGCCTATACGATCGCCTTCGGCATCCGCAACGTGCCGCGTATCCAGAAGGCTTTGGACGAAGCCCATCGCGTTTTGAAGCGTGGCGGGCGCATCCTGGTGCTCGAATTCTCGCAGGTCGATATTCCGGGCTTTGACGCCGCCTACCGCATGTACTCGGACACCGTCATACCGCCCATGGGGCGGCTGGTGACCGGCGACGCCCAGCCCTACCAGTATTTCATCGAGTCCATCCGCAAGTTCCCCGATCCCCTGACCTTTGACTCCATGGTCGGCAAGGCGGGCTTTAAACGCGTCAAGCACCAGAGCTTTACGGGCAATATCGCGACGTTGCATTCGGGCTGGAAGCTTTGAGCATTTTGGCACAGGGCCACTCCCTCCCCTTGAGGGGAGGGTAGCGGCGCTAGGCCGCAAGGCCGTAGCAAAGCGGGGTGGGGTGAACCTTGGCACTGGGGTCGGCATGCATGGCCCCACCCCACCCTCATTCCCTCCCCATCGAGGGGAGGGAGGCGCAGGAGCCGCTGACATCGAGGCCATCGCTTGAGTTCAATAGCTTCTACCTTCCGTCTCCTCCATGCCGGCTGGGTGCTGGCGCGCGAGGGCGCTTTTTCCGTGTTGCCGAGCCAGTCACTGCCGCCGATGATGAAGGCCGGTATCGGCCTCGCGCGGCTGGTGGAACGCCGGTCGGTGCGTGAGACCGGGCGGATCGAGCGGCTGAATACTGCGCTGCACAAGCTTGGACCGTCCTATGTCAAGTTCGGCCAGACTCTGGCCACCCGGCCCGATATCGTCGGCGCCGAGGCGGCGGCTGATCTTGCCGGCCTCCAGGACCGCATGCCGCCCTTCGCGCCAGCTCTGGTGCCAACGATCCTCAGAGATGCGCTCGGGCCAAAGGCCGCGCAGCTGCACGACATCACGCCACCGGTTGCCGCGGCCTCGATTGCGCAGGTGCACAAGGCGACGCTGCGCGAACCCGGCGACTCGCCAAAGGTCGTGGCGGTTAAACTGCTGCGGCCCGGCGTCGCCGAGCGCTTCAACGCCGATACGCAATCGCTTTATGCCGGCGCCCGCCTCGCCGAAACCTTTGCCCGCTCGTCGCGGCGCTTAAAACCCACCGAAATTGTCCGCACCCTCGACCATTCCATGCGGCTCGAACTCGACCTGCGCCTCGAGGCGGCCGCCATCTCCGAGATGAGCGAGAACATCAAGGACGATACCGGTTTCACCATTCCCTCGGTGCAGTGGAACCACGTCGCCCAGAACGTTCTCACCACGACCTGGGTCGATGGCATCCCGATCCGCGACCATGCCGCCCTCGACAGGGCCGGCATCGATCGCAAGGCGCTAGCGGCAAAGCTGCTGCAGTCCTTTTTGCGCCATGCCATTCGCGACGGCTTCTTTCATGCCGACATGCATCCGGGCAATCTCTTCGCCGATCCGCGCACCGGCGATGTCATTGCCGTCGATTTCGGCATCATGGGCCGTATCACAAAATACGAGCGGCGCTTCCTTGCCGACATCCTATATGGCTTCATTACCCGCAATTATCGCCTCGTGGCGCAGCGCCATTTCGACATCGGCTATGTGCCGGCGGCGCAATCGGTGGACGATTTCACCCTCGCCATCCGCTCCATCGGCGAACCGCTGCATGGCCGCACCGCCGCCGACATTTCCATGGCCAAGGTTCTGGGTCAGCTTTTCACCATTACCGAACTTTTCCAGATGCAGTCGCGGCCGGAACTGATCCTCTTACAAAAGTCGATGGTCCTGGTGGAAGGCGTCGCCCGCAACCTCGATCCCGATCTCGACATCTGGACCGTGGCCGAACCCGTGGTCGGCGACTGGCTGCGGCGCGAAGAAGGCCCGCTCGGCCGCATCGAGGATCTCTCCGGCCACGTTGCTCGCGTGACCGAAGCTTTGGGTCGCGTGCCCAACCTCATCGCCCAGGCCGAACTCACCATGGCCGAACACCGCGCCATGATGCATCGCCCGCGCGACGGCATGTTGCGCTTTGCCTTATTGGCAGTATTGGCCATGGCCTTTGTCGCGCTCGGCACCGCGACCTTTGCCGCCCTGCAACTGCTCTGAGGGAGCCGATGACCATGCGCACGCTCTGGAAAATCGTGACTGCCACAGGTCTAGCCCTGTCGCTTGCCGGTTGTGTCGATGTCGCGGTCGACGTGGGGCTGACCAGCTCCACCATGGCGGAGAGGCAACGCTGACGCAGACCATGGTTGCCGACTTTTATGCCATGAAGGGGATGAGCGAAGACCCCGAGCAGCAAAGCGCTGCCGACGTCTTCTGCCAGGAGGGCGACCTCACCGAGAACGCCGATGGCAGCGCCACCTGCATCATCTCCGAAGTCGGGGCTTTCGCCGATCTCGACCTCGGCCAGCAGGAGGGCGGCATCACCTTCAGCCCTGCTGGTGACGGGCTCGTCCGCATTGCCATGGCAACTGAAGCGCTGAGCGAAGAAATCAGCGGTGGCGAACCGCTGGATGCTGAAACTGCAAGCCTTGCCGAAGCGATCTTTATCGGTCGCACTTTCACGCTGAGCTTTTCCGGCGCCGAGATCACCGACACCAATATGACCTTGAGCGAAGACGCAACTATTGCCACGAAGTCGCTTCCGATCATCGACATCATTAAGGGCGAGATCGAGCTGCCGCAGGAGTTTTACGCCGTGGTACGTGCGCAATGAGTGTTGCCGTAACGATCAAATGGCTGCCGCATGGCGAAGGGCTGCCCCTGCCGCATTTTGCTACTGCGCAATCGGCGGGCGCCGACCTGCGCGCGGCGCTTTCCGCCGATGCCCCGCTGACGCTCGCGTCCGGTATGCGCGCCATCGTGCCCTGCGGCTTCGCCATGGCGCTGCCAGAGGGTCTTGAGGCGCAGGTACGGCCGCGATCGGGCCTTGCCGCCAAGCATGGCGTCACCGTGCTGAATTCTCCCGGCACGATCGACGCCGATTACCGGGGCGAGGTCATGGTGATCTTGATCAATCTGGGCCAGGAGAGTTTTGTGATCGAGCGCGGCGAGCGCATCGCGCAGATGATCGTGGCGCCGGTGGTGCAGCCGGCTTTTGTGGTGGGAGAGGATCTTGATGCAACGACACGCGGCACGGGCGGCTTCGGTTCTACGGGTCGCTACTAGCCTTTTCCTTGCGGCAATTGCTCTTGCCTCCCCTGCCATAGCGGGCGATCGGGCGCTGATCGATTTCGTCGGCTTTTCCGAAGACTTCCGCTATTTCGCCTTCGAGGAATTCGGTGAGCAGGACGGCTCCGGCTTTGCTTACTCCAACGTTTATGTCGTCGATCTCAGCAACGACAGCTGGGTTGTCGGCACGCCTATCCGTGTCCGCGCCGACAGCGAGGAGGAGAAGCTTGCCGCCATTCGCGCCAAATCCGCCGAACTGGCCGACAACTATGTGGACGATTTTGGCCTGACCGTTCCGGTGGAAGTCGCCGCGCTGATCGGTGACGGTGTTCCCAATACCGATGCCAAAAGCCTCCGGTTCGGTGCGCCGAGCTACAATCCCGGCAATGTTTCCGGAGATTACACCCTGAGCCTCTCGACGTTTGACACCACAGCCGCCGAACCCTGCGGCGACTGGTTCGGCACTGGCCCGCTTGGCTATGAGCTGCGCATCTCGGATGCGGGTGCCGAACGGCTGGTGTATCGGGACGACGACCTGCCCCGCTCGCGCGGCTGTCCGCTCGATTACCGGCTCTATGCCGTCGTCATGCCCTATGGCGGCACGACCATGGGCAATGCCGTGGCCATCGTTTCGGTCTATCCCGGCGGCTTCGAAGGGCCGGACCGGCGCTTTCTCGCGGTGCCGCTTGGCCTCTGACCCGGCACTCTCGCCCGAAGAAACTCGGCGTTACGCCCGCCATCTGGTGCTCAAGGGCGTCGGGGGCGCCGGCCAGCAAAAGCTCAAGGCCGCTCGCGTGGCCGTCGTCGGGGCGGGGGGCTCGGCAGCCCGGCGATCGCCTATCTTGCCGCTGCCGGTATCGGTCGCCTTGGGCTGATCGATCCGGATACGGTGTCGCTCTCGAACCTGCAGCGTCAGGTGATCCACAGCGATGCTACAGTCGGCCGCTCCAAGACCGAAAGCGCCGCCGAATTCGTCGCGGCCCGCAATCCCTATGTCACGCTGGACCTCCATCCGCTCGCGCTGACGGCCGAGAACGCCGCCGGAATCCTCGAAAACTACGATCTCGTGCTCGACGGGACCGACAATCTTGTCACCCGCCGTGCCGTTGCCGCGGCCGCCGAAGGCTTGCGCCTACCGCTGGTCAGCGGCGCTGTGTCGATGTTTTCCGGCCAGCTCACGGTCTTTGCGCCCCATCTTGGCAGTCCGCCGCACCATGCGCTTTACCCGCCGGAGGCCAGCGACGATGCGCTGCCATCCTGCGAAGCCAATGGCATCATCGGGCCCGTGACCGGGGTTATCGGCACGCTGATGGCCATGGAGGCGATCAAGCTCATCATCGGCATCGGCACACCGCTGCTTGGACGGCTCCTGGTTTATGATGCACGCGACGCGAGTTTTTCCGAACTCAGCTACTAAGGGCAACTTCTCGGGCGCCAAAGCCATTCTCGCAGGACCAGATCTGGGGACTGCAGATGACCGATGACGACCTGACAAGGGAAGAGCGCGCAACGCTCCAAAGCTTTGCCGGTGCGGAACAGCCGCAAGACGTTGATCCGCTCCACTTCGATAAGCTTTTGTCGATGGCTCTGCTGGAGCAGAAGGAGGGTGGGCCGGTCTTGACGCAGACCGGCCGCGACTATCTCGATGAACGGAAGTAGGTTTTAAGCGTCGGGGTGCTTGAACACCAGCGCCGCATTGGTGCCGCCGAAGCCGAACGAGTTCGACAGAACGTATCCGAGGTCGACATCGTCGCGTCGCTGCCGGATGATCGGCATGTCGGCAAAGGCCGGGTCGAGATTCTCGATATTGGCGCTTTCGGCGATGAAGCGGTGCTTCATCATCAGGATCGAATAAATCGATTCATGGACGCCCGTCGCGCCCTGTGAATGACCGGTCAGCGACTTGGTGGCCGAGATCGGCGGGCACTTGTCCTCGTAGCCGAAAACGGCGCGCAAGGCTTCCATTTCCTTGAGGTCGCCCACCGGGGTCGAGGTGGCGTGCGGATTGATATAGTCTATTGGCGCCTTGACGTTCTGGAGCGCCATGCGCATGCAGCTCGGCGGCGCCTTCGCCGGACGGGGCGACCATGTCGACGCCATCCGACGTCGCGCCATAACCGACGACTTCAGCCCAGATCTTGGCGCCGCGGGCCTTGGCGTGTTCCAGCTCTTCGAGCACCAGCACGCCGGCGCCGCCCGAGATGACGAAACCATCGCGCGCCGCATCATAGCAGCGGCTGGCCTTGCTCGGATTGTCGTTGAAGTCCGAGCTCATGGCGCCCATAGCGTCGAAAAGGTCGGACAAGGTCCAGTCGAGGTCTTCGTGGCCGCCGGCAAAGACGATGTCCTGCTTGCCCAGCATGATGGCTTCGGCCGCATTGCCGATGCAGTGCTTGGAGGTCGCGCAGGCCGCGGTGATGGAATAGTTGATGCCCTTGATGCCAAAGGACGTGGCAAGCGTCGCAGACGCCGTCGATCCCATGGCCTTGGGCACGGCCAGCGGCCCGATGCGCTTGGGCGACTTCTTCTCGCGCGTGATGTCGGCAGCTTCGACGATGGTGCGGGTAGAGGCGCCGCCCGACCCCATGACGATGCCGGTCATCGGATTGGTGATGTCGGCTTCGGTCAGGCCCGCATCGGCGATGGCCTGCTGCATGGCGAGATAGTTCCACGCCGCGCCACGGCCCATGAAGCGGGTCACGCGGCGATCGAGCTGCTCGAAGGGATCAAGGCGCGGATCGCCCTTGACCTGCGAACGAAAGCCCAGCTCGGCATAGTCCTCGGCAAAGATGATGCCCGGCTTGGCGTCGCGCAGGCTCTGCGTCACCTCGTCGAGCGAATTGCCGATCGAGGAAATGATACCCATCCCGGTTACGACAACTCGTCTCATGCTTTGCTTTTCCTCATAGGTCTTATTAGCGAGCGCTTCTCGTCGGCGCCCATATAGGTGGCAAACGGCGCAGCTTTAAGGCCGATCAGGCGGAGACCTTCTGGTCGGCCAGCTGCGCGTCGGTAAAGAGACCAACGCGTAAGTCCTTGGCTTCATAGATCACTTTGCCGTCAGCCTTGACCCAGCCATCGGCAATCCCGAGCGTCAGCCGCGAGCGCATGACGCGCTTGAGGTCGATGCCGTATTCGACGAGCTTGACGTCATTGGTCACCTGGCCGGTGAACTTGATCTCGCCGCCAAGGGCGCGGCCTTTGCCCGGCTGGCCGATCCAGGAGAGGTAAAAGCCGGTCATCTGCCAGATGGCATCGAGCCCCAGGCACCCCGGCATCACCGGGTCGCCGATAAAGTGGCACTGGAAGAACCAGAGGTCCGGATTGACGTCGAGCTCGGCCCGCACTTGGCCCTTGCCGAAAGCGCCGCCGGTCTCGTCGATCTGGGTGATGCGATCAAACATCAGCATGGGAGGGGCGGGCAAGCGCGCGTCGCCCTGGCCCGGCAATTCGCCGCGGCCATGCGCCAGCAGTTCCTGCTTGTTGAATGCGTTCTGCTGCCTCATCGCGCCGTTCCCAAGATGCTTCAAAGCCTCGCTTCGTATAGGGGGCACGGGGAGGGTCAAGCCGAAGAGCCCCGGCTGCTGGGCGCGGCGAGCCGCCGCTTGTCTCAAACCCATCGTCCAAGTATAAGAAATCCAGCATTTCGACCACGATAACGAGACCTTCCGGCCCAATGCCCGATCGCAGCCTTGCCGCTCATCCTTCCCACCGCCCCTGCGTGACGGCGGTATTGCGCATTGCGGGCCTGCGCCCCACACGGCAGCGCGTGGCCCTGGCCGAACTCCTGTTTCATGGTCCACACCGCCATATCAGCGCCGAACAGCTGCATGCCGAGGCGAGCACGGCCAATGTCAATGTATCGCTGGCAACGATCTACAATACGCTGCACCAGTTCCACGAAGCCGGCCTGCTGCGCGAAGTCGCCATCGACGCCTCGCGCTCCTATTTCGATACCGATACGTCCGATCACCACCACTTCTTTGTCGAAGACGAGCAGCGGATGATCGATATTCCGGCCGATGCGGTCGAGTTCAAGACCCTGCCGCGCGCGCCGAGCGGCATGGAAGTGGCCCATGTCGACGTGGTGATCCGCGTTCGCAAGTCGCAGCCTGAGTAATCTGGGGGTCAAGGGCGTCCGGCTCCGGTCGCCCGTGACAAACCCATCCTGCAAGGCCATAGTGCGCGCCGTTTCAACAGCATCAAGGGTGGCTGATGCCTGTAAAGGTCAGTCTCAACGCCTATTTCGAGCGCATCGGTTTTGCCGGCTCCATTGCCCCGACCGTAGCGACGCTTGAAACGCTGCTGGCGCTCCACGCCGCCAGCATCCCGTTTGAGAACCTTAACCCGCTGACCGGAAGCCCGGTCGCGCTCGATCAACCCGCGCTGGAGCGCAAGCTCCTGGCCGAGCGGCGCGGCGGCTTTTGCTTTGAACACAACACGCTCCTGATGCGCGTGCTGGAGGACCTGGACTTTTCCGTTCGGCCGCTGCTGGCGCGTGGTCTTTGGAACAACCCCGATGGCCGCAGTGGTCCGGCGGGCCACATGGTGCTGCTGATCGACATCATCAATGGCCAGAACTACATCGCCGATGTCGGTTTTGGCGGGCTGACGCTGACGGCGCCGCTGCGGCTGCGCGCCGATGTCGAACAGGCAACGCCGCATGAAACCTTCCGCCTTGTCGGTGGTGCGCCCGAATGGACGCTCGAGGTCAAGATCGCAGATGACTGGCGCGACGTTTTTGCCTTTACCCTCGATGCGGTCGAGCCCGAGCAGCTGGTCGAGGCAGCGCAATTGATGTCGCGCGATCCTGGCATGACTGAGGAGTTGCGGGTTGCGCTTTCCCCGCCGGGTCGCCGTCTCAAGCTGCGCGACCTGCGATTGACGATCCAGACCAGTGGTGGCGAAGCGGAAAAGCGCGAGCTCGAGAGCATGGAAGCGCTTCGCTCGGTGCTCAGCGAAGAGTTCGGCCTTACCCTTCCCAATGACGAGCGGCTCGACCTCGCCTTGTCGCGCCTGTTCCCTCTGCCGCCCGACACCCCCGACCAGGCTCCGCTCTGAACCATGGCGCCGCCGGTGGAGGTTCGGCTGGACAGGCTGCATGAATTTGCCGATTTCGACAGCTTCTACACCTGGCTCGAAAAGCATCGCGACCTTGAAGACGAGGTCTGGATCCGCATTTTCAAGAAGAGCACGGGCAAGCCGACGATCACGCCGCTAGAGGCCATCGACGCGGTGCTTTGTTGGGGCTGGATCGATGCCATCCGCAAGGGCTGGGACGATGAAAGCTTCGTCCAGCGCTATTGCCGCCGGCGGCCCAAGTCTGTCTGGAGCCAGGTCAACCGCGACAATGTCGAGCGGCTCCTGCAGTCGAACCTCATGACCGAGCACGGCATGGTCCATGTCGAGGCTGCGAAGGCCGATGGCCGCTGGGACGCAGCTTATGCCATGAGCATGGACCCGCCAGAGGACCTGATGGCAGCGATCAGGCAGACGCCCGGTGCGCTGGCCATGTTCGAACAGCTCTCCTCGCAAAACCGCTTCGCCCTTATCTTTCGCACCAATGCGCTCAAGACTGCCGCGGCGCGCGAAAAGAAAGTCAAAGCCTTTGCGCAGATGCTGGCGCGGGGCGAAACCATTTATCCGCAGAAAGCCAAGCCATGAGCCTTTGGGTCGCCTTCCTCTGTGGCGTCAATATCGGCAAGCGCCAGATGAAGATGGGCGCGCTGCGCTTGCTTCTCGAAGAAAACGGCTATGGCGACGTCAAGACCATCCTCGCCAGCGGCAATGTGCGCTTCACGACGACGGCCACTGCCGAAGCGATCAAGTCCGATCTTGAAACCATCATCGCCGCGACCTTCGGCTTCAAGTCCGACGTGATCCTGCGCAGCGGCGAGGAAATGGGAGGGCTTCTGGCCAACCATCCCTTCGCCAGCCTCGATGCCGAAGCCGATCTTACCCGCCACGTCATCCTTTATGACAAGCCGCTACCGACGGTCGAACTCGAAAGCCGTCCGGGCGACGTCGAAATCCTGCGCGTCGACGAGCGCGAACTCTATTTTGCCGGATACCGCCAGCCCAATGGCCGCTATACCGAAAATGTAGAGGTCGTGCTCAAACCGCTCGGCAAGGCCATCGGCAAGACCAATCCCGGTACGATGCGCAACTGGAACACCATGGAGAAGATCCTCAAGTGATCACCGTCTTCGGCTCCACCAATCTCGATCAGGTCGGCACCGTTTCGCGCCTTCCCAAGCCCGGCGAAACCGTTGCCGGCGGCACCTTCTCGATGGCGCCAGGCGGCAAGGGAGCCAATCAAGCCCTGGCTGCCCGCCGGGCCGGTGCCCAGGTGCGGCACGTCTCGGCCGTGGGGGACGATGCCTTCGCCGACATGGCGCTGGAACTTCTGAGATCCGGCGGCGTCGATCTTGGGCAGATGCGCCAGGCCGAGGCCGCGACCGGCATCGCCATGATCTTCGTCGATGCCGAAGGCGAAAACGTCATCGCCATCCTGCCGGGGGCCAACGGAACGGTGAGCGCCGCCGATGCCGAAGCGGGTCTTACCCATCTCACCGCGAACGACACCATTCTGGTGCAGCAGGAAGTGCCGCAAGCCGCCACCCGCCGCGCCCTCGAAATTGCGCGGGAACGGGGCGCTCGTAGCGTTCTCAACACGGCGCCCTTCTTGCCCGACACGGCAGAGATGGCGCCACTGGCGGACATCGTCGTTGCCAACGAAACCGAGTTCTCGCTTCTGACCGGACGGCCCATCGCCGAGCTCGACGCCGCCATGGCCGATTGGGTGAAGGAGACGGGACGGAGCATCGTCGTTACGCTCGGTCCCGATGGTGCTCGCGCCCGCACCCCCGAAGGCGATCTTTCGGTCCCGGCACACAAGGTGAAGCCCGTCGATACTGTGGGCGCAGGCGACACCTTCTGCGGCTACCTTGCCGCAGGCCTCGACGCCGGACTAAGCCTCGAAGCTGCGCTCCGCCGTGCCGCGGTTGCCGGCAGCCTGGCTTGCCTCAATCCCGGCGCGCAGCCGGCTATTCCGCTGGCCTCGGCGGTGGATGAGATCGCTGGTTAGCGCAAAGAAAAAGCGGGCCGAAGGGCCCGCTTTCTCCGATATCCTCGCTGCCTTTAGCGGCGGTTGATGCTCTGGCGATCCAAGGCATCGCGATCGTCTTCGATCTCGACTTCGGTCTTGCGAACCGTGTCGTTGATCGTTTCCTGACGGTCCGAAACGTCCTTGCGCAGGGCGATTTCTTCGGTCACGCGCGCTTCCTTGCCGACCACTGCCTGTTCGGCATGCTCTTCGGCTTCGATCGTGCGATCCTGGAAGGCGATATCGGCATCGCTCACCCGACGGTCGACCGGACGGCGCTCGATGTTGACGCGCTCTTCATGGAGGTTGACATTCTCGCTGACGCCTTCTTCGCGAATATAGGAGCGCACGCGGACGCGGCCGAGATTGACGTCGCGCTTGCCGACGACGAGGCGCTCGTCGACCACTGGGATCACGTCTTCATCGCTGCGCGAGGAGAGCGTGTTGTCGCTGGCATAGTCGGCCGAGCCGGCGGCGCCGAACGAACCGGTAGAAGCAGCGGTGGTGGAGCCGGCAGTCGTGCCTGCGCCATAGCCAAGGGCTTCGCTGGTGCCGGCCTGGTAGCCGGTCCAGCCTTCCGAACGCCAGCTTTCTTCGCGTTCGTTGAGGTCGATCGAGCCTTCATCGTCGAGAATGTCGAGGGCGACGTCATAATGGGCGGCAGGCAGGTTGCTGACGGCAACGAGATAGCCGCCGCGGCTCAGGCCCTCGGCATAAGAATAGCGGTCTTCGTCGGGCATGAAGAAATCGGCAAGGGCGGAGAAGAAGCCCTGGTGTTGTTCGCGGCGCTCGGTGACGGGCGTATCGCTTTCATAGCCGGGCATGAGGCTGATGCTGTCGCGGGAGATACCGGCCTCGATCAGGCGATCGACGGCGCGCTGCGCGTCATGCTGGCTGTCGAAAATGGCGGAAAGGGTTGTCGATGCGGTCGCGGAATACTGGCTCATTTCAAATATCCTCTTCGATTGGGTTCGATTTGACGTCTTCGCGTTCGATTTTGGCGTGCTGCTTGCGTAGCTCCACCGGCAGTTCAACGGTTTGGGTGGTCTTGGTCTGACGAATGTGGATTTCTTCCCGAAGCACGAGGCGCTTCTCGACCACGAGGATTTCTTCGACCACGGGAACGATGGTCACCCCATCCTCGGTACGAACCGGAGGGGCCGCATCAATCTCGCGATCGAGGCGTACTCGAACAACTTCCACATCCTGCCGCTCCAGCGCCGCCGACACCAATTGCTCGGCTGTCTCGGTCTGGGTGGTGACGCGGACCCGGCTCGTAAGCAGGTCACGCTTTTCGATCGTCGCCGTCTCGGTGACGAGCTGAAGAACGTCTTCTCTGTCTTGCATCGGCCCTGTCCGCATCTCAGGACGGGAGGAACGACCACCTGACTCTCAAGTTCCGCGAAAATAATGAGGAACCGGCTTTGTCACCGTCCCGTCATTTTTAAGAAAACTTTCACCACACCGCGCGAACATCGGCTCAGCAAGGAGTTCGCGATGCGCAAAATCGAAATAGTGGACGCGGTGCGCCTGCGCTTTCCGGGGCAGAATGCCGATTTCGATCTGGGGTCGAAGTGGGTGCGCTCAGCGTGCTGATGGCGCAGGGCGAGCCGCTCTTGCAGCGCACGGTCTCGGCAGCCGCGGTCGAACAATTGCGCCCGATCGCCGAGCGATTTCGCTATGCCCTCGTGGCCAGCAGCGCGGGCGAGGGCATGATGGAGGTGAGCCTCATCCACTGGTCGCGCCGCCCGCTTCTGCGCGTCGTCAGCTAGAAACCAAGAAAAAGCGGGCCTTGCGACCCGCTTTTCAAAATTCTCAGATCCGGCAGCCCTTACTTAGGCGCCAGCACCATGACCATCTGGCGGCCTTCCGAGCGCGGCTGCGACTCGACCTTGGCCACGGCTTCGGTTTGCTCCTTGACCTTGAGCAGCAGCTGCATGCCCAGATCCTGGTGCGCCATTTCGCGGCCACGGAAACGCATCGTCACCTTGACGCGGTCGCCATCGTCCAAAAACCGTTGCACAGCCTTCATCTTGGTTTCGTAGTCATGGGTATCGATGTTCGGCCGCAGCTGAACTTCCTTGACTTCGATGACCTTCTGCTTCTTGCGCGTTTCGGCGGCCTTCTTCTGTGCCGCGTATTTGTAGCGGCCAAGATCGAGCATCTTGGCAACGGGCGGCTGCGAATTGGCAGCGATCAGCACGAGGTCAAGCCCGGCCTCCTGCGCTTCGGCCAAAGCATCGCGCGTTCGCACGATGCCGCGGTTTTCACCTTCGGCATCGATAAGCTGGACGTCAGGGCTGGTGATATCCTCATTGGCAAGCGGCCCATCTTTCTGGGGCGCTACGGGTCTCATGGGACGACGAATGGCAAGCGATCCTTGTGTTGTTCAAGCAAAGGGGTGAAGTCGAGGCTAAAATCGTGTTAGCGGCAGCTAAAGTCAACTGGCCCGGACAGGGATATTCCCTTTGTTGCGCCGGGGAAACTCACTTTCTAACTTATGAGGCGCGGTTTTCGCTCATGAGCTTTACGCAATCTCTTCGTCTCGCCGTTGGCACAGGGCCCGACCAGCGTGACATCGCCGTCGAACAGCGCACCGGCGGGGCCCCGGGCCTTTTCTGGCTGAGCGGCTTTCGCTCGGTCATGAGCGGCATCAAAGCGGTGACGCTGGACACATTGGGCGCCGAACATGGCCTGCAGGTGACGCGCTTCGATTATTCCGGCCATGGTCTGTCGGGCGGCAGCTTCGACGAGGGCACCGTCAGCCGCTGGCTCGAGGAGGCGGAGGCTGTTTTTGCCACCACGAGCGGCCCGCAGATCGTCTGCGGGTCGTCGATGGGCGGCTGGCTGGCACTGCTCCTGGCGCAGCGACAACTGGCCAAAGGCGCGCCGCTCAAAGGCCTGGTGCTGATTGCGCCGGCAACCGATGCCACCGCCACCTTGATCCCCGAGCGCATGACCAAGAAACAGGCGCGCGACCTCGAGCGGCAAGGCTGGTTCGAGCGGGAGAGCCGCTATGGCGACGGCCCTTACCGCTACACGCAGGCGCTCGTTGAAGACGGCACAAAGCACCTGCTCTTTGGAAAGGTTATCGAAACCGGCTGCCCGGTGCATATCCTCCAGGGCGCCAAGGACCCCGACGTGCCCCATGCGCACGCGGCCAAGCTCCTGACCCACATCCTCCACGATCCGGTGACGTTCACGCTAATCCCGGATGGCGATCACCGGCTGAGCCGGGAAGAAGATTTGGAGCGGCTGCGGGCCGCCGTTTTGGCTATGGTTTGAGCGGGAGCCTAGCCCCGCACCTTCAACTTCGTGCGCTCTACTCCACCATCGCCAAAATTCTCCGGCTGCAACCAGCGTTCGTATTCCTCGCGCAGGGACGGCCACTCGCTGTCGAGGATCGAGAACCAGGCCGTATCGCGGCTTTCGCCTTTGACGATGCGGTCCTGCCGGGAGAGGCCTTCATGCTGGAAGCCGAAGCGGGCGGCGGCCTTCTTGGAGGGGTCGTTACGATTGTTGCATTTCCACTCGAAGCGCCGATAGCCGAGGTCGTCGAAGGCGTGGCGGGCGAAAAGAAACAGCGCTTCGGTGGCGAGGCGCGAGCGGGCCATCGCCGGTCCCCAATAGATGCCGCCGATCTCAATCGAGGCATGCTCGGGAAAGATCCGCATCCAGGCCTGGCGGCCAACGGCCCTGCCGCTGGCTTTGTCGACTACGGCGACATAACGATCGCCGCTGGCATTGGCGCGCTCGACGAAGTCTTCGGCCGCGGCGACGCTGTCCGGCGCATATTCGTAGAGCCAGCGATAGCGCTCCGGCACGCCTTCGCCATGAGACTGCGCGAAGAGGTCCGCCGCATGGCGCCGTTCCAGCGGCTCGAGGCGCGCATAGCGGCCATCGAGGACGACGCGCTCGGGCGCGCCTTTTGCCGGCTGCACGGTCATTCTTCGCTCTCCAGGATTTGCCGCAGGCCCGCGCGGTAGTTCGGATAAAGCATCTCGATGCCGAGCGCCTGCTTGATCGCGAGGTTGGAGACCCGCTTGTTGTCGCGGTAAAAACTGCGCTGCATGGGCGACATCTCGGTGGTTTCGAAGGGAAGGTCGGGCGGCACCGGCATGCCGATCATTTCGGCGCCATAGGCGATCACGTCCTGCGGCGGCGTCGGCTCGTCGTCAGCCATGTTGAACGTGCCATCGAGCCGCCGTTCGGCGGCTAGCGCCGTTACACGGGCAATATCATCGACATGGATGCGGTTGAACACCTGGCCCGGCTTGATCACCCGCCGCGCCGTGCCGTCGCGCAGCTTGTCAAAGGTCGAGCGGCCGGGCCCATAAATGCCGGCAAGGCGCAGGATGGTGAGAGGCACGCCGCGCTGCACCGCATAATCGCGCCAGGCCTGTTCGGCGAGAACGCGGAGGTCACTGCGCATATTGCGCGGTACGAGGGGCACAGTTTCGTCGATCCAGGCGCCATCGAAATCGCCATAAACGCCGACGGTCGAGTAATAGCAGAGCCATTCGAGCCTGGGTGCCGCATCGAGCTCTGCCCGATGGTGCAGCAGGACGGGATCGCCATCGTCACCGGGCGCGGCGGAGAGGATGACGTGGGTCACGTGCTCCAGTGCGGCGCCCACCTCGGATCCGGGTCGCTCGCCGTCGAACACAATGGCATCGACGCCTTCAGCCTGTAGCCGTTCGGCCTTCTCCGCCAATCGCACCGTGCCGCCGATGGCAAAGCCGCGCTCCAGCATCGCCTTGACCGCGTGCTGAGACGAGTAGCCCAGCCCGAAAAAGAACGCCTTCATACCATTCCGCTCCACTCGTCCCGCACGGCAGGATCGGTTTCGTTATCGAGGTGCCGCTCCCGCACGGCGCTGGCCTGCTCGGGATCCAACCGCCGCAGCGCCCAGACAGCCGCCCCGCGCACCAGCGCCGAGGGATCGGCCATCCGCGACAAGACGGAGTTCACGAAGATCTCGCTTTCCGAATTGCCGATGCCAATCAGCACATTGCGCAAGAATCGCTCATGGCCGATGCGCTTGACCGGCGAGCCGGCAAACAAGGCTCTGAACCCAGCATCGTCGATCGCCACCAGCTCTGCTAAGGCCGGCCGCTCCAGTTCCGGGCGCGAACGCAGCTTGGCTTCGCGGCTGACGGAGGCGAACTTGTTCCAGGGGCAGACGGCAAGGCAATCGTCGCAGCCATAGATGCGGTTGCCCATGGGCCGACGGAATTCGCGCGGGATCGGCCCCTTATGCTCGACGCTGTAATAGGCGAGGCACCGGCGCGCATCGAGCCGGAAGGGCGCGGGAAAGGCATTGGTCGGACAGACGTCGAGGCAGCGGGTGCAGGAGCCGCAGCTTTCCGGATGCGGCTTGTCGACCGGCAGTTCCGCCGAGGTCAGGATCGCGCCCAAAAACAACCAGGAACCCCACTCGCGGCTGACCAGCACGGAGTGCTTGCCCTGCCAGCCAAGGCCTGCCGCCTCGGCCAGCGGCTTTTCCATCAGCGGCGCCGTATCCACAAACACTTTGACATCGGCGCCGCCGCGTCGCGCCAGAAGGCCGGCCAATTCCTTGAGCTTGCCCTTGATTATGTCATGGTAATCGCGATTGCGCGCATAGGCCGAAATGTTGCCGATGCTTTTTCGGCCAGCAGGTCGAGCGGATTGGTATCGGGGCCGTAATTGACGCCGAGGAGGATGGCGGAGCGCGCCTCTTCCCAGAGCCGCCGCGGATCGCCGCGCCGTTCCTCGGTTTCGGCCATCCAGGTCATTTCGGCGTGCCAACCCTGTTCGATGGCGTGGCGCAGTTTTTCTGGCAGATCCGGCCGTGCATCGGTCGTCGCAATTCCGAAAGCGTCAAAGCCCAGCGCGGCAGCACGGCTGCGCAGCTCGGCGACAAGTTTTTCGGTTTGCGTGTTCAAGTAGACCTCATGGTGAGCCTGTCGAACCACGAGGTCGTGGCACAATGCAGGCACGGGCACGACCTCGTCCTTCGACAAGCTCAGGATGAGGTCTGCTAAAAGACTTCCTCGTGCTGCAAATCCCTAAAAATCGAGATCGGAATAGCCTCGGCTCGGGGGCATGGCTACCACGCGGTCGTTGAGCAGCGTCCGGAAGGCCGGCCGCGACTTGATGCGGGAGTACCAGTCGCGCGTTTCGCCCGGGATTTTTGACCAGTCGAGGTCGCCCATATAGTCGAGCGTCGAAATGTGGGCCGCAAGGGCGAAATCGGCGAGGCTCATCGTGTCGCCGCCCAGCCAGTTGCGGCTGGCGAGGAGCCAGTTGAAGTAAAGGAGGTGTTCCTGAAGGTTCGCCTTGGCCGCGCGCAGCACCGAAGGCTCCGGCGTCGCGCCGCGAATGTCGCGCTTGGCGATCTTTTCCTCGAATAGGTAGCGCGTCACCTCGTCATTAAGCTTGACCAGCACCCATTCCACCAGCCGCCACATTTCAGCGCGCGACAAAGGATCGGCCGGCAGCAGGCCCTCGACAGTCTCGGGGGCATAAAGGTCTTCGACGGCATGGATATTGGCCATGATGCCGATGATCGCCGCTTCCGTTTCGGTGAACATGATGGGCAGCGTCGCCGCTGGATTGAGCTCCAGCAATGCCTCTTCGCGCAGCCATGGCTTGATCTCATCGAGGTCGAGCGGGACGCCATATTCGGCGCACATCAGCCGGATCAGCCGGGACGCAGGATCGAGGGGATAGTGCACAAGGCTTGGCATTGGACGCTCTTTTAGGGTGCCGCGGCCGCAATCCCCGCCTTGGCGCCCTGGTCGAACAGGGCTAGAAGCTTGGCCGCAACGGCTATTTTGTTGAGTTAGGGGATCAGATGAACGCCGATCAAGGTCTTTTTGTGCCGCTGGTCCTCGGAATTCTCGAAGGGCTTACCGAATTCCTGCCGGTAAGCTCAACGGGCCATCTGCTTCTGGCCGGCCATTTCTTCGGCCTCACCCAGCCGGCGACCTTTATCGTCCTGATCCAGCTCGGCGCCATCCTGGCCGTCGTCACGGTCTATTTTGCGAAGATCGGGCTGCTGATCCGCGATGCCCTAACCGGAAAGAAGGAAGCCTGGCAGTTTGCCCTTTCGGTCATTCTCGCCTGCTTCCCGGCCGTTATCGCCGGCGTGCTACTGCGCGAATATATCCAGGGCGAGCTTTGGGAATCGGCAACGCTGATCTGCTGGACCCTGCTGATCGGCGGCGTCATCCTGCTGATCGTCGATCGCCTGCCGCTCCAGCCGAAGTACGACGATATCTACCGGTTTCCCTGGCATCTAGCGCTGATCGTCGGCTTGTTCCAGATGATCTCGCTGATCCCCGGCGTTTCGCGCTCCGGCTCGACCGTGGTGGGTGGTATGCTCTTTGGCGCATCGAAGCGCGCGGCTGCAGAATTTACCTTCTTTATCGCGCTGCCGATCATGGTCGGCGCCTTCGGCTACGATCTCTACAAGAGCCGCGACATGATCGACGGCTCGATCGCGATCAGCGTGGCCATCGGCTTTGCGGCGGCCTTCGTGGTCGGCGCGCTGGTCGTGCGCTACTTGCTCAACTTCGTGTCCCGCTATGGCTTTGCGCCTTTCGCCTGGTGGCGCATCCTGGTGGGCGCCGCCGGGCTCGTAGCGATCTATGCGTTCGGGCGCTGAGCGCTCTTAACGCGGCGGTTCCCGGCCGGAATAGGTGGCAGGGAAGGTGAAGAAGTTGTCGGGGATATCGACATTCTTCTGCACGTCATAAAGCGAGAAGGTGAGCTCGGCGCCGCTGGGCTCAACCAGCGTCCACTGCGCCAGATCCTTGGTTTCGGTGTCAAAGATCAGCGACACCTGCACCGTGCCGGCGACGGTGTTGTCGACCACGGTGATCGACATGTAGCCGTCCGAATTGGTGATGTTGACGACATTGGCAGTGAGGAGATCGATGTTGTCGCCCAAGAACTGGCGCAGCGGGATCGAGTCCTGCGGATAGGCGTAATAGGTTTCTTCGCGCCGATCGATGACGTAGAAGCCCCGGCCGATCGAGACGATTTCTTCGCGGCTCGGCGGCGCATAGCGGAAGGCGATCTTGCTGGGGCGCTCGAGAAAGAAAGTTCCTTCCTGACGGCCGCCTTGGGTATCGATCTGCAGGAACCGTCCGGCCATGGTCCGGATCGAGGAATTGTAGCTGTTGATCTCGCCGATCAGCGCCTGTTCCTCGGGCGTCAGCGCCCGATCGAGCGCCAGCGCCGGCAGGGTCGTGGCACAGGCGGCAGCGAAGCCGAACATGAGGGCATGGCGACGGTTCATGGGCAGACTTTCCTCCGAAAGGGTGACGCTATTGACCCTAGGCTATGCAGTAATTGCGGCAAGAGGTGGAAGTTCCGATCACGCGTTGCGGCAGCTGCTGATTGGACATCCCGATACAAAACCGCCGGCGCTTTCGCACCGGCGGTTCAAATCGACGGGTGATATCGTCAGTAGCCGTCGGCGTTGTTGCCGACGAGGATTTCGCGCTTGCCGGCATGGTTGGCCGGGCTGATGACGCCTTCGCGTTCCATGCGCTCAATCAGGGTTGCCGCCTTGTTGTATCCGACGCCCAGGCGTCGCTGCACATAAGAGGTCGAGGCCTTCTTGTCCGAAAGAACGATGTGCACGGCCTTGTCGTAGAGCTCGTCGCCCGAGCCGCCACCGCTTTCGCCCATGGCGTCGGCCGTGATCTCGCCGTCCTCGTCTTCATCCTCGGTGATGTTGTCGAGATAGTCGGGTGCGCCCTGTGACTTGAGGTGGTTGACCACCGCTTCCACTTCCGCGTCGGAAACGAAGGCGCCGTGGAGGCGCTTGGTGCGGCCGCCCGAGGCCATGTAGAGCATGTCGCCATTGCCCAGGAGCTGTTCGGCGCCCTGTTCGCCCAGGATGGTGCGCGAGTCGATCTTGGACGTCACCATGAAGGAGATACGGGTCGGGAAGTTGGCCTTGATCGTGCCGGTGATGACGTCCACCGACGGGCGTTGCGTGGCAGTGACGATGTGGATGCCGGCGGCGCGGGCCATCTGTGCGAGGCGCTGGATGGCGCCTTCGATGTCCTTGCCGGCCACCATCATCAGGTCCGCCATTTCGTCGACGATGACGACGATATAGGGCAGGGGCTGCAGGTCGAACTCTTCGCTCTCAAAGATCGCCTCGCCGGTTTCGCGGTCGAAACCGGTCTGCACCGTGCGAGTGATGACGCGGCCTTCCTTGGCGGCTTCGGCAACGCGCTGGTTGAAGCCGTCGATGTTGCGAACGCCAATCTTGCTCATCTTGCGATAGCGATCTTCCATCTCGCGCACCGCCCATTTGAGCGCCACGACCGCCTTTTGCGGATCGGTGACGACGGGGGTGAGGAGATGCGGAATGCCGTCATAGATGCTCAATTCGAGCATCTTGGGATCGATCATGATCATGCGGCACTGCTCGGGCGTCATCTGGTAGAGCAGCGACAGGATGAAGGTGTTGATACCCACCGACTTGCCCGAGCCAGTAGTACCGGCGATCAGCAAGTGCGGCATGCGCGCGAGGTCGGCTATCACCGGTTCGCCGCCGATGGTCTTGCCGAGGCAGATGGGGAGCTTGCCCTTCATCTTCTCGAAGTCGGAGCTGGCCAGCATTTCGCGGAAGAACACCGTGTCGCGCACCTGGTTGGGCAGCTCGATGCCGATGGCATTGCGGCCGGGGACCACGGCGACGCGGGCGGAGATTGCCGACATGGAGCGGGCGATGTCGTCGGCCAGCGAAATCACGCGGCTCGACTTGATGCCGGGAGCCGGTTCGAGTTCGAAGAGGGTGACGACGGGGCCGGGACGGACATTGATGATGTCGCCCTTGACGCCGAAATCGCCCAGCACTTCTTCCAAACGCCGCGCCATTTCCTCGAGACGCTCGGGGGCATGCTCGGGCGAGGGGCCCTTGTGCTTGGGTTCGGCAAGAAGGCTCAGCGCCGGCAGCTCGAAACCGCCGGGTTCGTCGAGGAGAGAAGGCTGGGCTTCGCGGAACTGGCGCTGGCCCTGAGCCGGACGGGGAGCCGGCGCGGCAACGGCCACTGCGGTGCGCGGTGCTGCCGGATCGATGGGATGAAAGCGCGAGTCGCCGCGCTGGGTGCGGTTGACCACCGGCACATCGGCGACGAAGGGGACTTCGTCTTCTTCGGGCTCATCGGGATAGTCGATGGCGGTGTCGTCGTAGTCTGGCTGCGCCTGAATGCGGGCGCTGGGTTCAAAGCTGGGCTCGACGGCGTGGCTCACCGGCGCATGGATGCGGCGCTGAGGGTTGGCCATCACCAGCTCGCGGTCGACGACCACGGCAGGCGCTTCACGATCAAGGCTCGGTTCGGTATGGGCGAACTCGCCGACATCGTCTGCCTGGCGGCGTGCGGCATGCTCGGCCCGGGCACGGCGGAAAGCGGTTCGCATGGAATAGCCGAGGTGAACCATGGCGCCCATTGCCACTTCCACCAGCGGATTGGGTTCGCGTTCGTCTTCAAGATCGGCTGCAGCGCTCTTGCGGGAGCCGGCCTTCGCGGCCTTAACCGGAACGGCGGTGCCGAGGCCCATGGCGATCCAGAACAAGGCCAAGGCGGGTGCCGCGAGGATGATGGCGAACAGGGTCGAGGTCACAGCCTGCGGCTGGTCGCCGGCGATCATGCCGGCGAGGTAGCTGAAGAGCATGCCCGCAAGACCGCCAAGGCCGGTTGGCAGCGGCCAGCTATCGGGCATGGCGATAAAAGAAAACACACCGGCGGCAAGCACGACGGCGCCGAGCCACGCGATCAGCCGCAGGGCAGGGTGGGTGAGGCGATAACGGCGGGCCATGGCCCAGCCCCAAAGGGCAAGCGGCACGACCATGACGAGACCGGCAAGGCCGAGGAACTGGAACACGAGATCGGCGATCACGGCGCCCGGATAGCCCAGCCAATTGGCGGCTTTCTTGGCGGTCGCAAGCGACAGCGATGGATCATCCACCGACCAGGAGGCGAGCGAGGCAAGGATCACCGCCGAAATGCCCAGCAGCATCAGCCCGGCAATGCGCAGCGGGATGCGGATGGCGATGGCGGGTGGGGGCGCAGGCGGAGCCTTGGCCTTGGACTTGCTGGCTGCACCGGCCCGGCTGCGGGGCGGCACGGGGCGGACATCGTCGATCGTCGGAAGGGGATGGCTGGGCATGTACGCGAACTCTTTGGGCCCACCAAAACCATCAGACCGGGCCGATGGGCTTGACCTTAGCGGGCCAGGGTTAATCGCGTGCTAACCATCGCGGATCGAGGTGTGCGGCCCATGCTGTTTGCGAGTGGGAAGCCTCTGTGGCGGGCCAAGAGGACATGAGCCGCACGCTTCGAGCCGTCGCCCCTTTCGGGGCGCAAATTGCTCCAGTGGAGCAATTTGAGGCGAGAAGGCCATGAGAGCTGCGCTCGAATGGCCGGGCCCCAGGCACGGCGTGTTTGGCAGGCGGCACAATGCGCCACCTGCCGGAGTGAGATCAGTTGTAGGCGCGTTCGCCGTGGGTCGAGAGATCGAGGCCGTCCGATTCGGAGGCTTCCGAAACCTTGGCGCCGCCAAAGATGGCCTTCACGATCAACATGGCGACGAACGCCACGACGCCGGACCAGACGATGGCAATCGCGACACCGGTCAGCTGCACCATGAACTGGCCGCCGATCGAGTAGGCAGCCGCGTCGCCCAGCGGGTAACCGCCGAGGCCGGGTGCTGCGACGATTGCAGTGCCGAGCGCACCGACAATGCCGCCCACGCCGTGGATGCCGAAGACGTCGAGCGAGTCGTCATACTTGAGCATCGGCTTGAGGTTGACCACGGCCCAGAGGCAGACGACGCCAGCAATGGCGCCGAGGACGATGGCGCCACCGACACCGGCAAAGCCGGCAGCGGGGGTGATGGCGACGAGGCCGGCAACGGCGCCGGAAACGGCACCAAGGGCGGAGGCATGACCACGGGTGATCTTTTCGCCGATGACCCAGGCCAGTGCCGCAGCGGCCGGGGCCAGGACGGTGTTTATGAGGGCGACGGCGGTCAGGGCGTTGGCTTCGAGGTTGGAGCCGGCATTGAAGCCGAACCAGCCGAACCACAGAAGGCCGGTACCGGCATAAGTCCAGACGAGGTTATGGGGAGCGATCGGCTCCTTCATATAGCCAAGGCGCGGCCCGAGAACGATGGCAGCGACAAGGGCTGCAACGCCCGAATTGATGTGAACAACGGTACCGCCGGCAAAGTCATAGGCGCCCATGCCGAAGAGGAGACCCGGACCCGACCACACCATGTGGGCCATGGGGATATAGGAGAAGGTGAACCAGATGGCGAGGAAGGCCAGGAGCGCGCCCAGCTTCATGCGCTCTGCAATACCGCCGACGATCAGCGTCGAGGTGATGCAGGCAAAGGTCAGCTGGAAGGTCACGAAGACCAGCTCAGGTAGTTCGAAACCGGCCGAGAAAGTCGCCGCGGTGGATTCGAGCGTCACGCCATTGAGGAAGAATTTGGAGAAGTCGCCGACAAAGGCCGAAAGGCCGCCTTCGGTCGGGCCGGCAAAGGCCAGCGAATAGCCGTACGCTACCCAAAGGATCGAGATCATCGAGAAGCCGAGGAACACCTGGGTCAGGACCGAGAGGATGTTCTTGGCGCGGACTAGGCCGCCGTAGAAGAGCGCAAGGCCTGGAATGGTCATGACGATGACGACCATGGTGGAAACCAGCATCCAGGCGACGTCGCCCTTGTCGACGACGGCTGCGGCTTCGGTCGTGGCTTCAGCAACCGATGCGCCGGCTTCGGCCAGCGGCTGGGCCGCGTCCTGGGCAAAGGCTGGCAGGGCCAGCAGAAGGGAGGCCAGTGCAGCGCCCCCGAGAATTTTTTCTATCTTCATCTGATTGTTTCTCCCGAAGACGCTTAAAGGGCTGCTGCGCCGGTTTCGCCGGTGCGGATGCGGGTGACGGCCAGAAGGTCGAGCACGAAAATCTTGCCGTCGCCGATGCGGCCGGTCTGGGCGGCATCGCGGATGGCGGTGCTCACTGCGTCGGCCAGCGCGTCATCGACGGCGATCTCGACCTTGAGCTTGGGCAGGAAGTGCACGGCATATTCGGTGCCGCGATAGATTTCCGAATGGCCCTTCTGCCGGCCGTATCCTTTGACCTCGGTCACGGTCATGCCATGGACATCGAGGGAGTTCAGCGCCTGACGCACTTCCTCGAGCCGCGATGGCTTGATGATGGCTACCACAAGTTTCATGTGTCCCCCTTGGCGCCAGGACGGCGCATTCTGGTATGGCCAAAAAGGAGTCAAGCGCCGTGCCAAACTGGAAAAGAAGAATTAGGGTAAAGAAATCAGTTGGTTAGAAAATATGAAAACTGGTGGCGGCACTGTGATGCAATTTTGTGCACACGCATTGTGCTGGTCCAGCACGGATTGCCTAAATTACGGGCAGGGTGACTGAGGCACTCCGCGCCCTTGCATTGTCGCGGCTCAGTTGTGAAATGAACGGAGCAAGGAGTAGCCCATGTCCGCAGCGCAGCAGCGATACGACGTCCTCATCGTCGGAGCCGGTCCGGTCGGCCTTACCATGGCGCTGGCGCTGGCCAAATCGGCACCGGGCATCCGTGTGGCATTGGTGGATCGAAGGCCGCTGAGCGTGCCGCGCGACAATCGCGCATCGGCCATTGCCGCCGGGGTCCGCCGCGTTTTCGAAGCGCTAGGGGTTTGGGGCGAGATGGTGGATCAGAGCCAGCCGATCCTTGCCATGAACATTACCGATTCGGGCAAGGGCGACCTCGCCCGGCCGCTGTTTTTGCAGTTCGACGGCGAAGTCGCGCCCGGCGAACCTTTTGCCCATATGGTGCCCAATGCGGCCAGCGGTTCAGCGCTCCTGGCTGCGGCGCAGGATCTGATCACCGTCATTGCGCCGGCGGAGATCGCTGCCTGGTCCGGAACGGGCACTTTGACCCTGAGCGATGGACGTCTGCTTTCGGCGCCGCTGATCATCGCCGCCGATGGCGGGCACTCCGCGCTGCGGCAACGGGCCGGCATCGAAACCTTCGGCCACGACTATGGCCAGACCGGCCTTGTTGCCACAATCGCCCACGAACTTCCGCATGCGGGCGTCGCCTACGAGCATTTCCGCCCCAACGGACCTTTTGCCAGCCTGCCGCTAACGGGGAACAGGTCATCGCTGGTCTGGACCGAGAGCTCCCAGGAAGCTCCGCGCTTCCTGGCCATGGACACCGAAACTGTTGAGGCTGAAATCGAAGCGGTGATGGGCTCGACCCTTGGGACCGTCACGCTCGAGGACAAGCTGATGGGCTTTCCCTTGCGGCTGCAGATCGCCAAAAGCTTTGTCGGGCCGCGTCTTGCCCTGATCGGCGACGCGGCCCATGTCGTTCACCCCATTGCCGGGCAGGGCCTTAATCTCGGGCTCAAGGATGTGGCCGCGCTTGCCGAGGTCATCGTGGATTCCATGCGGCTCGGCCTCGATCACGGCGGCGATGATGTTCTGGCCCGCTATCAGAGCTGGCGCCAGTTCGACACTGCCTCTATGGCCGTGGTGACTGATGGAATGAACCGGCTGTTCTCCAACGACATCGCCCCGGTGCGGGCCATTCGCGATTTCGGTCTCGGGCTCGTCGATCGCACGGGGCCGGTCAAGAACCTCCTTATTCGAACGGCATCCGGGGTCGGCGGCAGGGGACCGAAGCTGCTGAGTGGGCTGCCGATCTAACGAAGCGCAGCCCCCACCCCCTCCCTCGTCAGGCGGGGGAGGAGTTTGTGCGGTGCTAGCCGAAAATTCGAGACATGCACTGCCACTCCTCTCCCGACTTACGGGTGAGGTCGGGTGGGGGACGTCTCACGACGTTCAGCTGCTCGGTGGATGAGACTGCTTTCGCAATTCCTCCGGCTCCACCACCCGTGCTTCGTCGAGGCTGAGAAGCGGCACGCCTTTCTGGATCGGGAAGGCGAGGCGGGCGGCGACCGAGATCAGTTCGGTCTTGTCGGCGCTCAGCGTCAGCCGCGTCTTGGTCAGCGGGCAGACCAGCATTTCGAGCGTTTGCGCATCGACGACATGGCGAAGCGCATTGGGCGCTTCGCTCATCAGTTGAGCGTGCCCGAACCGCCGGCACCGCCGCGGGCGATCTCGTATTCGGTCATGGCAATCAAGGTTTCGGCGCGTGCTTCGAGCGTCGGTGCTTCCAGCAGGGCCTGCTTTTCGACTGCACCATAGGGCGAGACCATGCAGCAGAAATTGACGAGGTCGGCTGTGCCGGTCGATTCGATCTCTTCCCAGTTGAGCTCGATATTGGCAAATTCGGCATAGTCGCGCATCATCTTGACGAAGCGGGCGCGGTCCACCGCCTCCTCGCCGAAGTCGCGCTTGAAGTCCTGGCCGAAGTCGTCGCCCGAAATGACGCCCTGGCGATAGGGCGTCTGCACGGTCAGCTCATGCATCAAGCGGAACCGCGTCACCCCTTCGAGGATGATGAAGTAGCGCCCGTCGCCGCTCTCCTCGAAATGCGTCAGCCGCCCGATGCAGCCCACATCCTGGAGCGGCGCCCGGCCGGACGGGCTTTCCTCGCTCGTATCCTCGGGCTGGATCAGCCCGATCATCCGGTCGCCGCGCAGTGCCGCATCTACCATTTCGATATAGCGCGGCTCAAAGATATTGAGCGGCCGGTGCGAAAACGGCAGCAGCAGCGCGCCGCTCAGGGGAAAGAGCGGCACGGAACGCGGCAGGTCTTGCGGGCTGGTCGGACGTCTGGGCATCGGCGCCTCGATTGTTACGAAAAGAGCGCTGCGGACAACATCCGCCGGCCCTTGAGCGTTGCCGGGTCCTTGGGGCCCCAAGCGTCAAAAAATTCGATGAGCTTCTTGCGCGCCCCGTCCTCGTTCCAGGCGCGGTCGCGCTTGATGATGGCCACCAGAGCTTCGGCCGCTTCGAGGTGCTGCCCTTCCGCATTGCGCACCATGGCCAGATCGAAGCGCGCCTGGTGATCGTCCGGATTGGCGGCGATGGCGGCTTCAAGCGTTGCGGCTTCGGAAAGGCCGGATGCTTCGTCCTTGAGGCGGATGGCATTGGCGACGGCGTCATAAGGGGCGCCGCTGCGCTTGTCTTCCGGCACCATGTCGAGCGTCACCCGGGCCTGCTCGATCTGGCCGGCCTGAAGATAAACGCCGGCTAGGCCAACGAGGGCCTCGGCATGGTCGGGTACATGCTGGAGCACCATGCCGTAGATCTGTGCCGCCTGGCTGACATCGCCGCTGGCCACGGCCTTCGCCGCCACCTGCATGACCTCTTCAATCTGGGCTTCGAGCGACTGCTCCTGCCCTTGCCCGCCGCCGGCAGCGTCAGCGCCTGCTGCAGCGATGACGCGATCGGCGAATTTGCGCACTTCGCCTTCCGGCATCGCGCCCATGAAGCCGTCCACCGGCCGGCCGCCGGCAAAGGCGAAAACGGCAGGGATCGACTGCACGCCCAGCTGGCCGGCAAAGTGTGGATGCTCATCGATATTGATCTTGACCAGGCGGATTGCGCCGGCCTTTTCCTTGACGACCTTTTCGATCGCCGGGGTCAGCTGCCGGCACGGGCCGCACCAGGGCGCCCAGAAATCCACCAGCACCGGCGCGTCCATCGAGGCGTCGATCACGTCGGCCTTGAAGCCGGCATCGCTGCTCTCGCGAATAAGGTTGGCCGGGGCAGGGGAAGCGCTGGGGGCGCCATCGAGGGAAAAACTCATCGTGCTTGGCTCTTTGAATGGGCAAAGAAGGCGTTCCGGGCCTTTTTGCGCTTGGCACCGCTGCGCTGGCAAGCCCCCATTTCCACAAGGGTTTTGCCAAACTGTCACAAGGGCAAAAAACGCTGTTGCAATCGGTCCGGTGTTTAGGCATATAGGCCCGCGTCGCCGGACTTCCAAGGGAGCGCGGAGACAACGGAGCGCGGGTGTAGCTCAGGGGTAGAGCATAGCATAACCTTGCCAAGGTTAGGGTCGTGGGTTCGAATCCCATCGCCCGCTCCAATCTTCCTCCGGGAAGACAACGATCCAAGGGCCAGACGCCAAGTCTGGCCCTTCGTCGTTTTCAAGGCCTTCGATTGCCCTTTCACTCCTCAGTTGGGGTTTTTTCTGAAGGCGTGGGGATTGCGGCAACCGGCTCCGCCGCAGAGGCCTTGGCGAACCGCACAAAAGCGTTGGCCAATTCTGCTTCCGGTCCTTCCGGTTGCATGACCAGAAACTGCTCGTAGGTCGCAATCGCCTCGGCTTTTCGACCGAGCGAATCGAGGCTGCGTGCCCGTGCGTAGACGACCTTTGGATTGCTGGGATCGCGTTGTGCGGCAAGATCGATGTCGATCAGCGCATCTTCGTGACGCCCCAATGCCGTTAGCGCGTCGGCCCTGCTGAGGCGATAATCGACATTGCCTTCATTGACGAGCAGCGCCTGATCGAGCCGCGCCAAGGCGGCTTCGTAATTGCCGTTTATCATCAGAAGGTTGGCGTGTTGCGCTTGGAAGGTGTCGTTCTCGGGCGCAAATTCGGCCGCGTCGCGATAAAGCTTTTCGAGAGCCACGAAGTCACCCTGCCCGGCATAGTAGCCGGCTAGGAAACCCAGGGGGAGAGGATCGCTGGGGCTCAATGCGAAGGCTGCAAGGGCCAGCTCCAGCGCTTCATCGGTTCGGTCCTCGCTCAAGAGCATGAACGCCGCCTTGGTCTTGTAACGAGCGTTGAGCGGATCGCGGTCCGAGGCGAGCAGCAGGAAATCGCGCGCTCCTTCGATATCTCCACGCGCGCGTGCAATGACGCTGCGGACCTCCGCTTCCAGCGGACTTTCCGGATCGACCGCCGCCAACCGCACGAGATAGGGCTCGGCTTCTTCGAACCGGTCGTTTTCGGCCAATGTGCTTGCCATATTGGCGAGTGCCGGTGGGAAGCGAGGATCAATATCGAGAGCGGCCCGATATTCGGCCAGCGCATCCTCCGGCTCCTCGGCATTGCGGCGCACGTTTCCCAGCACATTGTGCGCCCATTTGGCGTCTTCGTGTCCCGATGCGATCAGTTGCCGTGCGATGGTTGCGGCATTGAGGGATGGGTGTCGACCTCGGCCGCGAGTGCGGTGAACGGATCGAGGTGGCGCATGACTTCCAGCCCGGCGGTGCGGAAATATTCGGCTTCGGTGGATCGTCGCATCGGCGGCAGGTCGATGACATTGCGCTCCTTGCCCTTGATGCGCAGGCGCAGGGAGACTTTTGCGGGCGAGCATTCGGCGTCGCCGCAGCGGAATTCGCCGCCGATCACGGTTTCATGGAGGTTGAAGAACTGGCGCGCATAGCTCACCAGCGCGTCGACCGATATGCCGGACTCGGGGATGTCGAAGGTGGTCTGCTCGCCTTCGGGAATGGCATTGATGCTGGATTTGTCGCTATCTGCCTCGGCGATGATCTGCAGCAAGCCGTCATTAAGGCGCGCGGAGGCGACTTCCGGCGTAAGGCCGGTGACCTGGAGGCCGCCGGGGACGCTGATGGGCTCAAGGAGGATCTGGTCGCGCGCCGCCTGGCTCGCGATCAGTGGCGCGGCCATGAGGATGATGGCAAGCAGCACGAGGTTGACCACCACGGCGCGCATCGAGTTCGAGGTGGATTCGACAGTGGGCAGCGTGAGCCAGGCCGGTCGCTGTAAACGCCTTGTGCCCGCCACCTTCTCCTTTGGCGGCGCCGCTTCTGCCGGTGCTGGAGCGCCCGTTTCCGCCTGCTTGTCGTCGCTCATGCCACTCTCTCCGGCAGCCACAAGGCCTGCCCCGCGTAAATTGCATCCATCCGCGCCAGCTTGTTGGCATTGGCGCGAAAAATCAGTGTCTCGGACTCGGCTGAGCCATAGGTCGCCAAGGCAATGCTGCGGAGGGTTTCGCCCTCACGCACGATATGGATCGAGGCGCCGGTCAGCGCTTCGTCTGCCGGCTCAGGGAGTGCGTCGAGTTCTGCTGCGAGCGGTTCCAGTGTCGGGGGCCGGTAGGGCGCGCCTTCGGGGAGGTTCTCGGGCTTTTCGCGCCAACGCCGCCAGACGCTTGGGCTGATCTCGTGCAGCCTGGCCGGGCCCGGATTGCGATCCGCTTTGGGCAAGCGGTTCATGACGAAGCGCAGCGCCGAAAAGCCGGCATTGTCGGCTTGATTGCTGAGGCTTTCGCGGTGCGACATGGCCATGCTCTGAAGGGGCGAGCCCGGGCCGGTGTCGAGATCGAGGCCGGCATGCCGAGCGCCGTCCCAGATCCAGTCCAACGCCGCGTCCGAAAGGCCGCGCTTGGCGCCACCGCCGCCGACCGATCCATGCGTGCCGCAAAACCACACCTGTTGATAGGGCGCGTCAACCGCTGCCGGATCGGCGTCGCGCGCCTCGTTGAGGGCATCGAGGTTCTGCCAGAGCGTCGGCTCGAAATCGATCCGGTGCTCGTCGATCGCGACCGCGTGGCGCGCATGCTGCACCATGGGCGACAGGCTCACATCATGAAATTGATGCTGGCGATTGATGGTGTCCGCCATGATCACGTAGCGCGGAATGCCGAGCGACCCCACCGTGTCCCAGACGGCAAGATACTTGACCGTCAGGAGCGGTAGCGTGCCGGGTGAATAATCTTTTGTGGCCTGGGCGCGCCATTCGTCCTCTTCAGCCGAGACGCATAGCTGGGGTACGCATTCGCTGCGAAACTCGAGCATTGACTGGAGATAGGCCTCGTCCTTGCTGCGCCGTTTGTAGCGGTTCACCGCCTCGT
Organism: Devosia aurantiaca; assembly: GCF_011058215.1. Lineage (GTDB taxonomy): Bacteria > Pseudomonadota > Alphaproteobacteria > Rhizobiales > Devosiaceae > Devosia > Devosia aurantiaca. The sequence goes on from NZ_JAALFG010000001.1 coordinate 695,327, forward strand.
CGGCGCGCCGCGCGTGACGGCGATCGAGAATGCCGCAGGTGCCCAGAAGACCGACGAACGAGCGCGCCGTATAGGCGCCTCGGGAAAAGCCGAAGACGTAGATTTCGTCGCCGGGCGCGTAGTTGAAGATCAGGAAGCGGTAGCCATCGCTCAAATTCTTGACGAGGCCGGCGCCGAATACGCCGCCGGCAAGGCCTTCGCCCGGTTCGCTGCCCACGCCTTCGTCGTAAAAGGTGATCTGCGTCACCCCGTCTGCGGCCATCGGCAGCACACTTTCGGCGGTCAGCAGCACATTGGTCGGATGCGGCGCATCCAGCCGGTTCCAACTGCCATCAAAACAGAAGACCAGCCGTTTCACGTCAGCCGCCTCAGCCTGCGATCGCGGCCTCGATGGCCTCAAGATGCTCGGTGAAGGTTTCGTCCGCTGGATCGAGCTCGATCGCCTTCTTGATCACGGGAAGCGCTTCCTTGCTGCGCCCATCCTTGTGCAACACCCAGGCCAGCGTATCGTGATAGGTCGCCTTGTCCGGCTCGGCGGCGACGGCGGCGCGGGACAGCGCCTCGGCATCCTTGAGGTCATCGCCCTCGGTCGCAAACATCCAGGCCAGGTTGTTTTGCGCGCTGGCGACATCGGCGGGTTGGCCCTCGCTGATGGCCTTGCGGAAATAGTCCTCGGCTTTCGCGAGGTCCCGTTCGACCCCGGTGCCCTGGATATAGTGCTGCGCCAGGTTGTTGGAGGCCAGCGCCATGCCCTGGTCCGACGCCAGGGCGTAAAGGCGGACGGCTTCCTCGGGGTCTTTTGCGAGCCCGCCCCGACCATTTTCGTAATAAGTCGCCAGATTATTCTGCGCGAAGTCGATGCCCGCATCGGCCGCGATCTGGTAGAGGCGCACGGCTTCGACGTCATCCTGCGCAACGCCCCAGCCATTTTCGGTGAGCCACCCCAGCGAAGCCGTCGCCCAATCCGAGCCATCCTCGGAAGCCTGTCGGTAAAGCTCAGCCGCGCGGGCATAATCCTGCTTCACGCCGTTGCCAGTCTCGTAGAGCTTGCCCATGCCTTCGATGGCAATGCGCACGCCGCCCTCAAGCGCCGGCTGATAGAGTTCTGCCGCACGCTCGTAGTCGATGTCGACGCCAAGGCCAAATTCATAGAGCTGCCCCAGCGCTGCCCGTGCCTTGAGGCTGCCACCATCCATGGCGGCGGTATAGTGGATATGGGCTTTTTCGTAGTCTTCCGCAGCGTCATAGGCGCGCGCGAGGCCATATCGGAAGTCGATATTGTCCGGTTCCGCCTTGGCCGCATCGAGACAGGCTTCGATGGCGCCGATCGGTTCGATATCGTCGAACTCGACGCCTTCCCCGACGCGCTCAGAGCAGAGCTCGGCCGCCGACTGCTCCTGTGCCAAGGCAGGCACCGACATGGCTCCAACAACAAATGTCGCTGCAAGCATCGTGCGCACAAACGTCATCGCTTCTTCCCCGGGGAGCATAAAGCTCCGCCTTGACTTAAACGCGCCCGGTTTTACTTGGCAAGCGGCCTAAAGGGGTAGTCGATGCGAAATTGATCGTTCTACTGGCCGATCAGGCGTTGGCGAATGGCGGTGCTGATATTGTCGAAGAGAAAAACGACGAGGAGGATCAGTAGCACCATATAGGCGACCTTATCCCAATCGGAATTTGTGCCCATGGCTTCGAGCAACTTGAGGCCGATGCCGCCGGCCCCCACCGCGCCGATCACCGTGGCCGAGCGGGTGTTGGATTCCCAGAAGTAGAGCGATTGCGAGACAAAGACCGGCAGCACCTGCGGCACGACGCCGAAGCGGTTGACGGCCATGGGGCTTGCGCCCACCGATTTCATGCCCTCGCGCTGCTTGTCGTCGACATTTTCGAGCGCCTCGGCATAGACCTTTCCGAGCGCGCCGGTATCGGTAAAGAAGATTGCGGCAATGCCAGGGATCGGGCCGGGGCCGAAGCCGCGGGTGAAGAACAGCGCCCAGATCAGCATGTCGACCGAGCGGATGACGTCGAAGAAGCGCTTCATCAGCCAGTTGGCGGCGCGGTTGGGGGTGATGGTGCGCGCGGCAAAAACGCGAGCGGGAAGGCAAAGAGCGTCGCCAGCAGCGTGCCGACGAAAGCCATGACCAGCGTCTGCATCAGCTTGGTGAGGATGTCGCCATGCTGCCAGGCCTTGTTGCCCAGCCATTCCTTGAGCACGAGCGGGCCTTGGCCAGTGGCGATCAGGCCGATCGTGTCGAAGAGGTCGTTGCCCCACAGCGGCGAGGTCGGGTCGTAAAGAAAATTGGCCCAGCCAAAAAAGCGGCGCTGCACATAGACTTGGTTGTCGCGGATCTCGGCCTGGCCTGCAAAGCCATAGTCGACCAGTACCTTGCTGCCATCCTGGACGATCTGGGGCGGCGTATTTTCCGGCGCCAGCGCCGCATCGGCCGTGATGGTAACGGGGTAAACCTCACCGCCTAAATAGACGTCGACCTGACTCGTGGTGATATCCAGCCGGTCGGCGTCGCTGCCGAAGCTGGCCGTCAGGCCATTGTCGTTAGGCACCAGCCAGTCGATGGCGTGATCGGTCGGATATTGCCCGCGGCTCGACCATTGCGGGGTGATGGTGCCGTCCTCGCCAAAGCGCAAGCGAGGGGTGGCGCGCCAGCTATACCAGTCCTGGACGTAGATCGCAGCGCGATCCCATTTGCCGTTTTGGAGCGCCGGGCCGACATTGAAGAAGAACCAGCAAAATACGAGGTAGAGCACTGCCGTTCCGACGCCGAGCGCAAGGCCGTGGCGCTTGACGAAGCTGGTTTGGAAGACCTCGGGGTATTTCCGGAGGAGGCGGCTGCGTTCGGCTTGGCTGATCGTGCTCATCAAACGCTGGCCTTTCCGAGATTAAAGCTCACATCGCCCACGAGCTTGCGCCGCAGCGCGCCCGACATCTGGTCGATGGCGATGATGGTGACGAGCAGGAGAATGATGATGGCGTAGGTCTGGGCGGCATAGTCGCGGCCGATGGAGAGACGGAACACTTCGCCGATGCCGCCGCCGCCCACGGCGCCGATAATGGTGGAGGCGCGCACGTTCACTTCGAGCCGCAGGAGGCCATAGGACACGAAATTGGGCAGCACCTGCGGCACGATGGCATAGCGCACCCGCTCGGCCCAGCTGGCGCCGACAGACTTGAGGCCTTCGTCCGGCTTCATGTCGGAATTTTCGACCACTTCGAAGAAGAGTTTTCCCAAGGCGCCGATAGTGTGCAGCGAGACGGCGACGATGGCTGCGATCGGTCCGATCGAGAGCACCGCCGTTAGCAGCCCGGCGATGACGATCTCTGGAAAAGCGCGCAAAACTTCCATGATGCGGCGCACGAACCAGCGCACGGCGCCTGCGCCGACGAGGTTGGTGGCGGCGAAAAAGCAGAGGAAAAAGGCGATGGTGCCGCCGATCAGCGTCGAGACGACGGCGATATTGACCGTGACGATCAGCTGATAAATGAAGTTGGGGATGTAGAGGCTGTCGGTGAGATACACGCGGCTGGACGTATAGTCATACTTCGCCGAGCCGTCGAAATAGGGAGACTCCAGGGCAAACATGGCGCGAAAGATCTCGAGCGGATCGCGCGGCACGAAGTTCTTGATGAAGTCGAACATATAGGGGAGGCGTTCGATGAACTTGCCCGAATTGGCGGCATTGGCATAGTTCATGGCCAGCGCCAGAGCGACCAGCACGCCCACGACCCCGATGATCGTATAGACCCGCCGCGTCATCACCTGGCTGCGATAATGGCGCAGCAGCGTTTCGCCGGCTGGCGAGAGCGAGGGGGCAGGGCGATGTCGGTCATGATTTGCCTAATTCCCTATAGGCCACGAAACTGTGGCTCCCCTCCCCTTGAGGGGAGGGGTTGGGGGCGGGGGTCCATCAGTGACGAACCGCACCACCCCCACCCTCATTCCCTCCCCTCAAGGGGGAGGGAGGCGATGGAACCGCGCTGCCTGCTTAGCTGCCGATCACCGAGCGGCGGGCATCGATGATGGTCTGGTACATGGTCTGGTCGGCATCGACGAAGTTGGTGTAGCCGCCGGCGGTGAAGGCGTCGAAGCACTCGAAATCGGCTTCCGGCAGGCCCTTGAAGAAGGCGGTGACCTTTTCCTTCATGTCGGCGGGCAGCTTGTTGGAAACCATCAGCGGGCCGTTCGGGATTATCGGGCTCTGCCAGACTTCGACGAGGTCATCCATGTCGAGGAGGCCCTTGTCGACCATGATGCGAAGATTGCCGGAAGTGTAGCCTTCCGAAAATTCGCCCTGGCCCGAACCAAAGGTCGTGCCCACGTCGAACTGGCCGTCGAGAACGCCGAGGACGAGGTTTTCATGGCCGCCGCCGAAGCCGGTTTCGGCGTAGAACTCGTCGATCGGCTTGCCCAATTCGGTGGGAAGCGCAACCGAGGGGATCAAATAGCCCGAGGTGGAGTCCGGATCGGCAAAGCCGAGCGTCTTGCCTTCGGTGGAAGGGAGATCGGTGATGCCCGAGTCGGCACGGGCGACCATGATCGTGTGGTAGCCGGTCGAGCCGTCTTCCTGCTGGGTGGTCAGCACGGGGTCGACGGCGTTTTCGTCCTGGAGGTAGATCGCGGCATAGGACGATGCGCCCATGATGGCGATGTCGATGGTGCCGCCGAGAAGGCCCTGGATCACGCCGTTATAGTCGGGCGAGGGGAAGAACTGGACTTCCGAAACGCCGGTCGCGGCCTTGAGCGGCTCGGCGACGCATTCGGAACGGCGCAGCTGGTCGGCTTCGTTTTCGCCGCCATCAAGGCCGATGCGGAGCACGGATACGTCCTGCGCGAAGGCAGCGGAAGACATCGACAGGGCCACGGAGGCCAGAAGCAGAGTGCGGATCACGGAGGATCTCCTTTGGTGACGCGAAGGGTCCGGTTCTGTGCCGGATCAGGAGCCTGCTGGGCGTTGGTGGGGGTGCGCGGCAGGAATTGGACGGGCGCGATGGCGGTCGAGGTCATGGCCTCCGAAAAGGCCTCCTTCAAACCGTCGGCGCCATAGATGGAGCGCGCCACATAGGTGGTGAGCTCGCCGGGCGTGCCGTCGAAAACCACCTTGCCCTGCGCCATGCCGATGATGCGCTCGCAGTAAGCGCGCGCCGTATCAAGCGTATGGAGGTTGGTGATGACGGTGATGCCCTCGGCATTGATGTCGCGGAGGCTGTCCATGACGATCTGCGCATTGCGCGGATCGAGCGAGGCGATGGGCTCGTCGGCAAGGATCATCTTGGGCTGCTGCATCAAGGCGCGGGCGATGGCGACGCGCTGCTGCTGACCGCCGGAAAGGGTCTGCGCCCATTGCATCGCGGTCGGCGCGATATCGAGACGCTCGAGTGCCTTGAGCGCTTCGAGCTGCTCGTCGGCGGAAAAGACCTGGAGGAGGTTCAGCAGCGGATTGCGGCCATTGAGGCGGCCCAGCATGACATTGGTAATGACGTCGAGGCGCGGCACGAGGTTGAACTGCTGAAAGATCATCGCGCAGTCGCGCTGCCAGTTTCGCAGGGCCTGGCCCTTGAGGGCGCTGACCTTGGAGCCGTCGAACTCGATATAGCCCGAAGACACGTCGTTGAGCCGGTTGATCATGCGCAGAAGCGTCGACTTGCCGGCGCCGGAGCGGCCGATGATGCCGACCATCTGGCCCTGCGGGATGTCGAGCGTCACATCGTTGACGGCGATCTTGTCACCGAACCGTCGTGTCACGTGCGAAATCTTGAGCATCAGGGTCGCCCCGCCTTATTGGTGGGAGTGACCTATGGGGATCACGCAACGGTCCGATTACGAAGCAGTGACGGTTCCATGACATTGCACAGCGCGTGTGCGGTCGGTTGTCACAGAAGGGGGTGCCTACCCGCTACTCGTACTTTTCCAGAAATGCCTCGATCCCCAACGACCGGAAATCCGGCAGCGCCAGGCGCAGCTTGTCGTGGGTCCAGTCCCACCACGCCAGCCGGTCGAGCCGGCTCGTGATGTCATCGGAAAAGCGCTGCTTGATGGTTCGGGCCGGGACGCCCACGGCGATGGCGAAGTCGGCGACATCCTTGGTCACGACGGCATTGGAGCCGATGATCGCGCCATTGCCGATGCGGACGCCAGGCATGACCACGGCGCCATGACCGATCCAGGTGTCGTGTCCGATGGTGATGCCGTTGCCGGCACGCCAATCGAAAAACTCCTGGTCGTCCTCGGCGTCTTCAAAATACCAGGCGGAGCGGTAGGTGAAGTGATGGAGCGAAGCGCGTTCCATCGGGTGCATCGAGGCATAGATGCGGACGTGGCTCGCGATATTGGCGAACTTGCCGATCCGGGCATAGGCGATCTGCGTGTTCTCGACGCAATAGGAATAGTCGCCGATGCTGGACTTGGACACGGTCGAGCCCTCGCCGATCTCGGTATAGCGGCCGAGCGTGGAGTCGATCACCGTTGCGGTCGGGTGAACCAGCGGCTGTTTGGAAAGACGCGTGCTCATGCCGCCACCTTGGGGGCAAAGCCGGTGACGTCGATGATGCGGTCGGCGACCTGGGTGCGGACATCCTCGTCGTGGAAGATGCCCAGCATGGCAACGCCTGCCGCTTTCTTTTCGGCGATCATTCCGACCACAACCTGGCGGTTGGCCGCGTCGAGCGAGGCGGTGGGTTCATCGAGCATCAGAATCGGATGGTGGGTGATAAAGCCGCGGGCGATGTTCACGCGTTGCTGTTCGCCACCCGAGAAGGTTGCCGGCGGCAGGGCCCAGAGGCGCTCCGGCAGGTTTAGTCGCGCGAGCAATTCGCCAGCCTTGGCCTGCGCTTCGGCCTTGTCGACGCCGCGGATCACCAGCGGCTCGGCCACCACATCGAGCGCCGACACGCGCGGCACCGCGCGCAAAAATTGCGACACATAGCCTATGGCGTCGCGGCGCAGGGTCAGGACGGTGCGTGGATCGGCACTGACGAGGTTGATGCCGTCGATCAGGACCGAACCGCTGTCGACGCCGTAATTGCCGTAGACCATCTTGAGGATCGAACTCTTACCCGCCCCGGAAGGCCCGCCGAGCACGACGCATTCGCCCGCCTCGATGGCAAAGCTGACGTTTTCCACCACCGGCAGCACCACGCCGCCGCGCAGGTGCATGGTGAAACTCTTGCGCAAATCGCGCACCTGAAGGGCTGTCATCGTCACACCTGCAAAATCGAGGAGACCAGAAGCTGGGTATAGGGTTCGCGCGGATCGTCGAGCACGCGGTCGGTCAGGCCCGCTTCGATCACGCGACCGCCTTTCATCACCATCATGCGGTGGCTGAGGAGCCGGGCGACGGCGAGGTCGTGGGTGACGACGATGGCGGCAAGGCCCAGTTCACCGACGAGCTGACGCAGGAGATCGAGGAGCCGCGCCTGCACCGAAACGTCGAGCCCCCGTGGGCTCGTCCATGAAGACCAGCCGCGGGCCGGTGACGAGATTGCGCGCGATCTGCAGCCGCTGCCGCATGCCGCCTGAAAAGGAGCGCGGCTGATCGTCGATGCGGTCGGCCGCAATTTCGACGCGGCCGAGCCAGTCGAGCGCGGTGTCGCGGATGCGGCCATAGTGCCGATCGCCCACTGCCATCAACCGCTCGCCGACATTGGCACCGGCCGAAACGGTCATGCGCAACCCATCGGCCGGGTTTTGATGCACGAAGCCCCAGTCGGTGCGCGTCAGGAAGCGGCGCTCGGCTTCCGAGAGGTCGTAGATGTTGCGGAAATTGCCGTCCCGAATGCGGTAAAGCGCCTGGCCTGAACTCGGCTCGAGTTGCGCCGAGAGCGTGTTGAGCAGGGTTGTCTTGCCCGATCCCGATTCCCCGACAATGGCGAGGACTTCACCTGGCCAAAGTTCGAAGCTGACATCGGCGCAGCCGATACGCGTGCCGTAATTCTTGGCAAGGTTTTCGACGCGAAGAAGAGGCTGATCGCTCATTCTGCGGCCTCCCGCATTCCTTGGTCGCCGACATGCCCGGCTTGGCGCCGTTCTTCGCAGTGGTCGGTGTCGGAGCAGACGAACATGTGCCCGCCCCGGTCATCGAGGATCACCTCATCGAGATAGACCCCTTCGGCGCCGCAAAGCGCGCAGGGCGCCTCGAAATGCTGGATTTCGAAGGGGTGGTCCTCGAAATCGAGACTGACCACGTCGGTGAAGGGCGGCACGGCATAGATGCGGTGTTCGCGGCCGGCGCCGAAGAGCTGCAGCGCTTGGGAGCGGTGCATCTTGGGATTGTCGAATTTGGGTGTCGGCGAGGGGTCCATGACATAGCGCCCCTCGACCTTGACCGGATAGGCATAGGTCGTGGCGATGCGGCCATGGCGGGCAATGTCTTCGTAGAGTTTGACATGCATCAGGCCATATTCCTCGAGCGCGTGCATTTTGCGCGTCTCGGTTTCGCGCGGCTCGAGAAAGCGCAGCGGTTCGGGGATCGGCACCTGGTAGACGAGAATCTGGCCGGCTTCGAGCTTACGCTCGGGGATACGGTGACGGGTCTGGATGATGGTGGCGTCGGCCGTATGCGTCGTGGTTGCGACATTGGCGACCTTGGCGAAGAAGGCCCGGATCGAGACGGCGTTGGTGGTGTCGTCGGCCCCCTGGTCGATGACCTTGAGCACGTCGTTTTGCCCGATGATCGAAGCCGTCACCTGCACGCCGCCGGTGCCCCAGCCATAGGGCATGGGCATTTCGCGAGAGGAGAAGGGGACCTGGTAGCCGGGAATAGCCACGGCCTTGAGGATGGCGCGGCGGATCATCCGCTTGGTCTGTTCGTCGAGATAGGCGAAGTTGTAGCTGGCGACGCCGTTCATTCCGCTGCCTCCTGGATGCCGTCGTGTTCGGCGCGCATGCGCCGGATGAGGTCGAGCTCGGCCTGGAAATCCACATAATGCGGAAGTTTAAGGTGCTCGACGAAGCCCGTGGCCTGAACGTTATCGGAGTGCGAGATGACGAATTCCTCGTCCTGCGCCGGCGCGACCACGTCTTCGCCGAACTCCTTTGCCCGCAGGGCCCGATCGACCAGCGACATGGACATGGCCTTGCGCTCGGCCTGGCCGAACACCAGCCCGTAGCCGCGGGTGAACTGCGGCGGCACCTTGGCCGAACCCTTAAACTGGTTGACCATCTGGCATTCGGTGACGCGGATGCGGCCGAGGCTGACGGCAAAACCGAGTTCTGTAATGTCGAACTCGACATCCACCTCGCCGATGCGGATTTCGCCGACAAAGGGATGGGTGCGGCCATAGCCGCGCTGGGTGGAATAGCCCAGCGCGAGCAAGAACCCTTCGTCGCCACGGGCAAGGGCCTGCAGCCGCAGGTCACGATCGAGCGGAAAGTCGAGCGGCTCGCGCGTCAGGTCGCCGACCGGGCGATGCGGGTCGGTCTCGCCATCGGGCTCCATCAGCCCCTGCCGGCCGAGAAGGTCGGTAACGCGCAGCGCCTGTACGGCATCGGCTTCGCGCAGCACCGGCGCCTCGGCATCTTCACCGACAATGCTCGGATCCAGCAGGCGGTGGGTGTAGTCGAAGGTCGGCCCCAGCATTTGTCCGCTGGGCAGGTCCTTGAAGGTTGCCGAGACGCGGCGCTCGATCCGCATCGTGCCGGTATCGATGGGTTCGGAATAGCCGAAGCGCGGCAGCGTGGTGCGGTAGGCGCGGACGAGAAAGATGGCCTCGATCAGGTCGCCGCGCGCCTGGAGGATGGCGAGCGCCGCCAGCTCCCGATCATAGAGCGAGCCCTCGCCCATGGCGCGATCGACGGCGAGGCCGAGCTGCTCGACGATCTGGTCGAGCCGCAGCGCCGGCACCGAGCGGTCGCCGCGGCGACGGTCGGCCAGGAGACGATGGGCATTGGCAATGGCGGCTTCACCGCCCTTTACGGCAACATACATTAGTGCGCCTCCCCAATCCGGACCGTGCGCGGCAGGCCCATGACCTTGCCGCCGCTAACCAGCAGCATGTCGACGCCGCGCGGAAAAAGATCGCGGTTGGCCGACCATTGCGTGACGAAGTCGTCCGGCAGACCTTGTGGCGAAATATGCCAGTGATCCTCGATGCCGGGGCCACGCAGGATCAATTCGGATCCGCCTTCGAGGGCTGGCAGGGCGACGACCAGCGTGGTCGAGCGATCGGGATAGTCCTGCGTGCCGAGATTGAACTGGTCGAGGCTTGGCAGCGCGCCCTCGATGAAGGCGAACATGGCCTGAGCCGGGTCGCTGGTGATCGGCGCGCCGGCATGAAAGCCGATGGCCTGCCTCGTGATGTCGTTTAAGAGGTTGGGCGACAGCCAGATCGGCGTATCATGGTCGGTCACGGTCAACATGACGCTGGAAAGATCGGCCGAAATGGTGCCGATCTTTTCCTGGGCGCTCGCCAGGGCATGCGTCGTCCCGGGGCGAGCCAGCGCATCGAGAATGGCCCGAAATGCCTGCTGCGCGTCATGCACGGGGTCGGCAAAGCCGGCATTGAACATCAATTGTCTCCCCGCACCATGGTGAAGAAGTCGACGCGCGTCGCCGCCGCTTCCTCGCGGCGCGTGGTATCGGTTTCAGCGATAAGCGCGGCGAGCGGGTCGATGATTTCCCCGTCGACACGGGCCGCGTCGCGTTGGCGCAGAGCATCGATCACGGCGATGACCTCTGCCTTGGCGTGGTCACGGCCCAGATGATAGCCGTGCCCCACTTCCCCGGTGCCGATGCGCACCGAGGCGCGGCTGACTGTTGCTTCGCCGAGGTTGAACGGCGCGCCGCCACCACCGGCGCGGCCGCGCACCATGACGAGGCCGGTTTCGGGTCCACGGATGCGCTGGTGCTCGGGCTTCGGCTCGAAGGCCTCCCAGCATTCGGCCAGCGCCTTGGCCGGCGCTACCGCCAGCACGTCCAATGCGCGTTTTCGGAGAGGATCAGTCATGACGCTTGCCCTAACTTGTCTACTAAATTAGACAACTAATGTCGCTGTTCCGGCTCTACGCCCCTCATGTGAATTTGCAATGACAAAAACCACATCCCTGCAGGGCGGCGTCGCGCTTTGGCGCCAGATCGCCGATGCCATCCGGCTCGATATCGTCGGCGGCAAGCTCGTGACGGGAGACCGGCTCCCGACGGAGGCTGTTCTGGCGGAGCGGTTTTCCGCCAACCGTCACACGGTGCGCCGCGCCTTGGCCACCTTGGCGGAGGAGGGCGTGGTGCATGCGGAGCAGGGGCGTGGCACTTTTGTTCGCTCCGCCCGCCGGCTCAGCTACCCGATCGGCAAGCGCACGCGCTTTCGCGAGGGGCTTCGGGGACAGGCCGCAAACCTTTTATCCACCAGCCTCGGCGATCGGCTCGAGAGTGCCAATGCTCGTGTCGCCGATGCGCTGGACCTGAGGATCGGCGCAAAAGTGGTGCGGACCGAAGGGCTGTCGCTGGCGGACGCCGTACCGATTTCCCGGTCCACAACCTGGCTCGACTACCGGCGCTTTCCCGACTTTGCCGGCCGCATGGCGGAGATGCAGTCGATCACCGCGGTTTTTGAAAGCTATGGCATCGCCGATTATGCCCGCGCCTCGACCCGCATTTCGGCCCGCCATGCAGATGCCGAGGAGGCCAAGGTGCTCCATCTGGCGCCGGGCGCCATCGTTCTGGTGTCGGAAGCGGTGGACGTCGACCCGGAGGGTCGGCCTTTCCTATGCGCTCAGCCGGTTCCCTGCCGAGCGGATGGAACTGGTCGTCTGACCAGGTCCTGCAACAGGCCGAGAAACCGCTCGCCAGCCTGCGCCAGATCGCCGGAATTGTCGATCTGCACGGTGCTGGTGGGCAGGCGGGCGGAAACATTGCGGCTCATCCGCTCGCCGATCGATTGCGCGGTTTCCCGGCCTCGTCCGGCGAGGCGCTGTGCAATGACGTCGGGGTCGGCCACGACCTCGATGACCACAGCGTTCGGATAGCGCTGCATCAGCTGCGGAATGACGGCGCGCGACAGGTTGGCGATGACGACCTTGCCGTCCGCGAGGTCGTCGTCGAGCGACTGCGGCAGGCCGTAGCAAAGGCCATGGGCTTCCCAGTCGAGCGCGAATTGTCCGGCTTCGGCGGCCTTGGCGAAGGCGGCGCGGTCCATTGTGTCATGGTCTTCGCTTTGGGCGTCGGCCTCGCGCGTGACGACGCGGCGCACGAAGGTTGCCTCGTCTGGAGTGAGCCGTTCGCGCGCATAGTCGATGAGGCTGTCCTTGCCGGCGCCGCTGCGTCCGACAACGGCAACGAAAGTGCCGCTCATATCACCCGCCGTCCCTCACGCCACACCGTCTGCACGATCGGAATACCGTCTTCAATGCGCAGGTGCACGAGGTCGGCCCGCTTGCCCACGGCAATTTCACCGCGGTCATCAAGGCCAGCGGCCTGGGCGGGACGCCTGGTCACGAAGCTGATGGCTTCGGGCAAGGTGATGCCGGCCACTTCATCGACAAGGCAGAAGGCCGATTGCAGCATTGAGAAGGGGATATAGTCGGAGGAAAGGATGTCGAGGAGCCCCGCCGCTGCAAGATCCCGGGCCGAAACATTGCCCGAATGGGAGCCGCCGCGCACGACATTGGGTCCGCCCATGAGGATGGCGAGGCCCGCGTCGCGCGAAGCTTTGGCGGCTTCAAGCGTTGTCGGGAATTCGGCGATGCGGATGCCGAGCGCGATGGCTTCCTCGACATGGGCAATGGTGGCGTCGTCGTGGCTGGCAAGAACGATGCCGCGCTCGTGGCTGAGCGTAGCCAAGGCCTTGCGGTGCTTGTCGGAATAGGCCTGGGACTCGGCATTGCGGCGGGTGGTGAACTCGGCAAGGGCCGCGTCGCTCATCTTGAGCTTGCCCTGGTAATAGGTCTTGTAGGCGTCAAAGCTCGCAAACTGCCGCTGGCCGGGGGCATGGTCCATGAGCGAGGCAAGCCGCACCAGCTTGTAATCCATGATCGCCTCGAAGCTTTCGAGGCAATCGGGCGCCGAGACTTCGCAGCGCAGGTGGATCAGGTGATCGGCGCGCAGGCGTCCGGCCTCGACCCCGGCGGTGATGGCGTCGGCGAGGATGCGCAGCTCGGCGGCACCCATATCGGCGTGTTCGTCGATGCCGACGCGAATGGCGTCAAAGACTGTGGTGATGCCGGACGCAGCGATCTGCGCGTCATGGGCCTGTACGGCGGCAATCGGATGCCAGCGCACCCGGGGGCGGGGGCGTAGTGGGTTTCGAGATGATCGGTGTGCAGCTCGACAAGGCCTGGAATGAGGTAGTCGCCATCAAGATTTTGGCCGCGCGCGCTGGTGGGGCCGATATCGGTGATTACCCCGCCATTGATCGCGACGCTGCCGAGGAGAACCTGGTCGGCAAGGACGATCCGGGCATTGTTGAGGACGGTTTCGCCGAGGCCGAGGGCGTTCATGAGCGGGCTGCCTTTATAACAATTCGGGGCTGCCCTAGCTCACTTCCGTGACACAAAGACGACGTTATCGCGCCGCCAGATGCTGACCGGTTAGCGTTGTGTTAGCCTTTGCCAGATCTGCCGGCAGTCCTTCGAACTGCACCGTGCCACCCTCATTGCCGGCACCGGGTCCGAGATCGATGACCCAGTCGGCGCGCGACACCACATCGAGATTGTGCTCGATGACGATCACGGTTGAACCGGCGTCGACCAGACGGTCGAAAAGACCGATCAGGGTATCGACATCGTTCATGTGAAGGCCGGTGGTGGGCTCGTCGAGAACGTAGATATTGCCCTTCTTGCCGAGCTCGGCGGCAAGCTTCAGGCGCTGCCGCTCGCCACCGGAGAGCGTCGACAGCGGCTGGCCGAGCGTCAGGTAGCCGAGCCCGACATCGACGAGGCCACCAAGGATCTTGGCGATGGCGGGTTCGGTAAAGAAGGGCGCCGCTTCCTCGATGCTCATTTCGTAGACATCGCTGATCGACTTGCCGCGCAGCGTATGTTCGAGCACTTCGGGCAGGAAGCGCTTGCCCTCGCAGGTCTCGCAGGTGGTCACCGTGGGATCGAGATGCGCGAGGTCGGTATAGATGACGCCTAAGCCATTGCAGTCCGGGCAGGCGCCCTTGGAATTGGCTGAAAACAGCGACGCCTCGACATCGTTGGCCTTGGCGAAAGCCTTACGGACATTGTCGAGGATGCCGGTATAGGTCGCGGTGTTGGAGCGGCGCGAGCCGCGGGCGAGGTTCTGGTCGATGATGATCGTGTCGGGATAGGCCGAAGGAAGGCAGGTCTGGATCAGGCTCGATTTGCCGGAACCGGCGACACCGGTGACCGCGGTCAGCACGCCGCGCGGGATCGAGACCGAGATGTCCTTGAGGTTGTTGACCCTGGCATGCTCGATGCGGAGCGCCTCGCCCTTGGGCTGGCGCACCTTGTCCTTGATCGGCTGGTGCCGCGTCATATGCTTGCCGGTGAGCGTGTCTGCTGCGAGGAGGCCCTTGTAGTCGCCCTGATAGACGACGACCCCGCCCTTGGAGCCGGCAAAGGGGCCCATGTCGACGACGTGGTCGGCAATGGCGATCATGTCCGGCTTGTGCTCGACGATCAGCACCGTATTGCCCTTGTCGCGCAACTGCTGCATCAGTCCGGCGAGGCGCCCGACATCGTGCGGGTGGAGGCCGACCGAAGGCTCGTCGAAGACATAGGTAATGTCGGTGAGCGAGGAACCGAGATGGCGGACCATCTTGACACGCTGGCTCTCACCACCGGAAAGGGTCGAGCTTTCGCGATCGAGGCTCAGATAGCCAAGCCCGATGGTGACGAGGTTTTCGAGCCGCAGTGCCAGGGCATGGAGCATGGGCCCGACCTGCCTGGCCTCGATGGAGCGGATGAATAGTGCAAGGTCGGAAACCTGCATGGCCGAAAGATCGGCGATCGACTTGCCGTTGATAAGGCTCGTCCGCGCCGCCTGGTTGAGGCGCGTGCCATGGCAAGCCGGGCAGATGGCGCGGGTGAAGACGCGCTCATATTCGGCCCGAACATGAGGCTGCACGGTTTCCGGGTCCTTGCTGCCCAATGAGCGCTTGAGCTTGGGGACGAGGCCTTCATAGGTCAGGTTCATCTTGTCGACCTTGACCTTGCGGCCATCGTCGAGATCGAAAAAGTTGGCGCGTTCCTCGGGCGAGTATTGATTGATTGGCTTGTTGGGGTCGAAGAGGCCCGAGCGCGCGTAGATCGACCACCACCAGCTGTCGACCTCAAAGCCTTTGGAGAGGATTGCGCCCTCGTTCAGCGACTTGCTCTCGTCGACCACCGCCGACATGTCCATCGACGCGACCTGGCCAATGCCCTCGCAGTCCGGGCACATGCCGCGCGGGTCGTTGTAGGAATAAAGCGATGGCGCACCGAGCCTCGGTTCGGCCAGGCGCGAAAACAGCACCCGCAGCATCTGCGCGGTGTCCGTCACCGTGGCGACGGTGGAGCGCGAATTGCCGCCGAGCCGCTGCTGATCGACGATGATGGCGGCCGAAATGTTTTCCAGTTGATCGGCATCGGGCTGGCCATAGCGCGGCATGAACTGCTGCACGAAGGCGGGATAGGTCTCGTTGATCAGCCGCTGCGATTCTGCCGCGATAGTGCCGAAGACGAGCGAGGACTTGCCCGAGCCCGAAACGCCGGTGAAGACGGTGATCTTGCGCTTGGGAATATCGAGCGAGACATTCCTGAGGTTGTTCTCGCGCGCCCCACGAATGGTGATGGCGCCATAAAGGTCGTCCTGCATCTTCCGCTCCCAAAACCGTCCTGCATCCTATGCCGGCGCAACGAATATGGCAGAGCGATTTCGACGGGGTGTGTCAGGAGTGCTGCTCGGATCACTCGTCATGTAGGGCGGCTCATGGTTGTGACTTCATGAAGCCGCGCTAACATGTTAGTACTGCCCGCATGCAGCAAGCCGTCCTCTCCTCTGTCCAGCCCAAAGTCCAAAATCCCGATCTCCTCGCCGCAGGCGAGCGCGTTGCCGCGCGCCTGCGCGACACGGTTCGGGGCAATATCTATACCGATCCCTTGATGACCTATGCCTGGAGCGGCGATGCCAGCTCCTATCGGCTGCTGCCAGCCGTCGTGGTCTTCGTCAATTCCGAGGACGACGTGCGCGCCGTGTTCAAGGCAGCGCGGGCCGAAGGACTGCCGGTGACGTTTCGCGCCGCGGGCACCTCGCTTTCGGGACAGGCCGTTACCGATGGCGTGCTGGCGGTTTTGGGCGATGGCTGGCGCAAGCTTGCGATCCAGCCTGGTGCCGAGCAGATCACGCTAGGGCCGGCGATCATCGTTGCGGAAGCCAACCGTTCGCTGAAGCCATTCAACAAGAAGATCGGGCCGGACCCGGCTTCGCAGGCCACCTGCAAGATCGGTGGCGTGGTCAACAACAATTCGTCAGGCATGTGCTGTGGCGTGGCGCAGAACACCTATCATACCATGGCGCGGCTGCGGATCGTTCTGACCGACGGGACCATGCTCGATTCCGGCGACCCGGCCAGCGTCGATGCCTTCCGCGTGACGCATGCGCCCATGCTCGAGGCCATCCACCAGCTGCATCACGACGTCGTGGCCGATGCTGACCTCGTAGCGCTGATCCGCAAGAAATACCGGATCAAGAACACGGTCGGCTATTCGCTCAACGCCCTGGTCGACTACCACGACCCGCTCGATATCCTGATCCACCTGATGGTGGGCTCGGAGGGCACGCTCGGCTTTGTGTCGGAGGTGACCTACAACACCGTGCCCGAGCATCCGTTCAAGGCAACGGCCCTGGTGCCGTTTCCCGATCCGCAATCTGCAGGGCGAGCCATTATCGAGATGGCCAATGGCGGCGTGCAGGTAACGACCGGGGTCACCGCAGCCGAATATATAGAACGCCGGGCGCTGGCGACGGTAGAACATCTGCCGCCGATGGCGCCGCTCCTTCCCTGGCTCACCAACAATTCCCCGGCCGTTCTGATCGACGTCACCGCCCCCGATGCGCGAACGCTGGCGGTGGAGACGGAAAAAGCCGTTGCGCTCCTGGCGCGGCACGGCGCCACGCATATCGATTTTTCCACCAATGAAGCGCGGAGCCATGCGCTCTGGGATATCCGCAAGGGCTTCTTCACCTCGGGCGGTGCGGCGCGGCCCAAGGGCACGAGCATGCTGACCGAGGACGTGGCGGCGCCGATTGAGCGGCTGGCCGAATTCGTGCTCGACATGCGCGACCTGCTCGACCGGCACGGCTACGAAGACGCCATCATCTTCGGACATGCCCTGGCCGGAAACCTTCATTTCCAGATGAGCGACAATTTTGCCGAACACGGCGCGGCGGAAAAATTCGATGCGCTCAACCAGGAACTCTCCGAGCTGGTCTCGGTGCGTTACGGCGGATCGCTCAAGGCCGAGCATGGCACCGGCCGCGCCATCGCGCCCTTTGTCGAGCGGGAATGGGGCGAAAAAGCCTATGCGATCATGCACCGCATCAAGGCGATCTTCGACCCCGAGCGCCTGCTCAATCCGGGCGTGCTGCTCAATGACGACGCCAAGGTCCATATCAAGAATCTAAAGGTCATGCCGCCGGCCGACGAACTGGTCGACCTTTGCATCGAATGCGGCTTCTGCGAACCGGCCTGCCCCAGCCACCACATGACGCTGACCCCGCGCCAGCGCATTGCCGTGACCCGCGAGCGCGAGCGCCTGCGCGCAACCGGCGAAGATCCGGAGCGCCTCAAGCACTTCGATGCCGATTTCCAATATGCCGGGCTCGACACCTGCGCCGCGTGCAATCTGTGCTCGCTGCGCTGCCCGGTCGGCATCGAAACCGGCACCATGATCATGGGCGAACGCGCTCGTCGTCGGGGCGGCACGGCGCGGGCAGTGGCGGGCGTAGTGGCCGATCACCGCGGCGCCGTCGAAACCATGATGCGCGGCGGCGTAGCGATTGCCGATGCGGCGCGCACCGTTATCCCGGCCCCGGCGGTGGAGGCGATCACCGAGGCGGCGCGTCGCCTGACCAACAAGCGCGTGCCGCGCGTTTCCCGCGCCCTTCATCATGGGCCGGGTGCGCCGCATCCGCGCGAAACACGGCAGGATCCGCTCAAGACCGGCTTTCCTGTGCCCATCGCCCAGACGGAACGGCCACCGGTTGTTTATTTTCCTGCCTGCCCAAGCCGCATGTTCGGCGCGCCCACGACCCGGCACGGCTTGCTGTCGGCGACCGAGGCGATGACTAAGCTGCTGGAACGCGCGGGCTACGACGTCGTCATTCCCGAAACGCTCAACGGGCAATGTTGCGGCCAGCCATTCCAGTCCAAGGGTTTTCCTGAGCAGGCCGCAACGGTTGGCGGCGCGCTGCGGCGTGAATTGTCTTCGCTGTCCTACGCCGGCCGCCTTCCGGTCGTCACCGACGCCTCGACCTGCGCCAAGCATCTGCGCGAGTTTCCGGGCGATGCCGTGGTGGCGGATTCAGCTCAGTTTTTGGCCGAGCTCCTGCCTAAGCTGACCGTCACCCAGAAGCTGCCGGTCGTTGCCGTGCACCACAATTGCTCGGCGCAAAGGCTGGCGGAGCAACCGGCCACCGAGGCGATCGCCCGTGCCTGCGCCGACAGCATTGCGGTGCTGAGTTCGGTGACCTGCTGTGGCTATGCCGGTGACAAGGGGCTGTTCATTCCCGAGCTCAACGCGCATGCGACGCGCCGGGTCGGCAATGACATCCCTGAAGGCTGCGAGCTTGGTGTTTCGACGGTTTCGACCTGTGCCTCGGGGCTGACCGAACACGCTGCGATCCCGTTTGTGGGGCTGGCGAGCTTGCTTGAGTGGGCGACAAGGTAGTTTGTGCCACGCCCTCGTCCTTCGAGGCTACGCTGCGCTTCGCGCCTCAGGATGAGGGCTACTCACAATACTCAGGACTCCAGTAGCCCTCATGGTGAGGTGCGAAGCGAAGCGCAGCCTCGAACCACGGGGGCGGGCGAGTGGAGCCTGGTCTCAGTCGAACTCTTCTTCCGGATAAACGCCCCAAAGCTCTTCCTGGCGGATCCAGCCGGAAAAGCTGGCGCGTTCGCCGGGTGGGCCGGCAGCGACTTGGCACCAGCTGCCGTCGCATTCGCTGACGGCAACGCGCACGCCGGCGGCAAGGCGGGCACGGGCCGTGGCGTCCTCGGCGCGGCTCACATGCATGGTGACCTCGCCATTGGCGAAAGCGGCGGTGACATAGCCGGCGCGGGCGCCGGCCAGAAGGCTCTGGTGCACCCAACCCTCATCGCCTTCCATGTCGCGGATCTTGCGCCAGGTATCGAACTCCTGGACGATCTCGACCGGCACGCCGGAAACAAGGAAATTCCAGGCGATATTGTACTTGGTGCCGGGGCCGACGCGCACATTGATCGGCGCCGAGCGCGTGGTGACGAAACGCGGCAGCGGCAGGCCGCTCGGATTGTCCTGCGCCATGACGGTTGCGGCCGGCAGCATGCTGGCAAGGGCAAGCAGCACGAGGGGAAAAAGCGCGGGAGCGGCTCCAAGACAGGGGCAAACGGAACATCGCTTTGCAGTGTGGTTGGAATTGCCTTATCACTAGCCCATGATCCTTAATGGTCGCTGAAGGGGGCACGGGGCGCCTCTTCACAAGTGGCCAACCGACCAGTGCGCATGGCAGCAAGCAAACCCAAAATCCTGATCACGCGGCGGCTGCCCGAAAGCATCGAGGCCCGCATGGCCATGCTGTTCGAGACCGACGTCAACGAAGCCGATGCAGCGCTGACCAGCGACGATATCTTGCACGGGCTTGCGGGCAAGGACGTGCTGGTTTCGACCATCACCGACCGCATCGATGCCGACCTGATCGGCCGGCTGCCACCCAGTGTGCGGCTGATCGCCCAATTCGGCAATGGCGTCGACAATATCGATCTCGAAGCAGCTTGGGCGGCGGGGCTGACGGTGACCAATACGCCATCGGTCTTGACCGAAGACACCGCCGACATGGCCATGGCGCTGATCCTGGCGCTGCCGCGGCGGCTGGTCGAAGGCACGCAGATGCTGCTCGAAGACCGGGCCTGGGCCGGCTGGTCGCCGACCTCGATGCTGGGGCACCGGCTGCGCGGCAAGGCCCTTGGCATCGTCGGCATGGGCCGCATCGGCACGGCGGTGGCGCAGCGGGCGCGCGCCTTTGGGCTCAACATCCACTATTTCTCCCGCTCGCAGCGGCCGCTGGCGGTGGAGACACCCTTGGCGGCAACCTATTGGGACGATCTCGACGCCATGCTGGCCGAGGTGGACATCGTCTCGCTTCACACGCCGCTGACCCGCGCCACGCGCCACATCCTTTCGGCCGAACGGCTCGACCGCATGAAGCCGGGGGCCTACGTGATCAATGTCAGCCGTCCGGAACTGCTCGATGAAGAAGCGCTGATCGATCGGCTGGAACAGGACAGGCTTTTCGGCGCGGCACTCGACGTCTTCGAGAACCGGCCCGGCATCAATCCGCGCCTTCTGGCGCTGGCGGAGAGCAACCATGTCGTGCTGACGGCTCATATGGCTTCGGCGACGATGGAAGCGCGGATCGAGATGGGCGAAACGGTGATCGTCAACATCCGAACCTTCATGGACGGGCACCAGCCGCCCCACCGCCTCCTGCCCGAAGCGCCGACGCCGCGCGCGGCCCGCACGTAAGTGTTGCCGGTTTTCCGCATCGCGGCAGCCATCGCGCGATAGGCGCTTTGCGCCCCTTGCACCGCTCTTAACAGAACCCTAATCGTCGCCTTGTCCGGCCTGCGCGGGGCTTCGCCTGCTGGACAGATTTTGGGAATTCGTGGGGTAGGAGAGCCCTTGTGCCGTTCGTAAAGTCCGTGCTGCCCGTCCTGGCTGCTATGGCTCTTGTCAGCCCCGCTCTCGCGCAAACCATGCCGGTCACGGTCGAGGGTAATAACCTCGTGCTCGAGGCGCAGGCGCAAAAGCTCTCCCTGCCCAAGCCGGACTGGATCGACCAGGCGGCCGAAAACTGGACTGACCTCGTGTCGACGCGCTTCACCGAGATCGGCGACCAGGCGCATCTCGAGATTTATCCGCGCGGCGAAGGCGAAGCCTTCTGGACCACCCATTATGGGGCGCGGCTGACGCGCTCGGCCAATCCGGTACTGACCGAGTTCCGGTCCGCGGTGATGGACGTCTATGCCCGCTCCTGCCGGCCGGAAGCCACGGCGTTTTCCAGCTCGAACCCGACGACGGCGACAATCTTCCCCGCTCGGCTTTGTGTGCGGAGTCTATCTCGACCCGGCCGATGCCGAGCAGGGCGAGGTGATGATCATCAGCTTCTTCAAGTCGGAAAGCGGCGTGGCCATGGTCTACCAGGGCTGGCGCGGCGACGCCTTCGACGCAGCCGATACCAGCACATGGCCGGTGAGCCCGGGCGATGTCGAACAGCACGTTTCGCGCTTCAAGACCGAGGCGGCGCTCAGCCCTGCGGATTGACGCGCGGGTCCTAAGGGCATACTCCGCTTGCCCATGAAAAAGACCCATAGTTCCGCTGGCCCGAGCCAGCGCATGCTTCGCGTTGGGGAACTGGTGCGCCATGCTCTGGCAGCGATGTTCGCGCGCGGGGAAATCGAGGACGAAGCCCTGCGCGGCGCCGTGGTGACGGTGCCCGAAGTGCGCATGACCCCAGATCTCAAGATTGCCAATGCCTATGTGATGCCGCTCGGCGGCCAGCATGCCGAGGAAATCGTCGAGGCGCTGAACCGGCACAAGAAATATATTCGCGGTGCAATCGCGCCGCAGATCAATCTGAAATACGCGCCCGAAGTGCGTTTCTTCGTCGACGACACCTTTGAGGAAGCTGGCAAGATCGATGCGCTGCTGCGCTCCGATCGCGTCCGCCGCGACCTCGACGAAGACGACAGCGAGCAAGACTGAAGCCGTGAACCAGCTCAAAGCGAAAAAGCGCGCCATCTCTGGATGGGTCGTGCTCAATAAGCCATATGACATGACCTCCACCCAGGCGGTAGGCAAGGTGCGCTGGCTGTTTTCCGCTGCCAAGGCCGGCCATGCGGGTACGCTCGACCCGCTGGCGACGGGAATTTTGCCCATTGCCTTGGGCGAAGCCACCAAGGCGGTGCCGCAAGTGCAGGACGGCACCAAGATTTACCGTTTCGCCATTGGCTGGGGTCGTGCCACTTCGACCGACGATGCCGAAGGCGCAGTCGTCGCGACTTCCGATGTGCGGCCGGAAGGTTCGGCTCTCCAAGCCCTGCTGCCGCGGTTTACCGGCACGATCATGCAGCGCCCGCCCGCCTTTTCGGCGATCAAGGTGGATGGCGAGCGCGCCTATGACCTGGCACGCGCCGGGGAAACGGTCGAGCTGGCGGAGCGCCCCATCGACATCGATGCTATTGAGCTGGTCGAGCATGGCGCCGAGCAGAGCGTCCTGGAGGTCACCTGTGGCAAGGGCACCTATGTCCGTTCGCTGGCGCGCGACATCGCCTTGGCGCTGGGCACGGTGGGTCACGTCACGAGCCTGCATCGGGCGGCGGTCGGCCCATTCAACGATGCCAATTCGGTCACGATCGAAGAGCTTGAAGCCGTCGAGGGTGCCGGTCGCGATGCGCTGATCGCGCCGATCGCGCTGGGCTTTGCCGATCTGCCGGAACTGCGGCTCGATGCCGGCCAGGCCGGGGCGGTGAGCCATGGCAATGCCGTGCTGCTGACCGGGGCGGGCGCGCCCCTCGCGCTCGATGAGTGCTGGGCAAGTTTTAAGGGCAAGGTCCTGGCCACGGGCTCGGTGGAATACGGCCAGTTCAAGCCGCGCCGGGTGTTCAACCTTTAGGCTTGAGCTGACCGGCCATGGCGAAGGTCAGCACCAGGAGCGGGATTAGCATGGCAAAGGCGATGCGGACCCCAAAGCCCTGCGCGACCGCGCCGATCAGGCCGGGGGCCCCGAGATTGACCAGCTGGAAGATCAAGGTTGTCGCCGCCACGTTTTGCGAAGCCGGCCGATCGCCCAGCCGGGCCGCGGCAGAAAGCATCAGCGGATAGAGCACGCAGATGCCTAGGCCAACCAGGGCGAAGGCGAAGACAGCCACCCAGGCGCCTGGCGCCAGGGCGACCAGCACCAGCCCGGCAATTGCCAGTGCCGACAGCGCTCGTGCGAAATGATCGGCACGGAACCGGTCGAGGAAGCGGTCTGCAAGCAGCCGGCCAAGCGCCATGGAAGCGACAAGCGCCGGAAGCGCCAGCGACTGGATCCAGGGCGCCACATCGAAATTGTCGCGCAGATAGATGATCGACCAGGCGCGCGATGCGCCTTCGGTAATCCCGGCGCCAAGGCCAAAGGCGACGAGGCCCATGGTCGCGATGGTGGGCAGGGCCAGCTTTCGCACCTTGCCCTCGCCGGTATGGCTGCGTGCAATCGAGGCCGGCATGGGCATGACCAAGACCAGCAAGAGCCCGATCAGCACCGGCACCAGCACGCCAAGATGAACGGCAGGCGAGATGCCGAGGCCGCGCATCAGCACGCCGAGGAGCGCGGTCATCAGAAATCCGATGCTCCAGACGCCATGGCAGGTGTTCATGATCCGATCGCCGCTGGCCGCTTCGATGCGGTCGGCTTCCACATTGATGGCAATGTTGCTGAGCGAAAAGCCGACGCCATTGATGGCGAGCAGCGCGAACATGGCGAGAGGGTCGAGGAGGATCGGGATAAGCGCGGAGCTGA
The DNA here is from genome assembly GCF_011058215.1 of Devosia aurantiaca. Classification (GTDB taxonomy): domain Bacteria; phylum Pseudomonadota; class Alphaproteobacteria; order Rhizobiales; family Devosiaceae; genus Devosia; species Devosia aurantiaca. The sequence goes on from NZ_JAALFG010000001.1 coordinate 719,033, forward strand.
CGATCACTACGGGCAGCATGGTGAGGACCACGAGGCGCGGACCGAAGCGCTCGATTAGGGCGCTCGAGAACAGGAACATCGGCAGCCCGCCGAGGGGCTGGCCCATGAGCACGAGGCCGAGTTGGGCTTCGCTGAGGCCCATCATCTGCTGCAGGTCGGGGAGACGGGTATGGACCGCGCCGATGGCGAGCGCATGCGTCAGGAAAAGCGTGATCACCCGCCAGTGCGTAAGGAGCATGGCCTATCGCGGTCCCGGGTCCATAAGGACATGGATGCGGTCGGCGCCCATGCGCGCAAGTTTTAGCATCAGCGTCTTGCGCCGCGCCGGAGCCAGGGGCGTGTCGGGACTGTCTCGCAGGATGGCCCCATCATGTCCGTCGGCGACGATCAGGCCTTCGGTCTCGGGAAAAATCTCGGCATCGAGTTCGGGTGGCTTGGCGAAGAAGAACTTGTCGGAGAATTCGCGGTATTCGGGCCATTTGCGATCGACCTGGAAGTCGATGAGGCTCGACTTGATCTCGATGATCCAGATCTCGCCCTTGGGGCCGACGGCAAGGACATCGGCACGGCGGCCATTGGCGAGCGGCACTTCGGCATAGCAGGCCATGTCGTGCCGCTCGCGCAGCATACGCATGACGCCGCGCTGGACGCGCAGCGCGGTCGCCGACTGGCGCAGGTCGACGATAGGCGGCAGGTCGTCAGCCATTGGGCCCAAGCGGCTCGGGCGGCATGCCGTGCGGCGTCTCAACCTTCTTGCCGCCCAGCGCGAAGCTCGAGGCCCAGAGGCCGGCCAGCAGCAAGGGTAGGCAGACGAGATATGAGGCGCGGATGTGGATGAATTCGGCCACGAAGCCGAGCAGCGGCGGCGCAAGGAAGAAGACCACGAAGCTCACCTGCCCAAGCGCCGCAACATTGACCGCCGCCGGGCGATCGGTGCGCTGCGCCGCTGCCGACACGGCCAGCGGGTAGACGGCCGAGCAGCCCGCGCCCATGAGCGCAAAGCCAATCAGGGCCAGTTCGGGCGAGGGAGCCACGCCCACGAGCAGCGCGCCGAGGCTGGCAAAACCGAGCATCACCATGGCGACATTGCGCGGTCCGAAGCGGGTAACGATCGGATCGGCAGAAAGGCGCATCACCGCCATGAAGAAGGCAAAAAGCGTGAGGCCCATGCCGCCGACAAACGGTTCGACCGAAAAGACATCCTGCATGTAGATCGCCGACCAATCGATCCCGGCGCCTTCGACGAGGAAGGCGGCAAAGCCGATAAGGCAAAGCGGCAGGAGACCGAGGTTGGGGAAGGCGATGCGGTGGCCCCCTTCGTCATGGCCGCGATTGGGCTTGGGCGCTTCGGTCGCGCCATAGATGAGGTAGCCGGCCACCAGCGTGACGATCAGCGCGATGGCACCGAGATGGACAGCGGTGGAGATGCCCGATTGGCGGACGACGGCGCCGGAGAGGGCCGTCACAAAGAAGCCGACGCTCCAAAAGCCATGCGCGCGGTTCATGAAGCGCTTGCCATGCTGGATTTCGAGCCGGTCGATCTCGACATTGAGATTGATCTCGAGCGCGCCGGCCAGAAGGCCGACCACGAAGAGCACTGCAAACATGGCCGGAGCGGCGGGCAGCCACGGAATGGTGGCAAAGAGCACGGCCGGGCCCACGACTGTAAAGAATGCCGTGGTGCGGAAACCGAAGCGTTCGATCAGCGGCGCGCCAAAAGTCAGCGAGATCAGCGAGCCCAAGGACATGCCAATCATGGTGAGACCGAGCTGTCCTTCGCTTAACAAGAGCTGCGCCTGGATGTCCGGCAGGCGCGACATCAGGGCGCCGGTGGTCACGGCGAAAAAGAAGAAGGAGGCGTAGATGCGGTGCTGAGGCTGGATCATGCGGTAACCGTCTTGCCCAGGGGCCTGGGCGCGAGAACATGGGCAGTGGCAAAGCCGAGCAACACCAGCGGGAAGCCGACGCCGAACACCCACTGGATGCCGAAATGCTCGCCGATATAGCCCAGGAGCGGCGGTCCGAGGAGAAAGGCTGTAAAGAAAACTGCGCAAGCGCTGCAACATTGACGGCGGCAGGGCGGTCGGTCTGCTGCGCGGCGGCAGACATGGCCAGCGGAAAGAGTGCGCTCGAGCCGATGCCGATCAAAGCAAAGCCCAGATAGGCGACCCAGGCCGCGGGTGCGAAAAAGGCGAGCAGCACGCCGAGGCCCAGGATGCTGAGGAGCACCCTGGCGACGAGAACCGGACTATAGCGCTCGACGAAACCATCGGCAAAGAAGCGCGCGACGCCCTGCGAACCGGCGACGGTTGCCACCGCCAGCCCAGCCCAGAAGGGCGTGGCGTCGAAGATATTGCGCATATAGATGGCCGACCAATCGATCCCGGCCCCTTCCATCAGCATGGCGGACAGGCAGACGGCAACCAACGCCATGATCATCGTCGTCGGCCGGGCAAAGCGCGGCGCATCGTCGGTGCTGCCGCCGGCGCGATGCGGAGCAGGCTGGAACTGGCCGAGGACAAGCAAGGTCGCAAGGATCACGAAGGGGATCATGATCATGAGGTGGACATGCACCTCGATGCCGGCTTGCGCGACAAAGGATCCGACAATGCCAGCGGTGAAAAAACCGAGGCTCCAGAAGGCATGGGCCCGGCTCATGATGCGGCGGCCGATGGCGTGCTCGACCCGGTCTGCCTCGACATTGATGATGATCTCGATGCAGCCGATGGTGAGACCGACTGGCAGGAGCAGGAAGAAGAACATTAGCGGCGTCTGCGCCCAGCTCGCCAGCGCGTAGAACACGGAAAGAAGTGGAATGGCGGTAAGCAGCACGCGCCGATAGCCTATGGCTTCGACAAAATGGCCGGCAAAGGTCAGCGAGATCAGCGTGCCGATGGCCGAGCCGATCAGCGCCAGACCCAGCGCGCCTTCGCCCACGCCCATGGCCTCCTGGACCGCCGGAAGGCGCGGGAAAATGGAGCCCATGCAGAAGGAGTAAACGAAGAAGGCCCCAAAAACCTTGATCTGGGGCGGCAGTGCAAATCCGAATCGCATGGTGCTCAAAGGCTCGAAAGACAGTCGGGGCGCAGGCTATGCGATTTCAGTGCGGCTGAAAATGCCGGTCTAAATCGTTTCCGGACGCTCGACGCAAAGACCCCCACCCCGCCTCCCCCGTAAGGCGGGGGAAGAGTTCCATCGATTGCTTGGCTCGATGGTGGACAAGCACTGTCAGGGCTCCTCCCCTTTCTGCAGGGGAGGCTGAGTGGGAGTGTTCTTGGACGCAATGTGAGCGCAAAAGCAAAAACGGCCGCCCACGGTGTTCGTGGACGGCCAAAGCGGTTCGCTTTTGTTGAGCGATGCTTATTGCTCGGCGAGGCACACCGAAGTCGTGCCGCGGTTCTGGAAGCCGAGGGCCGCTGCGGCACCCTTGGACAGATCGATGATGCGCTTGCCGTGGAAGGGGCCGCGATCGTTGATGGTGACGGTGACGGACTTGCCGGTATTCTGGTCGGTCACAGCGACCTTGGTGCCGAAGGGAAGCGAGCGATGCGCTGCCGTCATGGCATTTTCATTGAAGATCTCACCTGATGCGGCGCGTTTCCCGTTAAAACCGGGGCCGTACCAGGAAGCGCCGCCACACTGGGCATAGACTGCTGCGGGAGAGAAGGCGAGAAGCGCTGCAGCACATGCGGCGGCGAGAACAGCTTTATTGGTCAATGGTCCAAAGGCTCACTGATGTTGTCGATGAGCGAGGTCTATTGGTGGGCAGGGGCCAGAATGTGGGCGGAACGGTCAGATCGGCCCCAGACGGCAGCTGTGTTGCAGGTTTGTCGCAGAATTTCTGGGGGAAACCGACGTTTCGAAGCCGAAGCATCTATGCAGATCAAGAAAATGAATCTCGACGTGCAGCGGTTCGAGTGTTTCTTGGTGGTCTAACATAACGGTCTTTAGAACCGGTTTGCGTTAGCGGCACTTGCAATTACGACTGCGTGAAGAGAGGAACTTTACGCGGTTTTCTGCGTGCGTCTGTGGAAAAAACCGGAAGCAGAGATGCCTCAGCGGTGTTTTTGACCTGAATGTGGCGGGTTTTGGCACGGTGAGGATAAGCGGCGGGGCATGAAAGAGGGGCGATAGCCGCAACTACCGCCCCAGTCGTCAGGGAGAAAACCGTGCCCACAGGGATCAACCCTGCGGTTGAGGCACAATGCGAAGATAGGGCTTCAGTTCCTTCCAGCCTTCCGGGTACTTGGCCTTGGCGGCTTCATTGGATACGGCGGGAACGATGATGACGTCCTCGCCTGACTTCCAGTTGACCGGTGTGGCGACCTGGTGCTTGGCTGTGAGCTGAAGGCTATCGATGACGCGTAGCACTTCATCGAAGTTGCGGCCGGTGGAGGCCGGATATTCGATCTTGAGCTTAACCTTCTTGTCCGGTCCGATGACGAAGACCGAGCGGACGGTCAGCGTGTTGTCGGCATTGGGATGGATCATGTCGTAAAACGCGCTACCTTGCCTTCGGTATCGGCAAGGAGCGGAAAGTTGAGGGCCGAGCCCTGCGTTTCCTCGATGTCCCTGGCCCAGCCGCCATGATCTTCGAGCTTGTCGACGGAGAGGCCGAGAACCTTGACGCCGCGCTTTTCGAATTCCGGCTTGAGCTTGGCTGTATAGCCGAGCTCGGTGGTGCAGACCGGCGTGAAATTCTTGGGATGGCTGAACAGCACTGCCCAAGAGCCATCGATATAATCGTGGAAGTGGATCTCGCCCTCGGTCGAGTCGAGGGTGAAATCGGGGGCGGTATCGCCAATCAGGATTGCCATTATCGTCCTTCCTCTGCCCGCCGATGCGGGTCCGCTTCTTTAAGAGAGAATATCGTGCTCTTCACCGCCGCTTGAAGCGGTCGGGCGCGAAACGCTTTTGCCTTGTTTGTGCCACAAGGGACAAAGCTTTGCCGTTCCTGCCGATCCGCTGCAATTGCGCAGCTTATTGCACCATGACCGAAGCCCTGCATGGGCTGCGCATTGGGCGCGCCGTTGGTCCAGGTGACATCGAGGCCGTTCAGCGGCACGACCGAAAGGCTCATCTTGCCCGAACCCTGCTGAATTTCGCGGGCATGGGCGAGATAGATCAGCGAATTGTTGGCCGCATCGTAGATGCGGGTGACCCGGAGCGACTTCCAGATCAGCGAGCGACCCTGCTGGAAAATTTCTTCGCCGCCGGCACTGGTGCGGATGTCACCGACGGTGACGGGGCCGACCACGGAGCAATCCAAAGCCGAATAGGACGGGTCTTCGAACCAATTGCCCTGGCTCAGGCGGTCGATGAATGAGCGATTGAAGAAGGCGAGGTGGCAGACGACACCTTGGACATCGGCATCGGCGACAGCCTCGACGGAAATGTCGTTGCCGGTCCAGTCCACCCCAACTTGCCCGACCTCCTCGCGGTTTCCGCAGGCGGCAAGAGCGATGGCGGCTACGGCGACGGTGGCAAGGCGGGCGATGGGATGCATTGGTGTCCTCCAGAGGGTGATGGAAAGATGGTGCGCGGCCATGGCCGGTGCAAGCTATCGGCTGGTTCTTGCGTCCATGACGCGTTCGAGCCAGCGCACCAAGAGCGACAGCGAAATGGTCATGGTGAGATAAAGGAACGCCACGACATTGTAGGTCTCGAAGAAGAGAAAGCTTGACGAGGCCGAAAGTTTGCCGAGCTGGGTAATGTCCTGCACGCCCAGCGCCGAAACGAGAGCGGAATCCTTGACCATAGAAACGAAGTCATTGCCGAGTGGGGGCAGGATGGTGCGCAAGGCCTGCGGGAAGACAACGAGCCGGAAGCAGTTCCAGCGTGAAAGGCCGAGCGAGCGCGCCGCCTCGATCTGCCCGCGATCGACCGCTTCGATACCGGCCCGGAAGATCTCCGCAATGAAGGCCGAATAGCAGACAGTGAGCGCAAAGATGGCGCGCCAGACGAAGTCGAAGCCGCGCACCGTGGCGGGCTCGATCCAGCCTGACCCAATTAGTGGCGCCGCCAGCCAATTAAAGGCGGCGACCATGGCCGGCGCGGCGACAAAGGCGATGTAGAAGAGGAAGACAAGTATCGGCACGCCGCGAATGATCTCGACGTAAAAGGTCGCGGCCTCGCGCAGGACCCGATGCCCGGATGTGCGCCCCAGGGCGATCAGAAGTCCAAGCAGCGTGGCAAAGAGGAAGGATAGCAGCGTCACCCAAAGCGTGGTGACGACGCCACCGGAAAGGGTGTTGAAGATGCTCGAATAGGTGTCGTTGGTCGTGATCGCCCAAAGGCCGATCACGAAAAGCAGCAGGATGGCGAGAAGCCAGTAGGGCAGGCGGGCAAGAAGAGACGGGTTGCGGTGGGGCCGTGGCATTGGTCGGGTTCTGTCCTTGGCCGGCATCGCGGTTCTTGAACATCCCTCCCCTGGGGGAGGGATGGGAAAAGCGGGTTTACTGCTCGCCGTATTCGAAGAACCAGTAGTTGATGCGCTCCTCGAGCCAGCCATCCGCCTTCATCTCGGCCAGGGCCGCATCGAAGGGTTCGACGAGATCGGAGCCGGGTGTGAGGATAAAGCCGAGCGGGTCGGCCTTGATCGGCTCGCCCACTTGCTTGAAGGCGCCCGGATCGGCGCCGATATAGCCGGCGGAAGCTGCCTGGTCGGCGATCACCGCGTCGACGTCGCCGGCCTTGAGCGCCTGCACCGATGCGCCGAACGTGTCGAAGGTCTTGATGCGCGGATTGGCCTCGTCGCCATCGAGGACATCATAGACGGCCGTGTAGAAGGCCGACGTGCCGGCCTGGGCGCCGAACAGCAGATCGGTGTTTTCGGTGAAGCTTTCCGCCCCGGTGATGCGATCTTCGTCGCCGCGCACCAGGAAATACTGCTCGACGGTGATGAAGGGCTCGGTGAAGTCCACCTGCTCGGCCCGCTCGGCGCTGATGGTGATGCCGTCGGCGCCGATGTCGAATTGCCCCGAGCGGACGCTTTCGATCATCACGTCCCAGGCTGTGAGATCCCATTCCACCGTGGCGTTCAGTCGCTTGGCCGCTTCATTGATCACGTCATATTCGAGCCCGATGCCCTGACCATCCGGCCCGGCAAAGTTGAGCGGGTAATAAGCGTTCTCGGTCACCGCATGAATGACGCGGCCATCGAGGTCGGGCAGTTCCTGCGCTGCAGCTGGTAGGGCGGCCAAGAAAAGGGCGGCGCCGGAAAGAAGGAGGGTTCTTGAAGTCATGCTTGGACGTCTCCCAGGTCGGTTCAGGTCAAGACTAGACCAACCCGGTCGGCTTTGGAAATGGCTCAGCTATCGAGATTGACGCGGTCGACGTGACCGAGGTCGCGATCCGGGTCGATGCGGTCGCGCACCTTTTGCTTGAGCACCCGGCTATCGGGAAAACCGCCATCTCGCTTCCGCTCCCAGATCAGCTCGGCATCGAGGTGGATCTCGAAAATACCCCCGTTCCCGGCGCCAGGGTAAGTTCGCCCAATTCAGTGCCGAAGGTCGAGAGCAGTTCCTGCGCCATCCAGGCGGCGCGCAGCATCCAGTTGCATTGCGTGCAGTAGGCGATGCGGATGCTGGGTTTGCTCATGCTGGCTCCTTGAGCCGATACCCTAGCGCAAACGAAAGCCGCCCGGAACATGTCCGGGCGGCATAAGTCTAAAAGTGCCGAAGCTTACTGGTAGTAGACGACGGTGCGGCTCGATGTGTCGACCAAGGCCGGACGGCCATTGATGTAGACATAGCCATAATAGCTGTCGTTTGGCACCGGCGTGATGGTGGCGCCTTCCGGCAGCACATAGCCGACGACGACATCGCCCTGCGCTTCGATCGGGTCGATCGGGTTGGCAATGGCGAAATCGGCAGAGCTCTGCGACACGAGGTAGCCCGGCGACTGAACCAGCGCGCGGGTGTTGTTGTCGACGATCCAGACGCGGCCATTGGCGTAGATATAGCCATACTGGTCATCGCCTTCGACCGGGTAGATGGTTACGTCTTGCGGGACGACATAGCCGACGGCGACATCGCCAGAAATGGTCACGGGGTGACCGGGTTGGCACCGGCATATTCGATGGTCGAAGCGGCAACGCCGGCTTCGGCACCAAGCACGGCACCGGCAAAGCCGCCGATCACGGCGCCGATCGGGCCGCCGAGTAGACCGCCGACTACGGCACCGGTGGCACCACCGCCCGTCGCGCCGACTGTAGCGCCGGCATCAGCGTCTTGGGCGAAAGCCGGAGCGGCAAGGCCCAGGGACATAACGGCCACGGAGGCCAGAAGAAGCTTCTTCATCGTCGTATTCCTTTGTTCGGCGGAAGCACTCTGGTGCTGCCCGCTTGCGGAGCGCGGCCTGTCGGCAGCGCTGTTTCCGCCCCTCGGGGACATGAACGGGAGGAAAGGCAATACGTTCCGGTCAGGGAGAAACGACGGTCTTGCGCGGCCAGCGCTCGAGGGCGACGACGGCGATGCCGGAAAGGGCGATGACGGCAATGCCGAGGAGCGCCAAGGCATTGGGGAAGCTGCCGAAAATCAGCATGCCGGACAGGAGTGCCCAGACGGTGGCGGTGTAAAGGAAGGGGGCGACGGCGCTCATCGTGCCGGCGCGGTAGGCGCGGAGAAGGAGCACGTGGCCGGCGACGAGGAAGGCGCCGGAGCCCATTGTGTAGATGATCGTGCCCAGCGACGGCATGGTCAGCTGCTCGAAAATCAGGGCTGCGAGGCCTGCGCCGACCGTGGTTATGACTCCTGCGCCAACGGCGATGACGAGGCCTGGAACCCCTGGATGAATGCCTCGGCCCACGAGATCGCGGACGGCGACGGCGAAGGCACTGCCAAGGCCCAGGAGCACATAAGGGGAAAAGTCACTGCCACCCGGTTGCGCCACCATAAGCGCTCCGGTGAAGGCGAGGATAATCAGCGCGATCTGGATGCCGGTGAGCTTTTCGCGAAAGATCACGGCGGCACCGAGCAGCAGCAGGAGCGGCGAGGTTTGCCGAGGGCGGTGAGATCGGCGAGGGGAACGAGGGCGAGGGCGACCACGAAGCAGAGGGCGCAGACGAGTTCGAGGAGGTTGCGCAGGGCAATGCGGCGCCCGAACATCTGGCTGGCCTGGCGGCCATAGCCGAGGGCGAACAGGAGGGGAGGCCTAAAATGGTCGAGCCGAGGCCGCGCATGGCGAGGGCCTGGAACGGCGGCACTTCTTCGGTCGCGAGTTTGAGAAAGCTGTCGTTGAGCGTGAACGAGGCGGTGGCGAGGATCATCAAGGCGATCCCCAGGCCGTTGCCTTGGAGGCGGGGCATGGGCGGGAGGTCCGGAAGGAGGGCGGCTCTCCATACCGGGGCGCGCGCGATTACGCCAGACGTGCCGACGCGCCGGACGGCCCGCGGCCTCCGGTTGGGAGAACGTAATGGTGCCCCGAGGCGGCGTCCGCCTCGTTTTTGTTTATAGGTGAGACAGAAACTGCCTCGGGGCGCCGGGTTTTCTGGCAGGCAGCGTCTTAGGGGTGGGTTGCTCCAGCCCCGTCCGCGGACCCAGGATCCTTAACGATAAAGACCCCTCCCGACTGTCGCCGGGCGGTTGATCGTTGCAACCCCATCATCACCCGGCTGATAAAGATAAGACTATCGCAGTTTCGAACGACGGGGATAAATCGGGCAAGTCAGGGCCCATCCGTGCGCTGCGACTTGGTGAGACGGTCAACCAGGGCAGCGCGAATGCGCAGCATGCGGCCGGCCCGAAGCTCCTCTTCGAGCCTTGCCTGGGCATCTGCCCTGGCGGCCGCCTTGCTGCCGGGACGTGGCGTAAGGCGTTTGACCTTCATGATGCCGACCCGGCCATCCTTCTTGCCTGGCGCCAGGTTCCATTGCGGCTCTTCGGTTGCCGCATTCCATGCCACATGGCGCTGCTCAAAGGCGATCATCGCCGCCAGCGCTTCGGTCAACTGGCTGGCGAGGCCACGATAATGAGGCGCCCCGACCGGCAGGGCAGGACGCTGACGCCGCTCGCGAAACACCTCTACCTCGAACAACATGGCCTCGGCCTGCGACCGGAGGTCATCGGGCACCGCCCGGTTCGGGCTGCGCGCAGCCATGCTTTGGAGCTTGCGGGCCAAGACCTGCAGCATTGGCAGGAGGTTTTCGTGCCGCTCGGCCATGCGGCGGCTGATGGTGGAACAAGGTTTTGCGCGCATGGGCATCTCCCGGGATCAAACCGGAAAGTGTAGGGGACGCGATGGGGAGCGGGATAAGCGGCATAGTTCGGCAACGAGGGCGCGGCGGCGGCGTTGTTTATCGGCTTTTCCCGGAGATTTTCATGCCCGCCTGGCTCATCAGTCTGCCCGCCCTCGCCGACCTTGCCCTGCTGCTCCTTCGCCTCGTCATCGGACTGATGTTTGCCCTATCGGGCTGGTTCAAGCTCACCGATCCCGACCGGCGCGAGAAAATGGCGGGGTCGCTGAGCGAGGCCGGCGTGCCCAAGGCGCTGACGCCGGTCTTTTCCGCCGCCGAATTGGTGGGCGGCGTCCTCGTGGTGCTGGGTTTGCTTACGGTTCCTGGCGCCCTTATGCTGCTGGTGATCACGCTCGGCGCGCTGGTGACCACGGCCATCCCCAAGGCCGAGGGCGAAGGCGTGCACAAGCTGGAATATGTGCTCTATGCGCCGGAGACGCTGCTGGCGGCGGGGATGCTGGTGTTGCTGGCAGTGGGGGCGGGGGAGTGGAGTTTGGATGGGGTGTTTTAGCCTATCGAGGGATAAAGTAACGATCTTGGCCTTCCATGCGTCCGGAACGGGCAAGGCCGATAGTGGTCAGGGTTACGAGCAGCGAGGCGACGCGGTCCCGGCGCTTAGTCGTGTTGCGGCCATCGAAAGTGGCGGCAAGTATTTCAGACGGGACAGGCGAGGGAGCCTTGCGGAGGAGGTCGACAAGGATGTTAATCTGTTCAGTATCGCTGGTGGGCCATCTGGGCTTGTCGCTGACCGGCAGAATGGCGATGTCGGCTTCCTGCTGGATGCCATCAAGTCGCGCAACTTTGTGGCCAAGCTTCGGAATTTGATAGTCGGGTCGCAGCCATCGGACCAAACCGCGCGCTTCCTCAGCGGCGCGTTCCTGATTGAGAGTGACGAGACGGGTGAGCAACTCTTCCTCGGCGGCGAGTTGGTCATCGGTTTTATAAGGGCTGGGCGTTGTCGCGCCGGGGCGGCCTACAAGACGCGGAGCGAGATCGGACCAGCCGTAGGCAGCCAGAACTAGGGTGTCGATCTTGTCATGAATATCCTTGAGTATGGCGATGTGCCCAGCCTCATAGATATCGCGTTCCTTATCGGATAGCCGCTCGATCTGCGCAGCGCTGTCGCTGTGACGGCCGGCGCCGGCTTTCCAGTCAAGCTCGCGGACACGTTCGAGCACGTTGTAGAGCCCGGTCATGGTTAGAAAATCATGCGCAGCAAGGCGCTCCTTGCGGAATGCGTCGAGACGTTCGCCGAGGTCGACTAAGTCAACGTTTCTGAGAAGCCACGGAAACGTAGTGAAGCATTCGCTGTGGTTATAATTAGAATCGTCACCCACACCTAGCCTTGCCCAATCTTCAGACCAGAGAAGATGAACTCTAGAGCTGAGGCTGGACAAGAAAGCGCCATCGGATGATGCAATGGCAATGATCTTCGCATCAGGCACAATGGAGTTCAGCTCAAAGTTGAACAGTCTATGTGTTGCCGTACGGCAAGTGGCAATGTACCGCTTGATGGTGGATATTTGATCCATTAGCTCTGGCCGCCGACGGCCCCAACGCCACCATTGCTCCTTGAAAACAGGGTCAGCGTTCTCGATTCTGGAAGGGCGAACATTGTCTGAAAGGTGCTGGTATATCTTTGGATAATTGCTTGCCAATTCGGCTTCTGAGAACTTGTTCGCGTCGATAACGTACTTTTCGTCCCAGCCGTAAAGGAGATCGCTACCAATTTTGTAGGGGCGCACCAAGCCCTCTCTAACTTCATCATGGTAATTCGCTACTGCGACTGCGTTTAGGCGAAAGCCTGAGCCCACAGTGATTACACCCTGATGGGCAATTAAATCATTTTGAATGAGTGTCCCAGATGAAGTTACAGCTGCGCCTATTCGAAGGCCCGCAGATATGTGCCCCACTGACGCATGGGTTAGAACATCGAAGTATCCGTCCGAATTAGCGCGTTCCTGAAGAACTTTCTCCAGTGTTCCTACGCCGTCGCCGGGTGCGGCGACAGTCATAGCAACCCTGACTGCGGCTCCCTCGGTATCATCCACCCAAGGATGATTTGGCACGCAGTAAGTCAGGTGTATTCCACCTCTTTGAGCGCCGATGTACCTCGCCAAGACAGGGCGATTTAGAGACTGGTTGACGCTATTCGTCGTGACAAAACCTAAAGCTCTTGCTTTGCCGGCCCCAACGGCAGCCGCTGCTCTCGCCCACCAGTACAGTACAAAGTCTATCGAACCAGGCAGATCGCCATAGGCTTCGCGGACGGCATCAACGTAGCCGGTACCTAGCCTATCCCGCATCCGCTTATTGCCAATGAATGGAGGATTGGCGACGATAAACTCTGCTTCGGGCCATTGGGCTGGACGCGGATTGCGATATCTATAAATCTCGATGCGGGCTTCCGGATCTGGTACCTTCTGGAAGCTGACCGGATGGATCATGTAGGTCACGCCGTCCCAACGGGTCACCGGGACGCCGTCCTCGTCACGCACCAATTCCTTGCTGTCATAGGCGAGAATTGCGTCTTGTTGGCGGATTGTGCCATAGGCGTGCAGGACCGGCTCCGAGATAGCGTTGGGCCCCGCCGTTCGCAGCTGCCATTTGAGATAGCCGATCCACAGCACCAAATCGGCTATTGGCACAGCGCGAGGATTTAGTTCGAGACCGTAGAATTGGCGGGGCGAAACAGTTTCGCCCTCCATCATCAGGCGAGACTGATCTTCTCCTAACGATTCGATTGCGGCGAGTACTTCGCCCTCTAGCTTCTTGAGCAGTTCGAGCGAGACATAAAGGAAATTGCCCGTGCCACACGCGGGATCAAGCACGCGGATCGTGCAAAGCTCGTGATGGAAAGCCTTGGCACGGGCCAGGGCGGTGGCTAGATCGGCGTTCTTGAGGGCTTCCTCGATTGTTGCTTGCACCTTATCCCAATTTGCGCGCAACGGCTCAATAATCGTCGGCACGACTAAGCGTTCGACATAAGCGCGGGGCGTGTAGTGCGCACCCAGCTTGGAGCGTTCGCGCGGATCAAGGGCGCGTTCTAACAGAGTGCCAAAGATGGCGGGCTCAACATCACGCCAGTCCATGCGAGCGGCTACTAGAAGCTCGTGAATGTCTTCTGGCGCGAGCGGCAGCGCTTTGGGCCGAGCAAAAAGGCCGCCATTGAAATGCTTAAGGCTGGCCATGGAATGGGGCTCGAAGCCGCCGCTGTTCATGGTCCTCCAAAGACTCTCCATAGCAGGAGGAAAGGCAGTGGGATTGTCGACCAGCTTTTCGAGCAGTTCGACCATTAGTTTTTTAGGTAAAAGGCCAACATCCTCGGCGAACATGGTGAAAAGACACCGCATCAGGAATTCGGCAACATCCTTCGGGTCATGCTTGCCTTCGAGCCGCTTGGCAATAATTGAGAGGCGCCCGGCAATGTCGCGGGTGACTTCCGCAGATTTTTTCGCTGGGTCGAGGCTTTGCGGGTCGGTCCAGACGGCTTTCAAGCGCGCCTGAATGACAGGATCTCGCAGGTCTTCCATAAAGATGCGGAAGTTCTTAGCATCGGGAAACTGCGCGTAGTTTTTGCCCTGGCCGGAAAAATCCGCATAAAGCTCAATTACGTGGCCGACATCCACGAGGATGACGAATGGTGGATAGCCATGTTCAATCGGCAGGTGACGGGTGTAGTCCACCGCTTGGGTGTAGGCAGCGCGCATGACGCGATCCCATCCGCGCGAGCCGCGACGGGCGTGGCCCATTCTTCGGCTGTTGGCTTCGGAACCGAACAAGCTTGTCTGGCGCTCGTCGTCGGCTTGGCGACGGGCCGATTGTTTGGCTTCGAGTACAAAACTACCACGTTTGTAACAGTCGACATAGAGCTTGGTGGTGGAGCCGTCAGGGTGGCGATAATCGAGGCTGCGCTCGAAAACGTAGTCATTGCGAGCGTTGATTTCTTGACTCATCGCCGGGCCCGGCACGCCTAGCACATCGCAAAGACCAGAGATGAAAAGCTGGTAGTTCGCTCGTTCTGAACCGCCTGAGGCCGCAGCTTCAGCGATGAGCTTATCAAGCAATGTCAACACTTTGCCCCAGCAGTCCTGCTGCTCAGAGTGAGTTCGCGCTGGTTAACATTATCCTAAAGTTTCGTAAGATTCGGGCAATCAGCTACGGATCGGTAACAACAGCTCAATCATCACCCATCTTCAGGGCCTTGATGAACGCCTCTTGCGGGATATTGACGTTCCCGTATTGCCGCATCTTGGCCTTGCCCTTTTTCTGCTTGTCCAGGAGCTTGCGCTTGCGGGTGGCGTCGCCACCGTAGCACTTGGCCGTTACGTCCTTGCGCATGGCGCGGACGGTTTCGCGGGCGATGATCTTGCCGCCGATGGCAGCCTGGATCGGGATGACGAAAAGATGCGGCGGGATCAGCTCCTTGAGTTTTTCGCACATCTGGCGGCCGCGCGATTCTGCCACCGTCCGGTGCACCAGCATGGCCAGGGCGTCGACGGGTTCGGCATTGACGAGGACGGTGAGTTTCACCAGATCGCCCACGCGATGGGTATCGAGCTTGTAGTCAAAGCTCGCATAGCCCTTGGAAATGGACTTCAGCCGGTCATAGAAATCGAACACGACTTCATTAAGCGGCAGATCGTATTCCACCATGGCGCGCGAGCCGACATAGGACAGGTTGTTCTGGATGCCGCGGCGATCCTGGCAGAGTTTTAGGATCGCGCCCAAATATTCGTCGGGGGTGAGAATGGTCGCCTTGATCCAGGGCTCGCGGATTTCCTCGATCTTCATCACGTCCGGCAGATCGGCCGGATTGTGGAGGGCAATGGTTTCGCCATCGGTGAGCGCGACCTCGTAGACCACCGAAGGGGCGGTGGCGATGAGATCGAGATCGAATTCGCGGCTCAAGCGCTCCTGAATGATTTCAAGATGCAAGAGACCCAAGAAGCCGCAGCGGAAGCCAAAGCCGAGCGCGGCCGAGGTTTCCATCTCGAAGGAAAAGCTCGCGTCGTTGAGGCGGAGCTTGCCCATGGCGGCGCGCAACTCGTCGAAATCGGAGGCATCGACCGGAAAGAGGCCGCAGAACACGACCGGCTGCGCGGGCCTAAAGCCGGGCAGGGCTTCGGCGGTGGGCTTGCGGTCATCGGTGATGGTATCGCCGACATTGGTATCGGCGACTTCCTTGATCGATGCCGTGAAGACGCCGAGCTCGCCGGGGTGAGCGCCTGGACTTCGATGAGTTTGGGCGTCTGCACGGCGACGCGATCGAGCTCGTAGACGGCGCCCGAGGCCATCATGCGGATGCGCTGGCCCTTGCGCATGGTGCCGTCAATGATGCGGACGAGAACGACGACGCCCAGATAGGTGTCGTACCAGCTGTCGACGAGCAGCGCCTTGAGCGGGGCATCCGGATTGCCCTTGGGAGCGGGGAGGCGGGTGACGATGGCTTCCAGGACGCCCTCGATATTGAGGCCGGTCTTGGCGGAGATTTCGACCGCGTCGGAGGCGTCGATGCCGATGACGTCCTCGATCTGCGCCTTGACGCGCGGGATATCGGCGGCGGGCAGATCGACCTTGTTGAGGACCGGGACGATCTCGTGATTGGCATCGAGCGCGTGGTAGACATTGGCCAGCGTCTGCGCCTCGACGCCCTGGGAGGCATCGACCACGAGCAGCGACCCCTCAACGGCGGCCATGGAGCGGCTCACCTCATAGGCGAAGTCGACGTGGCCGGGCGTGTCGATCAGGTTGAGGACATAGGTTTCCCGTCCTGGGCCTTGTAGTTGAGGCGCACGGTCTGCGCCTTGATGGTGATGCCGCGCTCGCGCTCGATATCCATCGAATCAAGCACCTGCTCCTTCATCTCGCGCGCCTCGAGACCGCCAGTGGTCTGGATCAGGCGATCGGCGAGGGTCGATTTGCCATGGTCGATATGGGCGACGATGGAGAAATTGCGGATGTGGTCGAGGGGCGTGGTCATGGGCTGCTCCTAGCAGAAGCGCGGTGTGCGAGAAAGATGGTTTCCGTGGGGTTAACGGGCAACAACGCCGTGTTTTGGCGCGTTAAGGGGCATGCGCGTCCTCAGCCTGCCGATCGCTGCCCTCGTTCTTGCCGCCGTACCCGTCGCGGCGCAGGATTTTCTGAAGCCCCTGGGCGATTTCGTGGAGCAATTGGCGCCACGCGAACAGCCGAGGCCCGCGCCCCGCACGACGCCGCGCCCGCCCGAGGTCGCGCCACCGGCGGAAGAGCCACCGCCCTTGCCCCGGCCGAGGCCGGAGGAGGCGGATGCGGTGGAGGAGCCGGAGGAAGCGCCGGAAGTGGTGGCTGAAGAGCCGGAGCCGGAGGTTTTGGAGCCCGAGCCGGAGCGGGTGTATCAGACAGCGTGTCCGGCTTTGCTCAGTGGCATCGTGGTGGGCGAGATGCTGCCGCCGATCGCCGAAGGCATTTGCGGGGAGCGGTCGCCGCTGTCGGTGACGGCGGTGCGGGTCAATGGGCGCGAGATCGGACTATCGAGCCCGATGACCACAAACTGCGAGATGGCCGGCGCCTTTGCCGATTGGGTCCGCGAGGTGGATAGCTATGCCACGGCGCTCGACAATCCCA
This sequence comes from Devosia aurantiaca, assembly GCF_011058215.1. GTDB lineage: Bacteria > Pseudomonadota > Alphaproteobacteria > Rhizobiales > Devosiaceae > Devosia > Devosia aurantiaca. Next base: position 735,873 of record NZ_JAALFG010000001.1, read on the forward strand.
TCGAGACGGTCACGACCGGCACGTCGCTGATGTGCCGCGACCGGGTAGGCGGTGGCGAGGCATTTACGTCGGAACACGGCTTTGCCAACGCGCTCGACATCGTCGGCTTCACGCTGGCGGATGGATCGACGGTGACAGTCGAGGGCGACTGGCCCGCGGATGGCGAATTTGCCGGACGGTTGCTGCGACAGGCGCATGGCGCAGCCTGCGGGCGCTTTACCACGGTGCTCGGACCGGAGGCCAATGCGGACCACCGCGATCATCTTCATCTCGATCTCGGCTGTCACGGCCAGACCTGCACGGCGCAGATCTGCGAATAGCTGCCCGACCTCGTGGTTCGACAGGCTCACCATGAGGTCTCACTTTTAGTCGCAGCGCGGGTGGTAGGCGGGGAGGTCGGCCCAGTCGCGCAAGGGGAGGCAATCGGGCTGAAGGTCATGTGGCTTGCTGGCGAAAAGTCTGGCGATGATCCGGCTCAGGATAGACATTTTGTATGTCTCCAATAAGTGGGCCACTCAACTATGAGAGGCCAGTGCTGGCGCGCCAATAGACAAGGTCTGCGTCTCGTTATAGATAATCTATATGGCTAGTCCGTTTCCCATTCCGCTCAATGCCCTGCGTGCGATCGAGATCGTGGCGCGGCGAGGCGCGCTGGCGCCGGCGGCGGAAGAGCTGGGTGTGACGGTTGGTGCGGTCAGCCAACATCTGCGCCGGGCCGAGGAGCGGCTGGGCGTCGAACTTTTCGAGCGCACGCCGTTGGGCCTGCGGCCGCTGCCCGCATTGCAGCAGGTGCTGCCGCAGCTGAGCTCGGGCTTTACGGCGCTTGCGGATGGGCTCAAGGCATTGCGGGCGGCCGATGAAAGCGTGCTCAATGTCACGGTGGGCAGCGTCTTTGCCTCGCGCTGGCTGATCTGGCGGGTGCACAAGTTTACGGCGCTTAGCGGCATCGAAGTGCGGCTCACGGTGACCGGCGCCATGCTGGACCTGGGTCGCGCCGACATCGACTGCGGCATCCGCTATGGCCATGGCGACTGGCCGGGGGTCGAGACGACGCTAATCGGCGGACGCGACTTCCAGCCAGTGGCGGCGCCGGACCTGCTCGCGAAGTTCGAGGGGGTCGATCTCGGCCGCATGCCGGTGATCGAGGACCGGACATCGATGCTCGACTGGCCGCTTTGGCTGAACGCGATGGAGCTCGATCCCCAAACCAAGTTCAGCGGGCCGGTCTATTCGGATGCCTCGCTCGCCTTTGATGCCGCGATTTCCGGTCAAGGCCTGCTCTTGGCAGCCGACATGATGAGCGCCGATGCGGTGAGCGATGGCCGGCTCGTCCGCCCCTTTGAATATGCGGTGGAAGGCCCGAGCGGCTATTTTCTCGCGACAGCCAAGGGAAGGCGCGAGACCAGGGCGCTGCGAACGTTCCGCGATTGGCTGGCTGCCGAAGTCCCTGCCAGTGCTAATGGCTATGTAGCGCAGCTGAACGCAAAAAAGCCGCCGCCCTGAGGCGACGGCTGAGAGGCGGTGGTAGACGATTATGCGGCGTCTGCCTCGACTTCGAAATAAAGGGTCAGGTTTGACCCTTCGATAGCGCCGCCGATGATCTGGTCGAGGGCAAGTCCGGCTTCCACGACGCCCTGACGCAGCGATGCACTCGCCGCGACTTTGCCGCGCGCAAGACTTCGACCTGTTCCTGGCTGAGCGTCTGGACGCAGTCGGCGATGCGAACAAGCTGGACCGTGCGGACGCGGTTGACGTCCTGGGGCTCGATCGGCGTACCGGCACCAAGTGCGGCAAGGCCGACATCGCAGCTGACTTCGGCGACGACGAGATCGATGTCGATCAGGGCTGCCGGGAGAGGTGCGGTCAGGGCGCCGTTCGGATTGACCAGGTCGCCGGTGCTGCCGGTGATCCCCACGCCTGCAGAACCGCTTCCGCCACCATTGCCACCATTGCTGCCGGTGTTGCCACCGGTATTCCCGCCAGCATTGCCACCAGTGTTCCCGCCATTGCCGCCGGTGTTACCACCCGTGCTACCGCCGGTGTTGCCACCAGTATTCCCACCAGTGTTGCCACCCGTGCTACCACCGGTGTTGCCACCGGTATTTCCACCAGTGTTGCCGCCGGTGTTGCCACCCGTATTACCACCAGTGTTGCCACCACCAGTGTTCCCACCGGTATCGGTGCCATCGGTCGCGGTGCCGCCACCAAGATCGAGCGTGACGTCTGCAACCTGGGTATTGCCCAGTCCGCCGTCGATGAAGACCTGGGTGCCGCCATTGGTGGTCGGGCGGATGCCGATCACCGCGTCGGGTGAAAGGCCCTGATCCTCGAGAAGATCGAGCACGTCAGCGGTAATCAGAAGATCGTCGCCCTGATCGGTGCCGAGCACGGCATCGAGTTCGGCAAGCGAGTCGTCGCCAAGCAGCGCATCGACATCGATGATCTGGATCGGTCCCGTGCCGGATCCGGTGCCGCCAGTGCCCGTGCCAGGGTTATTGCCGAGAATGCGAATGATGGCATCGAGGCGCTGGTCCTCATCGGGCAGAAGGGCGAGATCGACTTCGGCCAATTCGTCATCGGTCAAAAGATCGATGTCGAGATCGGCCAGGTCTTGACCAAGAATGCTGTCGCCGGAGGGCGTATCGCCGCCCGGAGCAACATCGCCGAGGCCAAGATCGACAAAGAGCTGGGTATTGCCCTGCTCGTCATTGCGCACGGCGACCACGGCTTCGGGCGAGAGGCCCTGCTCGTCGAGGATGTCGAGGAGGTCCGCGCTCAAGACCGGATCGTCATTGCGCTCGCCCAGCACAATGTCGACTTCTGCCAGCGAAGTGTCGTCGAGAAGTGCATCGAGATCGATGATGTCGACCTGGCCGATGCTGCCGCCGCTCGGGGTGCCATTGCCGTTTTCGAGGAGACGAATAACCGCGTCGAGGCGCTGCTCCTGGTCGGGCAGAAGCGCCAGATCGATTTCGGCCAGTTCTTCATCGGTCAGCAGGTCGATGTCGACATTGGCGAGGTCCTCGTCGATGAGGCCGCCAGTGCCATTGCCGCCGCCGGTCGAAGCCGTCTCGCCAAGACCGAGGTCGACAAAGAGCTGCGTATTGCCCTCGTCGTCATTGCGGATGGCGACGACGGCTTCGGGCGAGAGGCCCCGTTCGTCGTGAGCACGTTGAGCAAATCGGCACTGAGAACAAGATCGCCCTCGTCATCCCCGAGCACGGCATTGACGTCCGCCAGGGATGCAGGGTCGAGCAGCGAGCCGAGGTCGATGACGTCGACCGAACCGATCGGGCTCGGCGTTGGCGTCGTATTGTCCTGACCAAGAATGCGGATCACGGCATCGACGCGCTGCTCCTGGCCGGGCAGGAGGGCGAGGTCGATTTCGGCAAGCTCTTCATCGGTCAGGAGGTCGATGTCGAGATCGGCAAGGTCGCCATCGAGGAGGGTGCCGCCCGAGGTCGGCGTTTCGGCAAGATCAACCGCGGCATCGACGACCACGAGTTCGGCGTCACCGCCGGTGCCGATATAAAGGGCCAAGACGTCTTCGACGGCGACACCCTCGCGATCAAGGATGCTGCCCAGCTCCGCACTTGCATCGATCGCGGCCAGAAGTTCTCCACGGCCGGCGCCGCTGCTTTCGACGAGCGCATTGACCTCGGCGAGGTTGTCGTCGCCGAAAAGTTCGGCCGTGGTGACGATGCTTACGGCGCGGTCGTCGATGACCTCATCGAGGTCGATGCCGCCAAGATTGGGCGCTGCGACGAAATCGTTGAGCGCATCCAGCCGTCCAGTATCGCCAAGGGCAGAGATGCGCAGGCCGACCAGCGGTTCGGATGGCGCGGGGGCAGGCGCCGGGGCTGGCGCGGGCGCCGCTGCGCCGCCATCGCTGCGTGGCGCGCCAACGGTGACATTGGTGCCGACGGCATTGACGTCGATGATCGGTTGCGTGGTGGGGAAAGCGTTGAGGTCAATGATGGGTGCGGTGTTGGAGCCCGACGACGAGCGTGGCGTGGAGACGCCGATATTTGCATCAACGCCACTGCCGCCACCAATTGTGGCGCCGGCATTGACCGATGTGCCGCCACCGGTGCTGACGCTGGCACCAGCATCGACGACGCTGGAGCCGCCGACGCTAGCGCCGGCACCGACATTGGTGCTGCCGACGCCGACATCGACACCAACGCCGAGTCCGCCTCCGGATCCGCCGCCAACACTGACGCCGAGATTAAGCTGGGCCTGGGCGGCCTGGGGAATGGAAATGAGTGCGGCAGCAAGGGCAACCGCAGAGATTTGGCACGATGTGCGCATGGCACGAGCCTCCTTTTGGTTTATCCGTGGGCTGCCAACGCAGGTCATTTAGCCGCGGGTCCAACACAGGTGGCTGCACGGCAAAGGGGTGGTTAACGCCTATGCACCAATTGCACGGGTTGAAGCTGTCGCAAGGAGTGGCGCATGCCGCCGATGTGCATTAGCTTCCCAGAAAAAGGCGGCGTTTATGGACGATGTAGTTATTCTTGGGGCCGGTATCGTTGGCATTGCCACCGGCATTTACCTTTGCGGCGCGGTCGCAGCGTGACGCTGGTGGACAAGAGCGAGCCCGGACGGGAAACCAGTTTCGGCAATGCCGGCATCATCCAGCGCGAAGGCGTCCGGCCGCACGCCTTTCCCCGCGATTTGCATACGCTGATGCAGGTGGGGCTGCATCTGTCCACAGCCGCCCGATACGAGCCGCTCGCGCTTCCCAGGCTGGCGCCACCGCTATTGCGCTATTGGTGGGAGAGCTCGCCCGAGCATTATCGCCGCGTCGTCGAAAATTATGCGCCGCTGATCGGGCGCTCGATCATCACCCATTCCGACCTGATCATGGCCGTGGGGCCGGAGGCCGAGGCGTTGATTTCGCGCTATGGCTGGCACCTTGCCTTCCGCAGTCAGGACAAGCTCCAAGCCGAGGAGAAGAAGGCGCGCCAGGATCATGAACGCTTCGGCATCGGCTATGAACTCATGGACTGGGCAAAGCTCAAGGCGGCAGAGCCGGGCCTGATCGGCGGCCTGGCCGGTGCCATCCACTGGACCGATCCCTGGACGGTGCGCGATCCGGGGGCGCTGGTGGCGCTTTACTTCCGGCTGTTCGAAACGCTGGGCGGCACTTTCGTGCGCGGCGCCGCTGATGGGCTGAAACCCGAGGCGGATGGCTGGTCGACGCGGGTCGATGGCCAGCAAATCCGGGCCAAGCAGGCGGTGATCGCGCTCGGACCCTGGGCGCCGGATGTGCTCGAGCCGCTCGGCTATCGCCTGCCGCTTTTCGTCAAGCGCGGCTACCATATGCATTATGAGGCGCCTGAAGGCGTGGAGCTCAAGCAACTGCTGCTCGATCCCGAAGTGGGCTATGCCATGGCGCCGATGGCGCGCGGTATCCGCATCACGACGGGCGCCGAGTTCGCCCTGCGCGACGCGGCACCGACGCCGATCCAGCTCGGCAAGGCGGAAAAAGCGGCGCGGGAACTGTTCCCGCTGGGCGAGCGGCTCGATCCGCAGCCTTGGAAGGGCGCGCGGCCCTGCACGCCCGACATGATGCCGATCATCGGCAAGGCACCGAAACATGCGGGGCTTTTCGTCGGCATCGGCCACGCCCACCATGGCTTCACGCTGGGGCCCGCAACGGGCGAACTCCTGGCGCAGCAGATGACGGGCGAGGCGACGGCGATCGACATCAAGCCGTTCCGCATGGAGCGGTTCCTGGGGGCTTAAGGCCAAACCCCTTCTCCCGCACGGGGAGAAGGGGATAAGCTTAGCTTTCGATCAGCTTTTTCAGCTTGGCGACGGCAGTGGCGCTGTCTTCGCGATAGGCGATGGTGCCTTCGAACTCGCCCTGGTCGTTGAGCAGAAACACCGAGGCCGTGTGGTCCATGGTGTAGTCACCGCCCTCGAGCGGAACCTTTTCGGCATAAACGGCCCAAGCTTTGGTGGCCTTCTCGATTTCCGCCACGTCACCGGTGATGCCGGTGACGTGGTTGGTCCAGGCGACATAGTCGCCGATCACGGCTTCGGTGTCGCGTTCGGGGTCGACGGTGATGAAATAGGCCTTGAGGTCCTTAGCTTCATCGCCGAGCGTTTCGTACCAGGCGGTCATTTCGGCGAGCGATGTCGGGCAGACTTCGGGGCAGTGGGTGAAGCCAAAAAACACCATGGACGGGCTGCCATTAAGGCTCGCACGGGTAAAAGGTTCGCCCGCGGCGGTGCGCAACTGGTAGTCGCCATCGCCAAGGCTTGCCTGCTGGGCCGGCCGCATCATGGTTGTGTAGGCATAAAGCCCGGTGGCGCCGATGGCGGCAACCGCCACCAGCGTCCAGAGGACGATGCGAAGGTTTTTCAGCATCTTAGTGCTCGTGCGCCGGAGCATCGGCTGCCGCAGCGCCTATATGAAGGTCGAGCGTCACCGTGCCGGCCTTTTCGAAGGTGAGGACGACAGGGACGGTTTCGCCTTCGACCAGCGGACCGGAGAGCCCCATCAGCATCAGATGATAGCCACCGGGCTCGAGCACGACGCTTTCGCCGGCGGGGATGACGATGCCATCGGCGAGCGGACGCATCTTCATGACATCGCCTTCCATCGCCATTTCATGGATCTGGGTATCCTTGGCGATTTCAGCGGTGGCGGACACGAGGCGGTCATCCTCGCTGCCGGTATTGACGATGGTCACGAAACCACCAGCCACCGGAGCGTTGGGCAGGGTGGCGCGGGCGAAGGGGCCATTGAGTTGGAGGTCGCCAAACGTAATGTCATGGGCGAAGGCGGGGGCGGCGAAAGACAGGGCCAGAACGGCAAAAAGCGTGCGGATCATGCGTGATCTCCAGTGTGAAAGGGTCTGAGAATGGGTGTCAGACCGAGGCTGGAGGCGCTCGCGATTGGCCGACATGGTCGGGTGGCGTCGATGTGAGGGACTGCGTCGGCGCCGCATATTGCACCAACGTGGTGGTGAGAGCCGGCGCGAAGCTGGGCGCAGGTGGGACTACGGCGGCCAGCTGATGCTTGGCAATGCCGAGCGCCGGGCAGGAAAGGGCTGCCGCCTCGCGCGGTGCGCCTTGTTCGTCCTGCGCCAGCTGGGCGCAGAAAGACCAGCTCGAAAGCGTCGCATAGCCGAGATCGGAAAGATCGCGCTGCTGCGCGGCAGCCTGATGGAGCGGCAGGAGCAGGGTCAGCACATAGATTGCCAGCACCGCCAGAGCAGTGCCGATCTCGCGCGTCATTTTGCGTGCCGAAGGAGCCATGGGCGAGCCATAGCGCGACACGCCGTCCGGCTCAAGCGGGATGCTCGGGCGGAACGCCGCAGGCTTGCGCCAAGTTTGGAACAGTTCTAATCTGCTTTAGAATAATTCTAATCTATGAGGCCTCCGATGCTGTCCCTATGGCCTGATTTACGGCGGGAATTCGCCACCCTGTCGGACCGTGAAATCCTGTCGCTGGCTATTGCAGCTGAGGAAGAAGACGGGCGTCTCTATTCGGAGTTGGCGGCGCGGCTGGGTGACGCGTTTCCCCAATGCGTTGCCCTGTTCGAGGGCATGGCAGCGGCGGAAGACGAGCAGCGACGGCGGCTGCTCGATCTTTATGTCAATCGCTTTGGCCGGCGCCTGGTGCCGATCCGGCGCGAGCATGTGCGGGGTTTTCTGCCGCGGAAGTCGATCTGGCTGATGCAGGATTTCGGCCTGGACCGGGCGAAGCAGGAAGTTCTCAAGTTGGAAGAAAGCGCCTCACGCTTCTATCTGGCGGCGGCGACGCAAGCGACCGAGGCAAGCGTCCAGAAGCTCTTCTGTGACCTTGCGGCAGAAGAAAAAGCTCACGCCATGTGGGCTAAGCAGCTAGGCGACACTGTGGGCAGCGCCGACGCCAAGAGGCGTCAGCGCTGGCTGTTGAACGTGGCGGCGCTCGGCGGCGCTCTGGTGTTCGCCGCCGGCATCTTGATTGGCTTGCTCTAGGTTGTAGCCTAGCCCCGATTTCGCTCGCGCGATTGTTCGGCTTGCATGACTTTGCGGGCCTTGGCCTTTTTGGCAGCAGTGGCCGCTTCGTCGCCGAGGTGCATCGTGCCGCGCTGGCGGGCGAGGTCCATTTGGCGCTGGCGTTCCGCCGCAGCCTGGTGCTTGGCCTCGTCGCCGGCGCAGAAGGGGCAGGAGGTGCCTTCCTGGTAGTCGGGATGCTGGCGGTCGGCATCGGTCAAGGGGTGGCGGCAGGCGCGGCAGAGCGTGGCGTTTCCAAGCTCGAGCCCATGGCCGACCGAGACGCGTTCGTCGAAGACGAAGCATTCGCCCTGGAAACGGCTCTGCTCGGGCGGGACCACTTCGAGATATTTCAGAATGCCGCCCTTGAGGTGGAAGACTTCCTCAAACCCCTGGCTCAGAAGGTAGGACGAGGCCTTCTCGCAGCGGATGCCACCGGTGCAGAACATGGCGACTTTCTTGTCGCGCGCAGGATCGAGGTTCTGCGCAACATAGTCCTTGAACTCGGTAAAGTTCGCCGTTGCCGGATCGAGCGCCCGTTGGAAGGTGCCGAGGCCCACTTCATAATCGTTGCGCGTATCGACGAGAACAACGTCGTTCTGGTCGATGAGGCTGTTCCAGTCTCCCGGCTCGACATAGGTGCCGACGGCCTTCGAGGGGTCCGCTTCCGGCGCGCGCAGGGTCACGATCTCGGGCTTGAGCCGAACCTTCATGCGCAAAAAGGGGGCCGTGTCGGCGAAGGAATATTTCACCTCGGCGCCCTGAAGGCGCGTGCCGAAAGGGCCGGTGGCGAAAAGGTAGTCGGCTAAGGCATCGATGGCCTCCGTCGAGCCTGCCACGGTGCCGTTGATGCCTTCGGGCGCCAGAATCAGCGTGCCCTTGATGCCGCGATTGCAGCAGAACTGCGCCAGCGGGGTCTTCAGCGCCTCCGCATCCGGCAGGGACGCGAATTTGTAGAGCGCCATCACCTTGTATGGATGATTGGCCTGGGGCAGAGTGGCGGAAGCATTCGAGTGGATCGCAGTCATTGCGCCGCTCTTATCACCTGGCCAGCCCGGCGTCACGAGCGGCCGCAGCCAAGATTTCGGGAGAGAGATTTATGACCTATCGGGCCGATCCGGCACGCTATGACACTATGCAATACCGTCGCTCCGGCCATTCCGGGCTAAAACTGCCCGTGGTGAGCCTTGGGCTCTGGCAGAATTTCGGCGGCACGCGAGACTATCCGAGCGCCATGGAAATCCTCGGCTATGCCTTCGACCAGGGCGTGACCCATTTCGATCTTGCCAACAATTACGGACCGCCGGCAGGCTCGTCGGAAGAGCTCTTCGGTCAGGTCATGGCTCGCGATTTCCGTCCCTATCGCGACGAGATGATCATTTCGACCAAGGCCGGCTACAATATGTGGCCGGGCCCCTATGGCGAGTGGGGGAGTCGCAAATATGTGCTGGCGAGCCTCGATCAGTCGCTGGGGCGCCTCGGCCTCGACTATGTCGACATCTTCTATTCGCACCGCTTCGACCCCGAAACGCCGATCGAGGAAACCATGGGCGCACTCGCCCATGCGGTCCGATCCGGCAAGGCGCTTTATGTCGGCATCTCTTCCTATCCCGAAAAGGAAACCCGCGAGGCCCATCGCCTGCTCAAGGAAATGGGCGTGGCGACGACCATTCCAGCCGAGCTATTCGATGATCAACCGCTGGATCGAGAACGACCACACCATCGATGCCTGTGGCGAACTCGGCATCGGCGTCATCGCCTTTTCGCCACTGGCGCAGGGCGTCCTTTCGGGCAAATACAATTCCGGCCGGACGGAAGGCACGCGGGGCGAAAACCCCAACGGCTCGCTGCGCGCCAGCCATATCGAACCGCGTGTGCTCGCCGCAGTGGACAAGGTCGGTGAGATCGCCCGGTCGCGCGGTCAATCCATGGTGCAGCTGGCGCTCAGCTGGGTGCTGCGGCGCAAGGAAATGACCTCCGCGCTGATCGGCGTGCGCACGCTCGAGCAGCTAAAGGACAATCTTGGCGTGCTGAACAATCTCGATCTCAGCGACGAAGAGATCGCGGCAATCGACGCGGCGACGGCGGAAGGGCAGATGGAGCTTCATCCACGGCCGCAGGGGTGGTTGCGGTAGCCACAAGGTTCCAAGTCGACCTTCCCTCCCCTTGAGGGGAGGGATCGAGGGTGGGGGTGGTGCAGTGGTCTACTGATGGACCCCCACCCCCTGCCCCTCCCCTCAAGGGGAGGGGAGCCGAACGCCAGTTGCCTCAAACCATCATCGACTGCAGGGCGCCCATGGCGGCCAGGGAGCCGGAATTTGTAGCGAAGGTGACCGAATGCATGGGCATGGAAAGGTCGCCGGCAGCAAAGATGCCGGGTTTGGACGTTGCCTGCATGTCGCCGACCACGATCATGCTGCCGGTGGGCGTCGACTTGGTTTCGAGCCCGAGTTGCTCGTGAAGGCTCGCGGACGGGTGGTTTTGGGGATGGGCGTAGAGCGCGGCGAGCGCGACCTGCGTGCCGTCTTCCATGGTGACGCCGCGGACCTGGCCATTGTTCTGCTCGATCGATCGGAGCTTGCCGTCGAGGATGCGCACGTTGCGCTGTTCGAGCTTGTGGCGCTCGGCTTCGATGATCTCATGGCCGTCGAGGATAAGCGTGATGTCGTCGGTCCAGTTGCTGTAGAGCACCGGGCCATGGAGCGACATGGGTGAGGAATAGAGGAGACCCCAGGGTTTCCCGGCCACTTCATAGCCGTGGCAGAAGGGGCAGTGGATCACTGTCTTGCCCCAGCTTTCGGCAAAGCCCGGGATCGGGGGAAACTCGTCCACGATGCCATAGGCGAGGATCAGCCGCTTGGCGGAAAAGCTTTGGCCCTCGGCGGTCTGGACGGTGAATTCGTCGGGTTCGCCGGAGACGGTTTCGGCTCGGCCGTGGGCGAGCTTGACAGTCGGGTAAGTGGTCAGCTGCTGGCGCGCAGTGGCGAGGAGATCGCTGGGCGGCGTGCCGTCATGGCCGAAGATATTATGCGCCGACTGGGCGTAGCGATTACGATTGAGGCCGGTGTCGAGCACCGTAACCTGGCGGCGCGCGCGGCCCAGCTGCATGGCGGCGGTGAGGCCGGCAAAGCTGCCGCCAATAATGAGGACGTCGTCCATTTTTCTCTCCTATGGGCGAGCGCAAGCGGTCGGGCGCCGGGCACAAGCCGAATGCACTCCGGTGTGATTGGTTCAGCCGAGGTGGGGAAAGCCGTGGCTGAGGGCTTCGCCGGCAATGTCGCTGAGCCGGGTTCGCGCAAGGCGGGCGGCGAGCAATGCCTCGGCGTCGTTCAAAAATTCGGTCATGACCCGATCGACATGGCGGACGATGGAACATGCCTTGTCGCCCGGATCGCTTTCGGTTCGGACAAGGAGGCGCTCGCCCATGGCTTCGTAAACTTGTCGCAAGGTAATCTCCTCGGCCGGACGGCTGAGGGTCCAGCCGCCATTAGGGCCTTTGCTGGCGTCCACAATATCGGCGTCGCGAAGCTCGCCCAGCACGCGTCGTACCACGACCGGATTGGTCATGAGGCAGGTGGCCAAGGCGGCCGAGGTCAGCGATTTGCCCGGTTGTGCCTGGAGGTGGACCAGGGCGTGCAGAGCTATGGAAAGGCGGCTCGAGCGTTTCATGTAACTTTATGTGTTACATATTAGCTCTCTCGTCAAGAGTGCGTTTCGCGAAACTCCTCTGCTGGGGTAGGATCGCACGTCCCGGGAGGTCCGCATGATCCGCTTTGCTGCCGTTTTTGCCTTGAGCCTGCTCGGTGTGATGCCTGGATTAGCGTTCGATGACGCCAGCCAAGCCGCCATCGACGGCCTGAAGCGCGGCAAGGCGGTGCCGATTGCACAGGTGACCGAACTGATGCAGGGGGCAAAGATGTGGTGCTACAACCAGCGCGAAAACGAGTGTGCCTGGTCCGACATCTATCTTTCGATCGGCGGCAACGACGTCGAGTTCGAGATGTCGCATCCCTGGAACGATCTCATTGACATCAGCTACATCAATCGCGGCGCGCTCAAGGACAATCGCTTCATCTGCGGCACGGGTTATGACTGGATCCCCTCGGTACGCGCCTATGAGCGCGGCACCGGCTATGTGATCGGCGGCCGTGAATTGGCGACGCTCAAGCTCGAGATCGAGCAGTTCACGACGGTGCAGCAGGAGTTCGACTGCTTCGATTATGTGTTCGAAGCAGTCGACGAGGAAGCGCAGACGGTGATGCTGCTGCAGCGCCAATATGAGGATGGGGAGACCGATCCGGCCAACGATGCCACCGTCACCCTCCATTTCGACGAGGCGACGGCGGCGGATCTGGGCTGGTACTGGTAGCTAGCTCAGCGATCCGTCGAGCGGTGCCGGGCGTTCGACCGGGGTCTTGATCTCGATCGTCCGGCCCTCGCGAGCGGCGTGTTCGAAGGCTTCCATGACCTCAAGGACGTGGAGCGCCAGATCGCCATTGGCGCGATGCGGACGGTTTTCGATGATGGCGCTGGCCATGTCGGCAACGCCGAGCGAACGGTAGTTGCCGTTGGCATAGGGCCGCGTGACCTCGACCGGCGTCCATTGTTCCTCGCGGCCGCGCTTGCGGGTTTCTACCACGCCGCCGAAGAAATTGGGATCGGGCACGATCAGCGTCTGCTCGGTGCCATAAAGTTCAAGCGGCACATGCTTGTGGGCGGCCACGTCAAAGCTCATGCCGATCTGGACGATGGCGCCATTGGCAAAGCCGAGCGAGCCGGTGACATGGGTGTCGACCTTGACTTGCATGGTCTGACCGCGCTTGGGGTCGGAGGTAATGGTCCGTTCGCTCCTGAGCCGGGAGGCCATGGCCGAGACGCGGGCGACCGGGCCCAGGAGGTTGACGAGGTCGGTGATGTAGTACGGGCCCATGTCGAGCATGGGGCCGCCGCCGAGGTCGTAATAGAAGGCTGGATCGGGATGCCAGCTTTCATGGCCTGGGCACTGGAAGAATGCGGTGCCGCCAACGATCTGGCCAAGCACGCCGCTATCGACCACGGCGCGTGCCTCTTGGTGCGAGCCGCTGAGGAAAGTGTCGGGTGCCGAGCCGATGCGCAGGCCGGCTGCATTGGCAGCATCGAGCAGCTTGCGGCCTTCGGCGAAGGTTATGCCCAGCGGCTTTTCGGAATAAACATGCTTGCCGGCGGCCAAGGCGCGAAGGCCGACCTCCACATGGGCGCGCGGGATGGTGAGGTTGACCACGAGATCGATCTCGGGATCGGCCAGCATCTGCTCGACGGTCAGTGAACGCAGTCCGAACTCGGCGGCGCGGGCCGAAGCGGCTTCGTCGCGCATATCGGAAAGGGCCTTGATGTCGAGTACCGCAAAGCCCGGCATCCCGTCCTTGCCCAGAATGGCCTTCAAATAGGCCGAAGAAATATTGCCGGTGCCGATGAACCCGACACCCAGGCGCTTGCCGCTCATGAAACACTCCTCCCAGAGGTACGTGCGTCAAACTAGCGGCACGATCCGAGTGGCGGAAGGGTCAAAGTGCAGGATCGCCATGGCATAAATGAAAAGCGGGGCTTTCGCCCCGCTTCGAGAATTTAGAACACGATGGCCAGAATGATGATCAGCCAGATCGGAACGCCTAGGAGCCAGAGACCAAGACCTTTAAGCATAGGTTTTCCTTTCCTGGTTCGCTTAGAAGCGGCGGAACACGTCGGAGAAGACGGTTTCCTTGTCGCGGTGGTTGCCACCCTTCTGAGCAGCCCAATAGGCACCGACCGCAGCGGCCAGCGAAGAGGCGGCGAGGAGGAAGGCTGCGATGATTGCCGTGTTGCGGGCAATGCGGGCAGCTTCGATCGTGTCCTGACGGGCCTGTTCGATGCTGGTGCTGACCTGATCGACGCGGGCCTGTGCTTCTTCCGGCGAAAGACCGGTATTGGCGGCAACGACCTGAGCTAGATAGGTGCGGTCTGCTTCGGCAACGGTGCCGTCGCCAAGCGCGGCCTGGGCAAAGATGCGGCCGGCTTCAGCGCGCGAACCCTCGGCATCCGGAGCCGTGTTGCCACGGAACAAGGTGTCGATGAAGTAGGCGTTCGGATCAACGGCGTCGAGCGAACCCTCGGCAGCGTTGGACGCTGCATTGGTTGCGGTTGAAACCACATTACCCACGGTTGTCGCGGCAGCACCGATGCCGGAGACGGCAAGCACGGCACCAACGATCATCGAGCCGCCCCAGACCAGAAGGCCATGGGCGCCGTCGCGCACGTCGCTTTCGTCTTCCGATGCGTCGAAGTGACGGCGGCGGAGACGGCCGGCTAGGTAGCCACCAGCCATGAAGCTCGAAATCTGAACCCAGAGGAACCAGCTGGCAGCGGCAATGGCAACCAGGATCGGCGATGCGCCTTCGCGGGCATCGAAATCAACGAGGTTGAGGCCGATGGCCGAGCCAAAAGTTATCAGAACGAGAGAGACCGCCGAGGCAAAGATTATGCCGGCGATGATCGACGCCCAATCGACATAGCTCGATGTGTCGCGCTGGGAGCCAGTTGCGGTTTCGACGACAGCAATGCCGCCAGGTGCTTCAATAGTCATGTCGTTATCCTCCTGGACTTGATGCTCAAGCGAGGCCGATGAAGGACAGGATTGCCATGACGATGACGATGAGACCGACGATATAGATGATGCTGTTCATTGGAGAAGCCCTCTCAAGGTTGACGCAGAGACCGATCAACTATGCGGGAGCGCGAATCGTTCCGATGGTCTGGGGACCGATGCGCAAAAAGCAGCAGGCCGGGATCGCTCCCGGCCTGCTGTTAACCTATTGTAAGCTTTAGATTAGTTTGTAGCGTCGGTGACGGCAGTGGTGAAGGCGCCTTCCGGCTCTGCCTTGATAATGGCCTGGTCCATCAGCGCCTTGACGGTGCGATCATAGGTGGCCTCATCGAGTGCCGGATCGGACGGATCGACGAGCTTGGAGACTTCCTCGACCATGTAGCGCTGGTGCGCCAGTTCGGCTGCGCCGGTATCGTCCATGTCGACGACGATCTGCGCGGCTTCATCGGGATTGTCGAGCGCATACTGCCAGCCCTTCATCGAAGCGCGGACGAAGCGAGTATAGGCGTCGACCTTGGCCGGGTCGGAAAGCGTGTCCTCCATGACATAGAGGCCGTCTTCGAGGAGGTCATTACCCATCTCGGTATAGTTGAAGATGGTGAGGTTGTCCGGGCCGTAGCCGGCGTCGAGGGCTTGGCCATATTCATTATAGGTCATGACCGAAATGCAATCGGCCTGGCCCTGGATCATCGGCTGGATGTCGAAGCTCTGCTGGAGAACCGTGACGCCGCCTTCCGAACCATCGGTCGGAATGCCTTCCTTGTTCATCCAGGCAAAAAACGGATATTCGTTGCCGAAAAACCAGACGCCCAGGGTCTTGCCCGGGAAATCGGCCACTTCGGTGACTTCCGACTCGGTCGGGCAGATCATCATCAGGCCGCTTCGCTTGAACGGCTGGGCGATGTTGACCAGTGGCACGCCCGCTTCGCGAGCCGACATGGCCGCCGCCATCCAGGCGACGATGATATCGGCACCGCCGCCGGCGATGACCTGTTCGGGCGCGATGTTCGGGCCGCCCGGAAGGATGGTGATGTCGAGGTTTTCCTCGTCATAAAACCCCTTGGATTCCGCCACGAGATAGCCGGCAAACTGCGCCTGGGTGACCCATTTGAGCTGCAGCGTCAGCGCGTCCTGTGCGAAAGCAGAGCTGGCCGAAAGCGCCAGGGCGCCCGCCATAAGTCCGCCAATAAGCTTTTTCATTCCCGTTCCCTTGTGTTTACGTCCGCCCACCACGGACAGACGGATGCCAGAAGGTGACGCCCCGCTCGATCAAAGCGATCACCCCATAGAAGGCGGACCCCGCGATCGCAGCAACAGCGATCTCCGCCCAGACCAGGTCGATGGCTAAACGCCCCACCCCGGTCGAAATCCGGAAGCCCATTCCCACAACAGGCGTCCCGAAGAATTCCGCTACGATTGCGCCGATCAAGGCAAGAGTCGAGTTGATCTTGAGGGCGTTGAATATGAAGGGGCCCGCAGCGGGGAGCCGAAGCTTCATTAGGGTCTGCCGATAGGAGGCGGCATAGGTGGACATGAGGTCGCGTTCAATGGTCGAAGCGGCATTGAGCCCGGCGACCGTGTTGACCAGCATGGGAAAGAAAGTCATGGCGACGACGACGGCGGCCTTGCTCTGCCAGTCGAAGCCGAACCACATGACCATGATCGGGGCGATGCCGATAATGGGCAGAGCCGACATGAAATTGCCGATCGGCATGATGCCGGCCTTGAGGAATGGCGAGCGATCGACGGCAATGGCGACGAGGAGCCCGGCAACGCAACCGATGACGTAGCCGGGGATCACCGACTTGATGAAGGTCTGGACGAAATCGGCCCAGAGGATGCCGGTCGAGGCGGCAAAGCGCGTAGCAATGGCCGAAGGGGCCGGCAGAAGCACCGGCGAAACGCTCGCGCCGCGGGTGACGACTTCCCAGATGACGATAAGCGCGAGGCCAAAGATCAGCGGAATGACGAGGCCCGTGCCGGTTTCCGGCAGTTTTCCAGCCCTTATGGCTGCGGCGAGGCGCTCGACGAACAACCAGGCAAAAGCCCAGGAGGCGATCAAGGCCAGCCAGTGATGCAAGGGCATGAGGCCCTCAGCGGGCAGCGACGCAATCAAGGCCCAGGCGCCAAGGACGGCCAGCACTCCGTCGAGCCAGAATGACCAGGGCAGCACGAGGCGCAGGAGCGACAGCGCGCTCACGGCAAAGAAGATGAGCATCAGCGGCGCCGCGCCAATCGTCGGCAGGCTGGCGGCAAGACCAAGAAGCCCGCAGCCGCCGGCGATCAGCGCCAGGTAAAGCTGCAGCATGGAAAGCGTCCGGCTCATGCCCGAACCCCCATGCGGCGATTGACCATGTGCTCGGCGCGGCCGACGACGGCAACGAGGACGGCGGCGAGCCCTGCTGCGATAAAGAGCGCTGCCCAGATCTGGACGGTTTGTCCATTGACCGACCCGGTGAGGAGCCGCACGCCGAGCCCGCCACCGGCAGTGTTGGAAAGTTCGGCGACGATGGCGCCGATCAGCGAAATGGCGATACCGACCTTCATCGAGGCGAAGAGAAACGGCATTGCCGCCGGCCAGCGCAGCTTCCAGAACGCCTGCCAAGGCGTTGCGTCATAGGTGCGCAAGAGGTCGAGCTGGATGCCTTCGGGCGACCGGAGGCCTTTGACCATGCCGACGACCACGGGAAAGAAGGACAGATACATCGAGATCAAAGCCTTGGGCACAAGCCCGGTCAGCCCCACGGCGTTGAGCCCGACCACAAGCATGGGCGCGACGGCAACGATCGGCACGGTCTGGCTGGCAATGATCCAGGGCATCAGCGAACGATCGGACGCGTCATTGTGGATGATGGCAACGGCGAGAAGCACGCCGAGGCTCGTGCCGAAGGCAAAGCCGAGCAGGGTGGCGGAAAGGGTGATCCAGCCATGGTAGGCGAGCGAGCGTTTCGAGGTGGGCTCGAGGGCGATCGTGGCGTTCCAGATTTCGCCCGCCACCTGGTGCGGCGAGGGAAGCACCGGCTTGTCCTGTGCCCAGGTCTGAGCGACGAATTCCGTAAAAGGGACGTTGGCGAGGTCGGCGCGCTCGTTGAGGCGGGTCTGCCAGGGCGCGTTCATCCAGACCGATGCAGCGTACCAGATGGCGATGATGGCAAGGAGGATAGTGAGGACGGGAAGGATGCGGTTCATGATGCGGCCCTGCACAGAAGCAGAGGCTCCTGCGCCTCCCTCCCCTTGAGGGGGAGGGAATGAGGGTGGGGTGGGGCAAATGACGCCGCAGCGTGTGGCTCCACCCCACCAAGCTCTGCTAGGGCCCTAAAGGCCCAAGCGACGCTACCCTCCCCCTCAAGGGGAGGGAGGGCATCAGGGGTGGCCACGCACCCCATCAAACCACTTCCTCATAGGAATGCCCGGCCCGCAAGCCATCGCGCACGCGCGCCGCGATCTCGAGGAATTCCGGTGTTTCGCGAATATCGAGCGGCCGTTCGCGCGGCAGGGTGGAGACGATGACATCCGTCACCCGGCCGGGGCGGGGCGACATGACGACGATCTTGGTGGACAGATAGACCGCCTCGGGGATCGAGTGGGTGACGAAGCAGATGGTCTTTTCGGTGCGCGCCCAGAGTTTCAGAAGCTCGGAATTGAGGTGGTCCCGGACGATCTCGTCGAGCGCGCCGAAGGGCTCGTCCATGAGGAGCAGATCGGCGTCAAAGCTCAAGGCGCGGGCGATCGAGGCACGCTGCTGCATGCCGCCCGAAAGCTGCCAAGGGTATTTTTTCTCGAAGCCCGACAGGTTGACCAGCGCCAGCGTGCGGCGGACGCGTTCGGCCCGATCCGCGCTGCCATAGCCCATGATTTCGAGGGGCAGGGCCACATTGTCTTCGATCGTGCGCCAGGGATAAAGCGCGGCAGCCTGGAACACATAGCCGTAGGCGCGGTCCTTGCGCGCATTTTCCGGCGTCTGGCCGTTGACGGTCAAGGTGCCCGAAGTCGGCTTTTCAAGGTCGGCAATGGCGCGAAGAAACGTGGTCTTGCCGCAGCCGGAGGGGCCGATAAAAGAAACGAACTCGCCCTTGTCGATGGTGAGATTGACGTCGCTCAGCGCCACGATATCGCCGTCGCCGGCGGGAAAGGTGAGGCCCAGACTGCTGGCCTCCACAACTGCGGTCGTCCTGCCGTCCAAACCCTAGACCCCCGTCGCCGGAATGCCGGCCCGCTCGACCTTGCGCGGTGCGACGATCTCTTTCCACTGCGATAGCGCCCTGTTCACAGGGTTCTTCGCTTCGCGGGCAACGAACTTGCCATGGCCCGGCTCGGTGCGGATCTCGTTTTCGACGATCGACACCTTGCCGCGGGAAAGAACGTAGCGGGGTAGGCCGGTGACCTCGAAGCCCTCGAACACATTGTAGTCGATCACCGACTGCTGCGCCTTGGCCGAGATGGTCTTCTTGCGCGCCGGGTCCCAGACGATGAGGTCGGCATCCGCACCCACCATGACCGCACCCTTTTTGGGGTACATGTTGAGGATCTTGGCGATGTTGGTGGAGGTAACCGCGACGAATTCATTGGGCGTGAGGCGGCCAGTATTGACGCCAGCCGTCCAAAGCACCGGCAGGCGATCTTCGAGGCCGCCCGTGCCATTGGGGATTTTCGCGAAATTGCCGACCCCGTTGCGCTTCTGTTCGGTCGTAAAGGCGCAGTGGTCGGTAGCGACGCAGGAAAGCGAGCCTGACTGGAGGCCAGCCCAGAGCGAATCCTGATGCTGCTTGTTGCGGAACGGCGGCGACATCACGCGCCGTGCTGCATGGTCCCAATCGGGGTTGAAATATTCGCTTTCGTCGAGCGTCAGGTGCTGGACCAGCGGTTCGCCATAAACGCGCATGCCCTTCTGCCGCGCGCGGCGGATGGCTTCATGCGCCTGCTCGCAGGAGACATGGACGACATAGAGGGGGACGCCCGCCATATCGGCCAGCATGATGGCGCGATTGGTGGCTTCGCCTTCGACTTCCGGCGGGCGCGAATAGGCGTGGCCTTCGGGGCCGTTATTGCCTTCGGCCAGAAGCTTCTGCGTCATGGCGGCGACGATGTCGCCGTTTTCGGCATGGACGAGGGGCAGGGCGCCAAGGTCCGCGCAGCGCTGGAACGAGGCGAACATTTCGTCGTCGTTGACCATCAGCGAGCCCTTATAGGCCATGAAGTGCTTGAAGCTCGTGATGCCGCGATCGACGACCTCCGCCATCTCCTCGAACACCTGCTCGCCCCACCAGGTAACGGCCATGTGGAAGGAGTAATCCGCCGAAGCTTTGCCGGTCTTGTTGTCCCACATCTGGAGGGCTTCAAGCAGCGACTGATCGGGATTGGGAAGGCAGAAATCGACCACCATCGTGGTGCCGCCGGCCAGGCCCGCACGGGTGCCGGACTCAAAGTCGTCGGCGGAATAGGTCCCCATGAAGGGCATTTCGAGATGGGTATGCGGATCGATGCCGCCGGGCATGACATAGCAGCCGGTGGCGTCGAAAACCTCGTCGCCTGAAAGGTTCTGCCCGATTTCGACAATGGTCTCGCCGTCGATGAGGACGTCGGCCTTGTAGCTGAGATCGGCGGTGACGACGGTGCCGTTCTTGATGACTTTGGTCATTATTTTTCTCCCAAAATGTCGGGCAGCGTCCCTCGCCCCTCCGGGGAGAGGGTGGCCGGAGCGAAGCGGAGGTCGGGTGAGGGGTTGCCTTTCAGCGCTGCGTGGATGGCGTGCCAGCAACCCTCGCGGTTGCCCAGAACTTCATTGTTCCAGAAGCGCAGGACAGAATAACCACATGCGTTTAGGTGCGCCGTGCGGATTATGTCAGCCGCGCTTTCGTGCTGACCACCATCCAGTTCAATAACGAGCATTGCCTCGCGACAAGCAAAATCGGCGAAATATGGCTCGATCGGATACTGGCGGACAAACTTCCTGCCATCGATTTGGCGATTGCGCAGCATTTGCCAAAGCACGTGCTCTGCGTTGGTTTCGTTGCGGCGAAGGGTCCTTGCACGACCGACAGCGCTCTTAGAGGGCTTTGAGCCCCTCACCCGGCCCTGCGGGCCGACCTCTCCCCGGAGGGGCGAGGTAAGAACGGCGTTGCCGTCTTCGCTCACTCCACAATCTCCGCCGTTTCGACGACTGCGTGGAACAGAACATCGGCCCCCGCCGCTGCCCAGTCTTTGGAAATTTCTTCCGCCTCGTTGTGGCTTAGCCCACCCACGCAGGGGCACATGATCATGGTGGCGGGGGGGCGACTTTGGCGGCCCAGCAGGCGTCGTGGCCGGCGCCGGAAATGATTGGCATGTGGCTGTAGCCGAGCTTTTCGGCGGCGGAGCGGACGCGGCTGACGAGGGTGGGGTCGAAGGTGACGGGATCGAAATGTCCAACGGCTTCCACGGAGCAGCCGACGCCGAGTTCGGCAGCGATTTCGGCGGCCCGCGCCTCGATCGTCGTGCGCATGCCATCGAGCTTGGCCTGGTCGGGCGAGCGGATGTCAACGGTGAAGACGACCGTGCCCGGGAGCACGTTGCGGGAGTTGGGGGAAAACTTGACCTGGCCGACGCCGCCGACGGCACCGGGCTGGGCGGCCATGGCGACTTCCTGCACCATTTCGATCATGCGGGCCATGGCGAGGCCGGCATTGACGCGCATGGTCATTGGGGTCGAGCCGGTATGGGCTTCCTTGCCAGTCAGCGTGAATTCGAGCCACCAAAGGCCCTGGCAATGGGTGACGACGCCGATCTGCTTGTCTTCGGCCTCGAGGATCGGGCCTTGCTCGATATGGTATTCGAAATAGGCATGCATCTTGCGGGCGCCGACTTGCTCGTCGCCGACCCAGCCGATGCGCTCGAGTTCGTCGCCGAACTTCTTGCCGTCCTGATCCTGCCTTCCATAGGCATGCTCGAGTGGGATGACGCCGGCAAAAACGCCCGAGGCCACCATGGCGGGGGCAAAGCGGGCGCCTTCTTCATTTGTCCAGTTGGTAACGACAATGGGGTGGCGCGTCTTGATGCCGAGGTCGTTCATCGAGCGAACGACTTCGAGCCCGGCCAACACGCCGAGCACACCGTCATACTTGCCGCCCGTCGGCTGCGTATCGAGATGCGATCCGACATACACCGGCAGGGCATCCGGATCGGTGCCCGGGCGGGTCATGAACATTGTGCCCATCTTGTCGACACCCATGCTGAGGCCGGCGTCCTCGCACCAGCGCTGGAAGAGTTCGCGCCCTTCCTTGTCGGCGTCGGTCAGGGTCTGGCGGTTATTGCCCCCGGCAATGCCGGGGCCAATCTTGGCCATGTCCATGAGGCTGTCCCAGAGCCGATCACCATTGATGCGAAGGTTTTCTCCTGGGGCAGACATATGGGCAAAGGTCCTACTTGTTGGTCGGGAACGAGAATTCCGCGCCACCCTTGATGCCGGCTGGCCAGCGGGTGGTGACGGTTTTTAGGCGCGTATAGAAGTGGATGCCTTCGGGCCCATAGATCGAGTGATCGCCAAACAGCGACCGCTTCCAGCCGCCGAAGCTGTGGTAGGCGACCGGCACGGGGATCGGCACGTTGATGCCCACCATGCCGACTTCGATCTTGTCGGCGAACTCGCGCGCGGCATCACCGTCGCGGGTAAAGATCGCCGTGCCATTGGCATATTCATGGCCATGGATCAGGTCGACCGCGTCCTTGAAACTGTCGCGGCGGACGACCGAGAGCACCGGTCCGAAAATCTCTTCCTTGTAGATTTTCATGTCCGGCTCGACGTCGTCGAACAGCGTGCCGCCGACATAATAGCCGTTTTCATAGCCCTGGAGCTTGAAGCCGCGGCCGTCGACAATGAGCTTGGCGCCTTCTTCGACGCCGGAGTCGATATAGCTCAGGATCTTGTCACGGTGCATCTTGGTGACCACCGGACCCATTTCGGCGTCCTTGTCGGTGGCCGGACCGATCTTGAGCGATTCTACGCGCGGCCTCAGCTTTTCGACCAAGGCATCCGCCGTTGCCTTGCCCACGGGAACGGCCACCGAAATCGCCATGCAGCGCTCGCCGGCCGAACCGTAGCCTGCCCCCATCAGAGCGTCCGCCGCCTGGTCGAGATCGGCATCGGGCATGATGATCATGTGGTTCTTGGCGCCGCCCAAAGCTTGGACGCGCTTACCGGCCTGGGTGCCGCGCTGGTAGACATATTCGGCAATCGGCGTAGAGCCGACGAAGCTCACGGCCTTGATGTCGGGATGGTCCAAAATACCGTCGACCATTTCCTTGTCACCATGGACGACGTTGAGGATGCCCTCGGGCAGTCCGGCCTCCATGAAGAGGTTCCAGGCCAGCATGGGCGCCGACGGATCGCGCTCGGAAGGCTTGAGGATAAAGGCGTTGCCGCAAGCGATTGCCGCCGGATACATCCACATCGGCACCATGGCCGGGAAGTTAAACGGCGTGATGCCGGCAACGACGCCGAGCGGCTGACGATCGGAATAGCTGTCGATCGACGGGCCGACATTGCGCGAGAATTCGCCCTTGAGCAGGTGCGGAATACCGCAGGCAAAGTCGACGCAGTCGATGCCGCGGGC
The DNA here is from genome assembly GCF_011058215.1 of Devosia aurantiaca. Lineage (GTDB taxonomy): Bacteria > Pseudomonadota > Alphaproteobacteria > Rhizobiales > Devosiaceae > Devosia > Devosia aurantiaca. The sequence goes on from NZ_JAALFG010000001.1 coordinate 759,075, forward strand.
AACTTCGCCCAGGGCATCGTCATGCACCTTGCCGTGTTCCTTGGAGATCTCGCGGGCCAGATCGTCGGCATATTGATCGAGCAGCGCTTTGAACTTGAACATGACGCGGGCGCGCTTCATCGGCGGCGTCGCGCCCCAGGCGACCTGCGCCTTGACGGCGGAGGCGACCGCGGCGTTGAGCTCGTCCAGGGTCGACAGCGGCAGCTCCGCCGATTGCTCGCCCGTCGCCGGATTGAACACCGGCACGCGGCGGGTGGAGGCGGAAACGTAGCGCTTGCCGGCGACGGCGTTCTCGATGACGTTCATTATTCGATGCTCCGCAAGGCGCTGCGGACGCCGTCGATCAACTCGCCGATCTGCGCTTCGGAAATGATCAGCGGTGGGGACATGGCGATGATGTCGCCGGTGGTACGGATCAGATAACCGTCCTCGAAGCATTTGAGGAAAGCCGAGAAGGCGCGTTTGGTGGGCGAGCCGGCAATGGGTTCGAGTTCGACCGCGCCCACGAGACCGATATTGCGCACGTCGATGACATGCGGCTCGCCCTTGAGCGAGTGGAGCGCATCTTCGAACACCTTGGCGAGCTCGGCGCCGCGGGTGAGAAGACCCTCTTCCTTATAGGTTTCAAGCGTTGCGAGCCCCGCGGCCGACGCCACCGGATTGCCCGAATAGGTATAGCCGTGGAAGAACTCGATGACGTGTTCGGGCCCATCCATGAAGGCATCGTGGATTTCGGCCGAGACCAGCACCGCGCCCATCGGGATCACGCCATTGGTGAGGCCCTTGGCCGTGACCATGATGTCCGGAGTGACGCCAAAATAGTCAGCGCCGAATGGGGTTCCGAGGCGGCCATAGCCGGTGATGACCTCGTCAAAGATCAGAAGGATGCCGTGCTTTTTGGTGATGTCGCGCAGGCGCTGCAGATAGCCGGCCGGCGGGATCAGGACGCCGGTCGAACCGGCCACCGGCTCGACGATGACCGCTGCGATTGTCGAGGCATCATGAAGCGTGACGATGCGCTCGAGCTCTTCGGCAAGGTCGACGCCATGCTCGGGCAGGCCGCGCGAAAAAGCGTTCTTGGACAGATTGTGCGTATGCGGGAGGTGGTCGACGCCAGTCAGGAGCGTGCCGAACATCTTGCGATTGGTGACGATGCCACCGACCGAGATGCCGCCAAAATTGACGCCATGATAGCCGCGCTCACGCCCGATCAGCCGCGTCTTGGAACCGTTGCCCTTCACGCGATGATAGGCAAGGGCGACCTTGAGCGCCGTTTCGACCGACTCGGAGCCAGAATTGGTGAACAGCACATGATCGAGCCCTTCGGGCGCGATGTCGACGATGCGGTTGGCGAGCTCGAAAGCCTTGGGGTGGCCCATCTGGAATGCGGGCGCGTAATCGAGCTCGGCTGCTTGCTTGGCGATGGCTTCGACGATTTTTGGGCGAGCATGGCCGGCATTGACGCACCAGAGGCCTGCCGTGCCATCGAGCACGCTGCGGCCGTCCGAGGTCGTATAATGCATGTCCTTGGCCGCGACGAACATGCGCGGGCTCTTCTTGAACTGCCGGTTTGCCGTGAAGGGCATCCAGAAAGCGCTGAGGTCGTTCGGCGCAACGTTGGATGATGTGGGCACTGCGATCTCGCTCCCGATGTTTGGACCGGCTTTTGTTTTGGGCCTTGACGTTGGCGCCTGAACCCAAGAAATTTTGACCAGTTGGAAAAATGTTAGCATCCCTATCCATTCCCGCAAGGCGAAAATGGTGAGCAAGAAAACCGCCGCAGCTGACACTGTCGACGCCAAGCCGCGGCCGCTGACGCGCATCCAGAAGGAAAAGCAGGACATCATCCTCGAAGCGGCGCTCGAGGTGTTTTCGCTGCACGGTTTTCGCGGCGCCACCATCGACCAGATCGCGGCGCAGGCGGGCATGAGCAAGCCCAACCTGCTCTATTATTTTCCCAAGAAGGATGAGATCCACCGGCGGCTGATTTCCGAACTGCTGGTGACTTGGCTGGCGCCCCTCGCCGAGTTCGACGAAGACGGCGACCCTTTTACCGAGATCCGTTCCTACATCCGCCGCAAGCTTGAAATGGCGCGCGATTTTCCGCGCGAGTCGCGGCTTTTCGCCAACGAAATGCTACAGGGCGCGCCGCGCGTCAGCGAGATGATCGAGGTTGATCTTAAAAACCTCGTGGATGAAAAAGCCAAGGTGCTGCTGACCTGGATGGAACAGGGGCGCCTCGCCCGAACCGATCCCTATCACCTGATCTTTTCGATCTGGGCGACGACGCAGCACTATGCCGATTTCGACGTTCAGGTGCGCGCCGTGCTTGGCAAGGACCGCAACGGTGAGGGCCGCTTCGAAGACGCCGCCCGCTATCTCGAACAGCTCTTCATGCACGGGCTGACGCCGAAGGCGCGGAGCGCCGGCAAGGCTTAAAGGCAGGACTCCGCGGTTCCACTCCTCTTTAATGCGGTCGCGCTAAGATCGACGTCAAACAGGGCGGGAGCCTTTCTTGCACGTTTCGCCGTCATCTAATTTCACCCGTCGCGACTGGCTTTGGCTCTTGGCCATCTTTGCCGTTGCGGCTTTGACGATCGTTGTTCGGGCCCAGATGAGCAAGGATGGCGCCGCCTTCTTCGGCGATACCGACGACGCCATGCGCATGGTTATGGTGCGCGATTTCCTGAATGGGCAAGGCTGGTACGATCTGGTCCAGCATCGGCTCAACACCCCTATGGCGCTGAAATCCACTGGTCGCGCCTCGTCGACCTGCCGCTCGCCATCCTGCTTGGACTGGCGCAACTGTTTGTTTCGCCCACCCAGGCGATGCTCATCGCGGGCACGGTGTGGCCGCTTGCTTTGCTGGCAGTGCTGCTCTGGCTTTCGGCGCGTATCACGCTTGAAGTGGTTGAGCGAGGCGGGTTGTTGCCGGCGCTGGTTCTGCCGGTGCTAAGCCCGGCGATCCTGGCCGAGTTCAATCCAGGCCGCGTCGACCACCACAATGTCATCATCGTGCTGACGCTTGCCGTGCTTTTCGCCAGCCTCGTGGCGCTGCGCCGACCGCTCGGCGCATGGTTGGCGGGCCTTTTGTCGGCGACCGCGCTTGCCGTGGCCGTGGAGGCGCTGCCGGTCGCCGCTGCCGCCATTCTCGCCTTTGGTCTCGCCTATGTCGTCGATGGCAATCGCAAGGACGCCCTGCGCCGCTTCGGGCTCGGCTTTGCCATCGGCATGGCTCTGCATCTGATGCTGGCGCGACCGCCCGGGCGCTGGCTGGAAGCTGCCTGCGACATGATTTCGCCGGTCTATGTGCTGGCGGCTCTGGCCGTCGGCGGTGCCTACTTGCTGATTGGGCTTGCACCGCCAGCGCGGCATGCCTGGCAGCGGCTTCTGGTTCTCGCGGTTGCAGGGGCTTTGAGCGTCGGTCTCGTCATCGCCATCTATCCGCAATGCCTTGGCGGTCCCTATGCAGCCCTCGACCCTTGGCTGCAGCGCAACTGGATCGCCGGCATCGTCGAGGCCAAGCCCTGGCATCAGTCGCTCTTCGATCTTCCCATCTATACGCTGGCCGTCGGCATACCGGTGCTGCTCGGCCTGGTGACCGCGGCGATTGCCCTGTGGCGTGAACCGCCGCGGCGGCTGGAATGGCTGGTTGTTCTGACCTTCATCATCACCACGGCCGTGATCATGCTGGCGCAAATCCGGGGCGCGCGCCTCGCGGTTCTGACCGTTACGCCGGCCGCCGCCTGGCTGATCCTCCAGGCGCGAATGGTCTATCTCAAAAAGCCACGGCTGGTGCCGGCACTTGGCCTTGTCTCCTCCTGGCTGGCTTTTGCCGGCATCGTCATCTCCTTTGCGGTTGCTGGCGTGCTCCAGCTTTTCCCCGAAGGCCGCGCCCAGACTGTCGAGACCGCTCTTGCCAGCAAACTGCCATGCCTCGCCTCCGACAGCTTTGCAGATCTCCGCGGATTGCCGCCGGCGCGGATCATGTCCCCAATCGATCTTGGCGCCCATATCCTGCTCGAAACGCCGCACGAAGTGGTTGCCGCGCCCTATCACCGCAACGAGGATGGCGTGCTCGACGCCTTCCGCTTCCTCAGCCGCCCCTCCGCCGAAGCGCACGAGATTGCCCGAAAGCGCGGGCTCAGCCTTTTCGTCACCTGCAACGCCATGCCCGAAATGCAGGCCATCGGGCTTCGTGAGCCGGATACGGTGCTAAGCCTTCTGGCTGCGGGCACGCCGCCCCCATGGCTTGAAGATGTGTCGCTCGGCGGACCGCTCAAGATCTATGCGATTGCGCCCTGATCGAGCCCAAGTGTTGCCCGCAGCTTTTTGCTGAGCTTGGCGGCAATCAGCCGATGCGCCTCGGCAATATAGGCGCGGATCTCGTGGTCCCCGAGCGGGCTCGCGGCAGAAATCGCGACCCAGCCGGCACGCGCAAAATAGGGCGCGGGGCGGATGCCGGGCGTTTCGATCATCAGGTCAAAACTGATCGGCAAAACCTTGAGCCAGATGTCGCCGGGATCGCGATCCAGCAGGCAGAAGATCTTGCCGCCGACCTTGGCAACCGAATCGTCTCGCCATTGCCGCACCAGGGTGGCTGCTGGGAGGGTGAGGACAAAGGCCTCGAACTCGGATCGGTGCATGATGGGGGGATGTGAGACGTTCAAGATCAACGGCTCCAAAGAAAAGGGCGCCGGAAAGTCTTCCGGCGCCCTGTCGTTTACTCGGCGGCGACGCCAACCCCGATGGGGCAGCTGACGCCGGTCCCGGCCAGCCCGCAATAGCCATTGGGGTTCTTGGCCAGATATTGCTGGTGGTAGGTCTCGGCATAATAGAAGGGACCTGCCTCGCCGATTTGGGTGGTGATCGGTCCCAGCCCGCGCTGGCGCAGGGCATTCTGGTAGGACGCGCGGCTCTGCTCGACGATTTCGGCCTGCTCCGGCGTCGTTGTATAGATGGCCGAGCGATACTGGGTGCCCATGTCATTGCCCTGGCGCATGCCCTGGGTTGGATCATGCTCTTCCCAGAAGGTCTTGAGCAGCTTTTCGAGGCTGATCACCTTGGGATCGTAGACGACCTTGACGCTTTCGGTATGGCCGGTGCGGCCCGAGCACACTTCCTCATAGGAAGCATTGGGCGTGTGGCCGCCCTGGTAGCCGACGGCGGTGACGAGGACGCCCGGCAATTGCCAGAACAGCCGCTCGGCGCCCCAGAAACAACCGAGCCCGAAATAGATGGTCTCGGCGCCTTCGGGATAGGGACCCTTGAGGGATGCGCCATTGACATAGTGATTGGCAGCAATTGCCAATTCCTGGTCACGGCCGGGCAGAGCCTCGGCGGCGGAAGGAATGGTCATCGGTTTTTGACGGAAGAACATAGGATGCTCCTTTCAGCCTGTTATACGCTTGAGAGAGGCCAAAAGTTACGCCGCTAGATCTGTTCCTGGCGCAAAAACCGCTCGCGCCGCGGCCTCCGGCCCATCAGCGCCAGCACAATGCCGGGCACGCCAAGGACGGCAAAGGCCGGGTAGGTCAAAATGTTCTGGAACACGACGCGCAGGAGATCGGCAAAGAACCGGCTCTCGAAAAAGCTCGAGACCGCTTCCTGGCTGGGACGATGCACCTGTGCCCAGGCTTCGCCGAAAACGGTGAAGACGAGCTCGTTGGCGGCAAGCGACTTGGTGCCATCGATCACAAGCAGGATCAGCGCCAGGCCGATCAGCCAGGTGCCCAAAATTCTCAAGACCAGCCGCATCCGATATCCCCGTGCCCCATGGCGACGAAAAGTCCGCCAGCCCGTCTTTGTTCCACCCTGAGCCCCGCGCTTCTTTTGCCATGCAAAGGAGGGCTCTCACAAGATAAGGCCATGGGACAAACAATCCGTTAGCGCCTTCGGATGATCCCTTGCGCCCGAAGCGATCCTGAGTATAGTGCGCCACGCTCGCGCGGGCTTTCGAGGCCGCACCGGTTTCCAGGCTGGGCAGGGCGACGCGGAGAGATGGCCGAGTGGTCGAAGGCGCACGCCTGGAAAGTGTGTAGGCGGGGAACCGTCTCAAGGGTTCGAATCCCTTTCTCTCCGCCATACCTAAGCCATTGATATTGCTATAGCAGAATCCGAATTAAAATGCGGACTCTGTCACAGCATCCCGTCACAGCGACGGAGTGTTTGTTCCTTGCTTAGTTCCACATCATCCTTGGTGTACCGGCGAGTTCCGGTCTTCTGGTTTCGCAAGACGGTGCCAGTGAACCTGATCGATCGCCTTGGCAGTTCGGACATCCGCAGATCATTGCGCACATGCAATGGCGGTTGGCTTGGCAAAGGGCGTGGACACTGATCTTGCTGGTCGAGGACGCATTTGCAGTGCTGCATGCCGAGGGGCTTTCGCCCGGCGCACGCTCGGCATTCCCGTGGCTTTGTAGATATGCGACGCCTTGGTACGGCGCAGAAAATGGGTGCCGTACTCCTCAGGCGTCAGCCCGATTGCAGTGACCCACTCGTCCACCAGCCTTGCATATTGGCGGGTGCTCAAGTGGCCATCGGGCAGGCTGGGGAAAGCAAAGTCATCGATCGTGCCGCCGCGTCGCTCAAGCCAGGCAAGCAGACTGGCCCTTGTGTCAGCAGTGATCTCGAACTGTACGGGTCTGCCTGTCTTCTGCTGGATCACCATCGACCGCGCGCGGATGGCAGGTCCAGCCACAAGTGTGCCGATCTTGATCTTCACCAGATCGCAGCCTCGAAGCTTGCTGTCGATCGCAAGGTCAAAAAGTGCTCGGTCCCTCATCCTTCCCTCTCGGTCGAGGAAAAAGCGGACTGACCAGATTTGTCTGATCTTCAATGCGCGTTTGGCGCCGATTTGCCTGCCGGCATTCCAGGCAGGTCTTCCTGCAGCAGCAGGGTCGTACTTTGAGATACCCATTACATTTCTCCTCTGGCCAAAGCGGCCGGGAAGGAAACCAATATGGCAGGCTCAACAGCGGCAGATGCCGACCCCATTACGGTCGTTCGCTTTTATCGCGGAGCGTCTGGAAAGCGGACATTGTAGTGCTTAGTGCCAGACCCGAGGATGATCACAATCCCAGGGAGCCGCAAAAACTTTTTCTATGAAAAACCAGCCATTCCGCGGCTCTCAGGCTTCTATGAAAGTCGCATGACGAATGTATTGACCTTCGCTTAACGCGCGCACGGTTACCGGGCTAGCAGGGAGGAGACGTCACACCAAGGGCTCGCATAATGAACCTGTCGCGTCTCAGTATTGCTGGTCGTATCTATCTTGCCTTCGGCGGCCTGATCACCCTCATGGTGCTGATCGTAGCACTCGCCTTAGGCAGCGTTCATCTGGGCGCGACAAATTTGAATAACTTCCGCGCCGCTAGCGGCCAGGCTGGCGCCGCCTGGCTGCATGCCAGCGCCCTATCGGATGCACGTCTTGCTGTCGCCGCGTACCAGCGTCAGCCTGATACGCCAAGCGCTGATGCGGCCCTTTTCTTAGTCGACGCCGTGCCCGGCGACGGCGCCGAGCAATATCGCGCCGCTATTCGGTCGATGATCGCCCTCGATGGCGACGTGCAAACTCTCCGCGGCGCAATGGAGCTGGCCGGCCTCAACGCTACGGACACATTGGCTGCCCTGATCCAGCAGGCGAGCCAATCATCCGGACTTAATGCCAAGGCCGCGGCCATTTCCGGCCTCGCCATGCAGAACCTGCTGCAGATGCGCATCGCTCTCACCGCCATGCTGGCTTTACCCACCGAGGAGGCGCACGCTGCTGTTGGAGCCCTTGCCGGTGCAAGCCGCACCACCTTGGCCGACTTAAGGGCCACCTTCTTCAAAACCGGCGACTTGGCCGCCGTCGATACCGCGCTTGCCGAACTAGATGCCTTCGCTGCCGCTGCCGACCAGGTCTATGATCGCCTGCTCGAACGCCAGAGCCTTGGCGAAATCCTCACGAAGATCGACGCCGAACTGGCTAGCAGCTTCGGCGATGACGCTGCCAATGCCGCCGCTCGCCAGGCAGAACTCAACAAGGCAGCGTCGGTGCAGAGCACCCAGCTTAGCCTTTCGGCTCTTGTCGCGGGCAGTATCGCCCTTGTCGCCGGCATAGCGTTGGCAGTTGTCACCGCACGCTGGCTATCCCGCGCCATTCGTTGCGTCGCTCAATCCATGCAGGCGATGGCGAAGGGTGATTTCGACGCCAACCTTCGTGAGGCTGATCGCATCGGCGAGTTGGCCAGCATAGCCACAGCCCTTGAGGTCTTTGGCGCCAACGGGCGGCAGCTCCGCAATGACACCGCACGACGCGACAGCGACATGCGCCAAGCCGCAACCATTGCTGCCCGCCGCGAAGCCCTACAGGACGACCTCCAAGCCGTCGTCGCCGCTGCCACCAGGGGCGACTTCACTAGGCGCCTCAATCGCACCTACAGTATGCCCGAACTCGACGGTCTTGCTGAACACGTCAATATTTTGCTCGAAACTGTCGCCGGCGGCCTTGGAGAGGCCGGAACAGTGCTGGAAGCACTCGCCAGCGCCGATCTCAACCGACGCATGCTTGGCGTTTATGAGGGCGCATTCGGGCGCCTTCAGATCGACACTAATGCCCTAGCAGAAGGTCTCTCCCACACCATGACGCGTCTCGCGGCCTCCTCGGGCATGCTGCGCCGGGCCACCGATAATATTCTCCATGGCGCCAATGACCTCTCGGCTCGAACCAGCCGCCAAATCACCGCCATCAATACAACTTCAAAGGCTATCAAGTCCTTGTCCGGCGATATCATCTCCAACGCGGCGCTGGCTGACCAAGTCGCGGCCAGCGCCCATGAATCCGCCGAACTGGCTCGTTGCGGTGGCGAGGTGATGGGCCACATGACCCATGCTATGACCGGCATTGCTGACGCCTCCGCCCGCATTGCCACCGTCACCCGTCTCATTGAGGACATCGCTTTCCAGACCAATCTACTGGCGCTCAATGCTTCGGTCGAAGCGGCACGGGCCGGTGACGCCGGCAAAGGCTTTGCCGTGGTCGCGGTGGAAGTTCGCCGCCTCGCACAATCCACCGCCCAAGCATCAGCCGACATCAAAAACCTCGTTGCCGAGGCTGCGACCGCCGTACAGATCGGTTCACGATTGTCCGAAGATGCCGCCCGAACTCTCGCCGCCATCAGCCAGGCTGTCGACGCCAACAGCACACGGATGCAGGCCATCGCCACCTCCAGTCAGGCGCAGTCCCGCGCCGTGTCTGTGGTTGTTGACGCCATGAGGCAGATGGATGAGGTGGCCCAGGACAATGCGGCCCTAGTAGAAGAAACCAATGCCGCTATCGAGCAGAGCCAGGCCCAAGCCAGTGAACTCGATGCCATTGTCGGCGCTTATTCGGATCCTTCGCGCCCGAGAATGATAACGCACGCTCCAGCTAATGCCTTCCGAAACGCGACACGGCTTAGTGTTGGCGCATCCTGACGGATACCCACCCTAATAGCGCTGGTCTGTAGTGGACCCCATATCGGAAAGCAGGCATGCAGGCTGCGGTTCCTAGGAGCCTCGGTTGTCAGCTTATGACACCACCTTGGCGTCACGGGTAAGGGACGACAGCTTAGGCGCGGCAGGCGTTTCGATGCGAAGACCTGTGAGCTGGTCGTAGAGGTGCAACGCTGCCGTCGGCAAGTTGATCCACACGGTCGAGCCTTCGATGTCGTCCTCACCGGCTGGGAGAACAACGGCGACTTCGCAGTTGGCGAAGTTGCAGTAGGCGACGCGGGAACCGCCGAGTTCTTCCACCAGATCAACCGTGGCGGGGAGACCTGCGCCGCTCTTGGCGGAAAGGACGACGTTTTCCGGGCGAATGCCGACTATCACCCTTTTGCCTTGAGGCAGGGCGGACTGGGCCACTGCAACATGCTTGCCGGAGAGATCAAGCATGACATCGCCATCTTGACCGACGGTTGCCGGGAGGAGGTTCATGGCCGGAGCGCCCATGAAACCGGCGACGAAAACCGAAGCAGGCTTGCGATAGACGTCCGAGGGCGGACCGATCTGCTCGACGCGGCCGCCATTCATGACGATCAGCGTGTCGGCCAGGGTCATGGCCTCGACCTGGTCATGGGTGACGAAGATCGAGGTGGCGTTGAGGCGCTTGTGGAGGCGCTTGATCTCGATGCGCATCTGTACGCGGAGCAGGGCGTCAAGGTTGCTGAGCGGCTCGTCGAAGAGGAAGACGTCGGGCTCGCGGACGATGGCGCGGCCCATGGCGACGCGCTGGCGCTGGCCGCCTGAAAGCTGGGCCGGGCGGCGGTCGAGATAATCGGTGAGGTTGAGGATCTTTGCCGCCTCGAGCACGCGACGGTCCTGCTCGGCTTTGGGGAGCTTGGCGATGCGCAGCGGGTAGGCGATGTTCTGGCGGACCGTCATATGCGGGTAAAGGGCGTAGTTCTGGAACACCATGGCGCAGCCGCGATCGGCGGGCTCGATGTCGTTCATCACCGTGCCGCCGATGGCGATGGTGCCGGCGGAGATGTCTTCGAGGCCCGCGATCATGCGCAAGAGCGTGGACTTGCCGCAGCCGGAGGGTCCGACGATGACGACGAAGTGGCCGTCGGGAATGGTGGCGTCGATGCCATGCAGCACGGGCTTGCCGTCATAGGTCTTCTTGACGCCAGAGATTTGCAGATCGGTCATCAGAGGTCTCCCAGAAGGCGGTTGCGCAGGTGGTCTATGGTTTGGTCATCAAGGCCGATGGCGCCGAGGTATTCGTCGACCGAGCCGAACTCGGCTTCGATGAAGGCAAGGGTTGCGACCATGGTCTCGGGTTCCGAGGCGAGGAGGCGCTGAAAGGCGGCAGGGTCAGCGCCGCGCGAGACGGCTCCGGCGGTGATATCGGCAATGATGGGCGCGATCAGCGCGGCGGTCTGGGAGTAGTCCTCGACGATGAGGGCGGCTTCGACGCCCGCCACGCCGAGCAACAGCGCGGCGACGATGCCGGTGCGGTCCTTGCCGGCGGTGCAGTGGAACAGCACGGCACCAGGCGGGGCATCGGCGATGAGGCGCAGCACCTGTGCAAGGGCGGGCTGCCGCTGTGTCAAGGCAAGCTTATAAAGTTCGAGCAGCAGGTCGCCTTCGGTCATGAGGTCAGGCGCAAGCCCGTCCAGTAGCGAGACATTGTGGTAGGCGACGCCGGGATGGCCGGAAAACGGGTTTGGCTGGTGGGCCAATTCGTCGGCGTGACGCAGGTCGATCACGGTGGTGACCCCAGATTCCAGCATGCGGTCGACGCCCTGTTCATCGAGGCGATGGAGGGCATCGGCGCGCAGGATGCGACGCCACTGGGTTTGACCACCGGAAGCGGCATAGCCGCCAAGATCGCGAACATTGTAGGTGCCTTCGATCGGCAGGTGGCGTGTAGGTGCGGGCTGCATCAGCGAATTCCCGATTTCATGAAGGATTGGACGACCTGGCGCTGCAGGACGACATAGATGACAAGGACCGGCAGGCTGGCCAGCGTGGAGGCGGCCATGAGCGGGCCCCACTGATTGCCTTCGGCGGTCATGAACATCTGGATGCCGATCTGGATGACGCTGTTCTCGGCGGTGCGGCTCAGAAGCAGCGGCCAGAAATATTCGTTCCAGGTCGAGATGAAGATGAGGATGGCGAGCGACGCGATCGTGCCGCGCAGATTGGGCACCAGCACTTCCCAAAGGATGCGCCAGTTGTTGGCCCCATCCATGCGCGCCGCTTCGATGACTTCGCGCGGGAAGCCGCGCATGGCCTGCGCCAAGAGCATGATGGCGAGAGCCGCTGCGATGTTGGGCAGGATCAGGGCCAGGACGCTGTCGAGCAGGCCCATGTGGGCGACGAGGAGGTAGTTGGGTATCATCACCACCTGGAAGGGCACGAGCCAGGTGAGGGCGACGCCGGTATAAATCAGCCTGTCGCCGGGAAACTTCCAGCGCGCAAAGGCGAAGGCGGCCAGGATGCCGGTCAGGAGCTGCAGCACGGTCGAGACGGCAGAAAAGACCAACGTGTTGATCAGCATGCGGGCGATCGGGATCGCATCGATGGCACGCGTGTAATTGTCGAGCGAGGGTTGCGTCGGCCAGAGCGACGTCTCGAACATGGTGTTGGCGGGCCGGAACGAGCTCACCAGCATCCAGTAGACTGGGAAAAGGCAGAAGATCGACAGCAAGACCATCAGCAGGTGCCCTGCAGCCGAGTTGAGGCCCGACCGGTCGGAGATGCGTCGCAAAGCAACAGGCTTGCTGAAGACGGGCGTGGCGATAGCATCAGTTGTCATGGAAGGAATACCTGTCGATCAGGCGGAACAGCACGAAGGCTATGGCGCCGAAGCCGAGGAAAAGGATGACCGCCGAGGCCGAGCCCCAGCCCACAGACATGGTGGAGAAGCCGAAGTCCCACAGGAGGTAGTAAATGTTGGTGGTGGCGCCGAGCGGACCGCCGCCGGTGAGCACGTTGATGTAGGTAAAGCTCCATTGCGCCCCGAGCAGGATGGTCATCACGACGAGGAACAGCACGGTGGAGCTGAGGAGCGGCAGGCGGATGTCGCGGATGATCTGCCACTTGCTCGAGCCATCCATGCGCGCGGCTTCGATCAGCGAGGGATTGATATTGGCATTGGCGGCGGAGAGGATCAGCGTCGAAAAGCCCATGAGCTTCCAACCGGTGATGACGATAACAGTCCAGATCGCGACATTGGGGTCGGAGAGGAATTTGACCGGATCGAGCCCCATGCCCTTGATCATCTGGTTGGCGAGGCCGTAGCCGGGGTCGAGTAGCCAGCGCCAAACGGCGGCGGCGACGACAGGAGCAATGATCATCGGCACGAAGATGATGGCGCGGTAGATGTTGCGCGAGTGCTCCGGCAGATCGTGTGTATAGATGGCGATGGCCAGCGGGATCAGCACGGCCAGCGGCAGGAGCCCGACGATATAGATCCCGGTGTTGCGCAGAGCCTGCCAGAATTTGGGCAGTGCGAAAATGCGCGTGTAGTTCTCCCAGCCGACAAAGGTCTGCGGCGAGGTGGGCAGCATGTTCCACTGGTAAAAGCTCAGGCGCACCGCGTCGACCAGCGGCCAGTAGATCCAGAGCACGAGGGTGATCAACGCTGGCGCTAGGTAGAGCCAGGGCGACAGGCGCTGCTCGCTCTTTCGGCGCAGTCTTGTTTGGGCGGCGGAAGCAATGGCCATGTCGCGCTCCTTGGAGAGTGGGACGGCCCGCCGGGTGGCGGGCCAAAGGGCTTAGGGCATCAGGGCCTGGGCATTGGCCTGGGCGTCGACCAAGGTGGACTCGACATCGGCGCCGCCGAAGACCGACATTTCGACGGCATCCATCATGGTCTTGACGATCTGGCGGTAGTTCGGGCCCGGCATCGGATCCCACGGTTCGAGACGGTCGAGCTGCTCGAGGTTGGGGGCGACCAGCGGGTGCTCTTCGATCCAGCCCGCGAGGTAGGCTGGGTCGGTGACGATGGCGGGACGCAAGGGCAGGTAGCCGATTTCCGAGGTGATCACGGTGTAGCCGTGCTCGGAGGTCAGGAACTTCATCAGCTCCCAGGCGGCGCGTTGCTTTACCGGATCGGTGGTGTGGATGGTCAGCGCCGAACCCGAATTGTTGGGACGAGTCGGCTTGTCGCCGAAGCGGGGCATGGCGGCGGAGCGCAGCTCGTAATTGCCGGTCGCACCGGTCACCAGGGCGCCCTGGATGGCGCTGGTGTTGAGGTACATGCCGAGCGTGCCGGAAGCCATGCCGTCGAGCTGGCCGGCGGTGTCATAATTCTCGTAGACGCCGGTATCGTAGAGGTCGCGCAGCATGGCGACGGCTTCAATGGCTTCGGGTTCGGCGAACTTGAGAGTCGTGCGATCGCGGGAGATTACTTCGCCGCCGTTGGACCGGACGACGCCCTGGAACAGCCAGTCGACGGCGCCGGCGCCAGTGATGCCGGCGGCAAAGCCTTCGGCGTCGGTCTTGTCTTCGATGGCCTGCGCTGCGGTCTTGATTTCAGCCCAGGTGGCGGGCGCCGCGTCGGGGTCGAGGCCCGCCTCGCGGAAGAGGTCGGCATTGTAGAAGAGGACCGGCGTCGAGAAGGTATAGGCGAGGCCATAGGTCTTGTTGTTGAGCACGCCGAGCTTGACGCCATTGGGGTGCATGCCCTCGAAATGGGCGGCGATCTCTTCGGCTGGGGCGATGTCTTCAAGTGCTTGCGCATTGAAGTTGGTGACCGAGAAGTCGAGATCGGAAAACACTGTCTGCACCAGGTCGACCGGCTGGCCGGCGGCGAGGTCGGCCTGGATGCGGCTCGAGTCGGCGCTAGAATAGCCGACGCCCGTCACGGTGACGTTGGGATTGGCTTCCATGAATTCATTGATCAGCTTCTGCGTGGCCTCGGCGCCAAGACCGGCAGTGGCGAGGTTGTAGTTGTAGAAGGTGATGGTCACCGGCTGATCGACCGATGGTGCCATGGTCTGGGCCAAGACGGGAACGGCAGTGGAGAGCGCCAGAAGGCTGGCGAGAATGGTTGTGCGGATCATGTGTTCTGTTCCTATTCGGCGGCGGCCATTGCGGCGGTGTCGGCTTCGTACTTCTTGAGCGCCTCGGTCATGCCGACCCAGGTGAAGCTATGAAGTTCGCGACGGGTCGCGGCTTGGGGTGCAAAGGTGATGGAAAGACCGGAGGGGCGCAGGGTGCCGATGGCGAATGCGGCGCCTTCGAGCATGCGCAGGCCTTCATGCAGCCAAAGAACGTCGGTGGCCGCGTGCTGACCGATGCCGACTACGGTCGGGATGCCGTACCAGTTGGAAACACGGTCGTAGTGAATATGGCCAGAAAGGATGCCAATGACGTTTTTGCCCGAAACGGCCTGACGCAGCGCTTCGGTGTCGGCATAGGAGAGCGATTCCCACTCCATGTCCTTGTTGTGGGTGTCGAGTGCCGGTGCGTGGTGCATGACGAGGAGCTTGGGCAGTTCGGCATGCTGGTCGAGTTCGCGCGTCAGCCATTCGAGCTGGCCGGGCTCGAAGGCGCCGCCGATCTTGTTGGGAACGCTGGTGTCGAGGACGATCACGTGGATGCCGGCGATCACTTCGGCATGGTCGTAAGGGGCGGTCACATTGCCGGTGCGGCCGAGCATCGTGGGGTAGAAGCCATCGCGGCGGTCGTGGTTGCCCAGGGCGTAAAGCACGGGCATGTCGAGGCCGGCTTCGGCGATGATGGCCTTTAGGTTCTCGTAGCTGCCCGCGTCGCCCTGATTGGTCAGGTCACCACTGGCGACGATGAATTTAGGCTGCGGCTGCAGGGTCTTGATCTCGGCCAGGATGCGGCGGAGCGTCGTCGAGGTATCGGAGTAGAGGTGGCTGTCCTCGACGGCCGGATTGCCGACATGAAGGTCGGTGAGGTGCACGAAGGTGAGGTTTTCGGTCATGAGCATTCTCCCTGCTCTGGAGCGAACAAGCCGCCAGAAGCGGCGCTTAACGGTTTCGCCTGCGGTGTTTCAGATCCCGCTTGTGCAGCGACGAGGGCAAAGCTAACGTCCGTCCATGACAGGTGAATGAAGGTTCATTCAGTTTATGGATTTGGTTCTCGACAAGCGTGAGCGCATTCTTGCCGCGGCCGGACGGCTGATCGTGCGCAACGGGCTGCAATGCTCGATGGCGGCAATTGCCGAGGAGGCGAGCGTCGCAACCGGCTCGCTCTACAATTATTTTGCCTCCAAGGAAGCGCTGGTATTGGGCGTTTACTCGCGCATGACCGAGGAGATGACGGCGGCTCTGGTGACGGCGATCGATCCCGATGTTGAGCCGGGTGAAAGGGTGCGGCGTTATATCGAGGACTATATCGACTTCATCTGGTCCGATGCGCAGCGGGCCAAGCTCTTCGATTATCTCGACAACACGCCGCTGATCACCATGGGCGACGCTATCACCCTCTTTGGCCCGTTCATGCAGCACGGCATCGAGATGATCGAGGCCGCGCAGAAGGCCGCGGCGGTTCGAGCCGGATCGGCGACCCTGATCATGAGCTTCGTGCGCGGCTCGATCCGCAATACGCTCAAGCGCCGCCGGTTCTCGCAGGAACCTCTTACCGCAGAGGACCGGGACCTGGTCGCGGGGATGTGCTGGGCTGCGATCAGCGCTTAGCTGCATAACCGGGCAACCAGCGTCTGCAGTTCATTGTGGGTGAGGCCGAACTTGTCGAGATAGGCGTGGATGCCGCCGTGCTCATTGTTGAGATGCTCGAGCATCGAGAGCATGGTCGAGGCGTCGCTGGCGAGAACGCGGTCGATGTGCTCGGCCGGAGCTCCGGCAGCCAGCGCCCGTTCGCGCAGATGGCGGATCATGCCTTGGGCAGAGGCGGTCAGCGCATAGTCCTCGGCGATCGCTTCGGGGGAACGCCGGCCACGGCCAGCAGCAGGGCGGCGACAATGCCGGTGCGGTCCTTGCCGGCCGTGCAATGGATAAGAACGATGCCATCGGGTGCGGTGATGACCGCGCGCAGGACGTCAGCCATCCGCTCGCCACAGCGGTCGAGCGCATCTCGGTAGCGCTGCGCCATGTCGAAGGGCGTTTCGCTCAAGGCAATCGGGGAGAGCGCATTAAAGAGCGCGATATTGCGATAGGCAACCTGCGGATGATCGGCGAAAGGATGGACGGTCGTGCTGGTCTCGTGCGGGCCGCGCAGGTCGATTACGAGGGCGAGGCCGCGATCGATCACCGTCTCAACGCTTTGGGCGCTCAGGTGATGCAGGGCCTCGCCGCGCAGGATGCGGTTCCAGCGCGTCGTACCGCCACTGGCCCGGGGATAGCCGCCGAGGTCGCGAATATTGTGGGTGTCCGGCAAGGTCCAATGCCGCGTCGCTGCCACGGTCATGGCTGCCTCCGTCGAATAGGGAAAAAGGGCGCAGCCGAAGCCGCGCCCGAAAGATCAGGGCATCAGGCTCTGGGCATTGTCCTGGGCGGCAATCAGCACTTCGGTGACGTCGCCGGTGCCGAGCACGGCTTCGGTCACGGCATCCTTCATCATCGACTCCGCCTGGCGATAGTTCGGGCCAGGGAAGGCGACGTTTGGCGTGAGGCGCGACAGCTGTTCGAGGTTCGGGCGGATCAGCGGGTGCTCTGCCGTCCACGAACCGAGAAATTCAGGGTCATCGACGATGTCGAGACGCAGCGGTAGGTAGCCGATCTTGCTCGTGATGATCGTGTAGCCGTATTTGGACGTCAGGAACTTCATCAGCTCGTAGGAAGCGCGCTGCTTGATCGGGTCCTTGGAGAAGCTATAGAGCGCCGAGCCGGAATTGGTGGGCGCGGTCGGCTTGTCGCCAAAGCCCGGCATGGCGGCGACGCGCAGTTCCCAATTGCCTTCGGAAGCAGTCGAAAGCGTGTTCTGCACGGCGCTCGTGTAAAGGAACATGCCGAGCTGGCCCGCCGCCATGGCCTCGCTCGGGTTCTGCGGGTCGAGGCGGGCATGGGCGCCGCTATCGACCATGTCGCGCAGCATCTGCACGGCTTCGACGCCTTCGGCATTGGCAAAGCTCAGCGTGTTGCCGTCGCGCACCGTGCCGCCATTGGACATCAGGATCGCCTGATAAACGAAGGTGCCATCGGCCGGACCATAGGCGCCGGGGAAGAAGCCTTCGGCATCGGTCTTTTCGACGATGGCTTCGGCTGCGGCCTTGACCTCTTCCCAGGTCTTGGGCGGGTTTTCGGCATCGAGACCCGCGGCGCGGAAGAGATCCGCGTTATAGAACAGGACGGGGGTCGAGAAGGTATAGGCAAGGCCATAGGTCTTGTCGTCGATCTTGCCCAGGTCTAGCCCGCGCGGGATCATGCCATCAGTGAGTTCGGCATAGCCCTCTGGGCCAGCCATGTCTTCGAGCGCGTTGGCGCCCAAGTCGCTGGCGATGTAGTAAAGGTCGCGGAACACGAGTTGCGCCACGTCTGGCTGCTGGCCGGCGGCCATGTCAGCCTGGAGGCGCGTGACGATCTCATTGGACGGAACGCCGACGGTCTCGACCTTGATATTGGGGTTTTCTTCTTCGAACTTGGCAATGAGCTCGCGCGTGGCATCGGCGCCGGCGCTCGCGGTTGCGAGGTTGTAGTTGTAGAAGGTGATGGTCACCGGCTCGGTGATGGCGTCAGCCATCTGAGCGAAGGCAAGCCCCGAAAGGGCGGTGAAGCCGAGGCTCGTGGCGGCCAGGAGCTTTAGGAGATTGCGTCTGATCATGATCTGGATCCTTGGGGAGAGCGATTAACCGGCGGTCGCTTCGGCCAGGGCCGCTTCCTGCTTCTGGCGCAGGAGCGAGAGGTCGTAGCGGTTGAGTTCGGTGCGGGTTTGCGGCAGCGGCACAAGCGCCATGGTGAGGCCGGAACGGCGAACGGTGCAGATGCCGAAGGACGCGCCTTCGACCATGCGCAGGACGCCGCTGGTGAGGATGTCAGTGGCCGCATGCTGGCCCATGCCGACGATCACCGGAATGCCATGCCAGACGGAGAAGCGGTCGTGGTGGATATGTCCGGACAGGATAGCGAGGATGTTGCGGCCCTTGAGCTGGGCGGCCAGCTGCTGGGATTGGCCGAACTCGATCGTGCGCCAATGGTCCCAGGGCGGCGCATCGCCCAGCGCCGGCGCATGATGCGCAACGATCAGCTTGGGCAGCTCGGGGTGGCTATCGAGCGTCTCTTCAAGCCAGGCGAACTGTTCCGCTGTCAGCGTGCCGCCGATCTGTCCGGGCGTCGAGGTGTCGAGCGTGATGATGTGGACGCCATCCATCACCTGCTGGTGGTCATAAGGCGTGTCGAGATCGCTGGTGCGTCCCAGCATACCCTCATAAAAGCCGGCGCGCGTGTCGTGGTTGCCCAGCGCGTAGATCACCGGCAGGCCCGATGCGCTCATCAGCGCCTTGAGCTGGCGATAACTATCGGCGTCGCCGCGATTGGTGAGGTCGCCGCTGGCGACGATAAAGCTCGGGACCTGATCCATGGTCGCGATCATCTCGAGCACGCGAGCGAGGGTGGCCGACGTGTCGCTGAAGAGGTGATCGTCCGGCACGGCTGGATTGCCGACGTGAAGATCGGTCAGGTGAATGAAAGTGGTCTCGGCCATGGGCATGCTCCGTTGCTGGAGCCATGCCTATGCCGCTCGCGTCTCAGCCGCGTGACGAGTTTGGAACAGCGTTTGAATTGCCGGGCGGCGTCGTAAACATCGGCGCCGCGGCCGCGATCACCTGGGCTAGCACGACATCCGCATTGCCGAGGTCAAGCTGATGGTTGGTCAGCTGCTCGGTGCGGCTCCTGTTGCGAGTCATCTGCGAGCGGATGCCCAGGAGGCAGGACATGCGAAAGCCGATCTCCACATCGCTCAGCCATGGCGCAATGCGGGCAAAGTGAGGGATGAAGACGCGATGATGATCGATATCCTCGATCATCGAGCGGAAGATTTCAGGGTTGTCGCTGGCTTGCGCAATGGTGGTGATGTGGCGAAGGACCGCATAATCCGATTGCGGATCAAGGCTCCAGCGGATCGAAGGTCCGACAAGGGCGGTAATCAGGTGCTCGACCCTCGCCGGTCCAGGGTGGCTGCGTTGCACCGCAGTGTGGAGAAGGGCGAGGCGTTCGGCGTTGAGGCGGAGGTAGACCCGTTCCGCTACCGAGTAGATCAGCTGTTCAACGCTGCCGAAGTGATAGCTGATGGCGCCGACATTGGTGCCGGCAAGCTGCGCAATGCTGCGCACCGTGACGGCTTCCGGACGCGCAGATGCTCGCAGCAGCTCTTCGCAGGCAATTTTCAGTCTTTCGGCGGTGTTGGTCTTATTCATGCGATCTTTTACCGCTCCGGTCCGGCGGGTGCGAGAGCTGCGCCCTTGTTATAGGTTCCGGCCGCATCTGAATCGAGTGTTTCAAGAGGTAGATCGTGGCCCTGGAGATCGAACGCAAGTTTCTGGTGGTTGGCGACGGCTGGCGCGGGCAGGCACGGACGACGCTGGCGATCACCGATCATCTGATCGCTCGTTTCGAAATGGGCAAGGCTCGCATCCGGATGTGCAACAATGCCGCGACTTTGACTTTCAAGGGACAGCGCAAGGGGATTTCGCGTAGCGAATACCATATCGATCTCTCGCAGGACGAGGCCGAAGCGATGATCGCCGAGTTCTCGATGGCGCCACCCTTGCAGAAGCGGCGACACGAGGTGGAGGCAAATGGTCTTGTCTGGCAGGTAGATGAGTTTGGCGGCTCGCTGAGCGGGCTGGTGACTGCCGATGTGGAACTGCCCAGCGAACAGCACGAGCTTGTTTTGCCTTCGTGGGTGGATCGCGAGATCACGCTGGATCGCACTTATAGCTCGAGCACCCTTGCAGCCAAGCTTGCCGAGGAGCAGCGCTGAGCAATTTGGGCGCAGGTGACAGCTTTGTCGCCAAAGAGTCATGTTGACGACCTAATGGCGGCAAATGACCGCCGTTAAACTTAAGGCCGTGAGCAAAAGCTTCGGCGACAGCCTTGTGCTCAACGACATTTCGCTCTCTCTCGCGACCGGCTCGTTCACCGCTTTGCTTGGTCCTTCAGGCTGCGGAAAGACGACGCTTTTGCGGCTGATTGCCGGGTTCGAGCAACCCAGCACCGGCGCCGTGGTGTTCGACGGCGTGACGATGGCGGATGGGAAGCACTCGGTGCCGCCAGAGAAGCGGTCTGTGGGGATCGTCTTTCAGTCCTATGCGCTCTGGCCGCATATGAGTGTCGCCGGCAATGTCGCGTATCCACTCAAGGGTCTGGGGCTTTCGCGGGAGACGATCCGCGCCCGTGTAGACGAGGCCCTGGCCATGGTCGCGCTTCGTGGCTTTGGCGATCAGCATGTGGATTCGCTGTCGGGTGGACAGCGGCAGCGCGTTGCCCTGGCACGATGCCTGGTCAATGGCACCAAGCTCATCCTCCTTGATGAACCGCTTGCTAATCTCGACGTGCATTTGCGCGCTTCGATGCTCGATGTGTTTGCCGATATTCACCAGCGC
The DNA here is from genome assembly GCF_011058215.1 of Devosia aurantiaca. Classification (GTDB taxonomy): domain Bacteria; phylum Pseudomonadota; class Alphaproteobacteria; order Rhizobiales; family Devosiaceae; genus Devosia; species Devosia aurantiaca. Next base: position 780,079 of record NZ_JAALFG010000001.1, read on the forward strand.
ACCGGCGCCACTATCGTCTTTGTGACGCACGACCAGTCCGAGGCCCTGGCCTTGGCGGACACGGTGGTGGTGCTCGACGGTGGGCGCATCCAGCAGTCTGGGCGCCCCGAAACGATCTATGCAGAGCCCGCAAATGCGATGGTAGCCGGCTTCGTCGGCGATGGTAGGGTGATTGAGGCCGATGTTCGCGGCGGGATGGCAAGGCTGGGGCCGATAGATTTTTCCGTACGTGGCGTCGGTGAGGGAAGGCAACAGCTTCTGGTCCGGCCGCACGCGATACGGACCACATCCGATGGCTTGCCGGTGCGGGTGGAGCGCCGGCGCTATAGTGGAACCGGTTACGAGACGATGCTGCGCCTCGACGACGGCGCCATGCTGATCGCTGATCTCGCGGAGAGGGTAGAGATCGGCTCCGCCATCAGCATTGCGATCGACGACGCCTGGATCGTGCCACGCTAGGCGGGTTACCGCCAGGGCAAGACATTGGCGGGCAGTCTGTCCTTCAGGCGGTCGAGCAGCAGCAGTAGGGCCACGACAACCGCTACCGTGATGACAGCGATGGCGGAGGCCTGCGTCGAAAGGCCCGCTTCTTCAAGCGAAAACAGTATGACGCCAAGGGTTTCGTTGCGGTTGGACCAGAGGAGGGCTGAAACCGTCAGCTCGTTGTAGGCGCTCATAAAGACCAGCAAGGCGCCTGCCGTCGCCGCTGGTGCCGCAAGCGGCAGGGTTATGGTGACAAGACGCCGGAACGAGCCGACGCCGGCAGCTGCAGCTGCCTCGGTCATCTGCGGCGGGATATTGCCAAGGGCGGCATCGACAGGGCGCAGGGCTAGCGCGGCGAACCGCATGAGATAGGCGATAAGAATGATCCAGGGCGTGTTGTATAGGCTGCCAATCAGCGGCAGCGGCCGCAGGAACAGGAGAATGCAGGCAACGGCGAGGACGATGCCGGGCAGTGCGTAGGGGAGATCGATCAAGCCATTCAGTGCCTGGCGCAGGCGGAAGGGCAAGCTGCGGAGGCTGAGGCCCACGGGGATGGCCAATATTGCAAGCACCAGCGCTGCTAGGGCTGACAGGTAGAAAGAATTGACGAAGGCACGGATCGTCGATGCCTGGCGGAACAGAACCTCCGCATAGTTGTCGAGCGTCAGCGTCGTCAGGCTGAGCCGGACGCCATAGGCTGGAACCAGCGAGGTCGTGACCAGAGCCAGGAGCGGCAGGACCGTGAGCGTCCCGATCAGCGCCAGGGCGAACAATCCGACGGGCCAGGACCAAGGTCTGAGCTGGAAGCGCGCCGGCATCCCGGTCGTGATCGGCTGGTCGGTGCGGCTGGCGGCGAGAGACTGCGTTGCGATCCCGGCCAGCGCGATGGTGGCGATGATCAGCGACAGCATGGCCATCTGCGGCAAGCCATTCTGGAGCGCCACGCCACCTTTCTCGACATGGAAACAAGGATAGCGATGTGGAAGCAGATCTCCGCTATTAACTCGTAACACCTGACAGCGAACGTTCCATGGAATTCGGTAGATGTTTCGATGTCAGACGACCCCAAAAGCGGCCATTCACGGTGTTGGCAGCTCTACCCAAAAGCTGCCGTGGCGCAGAAACGCTAATGTAACTAGAAGGCGCTCGGGTGGTCTTGATCGCGGTCGACTGCCTGGCCGCACTGCCGCTTGGCCGGCTGATCGTCACTGCCCTTGTCAACAAATCACGTCTGGCAAAACCGCCGCCAAGCCCCACCAAGCTAATTAGCAATTTCGGCGCGAAACGCCCTTAGATCGTCAATTAATGTCTGCGGCTCTTCGAGCGCCGCAAAGTGCCCCCACGATCTTGGATATCGATCCATCGGACGATGGTGTTTTCTTCCTCGGCCGCGAAGCGCAGTCCGATGTCGTGGGCAAACTGGATGGCCGCTGTGGGAACACCAGAATTCCTTGGCTTTTCAGCCTGCCAGTCCTTGTTGCGCATATCCGACGTAAGCTGCCGAACCTGCACTTTTGGTGAACCAGTAGAGCGAGGCATTGGCGAAAACAAACTCGCTGCCAAGAATTTCGGCTGCGGGTTTTTCTTCTGGCCAACTCCACGCCTGCAGCTTGTCGTAGATCCACGCAAATTGGGCGGCCGGACTATCAACAAGCATTTCGCCGACAAGGCCCGGACGGGTGCTTTGCAAGGAGATGTAGCCAAATTCTTTTTGCATGAATTCGCCAACACGGCGCAGCCGGTCCTGTTCAAACGGGGTCAGTTTGGCCTTCTGCTTCTCGTCGACCTCCGAAACGAAGCCGCCCAAGGCTCCGTTCACATGGACGGCAATAACATGCTCCAGTGCAACGCGGCCCATTTCCGGCGCTACGCCTGCACCGATATCGCCTCCTTGAACCATATAGCTTTCGTAGCCCAGGCTGTTCATCAAGTCGGCAAATACGGTTGCGATGCGTGTAGTGGTCCACCCCTCGCTGTTTAGAGGCGTCGAAAACCCGAAACCAGGCAGAGCAGGAATCACGAGATCGAAGGCATCCTCGCTGCTGCCGCCATGCTTGGTCGGGTCGGTCAGGGGACCGATAAGGTGCTCGAATTCCAGAACCGAACCTGGCCAGCCATGAATGAGCATCAACGGCGTGGCGCCGGCATGGGCAGACTTCACATGGAAAAAGTGGATGTCCTGCCCATCAATTTCAGCAAGGAACTGAGGAATTTTATTGAGCCGCGTCTCAGTTGCTCTCCAATCATGTTGTGACCAAAGATCGAGGAGGCGTGCGACTTCGGAGACGGGCAGGCCGGTCTGCAATTCATCGCCGGGCAGTGCAGAAGGGAGCCGTACATGCGCGATCCGGGCAGTGAGATCGTCGATGTCGCGCTGCGGGATACTGATCTTGAATGGCTTGATCTCAGGCAAGGCATATTCTCCCGATTGTTCGCGTCGCGGTTGGTATTCGGCGTGGCTTCGCGCACGATAAGGGTTTGCATTCAGCAAGTTGATGGCGCCGGTGCGGCGGGGTATTTACTCCAGAAGCGGGATCGCAAATAACCGTTGCTAAAAAGCGCTTGAAATACCACAGATGGGATAGGTTTCTTCACATCGGGAGTAGTTGGATGGTGCGAACGGTCATGGCAGCGAGCACCGATTTCGACCGTCTTGATCATTCCCGTACCGAGAGGATGTTCTGGCGCACGTTCAAAGACATCATCAGCACGGAAGGCTTGGATTTTTATATTTTTCTTTGGCAACGTCCGGGCACGCCACTCTTCCATCGCTCCAACTTGCATCGCTCCAACTTGCCAGCAGAGTTTTATGCCGGTGCGGAGCACGATCCATTCCTCAAATACTGCTGCAATACGATGGGCGTAACGCTTGCTGGCGCGGACTTCTCCCTGCGGCGAGCAGTGTTGACCCGCGAAGAAAACGCTTTCGTTGAACTTACCGCACAGGCCGGTTGGCGGTCGGGCATTGCCATCCCTGTTCAGACTAAACGTCACCGCGATTTCGGCGGTTTCAACCTTGGATCAAGCATGGCAGGGCCTGCCTTTGAGGCTGCGGTGCAACCACGGATAGACCGACTGCGAGCGCTTTGCTTTTACGCATTTCGGGTACTGGAGCAACGCGTTTGGTTCCTCGAAAGCTTAGGTCGACAGAAATTTGAATTATCTGGTTTGACGAGCCGCCAGCGGGAGGTGGCCGTCCTTTTGGGGGAAGGACTGGATCGCGACGCCATATCGCAAAGGCTCGGCAATTCGGTCCAAACCGTCGCGACCCACCAGAAGGCCATTTACAAGCGTCTGGATGTACGGTCACAGCGAGAACTTATGCAGCTATTGCGTACGGACACGCCCAAGGCGGATTGAGTCCGCTTCAACTCTGCTTCTCCCAAAAGCTGCCTTTCCGCTTCCCACCCCGAAGCCGCTGAGCGGCAGTCGATTCATTGCTGGTTTTGATCTCCATCGCCGGCATTCGCCTGCCGGCGATAAAGATAGTCCGGAACGCCCGCACGAATAGCAGGGCTTGCCAGATAGACCTATTTGGAGAAGCCGCCCCGTTCGTTTGCGGCGTTTGGGCCGAGCAGGCCAACAAGGCAAACTAGAACCGCCACCATCAGTATGGCACCAGACAGTCCGACCTGGCTGGCGAGCGGCCCTATGACTGCTGGACCGACCAGTATTCCGGCATAGCCCAGCGTGGCGGCAGCAGAGATCGCGAGGTTAGCAGGCATATCACCATTGCGAGCGGCGGCAGAAAACAGAACGGGGACAATGTTGGCCGCGCCTAGTCCCACTGCAGCAAAGCCGGCGAGGACCAACCATTCTGACGGGGCGATGACTGTGAGGGCAAATCCACCGGCAGCCAGAAGACTACCGATCACCAGGGTGGGCGTACCGCCCAGCCGACTCACGGTGGCGTCGCCGGTGAGCCGGCCGATCGTCATGGCGATGGCAAAAACAGAATAACCAATACCCGCCTGTGCGACGGCGACATTGTGGGTGCGGATCAGGAACAGCGCACCCCAGTCGAGGACGACACCTTCGGCAAGAAACATCACAAAGCACAAGAAGCCTATGACCACAATTTGCCCTCTGGGCATCACGACCATGGGTGCTTTGTCACCACCCGCTTCGACGGAGAGCTGAGGCGCCGCCAAAGCTAGGAGCGCGACCAGTATGGCGCTGATCGCAAATGTCGCCAGCAGGGCCGATGCGCCGGCGTAGAGAGCGAGGCTCATACCCCCGGCGCCGATGATGCTACCAAGCGTGAACAGGCCGTGGAAGCCGGACATGAGATTGAGGTCCATGTCCCGTTCCACATTGGCGCCCTGGATATTCATCGCCACATCGACTGAGCCGATGCTGGCGCCAAAGACCGCCAGAGCCACAGCCAATACCGCAAAGGAATCCGATAAGGCCAGACAAGGCAGCGTGGCGGCAACTATCAAGGCGGCGGTTACGATGACTTTGCGACAGCCGTGGCGGCCTGCCAGTGTTCCGGCCATCGGCATGGCGATAATCGACCCTAGCCCCAGAAAGAGCAGGATCAGACCCAATTGGGCGTCGTCCACCCCCAGTCGCTGTTTGGCATAGGGTACCAGCGGTGCCCAGCTGGCCAGGCCGATGCCAGCGAGCAGGAAGATCATGCGCGTCGCCATGGCTGGGGATGATCTTGCCCGGTCGAGCCTCGTGAGCAATCGCAATCCCACATGTCTCCCTCGTCCCTGACCCTAGCCTACAGGCAAATGGGCTGCAGTCATCAGACGTGGCCCGGATTTTCCCATCCGCGTCCGGAGCCAATTTCTCCCGTTCCGTTCACCCCTGCCGGGTCCGTTCGGTGGGTCCTGGTCAACAGAACGGCATTGACGCTCTCGGCACACGACGGCCATCACGACGTGGCTTCGCAATGCTGCCGCCCATATGTCGATAACTGCTTGGTCTCGATCATTTTCCCGCGCCCCCGAGCAGGCCGCGGACGAAGGACTTCTGGAACAGTAGATAGGCGGCCATAACCGGCAGGACCGACACTATGGTCGATGCCATGAGCGGGCCGTATTCAACCTGGAGGCTGCTGGCAAAGCCGGCAATCGCTACGGTTGCCGGGCGGGCATTGTCGCTGGTCGTCAGAGTGATAGCGAAAAGCAGGTCGTTCCAGATAGCGCGGCTCTGAATGATGGCCAGCGCGGCAAGGCCAGAGCCCGATGCGGGAAGCAGCAATTTCCAGAAATAAGTTGCCGGACCACAACCATCGATCAGCGCCGCCTCATACATCGAGCGGGGCACCGACGCGAAGAAGTTGCGCATGAAGAAGGTGCAGAACGGAACGGCGTAGGCGGTGTGGACCAGCCACATGCCGGGGATTGTGTCGTAGAGGCCCAGCCGCTGCACGAGGAAGAAGAGCGGGATCTGCACGATCTGGAACGGCACCAGCATGCCGGTCAAAAGGATGAAATAAACCAGCTTGCCGCCGGTGCCACGCATATAGGCGAGGGGATAGCCGGCGACGGCGCCGATCAGCAGCGACAGGACAACGGCCGGGGCGGTGATCAGCAACGAATTGAGGAAAGTGCGGCCGGCTCGACCGAAGGCTATGGCGTAGTTCTCCCAGTAAATCTGCGTCGGCAGCGTCATCACGCGCGTGATTTCGGCGGGTGATTTGAACGAGGTGAGGAAAGCGACGATCAACGGCGTCACGAAGACGATGGACATGCCGATGAGGACGGTGCGCGTCAGGATGGTCTGGCGCTGCTCGATGGAACTGCTCATCAATCGGCCTCGCTGTCCTGGACCCGCCGGGACATATAGATGATGTAGGGCATGATGATCACGCCGGCGATGATGAAGAGATAGACCGCAACAGCGGCAGCACGCCCCATGTCGAAGCGGCCGAAGGCAAGATCGTACATCTGCACGGCCAGCACTTCTGAAGAATAGGCAGGGCCGCCCTTGGTCATTGCCCAGACCACGTCGAATAGGCGCATGGCGTCAATGGCCGACATGCCGAGCACTATGATGGTGGAAGGCCAGAGCAACGGAAAGCTGACCTTCCAGAACACCTGCCAGGGCGTCGCGCCTTCGATGCGCGCCGCTTCGATGCATTCGGTAGGAATATTGCGCAGGCCGGCAAAGAAAACTAGGAACGCAAAGCCCGTAGTCCACCAGGCCACCGAGCCCATCAGCGACAGGTTGACTACATTTGGGTCACCAAGCCAGTTCTGGGCAAAGCTCCCGAGCCCGAGCAGCTTGAGAACAGTGGTGATCAACCCATTGTCGGGCTCGTACATCCAGCGCCAAATGGCGCCGACTGCAACGGCCGGAATGGTGAAGGGCAAAAAGAAGATGATGCGAAAGACCTGTTCGCCGCGAATGCCGCGATCAAGGATAGCTGCCAGCAGCAGGCCGAGCCCGGTGGGCACGATCAGCATGAAGGCGACCCAGATGATGTTGTTGAGAGCCGCATGAAGGAAGCGTGGCTGGCCGATCAGCACCTGGTAATTTTGGAGACCTACGAAGCGCATCTTGGGCGCAAAGCCGTTCCAGTCATGGAGCGACAGGTGGATGCTTGAGATAACCGGGTAGACGTAGAAGGTGACGAACAGCAGCGTCGGCAAAGCCAAAAAGGCGATGTGCGTCCAGTCGGTTCGGGAGAGACGGTGTGGAGACAGATTCATCGGCTTTGCTCGCGGGACGGCAACGAAAAGGGGCGGCGTCGGGAGAGCGCCGCCCCTCGTGAGGCTGAGCTTACCAGGCGATGAAGGCGCTTTCTGCTAGGGCTTCCTGGCGCAGGCCTTCAAGGGTGGAGATCAGCTCTGCCTTTACAGTGTCAGAGGGATCGATTGCGAAGCGCTCGATCTGTACGCCGAATTCGGTGCCGAGATCGGTTGGCAGCAGGAAGAACAGGTTTGGCAGCACGGCATTGTTGGCCGAAGCTTCCGAGAACTGGCGCGAGAAGGTGGCGCCGGCATAGCCGTAGACCGCAGGGTCGACATTAATGTTGGGTGCCAGCGACCCCTTAAGGGTGGCAAAGGCAGCCTGGCCGTCCGTAGTGGTAATGGCCTTGATGAACTCGTCGGCAGCAGCAACCGAGGGACCTTCGGGAACAGCCAGGACGTCCATCTGGAAGATCGACTTGCCGACGGTGCCGGGGGCCTGGAACATGTCGAACCCTTCACCGGCCTTAAAGCCGGCGGTATCCATGTAGCCGGCAGCCCAGATGCCCATCATGAACATGCCGGTATTGCCGTTGATCAGGTCGTCGGCGGTCTGCGTCCAGGTCTTGCCGCTCCAGTTCTGGGCATAGCAGGAGACCATGCGGTCACGGTAAAGATCGAGCGCTTCGGCAAATTCGGGGCTGTCGAACCCAAGCTCGCCGCGGGCGATCTGGTAGTAGCCGTCTTCGCCGACGACCGAGACCAGGGCGGCGTAGAAGTTGTAGAGGCTCCAGAAGGTGCCGCCGGCATTGCCGAGGGGCTGGTAGCCAGCGTCCCGCAGGGCGTCGCAGGCCGCTGTGAAGCTGTCCCAGTCGGTCGGTACGGCAACACCGGCCTTTTGAAAGGCTTCCTTGTTGTAGAACACGTTGTTGATCAACGACAGATCAAACGGGATACCGTAGGGCACGCCATCGACCTTAACGACGCGCTGCACGCCTTCGGGAAAGATCGCATCGCCATCGATGGCGGCCCAGGCGTCGGTCAGTGGATGAAGCTGACCGCCATCTGCAAAGGTCTTTAGCTCATAGGCCATTGAGCTTTGGTAGGCTGCTGGCGGACGGCCGCCGAGAAAGGCGGTCTGCAACTGGCGGCGCAGTTCTACGACATTGCCCGGGATGACCACGCCGGTGAAGTTGGCATCGTCGACTGAGGTGTTTGCCGCATCGATCAGCGCGTTCATGCCGGCCAGTTCCGAACCGGCAGCGTAGTAGTGCCAGACTTCCAGATTGTCCTGTGCCTGCACAGATGTCGCGCCAAGCAGCGCAAGGCCGAACGCGGCCAGCATATTGGATTTCTTCATTTCCCTACCTTTGTGGCCGACGGCCTTTTCCCTCGTGAAAATAATCTTTCAACAAGAAAAAATCTGAACCAGCTGAACGATAGAGTCAACTGCTTGAGCAAAACTTCGCCATGCGATTTTTTTGAGCAGCTCCAAACTCAGAGAAATTAAGGTGTTTTATGCCCCTGCACCACTAAAAACTTTCTGCAGGTATACTCCACCCATTGACCTGGGCTTGCAGAACATGTCTATTTTTCTCTATTATAGAAAAAGGGAGCTGGGAGTGGATCGGTCGTTTTTGCGTCGTTATCACGCCAGCGCAATTTTTCATCGCATCCGCATCCAGCCCGATGTGTCACAGCGCGAAATCATCGAGCGGACCGGCTTCGATAAGTCGACAGTGTCGTCCATAGTCAACGAATTCATCGAGCAGGGTCTGGTCGAAAGACGGGCGAAGGTTTCAGCCTCGGGACGAGGGCGGCCGTCCGAAGGCCTCATCATTGCACCCGGGTCAGGGCTTCTCGTCGGCGTCGAGGTGGAGGCCAATGAGCTCATCTTTGTAGCTTGCGGCCTCGACGGCGCCGTGCTGGCTGAGCGGGTGCTGCCGTTCGATGGTCAACTCGCCGGGGTTGAGACAGTAATCGCGCACGGCGTCGATGATCTCGTTCAAATGGCCGGATCGGAGGCGCGCGTGCTGGGTATCGGCGTGTCGCTGCCCGGCCTCGTGGATATGGATGGGGCACTCGTCCACGTACCGGCCCTCGGCTGGCGCAACGTCGATATTCTCGATCGCCTGACCCAAGCCTGTACGGCACCGGTCTATGTCGGTAACGACGGGCAGGCCACGGCGATGGCCGAGAACATGTTCGGGGCCTGCGTCGACCTCGAAAATTTCATCTACATGTTTTCTGGGTCCGGTGTCGGGGGCGGGCTGTTCCTCGACGGCACCATCTATAAGGGAGCCGGAGGCCTCGCAGGCGAACTGGGCCATATCAAGATCGTGCCACAGGGGCGTTTTTGCACCTGTGGGGCGGCAGGATGCCTCTCGGCCTATCTCAGCGACTCCGCACTGATCGAGGAGATATCGCGGCTCGGGCAGAACCGGCCGGCATCCTTCGAACACATCATAGACATGGCCGGAGCGGGCGACCCGATCGTGCTCAACGTGCTAGACCATGCCGGTGAAGTTCTGGGCTCGGCCATTTCCAGCCTCATCAACATCTTCAACCCGCCGCTGGTTTTGCTTGGCGGAGACCTGGCGACCGCGGCGCCCTATCTGTCGGGCGCGGTGGACAAGGCGCTGCGCCGGCTAGCACACCCTGCCATGTACAAGGCAGGCATCGTCAAATTTGCCGAGCCCGGCGTGGGCGGTCCCCGCCTCAGCGGCATCGCACTGGCGCTCGATGGCGTAACGCACGCTGCCGGCTCGCAAATCCTGCCCTAAGAACTCGAACATCCTTCTGGAAACCATCTCAATGCGTATCGCCATCGTTGGCCTCTCGATCGAAATCATGTTGTCTTCCCCAGCGGTGACGGGTCCCGGCTCGCTGCAGCATTTCGATGCCAAGCAGATGCTGGAAAACGACGTCTGGATGGTGCGGGGCATGCTGCAGCGCATTGCGGAGGACAGCGATGTCGAGCCAGTCCCGCTTTACTGGGCGACGGCCTTGCCGGGTGGCATCATGACGGCCGAGGCCTACGACCTGGTCAAGAGCCGGACGCTCGAGCTGATCGGCAAGACCGAAGCGCTGGATGGCGTGCTGGTGGTCAACCACGGGGCCCTGGAGGTCGAGGGGCTCGATGCCGATGCGGATTCAGATTTCGTCGGCGCAATCCGTGAGCTGGTTGGCCCTGACATGCCGATCGGCATAGCGCTGGACCTGCATGGCGATATGACGCCGGAGCTCCTGGCAGCAGGAACGGTATTTTCGGTGCTTCGAACGGCGCCACACCGCGATGACAAATCGACCGGCTACCGCGCGGCGGAGCAATTGATCAAGGTGATCCGTACCGGCATCAAGCCCAAAAAGGCCGCGGTCAGCCTTCCCATCCTCATTCCCGGCGAAACCGCGGTCACCTCCGCGAGCCCCGCGCGGGAGCTTTATGGCAGCCTGCCTCAACTCGATGCAGTTCCAGGCATGATGGAAGCCAATATCCTCGTCGGTTTCGCCTGGAACGACCGGCCATGGACCAAATGCACAGCCTTTGCGGTTTCGGAAGACAGCGCCGAACTGGCCCAAGAACAGGCGGTCAAGCTGGCGCGCAGCATTTGGGATGCGCATGAGCAGTTCATTCTTCGCATGGAAACTGCAGAAGTCGCCGAAGGCCTAGAACGCGCGTTGAACAGCCCGCAGCGGCCGGTCTATGTTTCCGATTCGGGGGACAACACCACGGCCGGCGCCGCTGGTGAGCTGACCACGGTGCTTCAGGCGGCTCTCGATCTAGGCGCCAATGAGGACATCATTGTCGCCGGCATTACCGCGCCAGAGACGGTGGCGAAACTCAACGCAGCCGGGGTTGGCGCTGATGTCGAGCTGATCCTGGGCGAAGAACATCTGTCGCGCCCGAAGACGGCACGCAGGGTCATTGCGCGCGTCGAGGCCTGCGGCGAAGAGCTCGACCTTGGTGGGTTCCAGCCCTATCGGTCCAAGGACGCGGCTTGGGCGAAAGTGCGGATCGGCAATGTCATCGCGACTTTCCACGCCCAGCCCATCGGGATCACTACACCCGAGCATTTCCAGGCCATGGGCATCGATCCGGTGGCCCACAAGATCTATGTCGTCAAGCTGGGCTATCTGCACCCCCGGCTCGAAGACATCATGGCGCGCCATATCCTGTTGCTGAGCGATGGCACCTCGCAGCTCGACATGGCCCGCCTCGAATGGAAACGCCTGCCGCGCCCCACATGGCCACTCGATCGTGACTTCGAGTGGACGCCGGAAGGCAACATCTACGGCGACGCATCTTAAACCGCGTATCAGGAACAGGAACCAGCCATGGCCGGTGTTACCCTCGACAAGGTCGTGAAGGCCTATAACCAGACTGTTACGGTGCATGGCATCGACCTCGAAATCGCCGAGGGCGAGTTCATCGTGCTCGTGGGACCATCGGGCTGCGGCAAATCCACGACTTTGCGAATGATCGCGGGGCTCGAAACCGTCACCGGCGGCGAAATCCGCATCGATGGCAAGCGTGTCAACGACCTGCAGCCGGGCGAGCGCGATATCGCCATGGTTTTCCAAAACTATGCGCTTTATCCCCACCTCAGCGTGGCCGAAAACATCGTTTTCGGTCTCAAGCTGCGCAAGGTGCCCAAATCGGACATCGCCGAGCGCTTAAAGCGCACCGCCGAAGTGCTGGGGCTCGACGAGTTGCTTGACCGCAAGCCTCGGCAGTTGTCGGGTGGCCAGCGCCAGCGCGTCGCTATGGGGCGCGCGTTGATCCGCAATCCGTCCGTGTTCCTGTTCGACGAGCCGCTGAGCAATCTCGATGCAAAGCTTCGCGTGCAGATGCGTACCGAAATCAAGGCGTTGCATGCACGCATTCCCACTACCACCGTTTATGTGACGCATGATCAGGTGGAGGCCATGACGCTGGCCGACCGTGTCGTGGTCATGAACAAGGGCGCCATCGAGCAGATCGCGCCGCCTGAGGAACTCTATCTCAAACCGGCAACCCGGTTCGTGGCCGGATTCATCGGCTCGCCGGGCATGAATTTCTTCCCCTCCAGCATTGAGGACAGCGGCGAGGCGTTGAGCTTGCGCCTGTCCGACGGGCAAAGCCTCGTCGTTCCAGCGCATAGGGTCGACCTTTTCCGTAAGCTCGCCGGCAAGCCTGCTCTGCTAGGCATCCGTCCCGAGCATTTCGCGCTCGACCAGGGCCCGGTCGCCATCGATATCACGGCCGGGCTGGTGGAGCCTCTTGGCATGGAGACCTTGGTCCATTTCGACCTCGGCAATGATCCCACGGTAGCGCGTCTCTTGCCGCAATCCTCAATCCGCAGCGGAGCCAAACTGAGGCTTTCGGTAGACATGAACCGTGTCCATCTGCTGGATCCCGAAACCGACCTGGTGCTGGTCTAAGTTATGAAGAGCGGCGATCCGGCACTGCTGAGAATGCTAGACCGAATCGCGCCCGATCCGGTGTTAAACAGCCGTGCCATGGGCGTGCCGGACTATGTTGCCGGCCGAATTGCGGCCGATCCCTCCGCAGCACAGCGCGTTGCGATCGGTGTTGATGCCTTCCTGGCTGAGCACGACGTTGGCAGTTTGGACGATGCCGAGCTCGATGCCGCGCTTCAGACCATCACGCACTTGGACTGGTTTGCCCTCCTCGCCCGCTGGGCCGCTGAGGCCATCTATGCTGATCCGGGCAACGGGGAAATCCCGATGCTCTGTCGTGGCAAGAAATTGGTTATGAGCACCGCCTCCCCGAAGGCCCGGAAGGTCCTCGCAATGCACCTGTGGCCCCTGTAAGGAGGCCGGACTTTACCCGCCATTATGACGTGGTGGTCGTGGGCGCAGGAGCCGGGGGCGGCATCGTTGCCAGCCAGCTGGCCCTTGGCGGGCGGAACGTGCTGCTGGTTGAGCGCGGCAGCTGGCTCGACTATGCCAATAGTGGGCACCGCGATCATCTGCGCAATCACCGGAATGCAGTCTATGGCCACAATACCGGTCCCGACGCCGATGACGGTCCGCGTATCGTCGTCACGCCGGATGGCGTTGAACATGCCACGGCGCCCCACACCATCGCCTATGGCAATAATGCTGCCTGCATCGGAAGCGGCACCCTGGTCTATGGCGCCCAGGCCTGGCGTTTCCATCCCCATGATTTTCGCATGGCGAGCCGCTATGGGATTCCGGATGGATCGAGCCTTGCAGACTGGCCGATCACCTATGCCGATCTCGAGCCGTGGTATGGCTTGGCCGAGCAAACGATCGGTGTGTGCGGCCCCTCCGGCACCCTGCCGCATGAGGGGCATCGCAGTGTAGACCTGCCCATGCCCCCTTGCCCCGACATGGGGCCGCTCAGGTGCTTGCCGAAGCGGCCCGCACCCTGGGGCTCAGCACGACACAGCCGCCCATGCTGATCAATTCGCAGCCCCATGACGGTCGCGATGCCTGCATCGAATGCGCGAGCTGTCCCGGTTTCGCCTGCCCAAGCGACAGCAAAAACGGCACGCAGAACACAGTGATCCTTAAGGCTTTGGCGAGCGGGCGCTTGCATGTCTCAGCCGAAACGCTGGTCGATCGCATAACGACAGAAGAAGCCGGACGCGTGACCGGTGTTGCCTTGCTTTGGGACCAAGCCGGCATGCGCCACGCCGCAACGGTCACGGCAGATATCGTCGTTGTTGCGGCAGGCGCCATCGAGACGGCGCGCCTATTGTTGTTGTCCGCCAATGCCAGCGAACCAAAGGGACTGGGCAACAATACGGACCAAGTTGGACGCAATCTCCAAGGTCACACCTATCCGACTGCCTATGGACTATTCGATCGTCAGGTCCATGGCGGCAAGGGTCCCGGCGTGACGATCGCGACGACCGATTTCGCTCATGGGCTGCCCGGCGTCATCGGTGGCGCCATGCTGGCCGACGATTTCATCATGACGCCCACTGCTTTTTGGGAACTGGCATTGCCGCCGGACATGCCGCGCTGGGGCCAAGCGCCGCATGATTTCATGCGCCAGCATTATCGCCACGTTCTTGCAATCAAGGGGCCGGTCCACGAAATACCCAATCCGGCCTGCCGGGTGGAGCTCGACCCAGCCGTAACCGACAAATGGGGCCGTCCCGTTGCGCGCCTTTCCGGCGTCGTTCATGGCGAAACCAGCCGCACGGCCGCCGTCATTCTCGGCAAGGCAAAAGCCTGGCTCTCGGCTGCCGGTGCGTCGCGCATTTGGGGCTACACGCCTGCCCCGCGGCTGTCTTCTCATCAGCATCAGGCCGGCACCTGTCGCATGGGGACCAGCCCCAAAAACTCGGTGACTGATTATCATGGCCGTGTCTGGGGCCATAGCAATCTCTATGTCGCCGATGGGTCGCTGCACCCGACAAACGGCGCCTTCAACCCTGCTCTGACCATCATGGCGCTGGCCTTCCGCTGCGCCGATCACCTGCTCAACCGGCTGGATCACCAGCCCGCATCGGAGACCCATATATGAGCCATCTGCAATCCGTAGCCATCCCAGATTTCGGCGTCCCTCTGGTCCGCCCGCAAATTCCGGCCGCGACCCTCGCCGCCCGCTGCGACGATGTCTATGCCCGCGCAGGCAAGACCTGGCTCTTCGTCTATGCCGACCGGGAGCACAATGCCAATATCCTACACCTGACTGGCTTTGATCCTCGTTTCGAGGAAGCGGTATTCCTGCTCGGCCCCAATGGCCGACGGATCGTCGTCACCGGCAATGAGTCGGAGAGTTTTACCGCCATCTCGCCCTTGCCAAATCTCGAGGTCATGCTTAGTCAGACCTTGAGCTTGATGGCTCAGGACCGTTCGAAAAAGCCAAATCTTGAAGCCGTCCTGCGGGATGCCGGGATAAAGTCCGGCGATAGGGTCGGCATCGTTGGCTGGAAATATCTCGGCGCCGATGAATGGGACGATGGTCGTGCCGGATTCATCATGCCCCATTACATGGTTGTGGTTCTGGCACGCATCATTGGCGGCCCGGATGGCCTGTCCGATGAAACAGCCATTTTCATGCATCCTCAAAACGGGTCACGGACAATCGTCGACGCCGACCAGATTGCCGCTTTCGAATGGGCATCCACCCGCGCCTCGGCTTCGGTCTGGAATGTGGTCACCAAGGCGCGCCCGGGCGAACGCGAAATCGAGGCAGCCCGCAATTTCCTTTATGCCGGCGAACCGCTCAGCGCCCATTCCATGTTCGCCTCGGGAAATGCCAGCTACGCCATCCACGGCCTCAATAGTGCCGGGTCCCGCGTCCTCGGCAAGGGCGATGGCGTGACCACCGCCGTCGGCTACTGGGGCGGCCTGAGTTCGCGCGCCGGCATGCTCGACGATATTGACGATAGCTTCGTGGGCATTGCTGCGTCCTACTTCGATGCCCTCGTTACCTGGTACGAGACTGCCAATATCGGTACGACCGGCGGCGACCTGCATGATGCCGTGGTCAACAAACTGGCCGAAGCCAATCTCAAACCTGCGCTCAATCCCGGCCATCTCGTCAGCTACGATGAGTGGAGCCACTCCCCGGTCCGCCCCGGGTCATCCGAAGCACTGGCCTCCGGCATGGTATTCCAGGTCGATGTCATTCCAGGCCCCATTCCAGCGGGCAAGGCTCTCAATTGCGAAGATGCCGTTGCCGTTGCCGATGCAACGCTGCGCGCGGACCTAGCCGCCAAGCATCCGGAGACTTGGGCCCGTATCCAGGCGCGCCGCGTCTTCCTCCGCAACACGATCGGCGTGGACTTGGGCGAGCACCTGATGCCACTCTCGAACATCCAGCTCTGCCTACCCCCACTTTGGCTCAAATCCGATCATGTGATCGTGCGTTCGTAGATCGGTTCAAAGATGGGCAGGGGTTCGTCCCCTGTCCATTCCGATCTCTTGGGTGTGAGTACGCAAAATCAATGGAGCCGAAAGAGCGACCGCAGGTCTTCATAGGCGGTCGCGTGCGCCAAATGGTCTCTCAGGCGCACCGTCTGCTTTCCACCCCATCTCGGCCATTGGCGACCCTTGTCCTGTTCGCCAAAAGCGGACGTTCAGCAACAGCATGTTGGGGCTGGCCGAGGCCAGCCCCAACATGCTGTCAGTCGCGGGGGCCGACGCCTTCTATGCGACCCGGGGCGGGGACGGCGGGGGCAGTTGGGATGGGGTTGGCCGCGAGCCAGTCGATCCCTTTTGGGTTGACCGAAACCAGTTCGGCGCCGTCGGCAAATTCCATCATCATCTGGTTTTCGGCCGACCATAACTCCCAGGCCACCGCTTCCGTAGCCGGGTTTCCGGTGCTTGCGAAGGCGATTAGGCTGTCCATCATGTCGTTAGACAAGGCGCGGTCGTCGTCGCTCCAGTTGCGGCCGTTGTGGAACTTGTTGAAGGCCTCCAGCGTGCCGAACCAGAACGGAATGTCGGCCGTGTGGTATGCGCCCACCGTGGACTCGTCGATATCGGCATAGTCGAAGCCGCCAAAGGTGTGCTTGCGGCTGAACATGCTGATGAAGGCGGGAGACTCGTTGACCTCGCTCTGGATCTCCGCGCAGCCCACGGCATTCTTGGCGTGACGATTGGCGAGGGCGATCGCGGTCGTCTGGTCGGCAACCTCGTCATCGCTGGCGACGGGGAAGGTTGCAAGGAACGCTTCGGCGTTCTCTCCATAGAGTTCGCTCGCCAGTGCCTCGTATTCCGCGACCGTCTTGGCCGCCGAGAATGGCGTGCTGGCTTCGTCGCGATTGAAATGGGCGATGATCGGCACATCGTTCATTTCGCCGGCGTCCTGGATTTCGGCCTGGCTCTTTGGCATGAAATAGCCATCGATGACCCCGCTGGTGCGGATGCCGGAGCGGCTGACGCCGAGCTGGGTTTCGTTCTGGATGGCAAGGATCTTGTCGGCCGGAACGTAGCGCATGGCTTCTAGGCTATCGACGCCGAGTGCCGCCTGCACTTCGAGGCCGGTCTTTTCTCCGTCTTCGAGCGAGGTGCCCGCAATGTCCCAGGTGCAGCCCGAAGACATGACGGCGCCGCTGAACAGGCCTGCCGATAGCGGGCTGTAGATCTGCTCGGTTACGGCGCGCGCGCCGGCCGACTGCCCCATAATCACGACGCGCTCCGGATCGCCGCCGAACTGCTCGATGTTCTCGTTGATCCATTTGAGCGCAGCGTTCTGGTCGAGATAGGCGTAATTGCCGGAATGGCCGTCCTGCTCGGCGCTCAGTTCCGGATGCGCCATGAAGCCCAGAATGCCGACGCGATAGTTGAAATTGACGAAGATGGCGTCTTTTTTGGCTATTTCCTGGCCGGCATAGGTGTCGATGCCGCTCGATCCGACGGTGCCGCCGCCGCCATAGATGAACACCACGACCGGCAGCTTGGAGGTTGCGGTGGCGTCTTCCGGCGCCCAGACGTTCATGTAGAGGCAGTTTTCCGAGGTTGGCTCTTCGGCAAAATAGTGGTTGATGTTGTGCGGACGCAGGTCCTGGATGCATTCAGGACCAAGCCTGTCGGCGTTCCAGGTGCCGTCCCAGGAAATGGGCTGCGGTGGCTGCCAGCGCAGGTCCTGTGTCGGTGGTTTGGCGAAGGGAATGCCCAGCCAGGCTTTGACACCGGGCTCGAGGACCTGACCGGCCACAAGGCCCGAATTGGTCTTGATCGGCTCGATGGGATCAACCACCTGCGCCTGGACGTTGCTGACGGCCAGCGTTGTCGCTACGGCCAGGGCCAGCCGGCTGATGGCCGGCGTTCTCAAAATCTTAGCACCTTGAAAAGTCACAGAATATCTCCTCGTTCTGTGGTCCTTATTGTGTGGCCTCAGGCTGTTACGTCCGCAATCAGGCGCCTCCCTGCCACTCAACGATGCTGAACTAACTATTTCGTACATTCAAGGGCAAAATGCGGATGTCCGCGGTTTGACACGCCCAGGAGGCTGTTCAATGCCGCGCAAAGCCGGCTATCCCCGTTTCCCCCAGGTGCCGCCCTGATGGGCTTCCAGCAGGGGAGAGGCGCTGCCGCTGGTCCAGTTCGCCTTCATGTTCCTGCTGATCCTGTTTCCGGACCTGGTCACTGTTCCGGCGCAGTGGTTCCGATGAACCGCACTATTCTGACGACGGCGCTCCACGTTTAGACACGGAAACTATAGCCCTCGCACCAGTGCCTGCTTTTGTGCCGCGATGCGGAATGGCGCATTGGGCGCGCCATAGCCACTATAGCCACCCCGGCGTTCGACGATCTCGAAAAAGAACCCTTCGCCGAAACCCTGGCTGTAGAACTGGAAGAACTCGCCGCCCGCGTCGTCGCGATCATAAAAGATGCTGCCGGCCTTCAGCCGCTCGAGGAAATCGGCGTCGAGGCCGAAGCGGGCTTCGATGTCGTCGTAGTAGGTGTCGCTGACCTTGAGCACGTCGAGCTGCATGGCTTTCGAGGCGGCAAAGATGTCGCCGGTGGCAAAAGCCAGGTGCTGGATGCTGGAGCCGAACGTCTTGTTGACGAAGTGACCCGCCAGAGTGCGGCCGTTTTCAGCCCCGTTGAGTGTAAGCCGGAGATTGCCGCTCCGGTCTTCGATGACCTGGCTGCGAACAAGGCCGGAGGGATCGGGCACATCGACCAGGGTGCTTTTCTGCGTCGCAAAGATCGATCGATAGAACAGGACCCAGGTCAGCATCTCATCGTAGTTCATGGTCTGCGCCACGTGGTCGACACTCGTCAGCCCGGCGCCTTGGATGGCGATTGCCGGATCGATGTTGAATTCCTTCTCCCACACCCGACCCAGTTCCGGGCTGTCGTCGAGAAGATAGATCACCCCGCCGCCTACGCCGCGGATCGCCGGGATCTGCAGTTCTCCATCTCCCACCGGCTGGGTGAAGGGTGACGCCCCAAGGGCCGTGGCCCGCTCCATGGTGGCAAGGGCGTCTCCGACCTTGAGGCCGATGGCATAGGCCGAGGTGCCGTGAGCGACATAGCTTGAATAGGCGAGGCCGTCGTTTTCGGTATTGATGACGATATTGATGCGGCCCTGCCGGTAAAGCGATACGGCCTTGGAGCGATGCTTTCCTATAAGGATGAAACCCATGGCGGTCAGCATGCCGACAAGGTGGGCGGCCTCGGTCTCGTCGGCGGCGAACTCCACGAATTCGACCCGTTCGACCTCGATGCGCTCCGGCATTTCGGGCACCGTGATGGCAAGGTCGGGCTCGAGGCGCCGCACCTGGTCCATGAGATAAACCAGCGACCGGCGCCCATCGACGGAAATGGCGCGCGGCGAACCGCCCCGGAACTGGTCATTGAAGATCTCGAGCGATAGCGGCCCGGCATAACCGGTTGCCGCGACGGCGCGCATGAAATCGACCACCGGCAGATCGCCCTCGCCGGGCATGTTGCGGAAGTGGCGGCTCCAATAGAGCAGGTCCATGTCGATCAGCGGCGCATCGGCAAGCTGGACGATAAAGATCTTGTCTCCCGGAATGGCGCGGATCGAGCCGGGATCGAGTTTGCGCGACAAGGTGTGGAAGCTGTCGAGGATGATGCCGACGCTGCGGTGATCGGCCCGGCGCACGATTTCCCAGGCGTCGCGATGGTCGTTGACATGACGCCCCCATGCCAGCGCTTCAAAACCCACGCGGACGCCCGACTGCGCGGCAAGCTCGCCCAATTTCCGGAAGTCGGCCGCTGCCCGGTCGATGCCGCCCAGCGCCGCCGGCGAAACGTTGGAGCACACCAGCATCAGGTCGGTGCCCAGCTCGTTCATCAAGGCGAACTTGCGCTTGGCGCGCTCGAAGGCGCGGCTGCGCAGGGGCTCCGGCAAGCCCTCGAAATCGCGGAAGGGCTGGAACAGCGTAATGTCGAGCCCGATATCGGCGGCCATCTGCCGGACGTCGCGGGCACTGGCGCCAAAGGTCAGGAAGTCGTTCTCGAAAATCTCAACCCCGTCAAAACCCGCCGCGGCGATCGCGGTGAGCTTTTCGCTGAGGTCGCCGCTGATCGAAACCGTGGCGATCGAGGTCCTCATCCGGATCATCCTTATGATAACGAACTAGTTCGTACATTATGTGGACGAACGCATTGAATGGTCAAGCGAGACGTTGTCGAATGGAGTTAGCTCTGCGGCAGCTTTTCGCTGCGCACCACATGGCGAAGCACCATGTCGACAGCATGGCGGCGTAGCGAGTCTTGCGCCTCCGCGGTCCCTAGATCGCGACCAAAGAGCTTGGTGAAGCTTGCGCGATTGGACACGTTGAAAAAGCACAGCGCACTGATCTGCCAGTGCAGCTCCAGCGGGTCGAGCCCCGGTCGAAACGTCCCCTCGTCGACGCCGCGTTCATAAAGCGCTTCGATGGTTTTGATGGCGGTGCCGTTGAGCTGCCGGATCACTTTGGAGCGCTCGATATAATCGGCATGGTGGATGTTTTCGATCATCACCATGCGGATGAAATCCTCATGCTTGTGATGATGGTCGAAGGTAAATTCCACCAGCTGTTTCAACGCGTCGAGGGGCGGAAGCCCATCGACGTCGAGCTTGCTTTCGCCTTCGCGCACCAGTCGATAGGCATTTTCGAGCACGGCGAGGTAAAGCCCCTCCTTGTCGTTGAAATAGTAGTAGATCATGCGCTTCGAGGCACGGGTGCGGGCGGCGATCTCGTCGATTCGCGCACCGGACAGGCCATTGAGCGCGAATTCTTCGGTTGCGACCTCGATAATGTTCTGCCGCGTGCCCTCCGGATCCTGCGTGCGCACATTACCCTCGGATTTTCCTGCCTGAGACGCCACGCACCGCTCCTTCTCCTTCGCCCGGAGATTGACTAAACTAACCAGTTCGTACATTTATCCGCTGTTGCGGCCGTTCCATTAATGACGGGCAGGTGGCAATGACAAGATGTGAGCGCCATAAAGCGCTTCGTTACGGGGATGAGATCATCGTGGACGCAAGCAGGCTTGAGCGCGCGCATCGGCATCTGACCAGCCGGATCGAAGCCCGTCGCTTCGGCTCTGCCGCCACCCGCCAGGTTATCGTCGGGCTGGTCGGTCGCGGCATTCAGGCCTCGCGCACCCCGCGCATGCACGAGCTCGAGGGACAGCGGATCGGCTTCCCCTATGCATATGAACTCATCGATTTCGATGCCCTCGGGCTCGACGACAGCGACTTGCCGGACATTCTAGAACTGGCGCAGGCGCTCGGCTTTGTCGGGCTCAACGTCACCTATCCGTTCAAGCAGGCCGTCATCCCGCTGCTTGAACATCTGTCGCCGGAGGCGGACGGGATCGGCGCCGTCAACACGGTGGTCCTGGGGCAGGGGCAGCGTGTCGGTCACAATACCGATGCCTGGGGCTTTGCCGAAAGTTTCCGAGAAGGACTGCCGGGCGTTGATCTAGGGCACGTGGCGCAGTTCGGCGCCGGCGGGGCAGGGGCCGCGGTCAGCCATGCCCTGCTCACGCTGGGTGTCGAACGCCTCACCATCTGCGACACCGAGGCCGATCGGGCGCAAACGCTGGCGCAAAGGTTGTCCCAGCGCTTCGGCGACATTGTGTCCTTTAGGACAGACTCCTCCGGTGCGCTGGCCGGTGTCGCCGGCATCGTCAACACGACGCCCGTGGGAATGGATAAATTCCCGGGCCTCCCCTTTGACGCTCGATTGCTGCAACCCGACCTTTGGGTGGCGGAAGTCATCTATTTTCCGCCTGAAACCGCCTTGCTGCAGCAGGCGCGGGCCCTGGGATGCCGTACGCTGGCCGGCATGGGCATGGCGGTCTATCAGGCCGTCAAGGCCTTCGAACTTTTCACCGGCATCGCGCCGGACCGCTCGGCGATGACGGCCCATTTCCACGCCGCGGCTTAAAGCACGCGTCGCGGCTCGATGCGTCCGGACGCCAGCACATGCTCGATGCCCTTGTTGATGTGGGTGGCAAGGAGGCGCTGCCCCTCGGCCGCGTCGCGCGCGAGAGCGGCCTGCAGCAGCGCCAGATGGTCGTCGGCGACGGGCTTGCCGCGGAAGCTGCCGGCCAGCATGTGATAGCGCACGAAGCGATCGAACAGCGAGGAATGCACGTTCATCAAGGCCGGCGAACCGCAGGCCGAGATTAGCGATTCATGGAAATCGCGATCGTAGCGGATCCATTCAAGCGTGCGGTTGCTGTCGCCCACCAGCAGCCGCTTTTCGATGGCGGCGAGCTTGTGATGCGCCGACACGATGCGGCCTTCCCATTCGAGATCGCCCGCCGCAAAGGACAGCGCCAGCGCGTGATTTTCGAGGAGCAGCCGCAGGGCGCCCAAGTCGCGCAGGTCTTCGGCCGTCGCGGGCGCGACTTCGAAACCACGTTGCGGCTCGGCAATGACGAATGCCTCGCTGGACAGCCGCGTCAGGATTTCGCGCAGGGTGCCGACGCCCACGGAATATTGCTGTTTCAGCCGCTCAAGAGTTAGCTTGTCGCCCGGACGGAGCACGCCCTGGACGATGTCGTCGCGTACGCGCCGGAACGCCGCTTCACCAACGGTCTCACCATAAAGATCGGTCATCTATGTCCTCTTCACCAGATGATATCGAGATCATCGGATAAAAGCTATATTGACATACGAAGATGGCGGCCGCACTCTAGCGTCAGCTTCGGGCCCCGCATAATCATGCGTTGACATGTACGAACCGTTTCGTACAAAGTTGTGAAGCGCGTGGGCAACAAGACCCGCGGACTTTGGGAGTGCTCGCGATGCGAGCGAAGAGGGCTGCGCCCCATGAGGAGGATACCATGAATTTCCGTTTCGGCCGCCGGGCAGCTTTGCTTGGCACCGTTGCCCTGATGATGGCCGGCATCGTGCCCGGCTTTGCCCAGGACAAGCCTGTGCTGCGTTTTTCAGCCGTGTTCTCCGAGCAGGACATCCGCGCCGAGATGATGCAGCAATTCTCCGAGGCAATCTCGGACGACTTCACCGTCGAGCCCTATTTTGGAGGCAATCTCTTCAAGCAGGGCACCGAACTTGTGGCGCTGCAGCGCGGTAATTTGGAAATGGGCAATATCGCTCCGCAAGACATTTCCAACCAGATCCCAGAATGGTCTCTCTTGACCTCGGGCTATCTGTTCCGTGATGCCGCGCACCTGCGTGCATTCTTCGACAGCGAACTCGGTGCTCAGTACAAGCAGATGGCCGAAGATCAGCTCGGCGTCCGTATCTTGGGGCCGACCTATTTCGGCATTCGTCAGGTCGGTCTGCGCGGCGACAAGGAAATCAACACGCCCGCCGATATGGCCGGCGTCAAGCTGCGCATGCCGGGTGGCGATGCCTGGCAGTTCCTGGGCACGGCGCTCGGCGCCAATCCGACACCCATGGCTTATGCCGAGGTTTATACCGGCCTTCAGACCGGCGCGATCGACGGCCAGGACAATCCGCTGCCCAACGTCGAGAACATGAAGTTCTACGAAGTCATGGACCAGATCGTCCTGACCTCGCATCTGGTCGGCTATGATCTACTGGTCGTCTCCAAGACGGCGTGGGACGCCATGACGCCCGAACAGCAGACCGAAGTCCAGGCCGCAGCCGACGCTGCCATCGACTTCAGCCAGCAGGCCCATGTCGATCGCGAAGAAGAGCTGCTTGCCCAATTCGAAAGCGCTGGACTCAAGGTCTATGAACCAGATGTCGAGGCTTTCCGCGCCAATGCGCAGCAGATGTATCTCGAATCCGATCTTGCCGCCTCCTGGCCGGAAGGCATTCTCGAACAGATCGGCGCCCTCTAGGCTGATCCGACGCCGGCGCACCATGCTATGGTGCGCCGGGTTCTCGATGCCGGAGATATCCTCATGTTCGCTCGCCTGACCGACGTCGGTGCCTGGCTGCACCGTCGCGCCGAAAACATCCTTGCTGCCATGCTGGCGCTGATGTTTGCCGTCTTCATCCTGCAGATCGTTTTCCGTTACCTGCTCAATTTTCCGATCGGCTGGACGCATGAAATCAGCGTCATCTTATGGGTGTGGCTGGTCCTGTTCGGAACGGCGTTTGTCGTGCGCGACTACGAGGAAATCAGATTTGACCTCCTGTATGGTACGGCCGGCCCCCGGCTCTATCGAGCCATGGCAGTGGTGACGGCGATCATCGTCATCGCGCTCTTTGCCATCTCACTGCCGGCGGTGATCGACTACGTCCTCTTCATGAAGGTCGAGAAAACCGCCTATCTCAAGATCCGCTTCGACTACCTTTATATCATCTATCCTGTGTTTGCCGTGGCAGTGATCATCCGCCAGTTCTGGATCGGTTGTCGCGCCATTTGGGGCAAGACCGACAGGAATGCGGACCCCACCATAGTAACGTCGGGCGTATGATGCTTTCACTCCCATTCTCGCTGGCCCTGGGCATCATCATTGTCCTCGCTGTCCTCGGTCTGCCCATGGGGCTGGCCATGATTTCCGGTTCCATCATTTACCTGCTGATGCGCGGGCAGGACATGGGCATCGTCGCCGAGCAACTGCTCAACGGCATGTATTCCAACTACATCATGCTGGCCGTGCCGCTCTTTATCCTTGCGGCCGAAATCATGAATTCGGGTTCACTGTCCGAGCGCCTGCTCAAGTGGTGCGATGCGCTGGTCGGCCGTTTCCGTGGCGGGCTGGCACAGGTCAATGTACTGCAATCGATCGTCTTTGCCGGCATGTCCGGCTCCGCCGTGGCCGATGCCGCCGGCTCGGGCAAGATGATGCAATACATGATGACCAAGGACGGCAAATATACGCCGAGCTATGCCGCCGCCCTCACAGCGGTTACCGCGGTCATCGGTCCGATCATTCCGCCGTCCATCCCCATGGTGCTCTATGCCCTGATCTCGGACGCTTCCATTGGCTATCTGTTCCTCGCCGGCATCGTGCCTGGCCTGCTGATGGCCGGCGTCATGATGGTGCAGATCGCCGTCACCGCCCGCATGAAGAATTTCCCGGTGGAGCCACCCACGCCGCTGCGCAAAATCCCGCGCATGACCTGGGAAGCGCTGCCCGTGCTGCTGATGCCTGCCGTGCTGATGGTCGGCATCTATGGCGGCATCACCACCCCGACCGAGGCCGCCGCAATTGCCGCGCTTTATGCCCTTGTCGTCTCCGTCGTCATCTATCGCAGTGTCAGTGCGCGTGAATTCTACGCGTCCCTCCTGACCAGCGCCAAGACCACCGCCTCGATCGGCATGCTGATCGCCGGCGCGCTGGTGCTCAACTATGTGGTGACAATCGAAAACATTCCGCGCAGCCTCAGCGTTCTTCTGGTTGCCTGGGATCTCGATCCTCTGACCTTTCTGATCGCGGCCAATATCCTGCTGCTGATCCTGGGTTGTCTTCTTGAAGGCACGACGATCCTGCTCGTCATTGTTCCGATCCTGATCCCCACGGCACAGGCGCTCGGCATCGACATGGTCCATTTCGGCGTCGTGGTCGTTGTCAACATCATGCTGGGATTGATCACGCCGCCCTTCGGTCTCCTGCTCTTCATCATGACGCGGATATCGGGTTCCAACATGCGCGAACTGGTACGCGACGTGTTCCCCTTCCTCCTGGCGTTGCTCGCGGCATTGATGCTCTTCACCTTTGTGCCCGAAACCGTGCTCTGGCTGCCGCGCACCTTTGGCTACGGGGGCTGAGGACAGCAAAATGAAACCCATCTACGTGCTCAATGGTCCCAACCTCAACCGATTGGGAAAGCGCGAACCCCATATCTATGGCACTACTACGCTGGCGGAGGTTGAGGACCTCTGCCGGTCGGCGGCTGGTGACCATTCCATCGTCTTTCACCAGACCAACAGCGAAGAGCAGCTGATCAACTGGGTGCATGAGGCGATCGACGACGGCGCCGGGATCATCATCAATCCCGCAGCCTTCACTTTCACCTCGCTTGCACTGCTTGATTCCCTCAAGATGTTCGAAGGCCCGGTGATCGAGTTTCACATCTCCAATATCCATAAGCGCGAGCCGATCTATCATCGCTCCTATGTGTCGATGCGCGCCGATGTGGTCATGGCCGGTCTTGGCGCCAAAGGCTACGCGACGGCCGTGCGGGCGCTGCTGGACCTTGTGGAACAGCGGCAGGCCTGATCCCCTGCTTTCCGTGGCCATGAACCGTTATTGACGAGCCTGGCTTTGCACCGCCACCTGCCGCACCGCCTGCATGAAGGTGGTAGTGGCAAGGCTTGGCGTCGTGTCGGTGCGGGTGGTGAGCCCCACCGGGCCCAGGGTTTGGCTGGTATCGACCGGCAGCAGCACGAGGCGTCCCTCGGCGACCTCGTTGCTGACCACGCCTTCGGAAATGATCCAGATGGCGTCGGTCTGGCGAATATAGGCGTGACCAAAGGCGTTGGACACGGTTTCGATCTCGTCGCGCAGCTCTGAAACGCCACTGGCAAAGAAGATGCGCTGCACCACCGGATAAATGACGGAATCGGGTGTCGGCACCAGCAGCTGATAGGCCTCGATCATGGGCAGGTTGAAGCCGGTCCGGGCAAGGATCGGGTGGTTGGGGCGCACCGCCAGAACGATGCGCTCCGAATAAAGGTGTTCAAACGAAAGCCCCAGCATGGCCTCCGGTTCGGCCATGCGGCCGAGGACGATGTCGACATCGCCGGTTCGCAGCAGTGACAGCAGATAGCCGTTGGGGCCGGTGATGATGCGGGTGGTAGCGCCGGTTGCCTCGGCGGTGAAGTCGCGCACCGCTTCGGGCAGGATGCGGGCCGACACGGTGGGCAGGGCGCCGACGCGCACGATGGCGGTTTCCTTGGCTCCGCGTGCCGCATCGATCCCCTGGCGCAGGGCGGCAAGACTGGTCGAGGCATAGCGGAAAAACGTCTCGCCGAACGGGGTCAGCAGCCAGCCGGCGCCGGGAGCGGTCGAACAGCTGATTGCCAAGCAGCAGCTCAAGCTCCTGCACCGTCTTGGTCGCGGCGGGCTGGCTGATGCTCAGCGCCGCGGCCGCACCCGCCATGGAGCGCAGGCGGGCGACTTCCAGGAAACAGGCGATGTGACGGAGACGGATGCGAGGATCGATGATGCGGGTCATGGAGACGTGGTGCCTTGTCCTATAACTTGACGGTTATAATTGTCCATGGACATATCATTTTACAGCCACCCCGCCAGCACCCTAAAATCCAGGCATGAATTTTGCGCGGATCAATGGCAATGTGCTGCATTATCGCCTGAGCGGCCCCAACGGCGCGCCGGCTTTGGTGTTTGTCAATTCGCTTGGGACCGATGCCCGGATTTGGGAGGGGTGGTCGAGCGTTTCGATAACCGTTACCGATGCCTGAGCTATGACAAGCGCGGTCATGGCCTTAGCGATGCGCCAGCGGGAGAATATGCCCTCGACGATCATCTCGACGATCTTGCCGGCCTGCTCGACCATGCGGGCATCGAGCGCATGGTGCTGGTCGGGGTCTCCGTCGGGGGCCTGATCGCCCAGGGTTTCGCCCTGCGCGCGCCCGAACGGGTGGCGGGGCTCGTCCTGTGCTGCACCGCGCCACGAATGGGCGGTGCGGCGCTCTGGAGCGCCCGGATCGAAACGGCGCGGCGCGAGGGGCTCAAGCCAATGGCTAATGGTATCATGGAGCGCTGGTTCAGCCCCGCCTTCCGGCAGGAGCAGCCCGACGCGCTGGCCGGCTGGCGCAACCTGTTCCAGCACACCGATCCCGAGGGCTATGCCGCCACCTGCGCCACCTTGCGGGATGCCGATCTCTCCACGGCCATCGCCAGCATAGAGGCGCCGACCCTGGTGGTTGCCGGAAGCGAGGACAGGGCGGCGCCGCTTGATCTGGTGCGCAATTGCCTGGCAATTGCCGGCGCGCGTCTCGAAGTGCTCGAGGGCGTGGGTCATATCCCATCAATCGAGCAGCCGGAGCGATTGGCCGGGTTGATCGATGGCTTAATCGAAAGGGCCGCTCATGGCTGAGACTTTGTTTGAAACCGGAATGGCGACGCGCCGCTCGGTGCTGGGCGACGCTCATGTCGATGCCGCCACCGCGCGCAAGACCGCGTTCGACGAGGACTTCCAGACCTTTATCACCCAGGGCGCCTGGGGCTCAGTCTGGTCGCGGCCGGGCCTGAGCAAGCGCGAACGCTCCATGCTGACCCTGGCGCTGCTCGCCGCCCTGGGTCACGAGGAAGAATTTGCCATGCATGTGCGCGCCACCGCCAATACCGGGGCCACCGCCGAGGACATCAAGGAATTGCTGCTGCATGTGGCCGTCTATGCCGGGGTGCCGGCGGCCAATGGCGCGTTTCGGATCGCCAGGCAGGAACTGGCCAGGCGCGAGGAGGCTGGGCAATGAGCGGCATCATTCTTCCCGGCGCCGATGGGCAGCTGTTCCAGCGCGATCGCGCCTGGCATCCGGCCGCGGATACGCCGGGCTATAAATCGACCACCTTTCGCGCCCCGAGGCACAGTCTTCTGGCGCTGGGGCCGACCAGGTCCGAAATGAGCGGGCCCACCTTCGGGCACGAAACCTTCGGCCCGCTCGATAACGACCTGATCCGCAACTACAGCCAGGACGGCACCGACGCCATCGGGCAGCGCATGGTGGTTTATGGGCAGGTGCTGGATGAAAACGCCCGGCCGGTAACCAATACACTGGTGGAATACTGGCAGGCCAATGCCGGTGGCCGCTATCGCCACAAAAAGGAAGGCTATCTGGCCGCGCTTGATCCGAACTTTGGTGGTTTCGGGCGTTCGCTGACCGACAAAAACGGGTTCTATTCGTTCCGCACCGTCAAGCCCGGCGCCTATCCCTGGCCCAATGGCGGCAATGACTGGCGGCCGGCCCATATCCATTTTTCCGTGTTCGGCCATGCCTTCGCGCAGCGGCTGATCACCCAGATGTATTTCGAGGGCGACCCGATGATCTGGCAATGCCCGATCGTCGCGACCATCCCCGACAAGGCCGCCATCGACCAGCTCACGGCGCGGCTCGATCGCCACAATACGGTGCCGATGGATGCGCTGACCTATCGCTTCGATATCGTGTTGCGTGGCCGCCGCTCGACCATGTTCGAAAACAAGCTGGAGGGGAACTGATGCTGCACCCGACCCCGACCCTCAAGGAAACCCCGTCGCAGACGGCGGGCCCATACGTCCATATCGGCATGACGCCGAACTTTTGTGAAATCACCGGCGTCTGCGATGTCGATCTGGGGCTGACCATGCTGGCCGACGATACGGCGGGCGAACGGATCACGCTGACCGGTCGCGTGATCGACGGCGCCGGATCGCCGGTGGGCGATGCCGTGATCGAAATCTGGCAGGCGCAGTCGGATGGAACCTTCGCCGGGCCCCGGACGCGCGAGCAGGGACATGGTTTCACCGGCTGGGGTCGCCAGCCGACGCAGCCGGACGGCACCTACCGTTTCGATACCGTCAAGCCGGGTCCGGTCGACGGGCCCAACGGCCGCAAACAGGCGCCGCATGTGTCGCTCTGGATCGTGGCGCGCGGCATTAATATCGGCCTCCAGACCCGGCTTTATTTCGCCGACGAAGCAGAAGCCAACGCCACCGATTTCGTCCTCAACAAGATCATGGATCCGCGCCGACGCGAAACCCTGATCGCCCGCAAGGACGAGGGCGGACGCTATGTGATGGACATCGTGCTGCAGGGCGAAGGCGAAACGGTGTTTTTCGATATTTGAGTGCTGTCACTGACGATGAGGTATGCGCCTCCCTCCCCCTTGAGGGGAGGGACCGAGGGTGGGGTGGTTGAGTGGGCCACCGATGGACCCCCACCCCCAACCCCTCCCCTCATGGGGGAGGGAGCCGTAGCCGGTTGGTGTTTTAAAAATGGACGACCAATGACCCTTCTCTCCGCCCTCACCGGCGATTCCGAAATCGAGGCCGTGCTTTCCGACGCGGCGCAGCTGGGCGGAATGCTCCAGTTCGAGCGGGCGCTGGCTGAGGCCAGTGCCGAGGCGGGCTGGATTTCCCAAGAAGCCGCCACCGCGATCGGCGTGGCGCTGGATGGTTTCGAGCCGGACTGGGCCGCGCTCGAGGCGGGCATGGCGCAGGATGGCGTCGTGGTGCCGACGCTGGTCAGGCAATTGCGGGCAGCAGTTGCCGAGCCGCATCGGGCGGCGCTGCATCGCGGCGCCACCAGCCAGGACGTCATCGATACCGCGCTAATGTTGCAGCTCGCGCAGACCTTCGACCTTTACGAACGCCGTCTCGGGGCGCTGCTCGACCGGCTCGAAACCCTGCGCCGCGATTGGGCAGGCGTGCCGCTCATGGCGCATACCCGGATGCAGGTGGCGCTGCCCACGACATGGAACGCCAAGCTGATGAGTTGGGCGGAGCCGCTGAAGCGCCATCTGCGCAGCCTCCTGGCGATGCGACAGGGCCTGCTGGTGGTGCAGCTGGGCGGGCCGGTGGGCGACCGCGCCAGTTTCGAGGGGCATGGCGATGCGATCGCTGCGGGCATGGCGCGACGGCTCGATCTCGGCGTGGCGGAGCCCTGGCAGGCGACGCGCGATCCGATCGTGGCCCTGGGCGGCCTGCTGGCGCTGATCGGCGGCTCGCTGGGCAAGATCGGCGCGGACGTAACGCTTTTGGCGCAGAACGAAGTGGGCGCGCTGCTCCTCATGGGCGGCGGCGGATCCTCGGCCATGGCGCACAAGTCCAACCCGGTCAATGCCGAGGTGCTGGTGGCGCTGGCACGGCTCAATGCCGGGCTGTCAGGCACGCTGGCTCAGGCGTTGGTGCATGAAAACGAGCGATCGGGCGCGGCCTGGACGCTGGAATGGCTGGTGCTGCCACAGATGCTGGTGGCGACCGGCGCAAGTTTGATTCTCGCCGACCGGCTGCTTGCGCAGCTGCGGCTGGGCGAAACAAAGGACAAGTCCGATGGATAAGACAGTGTCCGGTCTGGCGGCCGCGGTGGCCGGGATCGAGGACGGCATGGTGCTGATGGTGGGCGGATTTGGCGGCTCCGGCGCGCCGATCGAGCTCATCCATGCCTTGATCGACCGTTTCAAGGCGACGGGCGGCCCGAAAAACCTGACCGTGGTCAACAACAATGCCGGCAATGGCCGCATCGGCATTGCCGCGATGATCGATGCCGGCATGGTCGCCAAGATGGTGTGCTCGTTTCCGCGCTCGGCCGATCCGCGGGCCTTCACCGAAAAGTACCTTGCCGGCGAGATCGCGCTCGAACTGGTGCCGCAGGGCACGCTGGCCGAGCGTATCCGGGCCGGTGGGGCGGGGATCCCGGCATTCTATACGCCGGCGAGCTATGGCACCGATGTTGCCGCAGGCAAGCCGGTAGCCGAGTTTGAGGGCCGCCATTACGTGCAGGAGCGCTGGCTCAAGGCCGATGCGGCGCTGCTCAAGGCAGAGCTGGCGGACACCATGGGCAATTGCACCTATCGCAAGGCGGCGCGCAATTTTTCGCCCCTGATGGCGGCGGCGGCCAAGCTCACCATCGTGCAGGCTGCGCGCATTGTGGAGCCGGGGGAGATCGATCCCGAACAGGTGGTGACGCCGGGTATTTTCGTCAACCGCGTCGTCGAGGTTGCCGATGCGAAACAGGAAGAGGCGCTGATGCGCGACGGGGTGGCCTACGCATGAGCGAGAAACTCTCCAACGCGCAGATCGCCTGGCGCGCGGCGCAGGATATCGAGGACGGCGCCTATGTGAACCTAGGGATCGGCTTTCCCGAAATGGTGGCAAAGTTCCAGCCGCCGGGTCGGCAGGCGATCTTTCACACCGAAAACGGCGTGCTCAATTTCGGCGAGGCGCCGCCGGCGGGCGAGGAGGACTGGGACCTCATCAATGCCGGCAAGAAGGCGATCACCCTCAAGCCGGGCGCCGCATTTTTCCACCATGCCGATAGCTTTTGCCATGGTGCGCGGCGGGCATCTCGATGTGGCGATCCTTGGCACCTATGAAGTGGCCGAGACCGGCGATCTCGCCAATTGGTCGACCGGGCCGAAGGGCGTGCCGGCGGTGGGCGGGGCGATGGATCTGGTGCATGGCGCCAAGCGCGTCGCCGTTATCACCGATCATGTGACCAAGGACGGCAAGCCCAAACTGGTCAAGCGCTGTTCGCTGCCGTTGACCGGGGTAGCTTGCGTGACGCGGGTCTATACCAGCCTTGCCGTGCTCGACATCGAAGGTGGACGCTTCGTGCTGCGCGAAAAACTGCCATCGATGAGCGTCGAGCAATTGCAGGCGGTGACCGGGGCAGAACTGGTATTGCCTGATCAAATCGGCGACCTGGTCGCCCCGGAGGTTTGAGATGACCGAGGTTTTCATCTGCGATTATATACGCACCCCCATCGGCCGCTTCGGCGGGGCATTGAGTTCCGTGCGACCGGATGATCTTGGCGCCATAGCGCTCAGGGCGCTGATGGCGCGCAATGGCGGGGTGGATTGGGAAGCGGTGGACGACGTGATCTTTGGCTGCGCCAACCAGGCTGGCGAGGACAACCGTAATGTGGCGCGCATGAGCGCGCTTCTGGCGGGTCTGCCGGTCGGGGTAACGGGCATGACGATCAACCGGCTTTGCGGCTCGGGCATGGATTCGGTGATCACCGCCACGCGGGCGATCCGGTCGGGCGAGGCGGATCTGATGCTCGCGGGGGCACGGAGTCCATGTCGCGTGCACCCTTCGTCATGCCAAAGGCGGAAACGGCGTTCTCGCGCCATGCCGAAATTCACGACACCACCATTGGCTGGCGCTTCGTCAATCCGCTGATGGACAAGCTCCACGGCACCGATTCCATGCCGCAGACCGGTGAAAACGTGGCGCAGGACTATGGCATCAGCCGCGAAGCGCAGGACGCCTTTGCCGTGCGCAGCCGGGAGAAGGCCGTCGCCGCGCAAGTGAATGGCCGGCTGGCGCGCGAAATCACGCCAGTCAGCATCGCGCAGCGCAAGGGCGATGCGATCATCGTCGACAGGGACGAGCATCCGCGCGCCGGCACGACGGTGGAAACGCTGGCAAAACTTAAACCGCTGTTTCCGAACGGCACGGTGACGGCGGGCAATGCTTCGGGCGTCAACGACGGCGCTGCGGCGCTGATCATCGCTTCCGAAGCCGCCGCCAGGCGCCATGGGCTGACCCCGATTGCCCGCATTCTTGGCGGCGCCACTGCCGGCGTGCCGCCGCGCATCATGGGCATGGGCCCGGCGCCGGCAACGCAAAAGCTCTTGGCGCGGCTGGGTTTGACTGAAGCCGATTTCGACGTCATCGAACTAAACGAAGCGTTCGCTAGCCAGGGTCTCGCCACACTCCGCCGACTCGGCATTGCCGACGAAGATGCGCGCGTTAACCGCAACGGCGGCGCGATTGCTTTGGGTCATCCTCTTGGCATGTCAGGCGCCCGAATTACGGGTACCGCCGCACTGGAGCTGTCTTTGACCGGCGGCAAGCGCTCCCTCTCGACCATGTGTATCGGCGTGGGGCAGGGGATCGCGATGGCCTTGGAGAGGGTGTGAACTCGGGGGCTGAGGCTCCATAGCTTCCAGTCCGCTTCCCACCCCCAAGGTGCCGGTCAGCAGCCGACCGTTCATTATCAATGAAGGCTTGTTTCAGCATGGCCGAAAGCATCCATAGAGTGAGGGATCAGTACCTCAGCTCAGCTACAGAATGAACCGACGCCTCACCCTAACCGCTCTACTCGTAGCTGACTACGATGAAGCAATTCGCTTTTATGTAGATCTGCTTGGCTTCACACTCGAGCAAGATATCCGGATCTCGGATGAAAAGCGTTGGGTTGTAGTGACGCCTTCAAGCACTTCCACTGGGCTCCTTCTAGCCAAAGCCGCTAATGGTCGGCAGAAGGCTGCCATTGGTGAGCAAAGCGGAGGCCAAGTATTCCTTTTCCTTGAAACCGATGATTTTGAGCGCGATTACGCATCTTACCGCGAAAGAGGGGTGCGCTTTGTTGAAGAGCCCCGACATGAGGCATACGGTACGGTTGCTGTATTTGAGGACCTTTACAGCAACCGATGGGACCTGATCGGACCAGTTGCGGACAATGGTTCAACAAAGTAGTTGCCCACAGTACTGAGCGTCTTCCGACCCAACAGTGGCCATTACAGCTCAGTGCGGACCCTACTGGAATCTGCCATCATCCACTAACGATGAACTCCTTCTTGGCCGCCTAGGTTCTATCACTGTTGCCATGCCGGTTAACGGGTATTGGTCGGCGCTCGGCCGGCTTAAGCGCTGCCGCCAGGCGAACGGCCGCAGCTCCGACCCAGTCCGTCCAATGGTCATAGTTGCGGAAAATGGCGTAATTTTACGCTCAACTGATGTGCCGATCTGTTGGTGACCTTTTCCCTCGTGAAGTTCCTTACGCATCATCCGGGTGCAAACGGCAGTGCCGTTCCCGGTAAGAGGGTTTGCGTAAACCCAGGAGAGCTGCCGCTGCGGCAACCCTGAAGCCTGTCGCACAGGGGTGATGACCAGCCAACGGAGACTGCAGATGAGCGACGTTGAATCTGACGCAAACTTGGAAGCCGACGCCCATGCGTCCATCACGATCGGTAAACCGGCTGCGGACCTGCACGCCCTGTGGCTGCGCCCCGAAACCCAGAGCCGCATCTGGGCGCACTTTGCTGACGTCAGGGTGGTAGGTGACCGAACGGCCGAGTGGGTCGCCAAGGGTCCGGCTGGAGGCGAGTACCGATGGCAGACGCTGACGAAGGCGAACAGCCCCAACGAGCTCAGCTGGTCGACCCTCGATAAGGCCGACGTGGCAAACCAGGGCGTGCTGACGATGCGGCCGGCGCCGGGAGATCGCGGGACGGAGCTTTATCTCGATGTCCGGTTCGACCCTCCCGGCGGGATCGTTGGCAAGGCTATCAGCAAGATGTTTCACATCGTCCCCCGCGAGATTGTCCGCACCGCCTTGTACCGCTTTCGCGCCTTGGCACTCACCGGCGAGATTGCCCGCACAGACCCCCAACCTGCCGGCCGCAATGGCGGAACGGACCATTAGGAGAAAATCAAATGCGAGCATTGTGCTGGAATGGGGTCAACGACCTTCGCGTCGAGACCGTGTCCGATCCGGAAATCATCAACCCAAGCGACGTGATCCTCAAGGTTCGGCTGTCGACAACCTGCGGTTCGGACCTGCATCTGATCGATGGGCTGATACCCACGATGCGCGAGGGCGACGTCTTGGGTCATGAATTCATGGGCGAAATTGTCGACGTCGGACGTGAGGTGACGAAGGTCAAGCGAGGCGATCGGGTCGTGGTGCCCTCCTTTATCTCCTGCGGGAAGTGTTGGTACTGCCAACACGACCTCTATTCGCTATGCGATACCACCCATCCAAAGCCGGAATTGCAGGAGCCGCTGCTGGGCTACCCGACGGCAGGCATCTATGCCTACTCACACGCCTTCGGAGGCTATTCCGGTGCGCATGCCGAGTATGTGCGCGTGCCCTTTGCCGATACGGATTGCTTCCTGGTCCCGGATGGAGTGGCGGACGACGCAGCCCTGTTCATTTCCGACGCGGCGCCAACTGGTTTCATGGGCGCAGATTTTTGCAACATTCATCAGGGCGACGTCATCGCGGTGTGGGGCTGCGGCGGCGTCGGCTTGATGGCGCAGCAGGGCGCCATGATCCTAGGCGCAGAGCGCGTGATTGCCATCGACAAATATCCCGAACGCCTTGCCCAGGCCGAGGCATTCGGCGCCATTCCGCTCGACTTCACCAAGGTCGATGTCATTGAAGCCTTGCAAGAACTCACGGGAGGCCGTGGTCCCGATGCATGCATTGATGCTGTGGGAATGGAGGCGGACGGCACCGGCGTTCAGAAGGTCTATGATGGAGTGAAGCAAGCACTGCACCTGGAGACCGATCGTGGGGCAGCGCTGCGACAGGCCATGCTGGCGGTACGCAAGGGTGGGACACTGTCAATCCTTGGTGTCTACGGTGTGATGGATAAATTCCCGCTCGGTTTGATCATGAACAAGGGCATCACGGTGCGGACGGCCCAGCAGCACGGGCAGGCTTATGTGGACCGCCTGCTGGAATACACGCAACGCGGCGAGCTCACCCCAGCAGCCCTGGCCACCCATCGCTTTTCGCTAGAGGACAGTCCGAAGGGGTACCACATGTTCAAGCACAAGGAGGATGGCTGCCTCAGGTCAGTCTTTGTGCCGTAGCAATATGACCAACACCCTTTGAGATGCCAAGCGGGCGAAAACCGCCCGTCAGCAACCCACCTACCGGCCATTCACGTTGTTGGCAGCTCTACCCAAAGTTGCCTTGGCACGCCGAGAACACAAAAGTAGTTGGAAGGCGATCGGTCGCATCACTCTGCGAAGCGGATGAATGGCTTCAGTATCTTCACTCGAGCGACTTACGATGATCTCCCGTGGGGTCACCCAGGTCTCGCCTTCCGTATCCACTATGTTGAAGATAGCAGCAGCGTTGTCGCCCATGTTGGGCGGTTCTGAAGGCTCTGGCGACACAGCGATATACCGTTGACCTTAGCAGACCCGGTGCAATGCCCTTCCAGCACGTAAAGTTACCTAGGTATCGCCCGCATAGCCCTGTCTCATTAACGCATTGAGAATGGGATGGAAGATGCAGCGGCGCCCGGTCCAACGCATCCTAACTCTAGTCGAGGAGACCATTATGAGAGCAGTTGTCTACAACGGCCCCCGCGACGTGGCGGTACAAAATGTGACCGACGCGACAATCGAGAAGCCGACCGACGTGCTGGTCAAGATCACGAGTACCAACATTTGTGGCTCCGACCTACACATGTACGAGGGGCGAACCGACTTCAAACCCGGTAGCGTGTTTGGACACGAGAATCTCGGACAGGTCGTCGAGGTGGGCAACGCAGTGGACCGGATCGAGGTCGGCGACTGGGTCGCGATCCCTTTCAATATCGGTTGCGGGTTCTGCAAGAACTGCGAGCGCGGTCTCAGCGCATATTGCCTTACGACCGCCGATAAGAGCGTCATGCCGAACATGGCAGGCGCCGCTTACGGATTTGCTGACATGGGGCCGTATCGCGGTGGGCAGGCGGATCTGCTGCGGGTGCCCTATGGGGACTACAACTGCCTAAAACTGCCGCCCGATGCCGAGGAGCGGCAGAACGACTATGTCATGCTGGCAGATATTTTCCCGACAGGCTGGCACTGTACCGAACTTGCGGGTCTCCGGCCTGGGGAATCGGTGGTCATCTATGGAGCGGGGCCGGTGGGTCTGATGGCCGCCCATTCAGCAATGATCAAGGGCGCCAGCCAAGTCATGGTGGTGGATCGCCATCCGGATCGACTAAAGCTGGCCGCCTCGATCGGGGCTGTGACCATTGACGACTCCAAGGCTTCGCCAGTGGATCAGGTGATGGAACTCACAATGGGCGTCGGCGCGGACCGGGGCTGCGAATGTGTCGGATACCAAGCCCATGACCCTGATGGCGAAGAACATCCGGATATGACCATGAACGACTTGGTGAAGTCGGTGAAGTTCACGGGTGGCATTGGGGTTGTGGGGGTTTACGTGCCGCAGGACCCGGGAGCTCAGGACCCGCTCTACCAGGAGGGGCAGATCGCTTTTGACCACGGACTGTTCTGGTTCAAAGGCCAAAGCATCGGCACCGGTCAATGCAATGTCAAAGCGTACAACCGTCAGCTGCGCGACCTCATTTCCAATGGCCGAGCGAAGCCGTCCTTCATTGTGTCCCATGAGCTGTCGCTGAACGAGGCGCCCGACGCGTACCAGCACTTCGATGCGCGCGATGACGGGTGGACCAAGGTGGTCCTCAAGACCGCCCATTAACCAAGCTGGCGGGTGAGGCGCCGTCTTCGGCGTGATCCCGCCCCTCCTGAACTTTACCCACTCATGGAGAAAACATGCCCAATTGATTACGCCTGTTCAGACTGCGGTCCATTTACCGCGATGCGCGCAATGGCAGAGTTCCTGGCGCCAATAGCCTGCCCTGACTGTGGCGCAGCAGCGTCCCGAACCTTCGGCAGGGCGCCGGCGATAGCTGGCCTGAGTGGTGTCCAGCGACCCGCTGCCTTTGCTGGGATCGACATCATCGGCCAAGGCTCCCCGAAAGCGGCTCATCCAGCCGGTTGCGGGTGTTGTGCGCGTCGCGCGCCCCTCCCCGGTGCCTTGGCAAACTCAGGCCGGGTTTTCGCGTCAAGCGGTCCGCGTGCTCCTAGCGGACGATGAGTGCCGCCAGGGGTTGCGAGAAACGCCAGGGGTTCAAACCGAATGTCATTACGATGCAAGGAGACCTACCATGGTAACCAAGGCGCTGTACGTCCGTTTTCAAGCTAAGCCGGGCCGGGAAGGCGATGTCGAAAGTTTCCTGCGCGGCGGCCTGCCCATAGTCGATCAGGAGCCGGCCACGACAGCCTGGTTCGCCATCCGCATGGGCCCGTCGACCTTCGGCATTTTCGATGCCTTTCCCGACGAAACGGGTCGGCAGGCGCACCTCGCCGGCGACGTCGCAAAGGCCCTCAAGGAGAAGGCGTCCGAGCTGTTTTCGGAGCCGCCAGCCATCGAGAAAATCGACGTCCTGGCTGCCAAACTCCCCGGATAGCGGTCGATCAAACTCTTTCCGATTAAAGGAGCATAACTATGACTGACCTCAACGGGTTGAAGATCGCTATCCTCGTGACCGATGGGTTCGAACAGGTCGAACTGACCGAGCCGCGCAAGGCACTCGACGATGCGGGGGCTGAGACATTTATCGTCTCACCCAAGGACAAGCAGGTGCGCGGCTGGAAGTTCACGGAATGGGGCGACCAGTTGCCTGTCGACATACCGCTCGACGGAGCAAAGCCCGATCAGTTCGATGCGCTTTTATTGCCGGGCGGTGTCATCAATCCGGATGAGCTGAGAATTGACCAGCAAGCGGTCGCTTTCGTTAAAGCCTTCTTCGATGCCGGCAAACCGGTCGCCTCCATATGCCACGGTCCCTGGACACTGATCGAAGCGGGCGCTGCCGGCGGTCGGCGCCTGACGTCCTGGCCATCGCTCAAGACCGATCTGAAGAATGCGGGGGCGGACTGGGTCGATGAGGAAGCCGTCGTTGATGGGGTACTCGTTACAAGCCGCAAACCCGACGATATCCCAGCCTTCAACCGCGAATTCATCAAGGTGCTGAGCACCGGTGGGTCATCCAGACAGGCGGCGACCGAATGAGAACCGACGACAATTCAGCACCCAGGCCGACATCGGTCTCCCAATCTGATCGAATGGAAAGCGGCCTTTCGGAGCTGCACCGCGCGGGGTGTCAGTCATCGGGCAGGGGACCTGGTATATCGATGACGCCCATCGGCCCTCCGCGGTTGCCGCGCTCCGCCGCGGCCTCGATCTTGGCATGAGCCATATCGACACTGCTGAGATGTATGGCGATGCCGAGATCGTGGTGGGAGAAGCGATCAGGGGACGGCGTGACGAGGTTTTCCTCGTGTCGAAGGTTTTGCCCAGCAATGCATCGCGAGAGGGGACGGTTATTGCCTGCGAGCGTTCGCTCAAGCGACTCGGGACCGACAGGCTCGATTGCTATCTTCTCCACTGGCGCGGGTCTTACCCCTTGAAGAGACCTTTGAGAGCTTCGAGCGGCTGCGCGAGGCGGGCAAGATCCTTTCCTGGGCGTAAGCAATTTTGATGTGCCTGATCTCGAGGACGCATGGAATGCCGGCGGCGATGGGAAGATTGCCTGTAACCAGGTTCTCTACCATCTGGGCGAGCGGGCCATAGAGCACGCCGTGCTGCCTTGGTGCGAAGAGCGAGACGTCGCAGTCGTCGCCTATAGCCCTCTCGGCCATGGCCGCTTCCCAGGCCCGCACACGCTGGGTGGTCGCGTCCTGACGGAGATCGCCGAAAACCATGGCGCCACCGCGCGCCAGGTAGCGCTACGGTTCCTCACGCGACGCGAGCCCCTTTTGCAATCCCAAAGGCGTCCAGCCCTGAACACGCTGCCGACAATGCTGGTGCATGTGCCCTGCAACTAACAGGCGCAGAACTCGATCGGATTGACGCCGCTTTCCCAATTGGTCCCACGCCGCGTCAGCTGCCGATGCTTTAGGCCAATGACCAGCAATCGGAGGACAATGAAATGGCTGAGCACTCTAGCGGAAAAACCCTTGGCGCAGAACGCGGGCTTGGCCGCTTTGAAGGGTTTAGCGATGCAGTCTTTGCAATTGCGTTGACCTTGCTGATCGTCGAGATCAAGGTTCCAGGGTCACCAGAGGGGCCTGCAAGTTTTGCAAGCTTAACTGATGCGATAGCAGAGCAATGGCGCGAGCATCTCGCTCTCTTTGTTTGTTACGGCGTTATCGGCGCCTACTGGCTGCAGCACCACTACTCCGGCAGAATCTTTGCCAAAAGTGATCACGGCTTGAGCGCGGCCAATCTCCTGTTCCTGCTGGCAATCGTCGTTGTGCCGTATCCGATCCGCATTTGGTGTTTTCACATCGGCACCGAATTTGAGTCCAGTGCCTCGGTGATCCTCGTTAGCGGCCTGGCCCTGACCGCGTGTACCTGGATGATCAAGTGGTTCTATGGAATGTCCGGCGGACGACGGGTTATGGACCAACGGCTGGACCCAGGTTTCCTCAAGCAGATGATGCGTCGCTATGGCTTTGCAACGCTGATCCAAATTGCTTCCATTCCAGTGACTGCCGTAGCGCCACGCGTCGGCGTTGCTCTCTGTCTCCTGTGCGGGGCATGGTTCCTCCTGCCGCAGCCCAAACCTCGCTACAGACCAGGGCGGGAGCCAAATGCAGCTACGACCTAAGAAGAGTAGCTACAGAATGTTTGCTCCGATCGGCGCCTTTGTGCAGTCAACGGGCACGCACGAGCTGCCTCAATTTAGCCCGAGCTAATTGTATGGTCCGCTTTTCGACGAGCTCAGCAGGGAAAGCCGACGATCCGCTTTCCACCCCGTTTTTGACGTAGCGGCGACCTAAGCTGACCGGCAGCTCTCGGGCAATGCAAAATGCGGTCTGAGCGGCTGGACTGGGCGCGTTGCCGACGAACAAACGCTTAGCTAAAGCCGGCTAGCATCATGGCGATGCGCTTACGGACAGCGGGAGCGTGGCCGACTGTGGAAAGAATGGTGTCACGGAGCCAATGCAGCGCGGGCGAGCGAAGCGTAGCGATACGAGTAAGCCGGTCGGTTCGCTCCAGCACCTGTTTGGCAACGGCGCGCCGTTCCATAGCGTAGGCGTCCAGCGCGTCCTTGTTGCCGTTGAGGCAAGCTGCCAGCGCTGTGGCCAAGGCTTCGGCGTCGCGCAGGCCCAGGTTCATGCCCTGACCACCGGCCGGGCTGTGCACGTGGGCGGCGTCGCCGACCAAGAGAAAGGGTCCGGCGTGGAAGCGGTCGGCCAGCTTGTGGTGGACCTGGAAGCGCGACCCCCACAGCACCTTATTCACGCGGGCGCCACTGGTGGGGCCACGCTGGTCGATGACGCGCTGGACGTCGGCAACGGTGGGAGTGGATGGCGCATCGGCCAGTTGGGCGACCACCCGGTACCGCTGGCGGCTCATCGGGGCGACGACCAGGGTGCCTTGGGCGGCAAAGAAAAGACCTATCTCGTGCTGGCCGATGGGCCAATCCATGTGGACGTCAGCCAGCATGAAGGAGCCGTAGGTGGAGCCCGGAAAGGTAATGCCCGCTTGGGCACGGACAAAGCTTTTTCGCCGTCGGCACCAACGACGAAGCGTGCCAGAAGGCTGTGTTGCTCGCCTAGCTGGTCGAGAGTGGCTAGTACGCCGTCAGCGCGCTGATCCAGCTGCGTGAGACGGGCGGGCCTTAGGATGTCGTGGCCCATCTCCTGCAACCGCGCGGCGAGGATGGCTTCAGTTTCGTCCTGGGGGATCATCAGGGCAAAGGGACTTCCGCCACCGAGGACGGAAAAGTTGACTTCCAGCACCACCCGATCGCCGTCGCGGACACGGAAATCAGGTGCCTTTATGCCCTGCGCGATCAGGCTGTCGGCGACGCCAAGGCGGCCAAGCGTTTGGAGGGTTGCCGCATGGATAACGGCGGCGCGGGAGGTGTTCTGCGCTGCTGGCAAGGCATCGACGATGCGAAATGCCACCCCTGCCTGGGCAAGGC
Source organism: Devosia aurantiaca (assembly GCF_011058215.1). Classification (GTDB taxonomy): domain Bacteria; phylum Pseudomonadota; class Alphaproteobacteria; order Rhizobiales; family Devosiaceae; genus Devosia; species Devosia aurantiaca. The sequence continues at coordinate 822,256 of NZ_JAALFG010000001.1, forward strand.
CTAGAGCCGTGGCAAGGCCTGCGGGACCGGCGCCGACAATCAATACATCCGTTTGCTCGGTCATGGCTTCACCCTCCGCATGTAAACGCTTGATTACATTTACCGCGGCTCATAAGTCAACAGGGGTTTACATGGAGGCTATGATGCGGGACGCGATAGCGACTCAAGAGCGGTTGTTGCTGGCGGCGCGCCGCCGCTTTGCCGACCAGGGTTTCGAGCTGACCACGGTCCGCGAGATCGCCGATGATGCGGGGGTTAATGTCGCCCTGATCAGCCGCTATTTCGGTGGCAAGGAAGACCTTTTTGCGCGAGCGGTGGCGATCGACCTGCAACTGCCCGATCTCAGCGCAGTGCCGCAGGAGCAGATCGGGGCGCGCCTAGTGGAGCACTTCTTTCGCCGCTGGGAAGGCGAGCCAGCAGACGACCTGCTGCGCGTGCTGGTGCGGACGGCAGCGACCCATCCGGCGGCAGCGGCGCGCGTTGCCGACATATTTGACAGCCAGGTACGGCCGCTGGTGGCCATGCTGGCGGGCGATGGGGAAGCGGCGCAACGGGCCAGCCTTGTGGCAACGCAGGTGCTGGGGCTGGCCTATTGCCGCTATGTGCTGAGCTTGAAATCGAACGAGCTGACGCGGGCGTCAACGCATCGCATGATCGGAGAAACAATCCAGCGCTACCTGTTCGCGCCGCTCGCAGCTTAATCTCTCTGGGTGATACACATTCTAGGGCTGCACCTTCGCGACCCTGGTAAAGTTACAGAGCACTTTAACCCTATAACAAAGAAACCGGCAGCTCTTCACGTCAATCCAGCGATCCGATGAACGGGCATTCGATTTCGGCTTTCAGCAAACCGGAAGGACAGGTTGAATGGCCGGAATGGGGCGCTGAGCAGAACGGGATTGCAGGCCGAATGCCGATCCTAATCTGGAGCATCAAGCACTGGACCTCCCGGCGCGAAATTGAACACTTCAAGACGCATGTCCTTTTCGTTCGGCTTGTTGGCGAGGATGGTGAGGCTGCCCGGGCCGACCGGAATGATGCGCCGCGGCTCGAGCCCCAGCAGGGTCTGCAGCAGGGCGCGAATGACGCCGCCGTGGCATACGACCAGCAGCCGATCGGCTTTAGCGGTGGCAGCGCGGGTTGCCGCCGCGGTGCGGACGGCAAAATCTGCCCAGATCTCGCCGCCTGGCGGCGCAAAAGTGCCGGCGCGCCAGCCCCGATAGGCTTCGGGCTCGTCGGCGATGATGTGGGCGATTTCGAGCCCGGTCCAGTCACCGACATCGACCTCGCGCAGCCCGGGCTCATGTGTCGCTTCGGGGAAACCCAGAAGCTCGGCGGTTTGACGAGCGCGTCGCAGGTCGGAGGTGATGACCCGATCGGGGGCGAGCTGTTCGACCGTGGCAGCGAGCGCGCGAGCCTGGGCCTTGCCTTTTTCGGAGAGACCGATATCGGCCTGGCCCTGCAGGCGGCGCACCGCGTTCCATTCGGACTCGCCGTGACGAACCAGGAGCAGACGCTTCATGACAGGCGCTCCCCGTTGGCACCGAACAGAGCGGCGGGCCTTTGTGGCAGCACGAAATGCGCCTTATCGCCCACGGTGAAACGCGGCGCGGCGTCGACGACGGCGGTGATGCGGAGCGCGCCCTGCGTGCCTGTCAGCATGGTGCGGCCGGCGACCGGGCTGGCTTCGGCAAAATCGAAGGCGAGGCTGTTTTCGACAGGTATCCCGGTGACAGACAGGTCTTCAGGCCGGTACATGGCCGAGGCGCCGGGCGGCAGGTCGAAGGCCAGTGTCGGCGGTAGGGCCGATACCGGCACGAGATTAGCCGGCGGCGTCCCGACAAACGTGGCGACAAAGCCGGTGGCCGGGTTCTGCACCAGTGCCTCGGGCGTGCCGAACTGTTCGACCTTCCCGTGGTTAAGCACAGCCACATGGGTAGCCATGGTCATAGCTTCCACCTGGTCGTGGGTTACGTAAACCGAAGTTGCGCCCGTGGCGCGGTGGACGCGGAGAAGCTCGGTGCGCATCTCGACGCGCAACTTGGCATCGAGATTGGAGAGCGGCTCGTCGAACAACAGGATCGAGGGACGCGGCGCGATCATGCGGGCGATGGCGACGCGCTGCTGCTGGCCGCCAGAGATCTCGTTCGGATAACGGGCACCGAGGGCTTCGATGCCGAGCATCTTCAACACCTCGCTGACGCGAGCCTGCCGGTCGGGCTTACTGAGGCCAGCGACCTTTAACGGCCAATCGACGTTGCCGGCGACGGTCATGTGCGGCCAGAGGGCATAGGACTGAAAGACCAGACCAGTATCGCGTTGGGCTGGATCGATCGTCCAGCCTTTCGCGCCGTCAGAGACGACCTTGTCGCCGAATTGTACCTTTCCGCCGCTGGGCTGCTCGAGCCCGGCCAGCATGCGCAGCATGGTGGACTTGCCGCAGCCCGAGGGGCCGACCAGCACGAGAAAGGCGCCCTCCGGCACGGCGAAGGAGATGTCGTCGACGGCGTTGGCCGCGCCGAAGGATTTGACGAGATTTCGGATGCTGATCATGGCGGGTACTTACGTTTTGAGCCAGGGCTGGGACTTGGCCTGCAACTGGTTGGCAAGCAGGGTCGCAGCAATCGAGATCACGAGGATCACGACGGTGATGGCATTGGCGAACTGGGTGAAGCCCTCGGAGGCATAGCGGTAGGCGAGGACCGACAGCACGGGCATGGTCGGGGTAAAGAGGAGCACCACCAGCGAAAGGTCGCGCATGATCTTCACGAACACGATCAGCCCGCCGGCGGCGAGGCCGCGGCTCGCCAGCGGCACGGTGATGGCGGTTAGGCGGCGGAGGAAACCGGCGCCGGTCATCCGAGCGCTTTCATCGAGATCGCCGGAGACCTGCTGGATGACGGCGCGGCCTGTCTGCACAGAGAATGGCAGAAGATAAGCCGTGCCGGCAATGAGCAGTAGCGCGAAGGTTCCGTAAAGCGCCGGGAACGGACCGATGGGTGAGCCGAAGAGCGCTATATAGGCAGCGCCGAAGGCGATGCCAGGCACCAGCAGCGGCAGGAAGCTGACTTGGTTTATAATCCCGGCCAGCGGTCCTTTGCCGTCGCGCGCCAGAACGAAGGCGACGATGAGGCCGATAATGGTCGTGGTGATCGCCACGGCGACGCCAAGGCCCATCGTGAGGCCTGTGGCCGAGACGATGAACGGGTTGGAGAAGATGCCGGCCTGGCCCTGGGCGATGGAGGGATCGGAGGCGCCGGTCCAGTAGTGCAGCGTCCAGTTGGAAAAAGAGCGCCGAGGACGACGGGGCCAGCGAGGAGGCGATGAGGATCGCGACCGGAACGACCGTCGTCAGAAGACAGATCACGGCAGCCGCAGCAAAGAGCGGCAGGCGGGCGGCGCCAAGGTCGAACCGCTTGGCGCGGCCGAACTTGCCGGTGATGGTGGCGTAGGAACGGCGGCCGGAAATGACCTTGTTGCCCAACCATAGGAACAGTGCCGATACAACGATCAGGAGAATGGCGATGACATAGCCGCGGGCGGTCTGGCCGACTTCGATGAGGCCATAGAGGCGTGTCGCCATTGTCTGCATGCGCACCGGCAGGCCAAGCAAAGCGGGAGCAGCAAAGTTGGACACGGCCCCGGCAAACGTCAGTGAAGCCCCGGCGATCACCGCCGGCAGGGCGACCGGGAGCACGATGCCCATAAGGATGCGCCCGGGCTTTGCGCCGGCCATTTGTGCGGCCTCGACAAGGTCGGAATTGACGGTGGCGAGGGCCGCGGCAATTACGGTGAAGGCCAGCGAATTATAGTGGGCGATGAGCACGATCAGCGTCGGCGCCATGCCCCAGGCCAGCCAATCGGGCACGGCAAGACCCAGGCCTTCAAGGAAACCGGTCTGGCCGCCGACACGGGAATTGCGGAACAGAGAGCCCCAGGCCAGCGCGGTCGCAAAACTCGGGATCATGAATGGCAACGTCGCCATCAGCCCGATGGTGCGCCGGAACGGCACGTCGGTCATGACCACGAGCCAGGCGAGGAACCCGCCGATCAGCACGCAACCGCAGGCAACGCCGACGCCGAGGATCAGCGTGTTGCCGAGTGGCAACCAGAGCAGGTTCTTCGACAGGCGGCCGGAGGTGACGTCACTCCAAGCCACGATGGCATCGGGGGCGAGCGTTTCGAACAGGATGCGCAGCAACGGCGCGGCGATGAGGAAGCCGAGAATGGCCAGCACGAAGAGTTTTAGCGCCAACCGGCCATCGAGCCGGAAGGGCCGCACCAGGGGGCGGGCTGAAGCAAGGGACATGATGAAATTCCTCTAAGCTCCCGGCGCAAGGCCGGGAGCCGTGGGAGAAGGTTATTGCAGCGAGAGCACGAGGTCGCCGACATCCTGGCGGATTTCGGCGGTCGCGGCCGGGTCTATCGACCAGGCGGCGAATTCATCGAGCGGTACGGCATCGGGGTGGCTGACTATGTCGCTGCGGGTGGCATAATCACCCGCTACGTAGAACGGCGCGAAGCCTTCACCACCGGTTTCACTGTCGTCGCCCATCAGAAAGTCGATGACGAGGCGCGCGGCAGCTGGGTGGGTCGCAGTGGATGACACGGCGAGCACGGCCGGGAAGATGATGCCGTTGGACGGGGTCACGTCATTGGCAACCTGCAAGGCCCAGCCCTCATCTTCGTTGTCGCGACGATCCGAATAGGAGGTGAAACCGACCGGCGGGTTGTCCTGACCGAGCGCGCCGACAGCGGCGTTCACGTCGTCGGTCGAGGAGACGAGGATCAGGTCGTTTTCGAAAAGGTCGACGATGAACTGCTGGCCGGCGTTCTCGATGCCGTCGTCGAGTGCGATCGGCTCGCCGAACTGGGCATCGTAGGCGCTGGCCATTTCGTCCGAGCGCAGCACGATTTCGGTCATCAGATCGAGATAGTCGCCACGCTGCAGCGGATCGACCATGATGACGCGGCCGGTCCAATCGGGTGTGGTGAGCTCCCAGAAATTGCTGACCGGGGCACCATCGGGATTGGCTTCCTCGTTATACATCAGCACTTTTGTCGACAGGCGCTGGGCGAGAAGCGGTTCCTTCTCGTTCTGGTCGAGCAGGTCGGCGACGCGCGGCGGTACATAGTGGGTAATAAGGCCGGGGCCGAGCAGCTCGTCGAAGACCACCGGGGCGTCGGAGATGTAGACGACGTCGGCACTGGCGATGCCGGCGCTGGCTTCGGCCTTGATACGGGTGATCTGCTCGGTCGAGGACATGTCGTGGCTGACCATGTCGATGCCCGGATAGGCCGCCTCGAAGGCCGTCTCGACAGCGGCGATGCGGCTGGTGAAGGCGTAGACCGTCACGGTGCCTTCGGCCTGCGCCAGCGGCAGCAGTTCCTCGGCGGTCAGCGCATTGAGGTCCTGGTCCTGCGCCAGGGCCGGAAAAGCCATGGCCACAAGGGCCGTAGAGAGCAGCAAAGTCTTTTTGTCCATCAAATCCTCCTCAGGAACGGCGCCTCATGCGCCTTATGGATGCACATGCGTTTGCACGATGGATGCGACATGCATGTGAACTTGCAGAAACAAGGCGTGCGTATTTTCTCCCCTGCACGCCTGTCAGTTGAAAGCGTCGATGAGCTGTCCCAAGGTTTCAAGATATTGCAGAGAAGCGTCGGGATCTTGCGTGGCCATGGCCAGCACCAGCGCATTGCAGATGGCCATGGGAACGGTGAGCGTCTGGAACGCATCCTGCGAACCGGTGCGCGGGGCGAAGAGCAGGTGCTCGGCCGCCGGTACCAGAGATGGACCCACGCTGCCCGAGATAACCACCGAAGTCGCCTGTTTGGCGCGGGCGTGGTTGAGCAGCGCGGCATAGTGGGTGGGCTGGCGGCGGAAGGCGAAGGCGACGATGGCGTCATCGCCGTCCATGCCCAGCACCTGTTCGGCGAGGTCGCGGCCCTCGCCGGCCAGCATGATGGTGTCGCGGCCCATGCGGCGCAGGCGCCGATCAATCAGCACGGCAAGCGCTTCGGCATTGCCGCGGGCAAAGACATAGATGCGACGCGCCTTGAGTAGGGCCTGGGCGGCGGCATGCAATTTTGCGTCGTCGACATAGCGCTGCAGCCCAGCCAGCGCCTCAATCTCCCGGCTCACCAGATCGGTGATCAGCCCGGCTTCGCTGGTCTGCTGCAATGTGTTGCGGACACGGGTGGCCGGATCAGTGCGAACGATAAATTCTTCCTGGATCGCGGCACGGAATTCGGCATAGTTCGCATAGCCGAGCTTCTTGGCCAGCCGGGAGGCCGTCGCCTCATGCACGCCAATGCGCTGTGCTAGGCCACTTGCCGTACCCAGCGCAATATCGCGCGGGCTGGCAATCACCTGCTTGATCAGCTGCTGCTCTGCGGGCGTCAGCGTTTCCGCTGCCTCCTTGACGCGTTCTAGAACGGACATGGGTTCCTCCAATGTCCACAGCTTACATCATGCAAGATATATTGCAAGGTAAATAGTCAATGCAAGTTTTTCTGCAACATCTAAAGCACGCTTCGTGCTGCGCCTGCTTTCGGGGCGATCTGGAAAATCGTCGATCGTCTGCGATGGACGCCCCTCGGACGCTTTGTGCCGGAAGCCTTTCATAGCTCCCGGCACATGATCAGGTCGGATATTGCTGGATCGCAATTAGCGCTTAGAAATGGCGCTAGCGAGGATGTCCTCAACTGAAATTCAATCGGTCTTGCCATAGCGATTGTTATCGAGCGGAGAGAGCTTGCCGCGACCGCTGAGCATATCGCGCATATATTGCATGCCCTGCCAGGCTGGGAAGGCATCGTCACTCCGAGGCGTCAGGGTGCGCACCAGCGCAATCACTGCGCTGAACATGGTAAGACCACCCGGTCGGAACGGCTTGTAAGGCGTACCTGTAAGCCGCGTCATGATCGCCGCGAGCTCGCGTGTGCTGACCGCGCTGCCGGCGATGCGTGAGAACCTCGGTGCCTGGGCGTCAAGCGCTACATCAGCGGCAAAGTCAGCTACGTCGTCCTTTGTTGTTAGGTCCAGCTTTTGGTCAACATCTCCCCAGTAGAGCACGCGACGCTGCTTGTGCATGATGATCGGCGCTTGTCCGGTGATGAGATCGGTAAACATGCCGTTGAGAACCGATTGAGCCTTTATGGGAGCGGCGTCGATCCTGCCCTGAAAGGCGCGGCGCAGGTCCATGTTGCGATTGTCGCCGGGACGCGTCTTGGTGAAATCTAGCGAAAAATCTGACGGCATGAAGCGCGGCACACCGGCCGAAACCGCTGCTTGCAACAACTGTGTCTGTACGCCAATAATGACCGGTTCTAGGCCGTTGAGCACCGAAACGACGCAGGCGGCGCCAGTGCAGGCTTCTTGAAGAGCGGTGGAGTTGTCGAAGTCTACCACAACGGGCGTAGCTCCGCTTCGACGTACCGCCGCTAGTTTGCCTTCGGGAGTACCGGTGCGCAGCAAGGCGCGCACTGTCGCACCCCGTGCAGTAAGTGCATTGGCTATCCGGCGCCCTAGATCCCCTGTAGCACCGGCCAGGGCGATGATCTGCCCGCTTCCATTGATCACGATAACAACCCCACCGATTGCCTGAAGAAATGCGTTGCCCGACAGCTCAGAACATTCTCGCCGTTGCCGAACAACTGCCCATTTCAGCGTCTGCTTTCAAGGCAGTGCAGCCTTGTTGGTGTAAGGCCAAAGATAGAGGCGGTCCTTGAAGGATCAGTAAGCAAGCTTGTGAAGGCCAGCCGCGAGTACTTTGATACCAGCGACAATGTCGTCGACAGTCGAGAATTCTTCAGGCGTGTGGCTGCGGCCTTTTTCCGAGCGCACGAAGATCATTACCGTCTTCGCAATCTTGGCCATCTGCTGGGTGTCATGCCCAGCCCCGCTGGCCATCGTGAGGGTTGGCACACCCTGATCGGCGGCGGCGTCGCGGAAGGTTGCGACGAGACTGGGGTCGCTGAGGCAGGGGACCTTGTCGATGCCGATTTCCCATTCGATCTCGAGGCCACGGCGAGAGGCGACTTCGCGCATCAGCTTTTCATGGAGCTTATAAAGCTCTTCGCCCTGTTTTGGATCGGGATGACGGACGTCAATGGTGAAGTGGACTTCGCGTGGCACGACGGCCGCGCCATTGGGGAAGACTTCTGCGCGGCCAATGGTGGTGACGGCGGGACGGCCGAGACGGTGGGCGGTGTTGATGACGCCGCTGCCGATTTCGAGAAAGCCGGCCATCGGATCGCGGCGCAGATCCATTGGGAAAGCGCCGGCATGGTTCTGCTCGCCGGTCAGTTTGACGCGGTAGTGGCGCAGGCCGGTAATGGCGCTGACAACCGCGACCGGCAGGTCGGCGTGCTCTAGGATCGGGCCCTGCTCAATATGCAGTTCGACGAAGCTTTCGATGTCGTGGCGTTGGGCAGAGGCAACAATGCTGGGGTCTAGGCCGACGTCGCGCATGGCTTGGGCGATGGAGGTGCCGTCAAAGCCGAGGGTGTTGTCGGCGTCGCCCTGCTGGATGGCGCCGGTGATAGCGCGTGAGCCCCAAAAGTTGGCGGTAGGGAAACGGCTGCCTTCTTCTTCGCAGAGCGAAACGGCTTCGAGCGTGCGCTTAGGTTGGCCGAACTGGGCTTTCAATACCCGCAGAGCGATGAGGGCGCTTAGGGCGCCCAAAGTGCCGTCATAACGGCCGCCGGGGCATTGCGTATCGATGTGGGAGCCGGAGACGATGGAGGCACCGCCTGCGGTGCCTTCGAGCTTGCCCCAGACATTGCCCACCGCGTCGCGGCTGACCGTGAGTCCTGCGTCTTCCAGCCATCGGGCATAAAGGTCGTTGGCCTCAACCCATTCCGGCGAATAGACGGTGCGCCAGACGCCGGTGCCGCTATGGGCGCCGATGGCACCCATTTCCATGATCATGGATTCAACGAGAGCCAGGTCGATGGTAATGGAGGTCACGATTGCTGCTCCTGGCGGCCGCGCACGAGTTGGGAGAGACAGACGGCGATCACCAGCGCGCCGCCGTAGAAGAGGTCCTGCACAAAGGTGCTGATGCCGAGGATCGAGAGGCCGGTAATGCCGGTGACGAGGAAATAGACGGCTATCACCGAGCCGACCGGGTTGAAGCGGCCGGGCGTGATGCTGGTGGCGCCGAGGAAGGCCGCGGCGAAGGCGGGGAGCAGGTAGGTCAGGCCGGAATTGGGGTCGGCGGCGCCGAGCGAGCCGACGGCGAGGACGCCGGCGACGCCGCCAAGCCCACCCGACACCAGAAAGGTCGCAGCCCGCACTTGATCGACGCGGATGCCGGATAGGCGCGCAACTTCGCGGCCACGGCCAACAAACAGCAGGCGCTGCCCCGCGGCCGTGAAGGTGAAGACGTACCAGATGATCGCGGCAATCACCAAGGCGTAGTAGAAGGCGAGGGGGATGCCGAAGAGGCGGGTGACGATCACCGCATTGGTGATGGCGAAGTCGATGCCGCTGATGGTGTTGGAATTAGAAATCCAAAGCGTGATGCCGTGGAGGAAGGTGCCCATGCCAAGGGTCACGATCAACGAATTGATGCGGAAATAGAGGACGATCGCCGCGTTCACCGCGCCAATGACGATACCGGTAGCCACCGCGGCGAGCGCGGCTGCGGCGATGGGCCAGCCGAAATAGACGTTGAGGACGGCGATGACCATGGCGCTCAGCGTCAAGTTGCCGGCAATGGAAAGGTCATAGTCGCCGGCAGTGAGCGGGACGATGAGACCGAGTGTCAGGACGACCAGGACGGCCTGGGAGCCAAAGATGGTCGAAAAATTGGCCCAGCTGAAGAATGTCGTTGGCCGCAGGATGCTGAAGAAGACGATGACGACGAGCCAGGCGATGACAAGGCCATAGCGCTCGCCCCATTCGACCCATTGCTTTTTCTGGCCGGCAGCGGGAGGCGCTGAGATTTGGGTCATGACAGCGTGGCTCCGGCTTTTTCGGTTATGTAACAGCTTTCGGCGATGGCCGATTTGGAAATGGCAGCGCCCTCGAGTTCGGCGACCTGCCGGCCACGGCCGAGGACGACGACGCGGTTGCAGATGGCGGCCAGCTGCTCATGATCGGAGCTGGCGCAGATAATCGCGGCGCCCTGGTCGGCCATGCGGCGGATTTCGCCGAAGACCTGCTCACGCGCGCCGATATCGACACCTTGCGTCGGCTCTTCGAGCAGCACCAGTTTGGGATCGAGCTGAAACCACTTGGCGAGCACCACCTTTTGCTGGTTGCCGCCGGAGAGGCGCGCTCATCAATGCTGTGGGGTCGGCGGGACGGACGTCGAAGGCTGTGTTGAGCTTTGCCGCATGATCGCGCATGGCGCGGCGCGACATCAGCCGGCCGCCGCCGAATTGTGAGAGAATGGGGAGCGTTGCGTTGTCGGCGACGCTGAGAGTCGGCACGACGCCGGCTGCGAGCCTATCGCCCGGGATGAAGACAATGCCGTCTTTTACAGACTGGTGGGGGTGGCCTGACTCAGATCGCGCTCGGTGCCGGAAAGGGTGAGAAAGCCGGCCTGAGCCTGTTCGGCCCCAAAGCAGAGGCTGACCACATCGTCATAGCCCGAGCCAATGAGGCCGGTGAGGCCAACGACTTCACCAGCACGGACGCGCAGGGAAAAGTCTTTGACAGCACCGCCGCGCAGGCCGGTGATGATGGCGACTTCATCACCAAACGTGCGAGCCGGCGGGCGCATCGCCGCGAGATCCACGGAACGGCCGACAATCAGTTCGATGATCTGAGATTTTGCTGCGGAGCGGGTATCAAGCGAACCGGCCACTTGACCATCGCGCAGCACGGTGACGCGATCGGTGATTTCGCTGACTTCGTCGATATCATGGGAGACGAAGATGACGCTTGCGCCCTGCGCGACGATGGCGCGGACGAGATCAAACAGCCGACCGACATCCTTGGCTGGCAGGAAGGGGGTAGGCTCGTCGAGGATCAGCAGATTGGTCAGTGTGCCCTGTGCCTGTTCGAGCTGATCGAAGGCGCGCAGGATGGCAAGAAGAGCGCGTTCCACCGAACTCAGCTGTTCGACGGGCGCGGCGGGATCAAGGGACAGGCCAAAGCGCGCGAACAAGCCTTTCGCACGCCGGGCCTGACCGCGCCAATCGATGCGCCAGCGCGACTCGGTCGCGTGTTCACCAACGAGCAGGTTTTCGAGCACCGTCATGGAGGGAATAAGGCCGAGGTGCTGGTGCACGAAGGCAATGCCGAGCTTGCGGAATTCGCCGGCTGGCAGCGGCAGGGTCACCGGTTGGCCACCGACGAAGAGGCGGGCGCCCGTGTCGGGCGCGTGGAAGCCGGCAAGGATCTTGATCAGCGTAGACTTGCCCGAACCGTTTTGACCAAGCAGGCCATGCACCTCTCCGCGCGCGACATCCAAGGTGACGTCGGACAGCACGCGCGTGGTTCCGAAGTGTTTGGATAGGCCTTCAACACGTACAGCGCTGTCCGGGCCGCCGTGAGGCGACCCGCTCGGTGTGGGGGAGGGAAGCGTCAAAGCTGCCACAGCTCCTTGTAGCCGGCAACATAGGCATCGCCGTAACCCTTGGAGGTTTCAGCCGGGGTGCCGGCCGTGGCAGCGTTTTCGGCATCAAAGACCAAGAGGGGGATCTTTGGATCGGTCACTGGTGCAAGGTCGCATACCAGGCGCATCTGCGCGTCGAGCATACCGTAGGCAATCCAGTCGAGGTTTTCGCCGACATCCATTTCGACCTGACCGTTCTGGATCATATCGAGCACGAACGGGGTGCCGTTAAAGGTGGCGATCTTCACGCGATCGGACGCGCCGGTGATGGTAAGGGCGGGGACCACGAACTGGTTCATGCCGTCATAGATGGGCAGGATGTAGTTGATGGTGGGATCGGCGATGATCGCGGACTGCACATTGGACTGGATTTTGGTGGCCCAGTCAGGAATGGAGACGTTGACGGTGGTGAACTTGCTTTCGGGATGTTCGGCAAAGACTTCTTCGATGCCGGCCATCATGGAGTCGGTGGAAAGCACTTCATTGGTAACCAGTACCAGAGCGTTGGCCTTACCCTCGGTCTTGGTGATGGCCCATTCAGCCAAAAAGCTTGCCAGCCTGCTTGTAGTCGATCGGGATCGAGGCGGTGAGGCCGCCCGGAACATCCTGCTCGAAGCCGGTGAGGTGAGATGCAGTGACGATGGCGCCAGCGTCACGGGCACTCTTGATCTGGGTGGTGAGGACGCGCGGATCGGCGCCCGCCAGAAGGTCGATCAGGTCGAACTTGTTGGTGACACCGTATTCGATGCCCTGCACCCACTGGGTCGGCTGACCCTGGTTTTCCCAGATCTGGAACTCAAAGCCGACATCCTTCGCGATGGCCGACATGGCGTTGGCGATAGTGGCGACAAAGGGAACAGCGCTTGATGCGGGCACCGAAAGGATGCGCTTGTCGGCCATACAGGCCTTGGCGTCGAATGACTCGCCCGGCGCGGTAAATGTTGGAATACCGGTATATTTCTCGAGATCTGCCTGTGCCGCCGCAAGGGCGTCCTGTGCGTGAGCGGCGCCTGCCGTCATCAGGCCCAGTGCCAATGTGGCACCCGCGAGCTTTGTAATTTTTCCCATTGTCCTCGTTCCCTTCCAAACCAGAAGCTTCCGCCACTGGTATACATATTCCACAATTCACAGCGTCTTTCCTGCGGCGCGTCAACTGTGTTTTTCCAGGTTCGCGACGGAATGTTCGCCTAATCCGCCACCTTGCCCAGGTTGTGTCCACAGAGCTTATAATAGCGGCAGACTTAGACGCATTTCCAAGCAGCATGAACTGGACGATGGTGTACGGGTAACTCTGGCAAAATCGGCAAGCCTAACTTCTAAAAATCTCACATCATAAATATGGACTATGAATCCATAGTACCGTAACGCTTGGGCAAAATTGGGTTGCGGAGAGCTTTGATGAAAACCATCGGCGTCGATGTCGGCGGCACATTTACCGACCTGGTCTATTGCGACATGACCAGTGGCGATATCGCCATCCACAAGGTGTCTACGACGCCCGACGACCCCTCGCGCGGGGTGATGACGGGCATTACCGAGCTCTGTGCGGCCAACAATGTCGCCCCGTCCAGCATCGATTATGTGTTTCACGGCACGACGACTGCGACCAATTCGGTGCTTGAGAACAAAGGCGCCAAGGCCGGCCTCATCACCAATGAAGGCTTCCGCGATATTATCCATATCGGCCGTCACCAGCGCGTCGAGCATTATTCGATCATCCAGGAACTGCCCTGGCAGCATCGTCCGCTGGTGCGCCGTCAGTTCCGCAAGACTGTCGGTGGGCGCCTGGTGCCGCCAACCGGGGCAGAGCACGAGCCGCTGGATCGCGACGGGGTGCGTCGGGCTGCAGAAGAGCTGCGGGCCGAAGGCGTTGAATCCGTGGCGATCTGCTTCCTCTTTTCATACCTCAACCCGGCGCATGAGCTTGAGGCCAAGGCGATCGTGCAGGAGGTGATGCCCGACGCTTTCGTCACCACGTCCTCGTTCATCGCGCCGCAATTTCGCGAGTTCGAGCGCTTTACGACCGCAGCTTTGGCGGCATTTATCGGGCCCAAGGTCGATCGCTATATCGACAATCTCGATAATGCCTTGCGCGAGATCGGTGTCCAGGGAGACCTGCGCATAATGGCCTCTAATGGCGGCGTCGCGACCACGAAGATGGTGGTTGAAAAGCCGACGCTGACGCTTTTGAGCGGCCTTGCCGCTGGCGTTCTAGGCGGCAAGTGGATCGGCGACCTCACCAATTTCAACCGTCTCATCACTTTCGACATTGGCGGCACCAGCGCGGATATCGGCATCATCGTCGATGGCGTTTTTGCCGAAACCGATGCGCGTTCGACCTCGATCGCCGGTTTTCCGCTGCTGACGCCGATGATCGATATCCACACCATCGGCGCAGGTGGCGGATCGATCGCCCATATCGACCGCGGTGGCGCCTTCCGCGTCGGTCCGCAATCGGCTGGCGCTGTGCCGGGGCCCGCGGCCTATGGGCGAGGCGGCACCGAGCCGACCGTGACGGACGCCAATCTGGTGCTTGGCCGTCTGGCGGCGCAGGACTTTTGGGCGGTGGCATGACGCTCGACAAACAAGCGTCGGACACGGTGGTGCGCGGGTTGGCCGAGCGGTTGGGCATGCCGGTCAACGAGACGGCCGAAGGTATTTTAACTATCATCAATGCCAATATGGCCAATGCCATCCGCTCTCGCACGGTGCAGAAGGGCATCGATCCGCGCAGCTTTGCGCTGGTGGCGTTTGGTGGGGCCGGGCCGTTGCACGGAGTGGAAGTGGCCCGCATGCTCGACATTCCGACGGTGATCGTGCCGCCATTCCCTGGCATCACATCGGCCATGGGGCTTTTGACCACCGATCTCAAATACGACCTGACCCGAACACAGTTCCAGGTGTCGGGGGGGTGGACCTCGGGCGTCTCAACAGCGACATCGCAGCAATGGAAACGGAGCTTTCCGCCCAGTTTGCGGCCGACAAGATCGCGGACGAGGACGTGTCGTTCCAGCGGATCGGCGACCTGCGTTATGTGGGGCAGGGCTACGAGCTCAACATCGTCTTTCCCGAGGGCGAGGTCACCGAGGCGGGGATGCAGGAGACGTTCGAGGCGTTCCACCGGGCGCATGCCGCCGAGTATGGTCATGCATTCAAGGCTAGCCCGATCGAAATCGTCAATCTGCGGGTGAGCGGCATCGGCCGCATGCCCAAGATCGACAAGCTGCAGGCGCCGAAGGGCGGGACGCTGGCCGAGGCGCTGGTGCGTACCGGACCTAGCGTTTTCCGGGTCGGGGGCGAGCTCAAGACCTTCGAGACACCGGTGTATCGCCGCACGGCGCTGCCGGTTGGCGAAGCTTTTGTCGGACCTGCCATCATTCTTCAAAAGGACTCCACCACCGTCATGCCGCCAGCCACCAGCGCCGTGGTCGACGCATCGGGAAGCATCATCATCACCTTGGGAGAGGTCGCATGAGCCAGAACCTGACCGCAACTGCTGCTGCAGCACCGACCCGCGTCGATCCCGTTACCGGCGCCGTAATCCAAGGCGCGCTCGAAAATATTGCCATCGAAATGGGCCACAAACTCATGCGCATGAGCTATTCCTCGATCATCCGCGAAAGCGAGGATTTCGGTACGGCGCTGACCGATGCCACCGGAAGGCAGATGTGCGAATGCAAGATGTCGACGCCGCTGCAATCGGGTCCAATTCCGGGCTATGTGCGCGGGATTTTGAAGCAGATGGAAACGCGCGGCGAAACGCTGCGGCCCGGCGATGTCATCATGCACAACGACCCCTATGGTGGCGCCAGCCATGGCCCTGACGTGGGCTTCGCGGTACCGGTATTTCTGGGCGAGGAGCTGATCGGGTTTTCCGTTACCACGGCGCACCACCTCGATATCGGCGCGTCGACGCCGGGGAGTACCGGCATCGTCGATGCGGTCGACGCCTATGCCGAGGGCCTGCAATTCAAGGCCATCAAAGTGGTCGATGCCGGCAGGCGCAACGAGGCGGTATGGTCGATCCTGCGTGACAATATCCGCGCCTCGGCGCTGGTCGTGGGCGACATGGAAGCGCAGGTGCAGACGGCCCAGATCGGCGCGGAGCGGTTCCTGGCGCTGGTCAACCAGTACAGCCTTAAGACAGTGATGGACGCCTTTGAGGATCTGCTCGATTACTCCGAACGGCTGATGCGCGACGCCATCGCGGCGCTGCCGGATGGCGAATACGCGGCCAGGACCTTTATCGACGGCTTCCTCGACGATGCGGATGCGGCGCGTAAGGACCTGCCGATCGCGGTGACGCTCAAGGTTGCGGGTGATAGCATTACCGTCGATCTGACCGGGACGGCGCCGCAGATCCCGGATCGTCCGATCAACATGCCACTGGTGGGTACGGTCGATATTTCAATCTGGCTGACGCTGCGCTCGATCCTTCTTGATAGCGTGACCTATGGCAGCATTCCGCAAAACGAGGGACTGATACGGCCAATTACCATTGTCGCGCCGCGCGGCACGCTTGCCAACCCGATCTTCCCGGCGCCGGTTATCGCCCGTTTCTGCCCCGGCAATGCCTTGGCCGACACGGTGATGAAAGCGTTGTCACAGGCAGTGCCGCAGCAGGTTTCGGCGGGTATCGGAAACCTGCGGGTCGTGGCCTTTTCCGGCATGGAAGAGGGCAAGCAGTGGGTGCATATGGAAATTCTCGAAGGCAGCTATGGCGGTCGCTATGGCTCGGACGGAATGGATGCGGTGGATACCCTGTTCGCCAACACCCGCAACAATCCGATCGAGGATATTGAGTCGCACTTGCCGATCCGCGTGGACCGCTACGAGCTGCGCAATGACGCGACGGCGGCAGGGCGCAATCGTGGCGGCATCGGTACGGTGCGCGAATTCACCTTTCTCGCCGATGGTGCATTTTCGGTGGAAGGGGACGGGCACAAATACCGGCCCTGGGGATATGACGGCGGCGAGGACGGCCATACGGCGTCGCTGAAATTGCTGCACAAGGCGGGCGGGGAGACAGATCTCGTGTCCAAGGTGCCGTATCACAAGATCAAGGCTGGCGATCATCTGGTTTCGCGCGGGCCGAGCGGCGGTGGCTATGGCAATCCACGCGAGCGCGATCCAGCATCTGTGCTGTTCGATGTGCTTGAAGGTTTGGTGTCCTCTGAGGCTGCGGAAAAAGACTACGGCGTGGCGATTTCCGCTGGTCAGGTCGATGCGGCACGCACGGCCCAGTTACGTTCCGCCTGAGGCACTGACCCCCTCTATCCACAGGCGATCACTGGCGGCGACCGTTGGCTTCCAGCCGGCTGTCGCCGCTTTTTCAGGCTTCGAGGAACTCGCGCCAGCGGCGCACCAGATAAGTGTGCTCGTCCATAAAGACGTTCCACACACGGACGCGGGACATACGCTCAAGGTAGGAGCCACCTTCGCGGATCTCGCCAACGGCAACGCTGGGTTCGCCGGCAGGGCTGTTGAGGATTTCGGCAGCGGGCTTCCCAGCGTACCAATAGTCCCATTCGGCAGTGCTGAGATGAGGGCGCACCAGTTCGGGCGAGACGAAATAATAGCCTTGCCTTGTGGTGATGGCGCCGCCTTTGCCGTTCATCCACCAGTTGAGATAAGCGTACGCGGCTTCCAGCTGTTCGCCCTGCGCGGCGAAGGAGATGCAGAGATCGACGTGCCAGCCGCGGTAGCCTTCTTGGGGCACGGCAAGCACGACCGGCAGGCCCTGGCTGCGCAGTGTTGCGATGGCGGGGGAGAACATCGACTGGAGCACCGTTCCGCGCTGCATGGAGCGCGCTGCTTCGTGGTGATTGCTCCAGATGGTCTTGAAGTGACCCAATTTCTTCTTGCGCAGGAGGATGTCGGCGACGATGTCGATCTCCTCGATCGAGAGATTGCCGACATCGGCAAAGGTCATGCCTTCGGAGGCTTCCACGGCAAGTGCGGCTTCGATCATGCCGAGCACCGGCTCGCTCATTATAGCGACGCGGCCATGGAGGCGCCTGTCCAGCATCCAGCCCCAGCTGTGCGGTGTGCCGGCGGGCCACTCCTTGAGTGCGGAGGGCAGGAAGGCGAATGTGTCGACGCCGTGCTGAAGCGGCAGCATCACGATTTGCTCGGTGGGCACGGGGCCCAGGGCGCCGGAGGGCTGCACGAACAGCTGGTTGAACACCGAGCCAAAGGCGCGCGAATCTGCACGGCGAGCAAGGGCCTGTTGCTTCAGGAGTTGGCCATTTTCGATGCGGCTCAGATCGATGGCCTGGATGGCGCGGGCAGTCCAGATCAGATCGGCGGTGTGCCACTGATGGTAGACATCGAAGGTGTGAGGGCTGGTAACGACGCGCTGCAGGCCAGCGACGCTATCGATCAACTCGAACTCGATCTCGAACGGAAGATCGTGTGCTGCCTGTTCCATGACGGCGCGGGGTACGACTTCGCTGCGGGCAATGACGCGAAGCTTGAGAGGCTGGGACACGTGCGGCTCGCTAGTGAATGCGGGTGAGGTAGGGGGCGATTTCGGCGGCATCGAAAACCGAAAGCACCTTGAGCCTGGCACGGGTCCTTACGTGTTCGGCGTCCAGATGATGGCCGAGGGCAACCGCGGCACCTGCGCCATCTCCGAGCAGCAGATGATCGAAGACCAAAGCGTGCTCGCGCAGCATGTCGTCGCTCTGGTGGATGCCGATATAGTTGTCGAATAGACGGTTGATCACGAGCGAAATCTGGGTGAGCTGCACCGCTAGCTGAAGGTAGTTGTTGCGCTGGGTGCGCAGGGCAGTGACATGCAGATCGGTTTCGAGCTCTTCAAGGGTTTTCGACGAGAGGGCTGCGTTGCCGGTAAGCACGGCATCGATGGCCGCTCGCGCCTCGATCAGCATGGCGGTCTCAAGTTGCGGTTGGGCGGCCACCAGCGCGCCCGGCTCAAGCAGCCGGCGGACTTCGTGGGCATTATCCAGCATGCGGGCGCCGAAGGGGCCGGCGATCCAATGCGAACTGCGGTCCTTGCCGATCAGGCCGCGCGCATCGAGGCGCGAGAGCACATCGCGCACGACCGTGCGGCTGACGTCGAAATAGTCGCCGATGCCGGCT
The DNA here is from genome assembly GCF_011058215.1 of Devosia aurantiaca. Lineage (GTDB taxonomy): Bacteria > Pseudomonadota > Alphaproteobacteria > Rhizobiales > Devosiaceae > Devosia > Devosia aurantiaca. Next base: position 840,933 of record NZ_JAALFG010000001.1, read on the forward strand.
TCGGAAATTTGGAATGTACCGAAGGGAATGCAATTCAGAATATCTGACTCGACGGCCGCAAAGATGCGCTCCCAGCTAACCTGCCCTTGGTTGCTACCGAGCTCCGGAGGTAGTTGAAGCAAGAGACCGTGGAGGTTAGTCCTAACCGGGTCGCTCTGTGCGTTCGCGGCGCCGACCACATACCCTTGTGAGCTCAAGGGAGCGATCAGCCCTTCTGCGGCAAGAAGATCGAGAGCACGCTTGACGGGTGGGCGGCTGACCCGCAATCGGTCGGCAACTGCTGAGACCAGCAAGCGCGTACCGGCAGGCAAATTGCCGCTTTCGATGTTTGCTTGCAATGCCTCACTGACAATTTGGTAGTAGGATCTGCTGGCGGCAGGTTTTGCTTTGGACATGAACTTGGAGCTGACTGCAGCACTTTAACGATATGACCCAGCCATATCATCCTATGACTGGGACCGTCGCACTTAAATGCTCCGTGCAAAGGCAGGATCAATTAAGGCAACCTATGTTTCGCACACGTCTTGCCGCCAAGTGAAACCTCAAACTTGTGAAAACGTATGTCGAGACGCGGCTTTGACGAGCCTACCTCGGTGGACCGGCTGGAGATGGCAGCTTTCAGGAACCGCCACGAGGGCCAAACCAGCAGTAATGTGGCGCTTCGCCGACGGACCACGAACGGCTGCCGGCGAAGTCTCTTTGCTCAGATTTCTGTTGCCTCTGACAACGACAAAGCGTCGTCAACATCCACGCCAAGGTAACGAACTGTGTTCTCGATCTTGCTATGGCCAAGCAGTATCTGAATGGCTCGAAGGTTGCCTGTCGCCTTATAGATGAGCGACGCCTTGGTTCGGCGCAGAAAATGGGTGCCGTACTCCTCAGGTGCCAATCCGATAGCCGTGACCCACTCGTCCACCAGCCTTGCATATTTGGCGGGTGCTCAAGTGGCCATCGGGCAGGCTGGGGAAGGCAAAGTCGTCGATAGTGCCGCCGCGTCGCTCGAGCCAGGCAAGCAGACTGGCCCTTGTGTCAGCAGTGATCTCGAACTGTACGGGTCTGCCTGTCTTCTGCTGGATCAGCATCGATCGCGAGCGAATATCAGGTCCAGCCACGAGTGTGCCGATCTTGATCTTCACCAGATCGCAGCCTCGAAGCTTGCTGTCGATCGCAAGGTCAAAAAGTGCTCTGTCCCTCATCCTTCCCTCTCGGTCGAGGAAGAAGCGGACTGACCAGATTTGTCTGATCTTCAATGCGCGTTTGGCGCCGATTTGCCTGCCGGCATTCCAAGCAGGTCTCCCTGTAGCAGCAGGGTCGTATTGTGAGATACCCATTACATTTCTCCGTCGGCCGAAGCGGCCGGGAAGGAAACGAATATGGCAGGCTCAACAGCGGCAGATGCCGACCCCATTTCGGACGTTAAACCTATTGTTCCGTACGGTCGAAAGCGGTCATTAACACAATCGCTCGCTGGTGATTGCGATAGAGTACCCGTTCGTTAATTGTTGAGACAGTGACCGAGGAGACGTCATGCGTGGCGGCTTGTTGTTCTTAGGCATGGCCATTTTGCTATTCGGATATGCGGTACATGGCTTGCTCTCGGACGAAGTTTTCGCTCTCAAGCGCTACTCTCGGGAACTCATTCTACGCTCGGAGAAGCCGTTATGGTTCGGCGTTACCATACTGGCGTTTTTCGGCCTGGGCGCCTTCATGGCTGGAATTTCGGCGTTTTTGTTCTGGAGTAGGCGCAAGGAGAAGGAAGCTGAGGAGCGGTTCTTCCGGAAACGCAAGTACCTACAATAATAGCTTCGGCTTAAAGAGTGCTTCGGCCAATATTTAGCTGATACGCCCGACTGCATCCCACCCCGAAGCCGCTGGTCTCCTGCCTACCCCATTGCGGAAGCTCTACATTCAGGCACGTTGCCAATTGCAATAGGCGTGCAGCAACCCGAGGTAGCAGCCGTCAATGGTTGTAGCAGTATGCCATGATGTTTCGAACTGGGCAGGAATTAAACCATGCGATACCTACACCGGGCTGTTACGGGAATAATTGAACATATCGAAGCCAGTCGCCTACAAGTCTGGAAAGTCACGGTTGACAGCGTGCAGCACGTTACCTCGGCAACGGGTGAAGCTGAGGATATGATGACGCAGTCTGAACTGCTGTATGGCGATGTGCTGGAGCACTATCTTGTCGTCGCTGATACAGCACCTCAACTAGCGCAGCAAATTGAATGCGCAGTCCGTGACGTTGAGAGTGGAGCCAGCTTGGCATCCTTCCTGCTCGTTGCCTATCAGGATGGAGGTCTCATCTCAGTATCTGCAGGGGAACTACCCTTCCAGTCGGTTGCTGAAGCCGCCGATTGGTGGCGTCCTCGCTGACGACATGATCAATCGCCTAGTAGCTCAATTGCAACTTGATCCCAGTAGGTCCAGTTGCCCACCTCCCAGCCACGCTCGTCTAAAAGGAGGAAGCCTGCAGCTTCTGGCTGATCGATGATAGCCTTCAAGGCTGCAAGACCTGCCGAACTCGCTTCGCTGAGCGTCGCAAAGGTGCCCACCGTCATAAATGGAACTCGGCCCCCTGTAACAAAACGTGCCAATTGCACGGTCAGCGGGCCATCGGGAAATGTGGCTGTGTATGTCCCACGCACCTTGGTTTCCGGTTATCCTTAGTCGTCAACAAACCGTCCGCTTACGGCAAACGTACCCTAAAAGAGGTCTCTCTGCTTCCCACCCGAACACGGCAGCCAGTTAAACATGCACTTCGTCGGCACTCCGGTCCTTGATGCGGAAGCAGGCGATCGCGAAACCAATGTAGATGGCGACGACCCCGGCGAGCACTGCCCAGCCTGGGACAGGGCCAATGGCGGCGTGGTCGACGATGGTCTGAAGTGATCTCGAAGGATCGAGCGGTGCACCGTCCTGCAGATCCGGGGAGGCAAGTTTTAAGAACCAGGCAAGCAGCAGGATGAGGAACATCCAGACATAGTTGCGCCGCAGCCGCCGGCGTAAGGCGAGCGCCAGGGTAATCCGGAACTTTGGGTGCCGCAGATCCTGCGCCAACATCATGAGCCAGGGTTCCGGCCCGCCTTGCGGATCTGCCTGGAAGAACTGTCCAAAATAGTGGCGTTCGAACTGGCGGACGCGCATCCGATAGACATCATAGAACCTGTAACGCCGCGCTTCGACATAAAGCATCAGCAAGATGATCACCATGGCAAAGAGGGTGAGGCCATGGTGGGCGCTCGGGTTCGACAGAGTGACTGACAGGAGACCGGCAACCACGGTGATTGCCCAATTGCTGGTGAGATCAAGACGTGCCCGCCACGCGTTCATCCGCGTCATCTCGGCGCGATAGTAGTGGATCATGACATTGGTCGCCTCGACCGAATTGGTCGGCAGCGACGGGGTGGCTACGGGCAGTATGACATCGGACATGGTGCACTCGGCGGCTCGGATTTGCTGAGCATGTCAGCCAAACTCATCTGTCGAAGTCGCGATCTGAATGAAGGTTGCTCATCACCTTTAAACATCCAAAAATAATGGCAAGACGGCCGGTAGCTTTTTGGTCTCCAGCAACGTTGCGTGGATGATCTGGAGCCCTTTATGACCACCCCACAGCTACTCGCCTTTGGCATTATCTTGTTGATGATGATCGCTTTTGTGTGGGGTCGATGGCGGTATGATCTTGTCGCAGCAGGGGCCCTGCTCGCCGCGGTCGCTGCGGGCGTTGTGGCTCCGGAAGACGCCTTCTCCGGACTTTCAGACGACATCGTCGTCATCGTCGGCAGTGCCCTGGTGGTCAGTGCAGGCGTGGCACGATCAGGTGTGATGGAGGTGGCGGTTCGGCGCTTTGCGCCCAACATCAGCACGCCGCGGGCGCAGCTCATCTTGCTTGTCCTGGTCGTGACCGTCCTCTCGGCCTTCATCAAGAATATCGGCGCGCTCGCAATCATGATCCCGATCGCCTTCCAGATGGCACGCCGCTCCGGCGTTTCGCCTTCGCTGTTCCTGATGCCCATGTCCTTCGGGTCGCTGCTGGGTGGCCTGATGACGCAGATAGGCACGTCGCCGAACATCATTGTTTCCCGTGTCCGCGAAGAACTGACCGGCGTGCCGTTCACCATGTTCGACTTCACTCCCGTGGGGGCTGCACTGGCGGCAGTGGGAATCGTCTTTCTGGCCCTTTGCTACAGATTGCTGCCCGAGCGTGCACAAGAGACGAGCTCGATGGATCGCGCCATCGAAATCAAGAACTACACCACAGAAGTTCATGTGCCTGCCGGGTCGGGCAGCATTGGAAAAACCGTTGCCGAAGTGCAGCAGCTTGGTGGCGGACAGGCCATGATCATCGGCATTCTGTCGGAAGCGGGGAAACGCCGCCTGTCTCTCCCAGATGCCACGATCAAGGAAGGCGAGACGCTGCTGATCGAGGGTGAACCAGATGCGCTCGATCAGATCGTTGCGCAAGGTGGCTTGGCCTTCTCGGAACGGCGAGATGCCGAGGCGGCGGCCGTCGAAACGGGCGTGGTCGAGGCGATCGTTGGCGAACATTCAAGCCTGATCGGTCGCAGCGCACGCGAACTCAGTTTGTTCGACATGACAGGGCTGAACCTGCTTGCCGTAAGCCGGCGCGACAGCCGCTTCACCGAGCGGCTTGGCGAAATCAAATTCCGGAATGGCGACGTGATCGTCCTTCGCGGCGATCTTGCCGAGCTGCCGGAACTGCTGCGGCAGTGGGACTGCTTGCCGTTGGTCGAGCGTAATCTCAAACTCGGCAGCTTCCGCAATCGCTTGGTGCCGGTCGTTATCCTCGCGATCGCCATGGGAAGCACTGCGTTGGGTTTAGTGCCAGTGCCGCTCGCGTTCTTTGCGGCAGCAGTCGCCATGGTGCTGACTCGAACCGTCCCTATCCGTGAGGTCTATTCTCACCTCGACGCGCCCATCCTGATCATGCTTGCCGCCCTTATCCCGGTCAGCGACTCGCTGCGCACGACCGGCGCCACGGACCTAATTGCCGATTGGCTTTCCAGTACCGCAAGCGTTCTGCCGGCCTATGGCGCATTGGCCCTGATCATGGTCGCCGCCATGGCGGTCACGCCATTTCTCAACAATGCAGCGACTGTTCTGGTCATGGCGCCCATTGCCGCAACCTTTGCGTCTGGACTGGGCTATCAGCCCGAAGCCTTCCTGATGGCGGTGGCGATCGGAGCCGGCTCGGATTTTCTGACCCCGATAGGCCATCAGTGCAACACGCTGGTGATGGGACCAGGCGGCTATCGGTTTGGTGATTACTGGCGGCTCGGTCTGCCGTTGTCGATCTTGGTGGTGCTCGTGGCCGTTCCAATGCTGATGTTGATCTGGCCGATGTAGCTCCAGAAGGGTGTCCGATGACAGGTCTGCGCTGTGCAGGTTTTCGCCGAAAGCAGACATCCGGCTTCGCCATGCCGGCCCTGGCCGGTACAGCAGCACGCCGAAAACCAAGTCTTATCAGGCGACCCGTTCGGTTGCTTCCAGCTGATCGATCAGCGTCGAGCTCGCCGCGTTCAAGCCCGTGACCAACACCATGATGTCGTGCGCCCGATAGCGCTGAAGCACCTTCTCCAGTGCGCCAACTGCCGTGATGTCCCAGAAGTGCGCGTGGGACACGTCGATCTCGACCGAATATGTATCGGCTGCGGCGATATCGAAAGCATCGACGAAGGCATCTGCCGAAGCAAAAAACACCTGACCGGTGACCCGATAGGCCATGCGGCCCTCAGCATCATCGCGATGCAAGTCCACCCTCATCAAACGTGACACTTTGGAAGCAAAGAAGACGCCGCTCAGCAGCACGCCGACAGCGACGCCTAGCGCCAGGTTGGAGGTGAACACGGTCACCAGAACCGTCACTACCATGACGGCGCTGCTCATTTTTGGGTGGATCACCACGCTGCGGAGCGATGACCAGTCGAAGGTGTCGACGGAGACCATGATCATTATTGCGACCAGAGCTGCCACCGGGACCTGTGACACCCAGGGCTTGAGTGCCACCATCAAGACCAGCAGGAAAACGCCGGCGAACAAAGTCGACAGGCGTCCACGCCCACCATACTTCACATTGCTAACCGTCTGACCGATCATGCCGCAGCCGGCGATGCCGCCGAACAGGCTCGAGGCGATATTGGCAAGGCCAAGCCCGGCGCTTTCGCGATTTTTCGAACTCGTCGTGTCGGTCAAATCGTCAACGACGCTGGCCGTCATCATGGATTCGAGCAACCCAACCATAGCAATGGCAAGCGCCGGTGCGCCGATGATCAGCAGTGTGTCGAGGGTTAGAGGCACGGCAGGCCAGTTGAACCAAGGTAGACCATCCGGCAGGTGGCCGAGGTCGGCAACCGTCTCGACCGGCAGTTGCAGTGCGCTGCAGATAAGAGTCAGCACAAGGATGCAGATCAGCGGTGAGGGAATGGCCGTCGTTAAGCGTGGGACAAGGTAGATGATGGCCAAGCCGGCTGCGAGCACGACGTAAGTCATCCAGGAGCCGCCAAGAATATGAGGCATCTGAGCCCCGAAGATCAGGATCGCCAGCGCGTTAACAAAGCCCGTGCGCACGGACTTTGAAACGAAACGCAGCAGGACCCCGAGGCGCAATATGCCGAAGAGCACCTGGATCAACCCAGCCAGTAGGCCTGCCGCCAGTAGGTAGGGCAGGCCATGGCTATGGACCAGTGGAGTCGCGACCAATGCGACCGATCCGGCGGCGGCGGAAATCATGGCCGGTCGACCCCGGCAAAAGCGATGGTGATGCCGATGATGAACGACGCAAAGAGCCCGACTTGCGGGTCAACGCCAGCCACGAAGGAGAAGGCTATGACTTCAGGGATCAGCGCAAAGGTTGCGACAGCGCCAGCCAGAAGTTCGCGTGTAGGATTGCTGGCCCAGTCGCGCCGCAGGGAGGAAAGTTGCATATGTGGAATCTCGCGGTGCACGCAGTGCCTGTGAGGTCACGTTGTCGCGTACAGCCTTGCGCGGTCCGGCGGATTGGCGGCCGGAATAGCCACCCGGAGTTCCACCGGGTCCTGTCGAGTAAGCGACCTATAAACGTGCGACTTGATCTGATCAACCGGGAAGGATCCCGATGCCCAGCTACGAGTGTGGTACTGTCATGCTAGCATTTGGCGAGATGTAGACGTCCGTCTCTTACTGACCCGATTTGGGTCCGAAGTCGCGTCGCTTACACTGAGACCTATAGTGACTGAAGTCGCAGCTATGAACAGCCGACGCATCCATGACGGTCTGGTAGTTGTACACCGCTTATGGCTCACGAGTTTTCTCCACTTCGTTGCGGACTTTAGGCCGGTTCACGGGGCGTGAGACGGGCTTGAACCTCGGCGCGTTCGCTTGCGGAGAGGTCGAGCCGCTCGAGATCATTGTCGAGCAAGATCGGCACGCTGGCATTTGTCGGCAAGACGGCCAGCGCCGTCATGCCGTCGTTGCCCAGCCATAGAGGACCTTCATTCTTGCGGAAGCGCGAGGTGGTCAAAAGCGGCTGCTGTTTCTTGCCCAATCCATATTGATACTGCACCACGCTGCCGCCCACGACCTTGTTGATCTGCGTCACCGGCACGGCAACAGGCGTCAAACGGGACGGGCGGCGCGCCAGGCGGCGATTGCGATCCTGGATGAGGCCTGAGCGAAAAAGCGCCAAGCCGAAAACGGCAAGCAGACCGACGATGACAGCGACCGTAATGGTGCGGTTCCAAAGCATGCCGAGGCCCAGCGACAGCGTAGCCTTGGCTGGCTGCGCTTCCGAGCGAACGACGTCCACAGCGTAGTCTCCGGAGCCGAAATCGAGGAACATCAGTTCGATGTCTTTTTCGATCTCCTTGCCTTTAACTTCATAGCTGACATGGGCAGAGCAATCGACGAAGACGGCACGGCTGATGCTGCATTCGCCATTGGTGATCAGGGCGTCTTCGACGATGACCGGATCTTGAGCGATCATCCAGTCGTCAACAATGCCGGGTCCCTGCCAGATGGCGAAGAAGACGGCGAGGCCGATCAGCATCAAGGCTCCCAGATATCGAAAGAGGCCCGGCCAAACGCCCGTACGTTTGATCTTGATGTCGCGGTCGGGGAAGAGAGCATCGGGAGAGGTCATGATCTACCTTGAAGTCAGGCCGATTGATCGGCAGTCGGGGCCAAAGCACTGCGTGCCGCAGCCGCATCGGCGTAGCGCGTGATGAGGTCGATATAGCCGGCGGCCCTATAGTGCCGCGGTGGCACCGAGCGGATGGTGACGGCCCCGGCGCCAGCATTGAGAATAATCCGTCCACGCCCGCCGAAGCCGACCCGTTTCGGCGCCAGCGCCGGTCGCTTAAGAAGGAAGGTGGTGACCATTGTGCCGGCTTGGTTCACCACTGAAAGGTCTCGCAGGTCACCCCAATAGATCGGCTGGTCAAGGTTGATATGTTCGACGCGATCGGGAAAGAGGCGCAGATACGGGGTCTTGGCGCGTCGCAGCGCCTGCAGTCCGAACAGGAAAATGATTCCGCCGCAGACCCCGAAGGCAATGACGAGGATCATCGCCTCGCTGCCGAAGCCGGGCAGGCCAAAGAGCGCCGTCCATGCCGCAGCGGCCAGCATCGGAATAGCGATAACGAACATCAAAATGGCGATGGGCGTGGTGTTCTCGAAGAGCTCGACAGCGTCGTCGCTGACAGCACGCGCCGTAGCTTGTAAAGTCTCTTGGTGATGTTGGTTCGCCTGCCGCGACGCTTCCGTCAGCCCGTTGGTTACTGTGCGGGAAATTGCATACGGGTCGGCAAAGTACTGGAATAGACCGGCCGGATCGCGGGGCAGCTTGGCCGCTGTCGCGAGCCGCTCGGAGCTCACGGCAAATTGGAAGGCAGCGAGGCGCTTTCGGTTGTCGGGATGGCTATCGGCTGGATGGGCGACCGAGCTTTCCAGAAGCCCTGATGGATCGTCGAGGCCCCGTTCGGCTGCCGCGCTTATGAGCAGTTGGACAACATCATTCTGTGCCTGACCAGGGGTGGCCCACAAGTACTGGATGATGTCGTTGATGAGCCCGGAGATAGCGCTGTGGCGTAGCAGCGCGCGGCCTGCCGCATCGGCTGACGTCAGCGTTGCGCTTTTGGCGTCGGCTTGAAGCTCGCGCACGCGGCTCCAATGCTGCACCGCGTAGTGGAAGCGATCGGCAACGAAATAGCCTAGCGCCAGTGCCGGGGAAGCAAGAAACGACAGCGATCCGTCTTGTGCCCGGCCGGCAGCGGCGACGGCGTTGATTGAGCTCGAAAAGCTCCTATAGATAGGGAGAAAGTTCTGACTATAGTCGGTGTCTTCGCCAGCGAAGTGCGCCAACTCATGGCCGATCACGGTCATGACCTCGTCCGGCTCCATGAAGACCAGATGTCCCAGCGGCACGTGAAGGGTGTTGCCCTCGACGACAACATTGTCTGGAAGCAACTTCACCGCGCTCGAGATGACGAAGAGCCCTTCAGCCACGCCGACAGCGATCGTATCAGGCACAGGCGCTCCGAGGTGACGGGCAGCATCTTCGACCAGTTGCCAAAGTCCGGGTGCGGCATTGCGGTCGATTGGCTGAGCGATCAGAACGTAGGGCTCTGTTTCAAAGAGGTGCGAGATCGTGCGCAGACGCGCCAACGCCTGCCAGGCGGTAACGAGGGCAATCGCGCCAAGGCCTGCGCCGATGGCGAGGACATAGGCTTGGCCGCGCCCCAGATTGTCGAGGCGCAACAGCGGCGCCACTTCAAACAGAACAACGCTGACTGTCGACAGCGCAATTACAACAACCAAGGCTACCAAGGCTCCCGGCAGAAGCCGCCGCACTGCCAAAAACCCTTGCAGCAGCGCTCGCCGCGATCGCCTGCCGACATTGCTGAGAACGATCGCGGTCAGAAGTATCGTGAGGCCAAGCCCAAAGGCGGCGAGGCCGCCGAACAGAACGATCGGCGGCAAGACTTGGCGGTAGTCCGCCACGGCCAGCACGAGATCGAGCCCGCCAATGGCCTCCTGCATTTTCTCGAGCGCCAGATCGCCGACGTAAGTGTTGCCGTCTGCCGAGAACTGGATATTGGTGTTGATCGCTGAAAATTCGGGCGGTGGCAGCGCCGACATTTCGACCAGCTGTGCCTTGAGCGCTGCCCGCTGCTCGAAGACGAAATCGCGGTACTCTTCACCGCGCTGGATCTGCCAAAATCCCAGCGCGGCGATCAGCAGCGGAACAACGAGGGTAGTGACGACAAGGAACCGCTTCGAGTTCAACAGCATACCGGCCTATCCACGGTTTATCGTGTCGCAACGGATGGCTACGGCATTTCGGGCAGATTGCCTAGAGCGGCCCGGAAATAGGACGCTGGTGCATTGGCGTGCTGCAGCTTGAGCTTCCACACTGTTGGAGCCGTCACAGTCCTCATGCGTTGGGTGCTGAGCCCAAGAGAGGCAGCACGTGATCGACTGGTCGCCGGATCCTTACATCGTTCTGTTGACCGGGACCGGCATACTTATCGCCTTGGTTGCCTGGTTGCCGCTCGCCCTCAGGCGATTGCCCATCTCTTTGCCGATCGTCTGCATCGCCATCGGCGGGCTGCTCTTTGGCACGCGGTACACCGGCATTGATCCGTCACCCAGTGCGCATCCCTATGTGACCGAGCGACTAACCGAGTTCGTCGTCATTATCGCTCTGATGGGCGCAGGCCTAAAGATCGACCGCGTCTTCTCACTCAAGCAATGGGGTATGGCCTGGCGGCTGCTCCTTGTGACAATGCCGCTGAGCATTCTTGCCATCATCGGGGTGGCGCACTGGGTTCTCGGTTTTGGTGCGGTGGCGGCGCTGCTCCTCGCAGCAAGCCTTGCCCCGACCGATCCCGTGCTTGCAGCCGATGTGCAGGTAGGTGGGCCAACGGAGGGTGGCGAGGACACGGTTCGTTTTGCCCTGACATCGGAGGCAGGCTTGAACGATGGCTTCGCCTTTCCCTTTGTGCACCTCGCCATAGCCATCAGCCTGGCCTCGACCACGGGGCAGGATTGGTTCTTGGAATGGGTGACTTACAATGTCATCTGGGAGATTGTTGCCGGCATGGGGTGCGGCTGGCTCATTGGTCGGCTCTTTGGTTGGCTGACCTTCAAAATGCCTGGCGACACCTTGGCAAAAACCGGTGACGGCCTCATCGCCATTGCCGCTACTTTCATCTCGTACGGCGTCTCCGAGCTGGTCCACTGCTACGGTTTCTTCGCCGTTTTCGTCACCGCGCTAACCTTGCGGAGTGCCCACCGCAATCACGAGTTCCAGCGTGACATGCACGACATCACCGAACAGGTGGAACGCATCGCCATGATGGTTCTGCTGATCGCCTTCGGCGGCTCGCTGGTCACCGGCCTGCCCGCGCCGATTGGGTGGGCACAGGTCCTGGCAGCCGTGTTGATCCTCTTCGTCGTTCGCCCGATCACCGGTCTTATTGGCATGATCGGCGCTCCGGCTACACAAGGCGAAAAGCTGACAATCGCCTTCTTTGGCATCCGCGGCGTGGGGTCATTTTACTATCTGGCCTATGGCCTCAACCACGGTCAGTTCGAGAATGCCGATCAGCTTTGGACGATTCTGTCCCTTGTCGTAATCATGTCTGTGGTCATGCACGGGCTGACGGTCACCCCTGTGATGCGTTGGCTTGACCGCAGTCAGGGCAGGGATTTGGATAAGGACGGCGTGCCACCACCCGGGCTGCAGGGTCCCGCAGACAGTTGAGTTCCCTATCGCTTCAGGTTGGCATTTGCTCGAACTTTGATATCGCTGGGTCAAGGTGGTCCCAGCCATAGCCAGCACTCGTCCATGTCACGGCGGCGGGTTCAAACACAGCGGGGTCATCGAGGCTTGCAGGCGTAACAATGAGCACTTCAGGCATGGCCGGGAACGTCAGAAAAACCGGCGAACCGCAAGTGGGGCAGAAGCCTCGGCGCTTTACGGTGCCGCCATCGCCCGTGCTCTGCCAATGGGATATTTCTCCGGACGACGTAACCTGGGCACTGACAAAGGTCACATGCGACTGGTGGCCTGTGCCGCTGTCGCGCTGACATTGCCGACACTGGCAATGCAGCATGGAAGCTGGCTCTCCGGAGATCTCGTAGCGGAAGGCGCCACAAGCACAGCCTCCTGAAAATGTCCTTGGCATCGATAACGCTTTCCAACTTCAGTTGAGCGCTTGCTCGGCGGCGTCTTCTGCAGCGACCTGATCAAGCCGCCTGGTGACGACCTTCCAGCCATCGCTCATGTTACGATACGCGATTTCATTTTGGGGCAGCAGGAAGCCCGAATGGATCAGTTGCAAGCGGGTGCCGCCTTCCGCTGCGGTCAGGGTGATGGTGACCAGCGTCTCCAGCTTCGATCCATAACCTACATTGTCCCCATGACCTCCGGTCCAGGTATAGGACAGGGCTTGGTTCTCTATGACCTCGACCACCTCGCAGCGGATCGTGCCGTCCCATTCTCCTGCCGGCTTGGTCTGGAAGGTGAAGCGGTTGCCTACAGCAGCCTCGAATCCTTCCTCCGGCATGAGCCAACGCCCGATCAGCGCCCGGGTGGTCAGAGCCTTCCAGAGCACTGCCGGCGCATGGGGAAAGACTTCGTCGAGGACTATAGCTTGCTTGTTGGCCTGCATGGTCTGGTTCACGGGTCGATCTCCTTTAGGAGCTTGCGTAGATCGGAGAAGCGCTCACGCCAAAACACGCCGTAGTGGTTCATCCACTCGGCGAGTGGCTCGAGGCCTTCAGGTCTGGCGCGGTAGTAAACCTTGCGACCCTCTGGCCGTTCGCTCACAAGTCCCGCCATCTTTAAGGTCTTAAGGTGCTGCGAGATCGCTCCCTGCGTGATGGCACTTGCGCGGGTCAGCTCAACAACAGTGATCTCATTGGCATCGACCACGCGCTCGAATAGCGCGCGACGGGTGGGGTCGGCGAGTGCTCGCATAACAGGGGAGATAGCTTCGGTTTCCAACATGACATAACGATTAGCCGATGCTAATCGATTAGTCAATGCTATTGAATTGACCGGTTGTCGGTGGCATTGACCCAAACGTCGTTCAGGGAGAACTAAAGTTCGCTCATGGCCATTACTTTGAGCGTTTCCTCGCGGATGTCGGCAAGGATGGCGCGCTTGTATTCAGAAAACTGCGGGCTGGTGACAATATCGTAGCGACGCGGGCGCTCCAGGTTAATGGCGATCTCGCGCTTGACCAGCCCCGGTCGGGAGGCGAGGACGACGACACGGTCCGCCAAGAAAATGGCCTCCTCGACATCGTGGGTGATGAAAAGCACGGTGACCTTGTGATCTTCCCAAACCTTGAGCAGCAACTCCTGCATCATGCCGCGGGTCTGGGCATCGAGAGCGCCAAAGGGCTCGTCCATCAGTAGGAGTGAGGGCTTGTAAACAAGCGCGCGGGCGATCGCGACGCGCTGGCGCATGCCGCCGGAGAGTTGGCGTGGATGGGCGTTTTCGAAACCGGCCAGCCCCACCTCGTGGATAAACTGGCGCACGATTTCGGTCTTTTCAGACTTCTGCATCTGGCTTTTTCGAGCGCGAAAAGAATGTTCTTCTCGACTGTCATCCATTCAAAAAGACTATAGCCCTGAAAGACAAAGCCGCGATCGCGGCCCGGCCCGGTGACGGGCTTGCCGTCGATGGTGATCTCGCCGAAGGTTGGTTCGGTCAGCCCGCCCACCATATTGAGCAGGGTGGACTTGCCGCAGCCCGAAGTGCCCACGATTGAGACGAACTCGTTGGGCGCAACGCTGAGGTCGATGCGGTCGATGGCGAGGAACTCGTCGTCACCCTCGCCGAAAATTTTGCCCACTGCGTCAATAAGAATCTTTGGAGCACTCATCGGTCGGCAGCCCAGCGGAACAGCGAACGGCCAGTGCGCTTGAACGCGTAGTCGGTGAGCAGACCCAGTATCCCGATGAACAAGGTGCCGAAAATAATGGTATCGGTGGCCAGATAACGCTGCGCATCCATGATGCGGCGACCTAGACCGCTCTGGGCGGCGACAAGTTCTGCAACCACAAGATAGGTCCAGGTCCAGCCGATAGTGATACGGCACGTGTCCCAGATGGCCGGGAGCGCGGCAGGCAGGATGATGCGCCACAAGATCTCGGTGTTGGAAAAGCCTAGTGTCTGTCCAGCGCGAATGAGGTTGATGTCGATGGTCTTGACGTTGTCCATCACCATCAGCGCCATCTGGAAGAAGGTGCCGAGAAACAGGATCAGGATCTTCTGCTCGTTGCCGATGCCGGCCCAGAGAATCGTCAACGGGATTAGTGCGACGACCGGCATGTAGCGCACGGTCGAAATCAGCGGCTCTAGAGCGCCTTCAAAGAGGCGAAAGTTGCCCATCAGGATACCGACTGGAATGGCCAGTGCAGCCGCACTCAGCCAGCCGACTACGATGCGATAGGTGCTGATGGCGGCGTCCTGCAACAGGATGCCAGTGGTGATCTGGCGCCAAGCTTCCTCGATGATGGCGAGAGGGCTGGGCAGAAACAGCGGTTTGACGAGGCCCAGCGCGGTGACGGTCAACCAGGCCAGCACCAGCAGGCCCGGAACGACAAGACCCGCGCTGTTGAAGACGCGATTTGAATGGCTTGGCGCAACCGCAGCAGCCCGCCGCGGCTGCGACGCGTGCGGCGGTCGATCCGGCCTGCAGCGGTAGTTTCGGCTATGCTCGGAATGTTGGGCATGCAAGTTCTTAGCTTGAAGGTGGGCAAGCGGCGCCAGCAGGCGCCACCTGATTGTTACTGTGCGACCGCCGCGTTGATCGCCGCCAAGTCGAGGAAAGCATCTCCCGTAGGCACGGTCTTGACTTCGTCGGGATTGGCAGTCTGCATAATGGCGCCGATCTCTTCGACTGTCGCTTGGAAATCGCCCTGCAGCGCGGCGGCGTTTTCGGAGAGGTCATAGAGGTGTACGCCCGCAAAGGCGGTATTGAATTCCTCAATCGGGCTGCCGACGGCGTCGGCAATGATCTTGCCACCTTCCTCGGGATTATCGCGCAAGAAGGTCACGGCCTGGTCCCAGGCCTTGATGATGCCGACGAGCGCGTCCGGATTGGCGGCAATGAAGCTAGTTTCGGCGGCCAGCACATCGCTGATCAGGCCCGGCTTTTCGCCGGCGGTGTAGAGGACCTTGAAGTCGGGACCCTGAGCAAGTGCGGCGGAGATATAAGGCTCGTACGTCACCGCTACGTCGACACGGCCGGCGATAAGGGCTAGGCCGGCGTCTGCCGCAGCCAGTGGCACGGCCTCGACATCGGCAATGCTGAGGCCGTTGGCGCCCAGCGCGTAGTTGAGCAGCAGGTCGCTGGTCGAGCCAAGTTCGTAGGCGACCTTCTTGCCCTTGAGCTCGGTGACTGAGGTTATACTGTTGCCGGCAAGCACCGCGTCGGCCGTCGTAGAGCCGTCCATGATCATGAAGCCCTTAAGATCGACGCCGTTGTTCATGTTGAGGATGACGGTATTGGTGGCTGCTGAGATTACCTGGATATTGCCGCTCGCCAGAGCCGCGGCGACATCTTGGTCCCAGGTAAAATTGATCAGTTCGACATCGACGCCATTGTCCTCGAAAAACCCTGCTGGTCGGCGATCCACAGCGGACCATAGCCAAGCCAGGGCTGGACGCCAATTTTGATGGTTTCAGCCTGGGCGGGCGCTGCCAGGGCCGCGAGCGCAAGATAGGCAAGGGCAACAGGTGCAAACTTCATGAGCAATTTCCTTTAGTGACGCGGTTCCGAGCACGCTTGGCCGCATACATGGACGGATTAGCTCAACTTGAAAAGTGCAAGAGTAAGTTCGTGGTGATCTGGCCCACGTCGTTCTGTTCGTTCGGGCCGGGTAAGGCGCCGATAAAGCAGACGGAGCTGGCGGAAAATACCGCTCCTCCGGAGGGCCATGGCCAATAGGTCATCTCGGCAACACGCCGACTTTCGCGCTCCGGCGTGCCGCCTTCATACCAACGGCCCGGGTCATCGACATAATCATCAGGGAAGCTGACGGCGGTGGCGAGCACTACGACGCCGTCTGAGGTGCCGAGGAAGGAGCTGGTGTTGTCGACCTCGTATCCTGCCGCTCCGCCGAGTACGATACCGCTGTGGCCAAAACTGGTAGCGGTCACGCCATCGAAGATCCAGGACACGGCATCGTCATAGCTTTGTGCGGTGCGCGCAAAAGGCAGCGCGGTGCTGAAGCCCATGAGCGCTATACCGACGCCAGTGAGGCTGAACTCGCCCCGCCCGCGATCCCGCAGGTAGCCGCCCGGTTCGTTGGTAAGGGCGAGCGCCATTTCGGCCAGCGGTCCATCCCAGGTGCGGCCCACCTGTGTAGGACCGCGGCGCAACTCCATCAAGTCATCCTTGAAGGCGACAGCGGCGGCGAAGCCGTTGCCACCCAGATACGCAAGATGGCCGCCGGCAGCTACATGGCTGCGATATGCCCACTCCATCTCGACGGACAGATATTCGGGATGACTGCCGGTGAGGACGCCCTTGTAGCCAGCCAGCAGACTGTTGCCGGACTGGTGCAGGTCGTGATCGGTCGCGATATCTAGGGAGATGCCAGTGCGGGCGGCAAAGCGAAGGAAATGCAAGTCCACTGGCAAAAGGTGTGGTGCGCCACAAAGCGGATAAAGATAGTCGTCGCGAAGGGTTGCCTTGGGTCTCCGCGTGGAGGCAAGGGACACGCCGCTGGCGTCGGAGTGATAATCGTAGAGTGATCGCAGATCATTATCGCGCGCGAACTGGTGGCCGCGATCGGTGCCGATCCATTCGTACAGGTGCGGCGGTAGATGTTCGTCGGCATAGGCGAGGTAGGTCGCCGTAGGAGCGACGAATAAGAGCGGTGACCGCGGTTGTCGCGCCGAGACGAAAAAGGAAGGCGTTCGACGGCACCGGCGCTCACCAGCTCGATGGCATATACGCCGGAGCGGGCGTCGGCAGGAATGTCGATGGTGAAATCGGCAGACCAATCAAGGCCCGCCATGTCGGTGTCGTGGCAGTGGATGGCATCGTAATGTGTCGGCGTCAGGCGCGGATCGAGGCTTGAGCCATCCCAGCGCGCCGATCGAACGCAAAAGGTCGGATTGTTGTGAAAGGCGAGGCTGAGACCACTAGAGACGAGCGGTCCAGCCGTGAATAAGGTCGGGAAGGCGAAGGCGTCGGTGTCGTCTTTGCTGTTCAGCGTGATCCTGGCGATACGGCAGTTCAGGGTCGGCAGGCTTTCCGCCGCGTCCGAGCAGAAAACCAGCTGTTCGGGCTGGGGCGCCGTAAGAGGGTAGGACAGAGCAGAGGGCCTGGTGGGATCTAGCCCCGTCACGGTCAGACTCTCGGTGCCCAGACTGATGGCCAGCCATCGGCTAGTCGGCAGGATGCCGATCAGAATCGGCTCGCCATTAGCCCGATAGACCAGCCGATCGTTGTCTTCGATCAACAGCGAAAAGGTGCCGGCGTCTAGGAGTACGCGGCGGCCTGGATTTCGGGTCAGCAGCAGTTCGAAGGATAGTCCAGAGAAACTGGCAGGGGCACTAAGGGACAAATATGCTCCCTGCGAAAAGGAGCGATGCTGCCCGTTTGCCAACTGCCGCACTGCCCAATCGACCACGGGAAGCGCGTCGCGATCGAGGGCGCGGACGCAGACCGCCTCGATGGGGCCAAGGCTTGAACAAGAGACGAGCCGCTCGATGGCGTTGCCGGTCCAGGGTTCGACAAAGCCTGTGATGGCCATGGAAGAATGATCAACAGTTCGCAGCATTAGTTGGATCCCGACCGTGGAGTTGTACCTTCCCGACCACTCAAGCAAGGGCCAGCACCGTATGGCTGACAAAGTGTCCGTCGTGCAACGTTTTGCTGATCAAGCGTTTTGGCGCTACGCCACGCAAGTTTTGACGACTGCTTGTCCCATCAATTTGTCCACCATCGGACCGTCCGCTTCTCACCGCTTTTTGCCGTAGCGTCATCCAAAGGGCTCAGCTTTCAGGTAACCGAAAGAAGCTCTAAACGTTCGATTTGACGGCGCAAAGCCAACGGAGGGTTCGCATTACCATGGGTGTGAACATGGAGCCTAAATCGTGGCGGCCTTGGCATACACTCGGCATGCCGCTTTAAAATCTGTTGCGGCACTAACGGCTACCGGACAGGTTCAGCGCCCATATGCAGCGCGCCGCACGGCGTTGAAAAGGAGGCGCGCCGTGGGGGCCCAGCTATCGCATTGTAGGCGGCTTACGGGCGTGGAAATGACCATCTAATGTCAAAGTTGACCGTCACAGTGGCGAGTCACAGTTGTCTTATTTCACAGACGGGGCAGTAGCTTATCAGGAAAACGGGTGAGAATCCCTTTCTCTCCGCCATTTCCTTTCAGGCTTACATCGCGTTTCGATCGTGCATCCAAGATGCTGGGCCACGTCAGCATTGGACGCTCACCACATGCCGCGCATTCTGGACGCGAGGTCCACCGACAGTCCCGCCTTCGGCAGGAGATCGCTGCGGATCGGGGTTACGGGCGGCCACAGGATGTCTTCGAAGTGGGCTTTTATCTCGCGGGGGATGAACCGGGTTCGCTGCGCGTACATGTGCCGGTCGCCATTGCGCGTCTGTTGGGTGACATAGAAGCGCTGCGGCACGAGAAGATGCAGTTCGTCCTTGGCGCGGGTCATTGCCACATAAAGCAGCCGTCGTTCCTCTTCCAGTTCGTGTGTCGAGCCGGTGCCGAGGTCGGAGGGGATACAACCGTCGACGACGTTGAGCACGTGTACCGACTTCCATTCCTGTCCCTTGGCGGAATGGATGGTGGACAAGATCAGGTAGTCCTCGTCGCGCTGCGGAACGCCGGCCTGATCGCTGGTGGCATCCGGCGGATCCAGCGTCAGTTCGGTCAGGAACTTTTCGCGGTTGGGAAAGCCCGCGGCAATCTGCTCGAGCTGGATGATGTCGGCCACCCGTATGGCCGCATCTTCATATTGGCCTTCCATCAGCGGCTCGTACCAATGGCGGGCCTGGGCCAGTTCGAGCGGCCAGGCGGTCTCGCGCTTGCTGAGCTTGCCGATCAAGTCCACGAGCCCGGTCCAGGACTGGCCAGCCTTTGCGGGTGCGGGAACTTCGGAAAATGCCCAGGCCGGATTTGGACTATTGCCGATGGCGTCGAGCACGCGGCCCGCCGTTGTCGGACCGATGCCGGGCAGCAGTTGCAGCACGCGAAAGCCCGCAACCCGGTCGCGCAGGTTTTCTGCCCAGCGCAAGATGGCCAGCATGTCCTTGATATGGGCGGCATCGAGGAACTTGAGACCGCCGAATTTGACGAAGGGGATGTTACGCCGAGTGAGCTCGATTTCAAGCGGGCCAGAATGGCTCGAAGTGCGGAACAGCACGGCCTGCTGCTTGAGCGGCGTACCCGCTTCACGGCTGCGAAGCACGCAATCTGCCACATAGCCGACCTGGTCGGCCTCGTCCTTGACCGTCACGAGCACGGGCTTGGCTTCCGACTGCCGGTCCGACCAAAGGTTTTTGGTGAAACGTTCGCTGGCCTGCTCGATCACCGCATTGGCGGCGGCAAGGATCGGCTGGCTCGAGCGATAATTGCGGTCAAGCGTCACGATATCGGCGCTGGGGCTGAAATGACCGGGAAAGTCGAGGATGTTGCGCACGGTTGCGGCGCGGAAGGAATAGATCGATTGGGCATCGTCACCCACCACGGTCAGCCCCCGACCATCAGGGCGCATGGCAAGGAGGACAGCGGCTTGAAGACTATTGGTGTCCTGATATTCGTCGACCAGCACATGGTCGAAGCGGCTCGAGACCTGTGCCCCGATAGCCGGCTCGCTCATCATGCCGGCCCAATAAAGCAGCAAATCGTCGTAATCGAGGACGTTCTGCGCCTGCTTGGCCGCAACATAGGCGCCAAACAACTGCCGTAGCTCCCCTGACCACATGGCGCACCAGGGAAAGACCGATTTTAGCACCTCGTCCAAATCGCCCTGGGCGTTGACCACGCGAGAATAGATGGCAAGGCATGTGCCCTTGGTGGGAAAGCGGGTGGCCTTTTCGCTGAAACTCAACTCGTGCCGCACGAGGTTCATGAGGTCGGCAGAGTCTTCGCGGTCATGGATGGTGAAAGCGGGATCGAGCCTGATCTCGTGCGCATGCTCGCGCAGGAGGCGGGCACCGATGCCGTGAAACGTCCCGGCCCAGGTGAGCGCGTCGCTGACCGCGCCCGAGCCGACGCCAAGGACGCGCGAGGCGATGCGCTCCACGCGTCGGCTCATTTCGGCAGCGGCGCGGCGCGAAAAGGTCAGGAGCAGGATACGTCGCGGGTCCGCGCCATGGACCATGAGATTGGCCACCCGGTGAGCGAGGGTATTGGTCTTGCCCGAACCGGCGCCGGCAATCACCAGCAGCGGGCCCGCCGCCGTGCCGACGCCATGCTCTGCGGCCCGGCGCTGTTCCGGGTTGAGAGCATCAAGAAAGGCGGTGTCGACAGGCATGAATCGGTCCTCGAAGAAGTGTTTAAAGGACCGTATTCTTGGTTTGTTCGCAAGGGTTGTTCAGGCAGGTAGCGTAGCACGGTCGAAGTGGACCGTTTCAGCCTCTATCGCCTCCGGGAAAAGTGCTTGCGATAGTCTCGCGGCGTCATGCCTCTCAGTCGCCGGAAATGCCGATTAAAATTGGCCAGGGCGCCATAACCGACATCGGCCGCGATGTGCTGGATCGGCTGGCTCGTGCCTGACAACCGGGCACAGGCTTCGGCGATCCTGAGGCGAATGAGATAGTCGGAAACGCTTGATTGGGTGTGCTTGCGGAAGAGGCGATGAAGTCCCGACTGACTGAGGGCAGCAATGCCAGCTAGCGCTTCGAGGCGCAGATCCTCGGTATAGTGGGCGTGCAGGTAATCGAGCACGCGGTCGATACGGTCGCGCGAGCCCGACGGAGATATCTCATGCGCCGATGCGAGCCCTATGGCGCCCTTGTCCTGAGCAAGCTGCAGCAGCACGTGCAGCAATCCAAACAGCCTTGTCTCGGGCGGTTGGGAAAAAGAGCCTCGTATCGCGGTCGGATGGAATTTGACAGGTCTGTCGAAAAACGCAGGCCGGTGCGGGAGCGCGCAACGAGGTCGTGCAAAGGACGCAATTCCACCGCGCTATCTGCGAGATCGGTCAGCCAATCCTGCCCAAACCACAGCACCAGCGCAACATGGGGCGCGCCGGCATCGATGCTCTCTGTGGAGTGCCAGGTGTGGGGCAGGTTTGCGCCCACCACAACCAGGTCGCCATCGTCATAGGTGCCGGCATGATCGCCGATAAAGCGCTGGCCGCGCGAGTTGAGCGTCAGGGTCAGTTCGAGTTCGGGATGATGATGCCACTGAAACGGAATGCCGCCCTCGAGGCGACGGTTGAGCATGGCCCAGGATGAGCCCTCGTCGGTGCGCAATTTTTCAAGATAGGGCTTGATCTGGCAACCTGCATGGTCTGAGCGCCAGAATAGTATCGGAATTGTCCCCGCGCCGACAACACGGTCGCTTGCTCTTCGCTAGGCTCGTTTCACCCACAAAACGGGATTTGGAACAATGGGAGGAGTTTTTGATGCAGACCATGGCCACGGCAGTAAGACGCGACAGCCATCCGACGACCAACGCGACGACGCAGCTCAAGGATATCCGAAAGACTTTGCCGCTGCGGGTCTTGTCGGAGGACGATTGGCAGCACTGGATCACCAAGGGCTATGTGATCGTCCGGCAGGCCGTGCCTGCGGAAAATGTGGAGCGGCTTGTCGATCTGCTCTGGAAGTTTGACGAGAAGAACCCTGCCGACCAAAGCACCTGGTACGCGCCGCAGCGGCGCGAGCACAAGATGAAGGAGCTCAACAATACCGGCATGCTGGAGATCTACAATCACCAGTATCTTTGGGATAACCGGATGGAGCAGCGCGTCTACGACGCCTTTGTCGACATCTGGGATCGCGAAGACCTTTGGGTCACGATCGACCGCGCCAATCTCAACCCGCCGAAAAAGGTGAAGGGCAGCCCGAACGGTTTTATCCATTGGGATGTCGATACTTCGATCGCGCCACCCCCGATCGGCGTGCAGGGCGTGTTGAGCCTTAAAAAGCAGGACGGCGATGTCGGCGGCTTCCAGAGCGTGCCCTATCTCTTCGAGCATTTCGACGAGTGGGTGAAGACGCAGCCTTCGGACCGCGATCCGATGCATCCGGACATGACCGGGCTCTCGACCGTCAATGTCGATCTCGAACCGGGCGACCTGATGATCTTTAATTCGCTCCTGGCGCACGGCGTGCGGCCCAACCATTCCGACAACCGGGTGCGCATGGCGCAATATATTTCCATGCATCCAGCGGAGTTCGACAACGAGGAAGAACGGCAGGAGCGCATCCGCCTCTGGCGCGAACTCGACAGCCCAAAGCGCGACGCCTTCCCGGGCGATCCTCGCAACTGGGAAAAGCACAATGCCACCACGGCCAAGCTCACCCCGCTCGGGGAAAAACTGCTCGGCCTCTCTCAGTGGTAGTCAGCTAACCCGCTCTCCGGAGCGGGTTTTCGCCACGTTAAATTAACGAGCGGCAATCCGTCGTGGCCTCAACTTTTTCCTGCTAGAGCCCAATTTCACTTAGCAGGGCGCGGCTTTCGCGGCAGAGGTCGGTGAGCAGTCCGGGGTCAGGTAGGCGAGGTTGGCTTCGAAGGCTTGGCGTTGCTGGGCAACGGCTGAGACGAAGGCGGGGTCGGCGGGCTGCGCGCCAAGCCTTGCGCTGCCGGCAAGGATGGCCTCGTCGCTGAGGCCGAAGCCGCATTTGGCATTGGTGGCCTGCATGGTGCTGACCGCTTGTGCAAGATATTGCGTGGGCGATTGCGCGGTCGCGGCCATCGTTGGCAGCAGGGTAGCGAGGAGCAAAAAGACGGTTTTGTGCATGTCGGATACAGACTTGGTTGGGCAATGCTTGATCGCCCCTCCTTGCCAATACCGGGCCTGACCGTCCCCACCCAAACGGGTGTTCAGCTCGCCGCCAGCAGCGCCTCCGTATAGGGATCGGCGATCGTGCCCGAGCGTAGCTGCTCGCGGGTAAGAACCTCCACCGTTTCGGCATTGCGCAGCACCATCAGGCGTTCGCACATATAAGACACGACGGCGAGGTCATGACTGACGATCACGAAGGTGAGGCCCAGCTCGCGCCGGAGGCGATTGAGAAGGTTGAGGATTTCGGCCTGGATCGAGACGTCGAGGGCCGAGGTCGGCTCATCGAGCAACAGCACGCGCGGCGATAGTGCCAAGGCGCGGGCGATGGCGACGCGCTGGCGCTGGCCGCCGGAAAGTTCGTGCGGGTAGCGGAACTGGAAGGCCGCGGGCAGGCCGATAAGGTCGAGGAGTTCGGCAGCGCGGCGCTGAGGGTTGTCGATGCCGTTGATGATCATCGGCTCGGCGATCTGGTGGCCGATGACATAGCGCGGATGGAGCGAAGCGTAGGGGTCCTGGAACACCATCTGCACCACGCGTGCGAGTTGCTTGCGCTCGGTCTTGTGCGGATCAAGGCCGGCAACGCTGATGCTGCCGGACCAATCTGGAACCAAGCCGACGACGGTGCGCAGGATGGTGGATTTGCCCGATCCACTTTCGCCAACGAGCCCGAAGCTCTCGCCTTCTGCAACGCTGAAGGACACGTTCTTGACCACGGCATTGCCGCCATAGCGGACGGTGAGGTTTTCGATGCCGATCATGCTCATGCCCAGCTCGCCTCGCGCTGGAGGGTGGGCAATGGCTCGAGGGGCCCGTTGATCTCGGGGAGGCAGGACAAAAGCCCGCGCGTATAGGGGTGCGTCGCCTCGTGAAGGCGCTTGGCCTCGATGGTTTCGACGATGCGGCCGGCATACATGACGATGACCCGGTCGCAGAATTTGGACACGAGCTTCAAATCATGGCTGATAAAGATCAGCCCCATGCCGCGGCGGGCCACCAGTTCGTCGAGGATGGACATGACCTGCATGCGGACGCTGACATCGAGCGCAGACGTGGGTTCGTCGGCGATCAGCAGATCGGGTTCGCGTACCACCATCATGGCGATCATGACGCGCTGGCCCATGCCGCCGGAAAGTTCGTGCGGGTAAAGCTGGGCGACGCGTGCGGCCTCGCGGATTTGGACCTGTTCCAGCATCTCGATGGCCTTGCGATGGGCGTCGCGGCGGCTGATGCGGCGGTCGCCGATGCGGATGGCTTCAACGATCTGGTCGCCGACGCGCATCACCGGGTTGAGCGAGAATTTGGGATCCTGGAGGATCATGCCCATGCGGCCACCGCGTAGCGCGCGGCGCGTTCGGGGGAGGCTTTTGCCAGATCGATGTTATCGAAAACGAGCTTTTCTGCGCTCATTTTCGCATAGGCCGGCAATACGCCGAGCAGCGAGCGGCCGGTGAGGCTTTTTCCCGAACCGCTTTCGCCGACAATGCCGAGCTTTTCGCGGCCTAGGGTGAAGGAAACGCCGCGCACGGCGTCCTTGAGCTCGCCCTCGTCATTGCGGAAGGCGACATGGAGGTTCTCGATTTCGACCAGGTTGCTCAATTGCGCTGCCTCAGATGCGGGTCGAGCAGGTCGCGCAGGGCGTCGCCCAAGAGGTTAAAGCCGAGCGAGACAACGAAGATGGCGGCGCCGGGAATGGTGGCGACCCACCACTGGTCGAAGATGAACTTGCGGCCGGTCGAGATCATGGCGCCCCATTCGGGCAGAGGTGGTTGCGCGCCAAGGCCGATGAAACCAAGGCCGGCGGCGGTGAGGATGATGCCGGCCATGTCGAAGGTCATGCGCACGATGACCGAGGACAGGCACATCGGGATGATGTGAAGGAAGACGATGCGGGCTTCGCTGGCACCGGCGAGGCGGACGGCGTTGACGAAGTCGGAATTGCGGATGACCAGCGCCTCGGCACGGGCGAGGCGGGCATAGGGCGGCCAGGCGGTGAGGGTAATGGCGAGCGCCGCATTGACAATGCCGGGGCCGAGCGCGGCAACGAAGGCCAGCGCCAGCAGGAGCTTGGGGATGGACAGGAAGACGTCGGTGATGCGCATGAAGACTGCATCCACCCAACCGCCGGCCGTACCCGAGACGGCCCCGATGACCAAGCCGATCGGGGCAGAGGTGACGATTACCAGCCCTACGATGAGAAGGGTGAGGCGCGAGCCGTAGATGAGGCGCGAATAGATATCGCGGCCCAACTCGTCGGCGCCGAACCAAAATTCTGCGTTCGGCGCGGAAAGGCGGGCCGAGAGCGTCGGTAGGTACGGATCATGGGTTGCCAAAAACGGGGCAAAAGCGGCTGTGAACAGCAGCAGTAGAACAATAATCAGCCCGAGCACACCGAGCGGATTGCGCATGAACCGGGCAGCGAAGCGCTTTAACTCGGTGATGCGCGCGGCGCGGAGCGCAGTTCGCGTGTCAATCTGGTTTTCCAAACTCATTTGGCGAGCTCCCGCGAGCGTGGGTCGAGCACGCGATAAAGCACGTCGCTCAGCATGTTGAGGAGCACGAAGACGATGCCGACCAGGAGCGTGCCGCCGAGGACGGCATTCATGTCCGCGGCAAAAAGCGAGGAATAGATGTAGTTGCCGATGCCGGGCCAGGAAAAGATGGTCTCGATCAGCACCGAGCCTTCGAGCAGGCCGCCATAGGAAAGGGCGATGACGGTGACAAGGGGGATGGCCGCGTTGCGCAGGGCATGGCCCATCACCACGCGGAACTCGCTGGCGCCCTTGAGGCGGGCGGTGAGCACATATTCGCGGCTCAGCTGGTCCAGCATCACCGAGCGGGTCATGCGCGAGATGTAGGCCAGCGAATAATAGCCCAGAAGCAGTGCCGGCAGGATCATGTGACTGACGGCGTTCCAGAAGATGTCCCACTCGCCGGCCAGAGCGCTGTCGATCAGGATCATGCCAGTCACGCGGTCGACAACGCCGACATAAAAGACGTCGAGCTGGCCCGGACCCGCCACCCAGTCAAGCAGGTAATAAAAGACGAAAAGCCCAACGAGGCCGAGCCAGAAAACGGGCACGGAATAGCCGACAAGACCAATGATGCGGATCAGGTGGTCGGGCCATTTCTCGTGCCAATAGGCCGAGGCCACACCCATGGGGACGCCAAGGGCGACGCCGATCAGGAGGCCGATGGTCGAGAGTTCGAGCGTGGCCGGGAAGAAGTTAAGAAGATCGGTCAGCACCGGCCGGGAGGTGGAGAACGAGGTGCCGAAATCGCCGCGCAGCAATTTGATCACGTAGTCGATAAACTGCTGCCAGAGCGGCTTGTCGAGGCCGAGCTCGAGATAGACACGCTGGTAGACCTCGGGCAGTGCCTTTTCGCCGACAATCGAGAGCACCGGATCGATAGGCAGGATGCGGCCGATAAAGAAGGTCAATGCCGCCAGACCGAGCAGGGTGATGGCGACGGTAAGCAGCCAGAGCCCGATATCGATGAAGAGGCGCAGCGGTCGGTTGGTCGTGGCGGGCAAAAACGTTTGGCCTGTTGGTTCGAACGCGATCCGGCAGCAATCACCGAACTACACCTCCCCTTGACGGGGGAGGTTGGGAGGGGGTGGGGCTTACGCTCGTTGGGGCATAAGACCCCCACCCTTGATCCCTCCCCGCGAGGGGGAGGGTGTCGACTGCGCGACTAGGTGGACCAACTATTCCTTGGTCACGGCGCCGTAGCGGTCGTCCGAGAAGGTGATGCCGAGGACGACTCCCTTGACGTCGGAGCGCATGGCGACGCGGCGGCTGTCCTGGAACATGTAGAGGAACGGCGAGCTGTCGGTATGGGCGCGCTGGATCTCGTCATACATTTCGGCGCGCTTTTGCGTGTCCTGTTCCTGGACGGCGGCCAGGACCTGATCGGACAACGGGCCCGAATTCCAGCCGAAGCGATCGGCAAGGTTGCCCTTTGCGCCATCGGGATCGGTCGGATCGTTGACGGTAAAGGCCTTGGCGTTGGAATGTGGATCCGGATAATCCGGACCCCACAGACCCACCCAGATATCGAGATCGTGCGAACGATAGCGATCGAGCCACGGGCCGCCATCGACGACCTGGAGGTCGAGGTTGATGCCGGCCTGCGCCATGGTGGCCTGAACGGCCTGGGCATAATCGGGATAGGGCGGCACGTTCCACACCACGGTGTCGAGCGTGATAGGCAAGCTGACGCCGGATTCCTCGAGCAGCGCCTTGGCCTTTTCGAGGTCGAAGGAATAGGGGTTGTAGTCGATATTGCCGCCCAAGAACCCATCGGGGATCATGGTCTGGTGCACCTTGATCGTGCCGCGGCCGATGGTTTCGGCAATGCCATCATAGTCGATGAGATATTTCATCGCTTCGATGACCTTTGGATTGCTCAAGGCCTCATCACGGACATTGGCGCCCATGTAGTAGATTGTCGAGGAATTGCCTTCGAGCACCTGGATGTCGCCATTGCCCTCGACGGCACCGATATCGTCGGGACCAAGCTTGTTGGCAATGTCGATGTCGCCCTTTTCGAGCGCCAGGCGCTGGGTCGCGCTTTCCGGCATGTGCTGAAGGAAAATGCGCTCGACGCCCGGCGCTTCGCCCCAGTAGTTTTCGTTGCGCGACATCAGGATCGAGACCTTGGGGTCCCACTTGGTCAGCACATAGGGGCCGGAACCGGCAGAATTGTCGGCCTTCAGCCAGGCATTGCCATAGTCATTGCTGCCGTCTTCGCGGGTGCCTTCGTGTTCCTTGACGAGGACGCTATCGACGATACCGCCGGTGAAGGACGAGAGAACGTAGAGCACGAAGCTCTGCGCGTATTTCTGGTCGACTTCGATCACCAGCGTTGCATCGTCCATCGCCTTGATCTTTTCGGCGACGTTTTCCTTGGTGATGCCGAACTGAGTCAGGATGAAGGAAATGCGGCTATCGAGCAGGATGACTCGCTGCAGCGAATATTCAGCGTCCTTGGCCGTCACCGGATTGCCCGAGGCGAACTTGGCATTCGGGTTCATGGTGAAGGTGAAAGTCTTGCCGTCTTCCGAGACTTCCCAGCTTTCCGCCAGAACGCCGACGATCTTGGTCGGATCGGCGGGATCGAAGGTGACCAGCGGCTGATACATCTGCTGGCTCATCAAAACGCCGCCGACTTCGGACACTTCGGCCGGATCGAGCGTGATGATGTCGTCGATCGCATCGGCGATCACGAGCGTGTCGGCGGGTGTCTCGGCAAAGGCGCCCGACACGGACATGACCGTGCCGAGAGCGGCCGCAACGAGCGTCTTGTACAAACGCATGGCAGTCTCCCTGTTTGTGATTTTATGCGGCCGGCCCTCGCCGGCTGGTGTTGGCAGCATCATCGCTCACTGATCCCGTTGAAGGTGAAGACCAGTGCGGCAATGGGTAGGATCGTGTCGATTTCGGCAAGGAGGTCTGGCGTCAGGATGCCTGCGTCGCCCAGGGCACAGAGCACGCCGCGCACCTCGCCGCCGATGATGATGGGTGCGCAAAGCGTTGCGCCATAGCCCATGGCGACGAGCTGATCGGTTTCCGGGATGAACTGGCGCATCTGCTCGGGCGTGTTGCCAACCACAGCGCGCTTGTCGCCAAAAATGCGCCGGTTCCAGGCGCCGTCATCGATGGGGTCGAAGCCGCCGATGGGGAAATTCACCTTGTCGGACGTGCCGATGCGGTGAGTGACCGAATGGTCAGGCGCGACGGCAAGCCAGGTGACCGTGCGGACGCCGGACAAGGCTTGGACAACACTGTTGACGAGCGCGATGACTTGCTGAGGCCCGGCAGCAAGGCTGCTGGCAAGGTCATGGGCAAAGGCCCGGTCGATGGCGCTCATACGGGCAGATCGACGCTATTGGTTTGCAGTTCCAAAAGCCCGCCCCAAGTCATTTCGGCGATACTAGATTCCCTGTTTGAACCGGTGTCAACAAGGTTCAGCCGCCGGCCGCGATGGTCTTGTGCAGGGCTGCGTCTTCACTGGTTGGTTCGGAAAAGCCGAGTTCGGCACGAATGCGGCTGGTGTCGAGGGTCAAAGGATAGCGGAGGTCCGACGCTTCGGCGCGTTCCCAAAGGAGACCACGTTCGGATGCCGGGACGGTTTCGATGTCGATACTGATGCCCATGATTTCGGCAAAGCGATGGAGCCATTCGACGGGTGTGCGCACGAAGGACTGGCCGACATTATAGGTTCGGTCGGCGGCACGCGGGTCGAGTGCGGCCACGACGATGGCTTCGGCGACGTCGGTGACATAGCCGTAGGAGTTGAGCCAATGGGCGGCGCGTTCGTCCAGGCGGATCGTGCCGCCGGCGCGGATGGCCTCGATCGCCCAGGCGAAGCGATGCTGCTTGTCGCCGGGTCCAAAGATCATCGGCGCGCGGATGACGGTGGTGGAAAAGCGCTGGTCGGCCAGCGCTGTTTCTTCGATAATGATCTTGTCGTAATCGTCAAAGAGCGCATCGTCGACGCCTTTCGGCCGCCGGGCGTTGCCGCGATAGGGATATCGGAAGCTGCGCAGCGGATCGGTTTCGACGGCCGGATGATGTTGCACCGCAGGCTCTTCACGGCGCAGCAGCCCGCCGTAATTGCTGTACACGTCTACGGAGGACAGCAGCACGTAGCGCCGCCCGGCATCTTCCAAAGCGGCTAAAACCGGCGCTGTGTTGAGCATGCCGAGGGCGAAGATGTCGATGACGGTGGTAATGCCGTGCTTGTCGCATATGGATGACAGCCGCTCGCGGTCCATGCGGTCGGCAGCTTCGAACACGGCGCCGTCCGGAAGCACGATTGGATGCTCGCCGCGTGCGATGACAACCGGTGAAAGGCCGCGCAGCACCAGGCTTTCGACGATTGCCGAGCCGATAAAGCCGGTGCCACCCAGAACCGCAACAGTCATCGCTTTCTCCAAATTCAGGCGCCGAGCGTCATTTCACGAAACGGCACGGCGTCGCTCTCGCCCTCGATGAGATCGAGCCCTACCAGCTTGCGCACGATGCCCAAAGGGTAGTGCTCGGCATAGAGCGGCATTGTCGCAAGCAGCGACTCGGCCAGTTCGATGCCGAGGTCGCGCAGTGACAGGCGGAACGAGGTGAGTTTTGGCACGAGAAAATGCGCCTGCGGGCTGTCGCGGCCGATGACGGCAATGGCGCGGCCCGGCGGCAGGCCGACTTCGTAGAGGCCGTTATAAAGGCCGAGCGACATGACTTCGTTGGTCAAAACGAAGCCCGTGGGGCGGCGGTCGGCCGGCATGGCCGCGATGGCATAGGCAATGGCATGGCCACCGCGCTCATTGGGATGGGCACGGAAGACTAGGTCGGGATCGAAGGTAACGCCATGCCGGGCGAGTGCCTTTTGGTAGGCATCGACGAAGACAAAGCCCAGATTAGTGTCATCGAGCGGCGCGAAAACGCCGATGCGGCGATGGCCTTTCTCGATCAGGCGGCTGACGCCGATTTCGGCCATGCCCTCGAAATCGAGATCGAGCCAAGGATGGCCGGCATCGGTCTTGGAACGGCCGAGGGCGATGAAAGGGATATTGCGTTTGGCGAGAAAATCGATGCGATGATCCTCGCGCTTGGTCGCCGAGATGATCAGGGCATCGGCAAAGCCGCGGGCGACGACGCGCTGCATATAGGCGTCCGGATCCTCTTCCGATGAGCACAGGAGCGCGACGAGATCGAGCTGGTGGCGGGCGAAGACGGTCTGCACACCATCGAAGACGCTCATGAAGAAGACATCGCCTTCGCCGGTGATTTCGTGCCCGGTCTGCATCATGAAGCCGATCACGCCCGTCGAGCCCTTGCGCAGGGCACGGCCGGCCTGGTTGGCGACATAGCCCATGGCGGCGGCAGCTTCGAGCACGCGCTTGCGGGTTTCCTCGTTGACGTCGGGCTTGCCGTTGAGGGCGCGCGACACCGTGCCGATCGAGACGTTCAGCTCCTGCGCGAGACGCCTGATGCCGGTCATTTCCACAAGGATCTCCACCGTTCTGGTTGGCTCCAGAAACGTTTACGATTTCGTATTGACACGTCTGGTCCGCCAAGAATAGCGTCGTAAACGTTTACGGGACAGTGTGCCGAAAGCTGCGATAGACGGCAGGCACACAAGGCCCAGGGAGGAAATCTTGGTATTTACGGCGGTGCTTGCCGGTTGCGGCGGCATGTCCAAAGGCTGGTTGTCGGCCATTTCCGAACATCCGCTGCTGAAGGGGCGGGTCGAGGT
This sequence comes from Devosia aurantiaca, assembly GCF_011058215.1. Classification (GTDB taxonomy): domain Bacteria; phylum Pseudomonadota; class Alphaproteobacteria; order Rhizobiales; family Devosiaceae; genus Devosia; species Devosia aurantiaca. The sequence goes on from NZ_JAALFG010000001.1 coordinate 872,203, forward strand.
CGTCGGGCTTGTCGATCTCGATCGCGCGACAGCGGAAGCCCGGGCAGCGGAGTTCGGCTTGGCGGACGCGGTGGTCGGGACCGACCTGGATGCCGTGCTCGAGAAGACCAGGCCTGATCTCCTGTTCGATGTGGTCATTCCGGTGGCTCGTGCCGGTGTGGTGGCGACCGGCCTGCGCCATGGCTGCCACGTGCTCAGTGAAAAGCCGATGGCGACGAGCCTCGACGAGGGTCGAAAGATGATCGCCGAGGCCCAGGCGGCCGGGCTCATTCATGCCGTAGTGCAGAACCGGCGCTTCATCTCGGGCGTGCGGCGCATTCGCCGGCTGATCGAAAGCGGCGCTATCGGGGAGCTCGCAAGCCTCAACTGCGACTTCTTCATCGGCGCCCATTTCGGCGGCTTTCGCGACAAGATGGAAAACGTGCTGCTGCTCGACATGGCCATCCATACGCTCGACGCCGCGCGCTTCATGTCCGGCAAGGTACCCAAGGCCGTTTATTGCCTTGAGACCAATCCGCCCGGCTCCTGGTACCGCCACGGCGCCGCCGCCAACGCGATTTTCGAGTTCTCCGACAACGTCGTCTTCAACTATCGCGGCTCCTGGGCTGCGGAAGGCGCGAAGACGTCCTGGGAGAGCTCATGGCGCGTCGTCGGCAGCAAGGGCACGTTGCTGTGGGATGGAGACGAAAGTTTCGATGCCAAGGTCGTCGCCAATGACACCGGCTTTTTCCGCGAGCTCGAAACGGTCGACGTCCCGCCGCCGGTAGACGAGGACCAGACGCACGGCCATGCCAGCGTCATCGCCGAGTTTCTCGGCGCCATCGAAAGCGGTCGTCAGCCGGAAACAGTTTCTACGGACAATATCAAGAGCCTCGCCATGGTCTTTGCCGCGATCGAAAGCGCAAAAACCGGCCAGCGCGTCACTATCGATTTAGGACCAAGCACGTGAGCGATCCCGCAAAATCCATCCGCATCGGCACCATGATTTCGGCCTCGTCCGGCAAGGCGGCCGAGCGCATTGCCGAGATCGCTGACCAGGGCTTTGAAAGCTTCGAGCCGTTCTTCTGGCAGACCACCAATGGCCAGAACATCGCCGAATTGGGCAAGCGCAGCCTCGATGCGATCGGGGATCGCGACATCACCATCTCGACCATCGGCATGTTTGGCAATCCGCTGGAAGATGGAGAAATGGATCGCCAGACCCTCCAGGGCTGGAAGGACTGCATCGACAATGCCCACCACTTCGGCGCCACCTGCGTCGCCGGCTTTACCGGCCGGGTACGGGGCAAGCCGCTGACCGATAGCCTGCCGCAATACAAAAGGGTCTGGACCGAACTGGCGCAGCGCGCCGCCGACAAGGGCGTTCGCATCGCTTTCGAAAATTGTGCCATGGACGGCAATTGGCAGACCGGCGACTGGAACATCGCCCACAATCCCGATGCCTGGGAGCTGATGTTCAACGAAACCCCGCAGGACAACATCGGGCTCGAATGGGAGCCTTGCCACCAGATGGTCTACCTGATCGATCCGCTGCCGCAGATTCGCAAATGGGCGCACAAGATCTTCCACGTGCATGGCAAGGACGCGACCATCCGCTGGGACGTCATTCGCGAGCATGGCATTTTCGGCAAGTTGCCCTTTGTCTTCATGCGCACTCCCGGTTTTGGCGACAGCAACTGGACCGACATCATCTCCGAACTGCGTCTGGCTGGCTGGTCGGGATCGATCGACATCGAGGGCTGGCACGATCCGGTCTATCGCGACGATCTGGAAATGACAGGGCAGCTTTACGCACTCAAGCACCTCCAGAACGCCCGCGGCGGCAGTTTTGTCCACGTATAAGTATGACTATTGACGAAAGCTGAGAAACCGTTTTACCTAGGGTGAGAAAAGGGTTTTCCTTTGAGGTATGCTGACGTGGCTAAGGCTGAGCGCATTCGCATCTATGACGTCGCCCGCGTGGCTGGCGTCAGTGTTGCGACTGCCTCCAAGGCCCTCAATGATACCGGCAGGATGACCGAGGCGACGCGCACCCGCGTCAAGCAGACGGCGGCCGCTCTGGGGTTTCGGCCCAATGCCATGGCCCGGGCGCTGACCCGCCAGCGCAGCTTCACCATCGGGCTTTTGACCAACGACACCTACGGCCGGTTTACCCTGCCGGTGATGGCCGGCATCAACGAAGCGCTGGTCGACCAGGGTGTATCGGTGTTCCTCTGCGGCATCGAGGACGATGCGGCGCTCGGCAAGATCCATGTCGATGCCATGCTCGATAAGCAGGTCGATGGCATCATCGCCACTGGCAAGCGCATCGATCGCCGCCTGCCGGTGGATTTGTCCAATCTCCCCGTGCCGGTGGTTTATGCCTTTACCGAAGGGCCGGCGGATGCGGTGACGCTGGTTTCCGACGACAGGCAAGGAGCGCGGGAGGCGACCGAGCATCTGCTGGCTCATGGCCGTCGCCGCCTCGTCCATGTCACAGGGCCGGATAGCTTCGCCTCCGTCCAGAACCGCGCCGAGGCGTTCCGAGCTTCGGCGGGCCAGGACGCGATGGTGCTGCATGGCGCCTGGTCGGAGGCGTGGGGGCACGAGGCAGTCGCCAAACTTTGGGCGCAGCCCAATAGGCCAGACGGCATTTTTTGCGGGAATGACCAGATTGCCCGCGGCGTCGTCGACGCGCTGCGCGAGCGCGGCGTCGACGTGCCTGCCGAGGTTTCGGTGGTCGGTTTCGATAATTGGGAAATCGTCTCGGCGGCTACGCGCCCGCCGCTCACTACGATCGACATGAATCTCAAGGAACTCGGCCGCGAGGCCGGACGCCTGATCCTGGACCTTGCCGAGGGCAGCCGGTCGAGCCGGGCATCCGCACGCTGCCATGCAAGCTCGTGTTGCGCCAATCCTGCGGAAGCGACCGCGTCGCGAACCGCGCCGAAGAAGAGGTGCTTCAGGAGGTTTAGGGAGTGCTGCCACAGGCATTGGCGTGCCCATGGCAGCGGAGGAAAGCGCCGTCTGGAAAGAGGAAATCCAACACGGCACAGGACGCGGCCAAGGCCGCAAGGGAGGATATAATGCAGTTTACCAAGCCCGGTCTATTGGCCGGTCTCGCCTTTGGCGCATTGGTCGCGGCTACGCCCGCCTATGCACAGGTGACGCTCAAGGTCTGGTCCATCGACGGTGTCGACCGGACCGGCATCGCCGACACGTTCTCCAAGGAATTCGATGAGGCCAATGACGACATCGTCGTCGAATATCGCGCCATCCCGTTCGACGAGATCGTTAACGAAACGCTGCGCGCTTTCGCCACCGGCAATGCGCCGGACATCGTCTCCTTCGACAACCCTGATTTCGCTCTCTTCTCGTCGCGCGGCGCCATGCTCGACATCACCGATCGCGTCGCCAATTCGCCTATTATCAGCAAGGCCGAGTATTTCGAAGGCCCGCTCAATTCCGTGACCTGGGAAGGCAAGCTTTATGGTCTGCCCAAATATACCGACACGATCGGCCTCTTCTACAACAAGGACCTCTTCGCCAAGGCCGGCATCACCGAGCCGCCCAGCACCTGGGCCGAGCTGGCTGAAGATGCCGCCAAGCTCACCGACCCGGCCAACAACGTCTATGGCGTGACCTTCTCCGCCCGTGCCGGCGAAGAAGGCACGTTCCAGTTCCTTCCCATCATCCAGATGTCGGGCGGTGGCGCCAACAAGGTCAATACCGAGGGCGCAGCGCAGGTCCTCGATATCTGGAAGGGCCTCATCGACAACGGTTATGCCAGCCGCGACGTGCTGAGCCTTGGCCAGTGGGATTCGACCGGCGTCTTCAATTCGGGCAATGCCGCCATGGCCATTTCCGGCCCGTGGGAAATCGACCGCATGGTGGAAGACGCCAAGTTCGATTGGGGCGTGGCGCTGCTCCCCACCATCAACGAAGACGACCAGAAGTCTTCGGCACTAGGCGGCTTCAACTGGGGCATCATGGCCAACACCCAGCACCCCGACGAAGCCTTCCGCCTGCTTGAATATTTCGTCGAACAGGAAGACCGCATCTTCCCCGAATTCGGCAACCTGCCGGCGCGCGGCGATATCGAATTGCCGGTCACCGGCGAAGCCAAGAAGGATGCGGCACTGGTCGTCTTCCAGGACCAGCTGCAATACGCGCAGCCGCGCGGCCCGCACCCGGAATGGCAGAAGATCTCCAAGGCCATCTATGATGCCGAGCAGCAGGCCCTGACCGGCCAGATGCCGGCCATGGACGCGCTCAACCAGGCGCAGGCCACCATCGACACCATCTTCAAGCAGTAGTCCTCCCTGACTGGGCCGGCCGGAGTTCGCTCTGGCCGGCATTTTTCTCAGGCAAGGTCACGGAGGCTTTCGGTGTCGCGATATTTCAGCGGGCTCAGGGACGGTATCGGTTTCGATATCATCCTGGTCGGCGCAGCTCTGCTCTTTCTTCTGGCGCTTGCCGGCGCGCCGCTGGTCTACAACGTCCTGATGAGTTTTCAGCAGGTGGACATGTTCACCCTGGGCTCGCTGTTCCGCCCCGCTGTGGGCTTCGACAACTATGTCGCCGTTGTGCAGCAGCCCGAATTCTGGCTCGTCACCCGCAACACGCTGATCTTCGTTTTCGGCTCGATGACCGGCCAGTTCGTGCTGGGTTTTGCCCTAGCCCTTTTCTTCGCGCAGAACTTCCCGGGCGCCTCGACCATTCGCGGCCTTTTCCTTGTTTCCTGGGTCATGCCGGGCCTCGTGGTCGGCGGCATCTGGAGCCTGATCCTGGCCGGCGACTATGGCGTGCTGAACGTCATCCTGCGCAGTTTCGGCATCATCGGCTCCAACGTCTTCTGGAAGTCCGATCCCAATTTTTCCATCTGGGCCGTAATCATCGCCAATATCTGGCTCGGCCTTGCGTTCAACATGCTGCTGCTCTCGGTCGGGCTCGCCGCTATTCCGCGCGATCTTTATGAAGCCGCCGAGCTCGATGGCGCCAATGCCTTTCAGCGCTTCTGGACCATCACCTTGCCCATGATGCGCTCGACCATCGGCGCCGTGCTTTCGCTGGGGCTGATCGGCACGCTGCAGCAGTTCGATCTTTTTCCCGCGCTCACCGAAGGCGGTCCGGCAAACACCTCAAACGTGGCCGGCTACTGGTCCTGGCAGCTGAGCTTCCAGCTTTACGACTTCGCCAAGGGCGCCACCGTCTCGGTGATGATGTTCCTGCTCGTCCTTTTTGCCTCGGTCATCTATGTGCGCTCGACCCGCCACGAGGTGCGCGGATGACAAGGACCTATACCCCCTGGCTGCTGCTGGTCGTGGCGCTGGCACTGGCCGCGATCTACCTCTTCCCGCTTTACTGGATGTACGTCACCTCCATCAAATCGGGCTCGGAGATTTTTGCCAATCCGCCCACTTTCTGGCCGGTCTCGCCCAATCTCGGCGTGTTCGCTGATGTGTGGACCCGGCGCACCATGCCGACCTATCTCTGGAACTCGGTGCTGATTGCGGGCGGCGTGACGCTCATCACCGTCGTGCTTGGCACCGGCTGCGCCTATGTGCTCGCCCGCTATCGCAATCCCTGGATCGACGTCGGCCTCTTCGCCATCCTGATGCTGCAAGTGCTGCCGGCCTCGGTGATGATCACGCCGCTCTTTGTCGGCTTCAACCAGCTTGGCCTGCTCAACTTTCCCCGCACCGCCGTGGTGCTGGCGGCAGCCGCAAAGGCCATGCCCTTCTTCGTCGTCCTGGTGCGCGCCACCTTCATGAGCGTGCCGCGCGAGCTCGAGGAAGCGGCGCTGGTGGATGGCAATTCCCGCGTCGGGGCCTTCTTCAACATCGTCCTGCCGCTGGCGCCAACGGCATTTTGGTCTGCGCCATCCTCACCTTCATGAGCGCCTTCGGCGAATACATCTATTCCAAGTCGATCATCCAGAACCCCTCGCAACAGCCCGCCAGCGTCGGACTTTCCGGGTTCCTGGGGCCCAATTCCACCGACTGGAACGCCATCATGGCCTATTCGGCGATCTATGTGACGCCGATCCTTGTCGCCTTCGTCATCCTGCAGCGCCGCATCGTTTCCGGCCTCACCTCGGGAGCCCTCAAATGACCGCCCAGATCGAGCTCGACCGCATCGACAAGCATTACGGCAGCTTCCACGCGCTCAAGAACATCTCGCTGACGATCCCCAAGGGGAGCTTCGTCGCCCTTGTCGGACCCTCGGGCTGCGGCAAGTCCACGCTGCTCCGCTCCATTGCCGGGCTCGAGACCATTTCTTCAGGCCGTATGAGCATTGCCGGCAAGGAAATGACCGGCGTGCCGCCGCGTCACCGCGACATCGCCATGGTGTTCCAGAGCTATGCGCTTTACCCGCACATGACGGTGGAGGAAAACCTCACCTATTCGCTGCGGCTCCATAGCGTCGGCAAGGCAGAGGCCAGGCAGAAGGCGGCCGAGGTCGCGGCAACCACGGGGCTAACGCAACTGCTCGGCCGCTATCCGCGCCAGCTTTCGGGCGGGCAGCGCCAGCGCGTCGCCATGGGCCGCGCCATCATCCGCAATCCCAAGGCGTTTCTGTTCGACGAGCCGCTGTCCAACCTCGATGCCTCGCTGCGCGTGCAGATGCGCAAGGAAATCCGCGCCCTGCATGATCGGCTCGGCGCCACCTCGGTCTATGTGACACATGACCAGATCGAAGCCATGACCATGGCCGATTGGGTCGTGGTCATGCGCGATGGCATTATTGAGCAGCAGGGCAGGCCGCTCGATCTTTACGATCGGCCGGTCAACCGCTTCGTTGCCGGCTTCATCGGCTCTCCGGCCATGAACTTCTTGGCCGGCAAGATTGCCGAGAGTGGCGATGCCGTTTTGCTCGATGCCGGTGGCACGCTGCCGCTGGCCCGCAGGCTCGAGCCGGGCAGGGCGGTGATCGCCGGTGTGCGGCCGGAGCACCTTGTTGTCAGCAAAGATGCGGCGACATTCCACCTCGATGTCGGAACGGTCGAGTCCACGGGCTCGGCAACCTATCTCACCTCACAAGATGGCAGCTTCCAGCTCGTCCAGTCCGAGCGCACCGACCTTGCCGCCGTCGACCGCGTCGGCCTGCGCATCGATCCAGCCCATGTCCACCTTTTCGATCCGACGACCGGTATCGCACTTTAAGGCCGCACCCATGTCCCGCTACGCCCCGTTCCGTTTCCCGAGGTCAAGCTCGAAGGCCAGTTCTGGCACGAGCGTCTCGATACCGTCCTTGCCCGCACGGTGCCCAGCCAGCACAAGAAGCTGGGCGAATACGGCATCCTCGACTCCCTAAAACTCCCCAGCCGCCACCGCCGCTGCGCTTTCCGCGCCACGCCAATGGCTTTACCGTCCAGGTGTTCTGGGACAGCGACGTCGGCAAGTGGATCGAGGCGGCGAGCTATGCGCTCGCGCATCGCCGCGACGACGATATCGAGGCCAAGATTGAGGCGGCAATCGACGATCTCGAAAAGGCGCAGGCGCCCGATGGCTATCTCAACTGCTGGTATCTCGGCCGCGAGCCCGACAAGCGCTGGACCAACCTGCGCGACAACCACGAAATGTATAACGCCGGCCACCTGCTCGAAGGCGCCGTCGCCTACTTCCAGGTCACGGGCCGCCGGCGCTTCCTTGACATCATGGAGCGCTATCTGGACCACATCTACGCCACCTTCGGCACCGGTCCCAACCAGCGTCGCGGCTATGACGGGCACGAGGAAATCGAGCTGGCGCTGATGAAGCTTTATTACCTCACGGGCGAGCGCAAGCATCTCGACTTCGCCACCTACATAATCAACGAGCGCGGCCAGCAGCCGCCGCATTATTTCGACATCGAGCGCGAGCGGCGCGAGGGTGGCGACACGCGTCAACCCTATGTCCACGGCAACTACGAATATTCGCAGTCCCACAAGCCGGTGCGCGATCAGGACAAGGTCGTCGGCCACGCCGTGCGCGCCATGTATCTTTATACCGCTATGGCTGACCTCGCCGCCGAGCTCAACGATCCCGAGCTCAAGCGCGCCTGCGAAGTGCTGTGGGACGATGTCATGCAAACAAAGATGTATGTGACAGCGGGTCTTGGCCCATCGGCGCACAACGAAGGCTTCACCCACGATTTCGACCTGCCCAACCAGACCGCCTATGCCGAAACCTGTGCCTCGGTGGCGCTGATCTTTTGGGCGCAGCGCATGCTGCATCTCGATCTCGACGGCAAATATGCCGATATCCTCGAACTCGCCATGTTCAACGGCGCGCTCTCCGGCCTCAGCCGCGATGGCGAACATTATTTCTATGCCAATCCGCTCGAGAGCGACGGAACGCCGACGCGCTGGGAATGGCACACCTGCCCCTGCTGCACCATGAACGTGTCGCGCCTAGTGGCGTCGGTCGGCCAGTACTTCCTGTCCACCGCGGAAGACGGTGTCGCCTTCCACCTCTATGGCGGCATTGCTTCGAATGTCGACATTGCGGGCACCAAGGTGTCCCTGCGCGAAGTCTCGACCTATCCCTGGTCAGGCGACATCAAGATCCATGTCGATCCCGAGACGCCGGCTACCTTCGACGTCAAACTCCGCATTCCGGACTGGTGCGAAGGTGCGGGCGTGTCGGTGAACGGGGAAACCATCGATCTTTCCACTGCCGAAAAGGGCTATCTGACGATCAACCGCGAATGGCAGAAAGGCGACGTCATCAGCCTCGATCTGCCCATGCCGCCGGTACGTCTCTATGCCCATCCCGGCGTCATCATGGATGCCGGTCGCGTGGCGCTGAAGCGCGGACCGCTGGTCTATTGTCTCGAAGAAACCGACAATCCCGGCGGCAAGGTGCAGCGGCTGAAACTCCCGCGTCATGCGCAGCTGCGAACCGAAAAGAGCGATCTCTTCGACGGCATCGTCACGCTCAAGGCGGACGCCACCGCAATCGACGAAGCCGACTTCCGCCAGCTTTATCGCACCGACCCGCCACAGGAAACGCCGTCGACCCTCACCGCCGTGCCGTATTTCCTTTGGGCCAATCGCGAGCAGGGATCGATGGTCGTGTGGGTGCCTGAAGCGGTGGGCTGAAGCGCTTAGTGCTCCAAGCGCTTCTCGCCAGCCTCGATCCGGATCGGCAGGACGTTTTCTGCCGGTGGCAGCGGACAGACTGCGTGTTCGGTGAAGGCGCAGGGCGGGTTGATGGCCTTGTTGAAGTCGAGGACGATGGTCTTGTCGGTCACGTCCTCGCCGAAAACGAAGCGGCAGGCGGCATAGGTGGTGTCGCGCGAGGTCTGGTCGCGGATTACGAATTGTGGCGCCTCGGGCGTGCCATGCGTGGCGAGCAGCTCGTAGGTCACGCCATCGCGGATGAAAACCGCCTTGTGGGTCGCTTCGACATTGGTCGGGATCGACTTCGACGTGTCGATGGTAAGACCTTTCGGTGCGTCGAGTGCAATCCAGTCGGCCGTGATGCGCCAGCTGGGGTCGAGCGCAAAATATTGCAGCGGCGGCAGCTGGTCGGCCGCCTTCGAAGCCGTGTCGCGGACCCGCAACGCGTTTTCGCCGTTGATCGAGGTCACCTCGAGCAGCAGGTTGCCGGCGTTGAACTGCGGCGGCTTGTATTTGAGAGTTTCAGCACCTGCGGCGTGCCGCCATCGGCAGGCGTGTAGGTGACCTGGCCTTTCGCATCCTGGGTCAGGCTGCCGACATGGTCAGGCCCGGCGGAAAGGACGATGTCATTGTCCTGGGTGGCCCCGACGGTGACCGTGCCCTCGGAAAGCCAGACGCGGGCGATGATGTTGAGCCAGCCATTGGGTGCCTTGAGCGCTTCGAGGCGGCGGCTCTGCCAATCGGCATATTGGGTTGGGTAGTCGGTCATGACGGTTCCTGGGTGAGCGAAAGACGCGGCACGCTGGCAAGCAGGCGCTGCGTGTAGGGATGTTGTGGCTGCGCAAGCACCTGGCGCGTGTCGCCGGCCTCGACGATGCGGCCTTTTTCCAAAATGACGATGCGGCGGCAAAGCGCGGCAACGACGCCGATATCGTGCGAGACGAAGAGCAGGCTCATGTCCTGGCTGAGACGCGACAAGAGGTCGACGATGCGGGTGCGGGTGGTGAGGTCGAGCGCGCTCACGGCTTCATCGGCGAGCAGCAGGCGCGGTCCGGGGACGATGGCGCGGGCAATGGCAATGCGCTGCCGCTGGCCGCCCGAGAACTGATGCGGGTAGCGGGCGGCGACATCGCGGTCGAGCCCGACGGCCTCAAGCGCGTCACCGACGAGCTTGGCGTGATCGCCGCCGATCTTCAAAGAGCGCAGCGGCTCGGCGATGATGGAAAAGATTGTCTGGCGTGGATCGAGCGAGGAATAAGGATCCTGATAGACAACCTGCGCCTGGCGCCGGAAATCGCGCATGAAGGCGCGATTGCTTGGGTCTAATTTTTGGCCATCGAAACTGATGGTGCCACTATCCGGACGCGCGAGACCCAGCAGCAGGCGCAGCAGGGTGGTCTTGCCTGAGCCGCTCTCACCGACAAGGCCAATCGTGTCGCCTACGGCGATATCGAGCGAGACATCGTCGAGGATGCGGCGATCGGCGGAATAGCCGAAGCTGACATTTTGGACGCGTACCAGGGTCATGGCCGGCCCCCGAGCGCCTGGTCAAAGCTGCGGGCGGCGGCCAAGAGGCTCTTCGTGTAGTCGTGCTTCGGCGCGCCGAACACTTCGGCGACGGGCCCTTCTTCTACGGCCTCGCCCTGTCGGAGCACCACGACCTGGCTGACGGTGTTGGCGACAACGGGCAGGTCGTGGCTGATAAAAAGCAATGCCATGTTGCGCTCGCGGACCAACCGGTCAAGCAGACCCAGATTTCCGCCTGCGTGGTGACGTCGAGAGCGGTGGTGGGCTCGTCGGCGATCAGAAGGTCAGGCTTGCAGGCCAGCGCCATGGCGATGGCGACCCGCTGCCGCTGGCCACCGGAGAGTTCATGCGGGTAGGCCTGGGCGATGCGCTCGGGCTCGGGGAGGGCAACCTCGGCCAGAAGCGCAAGCACGGCCTGCTTCAGCGCCGCGCCCGACAGCGGTGCGTCGTCACGTTTGGCGCGGCGGGCGAGGGGCTCGGCCACCTGCTTGCCGATCCGCATCAAGGGATCAAGCGCGGTGAGCGGTTCCTGGAAGACGATGGCAACAGCGGTGCCGCGCAGCCGGTCGAGCGCGCGATTGGGCGTGCCAATGACCTCGGTGCCGCCAAGCTTCGCCGAACCTGCCGGCGACAGTCCCGCAGGAAGAAGGCCGGTGGCGGCAAGCGCCGTGAGCGACTTGCCGGAGCCAGACTCGCCGATAAGCCCAAGCCGCTCACCACGGGCCAGTGAGAAAGAAAGGTTCGAGACCAACAGCTTGCTGCCAGCGGCGATGGAGAGATTGTCGAGAGCGAGCACCGGGGTCATCGGGCGCGCCTCGTCGGATCGATAGTGTCGCGCAACCCGTCGGCCAGAAGGTTGACGCCGATGGCAAGCGACACCAGTGCGAGACCTGGCGCAATAGCGCCGAGCGGAGCGGTATAGACGGTGCCCTGGGCTTCCTGGAGGATCCGACCCCACGAGGCATTGGGCGGCGGCGCGCCTAGGCCAAGATAGGAGAGCGAGGCCTCGGCGATAACGGCGAGGCCGAATTGTAGGGCGAAATTGACCGATAGCGTCGGCCAGATATTGGGCAGGATGTGAATGGCGACGATCTTGGGCCAGGAACTGCCGGAAGTCCGCGCCGCCGTGATGTAGTCCATCACCAGCACGCGCTTGGCGAGGATGCGGGTGAGGCGCGCAACGATGGCGGAAAGCGCAATGCCGAGGGCGATGATAGCGGACCAGAGGTTTGCCGTGTCGCTGGCGGCAACCACCAGCATGGCGATCAGCAGTGTTGGGAAGGCGATAAGGATATCGAGCGTCGCCGCGAGCGCGTCATCGAGCCACTTGCTGGCAAAAGCGGCAAGGAGGCCAAGGGTGACGCCGAGCGCTGCGCCGATGGCGACGGCGCCAAGGCCGACGATCAGGGCGATACGGCTGCCGATCATCAGGTGGGTAAGAAGATCGCGCCCGAGCCGGTCCGTGCCGATCCAGTGGAGCAGGCTTGGACCCTCGAGCCGGCCACCGGCCATGGCGGTTGGGTCATATGGGAGCCAGACCAGGCTCAGGAGCCCGACAAGGACATGGAGTCCGACAAGGACGATACCGGCCCAGAGGATTAGCGAGGGGCGGCAATGGTCCGGTGCCGCGGTGATGGCCGCAGGGGTCATGCCTCGACCCTCAGTTTATTGCGCAGGCGGGGGTCGATCAGGCGCTGAGCGATGTCGGCGGCAAAGCCGATCAGCAGGACTAGGAGGGTCGAAATGAACAAGACGCCCTGCACATTGGGATAGTCTCGCTGCTGGATGGCAAGCAGCAGCATGGAGCCAAGGCCGGGCAGGGAGAAGACGCGCTCGATGACCACGGCGCCAAGAAAGGTGCTGGCAAGCTCGATGCCAAGGATCGAGATCACGGGAACGGCGCCATTGCGCAGGCCGTGGCGCAAAAGCGCTTCGGGGAAGCTCGAGCCGAGCGCGCGGGCGGTACGCAGATAATCGCTGTCGAGAACATCGAGGGTCGCGGCGCGCACATAGCGCAGGAGGGATGCGCCCATGACGAGGCCGATGGTGAGCGCCGGGAGGATCATGCCGGTCGCGGCTTCGCCGAAATTGCCCCAACCGCGCAGAGGAAATCCGCCAGACGGCAACCAGCGCAGGTTGATCGAGAACAGCGTGACCAAGAGGATGCCGACCCAAAAGACGGGGATGGCGATCCCCAGCTGCGACACGACCGAAATTGCCGAGCCATACCATTTGTCCGAGCGCACCGCGGAGAGCACGCCGAGAGGGATGGCGAGCAGGAGGGCAACGAGGAAGCCGAGGAAAGTCAGGGGCAGGGTGACCGACATACGGTTGCCGATCTCGTCCAGAACCAAGGCGCGGCTCACGAAGGACGTGCCGAGGTCGAGCCGGGAAAGATTGGCGATAAACGACGTGAACTGGAGATAAAGCGGCTGGTCGGAGCCGACCTGCGCGCGCGCTGCCGCGATCTGCTGGTCGGTGGCGCCAACGCCCAGAAGCGCATTGGCGGGATCGCCGGGCAGGAGGCGCAGCAACACGAACAGCACCACGGCTGCAAGGAACAGCGAGGCGAAAAGGATCAGCGTGCGGCGGATAAGGTAGGCAGAAATAGGAACGATCCTTGCGCGATGGTCGGCGCAACATAGCGGTGAGCTTAAAGTAAAGCCACCGGCTGAGGAGCCGGTGGTCGTGTGTTCACGTTTTTAAAGACCTCATGGTGAGGTGCGAAGCAAAGCGCGGCCCCGAACCACGAGGTCGGGAGAGTAGAGGCGGCGGAGTGCCCGACCCCGTCCTTGAATTCTCGCCTTTGGCGAGCACCTCAGGATGAGGTCTCTAAAGCACTATTCCGACTTCTCGATATCGTAGGCGAAGAACTGCGAGTTGAGGCCGTTGACCGGGTAGCCGGTCACATTGGCGGCGGAAACGACGATCTGCGGATAGAGGTAGAGCCAGTTGCTGGCAGCATCCTCGGCAATGATCTCGTTGGCCTGGCGCAGCTTTTCGGTCTGTTCGTCTTCCGACGAAGCGGCTTCCGCATCGGCCACAAGCTGGACGACTTCGGGGTTGTTGTAGCCCCAGTAGAAGTCGGGATTGCCGTAGAAGACGATATCGCGGTGGTTGACGTGCTCCTGCAGCGTCGCCTCGAAATTCTTCTCCTGATAGATCTTGGTGTACCACTCGTTGGCGGTGATGATGTTGATGTTCACCGTCACGCCGATCTTGGCATACTCGGTCTGCAGGAACTGCGCGACGATCGGATGCGGATCGTAGTCGGGCGTATCGAGGGTGAACTCGAAGCCGTCGGGATAGCCGGCTTCCGCAAGCAGCGCCTTGGCGCTTTCGACATCATAGGCATCGACGCCGGTGAGATCGACATACCACGGATCGGTCGGCGGCACGAAGGAGCCGATCAGCGTGCCATAGTCGCCCCAGATCGAGTTGAGCAGGCGGGCCTTGTCGGTGGCGCGGGCCAGGGCCTTGCGGACCAGCACATTGTCGAAGGGCGCAACGCGATCGTTGTAGGCGAGCAATTCCTTGGTCGTCGACGCGCCTTCGGTGACGGTGAAGGACGAATTGCCGGCGAACTGGGCCAGCGAGTCGGGGCTCTGAACCGAGGTGATGATGTCGACGGCGTTGGTCAGGAGCGCATTGTTGAGCGCGGTCGCGTCAGTGAAGTAGGTATAGACCACTTCCCCATTGCTCGGGGCTTCGCCCCAATAGCCGTCAAAGCGCTCGAGCGCGAGGGCCGAACCGCGGCGCCATTCGGCAAGCGAATAGGGGCCGGTGCCGTCTTCGGTGGCGGTAATGTCGGTGGCGGCGTCGTTGACGATCCAGACATAGGACAGGTTATAGGGCAGCGAGATCGAGCGGGCCGAGAGCGTAATGACCACGGTCTGGTCATCCGGCGTTTCGATGCCGGTGATGGTGGACAGGCTGCGCTTGCGCGAACTCTGCGAGGCTTCGGCGGTAACGCGCTCGATGGAATATTTCACATCGGCTGCGGTCAGCGGCTCACCAGAATGGAAGGTCACGCCGTCCTTGAGCTTGAACGTATAGGTGAGGCCATCTTCGCTGGCTTCGTAGCTGTCGACGAGCTTGGGCTCGACCGAACCGGCATCGGTCAGCTGGAACAGCGCTTCATAAACGTTGCCGTTGAAGGCCTCGTTGATGCCCTGGCCAGCGCCGGCAGTGTTGTCGAGATTTTGCGGCTCATAGAGCGAGCCGATGCGGATCGAAGCGTCGGGATTGACCTCCTGCGCAAAGGCAGCAGGGGAAAGTGCGCTGCCGACAAGGAGGGCAGCAACAAGCAGATTGCGACGCAATTGGGGAGACATAGAAAAGCCCTATCATGGTTGAGCCCGGCACCGGTCCGGCTCGTCCCAAGCAAAATAGCGTCGCGAAGGCTTTGGCTCCACTGCAAGGGTAGAGTTTTCGTTCGCTCTGGATCGATGCCCTGAAAAGCCTTCCCGGTCGCGGTCAGCCGGGAGGTACTTTGTTCCCGGGCTGCGTTTGGGACGTTCGGGCCAGCAGCAGCCAGCTGAGCACGCTCCCGGCGAGGGTCAGAACGGCTGCGCCATAGCAGAGCACGGCGAAGGCTTGGTCTGTCCCGGCGATGCGCGCCGCGTCGGTTGCAACCGAAGCGTCATTAGATGGGGCGACGCCGAACTCGGCCGATCCGATCGGCACGCCCTGGTTGAAGACGAAGATGGCCAGGGCACCCATGGAGGCGACGGCGATAAGGCCGGCGACGCGAGCGACGGCATTGTTGATGGCCGATGCCGTTCCCGTTTCCCCGTCGGACACCGCGCCCATTACCGCCGTCGAGATCGGCCCGGCCACGCCGCTCATGCCGATGCCGAAAAGCGCCATGAGCGGTGCGATGGCAAACCAGACCTGGTGAAGCGGCGCCGTGAGGCCGAGGCCAAGAAGGCTTAGGGTCACAATCAGCGAGCCAACTGCAATAACTGGCCCCGGACCGAGCCGATCGGTGAGCTTGCCGGCTGGCGTCGATAACATGGTCAGGACGATGCCGAAGGGAAGCATGCTAAGCGACACTTCGGCCGGGGTAACCGACCAAGCGGCAATCATCACCATGGGGAGGTAAAAAAGCACGCCCGAAAGGCTGAAGTAGATTAGAAAGGTGACTGCCTGTGCACCGGAAAAGCGGCGGTCCGCGAACAGGGACAGCGGCAGCATAGGCGCCGCCGTCCGGTGTTCCCACCAAAGGAAGACGAGAAGCGCGATCAAGCCGGCGCCGAGATAGAGCCAGAACCATCCCGAAGCGTCGATAAAAGCCCACGAGACCAGGAACAGCATGGGAATGGCTAGGACGGCGCCCACAAGGTCGAGCGGCTTGCGGTCGGGCTTGATTGGGCTTGGCGTGCCCCAAAGCAGAGCGAGCGCAACGAGGCCCAGGGGCAGGTTGATGCCGAAGACCCAGCGCCAGCTTGCGTCGCCGAGCCAGGTCAGCAGCGCGCCTCCCAGCACCGGCCCCAGCAGCGTGGTCAGCGAGGATGCGGCCGCCCAGATGCCGATAGCGCCGCCGCGCTCTTCCTTGGGATAGGCTTCGGCGATGATGGCGAGACTGCCCGGCACCATGAAGGCAGCGCCCAGCCCCTGAAAGGCGCGGGCGGCAATAAGGAGGGCAGGATTGGGGGCGATCGCCGAGACCAGCGACGCAGCAACAAAGAGCACGATGCCAGCCGCAAAAACATTGCGCAGGCCGAAGCGGTCGCCTGCGGCGCCGCCGAGCAGCAGCAGCGAAGACAGCGTCAGGAGGTAAGCGTTCGAGACCCACTGCACATCGGCGAGGCTGGCGCCGAGCGTTGTGCGGATGGCGGGCGAAACGATCGAGATCACCGACCCATCGATAAAGCCCATCGACGAGGCCGTGATTGCCGCAAAGAGGATGCGCCGGCGCTGGGCTGGGGAATAGGTGCTCATCCCTCTTGAGTATAGGAGCATAAGCCGCGTTCCAAGCAGCGCGAGTAGCGCACGGCTCCAATTTGCTTGTCACGAAGGCTGCGCCGAGGCGTTATGCTGCCTGCCGATAGAGACGAGAAAAGTGATGCGCAGCGACAATCAGATTTTGATTCCGGGTGCCGAGCTGGAGCGGCGCGTCCTCGATGCTCTACGCACTGCCGGCGCCAGCGCCCGATCTGCCGAGGCTGCCGTCCGCGCGATGATGCATGCGTCGCGCGTCGGCGTCGACAGCCATGGCGTGCGTCTGGTCGAGCATTACTGCCGCATGCTGGGCGGCGGTCGGCTGAACAAGAATGCTGAGCTCAAGGTGCGCCGAACCGCTTCGGGCAGCGCCATGGTCGACGGCGACGATGGTCTTGGACACTACGCTGCCTACCATGCCGTTGAGATCGGCATGGACATCGCTCGCGAAGCCGGTGTCGCGGCCGTCGGTATCGAGCATTCTTCCCATCTTGGCGCCGCGGGCGCTTACGCCGTCGCCGGTGCCGAGCACGGCTTCATCACCTTCGCAACCACCAATACCGACTCCATGGTGGCGCTGTTCGATGGCGCCGAGCGCTTTCACGGCACCAATCCGCTCGCCTTTGCCGCGCCTGTGCCTGGGAGCCGGCCATGGCTCCTGGACATGGCAACCTCGTCCATTCCGATGAACCGCGTCCTTTTGCACCGCTCGCTCGGCAAGTCATTGCCCGAAGGCGTCGCGGCGGATGGCTTAGGTAACCCGACGAGTGATCCCTATGCCGCCGAAATGCTTCTGCCGCTCGGAGGCGAAGCGTTTGGCTACAAGGGTGCCGGCCTGGCCGGTATTGCGACCATGTTTTCGGCGCTGCTGACCGGGACGACGCTCGATCCCGATTTCATTCCCATGTACGGCACCGACAACATCCACGAGCCGCGCAATATGGGGCACTTCGTTCTGGTGATCGATCCCGACAAGTTCGTGGGTGGCGCCCTGTTCGGGCAGGCTATACTGGGCTATCTCGCATCACTGCGCGGCGCGGCCGCGAGACCGGGGAGGCCCGATCATGGCGCCCGGTGACCGCGAATGGGCGGAAGCCGATCGGCGAGATCGCGAAGGCGTCCCGATCGATCCCGATACGGCGCGATTTCTAGGGCTGGACTAGGCTCGCGAGCCAAAAACCGCTCAATGCGGCGAGGCCCGTGAGCAGGCTGCCCCATGCCATGTCGACGATCGAGAGCTTGGTGGACCAGTTTCGCAGCGTTGCCAAATTGCTCATGTCATAGGTGCCATAGGCAACGAGGCCAAGGGCAAGGCCGGCCACAAACGCCCACAGCCAGGATTGGGCGGCGAGAGCCGGGATAATGGCGAAGCCGACAATGCCCGCGACATAGACGAGGTAAAATATGTCGGCTGGGACGAAGTTGACCTTATCACGCAGCAGGTGACCAATTTCGGCCTGGTAGAAGCGCCTCGCAATTATAGCCAGCCAGACGAAATCGAGCGCCAAGAACACCAGAGCCGCGCCGCCATAAGCGGCGAGGATCGTGGGAAGATGCGTTGCAGCCACTTCGCGCCTAGATGCCGAGGAGTGGCTGCACGAGCCGCACCAATCGGCTGGTGAACCGCAAAGGCTTGTCGGTGACGGCAAGGCAGATGCAGTCTTCTTCCGGATTTGCCACCGGCTGATGGGTCAGGCTGCCGTCGGCATCCTCGATGTCGCCGGGCCCGAACTCGTCGATCTCGTCGTGAAAGGCGCCCGTCAGCACCACGGTCAGCTCGCGCCCGCCATGGCTATGCTCGGGGACAGGCTTGCCGGCCGGAATCCGCAGCAGGCGAACCTGGGTTTCCTGGTCCTCTGTCTTGACCCGGATCTGGTGGGCGGTGCCCACCCTGCGCCACTTGAGGTCTGCGAGATCGGCGCCGAGATAAGATCGCAGCGGCTCCGGAATGACGGCGCTCGCGGGCCGTACCTTTGGTTGGACGGGCGGCGTTGGTTCGCGTCCGAGCCGCGCCTTGAGCGCTTCCCAAGCCCCCTCATCGCTTCCGACAGGTTCGATTTCCTCCAAAAGCGCGCCGCCTGCTGCTTCGGCAACGGCAAGGCTCTGGCGGCAGGTGCTGCACATGGCCAGATGCGTCGCCACCGCCAGCGACCAGCCTTCCGACAGATTGCCGGACGCATAGGCAATCAGCAGGTCATCATTGAGATGGTGGCGTATCGTCATTGTTGCTCGTCCAGCGCAGCGCGTAGCCGCCCGAAGGCCAGCCTGAGCCGGGATTTGACCGTGCCGATCGGCAGGCCAAGCTTGGCCGCGATCATGCTGTGGGACGCCTCCTCGAAAAACGAGAGGCGAATAATGTCGATTTGCTCGGCTGGCAACCGCTCCATAGCGCGGCGCACCGCTTCCTGGCTTTGCCGGGCCTCGATCTGTTTGGGTGCATCGGGCTCGGGCTCGATGCTGAGGGCCGGATCGTCGGGGTCGATTGCCGGCCGGCGCTGCCGCCGCCAGGCATCGATCCAGATGTTGCGGGCGATGGTGTAGATCCAGGCCGAGGCCGGGCCCCGCGCCGGATCGTACTGGCCGGCCTTGCGCCAGATGGCGAGCATGGTCTCCTGCATCAGGTCTTCCGACACCTGTGCGTCGCGCGTCATCTTGATGAGATAGGCGCGGATGCGCGGCCCGAAATCGCGGAAAAGCGCTTCATAGGCGTCCATGTCCGCAGAAGCAGCAATGGCGACGATCCTCGCCCCTATGTCTTCGCCGGGCGAAGGACTGCGCTTTTCCATCACGGGCATGCCCTTGATCTGCGCAGGCACGGCAAGGCGACGGCGCGGTGGTCGAGCCGTATCCTCGCATGGTCCGTTGGATGGGTAAATCGCAAGTGTCATGCCCAAAACTACGGCGCCTGTTAGGGGCCGGATCAGCCTTGGCGCGAAATATCGAGGCGCCGGCAGCGAAAGTTTTTAGCGGCTCCTTTTGATCTATGTTAGCCCCTAATTGGTGTAGGTGCGATGCTCAAGGGGTCGGCTTTATGTTTCACGCTTCTGCCGGTTTTTCCGGTTCAGAACCTTTGCGGCAGCGTATCGCGGTAATCGGCAGCGGCGTGTCCGGCCTGTCGGCGGCATGGCTCCTGGCGCAAACCAACGACATCGTTCTTTACGAAGCCGACGCCCGCCTGGGTGGTCACGCCAATACGGTGGACGTGCCGGGCACGGGCCCGGTCGACACCGGCTTCATCGTCTACAATGAGCAAAACTACCCGAACTTTTCCGCGCTGATGTCCCACCTCTCGGGGTAGAAAGCCTTGCGACCAAGATGTCCTTTTCCGCATCGCTCGATGGGGAGGCTTCGAATATAGCGGCGAAGGGCTGGGCGGCCTTCTGGCGCAGAAGCGCAATGCGTTTCGCCCGCGTTTCTGGGCGCTTGTGCGCGACGTGCTCCGCTTCTATCGGGAAGCGCCCGACGTGCTGGCGCGTCCCGATCTGCAGCAGTTGACGCTCGACGAATATCTCCTGGCGCAGCGCTATTCCCAGTCTTTTATTGACGGTCATCTACTGCCGCTTGCCGCCGCGATCTGGTCGTCTTCGGCATCGGAAATCCGCTCCTACCCGCTTCTGGCCTTTGTCCGCTTCTTCGAGAGCCACAATCTCTTGCAGCTCTGGGAGCGGCCGAAATGGCGCACGGTCAAGGGCGGCAGTCGCAAGTATATCAGTTCGCTGATGGCGCAGTTCGCCGGAACCGTGCGCCTTTCGACCCCGGTTGCGACGATTAAGCGAGACGCAGGCGGCGTTACCGTCCTCGACGCCAAGGGAAACCCAGATCGCTTCGATCAGGTACTGGTCGCGAGCCATGCCGACCAGGCCTTGCGCATGCTTGAGCAACCAAGCAGCGACGAACGCGACCTCCTTGGTGCCTTCGCCTCTACGAACAACACCGCCGTGCTTCATACCGACGCCAGATACATGCCGCGCCGCCGGCGGGCGTGGAGCTCCTGGAACTATATGGCCCTCGACCAGGCCGGCCCGCGCCACCCGCTTTGCGTCAGCTACTGGATGAACCAGCTCCATGGGCTGGAAGGCCGTGATCTTTTTGTGACGCTCAACCCGCCGCAGGCGCCGCAGCTTGAGATTGCGCGGTTCCAGTATGCGCATCCGGTCTTTGACGCCAAGGCCATCGCGGCGCAGCAAAACCTCTGGCGCATCCAGGGGCAGAACCGAACCTGGTTTGCTGGCGCCTATTTCGGGCGCGGCTTCCACGAGGATGGGTTGCAAGCAGGGCTCGCTGCAGCTGAAGCCATGGGATCGCTACCGCGCCCCTGGAGCGTGCGCGATCCATCGGGCAGGATTACCCTCGCGCCGCCGGCAGCGCTTGCGGCATGAGCCGGGTCTCGGCCATCTATGTCGGCCACGTCGTGCACCAGCGGCATCGGCCCAAGAGGCACCGCCTGCGCTACCGCGTATTTTCGATTCTGATCGATCTCGACGATCTGCCACGCCTCGATCAGCTCCGCCTCTTCGGCCACAACCGCGGGGCCCTGTTTTCGCTTCTCGATCGCGACCACGCCGATGGCGGCGACATGCGCCTTTGGGTGGCGTCACAACTGCGGGACCAGGGCCTGCCGGAGCCCAAGCGCATCCGGCTGCTCTGCTACCCGCGCATTCTGGGCTATGTGTTCAATCCGCTCACCGTCTGGTTTTGCGACGACGCCCAGGGGCAGCCGCTGGCGACGATCTACGAGGTCCACAACACCTTTGGCGAGCGCCACAGCTATGTCTTGCCGGCCGAGGGGCAACAGACGGCGGACAAGACCTTCTACGTCTCGCCCTTTATCGATCCCGATTGCCGCTACGAGTTTCGCCTGAACCAGCCCGGCGAACGTATTCGCGTCGCCATCAACGAAACGCAAGGCGGCGAGCCGCTGCTTTATGCGTCTTTCGCCGGCCAGGCTCGGCCCTTTTCGGACCGAACGCTCTTGGCGCTGTTTTTCACGCATCCGCTGATGACGCTCAAGGTCACCGCCGCCATCCATTGGGGGCACTACGGCTTTTGCTCAAAGGGATCAAGCTCCGCCGCTACGCCGATCGGGCGACGAAAGCCTGATCTACCATTCGAAGTCCGGACCGTTTTCGCGGACGCCAAGGAAGAAGATGTCGCTCATCAACCGCAGCGGGGCAGCATCGACATCGCTTTCGCGGGCATCGAGCAGGTCGGCAAAGCGGTCATAGATGCCGGCATATTCGCGATCGCCATGCTCCAGCACGATCTCGCCATTGACACGCAGGGTGCGGCCGCCGCGTTCAAGCTTGAGCTCGTCGCCTGTGCCGGTGACGATGGTGAAGGTCCAGACTTCCCCGCTCTCCTCGAGCCAGTTGAAGCCGGCCGACAATTCCGGCTGATGCGGCTGGCCGGACTTGAAACGCGTCTCGACATCGACCGGGGTCTGCCGGTTGGCCGGGAAGGTCAGCTTGGCGCTTTCCACAAAGACCGGGAAGGGCATGATCTTGGTGAAGATGGAGAACGCATTGATGCCCGGATCGCAGACACCGAAGCCACCGGGCTCCCAGACCCAATCCTGGCCAGGATGCCACTTACGCACGCTTTCGCGCCAGTCGATGCGGACCGACTTGACGTTCTGCTCGGCAATGATCCGTTGCGCCTGATCGACGGCGGCATTGTATTGGCTGTGCCAGGTCTGGAACAGCACGCGGTCGAGGCGGGCGGCATGGGCAACGATGTCGTCGAGTTCGGAAATCGTGGTGGTGGGCGGCTTTTCCATCATCACGTCCTTGCCCGCGTCCAGTGCTTCGCGCACCAGGGTATGGCGGACGCCGGGCGGCGTGCAGATGGAGACGAGGCCGACTTCCGGCATGGCGGCGTAAAGCTCGGCGGCGGTGCGAAACACCGGGAGGCCGTTATGGCCCACACCGCGGCTCGAGACAGTGGCCGCGAGCTCGAAGTCGTCCGAGGCATCGATCACCGGCAGGTGCTGGTCCTGTGCGATCTTGCCGACACCGATTACCGCGATCTTACGCTTGGCCATGGCCCCACTCCTTGAATGCGCCGGGTATAGAGCAGACCGGAGGCCTCGCTGCCAAGGGAAAAGTATGATTTTACGCTGTCGGCGCCGGTGGCGGTAGCTCCCAAAGCTCGATAGGATTGCCTTCGGGGTCGTGGATGCGCGCAAAACGGCCGGTCTCGAGCGTGTCCCACTCGGCCCTGGTCTCGATCTCGATGCCCGCTTCCCGCAGCTGGTCCATCAGCGCATCGAGGTCATCGACACGAAAATTGATCATCCACTGCTTGTCGGCCGAGAAGTAATCGGAGCTTTCCTTAAACGGCGAGAACACCGTGAAGCCGGCCTGCTGCGTCCAGAACTCTTCGATGCCCAGATGCGTCAGGTACCATTGCGCCAAGGCTTTATTGTCCTTGGCCCGGAAGAACACGCCGCCGATACCGATCGCCTTTGCCATTCCAGGCCTCCTCAAGCGCTGCTTGCGGGCCGATTTGAGCAGAGTGGCGCAATTTGTCCAGCACAAGCGACTTGTCAAACGGGGGACACATAGCTTCTCTAGCCAACCCGCGAGAGGTCCCATGCCGCAAAGATTCGCCATCTACTACGCTCCCTCCACGTCCGACCCGCTCTGGGATCGGTCCACCGCCTGGCTGGGCCGCGATCCGGCAAGCGGCGAGTTCTTCGAGGGTACGGTCGCGGGCATCGAGCGTGCTCGGCTGTTGAACCTCACCCAATCGGCCAGCCGCTATGGCTTTCACGCAACGCTCAAGCCACCGATGGCCCTGGCGGCTGGCGCGACCGTGGAAGACCTTGAGGATGCCCTCGCCGAGTTTGCCAGGACCCAGCAGCCGGTCGAGCTTGGCCGCCTCCGCCTTGCCGATCTCGATGGCTTTCTTGCCCTGGTGCCGGATCGGGAAAACACTGCGCTCCAGGATTTTGCCGCCCATGTGGTAGAAAGTTTCGAGCCCCTGCGCGCGCCGCTCAGCCCGCGCGATTTCGCTGCCCGCCTCGCCAAGGGGCTTACACCACGGCAGGAGGAATTGCTCGAAGCCTATGGCTACCCTTACGTCTTCGACGAATTCCGCTTCCACATGACGCTGACCGATCGTCTCGCCGAAGAAGATCGCGAAGAGCTCCAAAGCGCTGCACAGACCTGGTTTGGTCCCGTGCTTGAAGAGCCGGTGACGCTGGACCGGCTGGTGCTCTATTCCGAAGCTGAGAGCGGCACGCTGTTTGTCCGGCACGGCGACTTCAGGCTCGGCCAATGATGGTTTCGCAATGCCCGGATCGTGCTGGCCGACGAGATCATCACCGGCAGCGTCCTCGTGGAAGACGGTCGCATCAGCGCCATCGATCCGGGGAAGGCACGACCGGCGAGGATTTTGGCGGCGACTACCTGATCCCGGGCCTGGTCGAGCTTCATACCGATCATCTTGAAAATCACTATCGGCCGCGGCCCGGCGTGTTCTGGGATCCGCTGGCGGCGCTCCATGCCCATGATGCGCAGATCGCGGGATCGGGGATTACCACGGTGTTCGATGCCGTGCGCATCGGCTCCGATGTCGATCTGCCCGATATGCTGGTGCATGCGCAGGAACTGGTGCATGCCGTGCGCTCGGGAAGCGAGGCGGGCTGGTTGCGCGCCGAGCATTTTCTCCACCTGCGCTGCGAATTGCCGAGCCACGACGTGGTCGCGCATTTCGATGCCTTAGCCGATCATCCATCCACAAGGCTCGCCTCAGTGATGGACCATACGCCGGGGCAGCGCCAGTTCCGCAACATGGTGGACTACCTGCGCTTTTATGCGCCCAAGATGGGCAAGAGCGAAGCCGAAATGCAGGCCTATGTCGATGCACGGCTTGCCGAGCATAATCGCTATTCGGCGACCAATCGCCAGGCGCTGGTCGAGCGCGCCCGGAGCATGGGCATTGCGCTGGCAAGCCACGACGATGCGACGATCGAGCATGTCGAGGAAGCCGAGCGCGACGGCGTCGCCATTGCCGAATTTCCGACCACCCTTGAAGCGGCAGCTGCCGCGCATGATGCCGGGCTAGCGATTTTAATGGGCGCGCCAAACGTCGTGCGCGGCAAGTCGCATTCCGGAAATGTTTCGGCGACGGACCTCGTGACCGCCGGCCTTCTCGATATTCTTTCCTCGGACTATGTGCCCTATGCGCTGCTGCAGGCCGTGTTCCTTTTGCCCAGCCGGGTGGAAGGCCTTGACCTTCCCCGGGCGCTCGCTACCGTAACGTCCAATCCGGCGCGCGCCGCAGGGCTCGACGACCGGGGCGAAATCGCCGTCGGCAAGCGGGCCGATCTGGTGCGGGTCGCGGCCGACGCGCCCCTGCCGGTGGTGCGCGGCGTTTGGCGGGAAGGAAAACGGGTCAGTTGAGCGACAGGCCACCTGGGACTTTGGTTCTGGTCGTTGGCCCCTCGGGGGTCGGCAAGGACACGTTGATCGGTGGCGCTCGCGTCGCGCTCGATGGCGACAAGCGCTTCAGCTTCGTGCGTCGGCTCGTCACCCGGCCCGCCGATATCGACCTCGAAGATCATGTGAGCCTTGATGCCGAAGAATTTGCCAAGGCAGATGCAGCCGGGCGTTTTGCGCTCACTTGGCAGGCCCATGGGCTCGATTATGCCCTGCCGATCGGCGTCGACACCGATCTCGCATTGGGTCGCGTCGTTGTCGCCAATATTTCCCGCCACGCCGTGCCTATGGCGATCGGGAAATATCCGCTCTGCCGCGTGGTGCAGGTGTCGGCCGAAATTTCGTTGCGGGCATCGCGCCTTGCCAAGCGTGGCCGCGAAAACCAGGATCAGATCGTGGCGCGGCTGGCGCGCGAAGGCGCGGCCCTGCCGGCCGACGTGCAGCCCATCGTCATCGATAATTCGAGCTCCGTCGGGATCGGCGTGACCGCCTTCGTCATGACCCTGCGCCGCATCGCAGAAGAGTGAACTGATCTCGGACTGCTGCGTTGCATCCTTTCCAGAGACGCGATTCTGCGCGCGTCGACGACAGGGAAATTCGATCGATGGAACCAGCAAACGACCAGCGTCACGACGCTATCGCCACCGCCTTGACCGAAGAGATCGACCGCCAGGCTCAGACCGGTGCCAGCCGCATCGATGTCGATGCCCTTGCGCAAGCGGTGGAAGAGGTAATCGAGCCGACGACGCCTTTGAGCGAAGGCAAGCGTCCGTCAGAGCTCAATTCCACCAATGACGATTGAACGGAAGAAAGAGGCCGGTGGTTGAACCACCGGCTTTTATGCTTCTGAAGCCAGGACCGCGTCGCGAACGGCGGAATGCGCCAGTTCGACATTGGCAAAACGCTGCCCGTCGATCGCGAAAGCGGGGAGCTTGACTGCGAGGAAGCGATAGCCCTCGGCATCCTGCACGACGACGCCCTGCGGTTCACCTCCGACTTCGATGACGATAGGCCTCAGTCTTTCGGCCCGATTCAGATTGTTTTCCAGCATGGGTGGATTCTCCACTTGCGCGTCGAAGACGGAGGCGCTGTTCCCTTAGAAGGAACGCCTCGGACCAGCGACGCAGGATCTATTCGATGAGTGAGACGGTGGTGTGACGGAGGTCACATTCGTTTCGATCGACAGGTCCCTTGCCAACTTTTGGCGCAATGTTTGGAGCGTACTACGGTCATACACGCAGCATGGATCGTGAAGGTGTTCGATGTCGGCATCGGCATTCCTCTCCTTGCGAGTGTTGAGCGTTTGTCGCCGCGGTCATCCAGCAGCAATGACAAGATAGCGAAGCCGTTCCTGCTCCGCCAGTACACTTCATCGCGAAACGACGATAAAAAGCAAAAAGTCCTGCTCGACTTTAGGGTGAGCACGCTATGCCCGGAGCGTTCCCTTGCTTATCACAGGATGCATCGCGCTTGCGTCGGACCCGCCGATCTGGTGAAGTTGCGCGCTTAATGATCCCGCCGAAGCGGGTTTTGAGGGGAATAACGAGTTGTCAGAGCCCGAAGATCCGCCAGCCACGCGCGGCAAGCGGGGGTCAAGCCGTCCGGCAAGCCTACGCTCAAGACCATCGCGCAGATGACCGGCCTTGCGGTGACGACGATTTCGCGGGCCCTCAACAATGCACCCGAGCTAGCGCAGGACACCCGCGACCGGGTGCAAAAGATTGCCGCCGAAATCGGCTACCTGCCGGATCGCGCGGCTTTGCGCCTCAAGACCGGGCGCACCAATGTGGTGGCGCTGATCCTCGAGCCGGACGAGCAGATCTATGGGTTTGGCACGTATCTTGTGCACGGCATTACCGAGGCGCTGCGCGACACGGCCTATCACCTCGTCATCACGCCGCTGTTCCGCAATGTCGAGCCGATCGAGCCGATCCGCCACATCGTGCGCAACCGGATGGCCGATGGCGTGATCTTTTCCAAGGCCGAAACCTTCGACGAACGCATCCGCTTCCTGCTCGACCACGACTTTCCCTTTGTCAGCCACGGGCGCAGCCAATGGCCAGAACAGCACGCCTTTGTCGATTTCGACAACGAGGCCTATGCCTATGGCGCGACCAAGAGGCTGGCCGAAAAGGGCTGCAAGAAAGTCTCGATCGTTTTGCCAGATAGCGCGCTGACCTATACCGAGCACCTCAAGTCCGGCATGGCGCGCGCGGCCGCAGAGGCCGGCATCGCCTACGAATTTGCCGCCGACATCAATCTTGGTAGCGCGACCGACGCCATCCGCAACTATGTGACCAAGCGCGCGCGGCGGCCCAACCCGCCGGACGGCTATGTCTGTGCCTCGGAAGTCTCGGCGCTGGCAGTGATCGGCGCCCTCAACGATGCCGGGCTCGCGGTGGGCGAGAAGACCCATGTCGTGACCAAGCAGTCGACCTCGATGTTCAAGCAGTTCCAGCCGGCAGCGGAAACGGTGCACGAGGACTTCGCCGAAGCCGGGCGGAACCTTGGACGAACGCTGCTGCGCCGCATCAACGGCGAGACCGAGGACCTGCAGTATATTTCAACGCCGGAGTTCGAGTGGGACAGCTAACCCCAGCATTGAATGAGACCTCGTGGTGAGCTTGTCGAACCACGAGGTCGGGGGCTGCTACCGCTAGCTCAGCCCTCGAGCTCCTCGCGCAGCATTTCGAGCTCCAGCCAGCGTTCCTCGGCTGCAGCCTTTTTGCCTTCGGCCGCCTCAAGCGCCTTGGACTTGGTGGCAAAGCCGTTCGGGTCCTTGCTGTAGAAGCCGGGAGCCGATAGCGCGTCGTTGAGCGTCTTGATCTCGGTGTCGAGCTTGGCGATGTCCTTGGGTAGGGTTTCAAGGGCGTGCTTGTCCTTGAAACTCATCTTGCCCTTGGGCTGCGGGGTGGGCACTGACGCTTCGGACTTGGTCTTGGCCATCTTGGCGCCCTTGTCGACGCTGCGCGCCAGAACGCCGGAGCCGCGCTGGCTGACCATATCGGAATAGCCGCCGGCATATTCGGTCCAGCGCCCATCGCCTTCCGCCATGATTACCGAGGTCGCGACGCGATCAAGAAAGTCACGGTCGTGGCTGACGACCACCACCGTGCCGGAATAGTCCGAAACCATTTCCTCGAGCAGGTCGAGCGTTTCAAGATCAAGGTCGTTAGTCGGTTCGTCCAGCACGAGGAAGTTGGACGGAAGCGCCAATGCCCGAGCCAGCGCGACGCGGGCGCGCTCTCCGCCCGAAAGCTTGCCGATCGGCGTATTGGCCTGTTCGGGGTGAACAAAAAGTCCTTCATATAGCCCACGACATGCTTGGGCTCGCCATTGATTTTGAGAGTGTCGCTGCCACCGCCGGTGAGGGCATCGCGAAGACGCGTGTCGGGATCGAGGCGCGCACGGCCTTGGTCAAGCATGGCAAGTTCAAGCGCCGCGCCGCGCTTGATGGTGCCGCTATCGGGTTCGAGCAGGCCGGTAAGCAGTTTGATCAGCGTGGTCTTGCCGGCGCCGTTGGGACCGACAATACCAACGCGATCGCCGCGCAGAACGCGGGTTGAAAAATCCCGGACCACGGTGCGGGAGCCGAAGCTCTTAGAGATATTCTCGGCTTCCGCTACCAGCGCTCCCGAAGTGCGGCCTTCGCTGACCGCCATCGTGACCGTGCCGGTGACGCGGCGCTGCTCGCGGCGATCCTGGCGGAGGCCGGCGAGACGCTCGAGGCGTCTGACATTGCGCTTGCGGCGGGCAGTGACGCCATAGCGCAGCCAATGCTCTTCGCGCACGATCTGGCGGTCGAGCTTGTGGCGGTCCTTTTCTTCCTGCTCCAGCACCTCGTCGCGCCATTCCTCGAAGGCCGAGAACCCCTTCTCGATCCGGCGGGTAAGGCCGCGATCGAGCCAGACGGTGGAGCGGGAGAGATCGGCCAGGAAGCGCCGGTCGTGGCTGATGATGACCATGGCCGAGCGCATGGAGTTAAGCTCCTCCTGCAGCCACTCGATGACAGGCAGATCGAGATGGTTGGTCGGTTCGTCCAGCAGCAGAACGTCGGGCTGCGGCGCCAGAACGCGGGCCAGGGCGGCGCGGCGGCCTTCACCACCGGAGAGGGTCTTGGGATCTTCCTCGCCGGTGAGACCAAGCGCGTTGAGCAGGTATTGGCCGCGATAAGGATCATCGCCCGACTGCAGGCCTTCTTCGACATAGGCCAGGGTCGTGGCGTAACCGCTGAGGTCCGGATCCTGCGGCAGGTAGCGGATGGTGGCGCTGGGCTCGGCAAAGCGCAGGCCCTTATCGTGCTGCACCATGCCGGCAGCGATCTTGAGAAGGGTCGACTTGCCCGAGCCATTGCGGCCGACCAGGGCGATGCGCTGGCCGGGCGAAACGATCAGTTCGGCCGCTTCCAGCAGCTGCGTGCCGCCAAAAGTAAGCTGGATATCCTGAAGCGAAAGAAGCGGGGGCGCGGCCATTGGTATTCCGGAAAAAGTCGGCCCGGATAGAGCATAGGGGCGACGTGATATCAATGCGGGGAAGCAAAAGGCCGGTCAGGACGTTGAGGATCCTAACCGGCCAGGGGAGACGGTAGCAGCAAGCCTCCGTCACATTTGGCGCCTGGACCCACAGGCCCCAAGGGGTCGCAGCGCCATGGCGACCATCAATCATCTTTAAAGATGATTGTCAAACTCATATTTGAAATTGCTGCCTATTCGGCGGGGATCAGGTTGACGATGTCGCCGGCCTGGTTGGCATTGACCGCCTCAGTGGTGCTGAGACCCAGTCGCTCGCGGATCGAGCGCTTCTTGCTGGCAAGGTCGGCAATGGTATGCCGGCTCAGCACTTCGAAAAAGGCGCCAAGTGCTTCGCGCAGGGCGCCGTTGAGGTCGCATTCGCCGATCAGCGGACAATCGGCGCCTTCCTCGAAACACTCCGCCAGGGCGAAATTTTCTTCGGTGAGCCGGATGGTATCGAGCAGCGTGATCTGGTCCGCGGGTTTGCCGAGCTTAATGCCGCCATGACGGCCGCGCACAGTCTGCAGAAGACCGGTTTCGACCAGCGGCTTGATCAGCTTGAAGAGGAATAGCTCGGAAATGCCATAGGCACGCGCGATCTCGGCGACACGGCTCAGGCCCGGCTCGTTGACCGCGCAATAAACCAGGGTGCGAATGGCGTAGTTGGATTGGCGGGTCAGTCGCAAGAGCGGGATTTCCTTATGCGCGGAACAGCGGATGGCAAGCTCCGCGTCACCTCATATGATGGCCGCAACTTATAACCATTCTAAAATAAGTCAACAATCATGAAGCCTGCGATCAGGTTTTCTCGCACTGGACAGCTATTTAGTTTCGGATTACGAACTTAAGAGGAGGTGGTGCCTTGGACAAGACTGTTACCCGCGCCGCGCTTGGCGAACAGGCCGCTGCAAAAGCTGGCATCCCGCGCGCCGATGCTGCTGAAATTTGCCAACGCATGTTCGACCTCGTCGGCGAAGCGCTGATGGAAGGTGAAAGCGTCAAGCTGACCGGTTTTGGATCGTTGCAGGTGCGTTCGCGCGCCGAACGCGTCGGCCGCAATCCCCGCACCGGGGAAGAACACCGCATCACGCCGCATCGCACCGTCGTGCTGATCCCCAGCGCCAAGCTGCGCAAGGGTCTCGAAGCGCTAGCGACGCCGGACAAAACTCAGAAATAACGCCGGAACATCGGCAGCTCTGCTGCGCCGATCGCCGGTGCGAGCCGGCCGTACTTTCCGCAAACGACGCGCGGCGGGCCGAAGTCCCGCGACGGCAATGCGGTCAATTCCCCGGTAAAGCGCGCGGCGAGGCGCTCGGTGATCTCGGGCTCCAAAACCGTATCGATCACGATCATCGGCGACTCGACCACTGTCATGGTGTTGTAGGCGACGCGGGCGAGGGCCCTGGCGCTGTCCTCGATCCAGGATGTGACCAGATCCGCATCTGACGTTTGCTGGTTCTGTGCGCGCTTGGCTTCTAGCGCTGAAACCGATGCAATGTGATGCGCCTGGCGTGGCCCGTCGCTCCCAAATTGCACCAGCATGGAGCCAAGGTTGGCGCCATGCCGGCTCGCGCCCTCCCAGAGGGCGCCATCGCCGATCACGCCGGCAGCCACGTAATGGGACACCAGAAAATAGATGATATTGGCAGGCCGCGGGCGCTGCAGCGCGATGAGTTCGGCCCAGCACCCCGAATTGCCGTCGTTGAGAAGCGTGACTTCCAGCCCCGTCGCCTCCTGCAGCAAGGCGACCGGGTCAAGCTCGCGCCAGAGCGCAGCCTGCTCCGGAGGGGCATCGAGCACATCGAGATTGTCGGCCAGTCGCCCAGGCATGGCGAGGCCGATATCGAGCAGCCGCTCCTGCTCCGGAGGCGACAAAAGGGTCTTGAAGTCGGCGACGATGGCGGCGATCGCCTCGAAGATCGTCCCGGCATCCGGGTATGGGTAGTCGATGCGGTGGTGACCTATGACTTGGGCATGCATGCCGATCAGAACGGCATCCAGATGCGTCCAGCCGATCTCGATGCCGATGCCGAAGGCGCCTCGCGCCTTGAGCAGGATCGGAGTCGCCGGCTGCCCACGCCGCCCGCGCAGCACTTCGCCGCGCTCGATAAGGCCTGACTGCTCAAGATCGATGAGGATGGCCGACACAGTCTGCGGCGCAAGACCGGACAGTCGCGCAATTTCGGCATTGGACACACCGGCATTGAAGCCGACGACCGTCAATACAGCCTTTTCATTGGCACGCCGCAGGCCCTGGTGCCGGAGGCCGCGACCGCCAGTATCGAAAATATCGCGTGTCGGCTCTTCGGTTGCGGTCATTGCGCCGCAACCGTGCTGCGTTTCCGTGCTGCCGATGTGCCTGGGGCAGATGTGTACACGGGACTGGCTTTTCTGATTCGGTCGGAAGGGAGCGCCATCTTGGCAAGACTCGCAAGTCTCGCCAAGTGCACGCGTCAGGCTCCCGTAAGCTCGCGGCCTATTTCCCCGCTTCCGTCAGCACGCGGTTGGCCTCTTCGCTAAGCTCAAGGCGAACGCCACGCCCGAGACTCTTGACCTGATCGACCGACGTTGCCGAAGCGATCGGCGCGCTGACGCCGGGCTGCGCCACGAGCCAGGCGAGGGCGACTTCCGCCGGTGTCGCGTCGAGTTCGCCAGCAACCTGATCGAGCGCGGCAAGGATTTTGTGGCCCTTGTCATCGAGATACTGCTTGGGCGCCGCTGCCACGTGGCGACTGGCCGAAGTCCGCTTCGCTGCGGTATTTTCCGGTAAGGAAGCCCGAGGCGAGGCTATAGTAAACGATGGAGCCGACCTCGTTGGTGACGAGGTAATCGCGCAGGGCGTCGAATTCGGCACGATCGTAAAGATTGTAGCGCGGCTGGGTGACCTCGTAGCGCTGCAGCGACTTGATGACCGCGGTTTGCTGCGCTTCTTCGAGCATTGGGGTGGTGAAGTTGGAGGCGCCGATGGTGCGCACCTTGCCTGCGCGCATCAGTACGTCATAGGCCTCGAGCGTTTCCTCGTGGCTGGTTTCGGCATCCGGCCAGTGGCTGAAATAAAGATCGATATAGTCGGTCTGGAGGCGCTTGAGCGAGGCTTCGATGCTTTCCTTGATGGCATCGGCCTTGAGTCCGCCCGGCGTCTTGGCAGAGTTGACCTTGGTGAAGATGTGCACATCGGAGCGATTGCCACGCTCCTTGAGCCACTTGCCGATGATCGTCTCACTCATGCCCGGCGGATTGCCCGGCACCCAGTTGGGATAGCCCTCGGCCGTATCGATGGCGGTAAAACCTTCGGCGACATAGGCGTCGAGGATGTCGAAGCCCTTCTTTTCGTCGACGGTCCAGCCGAAGACGTTGCCGCCCAGAACAAGCGGTTCGATGACGAGTTCACTGCGTCCCAGCGGGCGACGGTTCATGGCGTTTCTCCATTTCGTTGTCCGGATCAACGTCTGGCGCGATGTTTTGTTCGCTCGGTGGCACGCGCGGCGCACACCAATAGAGTGCCTCGGCGATGGACTGGAAAGAGCCGCCAAGATCGATATAGCGAAATGGCGCGTGCGGGTCGTCCGCATGTTGGAAGTAGATAAAGGTGCCGTGACGGATGCGATCGAGCAGCATGCCGTCCGGATCGGCGAGGCGTGCGCCATAGGGAGAGGGATCGTCGGTGGTCTCAAAGATCCGGTTTTCCCGGTCCATGGTCATGGTCCAGCGACCGGCATCACCGCCCAGGCGCGTCGTATAGACATGGACGCCCACCGAATAGTCGTCCTCGCAGCGCACGGCGAGGCAGGCATAATCGCTGTCGGTGGCATCGCGGTCACAGCCAAGGCTCGCGCGATCTCCTTCGCCGGATAGAGGCGAGATGTGCCAACCCGGCTCAATGGCGAGTGCCGGACTGGTCAAAAGGGCGAGGACAATGATGGGGAGCGGACGGTTCATTTCCCTATGGTGACCGCCGCGCGCATTCGCCGTCAATCCACCAGGAAATAGGTGATGGTCGAGACCACGCGCACCTTCTTGTCGATCTGCTTTTCCGGCCGATCATTGGGAATCTCGACGGCAGGCAGCACTTCGAACACGCCCTGATTGGCGGTCTGGATGTCGCCCACGGCAGCGCCGGATTCACTGGCGAATTGTTCGGCTGTTTCCTTGGCGCGCTGCGTCGCTTCGGTCAGCATTTCGCTCTTGAGATCGTTGATGCCGGTAAAGACGAAGCTGGCGCCGGCGCTATAGGCGTCCGAGGAGAACACCACGCCCTGCCGCAACAGATCGGCGACCGAGCGGCTGGCTTCTGCCAGATCGGTGACGCGATCGGTGGTGACCAGCATGTCTTCGGTCAGGACAAACCGGTATTCGTCCGGCGTCGAGCCCGCATTGTAGCCAGCGGCGCGATCTTCCACCAAGACGTTTTGGACCTGGATTTCCTCATCGGTAAAGTTGCGTTCCGTGAGGAAGCTGCGAACCGAGCTTTCCGAACGTTCGAGCGCGGACCGCGCGGCTTCAAGCGTTGCGCCTGTGGCGACGAAGCGGATCGGCCAGAAGCCGAGATCGGCCTGAACCGATCGCTCGGAGAGACCCTTGACGGTGACGGTCCGCAGCGGCTGGCGCGACTCCACCAGCGACGTGCCGACGAACCAACCGGCCAGGGCAATGCCCACGGCAACACAAAGCGCTGCAACAACGCCGACGAATTTCATGATAATCCCCCAATGAGCCCCAAGGGCACTCCGCGCCGTGATTAGGGCGCAACCATGGCATAGGAGCATGCGGCTGAATGGCGAATGAACAGCGACGTTTCGGGCTCGGCGTGGTCGGCGCCGGCATGGCCGCCAAGCCCCATGCGCTCGCATTGAACGCACTGCGGGACAGAATCGACGTGCGCGGCGTCTGGCGGCGCGACCGCGCGGCGCTCGATGCGTTTTGTGCCCAATACGATTTTTCCGTCGCCCAGAGCTATGAGGCCTTGCTCGCCGACCCGGACATCGACGCCGTGCTGATCCTGACGCCGCCCAATGCACGCGAAGAACTGGTGGCGGCGGCGGCTGCTGCCGGCAAGCATGTGCTGATGGAAAAGCCGGTGGAGCGCACCACGGGCGCGGCCCTCCGCATCGTCGAGACCTGCGAACGCGCTGATGTAACGCTGGGCATCATCTTCCAGCATCGGTTTCGCGCGGCATCCATGGCCTTGGCGGAGAAGGTGAGAGGCGGCGCATTCGGCCCGCTGCGTGCCGTCCATTTGGTCTTGCCCTGGTGGCGTCCGCAAGCGGGCTATTACGACAAGCCCGGCCGCGGCACCCTCGCGCAGGATGGCGGCGGAGTGCTGATCACCCAGGCCATCCACGCGCTGGACCTGATGCTGAGCCTCACCGGACCGGTCAAAGCAGTCACCGCGCTCGCTGCAACCACGGGCCTGCACCAGATGGAAACGGAAGATCTTGTCGCCGGCGGCCTGGAATTCGCCAATGGCGCGGTGGGCGGGCTAATCGCAACGACCGCCAATTTCCCGGGTGGCGCAGAATCGCTGACGCTGAACTTTGCCGGGGCCAGCGCCGTACTAACGGGCGGCACGCTGACGGTGCATTGGCACGATGGGCGCGTCGAGACCGAAGGCGAGCAAAGCGCTTCCGGTGGCGGCGCCGACCCGATGGCATTCCCGTTCGACTGGCACATGGCCCAGATTGCCGAGTTCGCCGACGCGGTGACGTTTGAGCGTCAGCCGGTGTCTACCGGAAGGACAGCGCTCGAGGTGCACCGGCTGATCGATGCGCTGATCTGGTCCGGCCGCGAGGGTCGGCGGGTCGACGTCTAGCCCGCCGCCAGTTCCCGTTTGCGGGCGATGCGGGCGCGGATGTGCTCGACATCGGCCTGCGGCGTCGCAGCGAAAAGGGTGCGGGTATATTCGTGCTCGGGTGCCGCGAACACGGCCTCGCGGCTGCGATGCTCGACCACGTCGCCAAAATACATGACCATGACCTCATCGGCGATGTAGCGCACCACGGAAAGATCGTGGCTGATGAAGACATAGGTGAGGCCGAACTCATCCTGCAGGTCCTTGAGGAGGTTGAGGATCTGCGCCTGCACCGAAAGGTCGAGGGCGGAAACCGGCTCGTCCAGCACGAGGAAGCTTGGATTGAGCATCAATGCACGCGCAATGGCGATGCGCTGGCGTTGCCCGCCCGAGAACATGTGCGGGTAGCGATTGAAATGCTCGGGCTGGAGGCCGACCTTGGTCAACATGGCCATGGCCTTATCGCGCCGGTCGGCAGCGGAAAGGTCGGTGTTGAGAGCCAAGGGCTCGGCCAGGACGTCACCGATCTTCTGGCGCGGATTGAGCGAGCCATAAGGGTTCTGGAAAACAATCTGCACCTTTTGGCGCAGTTCCTTGGTGACGTGGGCAGCGCTGGCGGGAATGCCATCGATCAGAATTTCGCCCGCGGTCGGCTCGTCGATCAGAGTAATCATGCGCGCCAGCGTGGACTTGCCGCAACCAGACTCCCCGACGACGGCGAGGGTCCGGCCCTTTTCGAGCGTGAAGCTCACGCCTTTGACGGCATGGACGACCTTTGCCGGGCGCAAGAAGCCACCGGAAGAAACGTAATCGCGCTTGAGGTTGCGCACTTCAAGAACGGGCGTGCTCATTAGCGAACTCCCGGCGCGGCTTCAAACAGCATGTCGGACACGGTGGGCAGACGATCGCCCACCGCATTTTCCGGCAAGGCAGACAGGAGGGCGCGCGTGTAATTGGATTTGGGGTTTTCGAACAAGGAAAGGACGTCGGCCTCCTCCATCTTGTGACCCTTGTATTGGACGATGACGCGGTCCGCCGTTTCGGCGACCACGCCCATGTCATGGGTGATCATGATCAGCGCCATGCCGGTCTCGGCCTGGAGGCGGACCAGGAGATCGAGGATCTGCTTCTGTATGGTCACGTCGAGCGCCGTGGTCGGCTCATCGGCAATCAGTAGTTTCGGATTGCAGGAGATGGCCATGGCGATCATGACGCGCTGGCACTGGCCGCCCGACATCTGGTGCGGATAGGCGCCGAGCTTGTCGGCCGCATCGCGGATACCGACCAGTTGCAAAAGCTCGATCGAGCGGTCGCGCGCCACCCTTCCGGTGAGGCCAAGATGCTTGCCCAGCACTTCGCTGAGCTGGAAGCCGACGGTAAAGCACGGGTTGAGGCTCGCCACCGGCTCCTGGAAGATCATGGCGATATCCTTGCCGATGATCTTGCGCTTTTCGGCAGCCGACATGCCGAGGAGGTCACGGCCTTCAAAGGTCATGCGATCGGCGGTGACAGTAGCGGTCGAGGGCAGGAGGCCCATCGTCGCGAGCATGGCCACGGACTTGCCCGAGCCGCTTTCGCCAACGATGGCCAGTACTTCACGGGGATCGACCGAAATGTCGATGCCGTCCACAGCCTTGAACAGGCCGGCCGAAGTGTCGAAGCCGACGGTGAGGTTCTTGATGTCGAGAAGGGGCATGGCTCAGCTCCGCTTCAGTTTGGGATCGAGCGCATCGCGCAGGCCGTCACCGATCAGATTGATGGCAAGAACGGTGATGAGGATGGCAAGGCCGGGGAAGGTGACGACCCATGGTGCCTTGAGGATGAACTCGCGCGCAGTGGCGAGCATCGTGCCCCATTCGGGCGTCGGTGGCTGCGCGCCCATGCCGAGGAAGCCGAGCGCCGCAGCA
This sequence comes from Devosia aurantiaca, assembly GCF_011058215.1. Taxonomy (GTDB): domain Bacteria; phylum Pseudomonadota; class Alphaproteobacteria; order Rhizobiales; family Devosiaceae; genus Devosia; species Devosia aurantiaca. The sequence continues at coordinate 909,405 of NZ_JAALFG010000001.1, forward strand.
TCGAGAATTGCGTTGGAGAAGCTCAGCGTCGCCTGGACGATGATCGGCCCAAGGCAATTGGGGAGGATGGTGACCAGCATCAGGCGCAGGTGGCCGGCGCCGGAGAGCTTGGCCGCGGTCACATATTCCCGATTTTTCTCGGCCATCACTGCCGCTCGCACCAATCGCGCGAAATGCGGTTGGAGCACGATGGCAATGGCAATCATGGCGTTGAAAAGCCCCGGCCCGAGGATTGCGACGAGCACAAGGGCCAGGAGCAAGGAGGGGAAGGCGAGGATGATGTCCATGATGCGCATGATCACGACATCCACCCAGCCGCCAAAATAGCCGGCAAGCGCGCCAAGGATCACGCCGACGAAGAGCGCCCCAACCACGACGAAGAAGCCGATGAACAGCGAATAGCGGGCGCCGTGGATCAGGCGCGAAAGAATGTCGCGGCCGACCGGATCGGTGCCGAGAAAGAAGCGCGGATCGCCGTTGATGTCCCAGCTCGGCGGCTTCAGTAGCGCATCGCGATACTGGATATCGGGCGAATAGGGGGCGATCAGCGGCGCAAAGATCGCCATCAAGACCAGGATGGCAAAGACGGTAAGACCGATCAGCGCGCCGCGATTGACGGAGAAATAATACCAGAATTCACGCAGGCCCGAGATCGGTTTGGTGGTGGTGGCGACGGGTTCGACGGGGATGGTCATGTTACTTCACCCGAATGCGCGGATTGATCAGCGCGTAGAGCAGGTCGACGATCAGGTTCACCGCCATGACGATGAGCGCAATGATCAAGAGGCCGGACTGCACGACGACATAGTCGCGCTTGAAAATGGAATCGATCATCCACTTGCCGATGCCCGGCCAGGTGAAGATCGTTTCGGTGAGGATGGCGCCGCCGAGCAGCAGGCCGATTTGAAGCCCGATCGTGGTGATGACCGGGATCAGCGCATTGCGCAGGGCGTGGACGTTGACGACGCGGCGCGGTGACATGCCTTTGGCCTTGGCGGTCCGCACATAGTCTTCGCCCAGGACTTCGAGCATGGCCGAGCGGGTCTGGCGGGCGATGACGGCGAGCGGGATGGTGCCGAGCACGATTGCCGGCAGGATCAGGTGGCGCAGCGCCGAAACGAAGGCGGGCCAATTGCCGTAAAGCAGCGTGTCGATCAGCATGAAGCCGGTGATCGGGCGGAGGAAAAAGCTCAGCGCGATGCGGCCTGAAACCGGGGTCCAGCCGAGATAGCCGGAAAAGAAGATGATCAGCAGCAGGCCCCACCAGAAGATGGGCATGGAATAGCCGGTCAGCGCCACGCCCATCGCCGCCTGGTCGAACCAGGATCCGCGCTTGATGGCGGCAAAGATGCCGGCGGGAATGCCGATGATCACGGCAAAGAACAGCGCGCAGAAGGCGAGTTCGACCGTAGCTGGGAAGAGCGTCATGAATTCGGTGATGACCGGGCGCTTGGTGGCGAGCGAATTGCCGAAATTGCCCTGCAGCACCGAACCCAGATAATTGAAATACTGCTGCCAGATCGGCAGGTTGTAGCCGAACTGCTCGCGCAGCACCTCGTAGCGCTCGGGCGAGACGCCATGCTGGCCGGCCATGGCCAGGATCGGGTCGCCTGGCAGGACGCGCACGAAAGCGAAGGCGCAGATGGAGATGCCGATAATGGTCGGTATCAGGAGCGCAATCCTGCGCAAAACGAAGTTCAGCATGTGCCGGGTCTTTCACCCATGGATGCCGCGCCGCGTGAGGCGGTTCGACATGCCGTTTCCTGTTGCGGCCCCTTGTTCCGGACGCTTGTGCGCCATGCGGTAGAGGCTCGTTCTATAAAAGGGGAGCCCCGTTCCTTGCGGATCGGGGCTCCTGAGCGTTGGTTTTAGACCAGGATTATTCCTGGACGTCCACGTAGCGGAAGCTGTGCGTGCCGAGCGGGCTCAGCGTGTAGTTAAGCACGGTCTTCTTCATGGGCATGAACACCTTGGAGTGTGCCAGGGTGATCGCAGGCTCTTCAGCTTTGAAGATTTCCTGGGCCGTGGTGTAGAGCTCGATGCGCTCTTCCTGGTCCGAAGTGGTCTTGGCGGCCTGGATCGCAGCTTCGAAGTCGTCGTTGCACCAGCTGGAATAGTTGGAAACGCCGATCGCCGAGCAGGAGAACAGGGTCGCAAAGAAGTTGTCCGGATCACCATTGTCGCCGGTCCAGCCGATCATGAACGGGCCCTTGCGGTCGGCCTGCTTGCCGCGCTCGCGATATTCGGTCCATTCGTAGGTGACGATGTTGGCGGTGACGCCGACAGCAGCCCAGTCAGCCTGGATCAGTTCAGCAACGCGCTGACCGTTCGGGTTGTAGGGGCGCGAAACCGGAATGGCCCAGAGATCGGTGGTCAGGTCGGTGACGCCGGCTTCCTCGAGGATGCGCTTGGCTTCTTCGGGGTCATAGACGTCGGCTTCGGTCGCATCGTCATAGGACCACATGGTGGGCGGGATCAGGTTCTTGGCGTCCTGGCCAGCACCTTGGTAGACCGCCTCGATGATCGCCGACTTGTCGATTGCCATCGTGAGAGCCTTGCGGACCTCTGGATTGTCGAACGGCGCTTCGGTGGTGTTGTAGGAAATGTAGCCGATGTTGAGGCCTTCGCCTTCGACAACGGTGAGGTCTTCATCAGCCTGCAGTGCTTCCAGATCAGCCGGAGCGGGGTAGGGCATGATATCGCATTCGCCGGCGATCAGGCGCTGGGCGCGCACCGAAGCATCGGTGGTGATGGCGAAGATCAGGTCGTCGATCGGCTGCTTGCCTTCCCAGTAGTCGGCAAAGGCCTGGTAGCGAATGACGGTGTCGAGCTGGTAATCGACCAGCTGGAACGGGCCGGTGCCCACGGGCTGGGTCGAGAAGGCCGCGAGATCGCCCGACGCTTCGAGCTGGTCTGCATATTCCTTGGAGACAATGGCCGCAAAATCCATGGCAAGGTTTGCCAGCATCGGGGCGTTCGGCTCGGTCAGCGTCAGCTTGAAGGTAAGGTCATCGACCGCTTCCATCGAGGCGATGTACTTGGGCATGTCCATGCCCTGGAAATAGTCCCAGGTCATACCTTCGAGATAATTGAACCAGGGGCTCTCTTCATCCATCTGGCGCTCGAACGAGAAGACGACGTCTTCAGCGGTCAGGTCGCGGGTGGGGGTGAAGTAGGGCTGGGTGTGGAACTTGACGCCCGGGCGCAGCTTGAAGGTGTATTCAAGGCCGTCTTCCGAAATCTCCCAGCTCTCGGCGAGCGACGGAATGACTTCCGTGGTGCCGGGCTTGAAGTCGACGAGGCGGTTATAGATGGTGTGCGACGAAGCGTCGAAGTCGTTGCCGCCGGTCAGCGGGCCGGGGTCGAAGTGGGCTGGCGAAGCTTCCGAGCAGTAAACCAGCTGCTTGGCCTGTGCGGCGCCGGCGGTCAGGGCTACCAGGGCGGACGCTGCCAACAGGGTCGTCATCAGTTTCATTGTTTTTGTCTCCCGAACAAGTCTTGCTCTCCGGCGTTCCCAACCGGAGGCTTGGCCACAAGAAAGCCTAGAATGGGGGCAGCGCAACTGCAAACGTTGACCATTTGGTCAAGCGTGTGACAGCCAGAAGACCTATCCACAAGAATGGACGCTTTTTCGTAAAGCCGTTCGCTTGGCTTTAGCTTGCCTGCCGCCAGGACTTCTCGCCCAAAAACCGCTCAAAGGCATCGCGGCTCATCGGCTTGGCAAAGGCATAGCCTTGGAGGATGTCGCAGCCCAGATCCCGCAGGATCGCGGCATGTTCCATAGTCTCGACGCCCTCGGCGACGATTTCGATATCCATGGACTTGCCGATATCGACGATCGAGGCCACGAGCTGGCGCTGGGCTGGCTCGGCGAGAATGGGCATGACCAGCTGGCGATCGATCTTGAGCCGCCGTGGATGCAGCTTTTGCAGCGACACAATCGAAGCATAGCCGGTGCCGAAATCATCGATCTCGACCTCGATGCCGAGTTCCTTGATCTGGTCTATGTTCCAGGCAACGAGGCCTTCGTTTTCGTCGAGATAGATGGATTCCACGAGTTCGAAGGCGACCCGGCCAGGCGAAAGCGGCAGGGTCTTGAGGCTCGAGATCAGGTTTTCGTCGTTAAGCCGGCGCAGCGACACATTGACCGAAATACGCGGCACATCGAAGCCCGCGCGGTCCCACCGGGTGAGATCGGCTAGTGCCTTGTCGAGGATCAGCCCGTCGATCTGCGCCATGACATTGAGCTCTTCGGCAATGTCCATGAAACGGTCGGGCGTCTTGAGGCCTTCGGTGGGGTGTTGCCAGCGCGCCAAGGCCTCGACGCCGACGAGATCGAGCGAATGGGCGCAAAACTGCGGCTGGTAAAAGGGAAAAAAGGCATCGGTATCGAGCGCGGTCAGAATGTCGTCCGCAACGCGCTTGGTATTGATCACTTCCGCCTGCAGCGCCTCGGAGAAGAATTCGTGCCGGTTGCGGCCGCGCGCCTTGGCCCTGTAGAGCGCGATGTCGGCGTTGATCAGGAGCTGCTTGACGTCGATGTCGGCGGAGCGGCGCACGGCGACGCCGATCGAGACGCCAAACCGGCATTCATGGCCTTCATAAATGGTCGGCTTGCGCATTTCCTTGACCAGGCGGTCGGCAAGCGCATTGAGGCGGTCATCGGTTGAGCCGGCGCTCGAAACAATGATGAATTCGTCGCCGCCGATGCGAGCGACGAAATCAGTCTCGCGGCAATTGGCGCCCAAGACCTTGCTGGCATGCACCAGCATGGCGTCGCCTGCGGCATGGCCCAGCGTATCGTTGATCTGCTTGAAGCGATCGAGGTCGATGTGAAGAAGCGCGATCGAGCCGCTGCCATGAAACCCATCGGCGGCGTGTTGCTTGAGGACTTCGTCGAGATAACGCCGATTGGGAAGGCCGGTGAGGCTGTCGTGGAGGGCATTGTGCTCGATGCGACTGCGCGCAGCCTCAAGTTCGGCATTGCGAGCCTCGGCGATCTGATGCGCCTGACGGAGATTTTCCGTCATCGCCACATCGGCGGTCATGTCCCAATTGGCGCCGACAACCTTGTCGGGCTGTCCCGGTTCGCTGAAGAGAGCGCCGATGGAGCGGACATGACGGATCCGCCCGTCAGCGAGAACCACGCGATAATCGGCTTGGTAGCTGCCTTTGCGGATATCGCGCTCGAAAATGGTTTGGACGCGGTCGAGGTCGTCCTTGTGCACCACAGCCTTCCACTGGGCATGATCGCGCGGGCCCCCATCCTGCGGCAGGCCGTAGATCTCGTTGGTGCGGTTGTCCCAGGTTTCGGCGCCGCTTTCGAGCTCCATTTCCCAGACGCCGACGCGGGAGGCGGCCAGCGCCAGATTGAGCCGCCGGGTCAGGCGGGAGAGCTGGGCCTCGCGCAGATCGAGTTCGCGGATGTGTCGATGACGCTCGCTAATCATGCGGGCGGTGATGACGATAGGCAGAAGGATCAGGGCGCCGGCGGCAAGCAGCAGTGCTCGCAGGGCCCAAGTCGCGAGCGGGTCCGGGGCCCAGCCGTTCTTGGGGGTAGCGGACAGCAGCCAGCTGCCCGACGGCAGCATGACGCGCGCCGTAACCGGATCGGCGCCGCTGAGGTCGGGGCCGTAAAGAGCGTGCCCGAAGCGCCGGTGCCATCCTGGCCGGTGATCGAGATTTCAAGCTCGGTGTCATAAAGGCCGCTATCGGCGTAAAGGCGCTCGAGATCGATGACCGCAGCGATCACGCCCCAGAACCGTCTCTCACCATCTTCGAGGGTATAGACCGGAAAGCGGCCCACGAAGCCGCGCCCACCCTGGACAAGGTCGACCGGGCCGGCAATGGTCAATTCACCCGTTTCGACCACGCGGCGGACGGCATCCCACTGTGCCGGCACGTTGCGGTAATCGACGCCGATGGCAGCGCGGTTTGCCTCAAGCGGATAGGTCATGCTGATGACGAGATCCGGCGCGGCGGCGACCGAGCGGAGTTGGCTATCTTCGACGATAAGGTTCTGCACCAACTCGCCATAGCGGGCCTGGTCCATGTCGGGTTCGGTAGCGATCACCGAGACCAGCCCTTTCACCAGCTGGACATTGCCCGAAATATTACCCTCGAGCTTGGCGCGGATCACCGAAAGATCGGCAAAAGTCTGGGCGCGCAGGCGGGTCTCGGCGATCTGTTGGTTTTGTCGATCGATCAGGAAACCGGCGATGACGACAATAACGAGAGCTACGACAACCGGCACGATCATGGTGCGGCGCCAGTCGCTATGCTTCGTCTTGCTTAAGGGCTCGGTCATACTGCTGCGCGTCCCAAGAGACATGTTCTATGTCTTGGCAGCAGTTTAGGTCAGCGAGAATGACCCAGAACTAAACGGTTCTACCTAAGTGGCCGCTTGGTAAATGAAGCGCAAATCAGGCCGGTTCGAAGTCGGGATCTTCGGTCGAGGCCGGGCGCAATCCCGTGGCAAAGCGCCGCGCGTTTTGCACATAGCGCTCCGCTGATGCTCTGAGCGCCTCGATCGCCGTTGCATCGAGCTCGCGAACGACCTTGCCGGGCGCGCCCATGACGAGCGAATTGTCGGGAATGACCTTGCCTTCGGTGATGAGCGCATTGGCGCCGATCAGGCAATTGCGGCCGATATGAGCACCGTTGAGGACGGTGGCGCCCATTCCAATCAAGGAATTGTCGCCGATCGTGCAGCCATGAACGATCGCGGAGTGGCCTACGGTAACGCCGTCGCCGATAATTAGCGGGAAGCCGCGGTCGGTATGGAGCACGGCGTTTTCCTGGACATTGGTACGGGCACCAATGGTAATGCGCTCGATATCGCCGCGCGCGACAGCGCCGAACCAAAATCCTGCATCGGCGCCGATCACCACGTCACCGATGACGGTCGCATTCGGCGCGATCCAGGCCGAGTTGTGAATATGGGGGTGACGCCATCGAGCGCAAAGATGGGCATGATCGCCTCCTAGGGTTTGATCCCATAGGCATCGCGCATCTGCGCGATTTCGGAAAGAGTGGTTTGAAAAAGGCTCCAGTCGTCGCGCTCGGCAATGGGCGCCCAGATTGCTTCCACGTCCTCGATCAACATGGTTCGCGGCGTCTGGCGGGCGAAGTAGGGGTGTTCTAGGTTGCAGTCGGCAGCGAGCGCATAGCTTTCCAGAAGGTCGGCGATGGGCCTGAAAGTCTCGCCCATGTAGTGTTCAGCGCTGGGGCTTCGCGCAGCGCGTTCGGCACTATGAAGACCGCCGCGCCAGTCAAAGAAAAACTGCTCATAGGGCGCCTGGCTTTCGAGAAGGAAGCCGAAAAGCGCGGTGATGAATGCGCCGTCGCGCTCGACATCGGTTGGTTGAAGGCCAAGACGCCGCAGGATCTGGCGCGGGAGTTCAGCGCGGAAGACCGGCCAGACCGTGTTAAGCGCCGGCTCCAGCGCCTCGACTGACGACAGCGGCACGAGGCATTCAGCAAGACGCGTGAGGTTCCAGGCAAGCGTATCGGGCTGCCGGCCGAAGCTATAAAGGCCGGTTTCGTCGAAATAGGCAGCAGTAAAATTGGGGTCGTAGGTGGGCACGAAGCGCCACGGTCCGTAGTCGAAGCTTTCGCCGGTGATGTTGATATTGTCGGTGTTGAGCACGCCATGCACGAAGCCGGCAGCGATCCACTGCGCGCCCAGGCGAGCGACTTTGGCGGCGACCGCTTCGAGCAAGGCCGCCGGCCGGTCTGCGGCGTCGGCGAGCTCGGGATAATAGTTCGCGATCGAATAGTCGACGAGCTTGCCGAGGCTTTTGGTGTCATCGAGGTAGGCGAGGCGCTGGAAGGTGCCGATGCGGATATGGCTGTGGCTCAGTCGCGTCAGAACGCTTGACCGTGTCGGCGAAGGCTCGTCGCCGCGGTAAAGTTCTTCGGCGGTCTCGACGAGCGAGAAGCTTTTCGAGGTGTAAACGCCAAGCGCCTCAAGCATTTCCGTCGCTAGAATCTCGCGCACGCCACCCTTGAGCGTCAGCCGCCCGTCGCCGCCGCGCGACCAGGGTGTCTTGCCCGAGCCCTTAGTGCCGAAATCGAGCAGCCGCCCGTCTTCCGGGTCAATGCACTGCGCGTAAAGAAATCCGCGGCCGTCGCCGAGATCGGGATTGTAGCTGCGGAACTGGTGTCCGTGGTAGCGCAAGGCAAGAGGGTGCGGTAGAGAGCCGGCAAGAGGCTCAAAGCGGCCGAAATGACGGAGCCACTCCTCATCGCTGAGCGTTCCGAGGCCCAGGCGATCAGCCCAGCGGCCATCGCGATGCCGCAAGATCGTTTCCGGGAAATCGGCCGGCCGCACGGGATCGAAGAACTGATCGCCAAGATCGAGGTGGCGCTGGGCTGGAATGAAGCTGGTCATGTCGAGGCAACGTCCAAACGGGTTTTGGGTTCGGTGCAAGGCGGCGTTGCGCGGCATGGTCTGGCGAGGGCGGCCAAATCGTCCTATAGCCGCCTCATGACGCAGCAGCCCGAGATCATCCGCCTCCAACCGTTCGACGCCGCAATCTTTGACATGGACGGCACTTTGCTCGACACCGAGTCCGTGTTCCGCAGCATTGTTTTCGAGGTTTGTACCGAGCTCGGCTTCGAGATGACGGATGCCGTGCACCACAACATGGTCGGTTCAAGCCACGAGCGGACGCAGCAATTGCTGGTCGAGTCCTATGGCGTCGCTTTTCCTTATACGCTTTTCGACGAACGCTGCCGCGTCACCATGCGGGAGCGGAGCCATGCAGGCGTCCCGGTAAAGCCCGGCGCGGTGGAGTTTATCACGGAATTGCGAGCGCGCGGCATTCCGACCGCGGTGGCAACGTCCTCGCGCAACCCCCATGCCCAGCATCACCTGGGTGCGGCTGGACTGCTCGACCTCTTCGACACCATCGTCACCCGCGACGATGTGGTGAACCCAAGCCGCATCCCGAACCTTATCTCACGGCGGCAAAGCGTCTGGGTGTCGAGCCAACCCGGTGCCTGGCGCTGGAAGACAGTTTCGCCGGCGTAAGGGCGGCCCACGCCGCTGGCATGCAGACTATCATGGTGCCCGATATCGTGGTTCCCACAGCTGAAATTCATGGTCTGGGCATCTTCGTCATGGAGAGCCTGGCCCACGTGCACCTGGCAGCCTTCGATCCCGCCTGACGGGCTCGCGAAAAGTTCAGTTAACCATCGCTGGTAATGTTTAAAGTCTTACCCTTTTGGGTAAGGCGCTGTTCAGCACGTTCAAACTGCAGAAATATCAAGGGTTTCCACCTACCTCCACCTCCATTAACGGTAATTTAAGTCCCTAACCGCTATGGTTAATGCGACGTAAATTTGAGCTTCCCACCCGGCATGAGCTTGGCTAGTGTGCCGCCACGGGAAGAACAGGGCCTCTTTGGAGGGCTCTGACTGAAGGCCGCCGGGAGAGAACCGGTTTGGCTCAGGGGCAAGGACGGGGCATGAAGCTAGGCTGGCAGCAGATAACCGCGCGCGTGGTCTCACCCGTGCTGGCGCTCAGCGCCGCCGCACTCGTGCTGTTCGTGACCCTGTCACCAGCTCTTGCCGATACCGATCTCACGATGCCAGTCGTCATGCCCGAAGCCGTCGCCCAGTTGCGCCAGCAACCGGCACTGGGCTTCAAGGCCGAGCCCGTGGCTCCGGGCCAGCAGCCTTTGACTGCGGCCCTGCTCGAGAACTACGTCAAGCGGCAGCAGGAACTTCGCTCGGTCGACGTGACCCTGGCAGGTCCGCAGCCGGAACTGACGCCCGACCTCTTGATGGGCTACATCGCCCGCGGCTCGCTGGGCGGCAACAACAACGCCCTTTCGGCTATCGCTAGCGTCACCCAACCGCTTTATAAGCCTGCCGACGAAAAGAGCGTCACCGCCGATGTTGTCGCCGCCTATGTCAAGGATGGCTACGAGCCCACCCCGGTTCGCGTCGAGCATGCCAATACCGAACGCGAATGCCTGGCGCAGGCGATCTACCACGAAGCGCGCGGCGAAACCTCGGAAGGCCAGTTGGCGGTCGCCAACGTCATCGTCAACCGCGCCCGCTCGGGCAAATTCCCGGGTTCGCTCTGCGGCGTGATCTACCAGAACGCCGACAAGGGCCGTTATCGCTGCCAGTTCACCTTCGCCTGCGACGGCCGCAATGATGCGCCCGGCGAGCGTCGCGCTTGGGCCAGTTCGCAGAACCTCGCAAAAGAAATCTACGCCGAATACGCGATGGGCGAAGATGTCGGAGCCCTGCCAAGCTCGGCGCTCTATTATCACACCCGCGCCGTGCACCCGTCCTGGGCCAACACGTTTAGCCGCGTGGCGGCCGTCGATAGCCACATCTTCTACGCGCCCAATTGAGGCGAGTTGGAATGGAATGAAAAAGGCGCCTTATGGCGCCTTTTTTGTTGCCTGCTTAGCAAAGATGCCCGAACTGCGGTCCAATCTCATGCGAAGGCTGATGTCATCGCCTCCCTCCCCTTGATGGGGAGGGAATGAGGGTAGAGTGGAGCCACTCGCGCGATGCTAAAGCTTGTCGGTCCGCCTATTCCGCCGCCATCATCATCTGCGGGCCGGCGCCGGCATCGGCATCTGGGCCGAACTTGGCAAAATTCTTGCGGAACAGGTCGACCAGCTTGATGGCTTGCGCGTCATAGGCGTCGCCGTCGGCCCAGGTCTGGCGCGGGTCGAGGAGGCGCGGCTCGATGCCGGGAACGGCAGCCGGAACGGCAAAAGCGAACAGCGGGTCAGTCCGGAACTCGGCGCTATCCAGGGAGCCATCCAGTGCTGCCGTGAGAAGGCGCCGGGTGGAGGCGATATCGATGCGCTTGCCGACACCATAGCCGCCGCCGGTCCAGCCGGTGTTCAGCAGCCACGCCTGTGCACCGCTATCGCGCAGCCGCTCGGCCAGCATTTCGCCATAGACGCTGGGATGAAGTGGCATGAAGGGCGCGCCGAAGCAGGCCGAGAATGTCGCCTGCGGTTCGGTGACCCCGCGCTCGGTGCCGGCAACCTTGGCGGTGTAGCCGGAGAGGAAATGGTAGACCGCCTGTTCCGGCGTCAGTTTTGCCAGCGGCGGCAGCACGCCGAAGGCGTCGGCGGTGAGGAACACCACGGTCTTTGGCGTCTTGCCCGTGCCGCCCTTGGCGATCGAGGGCAGTGCGGTAAGCGGATAAGCGGCGCGGGTATTTTCGGTGCGCGACACATCGGTAAAGGTCGGAACGCTAGCATCGTCGAGCACGACATTTTCGAGCACCGTGCCAAAACGCTGCGTTGCGGCATGGATTTCAGGCTCAGCTGTTTGGCTGAGGTTGATGGTCTTGGCGTAGCAGCCGCCTTCGAGGTTGAAGACGCCATCGCGGCTCCAGCCATGTTCATCGTCCCCGATCAGCGGGCGGTTGGGATCGGTCGAAAGCGTCGTTTTCCCGGTGCCGGAAAGCCCGAAAAACAGCGCTGCCTCGCCCTCCGGCCCAAGGTTTGCCGAGCAGTGCATGGGCAAGACGTCGTGGCGGGGGCGTGAAAATTGAAGAGGGAAAACACCGACTTCTTGATCTCGCCGGCATAAAGCGTGCCCGCGATGACAACGAGATTGCGGCTCATGTCGAGCGCGATGATGGTGTCGGTGCGCGAGCCGTGGCGGGCTGGATCAGCCTTGAAAAGTGGGGCGTGGACGATGGTTACGGGCATCGCGCTTGGGGAAGCGGCAATGTCTTCGTCGCGCCGGATCAGCAGGTTGCGGATAAACAACGCATGCCAGGCACTGGGGGTAAGGACGGTCACCTCGTATTGGTGACGTGGATCGGCGCCGGCAAGCAGCTCTTGGCGGTAGAGTGGTCCGCCAGCCAGATGTGCCTTGACGTCGGCCAGCAGAAGATCGAACTGGGCGGTGCTGATGGCGCCGGCATTGTCCCACCAGACGCTGCCTTCCGTCAGCGCGTCGCGCACGATGAACTTGTCCTTGGGCGAGCGGCCGGTGAAGGCGCCGGTCTCGACCGAGATCGCGCCATGCGCCGTGAGCACCGGTCCGCCGGCCGCGAGCGCTGCGGCAACCAGTGTCGGAACGCCAGCGTTATGGCTAACTGATGGTGCAGCGCCGACGATCTCGTCCCGAAGAGTTTGGTGGTTGAACTGCGACATTGGCTATGGGCTCCATCGCCGCCGGAAACTGGCAGCTTTGGCGCGCAAAATAGGAGGCGAGGGAGGCCTCGAACCATCCGGCAATCGGTCTTAAGACGGAAGTAGAATGGCCCGGAGTTCGAGGCGGTAGAGGCGCCACAACTTGGCCCCGCCTTATTTAATGCATATTTGTCGCCTGCAACGTCGCCCTTAAGCGATCCCCGGATCGAACAAAAACAAAGCGTCACAAAGAAAGGCACCTCATGCCAAAGATCGCCCTGGTGGACGATGACCGCAATATTCTCACCTCGGTCTCGCTGACCCTGGAAGCCGAAGGATATCAGGTCGCGACCTATACCGATGGTGCTTCGGGGCTTGACGGACTGACCTCCGACAAGCCGGACTTGGCGATCCTCGACATCAAGATGCCGCGCATGGACGGCATGGAACTGCTGCGTCGCCTGCGGCAGAAATCCGATGTGCCGGTGATCTTTCTGACCTCCAAGGACGAAGAGATCGACGAATTGTTCGGCCTCAAGATGGGCGCCGACGATTTCATCACCAAGCCGTTCAGCCAGCGCCTTCTGGTCGAGCGCGTGAAAGCCATTCTGCGCCGCTCTGCCCCACGCGAGCCGGGTGCGCCCGGCAGCGCCGAGCCGACGCCGAGCAAGGCGTTGATCGAGCGCGGCTCGCTGGTGATGGATGAAGAACGCCATACCTGCACCTGGAAGGGCCAGCGCGTGACGCTGACCGTCACCGAGTTCCTGATCCTCCAGGCCCTGGCGCTGCGTCCCGGCGTCGTCAAGTCGCGCAACGCGCTGATGGATGCGGCCTATGACGACCAGGTCTATGTCGACGATCGCACCATCGACAGCCACATCAAGCGCCTACGCAAGAAGTTCAAGCAGACCGACGACGACTTCGAAATGATCGAAACCCTCTACGGAGTGGGTTATCGCTTCAAGGAACAATAGGCAGCGTGGCAACGCTCGACGAACAGTTCAGCCAGCCTGCGTCTGAAAGCCAGACGAAGGGCGAGCCTGCGCCACGCTCCCGCCGCGGATGGCGCATGGTGCTGACCCCGTTCGGCAAGGTCTTCGATGCCATTCGGCGCTTTGTCGATTTTACGATTTTCTCGAGCCTTACCCGCCGCATCGTCGTGCTCAACATGGCGGGCCTGCTCGTCCTTGTGGTGGGGATCCTCTACCTCAACCAGTGGCGCGCCGGCCTGATCGACGCACGCGTGCAGTCGCTGCGCGTGCAGGGCGAAATTATCGCTGCCGCTATTGCAGCTTCGGCGACCGTCGATAGCGACATCATCTCGGTCAATCCCGATCGACTGCTCGATACGCAGTCGGGGAGCGTGTCACCTTTCTCCTATTTCGATCCGACGCTCGAATTCCCGATCAATCCGGAGCGCGTGGCGCCGCTTCTTCGCAATCTCATCACCCCGACCCGCACCAGGGCCCGCATCTATGACGGGCAGGGGCTGCTGATCCTCGATAGCGACAATATCTATGCGCGCGGCGAAGTCTTGCGGCAGACCATCGATGACTCAAAAGGCAGCTCGTTCTTTCTTGCCGATTGGTGGAATGCGCTGATTTCCTGGGCGCCGGGCGACAATTACCCGACCTATCAGGAGTATCAGGCCGACGAAGGCACGCGGTATCCTGAAGTCGCCTCGGCTCTCAAGGGCGCGCCGGCAGATTTCGTACGCGTCGATGCGCAAAACCAGCTTGTGGTTTCCGTAGCCGTACCAGTGCAGCGCCTGCGCGCGGTGGTCGGCTCGATCCTCCTTTCCACGGCGCCGGGCGATATCGACTCCATAGTGGCGCAGGAGCGCTGGAGCATTCTGCGCATCGCCATGATCGCGGCCGGTGTGCAGATCGTTTTGTCGCTGCTTCTTGCCGGCACCATTGCCGGACCGATGCGGCGACTGTCGGCGGCGGCCGAGCGGGTGCAGACGGCGGGCGATGCCCGCGCCGAAATCCCGGACCTCAGCGATCGCCCTGACGAGATTGGCCATCTATCGGGGCGCTGCGGCGCATGACCGACGCGCTTTATAACCGCATCGAAGCGATCGAGCGTTTTGCTGCCGACGTTGCGCACGAGCTCAAGAACCCGCTCACTTCGCTACGCTCTGCCGTCGAAACGCTGCCGCTGGCCAAGCGTGAAGCCGACAAGGCGCGGCTCAACGAAATCATCCAGCACGATATCCGCCGGCTCGATCGCCTGATCACCGATATCTCGAGCGCCAGCCGGCTCGATGCCGAACTGGCACGCGAAACGGCCGAGCCGGTCGATGTCGAAACGCTGGCCCAGGCCATGGTGGCGATCCAAAAGGATATCGCTGCCGGTCGCGACGTCGCCGTGGTCATGGGCAAGCGCAGCGGTCGCGGCACCACCCTGGTCAGCGGTCACGAGTCGCGGCTGGCGCAGGTCTTTGCCAACCTCATCGACAATGCCGTCTCCTTCTCGCCTCCGGGCGGGACGGTGACCGTCGCCATTTCCACCGAAGGCGATAACATCACGGCGACTGTCAGTGACGAAGGTCCGGGCATTCGCGATGCTGGCCGCATCTTCCAGCGCTTCTATACCGACCGGCCGGAAGGCGAGAGCTTCGGCAATCATTCGGGGCTCGGGCTGTCGATTTCCAAGCAGATCGTCGATGCCCACAAGGGCACGATCAAGGCGCAGAACCGCACCGACCGTTCCGGCGCGCTCTTCACCCTTGTCCTGCCTCGCGCCCGCAAATAGAATTTGGGCATGAGCAAGCCAGTCAATGTGCACGGGACAGGATTGGTCCTCGGCCAATGCGGTTTGTTGCTGCGCGGACCGTCCGGCACCGGCAAATCCCTGCTGTGCCTTGCTTTGCTCGACCGCTGGGAAAGCCGCGGTCTCCCGGCTGCTCTTGTCGCCGATGACCGGGTCGACCTCGTGGAGGAGCCTGAAGGCCTCTTCATGGCGCCGCCGCCCCGGCTTTCCGGGCTGATCGAACTGCGCGGGCGCGGCATCGTCAGCCGGCCCTGCAGAGAGCACGCAAGGCTAGATCTCGTGATCGACCTGGTGCCCGATCTTGTGCGCCTGATAGAGCCTCACGAGTTTCAAACCGAGCTCCTGGGGCATGTCCTGGCGCGGGCGCCGGTACCGCAATCAGGCACCGTGAGTCTGGGTCACCAGGAACTGCTGGTGCTTGAAGCGTTGCGCGCAAGCGGGCATCATCCTCTGCCGTGACAAATTATCCCTTGCAACCGGGCGCCTTGGGGACAAGACTAAGGCCGCTTGCCTGCCTTCACCCGGCGGCAGGGAAGGCAGGGGGCTTAGAGTGCTGTCGCGGCGACCGTTCCGGTTCGCTTCAGCCGTCTGGGGAAAGTGCATGATCGGATTGGTTCTCGTAACCCATGGCGCGCTGGCTGACGAATTCAAGCTGGCGATGGAACATGTGGTCGGACCTCAGGACTATATCGAGACCATCGCCATCGGTCCCGAAGACAATGCCGAAAGCCGCCGCGATGACATCCTGGCAGCAATCGACCGTGCCGATAGCGGCAATGGCGTCATCATCCTGACCGACATGTTCGGCGGGACGCCGTCTAATCTCGCCATCTCGGTGATGCAGAACCGCTCGGTGGAAGTGATCGCCGGGGTGAACCTGCCCATGCTGGTCAAGCTCGGCCGCGTCCGGGCCGACATGCCCATTGCCGAGGCGGTGGCCATCGCCGAAGCGGCCGGCAAGAAATACATCACCGTCGCTAATTCCCTCTTGGGGAGCTAAGCAATGGACGGCGCTCCCAATGCCGGCCGGGCCCTCGCCCAACAACTGACCATCGTCAACCGCAAGGGCCTTCATGCCCGCGCCTCGGCCCGCTTCGTGCGCACGGCGGAATGCTTTGACGCCAACATTTCGGTGATCCGCGACGGCACGTCCGTGGCTGGAAATTCCATCATGGGGCTGATGATGCTGGGGGCGGGGCCGGGCGCCACCATTCTGGTGCAAGCCACCGGCAAGCAGGCGCGCGAAGCGCTGGAAGCGATCGCCGAACTCGTCAACAATGGCTTTGACGAAGACGTCGACGGGTCGGAATAGGCTCGTCGCCGCGCTGACACAATAAACCTGGAGAAGCAGCATGTTCACCCATGTCATGATCGGCAGCAATGACCTCGACCAGTCCAAGCGCTTCTACGATGCGACCTTCCTCGCTATTGGCGGCGAGAAGGGCGTGACCGATGCGGGTGGCAGGCTGGTCTATGCGCACGACGGCAGCCGGCTGATGGTCACCAAGCCCATCGACGGCAAGCCGGCAACGCATGCCAATGGCGGTACGATCGGCATTCTGGCGCCCACGGCAGAACAGGTCCAGGCCTGGCATGACGCCGGTGTCGCCAATGGCGGCACTTCGGTGGAAAACCCGCCCAACGAGCGACCCAACGGCGCCTTTGTCGCCTATCTCCGCGATCCAGACGGCAACAAGCTTTGTGCCCGCACGCGCGCCACCAAGTAGCAGGAGAAGCGGGTTGATGCGCAGGTGGATTGCAGCGATCGGAGGGGTGGCGCTGGCGACAGCCTTCAGCCAGTTCCCCGAATACGCTCAGCAATATACCCAGCGCCTTGGCGGCGCCGTCGATGAGCTGCGCGTCATCACCACCGACTTCGACCGTGCGGCCGAGCTTGGCGGGCTCGATCGCACGCAGGCGCTTGAACGCTACAACGCCTCCAATGACGATTTTCTCGCGGGCCGCGGCACCTCGATGACCGCGACCTTCCAGCGCTTCGAGCAGCTGAGCACGACGCTGGCGCAGATCCAGAATGCCGGGCCGGCCGAGCGCTTACAGTCGCTGCCCGCCTATCTCGATAGCGATATCGGACGCCGAACGCTGGAAAACTACCGGCCGGCGGTGCCGGTAACGGTGGAAGGCGTCCTATATGCCGGCGCCGGATTCATCCTTGGCTACCTTGTGCTGTCTGCTCTAGTGCGGCTTTGCACCATGCCGTTCAAGCGGCGGCGCGATCGCATAAGGGTTTCCAGAATTTAGTCAGGTCCATTCGAGCATAGCTCTTGTGGCCTTCGTCGCTTGCGCAGCGCCACCGGCGCTGCTTGTCCTTCGAACACGCCGCGAAGGATATAAACAAAGCTTTATATCCTTGATTGATCCGAACCCTCGCCTCTCGTATAGGAGGGGCAATTGATCATTTCCGGAGCACGCCATGCCCACCAATTCGACCGACTATGCGGTCAAGGACATTTCCCTCGCCGATTTCGGCCGCAAGGAACTCGATATCGCCGAGATCGAAATGCCGGGCCTGATGGCGATCCGCGCCGAATATGCGGCGTCGCAGCCACTCAAGGGCGCCCGTATCGCCGGCTCGCTCCACATGACCATCCAGACCGCCGTGCTGATCGAGACGCTGGTCGCGCTCGGCGCCGAAGTGCGCTGGGTGTCGTGCAACATCTTTTCAACCCAGGACCATGCTGCCGCGGCGATCGCCGCCGCCGGTATTCCGGTTTTCGCCCACAAGGGTGAAACGCTCGAGGAATATTGGGATTTTACCGACCGCATGATGGATTGGCCGGGCTCGACGCCCAACATGATCCTCGACGATGGTGGGGACGCCACCATGTATATCCTGACCGGCGCAAAAGCCGAAAAGGACATTTCGGTGCTCGATAAGCCCGGCAACGATGAGGAAGAAATCTTCTTTGCCACCATCCGCCGCCGTCTTGAAAAGAGCCCCGGCTTTTTCAGCAAGATCAAGCAGGCGATCCGCGGCGTTTCCGAAGAAACGACGACGGGCGTCATGCGCCTCTATCAGCTGCACGCCAAGGGCGAGCTGCCGTTCCCGGCCATCAACGTCAATGACTCGGTGACCAAGTCCAAGTTCGACAACAAGTATGGCACCCGGGAGTCGCTGGTCGACGCCATCCGCCGCGGCACCGACGTCATGTTGGCCGGCAAGGTCGCCGTGGTCTGCGGCTATGGCGATGTCGGCAAGGGCTCGGCGGAGTCGCTGCGCGGCGCCGGTGCCCGCGTGCTGGTGACCGAAGTCGACCCGATCTGCGCTCTTCAGGCGGCAATGGAAGGGTTCGAGGTCGTGACGCTCGAAGATGCTGCGCCGCGCGCCGACATCGTCGTCACCGCGACCGGCAACAAGGACGTGCTGACGCTCGACGACATGCGCAACCTCAAGGACATGGCCATCGTCTGCAATATCGGTCACTTCGACAACGAGATCCAGGTTGCAGGCCTCCGCAACTTCAAGTGGACCAATGTGAAGCCGCAGGTCGACCTCATCGAAAAGCCTGATGGCAAGCGCCTGATCCTCCTTTCCGAGGGCCGCTTGGTGAACCTGGGCAATGCCACCGGACACCCGAGCTTTGTGATGTCGGCCAGCTTCTCCAACCAGACGCTGGCGCAGATCGAGCTTTGGACCAATGGCGACAAGCTCGAAAAGAAGGTGCATGTCCTGCCCAAGCATCTCGACGAAAAGGTCGCCGAGCTGCATCTGGCCAAGCTGGGCGCTAAGCTCACCAAGCTTACCAAGGACCAGGCCGACTATATCGGCGTGACGCCCGAAGGGCCATTCAAGTCGGCCGACTATCGCTACTAGGAAACAAAAAGCCCGGTCCGCCGGGCTTTTTCCAGGTCCTGGTCAGCGTCTTGATGGCGCGTTCGAGATCGTTGCTCGTATAGGGCTTGATGACGGCGACGGACCCGTCGGCTTCCTCGCTGGCCCGATGGTCGCCGGTGGCCAGGACGACAAGGAGATCCGGCCTCTGGTCGCGGCAGGCCTTGACGAGGTCGAGGCCATTGATGTCGGGCAGGCCGAGATCTGTCATCAACAGGTCGATCTCGCCGGATAGGGCCTCCATGGCCTGGCGTCCGGTGCCGACGCCGACCACTGTGTGACCGAGGCTTTCGAGCATGTCCGCGGTGCTGTAGCGGATCAGCGCGTCATCCTCGACCAAGAGGATGCGCAATGCCTTGCGCTCGGCAGGCGCGGCTGCTTCCGGCACGCGAACTTTGGTGGCAGCATTGCGCTGCTGCTGGTTGCCGAGCACGTGGCGGATCTTTCGCGCCAGGGTTTCGCGCGCATAGGGCTTGGGCAGCAGTTCGACGCCGGCGTCGAGCCGGCCGCCATGAACGATGGCGTTTTCCGTGTAGCCGGAGGTAAAGAGCACCGCGACGCCCGGCAGGCGCTCCTTGGCCTTGCGCGCCAGTTCAGGACTGCGAACGGGGCCGGGCATGACCACATCGGTAAAGACCAGGTCGATTTCGGCGCCGCTTTCGATAATGGTGAGGGCACTGGCGGCATCGCGGGCGCGCAGCGTGCGATAGCCAAGGTCGGTAAGGAGCGAAACGGTGGTTTCGCGGACGGCATCGTCGTCCTCGACCACGAGAACCGTCTCGGTGCCGCCCTGGACCGGCGCAGCGCGTAGATCGAGCACGACGTCCTCCGCCTCATGGGAGCGCGGCAGGTAGATCTTGACGGTCGTGCCGTGGCCGACTTCGCTATAAAGCTTGATGTGGCCGTTCGATTGCTTGACCAAGCCATAGACCATGGAGAGGCCGAGGCCCGTGCCCTTGCCTTCCGGCTTGGTGCTGAAGAAGGGGTCGAACACCTTGTCGAGCACATCGGGCGGGATGCCGGAGCCGGTATCGGTCACGGCAATCAGTACATACTGCCCGGGCGTCGCGTCGTTCCTCCAGGCATAGACGTCGTCAAGCGACGCGTTGGTCGCCTCGATGGTCAGCCGGCCCTGGCCCTCCATGGCGTCGCGCGCATTGATGGCAAGGTTGAGGACGGCGTTTTCGATCTGGTTGGGATCGATCAGCGTGTTCCACAAGCCGCCCGAGACGACGGTCTCGAGCTCGACCTCTTCGCCTAGCGTGCGGCGCAGCATGTCGTCCATGCCCTGGAGGAAACGCCCCACATTGATGACCTTGGGCTCGAGCGGCTGCCGCCGGCCGAAGGCAAGAAGTTGCGAGGCAAGCTTTGAGCCACGCGTCACGCCCATCAGGGCATTCTGCACCCGCGTTTCGGCGCGCTGGTTGCCGGCGATCTCCTTGTTGAGGAGCTGCAGATTTCCGCTGATCACCTGCAGCAGATTGTTGAAGTCATGGGCGACGCCGCCGGTGAGCTGGCCTAATGCTTCCATCTTCTGGGAGCGGCGCAACTGCTCTTCGAGGTTCTTGCGCATGGTGACGTCGCGACCGGCGCCATAAAACTGGTCGCCTTCGGGCACGCAGGTCCAGGAATAAGAGCGGTATTCCCCATTCTTGGCACGGATGCGGAGGTCGAAATCGCGCAGCGTTTCGCCCGAAAGAAGACGCTCCCCTGGTCAGTCAGGCCCAAAAGGTCTTCCGGATGCACCAGCGTATCCGAACGCATGCCGATCAGCTCTGCTTCGGTATAGCCAAGAGCCGTCGTCCAAGCCGGATTGACGCTGCGGTAGAAGCCGTCGAGGCCGCAGACCACGATCAGGTCCTCGCTGATCCGCCAGGTCATATCGCGCTCATGCGTGTGCGCGCCTCGACCTGGGAGGCGAGGCTTTCATTGAGGCGTCGAAGTGCTTCTTCGGCGCGTTTGCGATGGGTGACGTCATAGCCTTCGGCAAAGATGCCGGTGACCTCGCCGGTGTCGTTGACGATCGGCTGGTAGACGAGATTGACGAACCGCTCTTCGGGTGCCGCGTCGGGCCTCCGTTGCACGGAAACGGCCATGTCGCGGCCGATATAGGGTTCGCCCGATCGATACACCTGGTCGAGGATCTCGAAATAGCCCTGTCCCTGCACATCGGGAAGGGCCTGGCGGATCGTCTTGCCGACAAGATCGCGATGCCCGACCAGTTGCAGGTAGGCCTCGTTCATGAATTCGAACACGTGCTCGGGACCGCTGAGCACGCACATGAAGCTTGGCGCATGCTGGAACAGCGAGCGAAGCCGGTCGCGCTCGGCGGTGCGCTGATCGACTTCGGAGCTGAGGCGGGCATTGGTTTGCTCGAGCAGTTCGGCAGCGTCCTGCCGCATCCGCAACGCGTCGCTCAAGGCAAGCGCGCGGCGCCTTTCGGACTCAAAGGCTTCGGCGCCAGATAGGCCTGCCGAAATCTGACCGGCAATGAGCTTCAGGAAACCATAATAGTCGTCGTCGAAGGGCCGCAGGGCATTGACCCCGACGACCATGGCGCCGAGGGCCGCTTCGCCGCCCTGGCCGACCAGGGGCACGACGATGGCATTGTCTGGCTGCCGGTCCCACGCGCCGCGGGGTAGGGACATGCGGCTGACATCCTGCGGCGCGCGACTGTCGAGGTTGATCAGCGGCTGCGGGCCAAGCAGGTCATGCCCGTCCGGCACGCCGGTCGAGAAAGCGAGTGGGGTCTCGTCTTCGTTGAACAGATAGATCAGCGTGAATGGCAGGTCGCGGAGATTGTCGCTGAGCGCCAACCGCGCCGCCTTGATCACGGAGGCCTTATCGGTCGCGCCGGCCAGGTTTTGCGACAGCATGCGCAGCGTTTCCATGCGCCGTTCGGCGATGACGCGATGCGTTTCTTCCGAGACAGCACAGAGCAAGCCGGCAGTCTTGCCGTCCTCTCCGAGAACAGGACTATAGGAAAAGGTGTGATAGGTTTCTTCCGGTACGCCAGAGCGCTCGATGATCAGGAGCAGCGCCCGGTCCCAAGTGGCCTTGCCATCTTCGTAGACGGTGCGGATGCGGCCTTCGATATCATCCCAGATTTCGGCCCAAAGTTCCTTGGTCGGCTTGGCGAGCGACTCCGGATGCTTGATGCCCAGCGTTGGCCGGTAGGCGTCGTTGTAGAGAAAAGCGACTTCTGGTCCCCAACCAAGCCACATCTCGAATTTCGAGGTGAGAAGAATGCCGATCGCGACCTTGAGCGCCTGCGGCCAATCTTCGGGATTGCCGAGCGAGGTCGTGCTCCAATCCTTGGCGCGCATCAATTGCGCCATCTCGCTGTCACCAGGAAAAATACGATGCAGCGGGGTCAGGTCATTCACGGGAGAGGCTCCTTTGCGAGCCTTAGAATTGGTGTTTTCGGCGCGCCGCGGGTGGAGCAGTCACCCTTCTGGTGTCAGTTGATGGCCTGCGGCATCTGCCTTTGAACGCTGGACATAAGCTGGGTCACAAGGGCCAGAATTCGATCCATGGAATAGGGTTTTGCCAGCATAATGCTGCCCTCGACCCCGTGGCGGGACCAATCCCCTGAACTGTCGCCGCTGGCGTAGATAACGGGGACTTCAGGGGCGAGCTCGCGGGCATGCTTGGCCACGTCCCATCCGCTGATGGGCCCCCAAGCCGGACGTCGGTTATGAGAGCATCCATGGCATCGATTTTCTTGTCTAAAGACTGCATCGCTGCAGGACCGCTATAGGCCAGCTCAACTTCATAGCCGGCATCGGTGAGCGCCTCTTCGATCAAGATGGCGACCATGGCTTCGTCTTCGACAACTAAAATCAACACGCGATCCTTCAGCAACCAACTCATCGGAATGAGGCGTCCCGATTTTAGTTCCGTCGGCTCTTTGTCAGATCGAAAAACGGGAATAAAATTCAGGTTACACTGACCGGAACGAATACGACCTTGAGCCATTGGATTGGCGCTATGGATGGATTTGCCTTTCATTCTGTGTTGGGAGCGCTGAGTTTTGGGGTCTGAGGCGTGTCTTTCGAATGCGATCGTCGTGATCAGCGACTTCGTCGAGCCCCGCCCCAACCCCGCTTACACCACTTCACAACAGCCTCCTTTTTCACCTGGATCAAAGATCGCCCGGAACGCTCGGGTATTGGGTGGATATCTGGAGCGCTTGCCGCTGGCGGCCGTGCACCACGGCTTGGTCGACTTTGCCGAAATCTGGCATCATCATCGCGGCGCCGAACCAGCCTCACGGCGTGAAAGCGATGTGCTCACCCGCCGCAGCTTTCCCATGCACAGCGATGCGCCCTTCCACTCCGACGCCATGATCGACTTCGTGCGTTCACATGGCGCGCCAAAAATCCTGGCCGTGTGGGGCCTCGGCGTTTCGGAAGCCATGCTCGAAGCCTGCCGCGACAGCTTCATCATCTATAATTCCATCGACGCGCCGTCGCTGCGCGTGCCCCCCGAAGTCAGCCGCCATTTCGATCTGGTGATTACCGGAGCGCAGTGGCAGAGCGATGAAGTCGAGGCGCGCCATCCCGCCATGCGAACGGTGATCATGCCGATCGGCCCCGAATTTGCGTCGCCGGAAACGTTTTTTCCGATCCCCGAGATCGAGAAGCGCTTCGACGTCATCTATGTGGCGGCGGCCCAGCCTTATAAGCGGCACGACATCTTGCTCGATGCACTGGCGCGCGCGCCGCGTCCACTGAAGGCGCTTTGCGTTATCGGCTATGGCGAAGAAAGCGATCGCCTGCGGCACGAAGCAACCGAGCGGGGGCTCGATGTCGAGTTCGTCGGTCCGCCCGGCGTGTCGCATGCCGAGGTCAACCGGCTGATGAACGCCGCCCGCGTGGGCGTGGTCTGTGGCGTCAACGACGGTGCCCCTGCTATTCTCACCGAATATATGCTGGCGGGCCTGCCGGTGGTCGCCAATTCCGCGCTCCGCTGCGGCCTTCAATATATCCTGCCTGAGACCGGGCTTGCGGTGCCCGGCGACAAGTTCGAGAGTGGCATCATCGAGGCGCTGGAGCGGAGCGACTTTGCTCCACGTCAAGCGGTCCTCGACTTCTGGACCTGGCCGCATTCTATCACCAAGCTTGCTGAGCTGATCGCATCATCCCGAGCGCGTCAGAGCCAGCCTGCACAACTCGAGCTCGTATGAGATCGCCATGAACGTGCAAGTTTTGCCTTCATCCCTCGACTGCAACGACAGCATCCCGCTCATCTGTTTTTCGCATCTGCGCTGGGATTTCGTGCTGCAGCGCCCGCAGCACCTGATGAACCGTTTCGGCCGCACGCGGCAAATCTTCTTTTTCGAAGAATTCATCCCGACCGATCACCACACGCCCTATCTCGAATACCACCCCTATGCCGGCACCGAGATCGTCTCCGTCCGCCCGCGTATTCCGCACTGGTGGGATGAAGCGCAGCGCAATGACGGGTTGAAGCACCTGCTCGATCTGCTGCTGCGGCTCAATCGCGTCTCAAAGCCGATCCTGTGGTTCTATAGCCCGCAGATGTTCACCTTTGCTCGCCATGTCGATGCGTCCGCTGTGGTCTATGACTGCATGGACGAGCTGGCCAATTTCCGCTTCGCGCCACCGGGCCTTAAGGAGTTGGAAGCCGAGCTTATGGCGCGCGCCGATCTTGTGCTGACGGGCGGATCGAGCCTTTACCAGGCCCGCAAGAACCAGCATGACAACATCCACCTCTTCCCCTCCGGCGTCGAGCTCGGCCATTTCCGCACCGTGCGCGGCGATATCGTGCCCGAAGCGGGGATGGTGGCGCTGCCTGGCAAGAAGCTTGGCTTTTATGGCGTGATCGATGAGCGTATCGACCTGCCGCTCTTGGCAAAGCTTGCCCGTTCGCGACCGGACTGGTCGATCGTCATGGTCGGGCCGCTGGCCAAGATCGGCCAGCATGACCTGCCGCAGGCGCCCAACCTTCATTTCGTCGGCCCGCGAGCCTATGCCGATCTGCCGTCCTGCCTTGCCGCATGGGACGTGGCGCTGATGCCCTTCGCGATCAACGAGGCGACGCGCTTTATCAGCCCCACCAAGACGCCGGAATATCTTGCGGCCGGCCTCCCGATCGTCTCGACGCCGATCGTCGACGTGATCGCCACCTATGGCGATGTCGAGGCAGTACATATTGCCGATACCGCCGAAGCTTTCGTCGCGGCCTGCGAAGCGGCGCTCGCTACCGACATGGCGCCGCTCCTGCCTGAAGTCGATCGCAAACTAGCCTCCATGAGCTGGGACGAGACCCATCGCCGCATGAATGACCTTTTGGATGAAGCGATCGAGCGACGGGAAAACGTGCCGGTCGCGCCGGTCGTGCATCGCCCGGGGCGCAAAGGTCCCTATGATTTTCTGATCGTCGGCGCTGGCTTTGCCGGCAGCGTCTTGGCCGAGCGGCTGGCGGCCGGCTCGAACAAGCGCGTGCTGCTCTGCGATCGTCGCCCCCATATCGGCGGCAATGCCTATGATCACCGCGACGCGGCGGGCGTGCTGGTGCACAAATATGGGCCCCATATTTTCCACA
The DNA here is from genome assembly GCF_011058215.1 of Devosia aurantiaca. Classification (GTDB taxonomy): domain Bacteria; phylum Pseudomonadota; class Alphaproteobacteria; order Rhizobiales; family Devosiaceae; genus Devosia; species Devosia aurantiaca. The sequence goes on from NZ_JAALFG010000001.1 coordinate 934,725, forward strand.
CCAACAGCGACGACATCGTCACCTACCTGTCGCGCTTTACCGCCTGGCGTCCTTATGAGCATCGCGTGCTGGCGCAGGTCGGCGACAAGCGCGTGCCGATGCCCATCAACCGCACGACGCTGAACGCGCTTTACGGTCTTGATCTGCGCACCGACGCGGATACCGAAGCGTTCCTCCGGTCGCGCGCCGAGCCGATCGAAACCATCCGCACCTCACGCGACGTGGTGATCAACCAGGTCGGCAGCGAACTCTATCGCACTTTTTTCGAGGGCTATTCGCGCAAGCAGTGGGGAATCGACCCCAGCGAACTCGACAAGGCGGTGACAGCGCGCGTGCCGACGCGCTTCAACGATGACGACCGCTACTTCCTCGATACGTTCCAAGCCATGCCGCTCCATGGCTATACGGCCATGTTCGAGAACATGGTCGACCACGACAATATCGAGCTGGCGCTGGGCGTCGACTACAAGGATCTGGCGGCCGACCAGATGGCGCCGCAAATCATTTATACCGGCCCGATCGACGAATATTTCGGCCATCGTTTCGGCAAGCTGCCGTATCGCAGCCTGCGCTTCCAGCATGAGACGCTGAACCAGCGCCGCTTCCAGCCGGTGGCCGTGGTCAACTATCCCGATCCTTCGGTGCCCTATACGCGCATCACCGAATACAAGCACCTGACCGGCCAGGTGCACGAACAAACGTCCATCACCTACGAGTTCCCGCAGGCCGATGGCGACCCCTACTACCCCATTCCGCGGCCCGAAAACGCTGCGCTCTATAAGCAATATGAGGCGCTGGCCAAGGAGCAGGGCAACGTTACCTTTGTCGGCCGCCTCGGCACCTATCGCTACTACAACATGGACCAGGTCGTGGGCCAGGCGCTCGCCACCTATCGGCGCATGAGCATCGCGACCGAAGCGCGCGAACAGGCGGCGGTGACGGCGTGACGCAGAAAATCGTTCTGGTGACCGACAGCACCGAGCCATCCGGCATGGGCGCGCATATGCTGACACTTGGCGCCGCGCTTGCTGCCGATTTCGACATCCTCGTCGCCGCACCCGAAGGGGAAGGTGGTGACAAACTGCTGCGCGAAGCGGCCGGGCTTGGCCTTCGCATCAAGCGCTTCGACCTGGGGCGAATGGATGCGTTTCGGAACTGGCTCGCGAGCTACGGACCCGACCTCGTCCATGTCCATGCCGGGATCGGCTGGGAAGGTCATGGCCTTGTGCGGGCAGCGCATGCGGCCGGCGCGCCGGTGGTGCGCACCGAGCATCTGCCGTATCTTTTGACCGATGTTGTGCAGCAGGCCGAGTATCGCGCCATGCTCCTGTCGGTCGATAGCCGTATCGCTGTGTCCAATGCCGTGGCCCAAACGCATGCCGGCAAAGGCAGGGGCGCTATTCGCACCGTGCGCAACGGGGTGACGCCGAAGGTTGCGACGCAGGGGCGGGACGAAGTTCGTGCCGGCCTTGGCGTTGGTGACGGTGAAAAGCTGGTGCTGACCATCGCGCGGTTTACGGCGCAAAAGGGCTATGACCTCCTGGTCGAGGCAGCGGCTACGGTGTTGCAGCAGGAGCCGCAGACCAGGTTTGCTCTGGTCGGGACCGGACCCGAAGCCGCCGCAATCGAAGCAGCGATTAGTGAGGCTGGGCTTTCCGAGCGGGTAAAACTTCTCGGTCACCGCTCCGACGTGGCAGACCTCCTGGCCGCAGCCGACGTTTTCGTGCTGCCATCGCATTTCGAGGGCCTGTCGCTGGCGCTGCTTGAAGCGGCTTCTGCCGGCTTGCCGATCGTCGCGACGACGGCTGGCGGCAATGTGGAGGCGCTGGGTAGCGAGCATGCCTTCCTGGTTGCGCCCAATGATGCGGAGGCCCTCAGCGCCGGCATCATCGACGCCCTGACGGACACAGCGCGTGCCAAGACGGCAGGGGAGGGCGCACAGGCCCGCTTTGCCGAGCGGTTCACGGCGCAGCGCATGGCGGACGAGACCTCAGCCATCTACCAGACATTGATCAAACGACCCGGACAACGAGGCGCAGAACTATGAACAAGACACGTCTCGGCTTTATCGGCGCGGGCGGCATCGCCCAGCGCCATCTCGGCGTGCTCGAACAATTCGACGATGTCGAGCTGGTAGGCTTTGCCGATCCCGATGTCGACCGCGCAGTGCAGTCCGCGAGCCGCTTTGGGGCACGTGCTTACCAAAACTTCGCAGAGTTGCTCGACGATCCAAATCTTGACGCAGTTTACATCTGCATCCCGCCTTTTGCCCATGGCGAACCCGAGCGCCTGGCGATTGCGCGCGGCCTGCCCTTCTTGTCGAAAAGCCACTCTCGCTCGAGATCGACGTCGCCGAGGACGTCGCCGCGCAAGTGGAAGCGGCCGATCTCGTCACCGCCGTCGGCTATCACTGGCGCTATATCGACACCGTCGAGGAAGCCCGCCGGCGCCTCGCCGACCGCCCGCCACAGCTGTTGTCCGGCTATTGGCTCGATTCGACGCCGCCGCCGCAATGGTGGTGGCATCAGGACCAGTCCGGCGGCCAGATGGTCGAGCAGACGACGCATATCATCGATCTCGCACGCTATCTTGCCGGCGACGTGACCCAGGTTTTTGGCCTTGCCGGGCACAAGGACCGCGAGCAGTTTCCGGGCCTCGATGTCGCGACGGCCAGCACGGCAAGCCTGCGCTTCGCCAATGGTGCCATCGGCAATCTTGCCTCCACCTGCCTCCTCAACTGGGGCCACCGCGTCGGCCTCCATGTCTTCGGTGAAGGCCTGGCTTTGGAACTGACCGACCATGACATCATGATCGATGTCGGCGCCGGTCGGCCGGTGCAGCACGCGCAGGGCGATCCGGTCTGGCGCGAAGATCGCGATTTCATCGATGCGGTACGCGGCGAGCCCAATCGCATCCGCTGCTCATACGGCGAAGCGCTCAAGACCCATCGCGTGGCACTGGCCATCAACCAGTCCGCCCGCGAAGGCCGCGCCATCGACATTCCTGCCGGTAAGTAGGCCCAGATGTCCGAACGACTAATCCGCTCCCTCGGCATCGAACGCGAGGGCCAGGCCTCGATCATCTCCTATAATGAAGGGGATCCGGCGCATGGTCATGTGCGGCTCGAAACCCTCTATACCGGATTTTCGGCTGGCACCGAGCTGACCTTCATGAAGCACACCAACCCCTATTTCCATTCCCGCTGGGATGGCGATCGCGGGGTCTTCGTGCCCGGTGAGCCGAGCCTTAACTACCCGGTCCCGTTCTTGGGCTATATGGAAGTCGCACGCGTCGTTGATAGCCGCGACCCGGCTTTCCATCGCGGCCAGATCCTGGCGACCACCTTCGGCCACAAGACCGGCCACACGGCCGACCCCAGCCGCGACGTCCTGATCCCGATGCCCGACGACCTAGACCCGGTGCTCGGCGTGTTTGTCGCGCAGATGGGCCCGATCGCTGCCAATGGCATTCTTCATGCCGATGCCGAACACTTCGGCACCCAGGTGACGCGCCTCGGCCAATCGTTGAGTGATAAGCCGGTGCTGGTGATCGGCGCCGGTGCCGTAGGGCTGATGACAGCCCTGTTCGCGCGCCAGGCCGGCGCCTCCGAAGTACTGGTCGCCGATCCTTCGCCCTGGCGTCGCGAGCGACTCGAGGCTATGGGTTTCCTCGCCATGCACGAGGACGACGCCTGGCACTATGCCCGCACCCACTGGCACAGCGGCGGCGAGCGTGGCGCGGACTTCGTGTTCCAGACCCGCGCCCATTCCGGCAGCCTTCACTCCGCGCTGCGTGCGCTGAGGCCACAGGGCACGGTGATCGATCTGGCCTTCTACCAGGGCGGCGCCGACGACCTGCGCCTCGGCGAAGAATTCCACCACAACGGCCTGGCTATTCGCTGCGCGCAGATCAATCGCGTGCCGCGTGGGCTCGGTCACCTGTGGGACCGGCGCCGCCTCGGAGCGGAAACCGTTTCTATGCTGCGCAAGGAGCAGCCGACCGTCTTGCGCGAGGTGATTACCCATATTGTGCCCTTCGAGGATGGGCCGGCATTTTTGGGTGAACTGGTGCAGCGCCGCCCCGAATTCATGCAGATCGTCTTCCAGGTGGCCGAGTGAGCAGCGAACCGACGCGCATCCTTTTCGTTTTTGCCTGGCTCGTCGTTGGCGGCGAGGAGACTGAAGTGCGGCTCCTTGCCGAGCATCTCGATCGCGCGAAATACCGCATCGATGTGGTCGCCTGCTTCCGCAAGGACGGCATGCCGGAGCAAAGCCACGATCAGCTCCGCCATCTTGGCGTCGATGTCGATACGGTGCCTTATGGGCTCTCCTTCGAAGATACGATCAACTACCTGTCGCGCAAGGTGGCCGATTACGACATCGTCGTTTCCTGCCAGAACGTGGCCGACATTTATCCCGCACTCGAGCGGGCGCATCTGCGTCCGCCGCTGATCGAACATGGCGGGCTCGTTTCCGAAGCGCTGGCGGGCCCCAAGCATTTCACCAATCGCTATGTGGGCGTCTGCAAGACCATTCGCGATGCCGCTGCCGGCAAATTGGCCGGCCGCGAACACCATGCGCTAGAAATCCCCTCCATGGTCGACCTCGGTGCCTTTCACGCCCAAGATCGCAGCCGCTTACGGGCCGAATTGGGCATCGCCGACGATGTTCCCTTGATCGGCTGGGTCGGTCGACTGGACAGCAAGAAGCGCGTCGAAGACTTCATCGAGGCCGCTGCAATCGTTCATCAACAACGTCCAGGAGCGCAGTTCCTCATAGTCGGCGGCCCAGACGCCTTCATGCCGCACTATGCCGACCAACTGCGTGCATTGGCGCATGAGCGTAAACTCGAAGCCAATCTGCGCTTTCTAGGCGACCGATCCGACGTCCCGGCGATTTTGATGGCGCTCGACATTTTTGTCTGGCTGTCGCGCGGCGAAGGCATGCCGCATGTGATCGCTGAAGCGGGGGCAGCGAGCCTGCCCGTGATCGCGACGCCCGACAATGGCGCCCTGCAGCAGATCGAAGAGGGCGTGTCCGGCCTCTTTGTGCCGCATGAAAGCCCGCAGGACGTGGCCAAGGCCATGCTGCGGCTGCTCGACAGCTCCAAGCTACGCCACCAGCTCGGCAGCGCGCTACGCCGCTCGGTCGAAACACGGTACAGTATCCCGGCTGTCCTACCGCAATGGGCCGAGCTTTTTGACGCCGTCATGGCCGAGCGGGTGCCGGCACCGGCGCCAAGGATCTTTCGCTCCTATTGGCAGGGTGGCTTCGAGTGTTCGACCCACCGGCTGCGTCATGGCCGGCGGCTCGATATCATCGACTCCAGCAAGCACGACCTTCATGCCGAAGCCGACTATCGGCAACTCGGCAAGCTCGGCATTAGTACGGTCCGCGACGGTTTCCGCTGGCACCTGATCGAGAGCACGCCGGGAAGCTACAACTGGTCCAGCATCGATCCCATGCTCAGCGCCGCCAAGAATGCGGGTACGCAGGTCATCTGGGACCTGTTCCATTATGGCTGGCCAGACGACATCGATATCTGGCGCCCGCAATTCGTCGATCGTTTTGCCCGCTTTGCCCACGCTGCGGCACGGCGGGTGCGTGAGCAGAGCGACGACGTGCCCTTTTATTGCCCGGTCAACGAGGTGTCCTTCTCGGCCTGGGGCGGCGGCGATGCGGGCTATCTCAATCCCTTCGCCAATGGCCGCGGCTATGAACTCAAGGTGCAGCTGGTGCGCGCCTCGATCGCGGCCATGCATGCCATCCGCGATGTCGATCCGCGCGCCCGCTTCGTGCATGCCGATCCGGCCATCAATGTCATCACCGATCCTGGCCGGCGCCATGAATTCTGGGCGGCCGAAGGGCATCGTCAAGCGCAGTATCAATCCTGGGACATGATCGCGGGACACGCTTGGCCGCAACTGGGCGGCCAGCCGGACCTGCTCGATATCGTCGGCGTCAACTACTACTTCAACAACCAGTGGATCCATGGCGGCCCGCCGATCGATATCGGCCACCCGCTCTATCGCTCGCTTCATCGCCTGTTGATGGAAATCCACGGCCGCTACGGCAGGCCCATCCTTCTGGCAGAGACCGGCATCGAGTTCGACCGGCGCCCGGCCTGGCTGGCCTATGTCGCGGCCGAGCTGGAACTGGCCCGCGCCAAGGGCGTGCCCATGGAAGGGCTCTGCCTTTACCCCGTGCTCAACCACTTCGGCTGGGACGACGACCGGCCATGCCAAAACGGTCTGCTGGAACAGCAATGGACCAACGGTCGGCGGGGCGTTTATCAGCCGCTTGCCGACGAGCTGGCACGGGGCAACGCATACACGACGCGCATCTGCGGCCCAGGGTCGAGCAAGCCGATCGTGAAGTGGCAGCGGCAATAGAGTACTTGGCAGACGCATAGTTTCGCTGTTTGTTCCGCTTAAGGAGCAATAGCGATTCTTTCCGTCCTGCAGACCGATCTCTTTGACTATTTCGATGCGCTGGAGGCGCCGCCGCCTCGCCCGGGCTTTGCGTCGAAGCTCCTCGCGGGCTTTGAATGCGGGTTCCTGGGCTGGAATGGTCATGATCTTCTGGTGACCACAAAGCACCTGCCGCACGAACGCATGAGCGAGCATTACGCCCTGGCGCGGCGCCATGGCCTCCTTGCCGGCCGCGACGGTCTGCCCTGGCGTCATGACCCGGCGCCGCGCTTGCAGATGGCTGGGGCGGCCGGGCTGCAGATCATCTGGGACCTCAACCATTACGATCCGCCACCTGATCCGGTCGGGCATGCGCGACATTGTGCCGAGGCGGCAAGGCACGATCAGCCTTTCTGGATCTGCCCGGTCAACGAGCCGATGATCTATCCGATGCTGGCCGGGATGGCCTGGGAGCACGCAACCGATCTCGCCATCACCATGGCGCGCGTCGCCAAGGATCATCACCCCGACGTCCGCGTGCTGTCCACCGATCCGATCACCGGCATCGGCGAGCGGCAGTTTGCGGCCACCGACCGGCTGGTGCAGGCGGGTCTCGTCGATGTGGTCGGGGTCAACTATTACCCGCATACCGCACGGACCTCGCTGCTCAAGGTCTTGCTCAAGACTTGGCGCCGCTACGGCAAGCCGATCCTTCTTGCCGAAACCAGCTGGCACGATGGTCATCGCATCCACCATCAGCGCCATCCCGGCTTCAACAAGGCGGCCTGGCTCCATCATGTGCAAGCCCAGGTTGCAGAGGCCGAGGCAAAGGGCGTCGAGATGGCCGGCATCTGCTGGTACCCGATCATCGACTGCCCGCCCTGGCAGCGGCCGCATTCGCGCAATCGCTGGAGCCATGGCCTGATCCGCAAGGATGGCGGGGTCGATCCCGCGCTATCCACTGCTTTGCTGGAGCAAGTCACCTAGCCGATTGCATGCGCAGGCCGGCAATGCCATTCCAGAACCGGCAGCGATGAGGAACCCTGGCATGCTGAACGAAGTCTGGTCCACGGCCGTGAGCGAATTTTCCGACGTGCCCGATGTGGGAACACTGACGCGCATCACCATGCGTCTTGCGCTTGCCGCCTTGCTGGGGGCATCCTGGGCTATGAACGCGAGCGCAAGGGGCGTAGCGCCGGCATGCGCACCCATATGCTGGTGGCTGTCGGCGCTGCGCTTTTCGTGATCGGCCCAAGCCAGGCGGGCATGTCGATCGGCGACCTGTCGCGCGTGCTGCAGGGCATCGTGCAAGGCATCGGCTTTTTGGGCGCGGGTGCGATCATCGTGCGGACGGCCAAGAACCAGGTCGAGGGGCTGACAACGGCGGCCAATATCTGGGCGACGGCAGGCATCGGCGTCATCGCTGGCCTCGGGCTGGAGGCGACGGCCGTGCTCTCGGCAGCAATCATACTGATCATCCTGGCCGCAGTGCCGATCGTGCTGCCGACAAAGCCTGGGGACAGCGACCCCCAATAGAAAAAGGCCCGGCATTGCCGGGCCTTCAACATTTTAAGCGTTGATGATCAAAACGATCTTGAGGCTATCAGGGTTGACGATGACGATACGGCCATCATCGAGCAGGAAGAAAAGATAACCTTCATAGGCCGGAACGAGCTCGACGATGCGGACCGGCAACGGCTGCAGTGTGATACGCTGCGGCACGGCAACGCCAATAGAAATGTCGAAGTCGATCGAGGAGACGGTGACGGGCTGAACCTGAACTTCAGTTATCGCCGTGCGGATTTCGGTCTGCTGCTCGGTCGTGACCTCGACGTTTACGTCGGTGCTTGCATTGGCGTCTGCGGCAGCGGCGCCATCGGCACCAGCTTCCGTGGTGGTTTCAGCATTGGCGTCGGTCCTGGTTGTTGCATTGTCGTCAGTAGACCCGGAATCGGTCGTTGTGCTGGTTTTGGACCCGGTGGTCGCGCTGGCATCGGTGCTGGTCGATCGGTCTGCGCCGCGGCGCCCCCACCGGTGGTTGTGGTGGTCGACGTCGACGATTGCGCCATGGCTGCAGACGAGCTGAGAGCCAAAATCACGGCGAGAGCGGTAGAGAGCTTGTTGCGCATATCCTTACGGCCCTGAGGGCCGCCTCCTTGGTTTGCAATGCCAGAAGAACGCGCCTCACCCCGCAGTGTTCCACCTAAGTATTTGTTATTGCTATTACATTTCGATTACAGCAGCGGTAATGCTGTTGTCATCCCGTCCATCTCCGGGACGGCTTAGCCGGCATTTGAAGCAAATGCCGCGGGACCCGACGGCAGAAATTTGCGTTGTCGGGGCCAGTGGGGCAGCAATGGAGTTCATCATGACTTTGACCAAAGCCTTGCCTCTGATCGCCGCAGCCGCTCTTGCCGCTGCCTCCCCGGCGTTTGCCGACGAGGTGGTGCCCACCATCGTTACCAGCGGTGGCCAGACTACTGTAGTTTACGTCTTCCCCACCTCGCCCCAGAGCTTTGTGCCCGTGAAAGGTCTGCCGTCCTTTCTCGCCATGCCCGGCGCGCCGTTGCCGCCGGTCTCGACCCAGGTCATCTATTCGGCGCCGCTTCCCGAACCCATGGTGACATCGTCAGCGGACCTCGATTGCGACAACTTCGCCGGCGAAGTCGCGCTGGCCGGAGCCGATATCTTTAACCTGGACAAGGATGGCGACGGGATCGGCTGTGAGTCCGAGGATCGGTGAAGGCCGGTTGGCCCCTCCGAACCGATAAAAAACCCTTGATCAAACCCCGACGCGCTTTCACGGTTTGTAAAGGTTTCTGTTTCGTTCATGGGTCAAGGGGAGAGATGCGGATTTGCCCGCAACGCACAGCCACGAAGACTCTTTTGCCTGGAATCGGTGGCCGGTATGGTCTGTGTGATTCGGGCATGCGGGGGACACGCAGGCTCTGAAGGTTGCCGGAGCCGGGGTGCGGTTCTGCGTTGGCAGCCTTCTTTTGAGTGCAGAGCGTACCGGCAACCTGGCCGGATTGGCAGCGCAACAGAGCGAAAGAGGGCTGGTATGGCGCCGGATCTATTCCGGAAGCATTGGGGATTTGCGACGCTTGCCGCAGCACCCTGACCTTGATGTCGGCAGTCCCGGCCAGCGCACAAGGCGTTCTTCCCGTCAGCATGAGTGGCGTTGCGCCGATCGCCGTCGCCTTGGGCGCGGGCGGTTTTGCGCTCCTCTCCATGGCCGTGTTGCGTACCCTTTTGGTCGACAACAAGGCCACCCGCCGCCGCGCAGCCGAGCAGGTCGCCGCACTCCGGGCCATGGTTGATGAATACGAAAATCTCGTTGCCGGCAGCCATGAACTGACCGTCCTCTGGACCGGCCAGGACGCGCCGCGCTTTTTGGGTCATGCCGCCTCGGTGCTGCCGCAAGGCCGCGAGCCCAAGAGCGTGCTCAATCTTCATTCCTGGCTCGGTGCTGCCGAGAGTAACCGCATGGCCGCTCTGGTCGAAGACCTGCGCATGCATGGGCGTGCCTTTTCGACGAGTCTCGTGACGCTGGACAAACGGCTGGTGCGCGCCACTGGCTGGGTGACCGGCGGCGCTGTTGCCCTCCGCCTCCGCCCCGCCTTCGAGCAGCCCGGTGAGACCGCGGCGGCTCCGGGAAGCGAACAGGGCGTGCGCGCCGTGTTGCGCGCACTGACCAAGCCGGCTTTCCTGCGCGATGACAATGACCGTCTGGTCTATGCAAATCCGGCTTATCTCGCGCTCTGCACGGCGCTTGGCAAACCGGTTTCCGAAACCAGCCCGGCCGAGTTGCTCGACCCCGCTCGTATTGCCGCTCATCTCAAGTCGTGCCGCACCAGTACGGAGCCGGTCACGCTCGCCGTCGACCTGGGCGCAAAGGGCAAGTTCGAGATCGTCGAATTCCCGGTGCCCGGCGGCCGCGCCGGCTATCTGCGCGCCCTGAGCGACGCGCCGCGCGCCGTGTCCGGGGCTGAGCCGGGGCTCAGCCATATCGGTGGGGTCATCGATGCCCTCGCAACGCCCATCGCCATCTTCAATGGCCGCCGCGAGCTGGTGCAGTTCAACGAGGCCTATGCCGAGCTTTGGGGCCTGGAGCCGAGCTTTTTGACGCTCGGCCTCGACGAGCGTGCCATTCTCGACAAGTTGCGGACCGAGGGGCAGTTGCCCAACCAGGTCGATTATCACACCTGGCGCACCAAGCACCTCGAGAGCTATAGCCGCAAGACCCCGTTCGAAGCCGACCCGTGGCACCTGCCTGATGGCCGCACCATCAAGGTAATCTCGGCGCCGTCCGGGGCGCAAGGCGGGGTCATCTATGTCTTCGAGGACATGACCGAGCGGCTCGAATTGGAGAGTGCCAACAAGGCCTTCACCAATGTCATGCGCGAAACCATCAACGCGCTTTCCGAAGCCGTTGCCGTGTTCGGCACCAATGGGCGGCTGACGCTGTCCAATCCGCAGCTTTCCAAGCTCTGGAAAGTGCCCACCAATTTCCTCGAGACCAATCCGCATATCGACCAGCTGGCCGAAGCCTCGGGCCGGGCGATCCCCGAGGATGGGTCGACCATCTGGCGCGATTTGAAGCGCGGCATCATCGATCTCAATCCCACGCGCACCGACCAGACCGGGCGCATCAACCGCTCCGACGGGCGGCTGGTGGATTATGCCATCACCCGCCTGCCGGACGGGCAGACGATGATGACTTTCCTGGATGTCACCGAAAGCGCTAGCTATTCCAAGGTGCTCAAGGAACGCAACGATGCGCTGGTGGCCGCCGACCGGCTCAAGGACGCCTTCGTCGAAAACGTTTCCTACGAACTGCGCTCGCCGCTGACCAATATCATCGGCTTTGCCGATCTTCTGGCCGGCACCGAAGGCGGCAGCCTCAACGAGCGGCAGAGCGAATATATCGACTACATCCGCGCCTCATCGGTGACGCTGGGCGTTCTGATCGACAACATCCTCGACCTCGCCTCGGTCGATGCCGGCATTGCCGAGCTCAATCCCGAGCCGCAGGATATTGCGACGCTGGTGGACAAGGCCCGCGCCGGCATCACTGCGACTTTCCCAGAAGTTTCGGGCGAGCCGCCGAACCTCGTGGTTGCGCTCGAGCCGGACCTGCCGCCCTTTATCGCCGACGGTACCCGCATCGTGCAGGTGCTCTACAATCTCCTCTCCAACGCCGCGCGCTTCTCGCCGCCGGGTGGGGAAATCCGGCTCTCGGTGTCGCATCGCGCCGATCGCATGCTGTTTATCATCGAGGACGAGGGCCCAGGCCTCACCGATGAAATGAAATCGGCCATCCTCACGCGGCTCGACGGTCCGCAATCGGGCGGGCGGCAGCGCGGGGCAGGGCTGGCGCTTTCCATCGTGCGCACCTTCGTCAACCTCCATGGCGGCACCATTTCCGCCGAACGCCGCGAACCCAAAGGATCGCGGATCATCGTCAACCTGCCGCGCGACAGCGCCATGGCCGGGGTGGCGGAGTAGAGCCTAAGGCCCCCACCCCGCCTCCCCCTTGAGGAGGGGGAGGAGTTCGGCCGGGGTTCCTGACTAGATCGTGTCAAAAGCACCAGATGGCTCCTCCCCTCCTGAAGGGGGAGGCCGGGTGGGGGTAGAAGCAACAGGCGCCGATGATGACCGATACCCAAACCTTCCTCTCCGACGACGACGCCACCGCGAGCTTTGGCGCCAGCTTAGCCCCGACCCTCGTTCCCGGCGACATCGTCAGCCTCGAGGGCGATCTCGGCGCCGGGAAGACGGCGCTGGCGCGGGCGATTATCCAGGCGCTGGCAAAAGATCCGGCGCTCGAAGTGCCGTCGCCGACCTTTGCCATCATCCAGCCCTATGAGACGACCGGCGGCGCCGTGCTGCATGCCGATCTTTATCGGCTGGCCGATGCCTCGGAAGCCGATGAACTGGGGCTGCTCGATGATCCCGACGCCATCGTCCTGGTCGAGTGGGCGAACCGGGCGCCACAGGTGGTGGCGGCGGTGACCGTGACGGTCACGCTCGGCATTCCACCTGGCGGGGAAGGGCGGCTGGCCGCGGTGCGGCGGAACTGATCGGGGCGCTCTCCTGTTGCTTCCAGCGACAAGGAGACAAGTTTCATGAGCATCGACAACCCGACCCAGCCGACCATTCCGACCCTGCCCGACGACACCCAGCCCGGCGCCGTGCCGCCGATGGGTCCGGGGACGGCGCGGCCCGACAACGAAGACTTTCCGCTCGAGCCCGACAGCCCCGGCAAGGCGCCGGATTTCCCGCCGGGCCAAAAGTCCTTCCCCGATAATGTCGAGCCGCCGGCCGACCATCCGCAAAGCCAGTGATCAGCCGAGGAGGGCCAGCGTGCGCTGGTCCTCTTCGCCACGGTTGAAAGCGCCGAGGGCTCTCGGAAAGAGAGACTCGTCGGGAAGGGCGCGGGCAAAGAGCGTCATCGAGGAAATGAACTTCTTGTCGTCCGGCGTGCCGAAGATGGTAGTGAGATCGCGCGGCGCGGCCCCATCGGGCGCATGCAGCAGCACCGCTTCGGTGCATTCGCGCAGGCGCGCGCCGAGCACCGGATGGGCGGCAAAGGTGCGGGCTTCGTCGAGGCTTTGGAGCGCATAGTTACGCGCCATCTCGCTGTGGCCGAGCCCGGCGAGCTGGGGAAAGATGAACCACATCCAATGGCTCTGTTTCTGGCCAGCGCGCAGCTCGCCCACGGCTTCGGGGTAGACCCGGTCCTGCGCCCTAAGGAATTTTGCGACCAGCGCGCCTTGGGGCTCAGCGGCGATTGCCATGAGGATCCTTCTTGCCGATCTTGTCGGCGTCGTCCTCTTTCGCGAACTCGCCGGCCGGCTGTTCGGTGTCTTCGCGCGTATCGTTGAGCGACTTGGTGTCGTCGTCCTGCTTGGCATTGCCGGGCTTTTCGGTTCGGGGCATGGCGCATCTCCTTGTGTGTTTGGGGAACGGCGCAAGCGGGCGGCGGTTGCGCGGAGGCGAGCAGACGCGCCGGACGGCGGGACGCCTCCGGGTGTGCGGCAGATGATGGTGCCCCGAGACGGTTTTCGCCTCTTGAGTAGTTTTGTGTTGAGACAAAGACCGTCTCGAGGCGCCGGGTTTTCTGGCAGGCAGCGTCTTAGGGGAGGATTACGCCTCCCCGTCCGCGGACCCAGACTCCGGAACGATTCAGAGCCCTCCCGACTGTCGCCGGACGGTTGATCGTTGCAACCCCATCTCCACCCGGCTGATGCGGGGAGAATAGCGCGGGTTTTTGGCACGGGGATAAGCGGGACAAACCTTTCCTCTCCCGCAGGCGGGGGAGGAAAAAGAGGTGTGATCGTTCTTGTTTCGTTCTCGTGCTACTGTGTCGCGACGGAGACTGATTCATGCCCCAACCCTATCGCGGAGAACGGCCCTATCCGGGCAAGGAATGGACGCTCAAGCATGCGGCCGATGACGGGCAGATCGTCATCTGCAAATGCGGCCTGTGCAAGCGCGAGGTGCGGTACCTGGCAACCGACCTCATCCAGTTCTTCGCCCCCAGCCGCGACGCCCTCGACCCACCCTTCGGCTGCGCCAATTGCGGCCCGGACGGCTGGGTCCGCGTGACGCTGACCTATCCAACGACCTGGGACTATGGCGTGCTCATGGTGCGGCGACCGGGCGAGGTACGGCAGATCCAGACGTGGAAGTGGGTGAAGCTGGGTGACTAGCCTGCGGCGGCACGCAAAATCGCTCCAGTGGAGCGATTTTAGCAGGCTAGGCCCGGAGAGCTGCGCTCGCAGGGCGGGAGGGTGTCACAACCACCAGCTGTCACCCCGGGCTTGACCCGGGGCCCAGCTACGGAGCGCGCCGCAACCTCTATGCCCTAAACAATCACCTCAAGATAGGCCCCGGCCTTCGCCGGGTAACAGCCGGTGGGTGTTGTTGCATTGTGCCTAGGTTGAAGCACTGCGGGGGCTTCGTCTACATCATGGTCAATCGCAAGCCAGACTTGGAAGTGGGTGAAGTTGGGCGAATAAAGAGGGTGTTCGCTAGATGATCCCACAACCACCAGCTGTCACCCCGGGCTTGACCCGGGGCCCAGCTACGGAGCGCGCCGCAACCTCTATGCCCCGCACAACCACCTCAGGATGGGCCCCGGCCTTCGCCGGGGTGACAGCCGGTGGGTTTTATTGCATTGTGCCTCGGTTGAAGCACTGCGGGAGCGCCGGTGTACTTCGTCTACATTATGGTCAATCGCAAGAACGGTACGGACTATACCGGCGTCACCAATGACCTTGTGCGCCGCACCTATGAACATCGAGAGGGGCTAGCGCCCGGCTTCACCAAGACCAATGGCTGCAAGCGGCTGGTCTGGTACGAGACGCACGATGACATAAGCGAGGCCATTCTTCGGGAAAAGCGCATCAAGCGGTGGTTGCGAGCGTGGAAGGTGCGGCTGATCGAAGAGCAAAACCCCGACTGGAACGATCTCTGGTGGGAAATCACGGGGCAGCGCGAGTGAGGGTGGTTGAAGCACTCCGCTTATCGCATCCACCGCATGTCACCCCGGGCTTGACCCGGGGCCCAGCTCGGAAAGGAGCCGCAACGTCGATGCTTTGAACAGGTACCTCAAAGTAGGCTTGTGACCGCTGGTGAGTGTCAAACGATCTGCTACTTGGGACCTTCCAACAATCTGAACCAGTCTTTGACTGCCAGCTTCAGTCGATCGACTTCGTCCTCAGCTAGCACACCACAATGAGCGATAGGGCCCCTAAGCGTATTCAGAGCAAACATGACACGACCTAAGGCTTTCTCATTGCTCAACATGCCTCCAAACAAAACCCAGTTATGTCTGATGACGTCCCCTAGTTGCCCAAACGAAATAAAATCCAGTTCATTATCTGATCTACTAGTTACCCCAGCTTCACGCTCACGCTGCTGATTTTGCCTGCACTCTTCTTTTGCAGAGTTTGGTGCATGCGCTGCCCACCACCCTACGCCATGTGCTTCTGTTAGGGTGTCGTCGATTAATCGACGGATGTCATTCTCCAGCATGTAGAACAGCCGGTAGTACTCTGCCATTCGGTCGGCTTGCTCGCGCAGGTTACTCGAGAACTGCTCGATTGAACTGCGTGTGACAGGTTCATGCGCTAAGTCAATCTTGCGCGCGGGTTGAGGTATGCGCTCGTCGAGAGCTAATTTAACAGAGGCACACTTTAGAATGAATAGCTCAATCCGATCAACATATATCATCGCATCAGGTTTTCTTTGATGCTTTTGAAAATCGCGTTCAAAACATTAAGATCAGACGTCTCTGGAAGAACTATGTTTATATTGTACGCTAGACGGAGTGGGGCGGTATCCAATCTATCCAGTTCTGGTGTTGGAGGAGGCGCGCGGTCCGGCACCTCTCTTTCGTCAGGGCCAGCAGTCGATTTTGCAACGTCTATATCCTGAGGAACGAAACTCTTGATAGCGTTGAATGTACTGCGTATGAGGCCCGCGACGGCATCGTTGCTCTTTAAGCCGGTAATTTCAACGATGATGTCTTTGATCTTTGCTTCGTCGGCAGCGTGAGCATAATCGCTGCGCTTGAAAATCTCAGCATAGGCAGACCGTAGCCCTTGTAAGGCTGCAGCACCTTGGCCTGCCTCCGTTCGGAATTTGCCGTAGAGGTCGGTTGGTACGCCCTCCGAGCTCAGAAACCCCATCTTCTTTAGCATTGGTATCGTAGATCTAGCGCCGCCGCCTGACATCTTTAGAACATTAGCTAGAAAGTCTGCGGTGAACTTATCTGGGCGCTGCGCTTCGACCAGCTTCTCCAAGACGCGTTTAAGAGTTCCCGGCGTTGAGATATAGGGAAGATTTCCAGGTATTTTGCGTGGAGACGCGGCTTGTTCTGTCGAAGTCTCCCTTTTGCCTTCATCAGTCGTTTGTGGATTTTCAGCTGCCGCTGTCATAGAAGTCCCCCTGTTGCTGCACAAGAATACTTCTCAGAAGTTCTTAAAAGTCTAGCCTGTTAGTGAGCCTCATCCCAATTCTTCGCCGCATGCGCGTCCACCTGGATCGGCACGGTTAGCCGCACGGCCGGCTCCGATGCGCCTTCCATCACCGTCTTGATCGCCGCCATGGCCGTCTCTTCCGTCCCTTCCGGGACCTCGAAGATCAACTCGTCATGCACCTGCAACAGCATGTCGGCTTCGACGCCGAGGCGCTTGAGTTCGGGTTCCATGCGGATCATGGCGCGGCGGATGATGTCGGCGGCAGAGCCCTGGATGGGGGCGTTGATGGAGGCGCGTTCGACGAAGCTGCGTTCCGAAGGGTTGCCGGAATTAGCGTTGGGGAACTGGATCTTGCGGCCGAAGATCGTGGTGACGTGGCCATCGACTTTGACACGGGCGCGCTGGCTGTCCATGTAGTCCTTGATGCCCGGAAAGCGCTCGAAATAGGTTTTGATATACTCGCCGGCGACCGAGCGCTCGATGCCGAGCTGGTTGGAAAGGCCGAAGGCGGAAATGCCGTAGATGATGCCGAAATTGATGGCCTTGGCGCGCCGGCGGACCTCCGACGGCATGTCCTTGACCGGGACGTTGAACATTTCCGAGGCCGTCATGGCGTGAATGTCGAGGCCTTCCTCGAAGGCGTCCTTGAGCGCGCCGATATCGGCGATATGGGCGAGGAGGCGCAGCTCGATCTGGGAATAGTCGGCCGAAATCAGTATTTTGCCCGGCGCCGCGACAAAGGCGGTGCGGATCTTGCGGCCATCGCCGGTGCGCACCGGAATGTTCTGAAGGTTCGGTTCGTTCGAGGACAGGCGCCCGGTGAGCACCGAGGCCTGCGAATAGGAGGTGTGGACGCGACCGGTGCGCGGATTGATATAGGTGGGGAGGGCATCGGTATAGGTGCCCATGAGCTTGGTGAGCTGGCGCCAATCGACGATGGTGCGGGCGAGCGGCACGCCCTTGAGCGCAAGATCTTCGAGCACGTCGGCGCCGGTCGACCAGGCACCGGTCTTGGTCTTGGTGCCGCCTTCGAGCCCCATCTTGTCGAAGAGGATTTCGCCCAGCTGCTTGGGCGAGCCGAGGTTGAAACTCTGTCCGGCCAGCTCATAGGCTTCGGCCTCGAGCGCGGCGGCGCGCTGGGCGAAATCGCCGGAAAGGCGATTGAGGATCTGCCGGTCGACGGTGATGCCGCGCGCTTCCATGCGGGCCAGGACCGGGGCCAACGGGCGCTCCAGCGTTTCATAAAGCGCGGTGGCGTTTTCGGCGGCAAGGCGCGGCTTGAGCACATGCCAAAGGCGGATGGTGACATCGGCATCTTCGGCCGCATAGCGGGCGGCGGGAGCGATGTCGAGCTGGTCGAAGGTCTTCTGCCCCTTGCCGGTGCCGGCCAGCTCGCCGAAGGTGATGGTCTTGTGGTCGAGCCAATGTTTGGCGAGGACGTCGAGGCCGTTGTACTGCGGGCCATCGAGGGCGTAGCTCATGAGCATGGTGTCGTCGATCGGCGCCATGGCGATGCCGTAGCGCTCGAACACTTCCATGTCATATTTGCTGTTTTGTCCGATCTTGAGGATCGAAGGGTCTTCGAGCACGGGCTTGAGCGCGTCGAGCACGTCGCGGATCGGCAGCTGGCCTTCAACGAGCCCGCCACCGGCAAGAAGGTCGCCCGCCTTGGCGTGGCCGACGGGCACGTAAAAGCCTTCCCCGATCTCGGTGGAAAGGCAGATGCCGACGATATCGGCCTGCTGCGGATCGAGCCCGGTGGTTTCGGTGTCGATGGCGACGTGGCCGCGGGCGTAGATGCGCGCAATGATGGCGCTCAGATCTTCGGCCGTGGTGACCGTACGATAGGCGTCGTAGTCGATCGGGATCGCCTTGATGCGCGCGTGTTCGCTGGCGGCGAAGCGGGCGGGGCCGGTGCCGGGCACGACATTGGCGGCGAGCTTGGCCTTGGCGACGGAGAGGTCGGCAGATTTTTTCGGCGCGCCGATATCCTTGTTGCCGCCGGCCTTCAGATCCGGATCGGGCTCGAAATCATCCGGGTTGGCGTCGAGAATGCCGGCGAGGCGCTTGGTGATGGTGGCAAATTCCATCGCCTTGAGAAAGGAAACAGCGCCGACGGCGCCATTGGCTGGCGCGCGAGGCCATCGAGATCGATCTCGAGCGGCACGGCCTGTTCCAGCGTCACCAATTGCTTCGAAATGCGCGCAAGCTCGGCATTGTCGACAAGCTTCTGGCGGCGGGCCGGCTGCTTGATCTCTTCGGCGCGGGCCAGCAACGTTTCGAGATCGCCATACTGGTTGATGAGCTCGGCCGCGGTTTTGACGCCGATGCCGGGGACGCCGGGAACATTGTCGACGCTGTCGCCGCAAAGCGCCTGCACGTCGATGACCTTATCGGGCGTGACGCCGAACTTGGTGAAGACCTCGTCCGGCCCGATCCAGCGCAGCGGCGGCTGGCCCGGACGGGGAATGGTGTCGAGGAGGCGGATCGAGCCGTCCATTTCGACCAGTTGCATCAGGTCCTTGTCGGAGGAAGCGATGGTGACCTTCCAGCCGCGCGACTTAGCCTGGCAGGCATAGGTCGCCATGATGTCGTCGGCCTCCCATCCTTCCAGCTCGATCGAGGCGATGGAAAAGGCGCGGGTGGCGTGACGGGTGAGCGGGAACTGCGGCACGAGTTCTTCGGGCGCGGGCGGGCGATGCGCCTTGTATTCGGAATAGATATTGTCGCGGAAGGTTTTGCTGGAGTGATCGAAGATCACCGCCACATGGGTGGGCGGCTCGTCGATATCCATGTCCTGCGTCAGCTTGAACAGCATGTTGCAAAACCCCTGGACGCAGCCGACGGGCAGGCCGTCGGACTTGCGATTAAGCGGGGGCAGGGCGTGGAAGGCGCGGAAAATATAGCCCGAGCCATCGACGAGCAGCAAATGCATGAGGACGATTCCCAAAGTTCGTGCCGGGCGACTTTATCGCCTAGAGCGCCAGGATGGCACCCCATTTTGCCAGAGCCTGTCAGCACTGATTTCGGTCGCAGGATCAAGGACCTGACCTTGTTTTGCCACAGTTGGCCGGTATCGGGAAAAGTGGGTAAGCGGCGATAATGCGAGCACCTGCTAAGGGCCGTAGCGCCAAAGGATCGATCTGTGGAAGTCCGTCCGACCCAGGGTTCAGGCGTCACCATTCTGGTGGTCGACGACGATGCGCTGATCACGCTCAATACCGTGGACCAGCTGGCCGATCTCGGTCATTCGCCGGTCGAGGCCTTTTCGGCAGCCGAGGCGCTGTCGATCCTCAAGCAGCGTGACGATATCGGCGCGCTGATCACCGACTATTCCATGCCTGGCATGAATGGCGTGCAGCTGGCGGAAGCCGCGCGCGCTCTGCGCCCCGGCCTGCCGATCCTTTTGGCAACTGGCTATGCGGAATTGCCGGACGATGCACCGACCGACCTGCCGCGGCTCGAAAAGCCGTTTCGGCAGGAAGAATTGGCCCAGCGGATCGCGAGCCTCTTCAATGTCGGTGGAACCGACTAGCGACTAGCGCAAGCCGCTCTGGTCGAGCAGGCCGAGCTTTTTGGCATCGTAGTAATAGCCGCGGGCGTAATACTGCATGGCGCGGTCCGCATTGCCACCAGCGGTGACATAGGCGCCGGCGAGGTAACGCACGGCGTAGCGCAGGTTGGTTTCCGCATCGAGCAGGCCTGAAGCACTGCCGGAAAAACCCATACCGCGCGCGGTCGCGTGGCTGATCTGCATGAGGCCGTAATAGGGTCCGTTGCGGGCGCCGGCATTATAGCCGCTTTCGCGCACGATGACACGACGGACCAGGGCTTCCGGGACATTGTAGGCCTGCGAATAATGGGCGATCAGCCCATCATATTGGCTGCCATCGCTACCGGCATAGGCAAGGAGCCCGCTGGCTGCGGCCGGCACGGCGGCAGCGTCCGGAACGTGACCGGCCGGCGTGGGGGCCAGGGACGCGATTGCCGCGGTAGCGGCTTCGCCCGTACGATTGCCGGGCAAAGGCTTGATGCCGGCAACGGTGCAGCCGGAAACCACAAGGGCAAGGGCCAGCGAACCGGCAATGGAAAGCGGCCGAGCTGTCATGCGTTTTCCTCTCTGGAAACCCCGTATTTGCGGGAGTTAACCGTCAATCGCGGCACGACGATGGCGGAATTGGGGCTGGGTTGCAAGTCATCAGGCATGGGCAGGCTGTCCCGCCAGGCTGAGCGTTGCGATGAAGTGAAGCTTGCGCTCGAAGATGGCACTGGCCGGAAACGGATAAAGCCCGAGCTCCTCCTGCCAGGAGGAGGTGCGCAGTCCCACGTCTTCGAAAATCTTGGTCCACTCGGCACGGGCCAAGTAATTATAGGGCAGACGCACACCGTGCCCGCGATTGCCGACCCAATCCATCAGCCGCAGGGTCTCGCGGGCAGCCAGGCCTTCGCGCAGGTGATCCTTGATGACGATGCCTGCTCGGGCAACGCGCGCCGCCTCGCGCAGAACCAAGGCGGGATCGTCGGTGTGATGGAGAACATCGACGATGGTAACCCAATCGACCGACTGGTCGGCATAGGGAAAAGTCACGCCGTCATAGCATTGGGCCGGGATAGCGACCTGCGGCCGCAAGAAGACATCGATGCCCTCTAACCGCAGACCAGGCTTGATGGCCATGATCGCCTGCGCAATCTCGCCATTGCCGCAACCTACATCGAGCACCGTGCCGCTCTCGGGCAAAACACGCGCAAGCTGGCTGGAAAGCACCGTGACGCGCCGCCGGAACACTACCGTGTCATGCGCGGCATTGAGGGCGGCTTTGGCCAGATGCATCGGGAACCCCATTTCGTTGGATCTATTCTAGCCAATCTTAGTTAACGCGTCGCCAACCAAGCTGCTGAGCCTCGCCTTTCAGGGCTAATTAAGCTCGTCGCGATAGATGTTTACCAACGGGGCGGGGTAGACGTGATGGGCTGGTTGGAGCGGAAGTGGGTGCAGATCGGCCTGATCTGGCTTGTGCTTGTGGCAGCTCTATCGATCGCGGCGGTCCGGCTCGGCAATGCGCCCAGAGTTACCGGCGACGACGCCATGCGACTGGTTGGGGCGATCGACCTTTTCAACGGTCAGTCATGGTTTGACACCATGCAACACCGTGACAACACGCCTTTTGGGGCGCCGATGCACTGGTCCCGGCTGATCGACGCACCATTGGTTGCACTAATGGCCCTATTTACACCTCTCGTGGGAGCATCGGCGCCGCTCTGGGCAGCTTTCGTCTGGCCTCTTCTCGTGCTCCTGGCCGTCGTCGTGCTTGTCGCTGCGGTGACCGAACGCGTAGCCGGCGAAGGGGCACGTCTGCCGGCGCTGGCGCTTCTGGCAATGTGCCTCGCCGTATACACTGAGTTTATCCCCGGCCGCGTCGATCACCACAACGTTCAGATCGCGCTTACGCTTCTGATGATGCTGACGAGCATTGAAGGACGCGCCGACCCGAAATGGGCTGTTGTCGCGGCTGCGGCGGCAGCGACGGGCCTCGCGATCGGTACCGAAGCCTTGGTCTCCGTCATCACGGTGCTGATCTGTTTTGCGCTTTACTGGGTAGTCGATCCGCAGCGCAGCAGAGCAGCGGTGCTCGCATTCGCGGCAAGCTTTGCCATGGCGGTGCTGCTGCTTTTGCTGACGACGACCGATCCGAACGCCTGGTTGGTTCCTGCCTGCGATGCTCTTTCCGCTACCTATGGCGTGGCGGCAGTCGGGTATGCTGCTGCGATATTGATCGCGGTATCGCTTACGGCCTGGCTCAAACATCCAGCGCTGCGCCTGGCTGTACTGGCGGTGCTCGGGAGTGGGGTCCTCCTGGGGCTGCTTTCAATGTTCCCAGCCTGCCGAGCGGGGCCCTATGGCGATCTCGATGCCGATCTTGCGGTGATCCTGTTGTCCACGATAGGCGAGGCGCAACCGATCTGGGACTGGAATGCTCAGATGCGTAGCGAGCTTTCGCTAATCTTGACCCCCACGCTAGGATTGCTGGCGGTCTTCCTTGCCACGGTCCTGGCGCCAAAACAGCAACGCTGGCGCTGGCTGGTGCTGAGCGGCTTCTCGTTTGCCCTTTTCCTTGTGTTCTGTCTCCAGATCCGTGGCTTCAGGCTGCTGACGGTAGCTGTGATCCCAGGCGCGGCCTGGATCATTGCGGAGGCGTGGGCGTGGTTCAGGGCAAGACAAACCATTGCTACCGCCGCTGTGGCTGGCTTTACTCTAATGGCTTTTTCGGGTGCAGCGCATGTTTCTGTGCTTGGGCTGCTGTCTCCGCCCGCTGGCCCGCCAGCGCAATCGTCGCTAAGCTGGACGGCTTGTCTTGAGCCTCAAGCCTATGAACCCTTGGCCGCACTGCCGCCGGGCAGGGTCATGAGCTATCTTCTGATCGGTCCGTCACTGCTGTTGCAAACGCCGCATCAGGTCGTGTCTGCCGGCTATCATCGCAACGAGCAAGGCTTGCGCGATATGGTGCGGTTTTATCGGGACGGAGAGGCAGAGGCGCAAGCCGTGGTGCATGAGCGCGGGCTCGATTACCTAGTGTTCTGCCGGGGCATTCCCGCCACCGACGGCTTGGCAGGCCTGCCCGATTTTAACGAGCCCACCTGGCCGTGGCTAACGCGGATCAGTGATCCCGAAGCGCCACTCCAAATCTATGCGATCGATTTGAGCCGATCGTCGTAACCGCAAGCGTCCGGCAAGACTTGCACCACATTGCCGGACGAGCGCGATCAGACAAAGCTGTTTACCAGCTGCTCGAGCATACCCCATTGGTCGAGGCGCGGGGCGAGGACGACGAAGGCGGCGAGGAGGACGGTGAAGACTTCGCCGCTACGTTTAAGGCGTCGGCGGACGCGAGTTTGCATATACATTGCCCGATCACCGATCGTTTGCCGGGCGGCCGCGACGCAGCTTGTCGAGGTCGTAGCGGGTGATGCCGATGTCGCCCAGCATCTGGTCGCTGAGGGTTGCGAGCTGGCGGTAGGTGGAACGGTTGCGGCGCTTTTCCAGCCAGGTGTCGATGATGTTCATGAAAGCTCTCCTTGTTTGGTGGGCTCTCTCTAGGGGCGGCGAAACCCGGCCGAACCCCTTGTTTGGGTGGGCCCAATATTTTTTCCGGGTGTCAACCGAAGGTCACGAGAATTGGGAGGATGCCCACTCAAACGGAGGGTGCGGCGCAGGGCTCGGGCATGTTGAAAGCCGGTAAATGGCGATGCAATTGCCTTGATCCTTTCACACCAGATGCGGAGGCCCGCCATGCGGCGCACCCTGATGATTTCGAGCCTTTATGCGGTCAGCCTTGCCATGCTGATCCTGCCCTATGGGCTGATGCAGTAAGACCGACGAGGAGAGAAGCGATGACACACCTGCCCGACGGCGCCGGCTTCAACGAAGCCGATTTTCCCGAACTCGGCGGCGTGTTCCGCGGGCTCGATCTGGCGATCGCCTCGCTTGTTGCGGCCGATCCGGCCTTTCGGCCAAAATCGGCGCGCAAGTGTCCGGCGCGCTCGGATTGGACCGCGACGCGGCGGCGGGCAGCTTAACTTCGTTCCAGCGAAACCGGGTTGGACAAGAACAGACTGATGAGATCGGCCTGCCGGTCGGTTTCGGTTTTGCGGAAGAGGTTCTTGAGCGTGTAGCTCACCGTATTGCGCGAAAGACCGAATTCATCGGCCACCTCGTCGAGCCTCAGGCCGCGCACCAGGGCCAAAGCCAGCCGCGTTTCGGCGGGCGAAAGGCCATAAAGCTGGGCGACGGCACTAGCCGCGTCCGAGGACCGCCATTCCGGATCGGTAACGAAAAGGCCGACCACCGGCTCGCCCGGAGCGGCAGGGCCTTTGCCCAGGGGGCAGGCCACGGCGATCAGGGGGCGCTTGCCGCTGTCGCGCGTAAGGCCTACGGCTTCGCTGCCCTGCCGATTGCCTTCGGCAACGCGGGCAATGGCGATGTCGACGATGTCGCGCAGTGCTTGGGTCTGCTGCGGCTTTTCCCCGCGCAACAGGCCTTCTCGCGAGAGGCTGATGCCGTCGGCTTCGTCGAGCAACTCGTCGGCGCGGCGATTGCGGGAAATGACCTTGCGGTCGCTGTCGAGCAGAAAGACGCCCACGGCGATGCGATTGAGCGCTTCGTCGGCGCCGAGGAGAGCGGCGCGCAGCGACTGGCTTTCGCCTTCGTCTTCCGCGGGCTTGGCGCCTTTAATGCGGCGCACCTGATCGAGCCGGGCGGCAATGGTGATCAGCATCAGATCGAAGTCGATGGGCTTGGTGAGGTAGTCGTCGACTCCCGCTTCCTTGCCAGCAATGATGTCGCGGCGGCCGGCCAGGGCGGTGAGGAAGATGAAGGGCAGGTCGGCGAGTTCCGCCTGCTTGCGCACATGCGCCAGAAGCTCGAGCCCGGACATGCGCGGCATGGTGATGTCGCACAGGACCAGGTCGTAACGCTGCTTTTTGAGGTGCTCGAGCGCTTCGAGGCCATTGCCGGCTTCGTCCACTTCGTAGCCGGCGGCGACCAGTTCCTCGACAATGTCGCTGCGCAGGTCGGCTTCGTCTTCGACACAAAGGATGGAGGCGGTCATGATGGTGCCGTGGCTGCTGCAGGAAGGAAGGAAAGCTTGGTGCCGGTTTCGGGCACCGGCTGGGTGATCGGCATGCGCAGGGTGAAGGTCGAGCCCTGGCCCTCGACGCTGCGGACCTCCACCTTGCCGTGGTGGAGCTCCATGATCTGGCTTACAAAGCTGAGGCCGATGCCGGTGCCGGGAATGCCTTCCGAGGTCCGGGCGCGGAAAAAGCGCCGGAACAACTGTTCCATTTCGTCCGCCGGGATGCCGACGCCCTTGTCGGTGACGCTGATCAGGATGTCGCTGCCCTGGCGGCGGGCCATGATCACGACGGGCTGGCCATCGGTCGAATATTTTAGGGCGTTGGAAACGAGGTTCTGCACCGCCTGTTCGATAAGGGTGAGGTCCGCCTCGATCCAGCCGGGCACATTTTCCATGCGCAGCTCGATGCGCTTCTGGTCCTGCTCGGGCTGGCCGTCGATGACATTGCGCAGGAGCGCCACCGGATCGCAGCCGCGGATGTTGAGGGTGATTTCGCCCTCTTCAAGCCGGGCAGCGTTGAGCGTTGACTCCATGAGCCGGGTGAGGCGGAGGCAGGCGGCACGGATCTTGTCGGCGCGCTGGACGATTTCGGCGACATCCATCTGCGCACCGCGGCGGATCATGCGCTGGGCGCTGGCATCGATAATGGCAAGCGGTGTGCGGAACTGGTGCGAGACGACGGAAATGAAGGCGCGATGGAGGCGCGACACCTGCCGCTCGCGTTCGAGGGCGGATTCGGCGCTGACCATGTTGCGGTGGTCGCGCACCAGCACTGCGGCCATGAGGAGGCCGGCGGCCATGGTGGCCACCAGGGTGCCGAGCACTTCGAACAGGGTGTGGCGGCGCTCGTCGCGGGTTTCACGGTCGCGATCGCGCTTGGCAAACATGGCCGCATTGGCGACGTCGCGAAGGTCGGCGGCAAGCGCCTGCGCCTCGCGATGGAGGGCGCTGATTTCGGCGACGTGGCTGGGCTGGAGGCCGACCATGCGGCCGACTGCGTCGTCGACAATGGTGCGAAATTCGACCAGCTCATCGGCATAGCCGAGGGCCTCCATCTGCCGATAAGTTTCGCCATCTTCGAGCACGGTGATGCGGCTGCTCAACAGGTCGAGCCGCAACTGTGGTTCGTCGATCGTGGCCTGGCCGCGGGCAAAGCTCGAAAGGGCATCGGCATAGCGGATGGCTTCATACTGGCCCTGGCTCGAGAGCCAGACCATGTCTTCACTGATATAATGGACGGTGCGGGTTTCGCTCTGCAACAGGCGGACGCTCGCCGCGATCAACAGGGCGAAAAGGATCCCCATGGCGACCAGCGCCACGAGAAACCGCCTCGTCATCCACGGCCGAAGGCTCATTGGATTTCAAGCGTCCGCAATTGCCAGGCCCAGCGATCGTTATATTCGGGCGCCTGCAGTTCGGGAAAATCGGAGCGTGGATAAACGATCCAGAGCGGGCCGCGATCGCGTCGGCTCATTTCGGCGCCGTTCATTTCGGAGGCGAGGAGGATGTTGTACTTGCTTACTTCCTCCGCAGGAATAGAGGTCGTGAAGTCGTTGAGCGCAGTCGCCTTGATGGTCGTCCCTTTTGCGCCGACGCGTTCCATCACGGTCTTCAGCAGCACGCCGCGGAAAGTCTGCGGGCCATCGGTCCAGGCGGTGGTGGTGACCAGATCGGTGAGGCCGAGCGAGTAAAGCATTTCGCGGTCGAAATCGGCGCCATCGTCGCTGTTGGTGATCTCGACTGCGCCAGAAACGGTGAGAATGATCGGACCGGTCGGCTCGGGCAGGGGTCGAGCGCCAGAGCCTGGCCGAGGCCGCCTAGAGTGGCGGTGGCAATCAACAGGAGCCGCGCCAAAGCTTTCCATCCAGCAAACCGCAAAGTGCTCGCAAACATCGTAAAGCATTCCCCCATGGTCCAGAGCAGGCTGGAGCACGAAAACCATATTGCTGTGCGGTGTTGCTTAGGTCCAGCGCTTGCGCAACACAAATCCGATCAAAAGTGGTGAATCTGCGCGCAAGGGAGAACTTGGGCAATGCGCTATGCTCCCACCCACACAAACGGGTGGCGACGAACAGGATGGGCTGGGGGAAACCGGGGCTTCGTTATCGAAAGGAGCCCAATCATACCCTGCTGCCAAAAAGATTTGTCGCTTCCCACCTATGGGCTCATCGCGTTCTTTTTTGTCGGGCGTGAAATCGTCGGTTTGAAGACCACGATGGTCTTGGGATTTGCCATTCTGGCCGCAATGCTTCCGCTCTCGATCGCCGTTCTGCTGCTGCAGTCCTGGCGCCGAAAGGGAAATTGTTCTCCAACCCCTCAAACGGGTGGGGAAGAGCGCGTTAACGTCCATTAAGGAAGGGTTATCAGCGCCGTTTTGCCACGGCGCCCTGACCTCCAGAACTTGCCGCCCGTGCTTCTGCCGGGCGGCTTTTTTGTCGTTGCATCACCGTCGTCACAGCTTTGCAAAGTGCTGAAACCATTGTCGCCGAGAGCCGTTCGCTGAGGAGAAGCGCGTCTTCGGGCGGCACTGTTATTTTTATAAAACTGTTAGGATGAGCAGATGGCACATGTCACGAGGACCGGGCTCTTGGCGGGCGTTGCCGCCGCGTCCCTGTTGCTGGCGATCCCCGCAAGCTTTGCGCAGGAAACGCCGGTCGAGATCGAGCGCGGGCAGAACGATCTGTTTTCGTCGCGTGTTTTGACGACGGCTCTGAGCAATCCCTGGGCCATGCGCTGGGGTCCGGATGGCCAGATTTGGCTGACCGAGCGCACAAGCGGGGAAGTTACCAAGGTCGACCCCGAGACCGGCGCGCAGCAGGTGATCCTGACGCTCGATGACGTTTATACCGGCCCGCAGCATGAGGGCCTTCTGGGCATGGCGCTGCATCCTGAGATCGGCCAAGGCACCGGCAACGACTTCGTCTACATTGGCTATACGATCAATATCGGCACCGAAACCGAGCCCGACGCTTCAGCGCAAATCGTGCGCTATACCTATGACGAAGCGACCGGCCAGCTCGGCTCGCCCGAAATCCTGATCGAGGGTCTGCCGGGCGGCAATGACCACAATGCCGGGCGTGTTGTCATCGGCCCGGATATGAAGCTTTATTATTCGATCGGCGAGCAGGGCGCCAATTTCGGCCGCAACTTCCGCCTGCCAAACCTCGCGCAGGCCTTGCCGACAGCGGAAGAGGTTGCCGCGGAAGACTGGCACACCTATGCCGGCAAGATCCTGCGGCTCGAGCTCGACGGCTCGATCCCGGAAGACAATCCTGAGATCGATGGCGTCAAGAGCCACATCTTCAGCTACGGCCACCGCAATCCGCAGGGCCTCTCGTTCGGCTCGAACGGCATACTTTATGAAGCCGAGCATGGCCCATCGAGCGATGACGAACTCAACATCATCCAGCCCGGCGGCAATTACGGCTGGCCGCTGGTCGCCGGCTATATCGACGACATGGGCTATTCCTACATCAAC
This sequence comes from Devosia aurantiaca, assembly GCF_011058215.1. GTDB lineage: Bacteria > Pseudomonadota > Alphaproteobacteria > Rhizobiales > Devosiaceae > Devosia > Devosia aurantiaca. The sequence goes on from NZ_JAALFG010000001.1 coordinate 963,231, forward strand.
TGGAGCGAGGCGCCCGAAGGCGTCGAGCGTGCCACGACGCCGCCACCGGAAGGCGTGCCGGTAACGCAGGAATCCGAGTTCGAAGGCGAAATGATCGATCCACTGGCGACCTATTTCACCGTCGCCAGCGACTTCCCGTTCGACCAGCAATGCGGCTTCATCTGCAACCCTACGGTGGCGCCGTCCTCGGTTCTTTACTATGGGGGCGATGCGATCCCCGAATGGCAGAACTCGATCCTGCTGCCCACGCTCAAGCATGGCGTGCTCTATGTTCAGCCGCTGAGCGAAGACGGTACCGAGGCCGATGGCCTGCCCGTCGCCTGGCTCGGCACGCAGAACCGCTACCGCGATGTGCTGATCTCGGAAGACGGCAAGACCGTTTACCTTGCGACCGACGCCTTCGGCTCGGTGTCGCAGCTTTACGGCACGGATCTCACCACCAGCGTTCTGCACAATCCCGGTGCGATCCTCAAGTTCACCTATGGTGGCGAGGAAGGAAGCTCGTTGGCGGTTGCGGGTGAAGGCAACGAGGCTCAGGCAGGCGGTACCAGCGAGAGCGCGGGCGGTCCGGCAGAATGGGAAAACCCGGCGAACCAGGGCGCGACCCCTGGCACGGACGCTCCGGCGGCAACGGAAGCCCCGGCCGCAAGCGATGCGCCGGCTGCCGACACGCCGGTCAGCGAAGCGCCGGCGGCTGCGGGCGGCGAAGCTGATCTTGCAACGCTGGTTGCGGCCGGCCAGCCCAAGTTCGTCGCATCCTGCTCGGGCTGCCATGGCGTCAATGGCCAGGGTGGCGCGGGTGCCGTGCTCGCCAACAATCCCAACCTGGCCGATGCCAGCCATGTCGCCTCGACTATCATCCATGGCCTTGGCTATATGCCGCCGGTCGGTGCCGACATGAGCGACGAGGAAGTTGCCGAAATCGGCACCTATATCCGCAACTCCTGGGGAAATGACTATGGCGTGCTGACGGTGGAAGAAGCCGCGGCCGAGCGCTGAGCTTGGACACTTAAAGAAAAGAGGCGGCCCGCGGGCCGCCGCCTTTTTCGGTCTAGCGCAGGTCTTCGACCGGCAGGGCAATGCGACAGATTACGCCTTCGGGCGCGTATTCGATCTCCGCGCCGCCGCTCGGCGTATATTGCAGGCTGCGGGCAATGACGTTCTGACCAAAGCCCTTGCGGGTCGGCACGGCAACTGTCGGACCGCCGGACTCACGCCATTCGATGCGGAAGGTTTCGTTGTCGACGCCGGTCGTGCGCACATCGATGCGGCCGTCGCGGGTCGAAAGCGACCCGTATTTGGCAGCGTTGGTGGCAAGCTCGTGAATGACGAGGCCGAGGGCGATGGCCGCGCGCGGCGCAATATTGCGCTCCAAGCCTTCGATACGGATGCGTCCGATGCCGCCACCATGAGGGGCAAGCTCGGCCTGCACCACATCGGCAATGGTGAGGTCGGTCCAGGAATTGTCGGCGAGGAGATTATGCGTTGCCGCAAGCGCCTGGATGCGACCGGTAAAGGCCTTCTGGAAGCCTTCGAGCGTATCTTCGTGGTGAAGGGTGCGGCCAGCGATCGAAAGCACGAGGGCCAGCGTGTTCTTCACGCGGTGATCGAGTTCGCGCATCAAAAGCAATTGCTGCCGTTCGGCGGCCTTGCGCTGGCTCATGTCGACCATGGTGATGACGCAGCCGCTGACAGCGTCTTCACCGACCTGCAGCGGCGCGGCGGAAATCTGGTAGTCCTTGACGCGGGGCGCATTGGGCGCGTGTGCCTCGATGCCCTGCACGGCAGAACCGTCGATCGCCATCTGGACGATATCGGCGGCTTGCACCATGCCCGTGGCGCCGGGAAAGGTCAGGGGCACGATATCTTCGAATTTGCGGCCGACCGGATCGCCGGCATAAAGATTTTGCGCAGCGAGGTTGCCATGGGTGATGACGCCGTTGCGGTCGCAGACCAGCACGGCCTCGTTGGCTGAGGCAATCACGGCGCGGGCGGCGCGCTCGCTTTGCAGCGCCAGTTCCGCCTGGACCCGCTCGGTGACATCGGTGAAGGTCACGGCATAGCCGGCCGTGGTGCCAAGGCGCATAGGCTTGGCGGAAACCAGGTAATGGTTGTCGCGGCCATGGTGGCTGAGCGCGATCTCGACGCTGTTTTCGCCGCGCGAAAAACGCTTTCGATCGAACCGGCAACCGATGGCGCGATGACGTCGCCGAAGCGCAGGCCTTGCAGGGAATTGAGAGGAGAGCCGAGCGTCGCCGCCAAGTTGGCGTTGACGTAAAGAATGTGTCCGCGGTCGTCGACCGCTGCGGCACCGACATCCATCGCTTCCATGAAGGCGCGATAGGATTGGCCCTCACCCTCGATGGTGAAGATTTCTGCAGCGTCCGGCGTCTCGATCACGAGGGCGTCGACCTGGCCATCGCGAATGGCGGCAAGCGTCTGCTCGGCTTCTTCAAGCCGCAGGCGCAGTTCGGCAATGTCGTCGGGCGTCATTCGCCCTGCACCTTGAGGCTTACCAGAACTTTTTCGACATCGGAGAGATCGCCGATGATGCGGCGGATCGGAACCGGCAGCGAGCGCACCAAGGTCGGGATGGCGACGATCGAATGCTCCTTGGCCAGTTTTGGGTTCTCGCGCAGATCGATCACCTCGATCTCGTACTGCCCCGGCATATGCTCCTCGGTGATCTTCTTGAGGTTGGCGATTGCGGTCAGGGATTTGGGCGTTTGTCCCGCAACATAAAGGGTCAGCTTGCGAGCATTGGAGCTTTCGGTGGTCATGATCTTGTCTCTAGGGGTCGAGCTCAGGCGCGTCGGCTTGCTTCCATCTCTGCCCGGTCGGTGTCGGCTTGCTTCTGATACGCTGCTTCTCGTCCAAGAACAGTCTGCAATTCCGCCGCATCGGCTTCGAGTTCGGCGGTCAGCGCCTCGATCTGCGCCTGCGCCTTGCGGCGGCGCGTTTCGATCTGCAGGCGTAAACGCTCGACCTGCCCAAGACGCTCCGCTTCCTCGCGTCGCATGCGTGCTTCTTCGCTGCGGCGCGCCGAGCCGGTGAGGGCGCCGTTTTCGCCCAGATGCGGCGGCAGCAGCGTAATGCCGTCCTTGCTCATGATGAATTCGCGGACCTGATTGGAATGGGCCATGCCGCGGGCCTTGAGCAGGTAAAGTTCGCGATTGAATTCGCCGTTGATCTCGCGATTGAGCATCAGCACCCAGGCGTCCATAAGCGAGGAAAGGCCGACATCGGTTTCCACATTGCCCGTCTGGCTATGCGTCAGATGGGTGAAGACGGCCGTAATGCCGCGGCTCTTGAGGAAATCGACCATGCGCAGCAGCATGGACTGCACTTCGAGCCGGTCACCGCTTTCCATGAATGCCGAGATCGGGTCGAGCACGACGAGCTGGGGTCGAAGCGCTGGATCTCGCGGATCATGACCGCAAGATGCATTTCGAGGCTATAGAAGGTGGGCCGCGCCGCGACATGGCGAACGAGCTTTTGCTTGAGCATCGGCGCCAGATCGATGCCGATGGAGCGCATGTTGCGCACAGTCTGTCCCTCGGATTCCTCGAAGGAAAAGTAGATCGATCGTTCGCCGCGTTCGGCCGAAGCACCAATGAAGCTTGCCGCGAGCGAGGACTTGCCGGAGCCGGCAACTCCCGAAACCAGGATCGAGGAGCCGCGGTGGAAGCCGCCCTTCGACAGCATGGCATCAAGATCGGGCACACCCGAAGCGATATGCTCGTCAAAGACCAGGTGATCGAGGCCGAGCGAAGACACCGGCAGCACCGAAAAGCCGTCTTCGTCGATCAGGAACGGGTATTCGTTGGTGCCATGCGCGGTGCCGCGATATTTGACGATGCGCATGCGGCGGGTGGAAATCTGGTTTTCGGCACGGTGATCGAGGAGGATCACGCAGTCCGAGACATATTCTTCGAGGCCCTGACGAGTCAGCGTGCCATCGCCACGCTCGGCGGTGATGACCGTGGTCATGCCCCGGTCTTTGAGCCAATCGAAGAGGCGGCGGATTTCGGCGCGCAGGATGGCTGGGTTGGAAAAGGCCGAGAACAGGCTCTCGATGGTGTCGAGGACGACGCGTTTGGCGCCGATGCTGTCGATGGCGAGCTCAAGGCGAAGAAACAGGCCCTCAAGATCGTAGTCGCCGATTTCGGCGAGTTCGTTGGGGTCGATCTCGATATGCTCGAAGCTGAGCTTGTCGGCGGCAACAAGTGCCTCGACGTCGAAGCCGAGCGAGGCGACATTGGCAGCAATGTCGCTGGGGCGCTCTTCGAAGGTGACGAAAACGCCGGGCTCGCCAAGGTCGCGCGCACCATGGATCAGAAACGTCGTGGCAAAAAGCGTCTTGCCGCAACCGGCCGAGCCGCAGACCAGGGTGGGCCGGCCGGTCGGCAGGCCGCCAAGGGTGAGATCGTCGAAACCGGAAATGCCGGTGAGGGATTTGGAGATACCGGTAGGCTGGACCATGCTTGGCTCTTGATGAGGATCAACTATCCCTAGGGCAGAACCAGTGTTCTCGCCAGCCTAAAGCGTGTGGGCGCTGGCTGGAGGGACAAAGCCCTTGCGGGCCTCGGCGGCCCGGGCGTGGATGACGCAGCCTTGGGCATGATCATTGACGAGGCCCATGGCTTGCATGAATGCAAAGACGGTTGTCGGGCCGACAAAGCGCCAACCCCGCTTCTTGAGCGCCTTCGACAGAGCTTCGGACTCCGGCGATGTCGACCGGCTCTGTGGCGGAGCTGTTTCCTTGGCTTCGTAGCGCCAGACAAAGGCGGCGAGGGATCCCGCTTCGGCGATCAGCTCCTGGGCGCGTGCGGCATTGTTGATCACCGCTTCGATCTTGCCGCGATGGCGAACAATGCCGGCGTCCTGGAGGAGGCGATCGACATCGGCCTCGGTAAAGGCTGCGACCCTGGCGATCTCGAAATTGGCAAAACCGGCTCGGAACGCGTCGCGCTTGTTGAGGATCGTGCGCCAGCTGAGGCCGGACTGAAAGGCTTCAAGGCTGAGCTTTTCAAAAAGCCTGCGATCGTCGGAAACCGGAAAGCCCCATTCGTGGTCGTGATAGGGCACGAATTCCGGCGCCCCAGCGCACCAGGCGCAGCGGGGCTTTCCATCGGGTCCTTCGATCGTGCTCATCTCGCCTCTCCTTCGCAAAAGTCCGTTATGGACGGCAGCTTTGACATAGGCTGTCAGCACAAAAAAGAGATCCGCCGCTTCGGCTTTTCACCCTGGTCGGTGCGGGTGTAAGCTTTGCCCGATCGTCCGTTCGGGAGAACCACATGTCCGCAGCGCTTCTGGACGCCGTTTCCGCCTTTGTCGCGTCCCAAGGCGGCGGCGAGGGCTATTTCCCGATGCCGATGGCCGGCGTTCACGTCCTGCGCTCCTTCCATGAGGTCGAGGCCAATCACGCACTTTACCGGCCCTCCCTCTGTGTCGTCGTGCAGGGCGGCAAGCAGTTTCTTTATGGCGACCAGCAGCTCGATTATGGGACTATGCAGGCGCTGGTGGTCAGCATGGACATGCCGGCCACCGGCCGCATCGTTGCGGCAAGCGCCGACGAGCCCTTCATCGGCGTCACCATAGATTTCGACCCGGCCGTGCTGCGCGATGTGCTCGAACATCTCGACACCCCGCCGGCCCTGCCCGCGGGCGAGGCGCCTGCGATGTTCGTCGAGGATATCTCGACGGCCTTGGCCGAAACAATCGCTCGGCTGGTGCGGTTGGCGGAGACGCCGCAGGCGATCCCGGTGCTGTATCCGGCGATCCAGCGCGAGATCTATTTCTGGCTGCTGACCGGGCCGCATGGCCGCGAAATCTGCCGGCTGGCCTTGCCCGAAACCCATCTCACGCGCATTGCCAAGGCCATCAAGATGCTGCGCGAGCAGTATAGCAAGGCGTTGCCGGTCGAGCTTCTGGCGTCGGCGGCGGGAATGAGCAATTCCTCGTTCCATCAGCATTTCAAGGCACTGACCTCGATGACGCCGCTGCAATACCAAAAGCAGCTGCGGCTGCTCGAGGCCCGGCGGCTGATGATGTCGGATGCGTTTACTGTGTCCGATGCCGCCTATCGCGTCGGCTATGAAAGCGTATCCCAGTTCAGCCGCGAATATTCGCGCGCCTTCGGGACGGCGCCCAAGCGCGACAGCACCAAGCTGCGCGCCTGGAGCCCGGAGCCGATGCTGGCCTGAGCATCTGCTTTGGAGGATTAGGCAAGTTTTGCGCCGCTTCTGGCATGGCCGTTTGGAGGCCTCGGCCGCATCTTGCTGTCACCAACAGCAAGGATACGACCATGACGAAATGGACCGCAAAAGACATCCCGAGCCAGGCCGGGCGCACTGCCGTGGTGACGGGAACCGGTGGGCTTGGCTATGAGGATGCGCTGGGCCTGGCCCGTGCCGGTGCGCGCGTCATCATCGCCGGCCGCAGCCCGCAAAAAGGGGCCGAGGCGGTAAGGCGCATCAAGCAAGCCGTGCCCGGCGCCGATGTGCGCTTCGGCCTCGTCGATCTGGGCAATCTCGCCTCCATTACCCGCTTTGCCGACGAGCTGGCGAGGGACCTGCCGAGCCTCGACATCCTGATCAACAATGCCGGCGTTATGACCCCGCCTGAGCGCAAGACCACCAGCGACGGATTCGAGCTGCAGCTGGGCACCAATTACCTCGGCCATTTTGCGCTGACCGGGCGCCTGCTGCCGCTGCTCAAGCGCGGCAACCAGCCGCGCGTGGTTAGCCTCGGGAGTGTTGCTGCGCGCAGTGGCGCCATCGACTTCGACGATCTCCAGGCCGAGCGCGGCTACAGGGCCATGAATGTCTATAGCCAGTCCAAGCTCGCCTGCGTGATCTTTGCCATTGAACTCGACCGGCGCAGCCAGGCGGCGGGCTGGGGCATCAAGAGTATTGCGGCTCATCCCGGCGTGTCGCGTACCGAGCTTATCCCCAACCAGGCGGGAAGTTTGAGTGCATCCGGATTGATCCGGCGGTTTATGCCCTTCCTGTTCCAGCCGGTCTGGCAGGGCGCCTTGCCGACGCTTTATGCGGCGACCGACCCGGGCGCTGTCAGCGGCGCCAGCTACGGGCCCGATCGCCTGGGCGGCACACGCGGTTATCCGACGCTGGAAAAGGCGCCCGAACGCGCCACCAATCCGGCTACGGCGGCCAAGCTCTGGAAGATTTCCGAAGAGCTGACCGGCGTAACCTTCGCCTGAGGGCTTCTTGCGCGAACGGTGGAAAACCACTTTTGGACACAGGCCCGAATCGCCCGGTTTTATTCGTGCCTCCCGGGAGGCAAGAGGCAAAAGCTTTCCGCCGCTTGTGTCACTATGTTGACGATTTTGGAGGTTATCCTACTATATGTGGTGTACGGAGCAACTTTGCGTCACAGCAAGCGTTTCCCCGGTCTAGACCAATCTGGCGTCTGCCAATGACTGCAAGGACTTACCCGATGACCATCACCGTTTACAGCAAGCCGGCCTGCGTTCAGTGCACCGCCACGACTCGCGCGCTTGACCGCAAGGGCGTCGATTATACGGTCGTCGACATTTCCGAAGACGCCGATGCCTATGCCCGCGTCGAAGAGCTTGGCTATCGCCAGGTCCCCGTCGTTGTTGCCGGCGACCAGCACTGGGCCGGCTTCCGCCCCGACATGATCGGCGCTCTCGCCTAAGCGCATATTCCTCTCGCCAGAAGGACGGAACGGATTTGGATACGCTCGCACTCGAACGGCCGATCATGGGTCAGGATAATTCCGCGGATGACGCCCCGGATTTCCATGCGCTCAATGCCATGCTTAATCTTTATGATGAGCAGGGGCGTATTCAGTTCGACAAGGACAAGCAGGCTGCACACCAGTACTTCCTGCAGCATGTCAACCAGAACACCGTCTTCTTCCATAACCTGCGCGAGAAGCTGACTTATCTCGTCGAGGAAGGCTATTACGAGCAGAACGTGCTCGACCAGTATAGCTTCAACTTCGTGCGTGATCTTTACGATCACGCCTATGACAAGAAGTTCCGCTTCCCCACGTTCCTCGGCGCCTTCAAGTATTACACGTCCTATACGCTCAAGACCTTCGACGGGAAGCGCTACCTTGAGCGCTACGAAGATCGCGTCTGCATGGTGGCGATGACGCTGGCCCGCGGTGATGAAAAGCTCGCCCGCGACCTCGTCGACGAGATCATGGCCGGCCGGTTCCAGCCGGCGACCCCGACTTTCCTCAATGCCGGCAAGAAGCAGCGCGGCGAGCTCGTCTCGTGCTTCCTCCTGCGCGTCGAAGACAACATGGAATCGATCGGGCCGCGCCATTAACTCAGCGTTGCAGCTTTCCAAGCGCGGCGGCGGCGTGGCCCTGAGCCTCACCAATGTCCGCGAAATGGGCGCGCCCATCAAGCAGATCGAAAACCAGTCATCTGGCGTGTTGCCGGTGATGAAGCTGCTTGAAGACAGCTTCTCCTATGCCAACCAGCTCGGTGCGCGGCAGGGTGCGGGTGCGGTCTATCTGCATGCCCACCATCCCGACATCATGCGCTTCCTCGACACCAAGCGCGAAAATGCCGACGAAAAGGTCCGCATCAAGACGCTGTCGCTCGGCGTCGTTATTCCGGACATCACTTTCGAGCTCGCCCGCGACAACGAGGACATGTACCTCTTTTCACCCTATGACGTGGAGCGCGTCTATGGCGTGCCGATGACCGAGATTTCGGTCACCGAAAAGTACCGCGAGATGGTGGCCGACAAGCGCATCAAGAAAAAGAAGATCAAGGCGCGCGAATTCTTCCAGGTGATCGCCGAGATCCAGTTCGAAAGCGGCTACCCCTACATCATGTTCGAAGACACGGTGAACAAGGCCAACCCGATCAAGGGCCGTATCACCATGTCCAACCTCTGCTCGGAAATCCTCCAGGTTAGCGACGCCTCGGTCTATAACGAGGACCTCAGCTATGAGCACATGGGCAAGGACATTTCCTGCAACCTCGGCTCGCTCAACATCGCCATGGCCATGGACTCCGCCGATTTCGGCAAGACCATCGAGACCTCGATCCGCGCGCTGACCGCCGTTTCGGACATGAGCAATATCTCGTCCGTGCCATCGGTCGCCAAGGGCAACAACGAGAGCCACGCCATTGGCCTGGGGCAGATGAATCTTCACGGCTATCTGGCCCGCGAGCGCATCTTCTACGGCTCCGACGAAGGCGTCGACTTCACCAATATCTACTTCCTGACGGTGACCTACCACGCCATCCGCGCCTCGAACCTGATCGCCACCGAACGCGGCGAGACCTTCAAGGGCTTTGGTTCGTCCAAATATGCCGATGGCACCTATTTCGATAAGTACACCGACCGCGAATGGCTGCCTGCCACCGAAAAGGTCGCCAAGATCTTCGAAGATGCCGGCATCCACATTCCGACCCAGGAAGACTGGAAGGACTTGAAGGCCAAGGTGCAGATGACCGGCCTTTACAACCAGAACCTGCAGGCCGTGCCGCCGACCGGCTCGATCTCCTACATCAACCACTCGACCTCCTCGATCCACCCGATCGTTTCCAAGATCGAGATCCGCAAGGAAGGCAAGATCGGCCGCGTGTATTACCCCGCCGCCTTCATGACCAATGACAATCTGGACTATTACCAGGATGCCTATGAGATCGGCCCCGAAAAGATAATCGACACCTATGCGGCGGCGACCCAGCACGTCGACCAGGGCTTGTCGCTGACCCTCTTCTTCCGCGATACCGCAACGACCCGCGATATCAACAAGGCGCAGATCTACGCCTGGAAGAAGGGTATCAAGACCATCTACTACATCCGCCTGCGCCAGATGGCCCTCGAGGGGACCGAGGTTCAGGGCTGTGTCTCCTGCGCGCTCTGACAAGAAGGCTTTTCGACCGATGAACATGCACGCCAATCCGATCAGCCGCGTTCGGGCCATCAACTGGAACCGCATCCAGGACGACAAGGATATCGAGGTCTGGAACCGCCTGACCTCGAACTTCTGGCTGCCCGAAAAGGTGCCGCTATCGAACGACATCCCGAGCTGGGCGACGCTGAAGCCGGAAGAGCAGCAGCTCACCATTCGCGTCTTCACCGGCCTTACCCTCCTCGACACCATACAGAATGGCGTCGGTTCGGTGCGGCTGATGGCCGATGCGCAGACCCCGCATGAAGAAGCGGTGCTCTCCAACATTTCCTTCATGGAAGCGGTGCATGCCCGCTCCTATTCCTCGATCTTTTCGACCCTCTGCCTGACGCCGGACGTTGACGACGCCTATCGCTGGTCGGAGGAAAACGAGTTCCTGCAGCGCAAGGCGCAGCTGATCCTCGCCCAATATGAGAGCGGCGATCCGCTCAAGAAAAAGGTCGCCTCGGTCTTCCTCGAGAGCTTCCTGTTCTATTCGGGCTTCTACCTGCCCATGTATTGGTCGAGCCGCGCCAAGCTCACCAACACCGCCGACCTCATCCGCCTCATCATCAAGGACGAGGCCGTGCACGGCTACTACATCGGCTACAAGTTCCAGCGCGAAATCGAGCGCCTGCCGGAAGCCAAGAAGCAGGAAATCAAGGATTTCGCCTTCGATTTCCTTCTTGAGCTCTATGACAACGAAGCCCGTTACACCGAAGACCTCTATGATGGCGTCGGCCTCTCGGAAGACGTCAAGAACTTCCTCCACTACAATGCCAACAAGGCGCTGATGAACCTCGGCTACGAGGCCCTCTTTCCGCCAGAGGCCTGCAAGGTCAACGCGGCCATCCTATCGGCGCTGTCGCCCAATGCCGACGAGAACCACGACTTTTCTCGGGCTCCGGCTCGAGCTACGTCATCGGCAAGGCCGTCTCGACCCAGGACGAAGACTGGGACTTCTGAGACCCGAAGCATGCCATATGGAAAAGCCCGGAGCGATCCGGGCTTTTTCCTTTGTGACGACAGCGCCGATTGCTTGAGCATTCGTGCGGGTTTAAACGCTCAGCGCAGGGCAGCACGGCTGGAACCTGACAAAGAGCTTAAGAATTGTGAATGCACCTTCGCGCCGGTGCCTTCACCTTGGGCACCTCCCCAGCCATTGGTGACCAATGCACGCCTTGACGACGACTCCTCGCCTGCTGCAGCGCGAACAGCGGATGAAATTCGGAACGCAGATGCTGGCCGAAGGCGTCCGCTTTCGGCTCTGGGCGCCCAATTCGAACTTTGTCGCGCTCAAGATCTACGACCTCGACCTCGTCGTGCCCATGGGGAAGCTGGCGCGCGGTTGGTATGAAGTGGAAGTGGACGCCGCGCGGGCCGGAATGCGTTATCGCTTCGTGCTCGATGACGGCGCCGAAGTGCCCGATCCGGCCACGCGCTTCCAGCCCGAGGATGTGGATGGGCCCAGCGAGATCATTGATCCGCTGGCTTTCGGCTGGACCGATATCGGCTGGCGTGGGCATGAGTGGGAAGAGCTGGTGCTCTACGAGCTCCATATCGGCACCTTCACGCAGGAAGGCACGTTCCGCGCCGCGATGGACAAGCTCGATCATCTGGTCGAGCTCGGCGTCACCGCCATCGAGATCATGCCGATCGCCGATTTTCCTGGCCGCTGGAACTGGGGCTATGACGGTGCCCAGCTCTTTGCGCCGGACTCAAGCTATGGCCGGCCGGAGGACCTCAAGGCGCTGGTCGACCTGGCCCATGCCAAGGGTCTCAGCGTCTTTCTCGACGTGGTCTACAACCATTTCGGGCCCAAGGGAAATTACCTAGCGGTCTATGCGCCTCTCACCACCGAACACTATGAGACGCCCTGGGGCTCTGCGGTTAATTTCGATGATGCCGGCTCGACCATGGTGCGCGAATTCTTTTTGCCAATGCCCGCTACTGGCTCAATGAATTCCATCTCGACGGGCTACGGCTCGACGCGGTGCACGAAATCCGCGACGCCGGCTTCCGCCACATGCTGCAGGAACTGGCCGAGCAGATCCGCGCCGCCACCGATGGCCGGCACGTGCATCTCGTGGTCGAAAACGAAAAGAACGAGGCGGGCTGGCTTGAGCGCCGCGACGATGGCGCGCCCTGGCTCTATAACGGGCAGTGGAGCGACGACATCCACCACGGGCTCCATGTCGCGCTGACCGGCGAAAGCCAGTGGTATTATGCCGATTACGTCGGGCGCACCGACTTGATCGGCCGTTCCCTTGCCGAGGGTCTCGCCTGGCAGGGCGAGTATATGGAGCATGTTGGCCGCCACCGGGGCGAACCCAGCACCTTCCTGCCGGCAAGCGCCTTTATCGCCTTCCAGCAGAACCACGATCAGATCGGCAACCGGCCGTTCGGCGAGCGGCCGACGGTCCTGGCCTCGCCGGCCGCGATCAGCATGTGGGCCGCGATCACCCTGCTGTCGCCACAGGTGCCGATGCTGTTCATGGGCGAGGAATGGGGGACCAGGCAACCCTTCCTGTTCTTCTCCGACGTCGGCGAAGACCTCGCCGATCCGATCCGCGAAGGCCGGCTCAAGGAGCTTGAAAAGTTCCCGCATCGCGAAGGCGACGTCCCGCCCGACCCCATGGCGGAAGCAACCTTTAACGCCTCCAAGCTGGACTGGAACTGGGGCGACAACGAGGACAGCAAGCGCCAGCATTGGCTTTATCGCCGGCTGCTCTCGGTGCGGCGCAAGGACATCGTCCCGCGCCTCGCCGGCATGAGCGGCGAAAGCGGCCACTACCAGTTACTGTCCGAAAAGGTGGTGCGGGTGTGGTGGACGCTTGGCGACGGGTCCGAGCTCAGCATGGTGGCCAATGTCGGCACCAAGTCGTTTGAGGGTGTCGGCGTCTGGGGCGAAGACCACCTCTGGCTCGAAGGCTCGGCCAGTGGCGACACGCTGGATGGTTTGAGCGTGGTATTCTCGCTCAAGCAAAGCACCAGCTGATCGCAACAACAAAAAGCCCCGCCGTGAAGCGGGGCTCTTTTGATAAAGCCTAGGGCTTACCAGGTCTGGCGATCGTACCAATCATCGACATCCTTGCGGGTGTCGTCCTTGGTCTTGCCGTAGTGCTCCTGAAGCTTGCCTTCGAGCTGCTCGCGGCGACCGTTGATTTCGGTCAGGTCGTTGTCGGTGAGTTTGCCCCACTGTTCCTTGACCTTGCCCGAGACCTGCTTCCAGTTGCCTTCGACGCGGTTCCAGTCCATTTGGATGTCTCCTCTATAACGTATGTTAATTCAACGTGCTAAGAGGGCTGTGGTTCCGCCTTCAGTTCGGCTCGGGTCGCAACATCCGCCTCAAGATTGGGTTACGCAGCACCAGTTCCTCGACGACCACGCCGGCGACATGAAAGAAAGATTGCCGGGATGAGCACGAGGCGGCCCAGTTCGTGCAGCGTGGCTGACCATTCGATGCCGAAAAACCAGGCGAGGGCGCCGGTCAGCGGCATCAGGACCATGAAGCCATAAAGCAGCAGATGGGTGGCGTGGCTGAGGAGGTTGACCAGCGGCGAGTTGTCTTTTGGCGCCTCCGGCACGCCGCGCGCGAGGCGGATCACCAGCCGAAGCAGCGCCAGCGCCAGGATGGTTATGCCGATGACCATGTGAAAGATCGCGCCACTGTCGGGCGGGAGTGCGCCGGTTGCGAGACGCTCGGCAAAGGCCTCCTGCATGTCCGCGTTGACGGTAAGCTGGATGACGATCAAGGCCGCGATGAGCCAATGCAGCGTGATCTGCAGGCGCGAATAACCGTCTGGATGGCGCATGATCTTTCCCCTGTGACGCAGGAACTCTCGAGAGGTTCTGGCGTTCCCGCATGGACTATACGTGCGGGGGCACATGAGGCGGGGCGCCACCACTATCGCGAAGGTTTCGGCTCTGCTCGTCAGCGCGGCGACGCTCGCCGCCTGCAACACCGAACAGAGCATGCTGCATCCGGCCGGCGAGGACGCGGCAGCGGTCAATTCCCTGTTCTGGGCCATGGCCATCGGCGCCGCGATCATCTGGATCATCGTCATGGGCACGACGGTCTATGCCGTGCTGGGCAAGAAGCGCCCCAAGTCCGAAAAATTCGCCGATCGCTTTATTCTACTCGGCGGCGTGGCATTTCCCACGGTGACGCTGGCAGCGCTCCTCGTCTTTGGGCTGGCGCTACTGCCCGATTGGGTGCGCGCCGATGCGCCGGACCTGCGCGTGCATGTCACCGCCGAGCAATATTGGTGGCGCATCGCCTATGAACAGCCCGATGGCAGCATGGTGGATACGGCCAACGAACTCTTTCTACCACAGGGCCAAACGGCGGAATTCGTCCTCAACTCCACGGACGTGATCCATTCCTTCTGGATCCCGACCCTGGGCGGCAAGATCGATGTGATTCCCGGACGCACCAATCTTTGGCGCTTGAAGCCGACCGAGGCGGGTGTCTATCGCGGTGTCTGCGCCGAATTCTGCGGCCCCTCGCATGCGCTGATGGCCTTTCCTGTAATCGTCGAAGCCCAAGCCGATTTCGATGCACGCCTCGCGCGCGAAGCCGCGCCGGCTGCAGCCAGCAACGACCTTTTTCTCGCCACCGGCTGCGGTGCCTGCCACGCGATACGCGGCACCGAGGCTGCCGGGCGCGTTGGGCCGGACCTGACCCATTTTGCCAGCCGCCGCACCATGGCGGCCGGCACGCTGCCGATCAGCGCGGAAAACCTTGCGGCCTGGTTGCTCGATCCCGACCACATCAAGCCCGATGTGCGTATGCCCGGCTATGATAGCTTAGGGCAAAGCGAGCGTGACGCGCTCGTATCCTATCTCCTGGAGCTCAGATGACCGACCGGCAAGCCGAAGAACAGCAGCTGGCCGCCGTATGGGAGTCGCCCAAGGGCTGGCGCTATTGGTCCGACGTCAACAACACGGTCGTGGGGCTCTGGTACACCGCGACCGCCTTTGCCTTCATGCTGTTCGGCGGCGTCCTGGCGCTGATCATCCGCACGCAGCTGGCCGTGCCGGAAAACACCCTGGTCGAGGCAGAGACCTATAACCAGGTCTTCACGCTCCACGGCACGGTGATGATGTTCCTCTTTGCCGTGCCGATCTTTGAGGCCGTGGCGATCCTGATCCTGCCCGGCATGCTGGGCGCGCGCGACCTGCCGTTTCCGCGTCTCTCGGCCTTCGGCTATTGGTGCTTCCTGATCGGCGGCGTCTTTGTCTGCGGCTCGATCTTTTTCAACTCGGCGCCCGACGCCGGATGGTTCATGTATCCGCCGCTCTCGACCGAACAATCGGGGATTGGTGCCGACATTTGGCTCCTGGGCCTGAGTTTTATCGAGGTCGCCTCGATCGCGGCGGCCGTGGAGTTGATCGTCGGCGTGCTCAAGTGCCGGGCGCCCGGCATGCATATCAACCTCACCCCGCTCTACGGCTGGTATGTGCTGGTCGTAGGCGGCATGATCCTTTTCGCCTTCCCGCCGCTGATTGCCGGCGACCTGCTGTTCGAACTTGAACGCCTGCTAGACTGGCCGTTCTTCGACGTCACTCGCGGCGGCGACCCCATCCTCTGGCAGCACCTGTTCTGGATTTTTGGGCATCCGGAAGTCTACATCATCTTCCTGCCGGCCATCGCGCTCCTCGCCATGATCGTGCCGACCTTCGCGCAGCGGCCGATCGCCGGCTATTCCTGGATCGTGCTTTCGGCGCTGGGCACGGGCTTCCTGAGCTTCGGGCTCTGGGTGCACCACATGTTCACCACCGGGCTACCCTCGATCTCGCTCGGCTTTTTCTCGGCAGCGTCGGAAGCGGTAGCCATCCCCACCGGCATCCAGATCTTTGCCTTCATCTCGACGGTGATGCTGGGCAGCGTCGTCCGTTCGGTGCCGATGCTGTTCTGCCTTGGCGCGCTAGCGATCTTCGTGCTCGGCGGGCTGACCGGGGTGATGGTGGCCGTCGCGCCCTTCGATTTCCAGGTCCACGACAGCTACTTCATCGTCGCCCATCTCCACTACACGCTGATCGGCGGCATGCTGTTCCCGGTGATGGCGGGCATCGTTTATTACTACCCCATGGTGCGCGGCAAAACGCTGTCCCGAAAGCTCGGCATCTGGAGCTTTTGGCTGATGTTTGCCGGCTTCAACATTTCCTTCCTGCCCATGCACCTGACCGGCATGCTCGGCATGCCGCGCCGCGTCTTTACCTATGGCGCCGAACGCGGCTGGTCGGAGCTCAACTTGCTCTCGACCGTCGGCGCCTTCGTCTTTGCCGCCGGCTTCCTGATCCTGGTCTGGGACTGCGTTCGGCCGCGACGACAGGAGCCCGATGCGCCGCGCAATGTCTGGAAAGCCGGAACGCTCGAATGGGCGGCGCGCTTCGGCGACAATTACGGCCTGCGCTCGATCCCCCACATCGATAGCCGCTATCCGCTATGGGACGATAAGGACTTTACCCGCAAGCTCGACGCCGGCGAGGGCCTCCTGGCCAGCGCCGAGGAGGGCAAGCGCGAAACGCTGGTGACGAGCGTACTTGATGCCAAGCCGATCCAGATCCTGCGTGTCGCCAAGCCCGGCTGGCTGCCGATGATCGCGGCGATCGGGCTGGGTGCCGTCTTCATCTTCATGACCTTCAAATGGTGGATCCCCACCGCCCTAGGCTTTGCCCTTTTTCTCTGGGCGACGCTGCGTTGGCTCTGGACCGGCACGGCTGAAATCCCCGAAAAGGAAAGCAAGGATGCCGGTGGCGGCCTGATGCTACCGCTCTATGTCTCGGGCGTGCGCTCGTCCGGCTGGTGGGCCATGTTCATCACCATGACCGGCGATTTCACTGCCTTCCTGGCGCTGCTCTTCGGCTACTTTTTCTTCTGGACCATCCACCCCGACTTTCCGCCACCGGGCGTCACCGGACCCGGCTGGGTCTGGCCGGTAATGGCCGGCATGGCGGTGATGCTGAGCTGGGGACTGACCTTTGCCTCGCGCCTGGTCAATGCTGCGGGGCATCCCGGACAAGCAAGGTTCTTGCTCGTGGCCGGCGGCATCGCGGCCTTGGTTGCGTGCCTTGCCGTTCTGGCCGGACCCTGGACATCGGGGCTCGACCCAACGACCCATTCCTACCCCGCCATCGTCTGGACGCTGGCCATCTGGGTCGTCGCGCATCTGGCAACCGGCGTTCTGATGCAAGGCTACTGCTTTGCCCGCTCGCTCCACGGCAAGATGACGCCCCGCTACGACGCCGATATCTGGAACGTCACGCTCTACTGGCACTTTGCCGCGATCATGGGCGTCGTCACCTGCCTCGTGATCGGCTTTTTCCCGATGCTCACATGACCGAAGACAATGCCGTCAAGGAAGTGGAACGCGAAACTGGGTCGGGCACCGACCTTTGGAGCGTCATCATCGCGCCCTTCATCTGGGCCGCGCATTTTCTCGTCTGCTATGTCGGCGCCGCCATCTATTGCCAGAAACTGGGGCGCGATGCCGATCTCGGCGACATAAGGCTCCTTGTACTGGGCGCCACGGCAGTTGCCCTTGTGGGCATCGGTGCCTCAACCTTCCGCCTTTGGCGCGTGCGGGGCAGGAGCCTCACCGACAACGATTTCGAATACGAGCACGATACGCCCGAGGAGCGGCACCGCTTCCTGAGCCATGTGGCGCTAATGCTCTGCGTTCTTTCGGCGGTGGCCGTGATCTATGTCACCATCCCCATGCTCTACCTTTCGAGCTGCCGATGAACGGGCGTTTGCGGGAGATCTTTGGTCGGGTGAAGCCGTTGGCCATTGGCGCGGCCTGCGGCATGGCATTCCTCGTTGCGCTGCCCCTGACCGGCGTGCTCGACAGCAGCGCCGTGCCGGGCAGCAATGCGTTGGTGGACTGGTATCGCCAGACATCGGCACGGCAGTCGATCGCGCTGCGTTCTGCCCTGACCGCTGTGCCCGATCTTGCGGATCCCGCAATGGTGGCGCGCGGGGCGGGACATTATGAGCTGGTCTGTGCCAATTGCCACGGCAGCCCCGAAGCGGCACCGGCGCGCTTTGCCGAGGACCTGTCGCCCGAGCCGCCGCGGCTTGCCGCCTGGCGTCCGGATGCCCGCCTGTTCCAAACGGTCAAATACGGCATCCGCCACACGGCCATGCCCGGCTGGCCGACCGCTTTGCGCGACGATGAGATCTGGGCCATGGTCGCGTTCTTGCGGCTTCTGCCGACCATGGATGCGCCGACTTATGCGGATCTGGCCTATGCTGGCGCCGAACCCGGATCCTGCGCCAGCTGCCATGGATCGGACGGGCAGGGCCGCGATGGCGCCTTCCCGCGGCTCGATATCCAGAGCCCGCAATATCTGGCCGATGCGCTTAACGCCTTCCGCGATGGCTCGCGCCAGAGCGGCACGATGATGGCCGCCGCACGACAGCTGACCGACGGGGAGATTGCCGAGCTCGCAACGTATTTTGGCCGTGGCGTCGAGCTGCCGATGGGCGGTTCGGAATTGGGCGAGCGCATCGCGACCCTTGGCCTGACGGAACGCGACGTGCCCGCCTGCCTTTCCTGCCATGGCGACAAGGGTCGGCCTGGCTATCCCAAACTGGACGGACAGCCGGTGGACTATCTCGTGACCCAGCTTGAGCTCTTCCAGAAACATGGCGACGAACGCGGCGGGCGCTTTGCCAAGGTTATGGCGAAAGCCGTCGAGGACAAGCTCGAAGAAGGCCCGCACCGCCTCGAACCGGAAGAGCTGCGCGCTGTGGCGGAGTATTTTGGCGACTAAGCGTTGGCCCAGCCGCCATCGACGATGAAGTGCTGCGCCGAAATCATCCGGCTGTCGTCGGCGGCCAGAAACAGCGCCATCCTGGCGACGTCGTCGGGATAGACCCTGCCGGGCAGCGCCTGGCTGGTTTCGATCAGCTTTTCGGCATCGGCGTCTACCCAATGGCTGAGCTGGCGCTCGGTCATCACCCAGCCGGGCACAAGGGTGTTGACCCGGATATTGTGGCGGCCCAGTTCGCGCGCCATGGACCGGGTGAGGCCGTGCGCTGCCGCCTTGGCGGTTTCGTAGACCGGCAGGCGCGGCACGCCGATCATCCACGGATCGAGCCCATATTGATGATCGAGCCGCGGCCGGCGCGGATCATGCCGGGGGCGACGGCCTGCATGGCGAAGAAGCCGTGCTTGAGATTGGTCGCCATGCGCCCGTCCCAGTCCTCGGGCGTCACCGCGGACCAGTCGTGCCGTTCGTCATGCGCGGCATTGTTGATCAGAACCAGGGCGTCGCCATGGGCTTCGGCAAAGCCGGCGATGGCGGCTTGGTAGGCAGCGATGTCGGTGATGTCGCAAGCGATAAAGCGCGCACCGACTTCCTCCGCCAGAGCCCGGCCACGCGCGTCCTGGATGTCGACGAAGCCGACGCGCGCGCCCTGCGCCCTGAATTGCCGAACCATGGCTTCGCCGATGCCGGAGGCTCCGCCGGAAATGACGACGGGGACGTCTTGAAGGCTTGGATAAAGGGCAGGGCCGCTCACGAACTAACTCCGGCCGAGGTCAGACAAAAAGGGCAGTGTGCCGGGTTTCAAGCTCCGGCAATTCGTCGAGAATGCTGCCCAGATGCTTGGCCATTGCCTCCTGCGCGGCGTCCACGTCCCGCGCATCGATGGCGGCCATAATGGCATGGTGTTCGCCGACGCGGCGCTTCATGTCGGCCTCGTCGCGCATGGTGAGATTGCACACCCGGTCCATATGCGACTTCATGTCGGCAATGGCGATCCAGGCAATGCCGACGCCGGCGCCCTTGGCAATGGCGATGTGGAACGCCTCGTCGTGCTCGCGAAACCCAGCATGGTCGAGCTTTGCCGCGTCGGCCTCCTGCTCGGCGAGGAGGCTATCGATGCGCTTGCGCTGCCAGGGGTCAAAATTCTGCGCGGCACGGGCAACCACGGAAATCTCGACCGATTGGCGCACGAACAGCGCCTCGGTCATCTCGCGCGCCGAAATGCGGGCCACAACCGTGCCGCGATGCGGGCGAATTTCGATGAGTCGGGAATTGGCGAGCTTGATCAGCGCCTCGCGCACCGGTTGCCGCGAAACGCCGAGCCGGCTGGCGATGTCCTGCTCGGAGAGCCGCGTGCCGGGCAAAAGATCGAGTTCGACGATCTGCCGCCGCAGGTCCTTTTCGATGGTCGCCGCGGCGCTTTCGCCACTTTCGGCAATGGCCATTTCCACATTCATACGACAACTCGCCTCCGCCATTGACGACATCGTCAAAGCGCCATACGGTACCATACAATTCCATACAGGATGCGTTCAAGCGTCCTTCTTGCCTCAGGGAGGGTGGGCTGCGGCTCACCGGATCGATGAACGTACAGCCGCGCTTCCAAAGCAATTTTCTGAGCCCCAACCTTAGTGATCCGCGGCTTTCGGCGCAACGCAGCTATCGCATGCTGATCGACGGGCAGGAGGTGGACGCGGCGTCGGGCGAGACCATTTCGCGCGAAAGCCCCGGCCACCGCGGCAAGGTGGTGGGTACATGGCCCGCCGGCTCCACCGAAGACGCCGACCGCGCCATCGCCGCCGCGCGACGCGCGTTCGACGACGGTCCCTGGGCACGCATGAGCGGCGCCGAACGCTCGACCATCCTCCATCGCGTCGCCGCCGGCATCCTGGAGCATCAGGACGAACTGGGCCTCATAGAATGCCTCGAAACCGGCAAGCCAATTGCGCAGGCGACGGGGAAATCGGCTATTGCGCCGACCTCTGGACCTATGCGGCCGGCATGGCGCGGGGCCTTGAGGGCGACTCGCACAACGCCATTGGCGACAATCGCCTCGGCCTCGTGCTGCGCGAGCCGGCCGGCGTCGTCGGCATCATCACGCCCTGGAATTTCCCCTTTATCATCGTCTCCGAACGCGTGCCGTGGGCGCTGGGCGCGGGCTGCACCGTGGTGGTGAAGCCCTCCGAATTCACCTCCGGCACGACCATTCGCCTGGCCCAGATCGCGCTTGAAGCAGGACTCCCGGCCGGTGTGTTCAACGTCATCACCGGCACCGGTCCCGCCGCCGGGCAGATGCTGGCCGAAGATCCGCGCGTCGATGTGCTGGCCTTCACCGGCTCGGTGCGCGTCGGCACCCATCTTGCAGCGCTCGCTGCGCCGACGGTCAAGCGAGTCGGGCTCGAGCTTGGTGGCAAGGGGCCGCAGATCGTCTTTGCCGATGCCGATCTCAAGGCCGCCGCCGATGGCATCGCCTATGGCGTTTATCACAATGCCGGCCAGTGCTGCATTTCGGGCAGCCGCTTGATCGTCCACAATTCCATCCGCCCGGCTTTGCTCGATCGGCTGCTCGACCTTTCCAAGCGCCTGCCCTTCGGCGATCCGCTGGGCCAGGGCAAGTTCGGCGCCATGGTCACCGAACAACACGCCGAAAAGGTCGCGAGCTACATCGCAAAGGGCATTGCCGAAGGCGCCGAACTCTTGCTCGGCGGCGACCAGATCGCGGTCGACAAGGGCAATTTCATCGCCCCCACCGTTTTTGACAAAGTGACGCCGCAGATGGCCATCGCCCAGGAAGAAATCTTTGGGCCGGTGCTCTCGACCATCGGCTTCGACACGCCGGAGGAGGCCGTGGCGCTGGCAAACGGTACGCCCTATGGGCTTTCCGCCAGCGTCTGGTCGCGCGATCTCGAAACTGCCATCCAGACCACGCGCCGCGTCAAGGCCGGCCGCTTCTGGATCAACTCGGTGATCGACGGCACCGCCGAAATGCCGATCGGCGGCTACAAGAAGAGCGGCACCGGCCGCGAGCTGGGCCGCTATGGCTTTGACGAATATTCGCAGTTCAAGGGTCTGCACATGACCCTTGGGCGGCCACAACCGTGGTTCCAGCACTAAGCCCAAAAAGGGCAAGAGCCGGAACCATCGGGAGGGAATTGGACGGTGGTTTTCTTGGTCGGAAGCGCCGTCCGGAGCGGGTCAGAGGAGGCCCGCACGATCCAAAGGGAGGATTAACACCATGAAGCTGACCAAAACCACTGCGGCCTTGCTGGCCGGCTGCGCGCTCGCCGCCCCGGTTGCAACGCTGGCCCAGGATCAGGAGCCGGTTTCGGCGACCATGATCATCTACCTCGATCCATCCGTGCAGTTCTTCAATCCGGTGGTGAAAGGCGCGCAGGACGCCGCTGCCGCCTTCAACGTCGATCTCGACGTCCAATATGCCAACAACGATCCGGTACGCCAGAACGACCTGATCGATAGCGCCGTCGCAACCGGCGTCAACGGTATTGCCGTGGCCATCTCGAGCTCCGACGCCTTCGACGACAGTATCTGCAATGCCGTGGATGCCGGCATCATCGTCATCGGCTTCAACAATGACGATCTCGAAGGCGCCGACGGCAATTGCCGCCAGGCCTATGTCGGCATGGACGAAGAAGCCTCCGGCTACGAGCTGGGCAAGCGCATGATCGAAGCCTTCGACCTCAAGGAAGGCGACGTGGTGTTCAACCCGCGCGAAATTCCCGAAGCCAGCTTCGCCGTCGCACGCGGCGGCGGCATCGAGCGGGCCATGGGCGAGGCCGGCATCACCGTCGAAACCGTGCGTGCCGGGCTCGATCCCGCCGAAGCGCAGAACATCATGGCGCAGGCGCTGATTGCCAATCCCAATATCAAGGCCGTGTTCGGCACCGGGTCGGTGACTTCGACGGTTGGCGCCGGCGCCATCAGGGATGCCGGTGTCGAAGTGCCGTTCGGCGGCTTCGACCTGGCGGTAGAAATTGCCGATGCGGTCGAGAGCGGCGCCATGTTCGCGACCATGGACCAGCAGCCCTACCTCCAGGGCTACTACCCGATCGCCATGATCGCTATGGCCGCCCGCTATGGCCTGACGCCGACCGATGTCGACACCGGCCAGGGCGCCTTTCTCGACCAGGACCGCATCGGCGCCGTCAAGCCGCTGATCGGCTCGTACCGGTAGAAGCGTCCCCCACCCAGCCTCCCCGTAAGTCGGGGGAGGAGTCTGATCCAGCCAAGACCTGAGATCGAGCTCCTCCCCCTCCTGAAGGGGGAGGTCGGGTGGGGGTGCCTCGGCCAAGTGCCTGTCTCAGACGATTGGATACCATCGTGACCGTTTTGACCCATGCTCAAGCCGGGGCGCCTCGGCGTTCGACCGGCGAGTGGCTGCACCAACTTCTTTCCATGCCGGCCGGGGCGATCCTGCTGGTCTTTATCCTGGTGCAGCTTGGCTGCATCCTTGCCGGCCTCTTGTTCCCGGACGACTTCCGCTACCTGTCGTCCGCCAATATGGGCATCATGATGCGATCCGTGCCGGTGCTCGGCTGCCTCGCGCTCGGCGCCGGCGTGCTGATGATCGCTGGCGAATTCGATCTCTCGATCGGCTCGGTCTATACGCTCACCGCCGTGGTCATGGCCATGCTGGTCGGCAACGGCGTCGATGCTTTTATCGCCGCTCCGATCGGGCTCCTGATCGGCGCCGCCATTGGCGTCCTCAATGGCGCGCTGACCCTGCGCTTCAACCTGCCGAGCTTTATCGTGACGCTCGGCGGCCTGTTGTTCTGGCGCGGCGCCGTGCTTCTGATAAATGGCGCGGTGCAGGTGCGTTTCGATCCCAACCCGGTCTTTGCCGCCATATTCGGCGGCACCGTCCTCGGCATCAACGCGGCCTTCATCTGGTTCGTGGCTCTTTGCGTGCTCTTTTACCTCCTGATGCACCGCCATCGCTTCGGCAATCATGTCTTTGCCACCGGCGGCAACCGCTCGGCGGCCACCGCCATCGGCGTCAATACCGGCCGCATCAAGATCATTGCCTTCGCCATTGCCGGCGCCATGGCAGCCTTTGCCGGCATCTTGGCCACCACCCGCGTCGGCTCTGTGCAGCCGGGCCAGGGTGCGGGCCTCGAGCTGCAGGCCATCGCCGCCTGCGTCATCGGCGGACTGTCCCTACGCGGCGGCCGCGGCTCGATCCTCGGCGTTTTCCTCGGCGTCATGCTGATCTTCACCATTACCGACGTGCTGCTGCTGATGCGGGCCCCAGGCTTTTACCTCGACATGTTCATTGCTGCGCTGATCGTCGCCGCATCCATCTTCAATCACGGCCTTAACCGCGGAGGAGCACGCGAATGAGCCTCCTGGCGCTGCACAACATCAACAAGACCTTTGGGCCGCTGAAAGCCCTGACCGATCTCAGCTTCGAAGTTGGTCATAGCGAAGTCGTCGGCCTCCTCGGCGACAACGGGGCCGGCAAGTCGACCACGGTCAACATGATCTCCGGCATCCACCGTCCGAGCTCGGGCTATATCTCGGTCGACGGCGTGAAGCAGGATTTCACCTGCAGGCTGGACTCGGCAGATGCCGGGATCGAGACCATCTACCAGAACACCGCTCGTGGACTCGCTCTCGATCTCGCGCAACATCTTCCTCGGCCGCGAACTCACCAACCGCTTCGGCATGCTCGATCTCAAGCGCATGCGCGAGATCTCCATGCAGGTGCTCGAAAGCGCCGTGCACATTTCGGGCATCGACTCGCCGGACAAACTCGTCGGCGATCTCTCGGGCGGGCAGAAACAGGCCGTCGCCATCGCCCGCGCCGTCTTCTTCAAACGCCGCGTCCTGCTGCTCGACGAGCCGACGTCGGCCCTTTCCGTGCGCGAGACCGAAGCGCTTCTGGGCCAGGTGCTCAAGCTCAAGGCCGAGGGCGTTTCGAGCGTTCTCGTTACGCACAATCTCTACCACGCCTACCAGGTCTGCGACCGCTTCGTGATCATGAGCCACGGCACCAAGGTGCTCGATGTCGCCAAGGCGGATTCAACCATCGAGGAACTGACTCAGCACGTCATCCTCACCTGATCGGCGGCGGATCCTCGCTGCCGCATGAGAGGGAGTGCTCCTGCGGGCACTCCCTTTTGCTTTGCCGCCGGGGCTTGTAGAAGCCTCCTATGATCACCTGTTTCGATATCGGCGGCACGACCATCAAGGCAGCGCGGGCGAGGGGGCTGGGCGACCTCGTGCCGCTCGGCCGCGTGCCGACGCCGCGAGACGATTTTGACGCCTTCGTCGCCGCCATCGGCGAACTGGCGCCGGACGGACCGCTGGCGATCTCCATCACCGGCGTGGTCGATCCCGAAAGCGGTTTGGCGACGGTCGCCAATATTCCCTGCGTCGATGGGCGGTTCTTAGCGGCAGAGCTTGGTGCGGCGCTCGGCCGGCAAGTGCTCGTCGCCAATGACGCCGATTGTTTTGTCCTTGCCGAAGCTTATGCCGGTGCGGGGCAGGGGCACCGGGTCGTCTTCGGCGCCATTCTCGGCACCGGCGTTGGCGGCGGCATCGTCGTCGATGGCAAGCTCCATCGCGGTGCCGGTGGGCTCGGGGGCGAGTGGGGGGCACGGGACCATCGTCGCCACCAAGGTCAGCGTGCCGCCCTTCGACGTACCGCATTTCGCCTGTGGCTGTGGCCTCAGCGGTTGCCTCGATACGGTCGGCGCCGCTCGCGGCATCGAGCGATTGCACCGGCTACTGCATGGCGCCGACCTCGCCAGCACGGCAATCGTTGCGGCCTGGGAAAGCGGCGACGGCGCAGCCGCACAGACGGTCGATCTCTATGTCGAGCTGGTGGCGCAGCCGCTGGCGCTGGTAATCAATATCGTCGGGCCCGACATCATCCCGGTCGGCGGCGGCATGGGCAATGCACCCGTCCTGATCGCGCGGCTGGATGCAGCGGTGCGGGCGCGCATCCTGCGCCGCATCGATCGGCCACTGGTCGTGCCTGCGCAGCTCACCGTCGATGCCGGACTGATCGGCGCCGCCAGCCTCGGCTTTTCGGAGGGTCTCGCATGATCGTCGAAATCTGCGTCGACGATGCGGCAGGCCTTGCAGCCGCCATCGAAGGTGGCGCCAGCCGGGTCGAACTCTGCTCGGTGCTGGAACTGGGCGGACTGACGCCGAGCCCAGGCCTGCTGACGCTAGCCGCAAAGGCACCGGTTCCGGTGCGCGCCATGATCCGGCCGCGGCCCGGCGACTTCGTCTTCGGCGAGGCCGATATCGAAACCATGATCGCCGAGATCGCCGCCGTCCGGGCAGCGGGGCTCGAAGGGGTCGTGCTGGGTGCAAGCCTGGCCGATGGCCGGCTCGACGTGGAAACGCTGGGTCACCTGCGCCAGGCCGCCACCGGGATGAAGGCAACGCTCCATCGCGCCATCGACCTCGTGCCGGACATGGCGGAGGCGGTGGAGCAGGCGATAGCGCTCGGCTTCGACACCATCCTGACATCGGGTCGCAAGCACACGGCGCTCGGGGGCATCGACGATATAGCCCTGGCGCATCGCGTTGCCGCTGGTCGGATCACCATCATGGCCGGCTCCGGCGTCAACGGATCATCGGCGCCCGATATTCTTGCCCGCGTGCCGCTCGCCGCGCTTCACGGCGCCTGTGCCGTGGCGGCAGAACCGGCGAGCGCCGCCGCAGCACGCCTTGTGTTCGCAAGCCCAGGCCGCCGCAGCACCAGCATGACAATGGTTCGCGCGCTGGTCGAGGCTGCCAAAATCTAGCTGGCGCGGGCCGACCACTTTACCACTGGCGTGAAGGCGAAATCGCGATCGAATGGAAAGCTCGGCCGCGGCGTATGCTTGCGCTCGGTGCGCTCGACGAACTGGTCGACGACGCCGGGCGACAGGGCCATGATGCCGGGATTGGCGATCGGTCCGAGTTCGGGCGAGAGATACCCCGACTTGACCGCGATGATCCTGGCCGCATGCGGGTCGAGGCCGAGCCGGGTGAAATCGACGATATTGTGGAAGGGGCGGCGCCGGGCGGTGAGCACAAGCTCGATGCCGCCAATACGCACCACCGCTTCGCGCAGCCGTGGCTCGGCGGTTTCGAGCAAGAACACCACTTCGGCGTTCGCATCGACCGGTGTGCTGGAAGGATCGAGGCTGGCGCCGATATGAAGCGACACCGTCGCGCCAATGCCTGCAGCATAGGCGGCTTCGGTCGCGGCCTTATCGGTGATGCCGGCAAAGATCACGCCCTGTGCGTCGCGGGCGATCAGCGCCGCCAGCACCTCGGCACGATCGCCAACGCCGCCGCCGGTGGGGTTGTCCCCGGATTCGGCAAGCACGACGGGGTGGGTCGCGCTGGCGATCGCCTGGTCGACGCAGTCCTCGATCGAGCCGGTCTCCATGCCGAACACGAATTTTTCGCGCACGTCCCAATAGCCTTGCGCCAGCCTGGTGGCTGCTGCCGTCATGGCGGCGCGGTCGGTGCCGGTGACCACGGCGCAGGCGGTGGCGCGGGGCTCGTCGGCCCAGACATAGCCGACCTGGAAGGAAGCATCCCAGATGCCGGTCGGCTCTTCGATCTCGTGGATTTGCGTGTAGAAGGACCGCGCCGGCTCGTCCTGGGTGGAGGTACGTTCACCCGGCAGAAGCACCGGAACCGGGGCCCAGGCGACAAGCGGTTTTTTGCCCGAGCGCAGGGCACGGACCAGCATGGTGACCGAGCGGCGCATCGTGTCCTGCACGTCGATATGGGGCGCCGTGCGATAGGTCGAAAACATGTCGAGTGCGTCGACAATGCGCTGGCTGACATTGCCATGAAGATCGTAGCTGGCCGAGATCAGCACGTCGGGCCCGACCGTCTGGCGCACGGCGGCGATGAAGTCGCCCTCCGCATCGAACAGGCCTTCGACGAACATGGCGCCATGCATGGGAAGGTAGACGCCGTCCAGCGCGCCGGCAGCCTTGATTCCTGCCAGGATTTCCGCCTTCCACGTCTCGTATATGCCGCGCTCCACCGGCCCGCCGGCAATGGCGCGGGCATGCAGCACGGTGATGAATTCGGCCGGAAAGTGCGTCAGGAAATCGAAATACTGATCCTTGAGCATGGCCGGACCGCGCAGCACGCGGAAATCGGCCTCGCGATTGAGCACGGGATTATAGGTGCTGCATTCGATATGCAGTCCGGCAACGGCGATGCGCATTAGAGCACTCCGGGAACATCGGCTTGGGGATGGGCAGGGGCAGTGGTGGCTCGGGGCGCGAGCCGCCCGGTAAGGAACAGGCTGATCAGCAGGACCGGGATCACGCAGGCAATGCCGAAGCGGATGCCGCTATGCTCGGCGATAAAGCCGATCAACGGCGGTCCGATCAGAAAGCCGGTCAGCGCCACAAAGGAGAGTACGGCGACATTGGCAGAAGCGGCGCGATCGCCCAGTCCCGCAGCAGCGGTCACGGCCAGGGGGAAGCCGACCGAAACGCCGACGCCGATAACGCCAAAGCCTAGCAGCGCCACTTCGACGCTCGGCGCAAGGTAAAGCACGATGCCGCCGACCACGGCCAGCGCTCCGCAGAGCCGCGCGGTGGCGACGCCGCCCAGACGGCGCTTCAGCGTATCGCCACCAAAGCGGCCGGCCGCGACCATGAAGGCGAACACAGAATAGCCGAGCCCGACAAACCCGCCTTCCGCATCGAGCGCATCTCGGAGGAAAATGGCGGACCAGTCGGCCATGGCGCCTTCGGTCATGGTGATGCCGAAAACGAAGAGGCAAATGCCGAGGAGTGCGGGGCTGGGCAGCGACCAGGCCGAACGCTTTTCCTCTCCGGCATGGGGCGCGTCTGAAAGTTTGGGCAGCGCATAGCCGTTGAGCAGCGCCAGGGGCAGCACCAGTATCGCGACCAGCGGCACGGCAATGGCGGGCATGAGGTCGATGGCGGCAAAACCCGAGCCGATCAAACTGCCCGCCATGATCCCAGCGACCAACAACCGTGCGCCGTGTTCATGATCAGCTTGCCGCTGGCTTTTTCGACGAGATCGGCCTCGACGTTAAGGCCCAGCTCGACAAAGGACATGGCCGAGCCGACGCACATCAGCGCCACGAACAAGAGGATCGGATCTGGAGCGAGCACCGGCAGGCTGATGGCGAAAGAATAAAGGATGAAGCCGACAATGATGGCGGCGCGCGCCAATCCGGCCCACCAGCGGACCGGCAAAGGGCAGGGTGACAAGCGTGCCGCAGGGCAGGCCCAACAAGGCCAGTGCCAGCGAAGCCGGACCAAGCCCCAGCGCCGCCTGGACTTCGGGAATACGCGGCAGCCAGGAGCCGAAGGCGATCGGCTGGAGAAAGAACACCAGCATGACGAGGCGGGTCGGTGAAAGCATCATGATCCTTGAAGAAACCCCTCGTCCGTCTCGCTCACGCGAGCCACCTTCTCCCGCAGGGGAGAAGGGCAACCGGTAGCGCCCTACCCGCAGTGCCCCTTCTCCCCTCGCGGGAGAAGGTGCCCGAAGGGCGGATGAGGGGGCGCGCACGCCATTCGAGCGTAGCTCTCATGGCCTCGCCGCCTCAAAATTGCTCCACTGGAGCAATTTGCCCTAGCGGGACGTCGTCGAGCCCATCGGATACGGCAAGTAACCGACGAACCCCGTCAGCTTCCACTGGCCGTCGACCTTGCGGCAGAAGTAGAGCGTCTGCCAATTGAGCCGGTCGACGCCGCCATCGGCGAGCTTGATCTCGCCATCGAACTTCTTGTGCGCGACGGCGCGCTCGCCGGTGATCTCGATTTCGGTCAGGCTGGTGGCCCGGTGAATGCCCGCCTCCTGGTCTTCGGCATAGACCACGGACTGGCCTTCGCGCGCCTGGCGGACCCATTCGTCGCGGTAATCGGCCAATGTCGGATAACTGATCGTCCAGCCGTCAGGATTGTCTTTCTTGTTGCCGTTGATGCCCATAAAGTCGTCGGCAACGAAGTCGCCTTCCACCATCGACCAGTCGGCATTGACGAAAGCCTTGATGTCGCGCGGCACCAGCATGGTCCAGATTGCCGATCGATCGGCATCGTTGGGGAAGGGATTGGTCGATAGGCTCATCGGTTCGGTCCACATGCGGACGCGCCTGCGGCACGTCCGTCATTTCTGTTGAATTTTTTCAGAGTGGTCATCCTGCTGTCATCAGCAAGTTGATGCCAGATGGATACCAATTGCAACATGCTGCGCTTTTTCGCAAATCTTGTCCACACCCATCCCTTCTGCAAATTGGCGGTATAGTGCAGATTTTCAGCAGTGTGATGCCGCTTTGGGCACAGCAAAAAGTGGCTTAAATTGGTATTGTCATCGGCGCTAATCTATGTTGACATTGTTTCAACAAGGCGCCTAGTCTTGAAAATTGTTTACAGCTGAAACTGGCCCAAGAAGAGGCTGGAGGCAGACAAGCAGGGAACGTCAGGACTATGCGGGTAGGCATTATTGGCCTTGGATTTCGGTTGGGCTACCTGGCGCGGGTCTTCTCCGCTGCCCGGAGCGACTTTGAAATCGTCGGCTATGTCGATCCCAATCCTGCTGGCCTTTCCTATGTGCAGGAACACGGCATTTCGGTCGGGCAATCCTACCCCGATCTTGAAGCGCTGATCGACGGGGGCAAGCTCGACCTCCTGATGGTCGGCTCCCCCAATCACCTTCACCTCGAGCATCTGCGCATTGGCCTTAAGCGCGGCATGAAGATCTTTGCCGAAAAGCCGGTTGTGACCTCGGTCGAAGACACCATGGCGCTTGCCGAACTCATCGCCCAATACGGCTCCGACAATGTCATGGTCGGCCTCGTGCTGCGCTATGCGCCGCTTTATGTCGACCTGCGCAAGGCACAGGCCGAGGGACAGATCGGCGACGTGACCTCGATCGAGGCCTCTGAAACCATTCCGCCCTACCATGGCGCCTTCTTCATGCGCGACTGGCGGCGGTACGGCAAATATTCGGGCAGCTTCATGCTCGAAAAGTGCTGCCACGACCTCGACCTTTACAACGGGGTCATGGGGTGCCGTCCGCGCTATGTCGCAAGCTTTGGCGGACGCAAGAGCTTTACGCCCGAAAACGCCCCGCAAGGGCAGGGCGCCAACGATCTCGAAGTCTATCACCGCAAGCCCAGCGGCTGGGAAGGCACGGAAAAGGTCTTCGACAGCGACGGCGACATCATCGATTACCAGACTGCGATCGTGCAGTACGAGAACGGCTCGGCGCTGACCTTTCACACCAATCTCAACGTGCCCGACGATTTCCGGCGCTTTGCCGTGATCGGCGCCAAGGGGATGGCCGAAGGCGATTTCGTCCGCAACTATTTCAAGGTCACCGACAGCCGCACTTCCGAGCGCCTCGCGGACAAGACCTATACCGGTTCAGAAATTTCCGTCCATTACGGTGCCGACGAGCAGATGGCGGAGGATATCCTCAAGCACATGCTTGAAGGCATGCCGCTGCCGGTGTCCGTTGTGGATGCGCTTGAAGCCGGACTTCTGGCGCTATCGATGGACGAGGCGATGAACAGCAAGAGCGTCGTCGACATGACCCCGATCTGGCAGCGCTTCGACGCTGCGCTAGGTCGAGGCAATTAGGGAGAACGCCGATGACCAGCACGCGCAGCGCCACAATCTTTGCTTTCGCTCTGCTGGCTCCGGCCCTCATCTACATATCGATCATCGTTGCCTATCCGCTGTTCGACACGGTGGTGTTGAGCTTCACCAATGCGCAGTTGCGTCCCACCTATGACTGGGTCGGCTGGGCCAACTACCAGCGCATCTTCGGCGCCGGCAATTTTACCGAAATCATCATCCGCACCCTGGTCTGGACCTTCTTTTCGGTCTCCATCAAGATGATCATCGGCATGTGCGGCGCCGTGCTGCTCAATGCCGCCATTCCCGGGCAGACCGTTTTCCGCATCCTCACCATGCCGCCCTGGATCGTACCCATGGCCATCGGCATCTACATGTGGGCATGGATGTATAACGGCAATTTCGGCATGATTTCCGGCCTGCTGCAGAACTTCGGCATCACCAATGGGCCGGTCGCCTGGCTCGCCTATGGCCATACTGCCTTCTGGGCCACCATCGTCACCGACGTCTGGATCGGCGTGCCGATGGTGACGATCTATTTCCTCGCTGCCATGCAATCGATCCCCAAGGACCTACATGAAGCCGCCTGGACCGATGGTGCCGGCCGCTTCTATCGCTTCCGCCGCATCACCCTGCCGCTGATGCTGCCGGCCATCATCACCATGAGCCTCCTTTCGCTCATCGCCACCTTCAACAGCTTCGATATCATCTACATTCTGACCAATGGCGGACCCTCCGGCCAGACCACGACGATGATCATCGATACCTACAAGACCGCCATGGGCAGCCGCAAATATGGCGAGGGCGCCGCCCGCGCCGTGGTGATCTGCATCTTCGTTTCGATCTTCTGCCTCGTTTATTTCCGCGCCGTGCGCCGTCTCGGCCAGGGAGAAGCCAAATGAGTGACGTCGCCCGCACCACCGAAGTCGCCGCCGTCGATAGCCCCGCGCTGGTCAAGCCGCAGCGCAAGGTCAAGGCGCGCTCGACACGCGCCATGATCGACCGCTACCAATGGTATGAAGTGGTGGCGCTTTACGCCGGCATCGCCGTGTTCCTGTTCTTCGTGCTGGCGCCGTTCATCGAAGGCTTTCTCGTATCGCTAAAGCCTTTGGCGCAGCTGTTCTCGACCCCCTACAGCTTCATCCCCAAGAACGGCTCCTTCGACGCATATTTTAACATGTGGAACTCGGTTCCCCTGTTGGGCCTCTACATCTTCAACTCGTTCTTCATCTCCACCATCGTGACGCTGATCGTCGTCGCCGTCGTGGTGCCCGCAGCCTATGCCTTTGCCCGCTTCAACTTCGCCGGCGCCGGGCTGCTCTTGGGCATGTTCCTCGCCGTCAACATGTTCTCGGGCGCCGTGCTCCTGATCCCGTTGTTCCGCCTGATGCGGGGCCTCGGTCTCCTCAACACTTACTTCGCCATGATCGTGCCAGGCGCGGCCTTTCTGATCCCGTCCTCGATCTGGCTCCTGCGCACCTATATGCTGCGCATTCCGCGCGAGCTCGACGAAGCTGCATGGGTCGACGGTGCCAGCCGGCTCTATACGCTGCGTCGCGTCATCTTGCCGCTCGCCATGCCCGGCATCGTCGTGGTCGCCATCATGACCTTTATCGGTGCCTACGCACAGCAGTTCATCTTCGCACTGACCTTCAACTCCAAGAGCGAGTTCATGCCGCTGCCGGTCGGGCTCTTCGCCTTCTTCGGCAAGCAGGAAGTGCAGTGGAACGAGCTCATGGCGGCAAGCTTCGTCGGCATCCTGCCGGTAATGGTCGTCATCGTTTTCTTGCAACGCTACCTCGTGGCCGGCCTCACCGCCGGGGCGGTCAAACAGTAGCGCAATACCAGTTTCGGACGCCGTGCCCGAGGGGGCAGGGCTGAGGGAAAAGCGGTCTCGAAAGAGCCGCATCACAAGGGAGACTAAATCAACATGAATACCAAGCGCATCTTCCTGGCGTCACTTGTCGCCCTGTCCGGCACCACCGGGCTGGCAGGCATGGCCCAGGCCGAAGAAATCAACATCATCCTTTGCGGCGACGTCGTGACCCCGGTCTATACCCGCCTCTTCGAAGAGTGGACCGCTGCAAACCCCGACTACCCGGTTGCTCCCGAGCTCGTCGGCTGGGGCCAGTGCCAGGACAAGGTGACGACGCTCGCCGTTGCCGGCACGCCAGTTGACATCGCCTATGTCGGTTCGCGCACGCTCAAGCAGTTTGCCCAGAACGACCTCATCGTTCCGGTGCCGATGACCGATGAAGAAAAGGCCGCTTACTACAACTACGTGCCGGAAACCGTGACGTTCGACGGCACCCAGTGGGGCATCCCCGTCGCCTTCTCGACCAAGGCCCTGTTCTGGAACAAGGACCTCTTCGAAGAAGCCGGCCTTGACCCGGAAACCCCGCCCAAGACCTGGGAAGAAGAGATCGCTTTCGCCAAGCAGATCACCGAAAACACCGATGCTGCCGGCTTCGGCATGATCGCCAAGACCTTTGACGGCACCATGCACTGGTTCCTGCACTGGATCTACACCAACAACGGCCAGGTCATCGACGCCGATGGCAACATCGTCCTCGACTCGCCGGAAAACCTCGCTGCCCTGACCGCCTTCAAGGACATCGTTCCTTACTCCGAAGAAGGTCCGACCGCTTACGAGCAGAACGAAGTCCGCGCCATCTGGCTCGACGGCGGCGTTGCCATGATGCACTGCTCGGTCAGCTGCGCCGGCCGCGGCACCGAAGCCGGCATCAACTGGGGCGTTGCCCCGCTGCCGACCGGCCCGTCCGCCGAAGGCCCGGGTACGCTGCTGATCACCGACTCGCTCGCCGTCTTCAAGGGCACGGGCCAGGAAGACAAGGTCATCGAGTTCGGCAAGTTCCTGACCTCGCCCGACAACCAGCTCGAATATGAACTGAGCGAAGGTGGCCTCACCCCGCTCCGTCCGTCCGCTGGCGTCGATACGCTGGTTGCCGAGAACGCCTATTGGAAGCCCTTCATCGACGGCATCGAATTCGGGGGTCCCGAGCCGCTCCTGACCGACTATATCGGCTTCCAGAATGTCATGATCGAAATGGTTCAGTCCGTCGTCACCGGCGCTGCCGAACCCGCTGCTGCCCTCACCAAGGCCGCCGGCGAACTCGAGCAGTACAAGTAAAGTCCTCCCAGACTTAGCCGTCGCCCTTCGGGGCGGCGGCGCCCCAATCTTTTCCGGAGACCGCGTGCCATGTCGCAGCTCAGCCTCAAGCATCTCGAAAAAAGCTTCAATGATGCGCGCATCATCAAGGGCATCGACCTTGAGGTCAGCGAAGGCGAATTCGTCGTGTTCGTCGGCCCCTCCGGCTGCGGTAAGTCCACGCTCTTGCGCATGATCGCCGGGCTCGAGGATGTGAGCGAAGGCGAGATCGCCATCAGCGGCAAGGTCGTCAACGATCTGCCCCCGGTGCAGCGCGGCATCGCCATGGTGTTCCAGAGCTACGCGCTCTACCCCCATATGAGCGTCTACGAAAACATCGCTTTCCCACTGCGCGTCGAAAAGCTGCCGCAGCCCGAAGTGGACAAGCGTGTCGGCGCGGCGGCCAAGGTGCTGCAGCTCGAGTCGCGCCTCCAGCATCGCCCCGGCCAGCTGTCCGGCGGCCAGCGCCAGCGCGTCGCCATCGGCCGCGCCATCGTCCGCCAGCCCAAGATTTTCCTCTTCGACGAGCCGCTCTCCAACCTCGACGCGGCGCTCCGCTCCGAAATGCGCATCGAGCTCATGGAACTGCACAAGCGGCTCGGCTCGACCATGATCTACGTCACCCATGACCAAGTCGAAGCCATGACCATGGCCGACAAGATCGTGGTGCTCGATGCCGGCACCATCGCCCAGGTTGGCTCGCCGCTCGATCTTTATCATCGCCCCGACAATATCTTCGTTGCCGGCTTCATCGGCTCGCCCAAGATGAACTTCATCAATGGCCGCGTGCGCGCAGCCAATGGCAGCACCGTCGTGGTCGATCTCGGCCAGCTTGGCATCATCGAATTGCCGCGCACCAGCACTTCCGTCGCCGGCCAGGACGTGACCCTGGGCATTCGCCCCGAGCATCTCAAGCTCGGCGCCGGCCAGTTCACGCTGACGATCACGCCCAATATCGTCGAACAGCTGGGCATTCACTCGATTACCTATGCGACGCTTCCCGGCGGCGAGGCGTTTACCGGGCTCTTCGAAGGCAATCCCGATCTCGTCGATGGCAAGCCGATCGAGCTCAGCTTCCCTATCGCCTCCGCCCACCTCTTCGACAGCAAGGGCCTTGCCGTCTACTAAGGCGTGCTGGCCGGAGGAGAGGCAATGGCAGACATAGTCGGCCTCTTGCAGACCGAAAAGGACGCCTTCACGCGCTCCGAACGGGCGCTGACCGAGATCGTCCTTGCCGATGTCGATAGCGTGCTCAAGATGAGCATTGTCGATCTGGCCTCACAGGCCGATGTGTCGCCGCCGACGGTGACGCGTTTCTGCCGGCGGCTCGGCTGCGACAGCTATGCCGATTTCAAGGTACGTCTGGCCCAGTCCCGCTTTGTCGGCCAGCGTTACTTCGCCCCGACTGCCGGCCCGACCAGCGTGCCGGAAATCGCCCAGGGCGTGGTCAACGGCATCCAGTCGATCATCTACGAGACCTTCGACAATCTCGATTTCCAGGCTGTCGAACGCGCGGCCGAAAGCGTGGTCAAATCCAATTTCGTCCTAGCCTTCGGCTCCGGCGGCGCCTCGTCGATGATGGCGGGTGAAGTCGAGGCAAGGCTGTTCCGGCTCGGCCTCAAGGTCGCCTCGACCGACGATCACCAGTTGCAGCTCATGCGCGTCGCCGCGGCCCCCGCAGGGACCGTCATCGTCGCCTTTTCGCTTTCGGGCAACAATGCGCAATTGGCCAAGACGCTGACCGTAGCCGGCGAATATGGGCTCACCCGGATCGTTGCGACGCGCTCGGGCTCCATGGTCTCGCACCAATGCGACATTCTTCTGCCGGTCAACTGGCACGAAAATTCCGACATCCTGCGGCCGACCCCCGGCCGCTATGCCTTCCTCGCCACGGTCGACGTCCTTGCCCAGACCGTTGCCACGCGCCTTGGCCCACAGGCCATCGCCAGCATGCGGCGCATCAAGCACCAGCTCGTCGTCAATCGCGACGGCGACGACGCTCAGCCGCTGGGGGATTGAACTCGCCCTAGACCTCATGGTGAGCCAGTCGAACCACGAGGTCGCAGCCACGAAATCCTGCCACGACCTCGTCCTTCGACAAGCTCAGGATGAGGTCTACTAAGAAGTGAAAAAATGCCCTCTTTCTCTCTCGTCACCACCTGGTCCCCGCAACCGATAGCGAGCCGCTCGGCTATGGCCTGGAGCTGACCAATACCGGCGACACGCCGGTCTCCAATTTCCAGCTCGGCTTTTCGGGTCCCGCCCGCATCGACCCGACCGCCACTCTCGAAAACGGCAAGCTGCTCAAGCGCCTTTCCAACCACACGATGATTGCGCCGCCCGACGGTTTCGTACTGCAGCCGGGCCAAACTTGGACGGCGACGGCGCGTGGCCTGTCCTATGGCCTGCGGCATTGGAGCGATGGCGCCAATGCCGCTTATGTCGTGCTCGAAGACGGCAGCGTCGTATCGATCCAGACCACGCCGACGCAGGGCAAGGGCCACAACTCGCCGCTTCTGAAGGGCGCAGCCAAGTTTCCGGTGCCGGCCACGGCGCCGGTGGCCCATTCCATCATTCCCTGGCCGAGGCATGTTGCAACAACCGGCAGCCGGATCGCGCCGGTCGGTTTCGAGCTTCACGCCAAGGGGCCGCTGGCGACACGCGCTGGGCAGGCTTTTGCAAATCTGACCGCCGAGCTCTTTCCGGTCGAAGCCATCGTGCGCCCGGCCTCGGAAGCGGGCATGCCGGTGCATGTGGTGGAAAAAGCCGGGCTTGGCGAGGAAGCCTATGAGCTCAGCTTCGAGGAGAATAGCGCGACCGTTTCGGCGACCGGCTATTCCGGCCTCTTTTATGGTCTCGTGACCCTGGGCCATATGCTGCGCGGCGCGCGGCAATATCCGGGCACGTTCACCTTTCCGACGGGCGGCACGATCAGCGACGAGCCCGGCTTTAAGTTCCGTGGTTCGCATCTCGACGTGGCGCGTCAGTTTTACACCGGCGCCGAGGTCAGCCGCCTGATCCGCATCATGGCCTGGAACAAGATGAACAAGTTCCACTGGCACCTGACCGAGGACGAGGCCTGGCGCCTCGAGATCGATGCCTATCCGCAGCTGACCGAAATCGCCGCCTGGCGTGGCCATGGCAAGGCGCTGCCGCCGCTCCTGGGCTCTGGCCCGCAGGCGACGGGCGGGTTTTACAGCAAGAAGACGGTGCGCGAGATCGTCGCGCTGGGCGAAAGCCTGGGCATCAGCATCATCCCCGAGATCGACATGCCGGGCCACTTCTATGCGGCTTTGCAGGCGCTGCCGCATCTGCGTGATCCGGCCGAAAAGGGCGAATACCAGTCGGTCCAGGGTTTCCCCAACAACAGTCTCAACCCTGCCCACGAGCCGGTCTACGACTTCGTCAACAACATCGTCGACGAAGTGCTCGACCTCTTCCCGGCCGGCGTCTTCCATCTCGGCGCCGACGAAGTGCCGCTTGCCGCCTGGTCCGGCTCGCCGCTGGCGCTCGACATGATCGAACGGATGGGCGGGCCAGAGCTGCGCAAGAAGCATGAGGCGCAGTTCAACCAGCTCGGCAACCACCATGGCGCCGACGAAATCGAGGGCTCGCCCACGGCCTTGATCCAGGCCGAGTTCATCCGCCGCGTGCACAAGTATATAGCCGGGAAGGGTGCCGTGACCGGCGGCTGGGAAGAAGCGGCCCATGGCGATGCCGTGGACAAGAGCAATTCCTATGTCATCGGCTGGCGCAATGTTGAGATCAATGCCGCCCTCGCCGAACGCGGCTTCGACATCGTCGTCTCGCCCGGCCAACGCTATTATCTCGACATGGCCAATGGCGTGAGCTGGGCCGAGCCCGGTGCCGGCTGGGCCGGCTGGTCCGGCCCGCAGGAAACCTATGAGTTCGAAGCCCGCGACGGGTTTTCTGAAGAAGGACTGAAGCACCTCCTCGGCATCCAGAGCTGCATCTGGTCGGAATCGATGACCGACCGCGCCATTTTCGATCGCCTGGTTTTCCCGAGGCTTTCGGCGATCGCCGAAGCCGGCTGGACCGTACCGGAGCGCAAGAGCTGGGAACGGTTTAAGGCGCTCGTGGGCCTGATGCCGATTATGTATGGAAATTGGGCCGCGGAGTGACCCCCACCCAACCTCCCCTGCAGAAGGGGAGGGGCGCTGCCGAGTTTGCCGAGCTGGCGTCGCAAACTGGATAGGTTCCTCCCCCTTCTCAGGGGGGAGGCTAGGTGGGGGTCTCCATCGAACCTACCCGTTGATGATCTCGCCCCCATTCGGGTGCAGCACCTGTCCCGTTATGTAGCTCGCATCTTCACACGCCAGGAACAGATAACTCGGCGCGACCTCATTGGGTTGTCCGGGCCGCTTCAGCGGCTGTGAGGCACCGAACTCGGCGACCTTTTCGGCATCAAAGGTCGCCGGGATCAGCGGGGTCCAGATCGGGCCTGGGGCGACGGCATTGACGCGGATGCCCTTTTCGGCGAGCTGGCCGGACAGTGAGCGGGTAAAGGCAACGATGGCGCCCTTGGTCGAGGCATAGTCCACCAGTTCCGGCGAGCCGCGATAGGCGGTGACCGAGGTCGTGTTGACGATGGCCGAGCCTTCCCCAAGGTAGGGCAGGGCGGCCTGAGCCATGTAGAAATAGCCGAAAAGGTTGGTCTCGAAGGTTTCGCGCAGCTGTTGCGGCGTGATCTCCTCGACGTCCTTTTTTGGGTGCTGTTCGGCGGCATTGTTGACGAGCACATCAAGCTTGCCGAACTGCTCGATCACCTGGCCCACGACATTGTCGCAAAAGGTCTTGTCGCCGACATCGCCGCGCAAGAGCAGCGCCTGCTTGCCCTCGGCCTTGATGGCATCAGCAGTTATGGCGGCGTCCTCGGTTTCTTCGAGATAGACCAGGGCCACTTCGGCGCCTTCGCGCGCAAACAGCACGGCGACGGCGCGGCCGATGCCGCTATCGCCACCGGTTACGATGGCCACCTTGTCCTTGAGTCGGCCGCTGCCAGGATAGCGCGGCATATATTGCGGCTTGGGGTGCATTTCGGTTTCGCGGCCGGGCTGGTGATCCTGCACCTGGGGCGGATTGATCTGGTCGCTCATGACGGTCCTCATAAAAAAGCCCCCGCGAGGCGAGGGCCGCAGATCAGTGTGCGTGATGCTCGGCATTGCGCTTTCGCGTCGCCGCCGCCTTCTTGGCGGATGCGGAGCGATCTGCGGCCGAGCGGCTGGAGGAAGCCCTGCCGCCCTTTTCACCGCCCTTGTGGGCAGCGGGGTGGCCTGTATCCTTGCCACGGCCGGAACCCGATTTCTTGCCGCCGCCATCGTCCTTGTTTACGGTTGCCCAAGCTCGGCGCTCGGCTTCTTCCTTGCCGACGCCCTTGGCCTCATAGCTTTCTTCGATATGCTCGGCCTTGCGCTTCTGCTTGTCGGTATAGGCGGATTTGTCACCCTGTGGCATGGCGTGAACTCCATGGATGAGATGAGACCGGTACGGGTGGGATAATGACTCGGCTGCCAATTCGTTGGCCGGAGCGGGAAACCGGAAAAACCATCTCCGTTCCATATGCCACCATGTCCGGTTGACGCGTACCGGTCTCTGGGAGCTGCAATGGCTCAAGGCGCCGCGGGTTGCGAAAAAGTTTAAGCTGCCGCGCTCACACGATGGGTTTGCTGAGATAGCGCGAGCCATGCAGGGCAAAGCGCCACGGCGTGTCGACGCCCTTGGTGATGCCGATACGGGGGCCGGTCGCGATCTCCGGCACGGTATCGGCAGCAAGAAGCGCAAAGGGCGCCTCGTCGAGCGGCAAGCCGTTTTGCTTGAGGTCGATACCGAGCGCCTGCGCCAGTTTTCCCGGACCTGAGCAGAGCTGCCGGTCGGGCAAGCCGCCGCGCCGCTCCGTCATTTGCGCAATGCCATGCGTCGGCTCAAGGGCGCGAACGAGGACCGCGCTGCCGGGCTGGCAAACGAAGTTGAGACAGAAGTGGATGCCGTAGATCTTGTAGACATAGGCGTGCCCCGGCGCACCGAACATCACCGCGTTGCGCGGGGAGGGCCCGCGGAAACTGTGCGAGGCCGGGTCGCTCTCGTCATAGGCTTCGACCTCGACGATCCGTCCACCAGCGCCGCCGAACGACAGGGTCGCGCCGATCAGCTCGCGCGAAACATCGAGCACTGGACGGTCGAAAAAGACTTTGGGCAAAGTTTCTGGCATTGGTCTTGGTTCAACGAACAAAGTCTTCGTGGTCGGTTCTCTTACTATCGCGCGGGCGGCGTGACTAAATAGGGTCAACAGCCCATGGAGGCATCAATGATCGACACATCCGTCCAGACCAATGTCCGCTCCCTTCCCATCCTGCCGCTGACCACCAAGCTCGGGCCGGTCCATCTTGCCGTCACCGAACGCGCCAAGGCGCTGGCCATCTGGCAGGATGTGGTCGGCCTGGACCTTCTCGAAGAACAGGGCAATGCCCTGGTCATGGGTGCCGGCGGCGTGCCGCTGATCGTGCTCGAAACCGGCGCGACGCGGCCGGTCGTGCCGCGCACCATCGGGCTTTATCATGTCGCCATCCACGTGCCCGCCCGTGCCGACCTTGCGCAGATGGCTGTTCGTGCGCTGCAACGCAATGTGCGCATCTCGCCGACCGATCACCTCGTGTCGGAAGCCATCTACCTCTGGGATCTTGACGGCAACGGCATCGAGATCACCTTCGAAACGCCCTGGCGCGGCACGCTGGGCGATCCCGACAAGGGCCAGACCTATGCCGTGACGACCCAAGGCAAGCCGCATTCGGGCCGCGAGCCCATCGATCTCGATGGTTTGCTGGGTGAACTCGGCACTAACCCGGTGCTTGCCCCGCGCATGCCGGCAGGAACGCGCATCGGCCATGTGCATGTCCATGTCGGCGATCTGCACAGGGCCATGGACTTTTATCGCGACGTGCTCGGCTTTGCCGGCTTCCTCCTCATCGAAAGCTTTGGCATGGGCGATGTCGGGCTTAACTACATGCCGCATACGCTCGCCTTCAACATCTGGTCCGGGCCCAATGCTGCCCTGCCACCCGCAGGCGCGGCTGGTCTCCGCTGGTTCACCATCACGCTTCCTGATGATGAAAGTTTTGCAGCACTGCAGGAACGCCTGCGCACGGCCGGTGCGCCGCTCGAGATCGTCGGCAATGCGCTCGAAACAGCCGATCCTTTTGGCAATCGCATTCGTTTAGAGCTGGCTGCGTAAATCGAGCTCTTTGTTGCCTCACCCACCGGCTGTCACCCCAGGCCTGACCCGGGGCCCATCTTGAGATCTCGGGATGGGCCCCGGCTCAAGGCCGGGGTGACAACCGGGGTCGGGCATGGTTCAAGGGCTTAAATCCAACCGGAGATCGGCATGCAGCCCTACGCAGACGTCCTTCAGTTCTGGTTCATCGAACACGGCCAGGACGACTGGTTCGGCGGCAAGCCTGATTTCGACACAGCGCTTGCCGAGCGCTTCACCGACCTCCACCCCGCCGTGGCGCGTGGCGAAGCCTGGGCGTGGCGGGAAACGCCGGAAGGGCGGCTGGCCGAAATCATCGTGCTCGACCAATTCTCCCGCCAACTCCATCGCGGCAGTGCCGAAGCTTTCGCGCAGGACAAGATGGCGCTGGTACTGGCGCAGGAAGCCATTGCCACCGGCGCCGACGATGCTGTGGCGCGCGAACAGGCCGCGTTCATCTACATGCCCTTCATGCACGCCGAGTCCCTCGTAATCCAGGCCGAGGGCGTCAGGCTCTTTGAAGCCCATGGCAATGCCGACCAGCTCGACTTCATGCGCAAGCACCGCGACACCATCGCCCGCTTCGGCCGCTTTCCCAAACGCAACGCGGCGCTCGGCCGGACCAGCACGCCCGAAGAGCTCGCCTACATGGAAGAAGCGGGCGACCGCGTCTTTTGATCGCAACTCTTGTTCGGTGCCGCCGTTCTTCCCCCAAAGGAGACACACCATGGAATATGGCGGACAGTCCATCTGGGCAGTTTTGGTTACGATCGGCGTCATCGTTCTGGCATCAGCCATGATCTATGGGCTCCTGCGCAATCGCAATCGCACGGTCACCGAAAAGGTAGTGACCGAGCGCGCGACCAAGGAAATCTACCGGCAGGAAGATCGCGACGCGACCTGAGAGAAGGCGCCCTCGGGCGCCTTCTCCATTCACGCAACAAGACCCTTGGTCAGTTCGAGCGCCTGGCGTTCGAACAGGCGACGATAGATTCCGCCCTGAAGCCGGATCAGGGTTTCATGGCTGCCTTCCTCGACGATCTTACCCTTGTCGAACACCAGCAACCTATCAAGAGCCCGCACGGTCGAGAGCCGGTGGGCGATCACCAGCGTCGTGCGGCCATCCATCAGCCGTTCCATCGCCTGCTGGATCAGTACCTCGCTTTCGCTGTCGAGGCTCGACGTCGCCTCATCGAGGATCAGGATCGGCGCATCGGCCAGGAAGGCCCGGGCGATGGCAACACGCTGCCGCTCGCCGCCTGAAAGCTTGACGCCCCGTTCGCCCACCATGGTCTCGTAGCCCTTAGGCAGGCTTTCAATAAAGTCATGCGCATTGGCCTGGCGGGCCGCCTCCTCGATCTCCGCGCGGCTCGCACCGGGCCGGCCATAGGCGATGTTGTCGGCCAGGGTGCGGTGAAAGAGGATCGGCTCCTGCTGCACGATGGCGATTTGGCCGCGCAGGCTCGATTGCTGCACATCGGCAATGTTCTGCCCGTCGATGGTGATGGCACCCTTGTTGATGTCGTAGAGCCGCTGGATCAGCTTGACGAAGGTCGTCTTGCCCGAGCCGGAATGGCCGACAAGACCAACCCGCTCGCCGGGAGCGATGCGCACCGAAAAGTCGCGGTAGAGAGGCGTCGCATGCGATCCGTACTGGAAGGTGACGTGATCGAAGGCGATCGCGCCCGCTCCGATCCGGATCGCCGGCGCACCCGGCCTGTCCTCGATGCCAAGGCTCTGGCTGTCGAGCGCCACCAGTTCCTCCATATCGTTGACCGAGCGCTGCAGATTGCGGATATGCATGCCGACATCGCGCAGGTGCCCCTGCAGCACGAAGAACATGGTAAGGACAAAGGTGATGTCGCCCGGCGTCGCCGCGCCGCGCTGCCACAGCAGCAGCGCCGTACCCAAAATGGCTGCCTGCATTAGGGCCATCATCAGGCCCTGCGCCCCGCCATTGAGCGTGCCCCGCTGCCACACGCGCCGCGTCCGCTTCCGCCACTTGCCGACGACGCGGCTGAGAATTGTCTCTTCGCGCGTTTCGGCACCAAAGGCCTTGACCACCGAATTGCAGCTCACCGCATCGGCCAGCGCGCCACCCATGCGCGTGTCCCATGTATTGGCCAAAGCGCCCGCCGGGGCGACGAAGCTGGTCGACAGCCATGCGGTGACGCCGACATAAAGCACCGAGCCGAGCCCGACGACCAAGCCCATGACCGGCCAGAAGAGGCCGAGGATGACGCTTGCCCCGACCAGCATGACCAGCGATGGCAGGAGCGCGACTAGCAAGGTGTCGTTGAGGAGATCGATGGCACCAGAGCCGCGCGTGATCTTGCGCACCGTGGAGCCGGCAAAGCTATTGGCGTGCCAGTCCGTCGAAAAGCGCTGCACCCGGTGAAAAGCGTCGGTGATGACGTCGTTCATGACCTTGAGGGTGAAGGCAATGATGTTGAAATAAACGAACTGCCGCAGCAGCACGGACGACAGGTAAAGCGCCGTCATGGTGAAGAAGGCGGTGACGGCCGGCACCCA
Source organism: Devosia aurantiaca (assembly GCF_011058215.1). Taxonomy (GTDB): domain Bacteria; phylum Pseudomonadota; class Alphaproteobacteria; order Rhizobiales; family Devosiaceae; genus Devosia; species Devosia aurantiaca. Next base: position 1,007,491 of record NZ_JAALFG010000001.1, read on the forward strand.
GTTGGCAACATCGTCGCCGCTTCCGGAGGCAACGGCATCGACCAGGCGGCCGGCAAAGATCGGGCTGAACGCTTCGGCAAGCGTTGCCGCCAGCACCAGGGCCGCGATCAGCGAGGCGCGCAGCGGCTGCTTGGCCCAGTGGCGGAAGGTAAAGCCCAGCACGGTGCGGAAGGCATTGGCCTGAAAGAGTTTCTTTTGACTCATGATGGCATTCCGGTGCCGTTGTCCGGCAGCGGTTCCTTTTGGGAAACGGGGTGCCACAGCGAGAAAGGCTGCGGGCGGAGCGAGGGGAGAAAGTGGCTAAGGAGCCCGGGCGAGACGCGCTAGCGTCGCGTGCCACATGTGGGAGGGTTCATCACTGCTGCCATCAGACGCCTCCCTATGCTTGAAAATGAAGCGGCGAACGGTTTGTAGCCAAACCGTTCGCCGTTGCCAATCGGAAGTTTTCTTGTGCGCTAGTGAAGAGGCCGCGCCCCGGGGGCAGCAATCTCCCGCGTGGCAAAGTTGGCGTAGCTCAAGGCAACACCGAAGGCGGCGAAAACGGCAAGAATGGCGGCGATGAAAAGCATGGCGATATCTCCTGTTGCTGGATGGAGATGTCGCGCCGATGGACAGGCGTCCGCTTGATCCTGATCAACCAATTTTGCGATTATTGCCGGGGTGGCGCCGGGCGGGGCAGGGCGCTAGGCTTTGCCCCACCGATTCAAGACCAAGAAGGCGTTTCCCTTGAGCAATTCTCCCATCGACCAGAGTAAACTCGACAAGCTCGGCGAAGTCGCCATCAAGGTCGGCCTGCAGCTGGCCGAGGGCCAGGACCTCATCATCACCGCCCCGATGACCGCCGCGCCCCTGGTGCGTCGCATCACCGAGCATGCCTATAAGGCTGGCGCCGGGCTCGTGACGACCATTTATTCGGACGAGGAAACGACGCTCGCTCGCTTCCGCTATGCCAAGGATGCGAGCTTCGACCGCGCCGCCGGCTGGCTTTATTCGGGAATGGCGGAGGCCTACAAGAACAATGCCGCGCGCCTCGCGATCTCGGGCGACAATCCGATGATGCTGGCCAACGAAGACCCTGAAAAGGTGTCGCGCGCCAACCGCGCCAATTCGGCCGCCTATCGCCCGGCGCTGGAGCTGATCACCGGCTTCGACATCAACTGGAACATCGTTTCCTACCCGACGCCCAATTGGGCCAAGCTGGTCTTCCCCAACGACCCCGAGGATGTCGCGATCGGCAAACTCGCCCACGCCATCTTTGCAGCATCGCGCGTCGACCAGGCCGACCCGATCGCCGCCTGGCAGCAGCATAATGCAAACCTTAAGGCGCGCTGGACCTGGCTCAACGGCAAGAAGTTCGCCTCGCTCAAATATAGCGGACCGGGCACTGATCTCAGCGTCGGTCTCGCCGATGGTCACCGCTGGAAAGGCGGCGCCTCGGAGGCCAAGAATGGCGTTACCTGCAACCCCAATATCCCGACCGAGGAAGTGTTCACCACGCCGCATCGCCTCCGCGTTGAAGGCACGGTCGCGGCGACCAAGCCGCTCTCGCACAACGGCACGCTGATCGAAAACATCCAGGCCCGCTTCGAAGAAGGTCGCCTGGTCGAGCTCAAGGCGACCAAGGGCCAGGAAGTGTTCAACAAGGTGCTCGACACCGACGAAGGCGCTCGCCGCCTCGGCGAAGTGGCCCTTGTGCCCCATTCCTCGCCGATCTCGGCCTCGGGCATCCTCTTTTACAACACGCTCTACGACGAAAACGCCAGCTGCCACATCGCCATGGGCCAGTGCTACGCCGACTGCTTCGAAGGCGGCAAGGAACTGACCCCCGACCAGATCTACGCCCAGGGCGGCAACAAGAGCCTGATCCACATCGACTGGATGATCGGCTCGGACCAGGTCGACATCGACGGCGTCCACGCCGATGGCAGCACCGAGCCCGTGATGCGCAAGGGCGAATGGGCGTTCAGCGTTTGAGGCTAGCGCTTGGGCTTTCTTCACCCCCTCCCTACCTTCGCTAAGCCTTCGGCTAAGCTACGGTCCCCTCCCCTCTGAGGGGGAGGGTAAAGCCGGTGCGCTTGAAAAGTAGCTGCAACACTCGCGATGCCCACCTTCCCCCTCAGAGGGGAGGGCAAGCAGATCTTGGCGACGTAGGAGCCTAGCGGCGCTCGGAAGGGGTGTCTCCCTGGGTCGCGGGCAAGCCGCTACTCCCCTTAACCCCCAAAAATTCCTTCCCCGTCATGACGATCTTGGGATCGATCTTGCCGATTTCCCCTAAATCCTTGCCCTCATAATCAAGCGCATGCAGCACCACGCGAATGGCGTTCAAACGCAGCCGGTTCTTGTCGTTGGCGCGAATAACCGTCCAGGGCGCGTGTTGGGTATCGGTCAGCCGGAACATGCGGTCGCGCGCTTGCGAATACTCGTCCCACTTGCCCAATGCCTTGATGTCGACCGGTGAGAGCTTCCAGCCTTTCAGCGGGTCATGGCGGCGGTCGTGGAAGCGCTTGATCTGCATTTCGCGGCCGATCGAGAGCCAGAACTTGAAGAGCTTTATGCCGTCGCGGGTGAGGCGTTTCTCAAACTCGGGCGCTTCTTCGAGGAAGAGCTCGGTTTGCTCCGGCGTGCAAAAGCCCATTACCGGCTCGACCACGGCGCGATTGTACCAGGAGCGGTCGAACAGCACCATTTCCCCGCCGGAGGGCAGCCAGTCGATATAGCGCTGGAAATACCATTGCATTTGTTCGCGCTCGGTCGGCTTGGCGAGGGCGACGGAGAAATTATAACGCCGGTTGAGGTTTTCCAAAAACCGCTCGATCGTGCCGCCCTTGCCGGCGGCGTCCCGGCCCTCGAACAGGATGATGGTCCGCGTGCCCGCCTTGGCCATATGCGCCTGATGCAGCACGAGCTGCTTTTGCAGCGCATACATCTGCGTGTCATACTCGTCATTGTCGAGCTTTTCGTCATAAGGAAAACCGCCCGAAGTGAAGGCCGCTTTCTTGATGGCCTTGGGCAGGTCGGGATCGTTTATGTCGAAGCCATCATAGGGGTCGGTCACACTGTCTCTCCGTTGTCACAATGAGGGTGCTATGAAGCGGTTTGCCGTGCAAGCGGTGCCCCTACAGCAATGAACCGACCGGACGACATGGACGATATTCCTCCGGCCCAGCCGCTTGGCGCCCTGCCTGCCCTTTTGACCCGGCTGATCGGCTATGGTCCGCTGCTTGCGGCCCTTGCCGGCGTGGTCATCGGCTTTGTCCTTTTCGGCGCCTTGCGGCCCGATATCGCCATCCTCGGTATCCTTGTGATGGTCGGCTTTCTGGCCATGCTGCCCTTGCCGGTCGTAACGGTCACGGAAACGGTTGAGTTGCCCGCGCCTGCCGCCGACACCTTCGAAACCGAAGCCTTCGTAGAGGCACTCGCGGAGCCTGCACTCGTTCTGGACCGGCGCGGTGCCGTGCTGCATCGCAACCAGGCCGCAACGCGCCAATATCCTGGTCTTGTCGAAGGCAAGGTAATGACGCTGGTGCTGCGCAATCCGGAACTGGTGAGCGCCATCGAAGCCTCGCTGCGCACCGGCGAGCTGCGCACCTTCGAGCTCCATGAAACCGTGCCGGCCGAGACCTGGGACAAGGTGACGGTGTCGCCGCTTCATTGCCCCAGGACCGATTGGGAAGCCGAAGACCATCGCCGCCTCTTGGTGACGGTTCAGGGCCTCACCGAACTCAGGCGCATGGATGCGCTGCGCACCGACTTCGTCGCCAATGCCAGCCATGAGCTGCGTACGCCCCTGGCCTCGCTGATCGGCTTCATTGATACCCTGCTCGGGCCTGCCGCCAAGGATGCCGCGGCGCGCGAAAAATTCTTGGGCATCATGCGCAATCAGGCCGACCGCATGAGCCGCCTCATCGACGATCTCCTGAGCCTATCGCGCATCGAAATGCACCAGCATGTGCGCCCGACCGGCTCGGTGGACCTGGCTGGCCTTCTGCGCGAAGTGCGCGAGGGGTTGCAGACCCAGGCCAAGGCGGCCGAGCTCGACGTGGTGCTCACCCTGCCCACCGGACCTGTTCTGGTGACCGGCGATCGTGGCCAGCTCTACGAAGTCTTCGAAAACCTCGTCGACAACGCCATCAAATACGGTGCCACCGGCAAAAGCGTGGAAGTAACGCTGAGCGAGGTCGACCGGCCGGGCCTGCGCTATCAGGTGAGCGTCGTCGATCATGGGCCCGGCGTCGAGCCCGAACACGTGCCGCGCATGACCGAGCGCTTCTACCGCATAGACGCCGAAGCCAGCCGCAAGAAGAAGGGCACGGGCCTTGGCCTCGCCATCGTCAAGCACATCGTCCAGCGCCATCGCGGTCAAATGTCCATCCGCTCGCGCCCCGGCGAAGGGCTGCGGGTGGATGTGCTGCTGCCTTAGCTATTGGCATCGTAACTCTTCATAGCCACCGGCTGTCACCCCGGGCTTGATCCGGGGCCCATCCTGAAATCTCAGGATGGATCCCCGCCTTCGCGGGGATGACATCGTGGGGTGAGTATATCAGCAAAACAAAAAGGGCGCCCGAAGCGCCCTTTTGCTCATTCCATAAAACCCCGCCTCAGCGGCGCTTTTTGTCCAGCTGGTGATAGGCCTTGCGCGAGTGGAACTCGCAATAGGGACCGGATTCCTGGGCGTGGCCGCCGCAGAAATAAAAGTCCTTGGTCAACGGATCGCCGATCGGCCACTTGCAGGTCTGCTCGTTGAGCTGCAGCAGGCTCAGGCGCTTGTCTTCGGGGATGAAGAGCTCTGCCGTCTGCGGCGCAACATAAACTTCGGTCTGCAGTTCCGGCGTCATGGCGAGGGCGGTGGCGCCCATCACCTGCGGGCGCGACATGGTCTGCGCCGGACGCGGCTTCTGGCTCAAATGCGACGGGATGCCGGAGGAAACCGGGCTGGCGACGCGGCGCGGTGCCGGACGTGGCGCCGGCCGGCTGCGCGGCGCCGTGTTGGTCGGCTTGGCACGGGCGGAAAGCTTGAGGCGATGCACCTTGCCGATCACGCCGCATTGCGAGTCACGCCGTCACCCAGTTCGCTGGCGATCTGGCTGGCGCTCAGCCCTTCCATCCAGAGCTTTTTCAAAAGTTCGACGCGCTCGTCAGTCCAACCCAGCGATTGTGTTCCTGAAACCATCGTCAAAACAGAATCCTTCATTGTGCCGACAAGTGGCTGTCAGCCTGCAACTCTACTGCTCGTATGTTGAGCGGGTCCGCCACACGAGATATCGTGTCCCCAACGAGGAGGAGATTACGACATCGCTGGAATCGGGATCAAGAGTCGGGGTGATTTTCCCCGTTTATTCCTTGGTTAATTTTGCCTTAACAAACCATGAGTCATTTCAGGGACTTGCCCGGATCGGATTGACTTAGCTCGCGATTTTCGCCTAATTCTCGTGGCCAAACGCGCTGCCGAACCGGCGCGTTTTTGCTTTTTGTGGCGTCTTTGCCACGCTCCCGATCAATCGCCTGTTTAAAGAGGATTTTGCCATGTCTGCGCTCTACGGCACTTATGCCCGGTCCGATCTCGCCTTTCGAGCGGGGCGAGGGTATGCGCCTGTATGACCAGCACGGCCGAGAATTTCTCGACTTCCACGCCGGCGTCGCCGTCAACGCCCTTGGGCATGGCGATCCGCATCTGGTCAGTGCCCTCAAGGCCGCGGCGGAAAAGGTCTGGCACACGGCAAATACCTTCACCATTCCCGAGCAGGAACGGCTTGGCCAGCGACTGGTCGATGCGACCTTTGCCGATGCCGTGTTCTTTACCAACTCCGGCGCCGAAGCGCTCGAATGCGCCATCAAGACGGCGCGCCATTATTTCTGGGCCAAGGGCGAAACGGATCGCAGCGACATCATCGCCTTCACCGGCGCTTTCCATGGCCGCACGCTCGGCACGATCGCGGCTGGCGGCAATCCCGATTACCTCGAAGGCTTCGGCCCAGCGGCGCCCGGCTTCAAGCACACCAAGCCCGGTGACCTCGATGCCGTTCGCGCGCTGATCACCCCGCAGACCTGCGCTATCCTGATCGAGCCCGTTCAAGGCGAAGGCGGCGTCACCGCCATGAGCGCCGAGTTCATGCAGGGCCTGCGCGCCCTTTGCGACGAGCACGGCATGCTGCTTATTCTTGACGAAGTGCAGTGCGGTTTTGGCCGCACCGGGCGCTTTTTTGCCCATGAATGGAGCGGCATCACCCCGGATATCGTCGCGGTTGCCAAGGCCATCGGCGGCGGCTTCCCGCTGGGCGCCTGCCTTGCCAAGGGCGATGTTGCGGCCTCCATGGTGCCGGGCACCCATGGCTCGACCTATGGCGGCAATCCGCTGGCGACCGCGATCGGCAATGCCGTGCTCGATCGCATCCTTGCGCCCGGCTTCCTCGACCAGGTCAATACGATGGGCCAGCGCCTCGCCTGGCACCTCCAGCAGCTGGCGCAAAAGTACCCCGACCACGTGCTCGAACTGCGCGGCAAAGGCCTTCTTGCCGGCATTAAGATCGCGACCCCGGTGCGCGACATGGTCACCCGCCTGCGCGACGATCATCAGCTCCTCACCATTGGCGCCGGCGAAAACGTCCTGCGCCTCCTGCCGCCGCTGATCGTCACCGAAGCCGATATCGAAGAGGCCATGACCAAGATCGGCGCCGCCTTCGACGCGATCGACGCCGTCAACGCCGCGCCGGCGACGGGCTCCTGAATGTTCTTGACCTTCTACCACTTTGGGCGCCGCCGAGGCTTCTGACATCAATTGTTAGCCGTCATCATGCATGGTGACGGTTCAGCCCTCCTCACGCACAGCGTTACAAAGGAACCCGGCCCATGACGACCGGCACCCCAAGGCATTTTCTTTCGATCGACGATTTCACCCAGGCCGAACTGCGCGGCATGCTGAACCAGGCAAGCGCGCTCAAGGCGCGCCTCAAGGATGGCGACCGCCCCCAGCTCCTCAACGACAAGGTGCTGGCCATGATCTTCGAGCGCCAGTCTACCCGCACCCGCGTCAGCTTCGATGTCGCCATGCGCCAGCTGGGCGGGCAAACCATCATGCTGTCCGGTCAGGACATGCAGCTTTCGCGCGAGGAAACGCTGGAAGATACGGCCAAGGTGATGAGCCGTTATGTCGATGCCATCATGATCCGCATCCTGTCGCACCAGGATCTGCTGGAACTGGCGGCAGGCGCTACCGTGCCGGTGATCAACGGCCTCACCCGCCGGGCGCATCCCTGCCAGATCATGGCCGATCTCTTGACCTTCGAGGAACACCGAGGCCCCATAAAGGGCGCCAAGATCGCCTGGGTTGGCGACAGCAACAACGTGCTCCATTCCTGGGTCAACGCGGCCGAGCTCTTTGAATGCGAGCTGACCATCGCGACGCCCGAAGAATATAGCCCCGAAAAGGACCTGATGGACGACATCCGCCGCGCCGGTTCGGCGGTCAGGCTGATCGAGGATCCGCGCGAGGCCGTCGAGGGTGTCGACCTCGTCATCACCGACACCTGGGTGTCTATGGGCGACGTCGATGCCGCCGAGCGCCGCCGGGTCTTGAAACCCTATCAGGTCAACACCACTCTAATGGCCTTGGCGAACAAAGACGCCTTGTTCATGCACTGCCTGCCCGCCCATCGCGGCGATGAGGTGACCGACGAAGTGATCGACGGTCCCCAGTCGGTAGTGTTCGACGAGGCCGAAAACCGCCTCCATGCCCAAAAAGCCATTCTGTGCTGGGCCTTTGGTGTAGACGCGAACTGATTGCATGCGCCGCCGCCGGAGCGGTCTTTGCCGAGGCGAAGATCTCCGGAGGCGGCTTGTGCGTATGGGTTGGATGTCGGCGCGCGAAGGCTTAGCCTTGCGAAAGACCGACCATGACTCCGGAAACCAATATGACCGAGAACCTCCTGTCCTCCCTGGGCCTCGACCGTCCGGAATCGGGCGACGACGCCGTCGTGCCCTTCACCCTCGACAAGCTCGACACCCGCGGCCGCGTCGTCCGGCTGGGCGAGGCCCTCGATACCATCCTCAGCCGGCACGATTACCCGCTGCCGGTGGCGCGCCTCCTCGGCGAAGCCGTGGTGCTGTCGGCGCTGATCGGCTCGTCGCTCAAGTTCGAAGGCCGTTTCATTCTCCAGACCCAGACCGACGGGCCGGTGAACCTGATCGTTGTCGACTTCGACGCGCCCGATGGCATGCGCGGCTATGCCCGCTATGACCATGACGCGCTGCTCAAGGCCTCCGAACAGGGCAAGACCAGCCCTGCCGAGCTGCTCGGCAAGGGGCATCTGGCCATGACCATCGACCAGGGATCCCATACCGAACGCTATCAGGGCATCGTCGCACTGGAAGGCAATTCGCTGGAACAAGTGGCGCATACCTATTTCATGCAGTCCGAGCAGATTCCGACCCAGGTACGGCTGGCCGTGGCGCAGATGACCACGCGCGGCGACCATCGTCCACGTTGGCGCGCTGGTGGCATGCTGATCCAGCACTTGCCGGCTAACGGCATTTCGGTGATGGCGGATCTGCCGGGTGACGGCAATTACGACAATCCGGAAACCGCCGACCCAGACTTCGTCGAAGCCGACGGCTGGTCTGAGAGCAAGGCACTCTTGGGCACGGTGGCCGATCTCGAATTGGCTGATCCCGATCTTTCCCCGAGCGCTTGCTGTTCCGGCTCTTCCACGAGACCGGCGTGCGGGTTTTCCCGCCGCAGCCTCTCGAAGAGCGTTGCACCTGCTCTGCCGAGCGCATCGAGGACATGCTCGCTACTTCCTTTACCGATGAGGATCGTGAGGAGATGGCGGTCGACGGCGAGATCGAAGTCGTGTGCGAATTCTGCTCCACGGCGTACCGCTTCAACCCACATCAGTTCGGCTCGCAGAATTAACCTAAAGCAATGGCGGCGTCAGAATCTCTGGCGCCGCAGCTTGCCAGCCAAGACTTGGCGCTGCACAGTATAAGCATTCAATCGGCAAGTGGGGCGCGCCGGAATGAATGTATTACCTGCACTTTATACCTATATAGAAAGTCGATACCCGGTATTTTTACCTATAGTTGGGTATTGTCAGGCCACTGCGGGAACTGATCTGCCGCAATGTGACCGCTGCCTGGCGCCTCGATATGTCGGGTGACGCAGCGCTGCTGATGCAGGCCATCATGGGCCACCCCACGACCTCTGGGGAAGCTCGGGCCGCACTCGATCAGGCGCTCGAACGCGAAGCTGATCCCTTGCACTGGGCCTGTCTTTATCTCGGCATCAGCCAGGGCGAGGCCATGCGGCGGGCCGCCGAATGGGCAGACCTTGCCTTTTTCGACAAGGTGCCTGCTCTTCCACCGTCTGATACGGCTGCGCCGCGCATCGAAATGCTGGCCGAAGTTCGCATGTGCCGGCTCAAGGTCATCGACAAGGACGTCGCCTTTGCGGCGCCGGACTTTTTCGGCATCTTGCGCCTGCGGCAAGCGCGCATGGCAGACAATGGCATCCGCAACCGCGTATGCCTCGTCCCGCCCGGCTCGTTGCGCGCCTATCTCGTCTCCAACTCAGAAGCCGCGCTGATCGATGGCGCTCGCCAGACGTTGGCGCGGTTCTGGCCTTATGCCGCAGCCCAGCTCGACCTTATCCTGCCATTGCGCTGGCTCTTTGCGGCAGGCCTCCTTGTTCTCAGCCTGGCGCTGATGCTTGCGCCGCTCTCGGGAAATCTCTGGCTTCTGCCCGTTTGGATGGTGATCATGCTCTTGCCCACCGCAATGCGCTTTGCCGCCTTAATGGTGCCGGCGCAGCCAAGCTTCAGGCTCACGCGCGAAGAGGACAGCGACCTTGCCCAATATTCTGTGCTGGTGCCGCTGCGCGACGAGGCCAATATGGTCGACCAGCTGAGTCAGCATCTGGGTCGGCTCGACTATCCACCCGAAAAGCTCGAAATCATCTTCGTGGTCGAGAGCCGCTCGCCCGAAACCATCGCTGCCGTGGAACGGCACTTGGGCGATGCGCGCATGAGCCTCGTCGTCGTGCCAGATGCACTGCCGCGCACCAAGCCCAAGGCCTTGGGCTTTGCGCTCCCCTTTGCCGCGGTGAATTCGTCGTCGTCTACGATGCTGAGGATCGTCCCGACCCCAAGCAGCTGCGCAGCGTCGCAGCCCAGTTTCGCCGCTCGCCCGAGGTCGAATGCATCCAGGCGCGGCTCTGCATCGACAATGCCGATCAGGGGCCGCTGCCGGCGCTTTTCGCCGGTGAATATGCCGGTCTTTTCGCCGTGCTGCTGCCCGCCTTCGCGCGCTGGGGTACGGTGATGCCGCTGGGCGGCACTTCCAACCATTTTCGGCTCGAAACGCTTCGGCGCCTGGGCGGATGGGATGCCTATAACGTCACCGAAGACGCCGATCTCGGCGTCCGCCTGGCACGCCGCAACCTGCGCACCGCGACGTCGGTCAGTGTCACGCTCGAAGAGGCTCCGGTTCGGTTTAAACCCTGGCTTGGGCAGCGCACGCGCTGGATGAAGGGCTGGATGCAGACCTTTGTCGTCCACAACCGGCGCGCGCGGCGCCTTTACGCCGACCTTGGCCCGGCCGGATTTGCCATGTTCCAGGTCACAATCTTGTCCATGCTTCTGGCGCCGATCCTTCACCTTGGCATGTTTCCAATGCTGGTCTGGATGCAGTTCGATCAATCCAACAGTTTCGACAGCTGGAACCCCTGGTGGCTGGCCTGCTTGCTCGTGCTGGTGCTCGGCCATGGCACGGCGATGGTCGTCAACATGGTGGGACTTGCCCGTATCGGCCGCAATCGCTTCTGGGCGCAACAGCTGCTTCTGCCGCTTTACTGGCTGCTGATCACCTGGGCGACGCTGCTTGCCTTGCGTGAATTTTTGTTCCGGCCCTTCCATTGGTTCAAGACGCCACACCTTGCCAGCAAGCGTCGGCGACTGGGCGGTTTCCGCCGCCCTGCTGCGGCCGAGTAACGATGTTGCGTTAAGCCTCCCGGAACTCATGCCGGGTCGAAGGATTGGCAACCTCTCCAGGAGGCTTGCCCTATGAAACAACCCAAACCCTCATTCTCGGTCGTGACCGGCGCCTCGTCCGGCATCGGTCTCGAGCTCGCGCGTATCGCCGCACAGGAAGGCTCGAACCTCTTGATTGCGGCCGATGGCCCCGAGATTCATACCGCAGCGCAAGAGCTGCGCAACCTTGGCGTCGAAGTCGATGTCGTCCAGGCGGACCTTTCCACCCGAGAGGGTGTCGACGAGCTCTATGAACGGGCCCGCCAGAACGGCCAGACTGTCGATGCGCTTTACGCCAATGCCGGCCGCGGCCTCGGCAAAGGTTTTCTCGACCAGGATTTTGAGGACATCCAGCGCGTTATCGACACCAATGTCACCGGCACGACCTATCTCTTGCAGCGCTTCGTACGCGACATGCGCGAGCTCGATGCCGGAAGGGTGCTGATCACAGGCTCGATCGCCGGCCTCATGCCGGGCAGTTTCCAGGCCGTCTACAACGCCACCAAAGCCTATATCGATAGCTTCGCCTATGCGCTCCGCAACGAGCTCAAGGATACCGAAGTGGTGATCAGTGTGCTGATGCCGGGACCGACGGAGACCGACTTTTTCGAAACCGCCGACATGCTCGATACCAAGGTCGGGCAGGGCAAGAAGGACAGTGCCGCCGATGTTGCCCGCCAAGGCTACGATGCGCTGATGCGCGGCGATGCCCATGAAGTGGCAGGCTTTGGCAACAAGCTGCAGGCGCTGATGACCCGCTTCCTGCCCGATAGACAGCTGGCCGAAATGCATCGCGGCCTAGCTGAGCCTGGTACCGGAAAACATTGAGGAGCAAGCAATGTCGCACCACAACCACGACGACGCCCCCAAGCGCACGCAAAGGACGACAAGGATGGCGACCTCGCCATTGTCGGCCGCAGCGTCACCATCGACCGTCCCCGCCAGGAGCTTTTTTCCTTCTGGCGCGACTTCACCAACCTGCCTCAGTTCATGGAAGCCATCGAAAGCATCCAGATGACCGGCGAGAACCGCTCGGCCTGGACCGTGCGTGCGCCGGCCGGCCAAACGGTGACGCTCGAAACCGAAACGGTCGATGTGGTCGAAGGCGAGCAGATCGGCTGGCGGTCGGTCGAAGGATCGCAGATCGAGACTTCGGGCAAGGTCAGCTTCACCGATGCGCCGGAAGGGCGCGGCACCGTGGTCTCTGCCGAGATCGGCTATGTGCCGCCAGCCGGCGATCTCGGGCGCCTCGTCGCCAAGCTCTTTGCCGCCGAGCCCAATATCCAGGCCCGCCATGAACTCAAGCGTTTCAAGATGCTGATGGAGACAGGTGAAATCGCCACCGGCTCCTATTACCGCGACCAGAAGGACAACAAATAATGCGCGCTTTGACCTGGCACGGCACCAACGACGTTCGCGTCGACACCCATCCTGATCCCGAAATCATCAATCCCCGTGACACCATCATCAAGATCACGTCGACCGCCATTTGCGGCTCGGACCTCCATCTTTATGACGGCGTCATTCCGGGCATGAAATCGGGCGACATTCTCGGCCATGAATTCATGGGCGAAGTGGTTGAGACCGGCCCCAAGTCGACCCTCAAGAAGGGGCAGCGCGTCGTCGTGCCCTTCACCATCTCCTGCGGGCAGTGCTTTTTCTGCCAGCACCAGCAGTTCTCGGCCTGCGACAATTCCAATCCGGTCGAGAAACAGGATGCCTCCGAAATGCTTTATGGCCACGCCATGAGCGGCATTTTCGGCTATTCGCACCTGACCGGCGGTTATGCTGGAGGCCAAGCCGAATATGTGCGCGTGCCCTTTTCCGATGTCGGCCCCATCGTCATTCCCGATCACCTGACCGACGACCAGGTGCTGTTTCTCTCCGATATTCTGCCCACTGGCTGGATGGCGGCCGACAATGCCGAAATTCAGCCCGGCGATACGGTCGCCGTCTGGGGCGCTGGCCCGGTCGGGCTGTTCGCCGTGCAATCGGCGGTGCTGATGGGTGCGGCGCAGGTGATCTGCATCGATCACCATCCGCACCGGCTCGAACTGGCGCAAAAGTTCGGCGCCAAGATCATCAATTTCGAGGAAACCCATGTCCGCGAAGCCTTGATGGAGATGACCGGTGGCATCGGCCCCGATGCCGTCATCGACGCCGTCGGCATGGAAGCGCATGGCTTTACGCCCGACAATGTCATCGACGTGGTCAAGCAAAAGATCGCGCCCGGGGCTGATCGTGGTCACGCATTGCGCCAGGCTATTTTGGCCGTGCGCAAGGGCGGGCGCGTCTCCGTGCCGGGCGTTTATGGCGGCATGCTCGACAAGTGGCCGTTGGGCGCCATGATGGAAAAGGGCATCACCATCAAGACCGGCCAGACCCATGTGCAAAAATACATCAAGGACCTGCTGCGCCGCATCGAGGAAGGCGAGATCGATACGACCTTCCTGATCAGCCACCATCTCTCGCTGGAGGATGCGCCGACCGGCTACAAGAACTTCCACGACAAGCAGAACGAGTGGACCAAGGTCGTGCTGCGCCCCGACATGGCCAAAGGCGCTTAAGGCCCCTTCCTCCTGATCGCAAAAGCGGCCGCCTCCGGGCGGCCGTTTGCTATAGCACTGATCCTATTCAACAATATTACCGTATAAGATGGGGAACGGCGACGGAACTGCCTCGTTGACGCGCCGGATAATTGGTATGGAGTAAGTTATGGCTGCCACGTTCGGGCCGCTGATCGGTGCCTCCGGCACGACCTTTAATCTTTGGGCGCCAAGCGCTCCCGCAGTTTCCCTGATCTTCCCCGAAAGTTCGCCGATCGACCTGCAAAAGTCCGAGCACGGCTTCTGGACCGTCACTGCCAAAGACTGCGGCCCCGGCACCCGCTACAAGTTCCGCATCGGCGATCTCGACTTCCCTGACCCTGCCTCGCGTCAACAGGAGGGCGGCACATCAGGCTGGAGCGTGGTGTCGGAGCTCATCGAACCCAGCGGCCGCAAGCAGCCGCTCAGCCCCTGGCACCAAGCGCTGATCTGCGAAGTCCATGTCGGCACCGCGACCCCCGAAGGCACCTTTGAGGCCCTTGGCGACAAGCTCGAGCATTTCCGCGATGCCGGCTACACCACGCTCGAAATCATGCCGATCAACACCTTTCCCGGCTCGCGCAACTGGGGCTATGACGGCACGCTGATCTTTGCCCCTGCCGAAGCCTATGGCACCCGCGAGGAGCTGCGCGCCCTGGTCGATCGCGCCCATGAACTTGGCATCTGCCTCGTGCTCGACGTCGTCTACAACCACTTCGGCGAGTTCGACAATTTCGTCGAGCACTATGCGCGCGAATGGTTCGACCCCGACATCAACACGCCCTGGGGACCGGGCATCGACTTCCGCCAGGAAGCGGTGCGGCAGTTCTACTACGAAAACGCCATGATGTGGCTCTCCGAGTTCGACTTCGACGGGCTCCGCTTCGACAGCGTCCACGAAATGAAGACCGAGTGCCGCGACGATTTTCTGACCGGGCTCGCCGATGCCTGCCGCTCGGTCAAGTCGCACGCCAAGCTCATCATCGAGAACATGGACAACAGCGCCTCCTGGCTCGAGCGCGACGATGACGGCACCCCCAAAACCTATACCGCGCAGTGGGACGACGACATCCACCACGTCCTTAACTACCTCGTCACCGGCGAAGACAAGGGCGGCTATGACGATCCCTCCAAGGACCCGATCGCCGATCTCGAAAAAGGCCTTGCCGACGGCTTCATCCATGATGGCGAGGCCGAGGGAGAAAGCAACGGCTCGACCCGTAACGAGCCCGGCAGTCATCTGCCGCCTGCCGCCTTCGTCTCCTATGTCCAGAACCACGATCAGATCGGTAACCGCGCCGACAGTGCCCGCCTGCCGGATCGTATCGGACCGGAAAAGCTCGACTTCTTGCATTTCGCCGTGATGCTGGCGCCGCAGATCCCGCTCTTTTTCATGGGCGAAGAGGCGCACCTGCGCACTCATTTTCCCTTCTTTCTCGATCTGCCGGAAAAGGCCGCCGCGATCAAACGCGAGGACCGCTACAAGCAGATGCGCGAAATCTTCAACGAGGACGTCGAAGACGGCGGCTTGCCCGATCCCAACGATCCTCAAACCTTTGCCATGGCCAAGATCGACTGGTCCGATTTCGAACAACCGCAAAGCCAGGCCTCGCTCGCACGCTTTCGCCAACTCGCGCAATGGCGCAAGGAGCATGTCTGGCCGTTGACGGGCTCGAAATGCCTCGGTGCCCGGAGCGGCCGGCAGGGCGACGCCGTCGTCGTCAACTGGATTTTCGAAAGCGGCACGCTCAGCATGGCGCTAAACCCTACGGACCACCCGACCGACATTGCCTGCGCCATAACGGCGCCGCCTTTTTAACTGGCGACTATTCGCAGGATGGCGAAGTGCTGCGCCTCGGCGCCTGGAGCGCCGTTGCCTGGGTCTGGCAGAACGGCTGAGCTAGCGCAGCTGCGGTAGAACCTTTTCGCCGAAGACGTCGATAAACGCTTCCTGGTTGTGGCCGACATTGTGGAGCTGGATGCTGCTGACATCGAGCGCCGCAAGGTCGGCGAGCCACTGGCGATGCTGCCCGAGATCGGCCGAAACGGCGACGCTTTTGCGCACGCTGTCTTCCGTACAAAGCTTGCCGATGGTGTCGAAGTCTTCCGGGCGCGCCACGTTCCAGTTGAGATCGCCGCCGGCCGAGACCGGTCCCCACTGTTCGAGGGCCTGCGAGACCGCTTGCTCTTCCGTCTCGGCCCAGGACAGCGCATGCTGCACATGCACCGGCTTGCCCGCGCCGCCATTGCTGCGGAATGCCTCGAGCACGTCCTTGAGGCTTTCGATATCGCCGCCCGTGGTCAGGAGCCCATCGGCCCAGCCCGCAACGAAGCTTGCCGTCTTCGGCGTCACCGCCGCGCCGAAGAGGGGCACCGGCCTTGTGGGGAGCGAATAGAGCTTGGCCTCGATCACCGTCACCCGTCCGCGGTGGGTGACGGTTTCGCCGGCAAACAGCGCGCGCGTGATCTCGACGCATTCGAGCAGCCGCGCATTGCGCTCCGGCTTGTCGGGCCAGGTCTCTCCGGTGATCGCCTCATTGATGGCTTCGCCGCTGCCGAGCGCCAGCCAGAGCCGATTGGGAAACATCTCACCAATCGTCGCCGCAGCCTGGGCCAGGATCGCCGGATGGTAGCGATAGCCCGGTGCCGAGATCATGCCATAGGAAAACCGCGTCGCCTGCATGGCAGCGCCCAGCCAGGACCAGGCAAAGCCTGACTGCCCCTGGCTCGACGCCCAGGGATGGAAATGATCCGACGACTTGGCGCTGTCGAAACCCGCCGCCTCGGCGCGCTTCACATAGTCGAGGAGGGCGCTGGGGGCGAATTGCTCGTGCGATGCATGATAGCCGATCTCGGTCACAGTCGCGCCCTCAAGCGTCAGGCGTCTCGCATGGCCTCGGTGGCGCTGGCGAGTTCGAAGATTTCGTCTTCGCTCAGCGCTTGGGCACCGGCCAGCCTGCCCCATTGCGGGTCCCAAAGATCATCGCTCTGGAGCGTTACCACAACATCGGCAAAGCCATGCAGCGCACGCGCGGCTTTCGCCGCGGCAAGCGCCTCGGGCACGCTGTCATAGCTTGCTTCGTCACCGTCCACGTCGCCATGGGCTGGCCACCACACGGCCGCAACAGTCGAGCCGCTGGTGTTGCGCTCGATGCCGACGGTTACGGCATTCTTGGCATTTTCGCCGATCGAGATTTGACGGAAAGTGTGCATCTTTGTCCTCGCTGCTGGCCGGACAATCGGAGCGCAGGCCTTTCGTTCCCTAGAGGGCGTCGATCGCCTGGCGCTGCTTCAGCATGAGAAGGAAAATGGCATAGTCCCGGTCGAAGGCACTGCGCGCCGAAGTGTTTGGCGCGCGCGAGAGGCCACCTTGCTGCATGGCAATGCAGGCCTGGTCGAGGCTGGGGTAAAGCCCGGCTGCATTGGCTGCGACCATGGCCATGCCGAGCAGCGTCGCGTCGGGTGTCAGCGGCTCCACCACGGTACAATTGGTGGCATCGGCATAGAGCTCCATGAGCAGCGGATTGCGCGTGTGGCCGCCGGTGACATGAAGCGTATCGATGGCATAGCCGCGCGTGTTGAGCGTTTCCAGAATGTGCCGGACGCCCAGCGCGATGGCGACGCAAGTGCGCCAGTAGAGGCGGCAGAGGCTGTCGAAGTCGCTATCGAGGGTTAATCCGGAAATGACGCCAAGCGCGAAGGGGTCGCCGAGTGGCGAGCGGTTGCCGTGAAAATCGGGCAGCACATGGAGCCGATCGGCCAGCGCCAACCCTTCGGCCTCGCGCAGTTCCATGACGCGACGGCAGATCGCCAGATGCCGCTCGCGCGTCGGCTCGCCGCCGGCGCTGTGCCAGGAGATGACGTGATCAAGAAGCGCACCGGTTGCCGATTGCCCGCCCTCGTTGAGCCAGACGCCGGGCAGGACGGCGCCAAAATACGGACCCCAGACGCCGGTTGTCGGGCGGTCCTCGGCGGAAAGCGCCATGACGCAGCTCGATGTGCCGGCGATCAGCGCTAGGTGCCGGTCGATGGTGTCGACATCATGGGTAAAAGCACCGAGCGCGCCGAGGGCGCCGGCATGCGCGTCGATGAGACCGGCACCGACGCGGCACTTTGCAGTGAGGCCCAACTCATTGGCTGCCTCGTCGGTCAGCGCGCCGAGATCGGCACCGACCGCGCTGGCGGTCTGGGGCAGGGCGGCTTTGTCGAGCAGGTCCTCGAGGCCGACCTCCTGCAAGAAGTCATGTCGCCAGGGCTCGGAAGAATGGCCGAGATAGGTCCACTTGCAGGTCAGCGTCGATTGCGACCGGGCGATGGAGCCCGTGGCCTTCCAGCTCAAAAAATCGGCCAGGTCGAACATCTGCCCGGCGCGCGCCCAGCTCTGCGGCAGGTGGCGCTTGAGCCACATGAGCTTGGGCACTTCCATTTCCGGCGACATGACCCCGCCGGCATAATGGAGCACCTCGTGACCGGTGCGCGTGCATTCGTCGGCTTCTTCGAGCGCCCGGTGATCGAGCCAGACGATCGTGTCCCATCGATCCTCGCCATCGCGCGAAACGGTCACCGGCGCGCCCGCAGTGTCGCGGACGACCAGGGAACAGGTAGCGTCAAAGGCGATGCCGACGACGTCGACCGGCTTTGCACCGGCTTCCGCCAGCGCGCCGCGGACCGATTGGCACACGGCGGACCAGATCTGCTCGCTGTCATGCTCGGCAAAATTGGCGTCGGAGCGGCGCATCGAAATGGGCTGTTCGCTGCGACCGAGGAGCTTGCCTTGAGGCGTGAAAACGCCTGCGCGGGCGCTGCCCGTGCCGACATCGACGCCTACCAGGAGGTCTTGCCCCAAGCCGTTCCTACTCCTCACTCCGGCCGGAGCTTACCGGAGCGGGAGAGCGTCTGCCAAGTAGCGTTCGAGTGTCGCCGTCGTGCCGATCTGCCAGATCGTGGTGAGCGCCTGGCTGAAGGCTTCCGCAAAGCTGGGGTTTTTGGCCAGTTCGCCATAGATGTCGGTCATTTCGAGCCAGGCCGCGGGGTCGTCCTTGGCCCGCTTTGCCTGAGCCGTCAGCCGATCCCAGGACGGATCATTCGGTGCAATTTGGGCGCCGGATTCCGTCGTTCCGTAGCAATATCGGCACCAGAATGCCGCCACCAAGGCCAGACCTGTTAGCGGACTGTTAGCATTTGCGCGGTCGAGGGCGCTGGGCACGATGAACTTGGGTTGCCGGTTCGATCCATCGAGCGCAAGCCGGCGGATGGTGTCGCCGATCTTTGGGTTGGCGAAGCGCCGTTCGCAGAGCGCAAAATAGTCGTTGAGGTCGGTGTCGGGCACGGGCGGCACGATGGGGATGATCTCTTCGCTCTCGACCTTCTTGAGGAAGGCAGAGACCAGCGGATGCTCCATCGCCTCGTGCACGAAGTGGATGTCGAGCAGTCCCGCCGGATAGGCGATAGTCGCATGTCCGCCATTGAGGATGCGGATCTTCATGTGTTCGTAGGGCGCGACATCGTCGACGAACTGGACGCCGACCTTTTCCAGAGCCGGCCGACCGGCGGGAAAATTGTCTTCCAGCACCCACTGCTTGAAGTTTTCGCAGAAAACCGGCCAGGCATCGTCGATGCCGAACTGCTCGGCCAGTAGCGTCTTTTCGCGATCCGAGGTCGCTGGGGTAATGCGATCGACCATGCCATTGGGGAAAGCGACCGACGATTTGACCCACTCGGCCAGTGCCGGATCTATCAGTGCTGCAAGTCCGGCCACGGCGTTTTCGGTGACATGGCCATTGCCCGGAATATTGTCGCAGGACATGACGGTAAACGGCTCGATTCCGGCATCGCGGCGGCGAACGAGCCCGGCCAGGATCAGGCCAAAGGCCGTCTTGGGCGCGTCGAAATGGGCGGCATCGTATTGGATGTCGGCATGGTTCGGATCGAACCGTTGCGAGGCGGGGTCGATATAATAGCCACCCTCGGTGATGGTCAGCGACACGATGCGGATCGCCGGATCGGCGAGCTTGGCGATGACCGCTTGGCTGTCGCCGGGCTTGAGATAGTCGACCATGACGCCGGTGATGCGGGCGCTACTGGCATCCGCTTCCTGCTCCACCACCGTGGTCAGCCAGTCCTGCGCCATCAGCTTTTGCCGCATGGCCTCGTCGGCCTCGCGCACCCCTGCGCCGACAATGGCCCAGTCATGGCCCTCGCCGCTATTGAACAGGGCGTCGAGATAGACCGCCTGATGCGCCCGATGAAAATTGCCGACGCCGAAATGAACGATGCCCGGGGATTGGGTCTCGCGGTCGTATGAGGGTGTGGCGGCGCTGGTGATTGAGGAGAGGCTGGAGAGGGAAAGTTTGGTCATAGAACTAAATCGCTTTTCCCGCCGCATCGAAGCGGTAGATGCGGGTCTGGTCGGGGGTCAGGTAAATGGTGTCGCCGTGCTTGAAAGTCTGGTCGCCATCGGCGCGCACGGTCATGAGGCCAAAATCGGTCTGGACATGGAGGAACGTGTCCGAGCCCAGTTGTTCGGCGACATTGACCGTCCCCTTCCACGGACCTTCGCTGGTCGAGATGCGGAAATGCTCGGGTCGTACGCCGATAGAATGGACCCCGTGCTTGGCGGCTTCCGCACCATCGACGAAATTCATCTTCGGCGAGCCGATAAAGCCAGCGACGAAGCGATTGGCGGGGTTCTTGTAGAGCTCGAGGGGTGAGCCGAACTGCTCGACATTGCCGGCATTGAGCACCACGATCCGGTCGGCCATGGTCATGGCTTCGACCTGGTCGTGGGTCACGTAGATCATCGTGGTTTTCAGCTGCTGGTGCAGTTCGGTGATTTCGAGCCGCATGTTGACGCGCAGCGCGGCGTCGAGATTGGACAGCGGCTCGTCGAAGAGGAATGCCTTGGGTTCGCGCACGATGGCACGGCCGATGGCGACGCGCTGGCGCTGTCCGCCGGACAGGGCACGCGGGCGGCGATCGAGGTAGGAGCCGAGGTTGAGCGTGCGCGCCGCATACTCGACTTTGCGGTCGATGTCGGCTTGCGGCATCTTCGCCATCTTGAGCGGGAAGGCGATGTTGTCGCGCACGCTCATATGCGGATAAAGCGCATAGGACTGGAACACCATGGCCAGCCCCCGCTTGGCCGGCGGCGCATCGGTAACGTCCTGGCCATCGAGCCTGATATGGCCAGAAGTCGTATCCTCGAGCCCTGCGATCAGCCGCAGCAACGTAGACTTGCCGCAGCCGGAAGGGCCGACAAAGACCACGAATTCGCCATCGCGGATATCGAGCGAGATATCGGGGATGATCTCAACTTCGCCGAAGGACTTGTTGACGTGTTCGAGGGTGATGGAACCCATTTCAGTGTCCTTCACTAAGAAGCTTGATGTCTGGCTCTCTCCCCCTTGAGGGGGAGGGGTGGGGTGGGGGTGGCGCAGTGATTCACTGATGGACCCCCACCCTCGGTCCCTCCCCTCAAGGGAGAGGGATGCGCAAGAGCTGATAGAGCCGCCATCATTTCACTGCGCCAAACGTCAGGCCACGCACCAGCTGTTTCTGGCTGAACCAGCCGAGCAGCAGGATCGGGGCGATGGCGAGAAGCGAGGCGGCGGAAAGCTTGGCGAGAAAGAGGCCCTGCGGCGAGGAAAAGCTCGAAATGAACGCGGTTAAGGTGCCGGCGCGTCCCGACGTCAGCGTGATGGTCCAGAACGCCTCGTTCCAGGCAAGGATCACGTTGAGCAACAGCGTCGAGGCAATGCCGGGCACGGCCATCGGCACCAGCACGTGGCGGATTTCGTTCCAGAGCTCGGCGCCATCCATACGGGCAGCTTCGAGGATATCGACCGGAATTTCCTTGAAGTAGGTGTAGAGCATCCAGATGATGATCGGCAGGTTGATCAGCGTCATGATCAGCGTGAGGCCATGCACGGTGTCGAGCAGGCGCAGGTCGCGGAAGATCAGGTAGATCGGGATCAGCACGCCCACCGCCGGCATCATCTTGGTGGAAAGCATCCACATCAGGATGTCCTTGGTGCGCTTGGACGGCGCAAAAGCCATCGACCAGGCAGCCGGAATGGCGATCAGCAAGCCCAGAAGCGTCGAGCCGACCGAGACGATGATCGAGTTGGTGGCGTGCTTGACATAGTCCGACCGATCCTGGACCGCCCCGAAATTGTCGAGCGTCCAGGTCTGCGGCAGGAAGGTCGGTGGCGAGGCGATGGCCTCGGCCTCGGTCTTGAAGGCCGTGACCAGGGTCCAGAGAATGGGCGAGAACAAGAGAAGCGCAATCGCCCAGGCGAGGATGGTAAAGCCGATGCGGGTTTGAACGGGAACGCGGCGGGCCATGGTGTTCTCCTACGCGTCGAGGTTCTTGCCGACGGCGCGCATCAGGAAGATGGCGACCACGTTGGCGATGATGACGGCGACGACGCCACCCGCCGATCCGGCGCCGATGTCATTGCTCAGGATACCGGTGCGGAAGACGAGGAAAG
Organism: Devosia aurantiaca; assembly: GCF_011058215.1. GTDB lineage: Bacteria > Pseudomonadota > Alphaproteobacteria > Rhizobiales > Devosiaceae > Devosia > Devosia aurantiaca. The sequence goes on from NZ_JAALFG010000001.1 coordinate 1,029,583, forward strand.
CGATATTGGTCGAGGCATAGCCTGGTCCGCCGCCGGTGGTGACGCGAATTTCGGCAAAGATCCCGAGAAGAAAAATCGTTTGGATCAGGATCACGATGGTGATCGCCCGCGCCATATGCGGCAGGATGATATAGCGGAAGCGGTTGACCGCGTTGGCGCCGTCCATTTCGGCCGCCTCGCGCTGTTCTTCGGACAGCGACTGTAAGGCCGTAAGCAGGATCAGCGTCGCAAACGGCAGCCATTGCCAGGCAACGATGACGATCACGGAAAACAACGGATACTGGTTGAACCAGTCGACCGGCTGCAGGCCAAAGAATTTCCACAAATGCCCGAGCATGCCGTAGCCCGGATGCATGAAGCCGTTCTTCCAGATCAGCGCCGCGACCGGCGGCATGACGAAGAAGGGCGAGATGACGATGATGCGCAGGATCCCTTGGCCCCAGATCGGCTGGTCGAGCAGGAGCGCCAGGAACGTGCCGCCCACAATGGTGATCAAGAGCACGCCGCCGACCAAGATCAGAGTATTGACCAGCGCCTGGGTGAAGCTCGGATCGCCGATCACATAGGTGTAGTTGGCCCAGCCGGCAAAGCCGGTCATCATCGGGTTAATGAGGTTGTAGTTCTGGAAAGAGAACCACAACGTCATCACCAGCGGGACGATCATCCAGATAAAAAGCACGACGACGGCCGGTGCCATCATGGTGCGCGCCAGGGCGCGGGTCTGCTTAGTGGCCAATTATATTCCCCTCGTGGAGAGAACCCCCACCCGACCTCCCCCTTCAGCAGGGGGAGGAGTTAGCTCCGCTCATGGGCAAGATGGTGCCACAGGCTCGATCGGCTCCTCCCCCTGCTTAAGGGGAGGCCGGGTGGGGGTGCTTGGGGCAACCCCACCATTGTAAATCCCACCCGGCCGATCGTGAGGGCGATCGGCCAGGCGGCAGTCGGGAGGGACCTACTTGATATAGCCGGCGCGGGTCATGTCGCGGGTCGTGGCTTCCTGGGCCTGCGCCAGGGCATCATCGGCGCTCATCTGGCCGGCAAGGGCTGCCGAGAACAGCTGGCCGACATTGGTGCCGATGCCCGCAAATTCCGGAATGGCCACGAACTGCACGCCGGTATAGGGCACCGGATCGACGGTCGGGGCGGTCGGATCAGCGGAGTCGATCGACGCCAGGGTCATCGCTGCGAAGGGCGCTGCAGCCTGGTAGTCCGGGTTTTCGTAGAGCGAAGTGCGGGTGCCCGGGGGAACGTTGGCCCAGCCTTCGGCTTCGGCAACGGTTGCAAGATAGTCCTTGCTGGTTGCCCAGCCGATGAACTGCTCGGCGGCTTCCGCATTCTGCGACGAGGCCGGGATGGCCAGCGACCAGGCCCAGAGCCAGTTGCCGCGCTTGCCAAGGCCGGTATCGGGCGCCTGGGCAAAGCCGACCTTGTCGGCAACCGTCGAATCATTGGGGTTAGTGACGAAGGAGGCAGCGACGGTGGCGTCGATCCACATGCCGCACTTGCCCTGCTGGAACAGGGTCAGATTTTCGTTGAAGCCGTTGGAGGAAGCACCGGCCGGGCCGGCATCGGCCATCAGCGACAGGTAGGTGTCGAGCGTTTCTTTCCACTGCGGCGTGTTGAACTGCGGCTGCCAGTTTTCGTCGAACCAGCGGGCGCCGAAGGAGTTCGACATGGCGGTCAGGAAGGCCATGTTCTCGCCCCAGCCAGCCTTGCCGCGAAGGCAGATGCCGTTGATGTCGTTGGCGCGATCGGTCATCGCGCGGGCCGCTTCGCCGATGAATTCCCAGGTCGGGGCGTCCGGCATGGTGAGGCCGGCTTTTTCCATCAGGTCGGTGCGATACATGATGAAGCTGGATTCGCCATAGAACGGGGCGGCGTAAAGCTTGCCGTCGAGCGAGAGGCCGCCGCGGATGGCGGGAAGAATGTCGTCGACGTCGTAATTGGCGTCGGCGGAAAGGGTATCGAGCGGCTTCAGCCAGCCCTGCTTGGCCCAGATCGGCGCTTCATAGGTGCCGATGGTCATGATGTCATACTGGCCGCCATTGGTGGCGATGTCGGTGGTGACGTTCTGGCGCAGCGTGTTTTCTTCGAGCACGACCCAGTTGAGTTCGATGCCGGTTTCTTCGGTGAACTGGTCCGACAGACCCTGCATGCGGATCATGTCGCCATTGTTCACGGTCGCGATGGTGAGGGTCTGGGCCGAGGCCGTGCCGGTCAGGGCAAGCAGAAGCGCACCCGCGAAAAGGGTTTTTGCAGTCATGAAGTCCTCCCAGGAGAGCTGATTTTTGCTCCCGTCATGGGCAAATGTTCATCAGCTGCGACAAGCTGTCAAGCAGCGCGAAGCGATAATCTGCGCAAAAATTTACAATGTGAGCAAATGCCCGGCGTCAGGCGAGTAGCGTTGCGGCCGTGCTCTCGTCGGTGATGAGGCCGTTAGCGAGGCTTCGCAGCAGGGCAGCGCGAATGGCCGCGGCCTTGTTGGCGCCCATGGCGAGGGCAATCACCAGCCCGTTTTCGCGCGAGGGGATTGGTGCCGAGGCGACGCGATTATTGGTATGGCCTTCCACCAAGCGCCCCTCGGCATCAAAAACCCAACCGCAGATTTCGCCCACCGCGCCGGCCTTTTGCAATTCTTGATGCTCGGCCTCGGTGATGAAGCCATCGACCAGCAATGGCGCGTTTGCGCCCAAGTGTCCGATGCCGACAAAGGTGATGTGCGCCTGCGCGGCAAGGTGCAGCGTTGCCGTGATCATGGGCTGGCCATGCAGCATCTCGCGCTCGCGCGCCGAAGAGGCAATGACCGGCAAAGGCATGGGAAAGGATCGCGCCTTGACCGTGTCGGCAACGTTGAAGATGACGTTGTAAAAGGCAGCCGAGCCATCCGGCGCGATATTGCCGGTGAGTGAGACGACCTTGTGGTGCGGGCACTCCATCGGCTGCAATTGCTCGATTGCCGCTTTGAGCGTCCGCCCCGTACCGATCGCCATGACGATAGGGTCGGGGCGCTTGAGCCAGCGCTCGATTTCGGCGGCCCCGGCTTCGGCCACCCCGATCGTGCTCGATGTCGAGCCGGGATCGGAGGGGACCACTTCGCAATGGCTGAGCCCGAACCGCGTCTTGATCTGCTCGGCAAGGTCGAGGCAGCGCCCGATCGGATGATCGAGCCGGACTTTGATCAGGCCCTCGGAAATGGAAAGCGACACCAGCCGCTGTGCGGACTGGCGCGATATGCCCATCTTGGCGGCAATCTCGTCCTGGGTATTGCCCCCGACATAATAAAGCCAGCCGGCGCGGGCCGCGTCGTCGAGCCGGTTGGCGCTGTTATCCTGTCGCTGTGCCATCGAAATCCGCTGCCTGCCCCAAGGCAATAGGTATTGCCAATCGCGGGCAGGCTGCAAGCCGTCTGATCAGCCGCGGTTGAGGAAGTAAAAGACCGAATCCGCGACGACGATGAAGAGGACGATGAAAAGATCGTTCGCAACCGTGCCGTTTGCGGCGTCGTGCCGAGCACGGCGCGGTCGACCGTTTGCGCCGCCCGCGATTGCGATGGATTGTCTCCGGTAAGGTCCTGCTGATGCGGTTCGACCATGGCGTCTAGCGCTTGACTTGCTCGCCCGCTTCGCGCAGGGCGGCATATTGAAGGGTCACGGCTTCGATATTCTGGTCGAGCCAGTCGGTCATTGCCAGTTCTTCATCAAGGCTCATCTCGAGCAATTCGACAGCGCGCGGATTGTTGGTCTGGGTGGCGAGCGCGATCAGCGATTTGTAGGCCGCGATTTCAAAGTTTTCGAAGGCGAAGTTGGCAAAGCTGTTCTTGATGATTTCGTCGGGCGCCACCGTGTGGCCGAGGCTGGCCATGGTGCCGACCACCGAAAGCCCGAGGTCCTTGAGCGTCGACTTGTTTTCGTCGAGGTCGTCCAGCACCTGTTCCAGCCGCTGGATCTGCACCTCGGTTTCGGCGATGTGGCGCTCCAGCATCTGCCGCACTTCGGGATAGTTCTCGATGCGGCCCAGCTGCGGCTTCATGATCGAGAGCGCCTGATTTTCCATTGCGTGAGCGTTGCGAAGGCCGTCGACGAAGATGTCCTGCGTGGTCGTCATGCTGTTCTCCTGTGCAAGCGGAGCAGTCCGCTATTGGCCTGCCAACGGCTCAGCTGCGCGGCAGTTGCAGCAAAATTCCTGACAAATATAAAACTTTATTCAAATTGCATGCAGTCGAATTAACGAAACCAAGTAAGGTTAATTTTGGGTTGAGGCGTATATAGGTCGGTTAATACTTCCTTTATTCGAGCTTGCAGGTATCTATAAAGCAACGTTGGCGAGGCCGGCGCGGCGGGCGATGCCCAGCAGTACTGAGTAATTGGGAGAAGTAATATGCGTGCATTGTTGATCGCTGCGTCTTTGCTGGCAGTATCCATCTCGTCGGCCCACGCCGGCAACATCGCCCTGCAGCAGACGCAGAATGGCTGGCTGAACGACAGTGAAGTCCAGCAGACGTCGAATTTCTCGGGCAACAACAAGTTTGACACCCTGCAGAACGGCGACTTCAATTATGCCGGCGCTGTGCAGCGCGCGAACGGTGGCGAAAACATCGTCGTCAACACCCAGAACGGCGCCGTCAATTCGGCCTTCGCGAACCAGTCCTCGATCTTTGGCTTCAACGGCGTCCAGACCAAGCAGACCGGCCTCTTCAACCAGTCCGTGACCGAGCAGACCTCGACCCGCAACAGCAACGAAGCCTTCGTGACCCAGTCGGGTGAGCGCAACTGGGCCCGTACCAACCAGTCCGGTTCGGCCAGCGGCCTTAACGGTTCCGACACGACGCAGTCCGGCTTCGGCAATGTGTCTTCGACCAATCAGTTTGGTGAAGGTGGCCGCAACATCTCGCTGACCACCCAGGCCGGCGCCTTCAACCAGTCCAACACCGACCAGATCTCGGTCGGCGGTTCGAACCAGTCCTCGACCACCCAGAACGGCGTCGGCAACGTGTCGAGCGTCTGGCAGTCTGCAAACTAAGCAACAAAAAGCCCCGGCTGACGCACTGTCGGCCGGGGCTTTGCTTTGTTCGATCCGATCTAGAACTGGCCGGTGAACGACAGGGTCGGCGTGACGCTCCAGAGCGGAGCATAGATCAGGCCGGTGCTTTGCGATGCAGTGTTATAGGCCAGCGTGCCGCTCGTGCCGCCGGCATAAGTGTTCGTCGCAGTGGCGGCAACATCGCGCGACATGGTGGCGACGCGCGACAAGTAGTCGACCGTGGCGCCAAGCGTCAGCTGCCTTCTGGGAGAGATGGCCATGGTGAGGGCGGGCGAAATCCGCGCCGACCAGGCAAGCCCGTCGGCACTCAGATCGATGCCAATGGCATTGACGACGGTCGTCACCGCACCGCCGTTGGCGATCGAATAGTGCTCATCGCCACGCATGGTGTCGCGAACATAGTAGGCACCACCCTCAGAGACCAAGCGATGCCGTCACGTTGGTGGCGATCGGAGCAGAAATGCTGCCGCCGACCACGCCGCCGAAATAGCTCGAAAACAGCGCTTCGGTGCGCTCCATCGTATAGGTGGGGAAAGTGGTGGGGCCCGCTGCGACTTCAGGAATGTCGACGCTGATCCGCGTATTGGCCGACTGGCCGACAAATTTATAGCTTGGGCCGGCATAGGCCTGCACAGCCATGGAATTGAAGCTCGTGGAAAACGCCACCGTGGCATCGAGGCCGGTAAAGACGAAGCCACGGCTCACATCGGTGGTGACGGTCAAGCCCGTCAAATCGCCCGAGCCCAGAAAGACCGCGCCATCGGTCGCGGCCACCACACCGTAAGCAGCTGCACCGTTGACCGTACCCTGCTGTGTCGCGACGCCGCCCATGGCAAAGCTATTGTCGCCGCTCGCAGTGGTGACCGCATAACTATTGGCGCTGCCACCCGGATTGGTGTTGGTCACCGCGATGTTTTCGCCGCCGCCCTGGGGATTGGTGTGGTCGATCGTGGCGCTTGCCGAAGACGTGCCCGGAACTGCGTCGGTGTTGAGCACGATGACCGCGGCAGACGGCGTCGTATAACCGCCGATGCTGACGGTGCCGGGGCCCGTGAAACTGCCCCGCAGCCGCGTGCCCGAACTGGCGAAGGTGCCAAAGCCTGAAACGCCGACGCCGACATCGAAGCCGCCCACGCGGCCGACGCTCACCCCGCCGCTGACGCCGATATTGATACCAGCGCCCCGCCCGGTGGATGTCTCCGAAAAATCGCCACTGCCCGAGGTGGTGACGCCGGTCGCAAGATCGGGTGCCGCGAACACGCTCGGGCCCACGGTGATGCCCAGCGCTTTGCTTCCGAACTCTTGCGCATGCGCAGCATTGGTCAAGGCAACTGCCGAGAGCAGTGCTGCAGAAAAGCTCAGTTTCATCGCCCGACCAAGTTAAGATTTATGGTTAACGGACCATGCAGCAGTATAGTTAATCGCGATTTAAAAATCGTCGACCGCTTCGCGAGCCGAAGCAAAAAAGGTCACCGTTCGAACACATTAAGCGGCAACCGCGCGCCTCCATCATCGTTGCCCCGATGAGAGCTTGGAGATGGGCAATGGCGGGTCAGCAAAAAACTTCATCGAATGGGCGCGGGCGGCAGGCCGACGGGCCGCAACAGATTCCGCCCTCCGGATGGAAGGATGTGCTGCTGCGCACTTATCACGAGATCAACGACGATCGCGTCACGCTGATCGCTGCAGCGGTGACCTATTACCTGCTGCTGTCACTGTTCCCGACCATCACGGCTTTCGTCTCCATTTACGGCCTCTTCGCCGATCCGGCGACGGTGTCCGAACACATCAACCTTCTGGCCGCCGTCGTCCCGGAAGGCGGCATGGCCATCGTCAACGAGCAATTGGTCAAACTCACCAGCACCGGCGGCAGCACGCTCGGCATTGCGCTCCTGATCTCGGTCGGCATCGCGCTCTGGAGCGCCAGCTCCGGTGTCAAGACCATGTTCGAGGCCATGAATGTCGCCTATGACGAGCGCGAAAGCCGAAACTTCTTCGTCCTCAATGGCACGGCGCTCCTGTTCACCCTCGCCGGCATCGTCGGCGCCATGCTGATGATCCTTGCCGCCGTCGTCGTCCCCGCGGTCCTGTCCTTCATCGGGCTTGGCGAGGGCTTTGAATGGCTCCTGCGCATCGGCTCCTATGTGCTGCTCGCCCTGGTGCTGATGCTCGGCCTTGCCGCCCTCTACCGCTTCGGCCCCAGCCGCCAGCAGGCCAAGTGGCGCTGGGTCTCGCCGGGCGCCATCCTTGCCACCGTGATCATCCTCATCGTTTCGCTGCTCTTTTCCTGGTACGCCGCCAATTTCGGCAACTATGACGCCACCTACGGCTCGCTCGGCGGCCTCATCGCGCTCCTCACCTGGATGTGGATCTCCGTCACCGCCATCATCATCGGTGCCGAGCTCAATTCCGAGGCCGAAAAACAAACCCGCCGCGATTCCACCAAGGGCGCCGACTCGCCGCTTGGCCAGCGCGACGCCACGGCGGCAGATACGGTCGGCGAAGAGGCCGGTGAGGATCACGGCGATGACGACCTGGCCGGCAAGAGTGAGGAATGGATCGCCGGTTTCAAGGCGGCAAAGTCCAAATTCAAGCCGCAGCGCCGCCATTCGCTAGGCGCCATGACCGCCGCCCTGCCTCTGTCGCTGGCCCTCGGCGCCATGCGCCGCCGCGATCGCAAGTGATCGGAGCCAGCATGCGCAATCAGTGGCCGCGCCGGCTTTGGATCATCCGCCACGGCGAAAGCATGGGCAATGTCGCGCGCCAGGCCGCCATGGATGCGGGCCTTGCCGAGATCAACATCGATCATCGCGATATCGACGTTCCCCTGAGCTCCCTCGGCGAAGAGCAGGCGACCGCACTCGGCCGCTGGTTTGCGCGCCACTCGGAGGACGGCCTGCCCCAAGTCGTGCTGGCTTCGCCCTATGCTCGGGCAAACCGGACCGCCGAACTCATCAGCCAGCATGGCGGCTTTGCCGATGCCGAATTCTACCTCGACGAGCGCCTGCGCGAGAAGGAATTCGGCGTGCTCGACCGGCTGACCGCCCTCGGCATCCAGGAACGCTATCCCGACCAGGTCCGCTTCCGCACCGAATTGGGCAAGTTCTACCATCGCCCGCCAGCCGGCGAGAGCTGGTGCGACGTGGTGCTGCGCCTGCGCAGCCTTCTCGATACGGTCGGCCTCCACCATGCCGGCGAAGACGTGATGATCGTCGCCCATCAGGTGGTCGTCCTCTGCCTCCGCTATGTCATCGAGCGCATGAGCGAGGAACAGATCCTCGCCATCGATCGCGAGGGCGATGTCGCCAACTGCTCGATCACCGAATACCGGCTCCAGGAAGGCGGTAAGCGCGGCGGCGATCTGGTGCTTGAACGCTACAATTTCGTCGCCCCGCTCGAAGAACAGGGCGCCGAAGTGACCGCCGAACCGACGCTTGTCGGGACCAAAATCTGATGGACGAACTCACCGCCGAGTTCTTGCGCGCCAATCCTCTTCCCTTGCCCGAGGACGAAGTCGATAAGGATGCGCGAGGCCGTGTTGTGGTGGTGGGCGGCCATCGGGAAGTTCCCGGCGCCGTCTTGCTGGCCGGCGAGTCGGCGCTGCGGTCCGGTGCCGGCAAGGTGCAGATCGCGACGGTTACCAGTGCTGCCATGGGACTGGCACTGGCTATACCCGAGGCGCGCGTGACCGGCCTCTCCGAAACGGAGAGCGGCGATATCGGCGCCGAGAACAGCGCGCGCATCCGCACGATGATCCAGGACGAGGACGCCGTGCTGCTCGGTCCCGGCATGCTGGATGCCGACAATGCCGGTTCTTTATTCTCCGTCCTTCTCGAAACTCTTGAGAACCAAAGCCTGGTCTTCGATGCCGCAGCGCTTACTGGCCTTCGAGATCAAACAGGCCTGTTGCGCAAGTTTGCCGGCCGCTCGGTGATGACGCCCCATGCCGGCGAAATGGCAAGCTTTCTCGATATCGACCGCGACGCCGTCATGGCCGATCCGCTGGCCGCCGCACGTCAGGCAGCCGACGCTACCGGCATGGTCGTGGTGATGAAGGGCAGCGTCACCCATATTGTCGATCCATCGGGCCACATCGCCCTATGTCAGGAGGGTAATGTCGGCCTTGCCACTTCCGGCTCCGGTGACACCCTGGCCGGCATCATCGTCGGCCTTCTGGCGCGCGGCACTGCGCCGCTCCTCGCAGCGCAATGGGGCGTCTTCCTCCACGCCGCAGCCGGCGATCGGCTGAAGCAAAAGCATGGCTTGCTGGGCTATCTGGCCCGCGAAATTCCCGCCGAGATCCCCTCCATCCTTGCCGATCTTACTCCGGAAGCCCGATAACGTTAGCCATTGTGGTCGATGCAAAAGCGGTTCTGTGCCAGACTGCGGCCATGTCGCTTTCCGATCTCGACATCGCTGGCTATCGCTCTATCCGCGCCATCCGCTTTCCCTTGCGACAGCTGACCGTTCTGGTCGGCGGAAACGGTGTCGGCAAGACCAATCTTTATCGCGCGCTGGAACTCGTCCATGGCGCCGCCACCGGCGATCTTTCCATGGCCATTGCGCGGGAAGGGGGACTGGCCTCGGCGATCTGGGGCGGCAAACGCCGCGTCATCGACCAGCCGAGGCTGCGCTTCGAGGTCGGGCTCGACGCGCTTCTGCCTTCGAGCGAGGAAACATCGGTTCAGCCGCGCTACGCCGTCGAAGTCGGCTTTGGCGACAGCAAATATCAGGCGGTGTTCGCCCACGAGCCGCAGATCAAATCCGAAAGCCTTATCTTGCCTGGGCGCCGCCCAGTGACGCTGTTGGAACGGAAGGGGCCGAGCGCATGGTATCGCGACGATGCGGGCAAACGGCGGCAACTCGACCAGCCGCTTCTCGCCAGCGAAACGGCGCTTTCCGCCCTGCGGGGCACTTTGCCAGAACTCGATGCCGTGCGGCACCTAATCGCGAGCTGGCGCTTCTATCATGGTTTTCGCACCGACCAGGACGCCCCGCTTCGCCGTCCATCCCTTGCGCTGACGGCGCCCATGCTCGATGCCGATGGCGGCAATCTTGCCGCCGTTCTCGCTACCCTCCGCCACATCAGGGGCGATACCGTCGATATCGACCAGACGATCGATCGCGCCTTTCCCGGCGCGCGCCTCGACATTCCGCCGCCGGAACGAGATGCCTCGTTCACGCTGACCTTTCCCGATATGCCGCAAAGACCATTCGGACCAGCCGAGCTTTCGGATGGCACCTTGCAGTTCATCGCGCTTTTGGGAGCATTGCTGGCCTATCGGCCGCCACCCTTCATTGCCCTTAACGAGCCGGAAGCGAGCCTTCACACTGACCTCCTGCCGGCGCTGGCCCAGGCCATTGCCCGCGCCGCCCAGCGCAGCCAGGTCTGGGTCGTGACCCATTCCCCGATCTTGGCTGAGGCAATAGCGGACCAGACAGGCGTTGAACCCCGCCGCGTTATTCGACGCGACGGGGCCACTTGGCTCGAAGGATTGTCCGAGATCGGCACTTTTACGGACGATCCTTGAACCGTCCGCAATGTGGTTTGACCCTTAGCCGACGCGAACGCGCAGCATCTGGTAGGAGTATGGGGGCAGGGTGACCGACACCTTGCCGTCCGCGATCGTTGCGCCTTCACCCTTGCGCGGCGCGACCTGCTCCTGGTCCTTGGCGGTATTGACCGCCTTGAGGTCCGGATGGGTCATGACCTGGTGGTCGATCACCGTGCCGCCGGCAAAACCCTGAAGCTCGAGTTCGGTCTCGATGCTGTCCGTGGTGTGGCGGTTGACGAGGAAGAAGCTCAGCGTGCCGTCGTCGTTGCGCACGCCGGCAACGTCGACGAAGGGCGAAACCTTCGCATGCGGCGTCTCGTAGCCGGGCGAATTGACCTGCAGCTGCAGCGCCGTGCCGCGACCGAAGACCGAAGCGAAGTAGTAGGGGAAGTAGATGGTCTGCGCCCAAGCCGGGCCGCCCTTTTCGGTCATGATCGGGGCGATCACGTTCACCAGCTGGGCGATGCAGGCGATCTTCACCACATCCGAGCGGCGGATGAAGGTGTTGAGGATCAGGCCGACCATCAACACGTCTTCGAAATTGTAGATGTCTTCGAGCAGGCCCGGCGCATGCGGCCAGCCGCCATTGCCATCGAGGATCTCGCGATCCTTCTTGTTGGAATGGTACCAGACGTTCCATTCGTCGAAGCTGATATAAACGTCGCGCTTGGATTTGCGCTTGGCCTTGACCTGCTTGATGGTGGCGGCAACGGTCTCAATATAGGTGTCGAGCTTTTCCGCCAGCCCGAGGAAGTTCGGCGTGTTGTCGTCGCGGTTGGCAAAATACATGTGGAGCGAAATGTAATCCACATGGTCATAGGTGTGCTCGAGCACGATGCGTTCCCAATCGGGATAGCTCGGCATATCGGCATTGGACGAGCCGCAAACGATCAGCTCGAGCTTGCTGTCGAACATGCGCATGGCGCGGGCGGTGTTGGCGGCAAGCTTGCCGTATTCGACGGCGTCCTTGTGGCCGACCTGCCAGGAGCCGTCCATTTCGTTGCCAAGGCACCACATCTTGACGTTCCACGGCTCCTTGCGGCCGTTGGCGATGCGCAGGTCGGACCAGTAGGACCCGCCGGGATGGTTGACATATTCGAGGAAGTTGCGGGCCTCGTCGACGCCGCGCGAACCGAGGTTCACGGCCAGCATCATCTCGGTCCCGACAGTGGCGCACCAATCGGCGAATTCATGTACGCCGACCTGGTTGCTTTCCGACGTGTGCCAGGCAAGGTCGAGACGGACCGGGCGATCTTCACGCGGGCCGATGCCGTCTTCCCAGTCATAAGCGGAAACGAAGTTGCCGCCGGGATAGCGGACCACCGGCACGTTGAGCTTTTTCACAAGCTCGATCACGTCGCCGCGCATGCCGTCCTTGTCCGCGGTCGGATGGTCGGGCTCGTAGATGCCTTCGTAAACGGCGCGGCCCAAATGCTCGAGGAACGCCCCATAGACACGATCGTCGATCTTGGCGATCGTATAATCCTTGTTCGCGATAACCGTCGCTTTCACGGGGTCCCCTCCACTGGTTCCGATTTTCGGATTTATATCACGAAAGCGGTTCTACCCATGTGGCCAGTGATCTGCAATCCCATTAGTAACACTTTTGCTCAGGCGGTTTGCAAGCGCAGGATGATGTCCTGGTCGTAATTGCCGAAACCGCGGCCGAAGATGTTGATGCCGCCTGGATGCTTGGCGTCCTGCTTGACCGCAATGCGCAGCCGGATCGAGTGGTGATGGGCGAGATCGAGGTCGACCAGCGAGACCGGCGAAATCTTCATGCCATCGACATAGGTGCCGTCCTGCGTCACCCGCCAGCTCTTGAGCTTGCCATATTGGCTGCCCTTGAGCTTCCACCAGTCCGGCGTATAGACGCCGCGCTTGTCGCCGAAATCGCCGGTCGACATCCAGGTCCCGATCTCGGTGCCATTGACCGAGAGCGTGATGTCACTGGGCCAGTCGGCCGACGTGCCGGGCACTTCGGAACTGAGCTCGAGTGAAAACTCCATCACCTCGACCTGGCTGTCTGCAAGCTTGGCATTGTTGGGAAATTGGTATTCCACGAAGCCCCGGGTGAACCAGATCAGCCCCGCATTCATGCGTCCCGGATCGAGGAACGTGTCGGGCACATCGAGCAAGCCAACGATGCCATCAGCCGAGCAAAGGCCGCAAGGCGCCGACACTTCGCAGCTGGTGTAAAGCCCGAGCGGCATCGCGACTTCAATGCTGTTATTGCCCAGCGGCTTCATGTCTTCCTTGAACATCACCAGCACCTCGTCGAAGGTCGAGTGACAGATCTTCTGGTTGCCCTTGCGCGCCTTCTGCATCTCGGTGCGGATCAGCCCGGCATTTTCGAGAATCTGCAGATTGGTCGAAACGGTCGATTGTGGCAGGTCGAGCTTGGCCGCGATGTCGTTGCCGTTGAGCGGCCCCTGCACATGCAGGAGCTTCAGCATGCGGATGCGAATGGGCGAGGCCAAACCCCGGAGCACCTCCATGCCGTCCTCGGGATCGATGACCAGAAAATTGCGGCTCATAGGTGTTCCAGATCTCGTGACCGTTTTGTGTATCAAAGATCATGATCCAGTCATCGGATGCAAGCGGCTTTTCTGACCCCTTTGACAAGGGACAAACGCTGCATCAGTTTGCCACTCAAATTCGGCAGGCGAAGATCCGGTGCGAGGAAAAAGGGCACCCGACAGCGTCGTCTAGCCGAAGGCGCCTTTTAAAACTTACGCCGCTCACGAGGATAACTTGACCACCACCGCTTCTCCGCTCGCCCCCAATCCGCAGTTTCGTCGCGACTCCTGGATCGACCTTTGCGGCACCTGGGGCTTTGCCCATGACGACGCCAATCAGGGCATCAAGCAAGCCTGGTGGAACAAGCGCGACGCCTTCAACCGCCAAATCGTCGTCCCCTTTCCCCCGAAAGCGAGCTCTCGGGCCTCCGCGAAACCGGCTTCCACCCGGTGATCTGGTACCATCGCACCTTTACCGCGCCGCAGGTTTCCGCCGGCGAAAAACTGATGCTCAATTTCGGCGCCGTCGACTATGCGGCGACGGTCTGGGTCAACGGCCACTGTGTCGGCACCCATGAAGGCGGCCACGTGCCCTTCGCCCTCGACATCACCCATGCCCTGGGCGAAGGCGAGCAGACGATCGTCCTTCGTGCCGAAGATCCGCCTGAGGATGTGCGCATTCCGCGCGGCAAGCAGGACTGGCTCGAGGCGCCCCATTCGATCTGGTATTATCGCACCAGCGGCATTTGGCAGCAGGTATGGCTGAGCGTCGTGCCCGATCTGCACCTCACCGACATCCACTTCATCCCCGATGTCGCCAATTACCGCGTCCGTGGCGATTTCCGCCTCAACACCATGCCCGCCGAGCCCGTCGCGCTTACCGTCAAGCTCTCCGCCCAGGGCAAGCTCCTCGCCCAGCAGACCATGATGGTGGCTGATAGCGAGCTGCGCTTCGAAATCGCGTTGCCGCAGCTCGAAAACGGCGTGCATCGCGACGTCCTCCTGTGGACGCCCGAGCGCCCCAACCTCATCGATGTCGAGATCGTCCTCGAAGGTCCGCAACCCGACCGCGTTCACTCCTATCTCGGCATGCGTAGCGTCGGCGTCGGCGGCCAGCGCTTCCTCCTCAACGGCCTGCCCTATTACCTGCGCATGGTTTTGGGCCAGAACTATTGGCCCGAGTCCCACCTCACCGCGCCAAGCCCCGAAGCGCTCAGACGCGAAGTCGAGCTCATCAAGGAAATGGGCTTCAACGGCGTCCGCATCCACCAAAAGATCGAAGACCCGCGCTTCCTCTACTGGTGCGACGTCCTCGGCCTCATCGTCTGGGAAGAAATGCCCAGCGCCTATAGCTTCTCCAATTCCGCCATCGAGCGCTTGTCCAAGGAATGGATGGCCGCCATCCGCCGCGACAAGAGCCATCCCTGCATCGTCGCCTGGGTCCCGCTCAACGAAAGCTGGGGCGTCTCGCAGATCGCCGATCGCCCCGACCAGCAGCACTATGCCAGCGCCCTTTATCATCTCACCAAGGCGCTCGATCCGAGCCGCCCCGCCATCTCCAATGATGGCTGGGAGCTGGTCGAAAGCGACATCTGGTCGATCCACGACTATGCCCCCGACGGGGCAGGACTCAAGAGCCGCTTCCACGAGCCGGCCGATATCGAAGCCATGCTGCGCGGCATGGGTCCCGCCCGCCGCCGCATCGTCCTCAACGACCTGCCGATCGGCGACAAGCCGGTCATGCTCACCGAATTCGGCGGCCTCAGCTACCTCCCCAAGCAGGGCGAAAAGTGGCACGGCTATTCGACGGTCGACAACGAGCAGGATTTCGAAGACCGTCTGCGCGACATCTTCACCGCCATCGCCGCGATGCCGCACGTCGCCGGCTATTGCTATACCCAGGTCACCGACACCGAGCAGGAAACGAACGGCTTGCTAACCGCCGCCCGTGAGCCCAAGCTGCCATTCGAAACCCTGCGGGATATCACGACGCTCGCCGCAGCGTCCGTGCCGCATGAGCAGATCGACAGCGCCCGCAAGAAGGCGCGTGCCGCCGCCCAGGATGCTGAACCCATCCTCTGACTGCGCTTGGGTTTGATGCCGGAAATCTGATGTTTATCCGAAAGCGCGATTTATTTGCCGCCTAGGGATTGACTGTCGGCGATTTCCATCTGAAAAATATTACAAATGATCGCGCATCCGGGATGTCCCGGACAGCGCGGCGAAGGCGAAAATCGCCTGCTGGGAGAGATGCCTGATGTCCGATATCGTCCTCAAAGAGGTCAGCAAGTCCTATGGCGCGGTCAGCGTTCTGGACAAGGTCTCGATGCACATCGAGTCGGGCGAGTTCATTGTCTTCCTGGGCCCCTCGGGCTGCGGCAAGTCGACGCTTTTGCGCATGATTGCCGGGCTCGAGGAAGTCACCGGCGGCGAAATCCACTTGGGCGGCCAGCGCGTCGACCAGCTTCCGCCCAATGAGCGCGGCGTCGCCATGGTGTTCCAGAACTACGCGCTTTATCCGCACATGACCGTGCGCAACAACATGTCCTTCGGCCTCCAGAATGTCGGCACGCCAAAGGAAGAAATCACCCGTCGCGTGGAAGACGCCGCGCGCATGCTCGAAATCACCCAGCTGCTCGATCGCAAGCCCGCCCAGCTTTCCGGCGGCCAGCGCCAGCGCGTCGCCATCGGCCGCGCCATCGTTCGCGATCCCAAGGCCTTCCTTCTCGACGAGCCGCTGTCCAATCTCGATGCCGGCCTCCGCGTCCGCACCCGCCTCGAGCTGGCGCAACTGCACAATCGCATCAAGGCGACGATGATCTTCGTCACCCACGACCAGACCGAGGCCATGACGCTGGCGACCCGCATCGTCGTCATGAACAACAAGCGCATCGAGCAGATCGGTACGCCGATGGAAGTCTATTCCCGTCCGGCGACGCGTTTCGTGGCAAGCTTTGTCGGCTCGCCCGCCATGAACTTCCTGCCGGTCTCGGCCGTGGGCGAGGGCGGCTCTGGCGCGACCTTTGCCTTCTCGGGCCAATCGCCGGTACAGACCGCCGTATCGCTCGCCGGCTTGCCGCGCGATAACCTGACCCTGGGCATTCGCGCCGAAGCGGCCCATGTCGACCCCAATGGCGCCATCCAAGGCGTGGTCGACGTGGTCGAGCGCCTGGGCGAGCGCACCCTCGTTTACACAAAGCTGTCCGACGGCTCGACGCTGGTTGCCGAGGACAAGGGCATAAGCGCCGTTCAGGCGGGGGACACGATCCGCATTGCTCTCGATGGCAATGCCGCCATGGTCTTCGATGCGACCGGCAAGGCATATCACGCGGCCCGATAGGCCTGCGGATGGAGCCCAACGAGGCTCCAACAAGAATTCAGAGCCGCCACGAGCGGTTTTCTGAAACTAGGCGCGCAACGCTTCGCCAGTGAGCGCAAGGCCTGAGGAATGGCGGTGGGGTTCAAATCCCAAAGGGAGGTTTTACGTGCAGAAATTTTTCAAGATTGCCATGCTGTCTACCGTGGCAGCCCTGTCGATTGGCGCCGCACAGGCCCAGGAAAACGTCGTCTGGTGGGACTTCCTCAGCGGCGGTGACGGCGTGCGCATGAAAGCGCTGATCGAGCAGTTCAACACCGAACATGCCGGCGAAATCACCATCCAGCCGACGACGCTGGAATGGGGCACCCCGTTCTACACCAAGGTCCAGACCTCGGCTGCCATCGGCGAAGGTCCCGATGTCATGACCTACCACCTCTCGCGCGTGCCGCTTGGGGTCGAGTCCGGCGCCCTTGCCGAAATGAGCGCCGAAGACCTGTCCAGCGTCGGCCTTTCCGCCGACACCTTTGCCGCTGCCAACTGGGAAGCTGGTCAGAGCGACGGCAAGCAGTATGCCGTGCCGTTCGATATCCACTCCATCATTCTCTACTACAACAAGGACAAGCTGGCTGAAGCCGGGCTCCTTGGTGAAGATGGCAAGCCGACCGGCCTCGATGGCGCCGAAAACTTCATGGCTGCGCTGGAAAAGCTGAAGGCCGTTTCGGAAACCCCGCTCTCCGTCCAGACCTCGGGCGACGGTACGCCGTGGCGCGTATTCTACTCGCTGCTCGGCCAGCAGGACGGCGTCTTCCTGGGCGAAGACGGCACCTTCTTCCCCGACGAAACCATCCCGAAGGCCGTCAAGGCTGTCGAAACCATGGCTTCGTGGGTTGAAGCCGGCTACGCGCCTGCACTGACCGAATACGAAAACTCGGTGGCTCTCTTCACCTCCGGTGAATCGGCTCTCCATCTCAACGGCGTGTGGGAAGTTCCCACCATGACCGACCTTGCCGCCAAGGGTGAGCTTGGCTTCGAATGGGGCGCTATCGCCATCCCGACCTTCTTCGATCACCCCGCGACCTGGGCTGACTCGCATGGCTTTGCCATCCCGAACAATGTCGGCAAGGAAGTGACCCCGGAAAAGAAGGCCGCCGTTCTCGAAGTCATCTCCTGGTTCAACAAGAACTCGCTCGCCTGGGCCGATGCCGGCCACATCCCGGCCTATACCCCGGTCCGCGATAGCGAAGAGTTCAAGACCAAGGAACCAAACGCGACCTACTCGATCCTGGCCGACACGGCCGTCTTCGATCCCAAGTCGCCGCTCGCTGGCGTTGCCTCGCCCGTCTATGACGCCGTTGCCAACTACATCGCTCCGGCCATGAACGGCGAACTGGGTGCCCAGGAAGCCATCGACGAAATGAAGGCCGACCTTCAGGACCAGGCCGACTAACCCCTCCTCCCTGCACTTGTCCGGCGGCCAAAAGCTGCCGGACATCTTCTTGAGGCCCGGAGCACCATGATCAGGAACTACCGTCGCGAAGTCGCGGTCGCCTATCTGCTTATTCTTCCCTTCGTCTTGACCTATGGCATCCTGTTCCTGTGGCCGACCATCCAGATGGTCTATCTCAGCTTCACCGATGCGCCCCTGATCGGGCCCGGAAGCTGGGTCGGCCTTGAAAACTACTACGAGATGTTCGACGACCGCCGCTTCTGGACCGCGGTTCGCAACACGGCCTATTTCGTCGCGCTGACGGTTATTCCCAATACCTTGATCGGGCTTGCGATCGCCATGATGGTGTCGCGCCTCAAGGGCTGGCAGCAGAGCCTCATCCTCGCGATGTTCTTTCTGCCCTATATCCTGCCGGTCTCGGTGGTCTATCGCCTCTGGAACTGGATGTTCAACATTCAGTTCGGCATCTTGCAATATCCGATTTCTGCCATTGCCGGGGAGAACATCAACGTCTTCCGCACCCAGTGGCTGTTCATGCCAGCCGTGGCGCTGGTCACCATCTGGTGGACCTGTGGCTTCAATATTCTTCTGTTCCTCGCCGGCCTGCGATCGATCTCGCCCGATATCTACGAGGCGGCTTCGCTCGACAATGCCAATCGCTGGACCATCTTCCGCCGCATCACCTGGCCTCTGATCTGGCCGGTAACGGCGCTGGTGCTGACCATTCAGCTGATCCTGCAGCTAAAGATCTTCGACCAGGTCTATCTCTTTGTCCAGGGCGGACGACCGGACCCCTCGATGGTCATGGTGCAATATATCTATAGCCTTGCCTTCCAGAAGAACCAGGGCGGCTATGGCGCAACCGTTGCCGTGGCGCTGTTCGTGATCGTCATCGTCTTCTCCGTCCTGCAGTTCCAGCTGCTCCGCGCCCGAGGTGAAAAATGAGCGTTGCTGAAAGCCGCACCGCGGCACTCGCCGCCGACACGAGCCCGCGCGATCGCACCCGCAGGGGCCTTGATATCGGCGGGGTGATCCTGACGCTGGTCACGGTCGTCTTCGCCGTCCTTTGGGCCTTCCCGCTTTATTGGGGCATCATCACCTCGCTCAAGCCCGAGACGCAGGTCATCGCCAGGACTGTGGATTTCCTGCCCCGCACCTGGACCTTCGAAGCCTATTGGTCGGTCTTCGTAAACACCATGATCGGCCGCTGGTATCTCAACTCGCTGGTGACCTCGGTCGGCGTGACGATCCTGACGTTGATCATCAGCGCCACCACGGCCTATGCCCTCTCGCAGCTGCGTTTCCCCGGCCGCACGGTGATATGGTACATGATCCTGGCGAGCTTCATGGTTCCGGTCGCCGCGCTCATCGTTAACCACTTCATTCTGATGGCCCAGTTCGGGCTCATCAACAATTGGCTCGGCGTCATCTTCCCGCAGCTGATCCACCCCGTGGTGATCATCGTCTACAAGAACTTCTTTGACTCGGTGCCCAAGGAGTTCCGCGAGGCCGCCAAGATGGACTCGGCCAGCGAATGGCGCATCTTTTCGCGCATCTACCTGCCGATGAACTGGCATCACCACAGCGCTCGCCATCGTCACCTTTATCGGTGCCTGGAACAATTTCCTTTGGCCGTTCCTTGCGGTCTCGCGTCCGGAAATGATGAACGTTGCCGTCGGCATCACCCAGGTCAACGACGCTTTCGGCGTGGCCTATGCCCGCGAACTGGCTGCGGCCATCCTTGCCGCACTGCTGGTGGCTGTCCTTTACCTGATCTTCCAGCGCCGCGTGACCCAGGCCATCATGCTCTCGGCCGGCGTCAAGGGCTAAGACGCACAGAAGCTGAGCGGCCATTGCGAGGCGCCGCTCAGCCTCGCGCTGTCAGAACGACACCGCGATGTATTTGGGCTCCATGAACTCGGCAATGCCATGGACACCGCCCTCACGGCCGAGCCCGCTTTGCTTGACGCCGCCAAAAGGCGCAGCCGGATCGGAAACAAGACCGCGGTTCAAGGCGATCATGCCGGCCTCGATCCGACCACACACGGCCAGTCCGCGCTTGAGATCGCCGGTGAACACATAGGCGGCAAGGCCATATTCCGTGTCATTGGCAAGCGCCACCGCTTCGTCCTCGGTGGAGAAGCGATAAAGCGGCGCCACCGGGCCAAAGATTTCTTCCCTCGCCATTTCGGCCGCGACCGGCACGTCGACCAACACGGTCGGCGGGTAGAAGTAGCCCCGACCCTCAGTCCGCTCACCACCGGTCAAAACGCGGGCGCCCTTGCCCACGGCGTCGGCGACAAGGCTCTCGATCTTGTCGACCGCTTTTTGGTGATCATCGGCCCGCAGGCCGTTGCCGGATCGGTACCCGCACCGACGCGCAGAGCCGCCATGCGCTTGGTCAGCCCTTCGGCAAAGCGATCGTAGATGCCGTCCTGAACGATAAAGCGGTTCGCCGCTGTGCACGCCTCGCCGGCATTGCGCATCTTGGCGACCATGGCGCCGTCGAGCGCCGCCTCGAGGTCGGCATCGTCGAAGACGACGAAGGGTGCATTGCCGCCCAACTCCATCGAGCAGCTGAGAACGGTCTTCGCCGCCTCGGCCAGGAGCGTACGGCCAACCCCGGTCGAGCCGGTGAACGAAAGTTTGCGCACGCGCGCATCGTTGAGCATGGCCGCTGTCACCGGTCCGGCCCGCTTGGTGGTTAGCACATTGACCACGCCGGCCGGCACGCCGGCTTCGGCATAAATATCGGCCAGGGCATAGGCGGTAAGCGGCGTTTCGCTTGCTGGCTTCAGCACCACCGTGCATCCGGCCGCAAGCGCCGGCGCGATCTTGCGCGTCGCCATCGCCGCCGGGAAATTCCACGGCGTGATCAGCACCGCGATGCCGATCGGCTCCATGTCGACCAAGATGCGATTGCTGCCCGAAGGCGCCATCCGGTATTCGCCGGCAATGCGCACCGCTTCCTCGGCATACCAGCGGAAGAACTCGGCCGCATAGGTCACCTCGCCCCGCGCATCGCTCAGCGCCTTGCCGTTCTCGAGCGAGATCAGCATGGCCAGCTCGTCTGCCCGTTCTAGCATAAGCGTATGGCAGCGCAGCAGGATTTCCGCGCGCTTCCGAGGCGGCGTCGCGCGCCAGCCAGGTGCTGCTGCATGCGCAGCATCAACCGCGTTCATAGCCTGTTCATCGGAGGCGTTCGGGACCTCCGCAATCACCTCTTCGGTCGCCGGATTGATCACCGGAATTCCCCACCAACGACCCATTTCCCACCAATAAACAGCCCCTTGGCATAGCGCGAACAGTCTAAGTCGTTGATATCGTTTAGCGCTATATTCCTCATGATCGCTCCCTGAGCTCGCTCTCTTCATAGCTTGAGGCCGGGTCTGGTCATAGCAGCCCCGGTCCATTACCTTGCGCCTCCAAGGTGAATGGCACAGGACCGATTATCCAGCATGAAACTTGTTGAGCTCTTTCCGATCGAGCGCGTTTTTGTCGGCGTCGATGTAGCAAGCCGGCGCGATCTTCTCGCGTTTTTTGCGCAAAAGGCTGCGGAACTGGGTCTGGTCGATCGGCAGGATTGTCAGCAGGGCTTAGCCGACCGCGAGGATCTGGGCTCGACTGGTCTTGGCAACGGCATTGCCATCCCCCATACGCGCATCGAGGGGCTCGACCATGCCATCGGCATGTTCGCGACGCTCGCGCGGCCGATCGACTTTGAGGCCGTGGACCAGGAGCCGGTCGATATCACTTTCATGCTGATCCTGCCCGAACAGGCCTCGGGCGAGCCGATGAAAGCTCTTTCGCGCGTCGCTAAGATTGCACGCCAGGAACCGATCACGAATGCGCTACGCCGCGCGCAATCATCCGAAGAAGCGCTGGCGATCTTCCAGAAGGCTGACGCAGAGCTTTGATGCTTTATTGATCGACGGGCTTTTCCAAGACCGCCGGCACTTCGGATGATCCTTCCACCCGGTCGCGATGAAGGGCGGCGCGGGCCAGCAGCATCAGGGTCACGGGCGTCGTGACGCTGACGAAGACGAAGATCAAGACTTCATGCGCAATGAACCGTCCCTCGCCCAGGCTGGCGAGAATGGCGGATGCCAGGAGCACGCCGATGGCCCCGAAACTTGTGCCCAAAGTCGGGGCATGGATGCGCTGGTAAAATGATGGCATGCGCATAAGGCCGATCGCACCGACGAAAGTCAGCACCGCACCGGCCAGCACCAGAAACGAGATAATGATGGCGGCCCAAAGCGGGATGGTTTCGAAATTCATTCGATGACCTCGCCGCGCATCAGGAACTTGGCCAGCGCCACGGTGCCGACAAAGCCCAAAAGCCCGATCAGCAGGGCGACTTCAAAATAGATCGTCGTGCCCGCCTTCATGCCGAAAGTGACCAGCAACAGCATGGCCACGACATACATCGAATCCAAACTCAAGACACGGTCCTGCGCCCGCGGTCCGATGATCAGCCGGCAGAGCGTCACCAGCATGGCGGCGCCGAGCATGACCTGGGCCACGGTGATGCTCCAGAAAAGGATGGCTGCGCTCATTGGAAGATCTCCACAGCCAGCAGGGATTCATAGCGGCGCTTGATGGTGTCTATCCACTCAGCTTCGTCGATCAGATCAAGCACATGGATGAGGACCGTGCTTTCCGCCGGACTATATTCGAGCCAGGCGCTGCCGGGGTTGCGGTGACGATGCAGGAGAGGACGGCCAGTCCCGCTGGGTCCTTGAGCTCCAGGGGCATCTTGATGAACGCCGCCGTGGTCTTGCGGCGCTCGCCGGCGATGACGATGCGGGTGACCGCGATGTTGGAGCGCAAGATATCGACCGTGACTTCGGCGAGGAGCTTGAGGATCAGATCCGGGCGGCGGATGCGGGGCTGATGCGGTTGCAGTCGCGCCATGGCATGGGACGCCGCAAACGCAACGACGAAGCCCAAAGAACATGGCCCAGCCCTGCCGACTGCTGCAGCAGCAGCCACATGATGGTGAGGGCAATGGTCAAAAGCGGGTAGGGAAAGAGCCGGCTCATGGCGCGCTTCCCCGCACGAGGCTGGTTATGGCGTCCTGGCCCATGACTTCCATCACGTAATATTCGGGAATGGTCACGAGCGATGCGGTGCTCTCGAGATATTCGAGCACCGATGCGGGAATGGCGCTGAGGCCGACGCACAGCGCCAACAGCACGACGATCGGCAGCACTTCGCTAAGCCTTGCCCTTGCGGCGCCGGGCTCAAGCGTTGCCCAAAAGATGTTGATGCCGCTGCGGGCCATGGCGATAAGCACGCAGAGCCCCGAGACGATCAGCGTCGCCGTCAGCCACCACGCTTGCGTCGGAGGGGTGTCGCCGACGTTGAGCGCGGTGCTCAGCATGGCGAATTTGGCTAGGAAGCCAGAAAGCGGGGGAGGCCGGCAAGAAGCAGGCAGCAAATTCCGAAGCTCACGCCCAAAAAGGCCGTGCTTGCCGGGATGACAAGGCCGGCTTCTTCGGCCTCGGGCTCTTCATCGTCGTCGCGTTCGCCATAGGCTTCCATCGTCACTGCCAAGACGTCGGCGCCGACGATACGGGAGCGTTCGATGATCTCGATCAAAAGGAACAGGGCGCCGATCGCAAAGCTCGAAATGACGAGATAAAACAGTGCCCCACTCATGACGCCGGCGCCGCCAAAGCCGATGGCGGCGAGCAGCGTGCCTGAGGACACCAGCACCAGATAGCTGGCGAGCCGCATGCTGGTTTGTGCAGCGAGGACGCCGATCGTCCCGAAGGCAAGGGTGGCAAGCCCGCCGATGAAGAGCACATTGTGGCTGAAGCCGACCACGCCATCGGCTTCTGCCGCAAACAAGAGGTAGGAGAGGCGCAAGAGCGCGTAAACGCCCACCTTGGTCATGATCGCAAACATCGCCGCCACCGGTGCCGCAGCGACCGAATAAGCGTTTGGAAGCCAGAAGCTGATCGGCCACATGCCGGCCTTGATCAGGAAGGTGAGGCCCAGTAGTCCCAGCCCGGCATCGAGCAGCGCGCGATCTTCCACCGCAACCTGGGGGATGCGGAGGATGAGGTCCGCCATGTTGAGCGTGCCGGTCGTGCCATAGATCAGCGCGGCGCCGATCAGGAACAGGAACGAGGCGATGAGGTTGACGGCGATATAGTGCAGCGATGCCTTGACGCGTGCCGTGCCGCTGCCATGCAGCAAAAGGCCATAGGATGCGGCCAGCATTACCTCGAAGAACACGAAGAGGTTGAAGACGTCGCCGGTGAGGAAGGCGCCGTTGAGCCCCATCAAGAGGATCTGGAGGATTGCCGGAAAGTTCGGACCGGCGCTGTACCAGCGCGCCAGCGAGAAGGTGAGGGTCGCAAGGCCAAGGATCGAGGTGACCAGTACCATCAGCACCGAGAGCCGGTCGGCGACGAGGACGATGCCGAAGGGCATGGGCCAGTCACCCAGCGCATAGGTCTTGATCAACTCGCCTTCCGAAGGCCCCAGATGCACCGTCGGCACGGCAAGCAGCAAGGCAATGCAGACGAGGAGCGCCGTCGAGCCGACGCTGATGCCCACCTTGAGATTGCGGAAGCGATCGTCGAGCAGGGTGACGAGCACTGCAGTGGCGAGCGGCAAAAGAATCGGGAAGATGACCAGATGATCGAAAAAGTTCATGGTCTTAATCCCGCCCATCGACATGGTCGGTGCCGGTAAAGCCACGTGCGGCCAGCAGGACGACAAGGAACAGCGCCGTCATGGCAAAGCCGATGACGATGGCCGTCAACACCAAGGCCTGCGGCACCGGATCCGTGTAGGCCGCCGGATCCATATTGGCGCGATCAAGGATTGGCGCCGCGTCGATGCGCAGTCGGCCCATGCTGAAGATAAAAAGATTGACCGCATAGGAGATCAGCGACAGCCCGACGATCACCTGGAAGGTGCGCGGGCGCAGGACGAGATAAACACCCGAGGCGGTAAGAACACCGATGGCGAGGGACAGAACCAGTTCCATCAGCGTGCCCCCTCGCTCGCTTGCGCCGTTGCGGGCGGAGCGGAACGCGTACCCCGTGCGGCCCGTGGCGAGCGGACCGATTGGTGCGCCAGCGCGATCAGAATCAGAACGGTCGAGCCGACCACGAGCATGAAGACGCCCAGGTCGAACAGCAACGCCGTCGCAAGGGGGACCCGTCCAATCAGTGGAATGTCGGCATATTGGAAATAGGTGGTGAGGAACGGAAAGCCGAAGAGCCAGGAGCCGGCGCCGGTCAGAAGCGCGATGCCTAGACCCGATCCGATCCAGATCACCGGCAGGATGCGCAGCCGGTCTTCCACCCAGCGGGTGCCGCCAGCCATATATTGCAGGATAAAGGCAATCGACATGGTGATGCCGCCCACAAAACCGCCGCCGGGCAGGTCGTGACCGCGCATGAACAGGTAGACGGCTACGGTGATCACGACCGGGAACAGCCATTGCATGATCTGCGACGGGACCAGGAGGTAAGCGGCAATCGTGTCGCCCGGATTGCGATCGGGTTGGTCACTATCAAAGGCGTTCTGCACCAATTGTTGCTGCGGTTTGGCGATGCTTTCCCGAGCCGGGCGGAAGCGGCGCAGCAGCGAAAAGACCGTGAGCGCCACGACGCCCAGCACAGCAATTTCGCCGAAAGTATCGAAGGCGCGGAAATCCACCAGCATGACATTGACCACATTGGTGCCGCCACCCAGGCCATAGGCGTTTTCGAGGAAAAAGCTGGCAATGCCGTCAAGGGCAGGGCGCGTCATGATGAGATAGGACATGGTCGCAAGACCGATCCCTGCCGCAAGCGCGACGACCATATCGCGATAGCGCCGCAGACGATCGCGCAGCACGGTGGCATCGCTTTCCCTTGTGGGAAGGCGCTGCGGCAGCCAGCGCAGGCCGAGCAGGATCAGAACCGTGGTTGCGATCTCGACCACGAGCTGGGTCAACGCCAGGTCGGGCGCCGAGAACCAGACAAAGGTCATGCAGGTCACAAGGCCCGCGCCGCCGAGGAGGATCATAGCCGCGAAGCGATGAAACTTGGCCTGATAAGCCGCGGCAAGCGCACAGGCGCCGCCGACCAGCCACATAAAGGCAAAGACCGGATCAAAGGGCGTCACCGGCATCACCAGCGAGCCGATGCGGTTCCAGAGCGGCAGCGCGCCGACCAGGACGGCCAGCGCGATGATGATCAGGAGCTGCGGCTGCAGGCGGCGTGTCCCGAACAGCCCGTTGAGCGCGCGGGCCCAGCGCCAGGTGACGGTGACCAGCACCTTTTCGAAGATGCGCTGGCCGCGGAAGCGATGCAGCAGCGGCGTGCCGTCGCGTTCGCCGTTGAGATAGCGGTAGAAGGCCAGATAAAGCACGCCGCCACCGATCAAGGCCACGATGCTCATGATCAGCGGCAGGTTGAAACCGTGCCACACCGAAAGGCTGTAATAGGGCGTTTCGTCGCCCAGAACCGAGACCACCGCTGCCGCCAGATAAGGCCCGATGGTGATGCCCGGAATGATGCCGACAGCCAGGCAAATCAACACCAGAAGCTCGATCGGTCGTCGCATAAGGGCAGGGGGCTCGTGCGGGACACGGTCGAGCGCTGTGGGCGGCGGGCCGAAAAACACCCCATGCACGAAGCGGATCGAATAGGCGACGCTGAACATGCCGGCAATCGTCGCGCCGATCGGCAGCGCCAGGTTGACGAAGGCATTGGGGTCGAACTCGGCCGTTTCGGTGAAGAACATTTCCTTGGAAAGGAAGCCGTTGAGCAGCGGCACGCCGGCCATGGCAGCGCTGGCGATCATGGCCAGTGTCGCGGTGAAGGGCATGAATTTATAGAGGCCGCTCAGGCGGCGGATGTCGCGCGTGCCGGTCTCGTGGTCGATGATGCCGGCCGCCATGAATAGCGAGGCCTTGAAGGTCGCATGATTGGCAATGTGGAAGATGGCCGCAACCAGTGCCAGCGGCGACCCCATGCCGATCAGCGTGGTGATGAGACCGAGATGGGAGATGGTCGAATAGGCCAGCAACCCCTTGAGATCGCGCTGGAACAGCGCCGCATAGGCGCCGATCATCAGCGTGATGAGGCCCGCAAAGGTCACGATCCAGAACCAGCCGTCGGTCCCCGACATGACGGGCCAGAACCGGACCAGGAGGAACACGCCGGCCTTCACCATGGTGGCGGAATGAAGATAGGCCGAGACCGGGGTCGGCGCCGCCATGGCGTGGGGCAGCCAGAACTGGAACGGGAACTGCGCGCTCTTGGTCATGGCGCCGAGCAGCATCAGGATCAGCGCGACATTATAGAGCTCGTGATTGCGGATCAGGTCGCCCGAGGCGAGGATCACATCGAGATCGTAGCTGCCCACGATGTGGCCGATGATCATCAGCCCGACAAAGAGCGCGAGGCCGCCGGTGGCCGTCACGATCAGCGCCATGCGGGCGCCGTCGCGGGCATCGCTGCGATGGTACCAATAGCCGATCAGCAGGAACGAGATGAGGCTCGTCAGCTCCCAGAAAACGGCGAGCTGGATGATGTTACCGGCAGTGACGAGGCCGAGCATGGCGCCCATGAAGGCCAGGAGAAAGCCGAAAAAGCGCGGCACCGGATCCTTGGGCGACATGTAGTAGCGCGTGTAAAGCACCACCAGAAAGCCGATGCCGGTGATGAGCACGCAGAAGAGCCAGGCAAAGCCGTCCAGGCGGAAAATGAGGTTCAGCCCCAGCGAGGGCAGCCACTCGATCTCGTAGCGCACCACCCCGCCATCGGTGATCTGCGGATAAAAAGCGATGGCAAGCGTAAGAAGACCAAGCGTCAGCGCGCCCGAGAGCCAGGCTTCGGCATTACGGGCATTTGCAGGGAGGGCAGCGGCAACAAGCGCGAAGAGAAATGGAAGAGCGACGATGACAACGAGCAAGAAACTGGGTGGCATCAACGCGTCGAGATTCCTTCTTGGTCCGCAAATTGCCGAAGAGAGTCGTCAGCTCATTTCCCTTGTGAACAATGGGTTCGCCTAGATCAACACCTCTAAAGGACGCAGGCAGGATTTTCGATGCGTTCAGGGCCGGATTTCCTGAAGCTGGGCCCCAGATAATTCTGCAAGGTTGGCCGAGCCGGTGCAAAAACAAGCCACGCGCAGCTGAGCGATGGTGATCGAGAGGGCCGCCACGACATCGTCCGAGGAGCGAATGGCGGCGTCGAGAACGCCGCTGGCCTGGCCGACAAGATTGGCGCCGAGGCGGATGGCCTTGGCCACATCGACGCCGTTGCGAATGCCGCCCGAGCCGATGATCTGAGTGTCGGGACAGGCGGCGCGCACCTCCCGGATCGCTTGCGCTGTTGGAATGCCCCAGTCGGCGAAGGCCCGCGCCACCTCGGCCTGCCCGGGTGCACGCGCCCGTTCGGCTTCGACCGCAGCCCAGCTCGTTCCCCGGCGCCCGCCACATCGATCACCGACACCCCCGCATCGACAAGACGCCGCGCCACGCTGCTCGAAATGCCGGCGCCGACTTCCTTGACGACCAGCGGCACGCCCAAGGTTTTGGCCAATTGCTCGATCTTGCCAAGGAGGCCCCGCCAGTCGCGATCGCCCTCCGGCTGCACCGCTTCCTGCAGCGGGTTGACGTGTATGATGAGGGCATTGGCGCCGATCATGTCGACGGCACGCCGGGCTTGTTCGACGCCAAACCCCAGGTTGAGCTGCGCCGCCCCGATATTGCCGAGCAGCGGAATGTCAGGCGCCAGCTGCCGCAATTCGGATCCAAGCCCGCCCTGTTCCGCCCCTTCGATGGCGATGCGCTGCGATCCGACCGCCAGCGCGATGCCGAGGTTCTGGCACGCAATGGCCAGGTTGCGGTTGATCTCGGCAGCCCGGGCCGGCCCACCGGTCATCGAGCTTACCAGGAGCGGCGCATTGATCCGTTTCCCGAGAAAGACCGTACCAAGATCGATGTCGGCCATATCAAGCTCGGGGAGGGCAACATGCTCGAATGCTATGTCGTCAAAGCCGGTCTGGGCCCGCGAGCGGCCGAGGCCGCCAAGCACGATATCGAGATGTTCGTTCTTTCGATCCTGCAACACGTTTTCAACCCGCCTGTCCCGCCGCATCATCCCGCCTGTAGGCGCTGACGGTCGCGGACGCATTTATTGCACTTTACGTGGTGGACGGACTTTCGGTTCACCGACTATGGTTCCTCCACACGGGACACTTTACCGATGACGCTTTCCAATGCCTCACTCGATCTGAAATCTTCCCGCGTTGCTGCGGTCGCCGATGCGCTGTCCGTGCGCAGCGCCGTGGAACATCGTCTCGAGACCCTTGTTGCCGATCTGCCGGGTGTCCCGCCCAATCTTGTTGGCGCCGTCCGCCACGCACTCCTCGGCGAAAGCAAGCGGGTCCGGCCGGTTCTTCTTTATCTGATCGCTGAGCCGGAGGCCTGGGAGCAGCGAGCTGTTCTCGATGCCGGATGCGCCGTCGAAATGGTGCACACCGCGTCGCTGATCCTCGACGATCTGCCCTGCATGGACGATGCGCAACTGCGGCGCTCGCGCCCCACCACCCATCGCCTTCGGTCAGTCGACCGCGATCCTGGCCGCCATTGCGCTCCTCACCAAGGCTTTCGGCATCATCGCCAGCCTTGAGCATGTCGAGGAAGCCAAGCGCCTGCGGCTGGCGAGCTTGCTATCCGACGCTGTCGGTTGGGACGGGCTCGTGGCAGGCCAGGAAATCGACGTCAACGGCCGCGATCGCCTTGTCGGGGCGACCGACGTCGAGGAACTGAACTGGCTCAAGACCGGCGTGCTGTTCGTCGCGGCAGCGGAAATGGGCGCGGTGCTCAGAGGCATGGACGACACCCGCATCGAGGCGGTGAAGCGCTTTGCCCGTCACTTTGGCGTCGCCTTCCAGACCGCCGATGATCTCCTTGATCTTAACGGCTCGACGGGTGAACTCGGCAAGGATGTGCTTAAGGACGGGAGCAAGGCCACACTTGTTTCGCTTTTCGGTGCCAATCGGGCGCATCTGAGTTGCGAAGAACATCTCGCGCATGCTGACGAGGCACTGATCGAAAGCGGCGTCGATGCCGCCCCGATCCGTGAACTCGTCCAGCGCTTGTTCAAGAAATACAAGGCGGCCCATCCATGAACGAAGCGCTACCGGCGCTGCAAGTCCTCGACCTGCGCACACGATACGGTAGCCGCGAGGTCCTCAAAGGCCTCAATCTTCAAGTCGCCAAGGGCGAAATCTTCGGGCTCCTGGGGCCAAATGGCGCTGGCAAGACCACGCTCATCCGAACCATTGCCGGTCGCATCCGCCCCGTGGGCGGCGCCGTCGCCATCATGGGGCGGCCGGTCAGCCGCCATTCCATGCGCCGCATCGGCCTCGTGCCACAGGAGATCGCACTTTACCCGCATCTGACCGCGCAGGAAAACCTCGAGGTCTTCGGCCGCCTTTCGGGGCTGAACCGCAGTCAAACGCAGGAAGCGGTGCGCTGGGCGGGCGAGGCAGCGGACATCGAGGCGCGGCTGGGTGAAAGGGTGGAGCACCTGTCAGGTGGGTGGAAGCGCCGGGTCAATATCGCCGCCGCCATCCTTCATCGCCCCGATCTTTTGATCCTCGACGAGCCCACTGTCGGCGTCGACGTCGACGCGCGCAACGGGCTCCATGAGGTCATCAAACAACTGAGTCACCTGGGCATGGGCGTGTTGCTCGCGACGCACGATCTCGACCAGGCCGAACTCCTGTGCTCGCGCGTCGGCTTTTTGCGCCATGGCGTGATTGCGCCGCATGGCAGTCCGCGAACATTGATTTTTGCCGCCTTCGGCAACCAGCGCGAAATCATCATCGAGTTGCGCGCGGCAGCCACCAAGCCGCAGGCCGAGGCTCTTCAGCGCGCCGGCTTCGCGCCGTCCAACGGCAACCTCAACTGGTCGATGATGGGCGAGAGCAACGAGCGGACGGTACAGGACCTGACCTCCGCCCTGGAGCGTGCCGGTCTTATGACGCGCGAGATCCGGGTGCGCGAACCCGGGCTCGACAGCCTCTTTCTTCGACTATCGCGTGATGCCGCCACTGCCGCCAGGGAAAGCGAGCCGGCATGATCGGCGCCATGCTCCGGGTCATGATCCTCAGCCTGCTGCGAGATCGCGGCGCCCTGGCCATGGCCTTTCTCCTGCCGCCAACGATCTTCGTGATCTTTGCCGCGATCTTTTCCGGAGCCACTGGCGACGAAATGCGGCTCCAGGTAGCGCTGGCCGTCGCGCAGCCATCAGCCCTGACCGAGAGGCTGGAAAGCGCGCTGCGGGCCGAGCCATCGCTGCGCATCATGGAAGAAACGTTCAGCAGCGAGGCGGAAGCGATCGCCAGCGTCGATAGCGGCGAGGCCGATGTCGGCTTGATCCTCGCTTCAAACCTCGACGATACGGGGACGGCGCCCGTTCTGATCCTCGTCGATCCGGCAAAGCTCTTGGCCGGTGCAATTCTTTCCGGGCAGGTGCAGCGCTTGATCGGCCTCCAGATGCCGGACCTCGCCTTGTCGCGGACAGCGCCGGAGATTGCCTCCATTGTGGGGGGCTTTACGCCCGAGCAACAGGCGCGACTGGACGCAGCCATTGCTGAGTTGAGCGCGGATGACACCTCTGTTGGCGACACCGCCGGCCTCGTGCAAACAGAGATGACCGGACCTGAACGCGCCTCGGGCGCGACCGTCACCTATTACGCCGGGGCCGTCGCGATCCTTTTCCTTCTCTTTTCCGCCATGCAGAGCTCGGCGACGCTGATCGAGGAGCGAAACTCCGGCATTGTCGATCGCGTGGCGATCGGCCCGGCCGGCACCGATGTCGTGGTGATGGGCAAGTTCTTGTTCCTCACCGTGCAGGGCATCATCCAGGTCATCTTGATCTTTGCCGTCGCGGCCCTGGTTTATCGCGTCGACATTCTCCCCTATCTGCCGCTTTGGCTGCTGACCACGACCGCGGCCTCCTTCGCGGCGGCAGGACTGGGCCTTGCGGTCGCTTCCATCTGCACGTCCAAGCAGCAGGCGCATACCATCGCGACTTTCATCGTCCTCGTTTGTTCGGCAATCGGCGGATCGATGGTCCCACGCTTCATGATGCCGCCATGGTTGCAGGATATCGGATGGTACACGCCCAATGCATGGACGATCGAGGCCTATCACGGTGTGCTGTGGCGCGGCGAAGGGCTGCGCGATATCGTTTCTGACCTGGGATGGTTGTTGACGGTCGCATCCATGGCTCTGCTTGTTGCCGTCCTCGTTTCAAGGTTGCGCCTGAAGCTCTGAGGAGCTCGATGATGACTGTGTCGACAAGCAACAAGACGCTGAGCCCGACCGACGGCCTGACGGGGCTCGCCCTCGCGTCGCTGATTATCTCTGCCTGGCTGACGGTCCACATCACCGCTATCTTTTTCATCGACTGGACCAGCAACGGGCTCTGGATGCTGGCGCCCGTCGTCATCCTGCTGCAATGCTGGCTGAGCGTCGGCATGTTCATCGTCGCCCACGACTCCATGCATGGCACGCTGGCGCCGCAGGCTCCGGGGCTCAATCGAGCGATCGGCCGGTTCTGCGTTTTCGTTTATGCCGGCTTTTCCTACGAAAAGCTGCACGAGAACCATCACGCTCATCATCGCAATGCCGGCACCGAAGACGATCCGGATTTCGACCCCGATCACTCTTCGAGCTTTTGGCCGTGGTACTATAAGTTCTTCCGCCACTATTTCGGCTGGCGGGAATTCGGCATTCTGACGATCGCGGTCGTCATCTACCTCGTGATCCTGCGCGAACGGTTCCCCACCATGCTGGTATTCTGGGCCCTGCCAGCGATCCTTTCGTCGCTGCAGCTCTTCTACTTCGGCACCTATCGACCGCATCGGATCGACGAAGAGCCCTTCTCCGACCAGCATCGCGCGCGCAGCAACGACTTCTCGCCGTTTTTATCTTTGATGACGTGTTTCCACTTCGGCTATCATCATGAACACCATGATGCGCCCTGGGTGCCGTGGTGGAAGTTGCCGGCACATCGCCGCGCCATCCTGCGTTCAACCGCCAACTGAGTTTCGATGATCGACACTGTTCTGCACTACCTCGTCCCGACGCTTCTGGTTCTTGGCACTGTCGTGTTTATGGAATGGTTCGCTGCCTGGTCGCATGAGCACATCATGCATGGCTGGGGCTGGGGTTGGCACAAGTCGCACCATGAACCCCATGACGAGGGCTTGGAAGAAAACGACCTTTACGCCGTGGTCTTCGGTGTCTTTGCCATATCGCTGTTTTGGGTTGGAGCCAGCTTCTGGCCGGTCTGGTGGATCGCCGTCGGCATCTCGATCTATGGCGTCCTTTATTTCTTCTTCCACGATGGGCTGGTGCACCAGCGCTGGCCGTTCAAATACCTGCCACGCAAAGGCTACTTGAAGCGGGTCTACCAGGCCCATCGCCTGCACCACGCGGTGGAAGGGCGGGATGGCTGCGTCTCCTTCGGTTTTGTTTACGCCGAGCCGGTGGATAGTCTGGTGAAGAAACTGCAAGACAACAAGCGCGGCTTCGACCAGAACGCGCTCAAGGAAGACGATCAGCGCTCCGCCGCGGAATAGCTAGGGGCGCTGCCAGAGGCCGGTGCGCGGTGTGTCGCGCCGGATCACGCGCGTGGTGCCCACATCGCCCAAAGCCAGTCCCAGAAGCCTGATCTTTTCGGCTTTGCTGGTCGAAACGCGCGTCTCCCAGGCCAATGGTCCGCCTTTGCGAAGCTTGCTGCCAATGGCGCGGTATACGCGGCGTGCAGCGCCGATCGCCCAGGCCGATCGCGGTGGCAATGACGACATGCCAGCATAGGCCGAGTCGTAGTAGCGCTCGGCAAGATCAAGCAGCTCTAGCGCTGCGGCGTGAAGCGCCGGCCATTGCGAACGATCATCGGGGCGGATGTCCGAAATGCCATGCTTGCGCAAAAGTTCGGCCGGCACATAGACGCGCCCGACCCGCGCATCGTCGATCACATCGCGGGCAATATTGGTGAGCTGGAAGGCCAGGCCAAGATCGCTGGCCCGGTCGAGAACCTTGGGATCGCGCACGCCCATGATCATGGCCATCATCACGCCGACGACGCCGGCGACGTGATAGCAATAAACCAGCGTATCCTCGATGGTTTCGTAATGCTGATCGGCGACATCCATCGCAAAGCCCGCCAGCAGTTCTTGCGGGTGTCGGTGCGGAATCTGGTGCCGCGCCACCACGCGCCGCAAGGCTTCGAACACCGGATCGTCGCTCCGTTCTCCCCTAAGAGCCGACGCCGTTCGCTGTTTGAGGCGTTCCAATCGCTCGCTTTGACCCGAGCGGAAGTCAGCTTCCTGCGCATGCCCTAGCGTCTGTCCGTCGACAACGTCGTCGCAATAGCGGCACCAGGCATAGAGCATCACCGCGTCGTCGCGCGTTTGCTTGTCGAAGAGCCGGGCTGCCGCGGCAAAACTCTGCGAGCCCTGGGCAATCGAGACTTCGCTGCTGGCGACGACCGCGTCGCTCATGCCTTGGCGTCCTCGATCATCAATCCGGCTGTAGCCTTGGCCGAGCCGACGACGCCCGGAATACCCGCACCCGGATGCGTGCCGGCGCCGACGATATAAAGATTGGAGATATCGTCGTCGCGGTTATGCGGCCGGAACCAGGCGCTCTGCGTCAGGATCGGTTCGACCGAAAAAGCCGAGCCGAGATGCGCATTAAGCTCGTCGCGGAAATCGAAGGGCGTGAAATGCCGCACGGTCACGAGGTCGTCGAGTAGGCCCGGAATGTAGCGATCGTTGAGATATTTGAGGATCCGATCGCGATATTTCGGTCCTTCGACCTCCCAGTCGATATCCGCCGTCCCCAGATGCGGCACCGGCGAAAGGACGTAATAGGCGCTTGAGCCCGGAGGCGCGAGGCTGTCGTCGGTGACGGACGGGGCATGAAGATAAAGCGAGAAGTCGTCCGCAAGACCTTCGGCGCCGAAGATTTCGGAAATCAGCTCGCGATAGCGCGGTCCGAACAGAACCATGTGATGCTTGAGCTCTGGATGCGTGGTCTTGAGCCCGAAATAGATCACGAAAAGCGACATCGAAAAGCGCTTGCCCTCAAGCGCCTTGCCATTGACCTCGCCACGCTTAGTGCCGCGCATCATATGCTTATAGGTGTGGACCACGTCGGCGTTCGAGGCAATCTGATCGAAGGCATGACGCGTGCCATCCTTGAGAACCAGCGCCTTGGCCCGATCGCCATCGATGTCGATGCGGTCGATCTCGGCATTAAGGTGCACGACCCCGCCAAGATCTTCGAACAGCTTGACCATGCCCGCGATCAGCGCGCCGGTGCCGCCCTTGGCGAACCAGACCCCACCCTTGCGCTCGAGCGCATGGATCAGCCCATAGATCGAAGACGTCTGAAACGGATTGCCGCCTACGAGAAGCGAGTGGAAGCTAAAGGCCTGCCGCAGCTGGTCGTCTTTGATGAACTGGCTGACCTTGGAGTAAACGCTGCGATGGCTTTCGAGTCGCATCAGCTGCGGCGCCACCTTGATCATCGACCAAAAGTTGAGGAAGGGCACGGTGCCGAGCTTCTCGTAACCCTCGCGATAAAGATCTTCCGAATAGCTCAGAAAGCGTCGATAGCCTTCCACATCTTCCGGCGACTTGGCTGCGATCTGCCGGTCGATATCGGCCTGATCATTGGCATAGTCGAAGCGATAGCCGTCTTCCCAGCAGAGCTGGTAGAAGGGGGTGATCGGCATCAGCGTCACATAGTCGGAAAGTTTGCGCCCAGAGACCTCCCAAAGCTGTTCAAGACAATCGGGATCGGTGATGACCGTCGGACCCGCGTCGAAGGTGAAGCCATCGTCGGTATAGACGTAGGCACGTCCACCCGGCTTGTCGCGCTTTTCGAACAGAGTGGTGCTGATGCCAGCACTCTGGAGCCGGATGGCCAAGGCGATCCCGCCAAATCCGGCACCGATGACAGCCGCTGTTTTCTGAGTGCTGGTCATCGATGTCTGGCTTTCAAAAACGGCGCTTCACGGAGAACCGCAAGCGCGCGATGGACAGGGACGGGAGGTTTCCCGACCAGGATGCGGGCGATATCGCCCTTTGTACTACGTCCCGCATAGAACCGCTCGATCAGTGGCTGCGGCAATTTGTAAAATCGCTCCAGCACAAGATGCCGGCGCTCCGGACGCGCCGCGCGGAAAAGCATGCGATCGAGCAGGCGATAAAAGCTCTGCTGGCGGTGACGGGTTTTGGCATGGCGGCGAATGGCAGAAGCCAGTTCCGGGCTGGCACACGGCCACATCCTGGCGACCAGATTGGCGACCCGCACGGCCTCAGGCAGGCTATAGCCGGTCGTGGGGTGAAAAAGCCCGGCGCGCATGCCGGCCTGGGGAATGTCCTGTGGTTTTTCGGCCCAAAAACGATCGAAGTCGTGCGCCAGCGATATTGGCAGGACGCCATGCTCCTCGCGCTCGACCCGCTTGATGGTCCAGCCCTGTTCTTCGGCATATGTGCCGATATCGGCGGCCAACTGCTGGAGATCGAGCGCCTCACCATCGGTATAGCGCGTGTCTTCGATCAGCACCCGCGTGGGCGAAAAGGGCAGGAGATAGACGAAGCGATAGCCATCTTTCTGGTCAACCGAAGCATCCATGATCACCGGATCGGCGAGCCCATGCGGCTCAGTCAGTTCAACCTCAAGCCCAACGAATTTTTGATAGCCCAGAACAAGAGCCGGGCTCGGCTGATAGCCGCGGCCATCGATGACGCAGCTGGCCTCGATGGCGCTGCCGTCGTCGAGCACTACCCGGTCCGCCAGGATCGTGCCGACCCTCGTGCCGGTCCTGATCTCGACATTGGAAAGCTTTGCCATACCGGCAGCCACGGACTCGCTGGTCAGCGAGGCATAGCCCGAGGTGAGGTGTCGCTTGAGGTGCTGAAAACGGACCGACTGGCCTTTCCAGCGATGGGCGATCAGCGGCGTCAGCCAGGCAAAATCCTCAGACTCAACATCATGATCGTGGAACGACCAGGTGTGTTCGCCAAAAGGTTTGTCGCTGCCCTCCAGCATGAGGATGCTTGGACCCTTGCCGGCAAAGGACAGGCGCTGCGCGATCATCGCACTGGCAAGCCCCGCTCCCACCAGAACAAGCGGTCGTTCCTGAGGTTGCGGCAAAAAACACTCCAGTCGAGATGCGGCGCGGCTTTGCCGTTCAGCTGAAGGGAGAACGAAGCGCCGCCGCGACTGGATCATCTATAACAGCGGTTGACGAAACGGTCTTGCAAATATCTGTTGCACTCGGTTGCCGCTCCGAGCGACAGGAAACCCTTCGGGTTGCTCAGCCATTGCCCTGATGACGAAAGACGTGTTCGTGCGCATAGCTTTTTCAGCCCGCCTTTGCAGGGTCACCTTGGCCCCGCCGCAGGGCTGGCCGCGGCGCTGAATGCTCTGGGTCACCAATGCTTTCTCGTTCATCACCCGCAAGCGTCCGTTGACCCGGTGTTCCAGTCGATCCCGATCGATGCCAGCCAATGCAGCTGGACCCCTGCATCCTTCGTGGCTCGAACCCGATCCTCCGGCCTGCCCTTCGGCGTCCTGAAACTGGTGCGCGAAATGGCTGCGATGACGGACTCGCTGTGCCGCATGGCGCCGGACTTGCTGCGCCGCAACGCTATCGACGCCGTGGTCACCGATCAGCTCGAGCCTGCCGGCGCCCTGGTGGCCGAGCATCTGGGACTGCCCTATGTGTCCCTGGCAGCGGCGCACCCGATCAACCGCGAACCGCTCGTGCCCGTGCCCTTCCTCGATTGGCCCTATGAAGACACGCCCAAGGCGATCGAGCGCAATCGTGTCGGCACCTGGGTGGCCGATAAGCTCACGGCCAGGCATGACCACACGGTCGCAGAATGGTCCGCACGATGGGGTCTTGGACCCTATGAAAAGGTGGTGGACTGCCTTTCCCCTTTGGCTGATATCAGCCAACTGGTTCCGGGCCTCGACTTTCCGCGTCAAGAACTTTCACCCGCCTTCCACTATGTCGGCCCGCTGAGGCGCGCCGCCACCGCTTCATCGCCGTCACTGGCAAAACGCCAGCAGCCCGTCGTCTTTGCGTCGCTGGGGACGCTCCAGAACCATCGCCTTCCGCTCTTCAAGCGTATCGCCCAGGCCTGCCGGCAGCTTGGCGTCAAACTGATCGTTTCCCACGCCAATGGGCTGACGGAGCGACAGGCGGCGTCGATCGATGCGGACCTCGTCGTGCCCTGGGTCAACTATGCCGAGATCATGGCTGAGGCCGACGCAGTCATCACTCATGGCGGCATCAACACTGTGCTCGATGCGCTCGCTGCCGGTCTTCCGATCCTCTGCATGCCGCTCGCCTTCGAGCAGCCCGGGATCGGCGCGCGCCTCGATCGATCCGGCGCCGGCAAGGTCCTGTCGCACCGCGCTGGAAGCGCCGCCATTGCCGCAGCTCTTGGAGACATCCTGACGCAACCCAGCTATCGCGAGCGCGCCGGTGAGCTCGCCGCCGAAATCCGATCCTCGGGCGGTGCGGATGGCGCCGCAAGCATCGTGGAACAGGCTTTCACCGGTGGCGGCGTCTCGCAAAGCTCAGCCCGATCAAGGCGCCTTTAAGCGCCAGAGGCACGTACCTCAATGCACTTGCAGATTGCGTGCCGATCCCGTAATTCTTGAGCCCTGGCTTGGGAGGGCCATTGGCGCAAGGGCGCCGATTTCGTGAACATGCACTGGCTGCCCCTCTGCTCGTCACGTCGAGCACCGAGGCTGAACCCGCTGCTCACACCTTCCCGGATCCGCCAGTTTGGGAGTGAAGAATGAATCTGATCAAATCTCTGGTCGCAACCGCGATGGTCGGCGCTCTGGCGTTCGGCGCACCGGTCGCCACATTCGCTCAGGACAAGGGCAGCATCGGCATTTCCATGCCGGAACAGACCACCCTGCGCTGGAACTCGGACGGCGCTGAACTCAAGTCCGCGCTCGAAGCCAAGGGCTATACCGTCGACTTGCAATATGCTGGCGACGATATCCCCAACCAGCTGTCGCAGATCGAAAACATGATCACCAAGGGCTCCAAGGCCTTGATCATCGCCGCCCTCGACGGCACGACGCTGAGCGCTGCACTCGAAGCTGCCGGTGAAGCCGGCATCAAGGTCGTCGCCTATGACCGCCTGATCCGCGACACCGAAAACGTCGACTACTACACCACCTTCGACAACTTCCAGGTCGGCGTGCTGCAGGCCAATTCGATCCTCAAGGGTCTCGGCTATCCCGAGAACCAGGGTCCGTTCAACATCGAGCTCTTCGGCGGTTCGCCGGACGACAACAACGCCTTCTTCTTCTACGACGGCGCCATGAGCGTTCTGCAGCCGCTGATCGATAGCGGCGTGCTGGTGGTCAAGTCCGGCCAGATGGGCATGGACCAGGTCGGTACCCTCCGTTGGGACGGCGCCACTGCCCAGGCTCGCATGGATAACATCCTCTCCGCCCAGTACTCGGACGGCACCCGTGTCGACGCCGTGCTTGCTCCGAACGACGGCGTTGCGCGCGGCATCCTCTCCTCGCTCAAGGGCATCGGCTACGGTTCGGGCGACCTGCCTTACCCGATCATTTCGGGCCAGGACGCTGAAGTTCCCTCGATCAAGGCGATCATTGCCGGCGAACAGTATTCGACCGTCTACAAGGACACCCGCGAACTGGCCCGCGTCACCGCTGACCTGATCGACGCTGCTCTCTCGGGCAACGAGCCGACAGATCTCGACACCACCACCTACGACAACGGCGTCAAGGTCGTCCCCTCGCTGCTGCTGACCCCCTACGAAGTCGACGCCACCAACTACAAGGAACTGGTTGTCGACTCCGGCTACATCAACGAAGCCGACCTGCAGTAGTCTGCAACCGGCATAAAAATAGGAAAGGCCCCGCCAACTGGTGGGGCCTTTTGCTATGGGGCCGATCTGTGCTGCAGCGAGCAACACGCAGCGTGTCTCAACGCAGCGCTATGTACCGATGTTGGGAAGAGGTGGAGCGGGTGAAGGGAATCGAACCCTCGTCGTAAGCTTGGGAAGCTTCTGCTCTACCATTGAGCTACACCCGCGATGCAGCGATAGATGCTGGAAATCGGGGTGAGCGTCAAGCGGCGGTCAGCGATCAATCGGGCTCGCCATCCACGAGCACCAGCATGATCGAAAAGACGGCAAGGGTGAGGATCAGGGCGACAAGCATGGGAAACTCCGGTTTAGGACTCAACGTCACCACGCCCGGACCGATCCATGCTTTCGATGCAAACGCATCATTCTGGAACCCGAATACGCATGGTTTGGCGCTGGGGAACCAATAGCGAAAGCGATGATTGACGGGCCAGTTTCGAGGGACGCACTGCGCCTTCAAATGCCGGAGACATCATGCCGCTGATAGCCATCATCCGCTTTTTCACCACTGTTATCTCCCTTATAATTTTGGGGGTCATGATCTATCTGGCCTGGAGCTGGTACGACGGCGATCTCGTGCGCGAGCCTGATGGAGACCTCGTCCGCCTGCGCGAAGACTGGCGCTTGTATTGGGCCCTCGGGCTGGCCGCTTTCTCGTTCCTCGGAAAGCTTGTTGTTGCGCCGCTGCTGGCTCGGCCCGATCGTGGCGAGAAGTCCAAGGCTGATCGGGGCGCGGGACAGACCATTGCCGGGCCGAACGGCAGCACGCTTTATGTCGAGGACCCGGGCCTGCGCTCCGGTCCCACGGTCATCCTGACCCATGGTTGGTCGATGGACAGCACCATCTGGCATTATGCCAAGCGCGATCTCGGGCGGCGCTTCCGGGTCATCGTCTGGGACCTACCGGGACTTGGGCTTTCCAAGGGACCGGTTAGCCTCGAAAACTTCGCTGCAAGCCTTGCTTCGGTGATCGCCTGGTCCGGCGCGGACAAGGTCGTGCTGGCAGGGCACAGCATCGGCGGCATGACCATCCAAACCCTGGCGCGCGACAATCCCACATTGTTCCGCGAACGTGTCGCCGGGGTGGCGCTGCTGAACACGACCTTCACCAATCCACTCAGGACCATGATCTTGCCCCGCTTCATGCAGGCGATCCGCTGGCCATTGCTCGAGCCCATGTTCCGGCTCACGATCCTGCTGCACCCTCTCGCCTGGCTCAGCGCCTGGCAGAGCTATCTTAGCGGAATGACCCACCTCGCCAATCGGGTCGGCTTTGGCAAATACGTCACGCGAAGCCAACTCAACCATGTGTCGCTGCTCTCGACACGCAACCCGCAGGGCGAAATCGCCAAGGGCAATCTGGCCATGTTCCGCTGGGATGCCACAGCGGCGCTGGCAAAGGTCGGTGTGCCGGTGCTGCTTGTTGCCGGCGAAATGGATATCGTCACCAAACCTTCGGCAAGTGTCGAGATTGCAGCGCAAGCGGGCAGCGCCGCCATTCGCCATATTGAGGGCGCCAATCACATGGGCATGCTCGAATGCGCTGCGCAGTACAATGCCGCGCTCGCCGCCTTCGTTTCGGAGGTTCAACCCGTATCTGCCCACGCGAGTTCAGGCGGCGCCTAGACTAAAGTATGGGTCGAAACGCAGCCACTCCGATGCGCGTATCTCTTTCCGGCTCTTGGATAAAATAAATCTATGGCCTAGCATTCTCCTCAATAAAAGGAGGAGGATCGCTTTGCGTAAGACTGTAATCAGCGCCGCATTGAGCAGCGCCGCACTTGCCGGAATGGTGTCATTGGCCGGCGCGGCCGAGGTGTGGCGCACGGAAGGGCTCTCCACGCCCGAGTCCGTGATATTCGACGAGGCAAATAGCCGTTTGATCGTCTCCAATATCGTCGGCGAGGCGACCGAGGCGGATGGCAATGGCACGCTTTCGGCCATTGGCCTTGACGGTAAGATGATCGACGATGCCTGGGTCGAAGGTCTCGATGCGCCCAAGGGCATGGCGATCACGGGCGGCAAGCTCTACGTCGCTGACCTGACCAATGTCCGCGTCGTCGATCTGGCCAGCGGCGAAATGAACACGATCGCGGTCGAGGGCGCGAGCTTCCTCAACGATGTCACCGCCTCGGACGATGGCACGGTCTATGTCACCGACACCTTTGCCAATCGCATCTATTCCGTCAGCGGCGATGCGGCCGAACTCTTTGTCGAAAACCCGGCGCTCGATAGTCCCAACGGCATCCTGGCCGATGCAAATAGCCTGATCATTGCGAGCTTCGGCACCCTGGCTGAAAAACAGGAAGACATGGTGCCGGGCGGTCTGGTCTCGGTCGACGTAACAACCAAGGCTGTGACGCCGATGGCGGGAACCGAAAAGCTCGGCTTTCTCGACGGCGTTGTCAAAGTCGGCGACCAATATGTCGTGAGCGACTTCTTCGGCGGCCGCATCATCGGCGTATCCGAAAGCGGCGAACCGACCGATCTCGGTCAATTCGGCATGGGCACCGCTGACCTCGGGGCGGATGGCGAGGCCGTTTACGTGCCATTGATGATGGAAAATCAGCTGCTGAAATTCAGCATCGACTGGCCAAAAAGGTCGATCTGGAGAGTTGGTCCTCAATCGGCCGGCCCTCCGGTTGTTATACGATGCCACTAAAGCCATATTGATAGGGAGGGGCTGACGGCCTAACATGTTTGTTGGAGGGCGTCAGTTTTCACCGACAGGCAGCCAGGGCGTAAGCTCTGTGCCGCTCACTCAATCAACAACACGATGCGTTTGCAGATGAAGCGACGCACATCTTACTATTTGGAGTTATTGCTTTGAAATTTCGCAGCATTCTGACCGCCGCCGCTTTGGTGCTGGCTTCGACCCTTTCGCTTTCCGCGGCCGAGTACG
Source organism: Devosia aurantiaca (assembly GCF_011058215.1). GTDB lineage: Bacteria > Pseudomonadota > Alphaproteobacteria > Rhizobiales > Devosiaceae > Devosia > Devosia aurantiaca. The sequence goes on from NZ_JAALFG010000001.1 coordinate 1,072,343, forward strand.
AAGTGCACATGCTCAACAAGGGCGCCGACGGCAAGTCGATGGTGTTCGAGCCGGCCTTCCTGCAGATCGAAGTGGGTGACACGGTCAAGTTCATCCCGACCGACAAAGGCCACAACGCCGAAACCATCAAGGACATGTTCCCCGAGGGTGGCAACGAGTTCAAGGGCAAGATCAACGAAGAATTCAGCGTCACTTTCGACGTTGAAGGCGCCTATGGCTACAAGTGCGCACCGCACTTCGCGATGGGCATGGTCGGCCTGATCGTTGTGGGCGATGCCCCGGCAAACCTTGAAGACATCACGAATGCTCGCGGCCCGGCCAAGGTCAAGGATGCCTTCGCCGAACTCGCCGCAATGGTTGGTCAGTAAACCTTTTTCCAAAGGCGGGTTAGCGCGCCGTCCGGCCCTTGAGGAGGGGCCGGGCGATGCAGGACCCGCCTGCGGAGCACATGGATGTCTGAACAACAAGAAATTGGCTCGAACCAAGTCTTCAGGGTCCTGACCGAAGTTGGACGGCGCAGCAAGAAAGCGCGTTTTCTGCCTCTTCTGGTCTTCACACTGGCAATCGGAATTGCCGCTCTGGGAGGAGCGATAGTCCTTCTTGGTCCCGAATGGCCGAGTGCCGCCTGGCTAATCGCCGGGCTGACGCTGGCCTGCCTCGCCATGCTCACGCTGAACGTCCTTGGACGACAAACGCGCACGGGCGTCGTGGCGCGCCGCGTCGATCACGCCCTGGGCCTGTCTGAGCAACTTTCATCCGCCATTTACGTGGCCAATCGCGGGCTCGACACCGCAGTCACCCGATCGCTGCTCCACAAAGCTGGCGACGCAGCCAATAGCATCGACATCGTCCGCGCCATTCCCATGCAGACCCGCCTGCTCGGCATCAGCGTGGCCGCACTTCTGGTCGCGCTTTCGGGAACCGCGCTTGCCTATGGGCTGCTGAATGCCGCGCCTCAACCCATTACTGCCGCAGCCGAGCCGGCCGAAACGCCAGCCCAGAACGCCATTGCCGCGGAAGATCTCGACGTCTTGGCCAAACTTATTGCCAATGATGCCGAGCGTCGCAACAGCGACTATCTCGAGGCGCTCGCCAATTCCATCGAAGCGCTTGCTGAAAAGGCGCGCGACGGCGCCTCGCAAGCCGAAATCGAGACGCAATTGCAAGCACTAATGGAGCATGCGGCGGCCGGCTACGCTGGCGACAATCCCGAATGGCTCGATCAGGGCCAGAATGCCGGCGCGGTCCTCCAGAATGCCGTGGCCTTCAACACGGCGCGGCAGCAGGCTGCCGAACAGCGTGCCCGCCTGGCCGAACGCAATGGCGAAGGCAGCAGGATTTCGTCGGCCGACATGTATAGGCTCGACGATGATCGCATGGCACGCAGCGCCACGCCCACCCCACAGGGCAATTCACCGCCAAGCGATAACGCCGTTTCCGATCGCGAAGGCACTCTCGAAAACGCCAGCCTCGGTGGCGGCGAAAGCCTCGCCAAGCCGATGGAGGACGAGGCCTTTACGAGTGCCGGATCGCTTCCTGTCGGCGCAGCGGCGCAATCAGGCAAGGGCGAAAGCAACATCGCCGGTGGCGGATCGCAGGCACTGGCCGAAAACAGCGCCTTCCTCGAAACTATGGCGGATCCGACCCAGACCATGTCCATCGCTGCCGACGAGGTGAGTGAAGGCAGTCGCATCCGCATGCATGTGCCGACCAGCGCCGAGCTCAGCGCCACGGAGGCCGTAACGGACGGCGGCGCCGTCTGGGATCGACAGCTTGCCCAGGTGGTGAGACGCCAGCGTATCGCGCCTTCTGCCAGCCCTGTCGTCTCGCATTATTTCAACCGACCCGCCGCCGAGCCGGAGCGCTAGATGCAGCTCCTCGCCCCATTCGCTTTGGTGTTCGCAGCCTTGGCGCTGGTGGTGTTGGCATTCCACATCCGGCGCCGCCGCAACATGGCGGTACCGAGCCTCGTCATCTGGCGGCAGCTGCAGATGGGGCAGGTGCGCCGCAACCGCATCTGGCAATGGCCAAACCCCAGTTGGTCTTTGTTCCTGCAATTGCTCGTCGTGCTGGCCATGGTTGCAGCCCTGGCGCAGCCGCTTCTCAACCGCGCGCCACCTGTCGATCACTGGATCTATGTGCTGGATCGCTCGGGACCAATGCAGGCACTCGATGACGGCGAAACCCTTCTTGCCCAGGCGGGCGCAGCGCTGCGCAGCCGGCTGGCCGGGGCGGCAGGCGCCGGCCGGCAGTCACTGCTTGCCGTCGGCGCGCACACGCAGCCGATCCTCGTCAACCAGCCCATCGGCACCGCAGGCATGGCCGAGGCCGTTGCCAGCATTGCTGCCGAAGATGGCCCCGCCGACTGGAGCAAGCTGCCCGAAACCCTGCGTCCGCTGATCGCTGAAGGAGAGGCGACGCGGATTGTCATCTATTCCGACAGGTCGATTGATCTGCCGGTTCTGTCCGACACGGTCTCGGTGGAGACCTCGCTTTTCGACAGCGACACGCCTAATGCCGCCATCGCTGCGACCATTGAGCAGGATCCCGACAAGCCAAACAGCTGGTCGCTGTCCGGCTCCGTCCGCCTCGATCCCGGCCAGGCCTCCACCGAGGTCGTGGTCGGCTTCGCCACCGCGTTTGGGGAGCAGCCGCTCGAATGGAGCCGCCGCACCATCGGCAATCCCGACGCCGCCGCGGCCGAGGCCGCCGTCACCAAGAGTTTTACCACGACACTCGACCTGCCAGGGCCCGGCATCGTCAGCGCGACGCTCTCCGATGACGGCAACAGTTTCGACAATGTCGTCCGCTTCGTCGTCGCCGAGGCACCGCCGACCCTCGACATCCTTTACCTTGGTGCCGGCAATCAGCCGCTGCTCACCGCCCTGCGCGCCGTCGACGGCACACAGATTTTCCAGGCGCCGCAACTGCCGGCCGATCTCGGCCAGTTCGGTCTGGTGATCGTCGACAACCAATTCGTAGATCGTCAACCCGAAAGCAATGTTCTGTGGATCGGCAATGCCGGCATCGGCAGCGATCCCCTCACAGCCATGCCTGCGACAGCGCCCACCGCGGCCAACGCTGCCCATCCGCTGATGCGCGATGTGGATTGGACCTCGATCACCACCGGTGACGGGTTTGCGCTGCCATCTAGTGCAAACGCCGAAGTGCTGCTGCGCGCGGGCGACCAGCCGCTGATAATCACCGAGCCGAGCGAATTCGGCCGCAACATCGCGCTGGCCTTCGACCCCCGCAATGCCGACTGGTCGCAACAGCCGTCCATGCCGGTGTTTGCGGCCAATCTCGTCGACTGGTTGGGGCTTGCTACCAAGACGCCCGGCGCACCATGCCAAGTCGGCGCCACCTGCCGCCTTGATCGGCGCTTCGAAGGCGGCACCATCACCCGGCTCACTGCCGAAACTCCATCTTCCTCTATCGCCATCGCCAACTGGGTTCCGACTGCTGCCGGGCTCTACGAAGTGGCCAAGGGCGAACATCGCACCCTGCTTGCCGTCAATGCCGCTGCCGCTGAACCCGGCGTCGGCGGAGACACGACCCAGCCTGCCGACTTCCCGCTTCCCTTGTGGCCAATCCTGATCGGGCTGGCCGCTCTAGCCCTGCTCGCCGAGGCGATCGTGTCGGGTCGCGGTGCCGAGCGCTTCCTTGTGGCCGACGGCCTGCGCAACACCAATCCGCTTAGCACCCGCCGTCGCATCGCCCTTGCGCTGCATGTCGTCGTGCTCGCCTTGGCCGTCGCGGCGCTGTTCAACGCGCCATTGCCCTCGCGACAAGCTGGGGAGACGCTGGTGCAGGTGGTTGCTCCCGGCGGAATCGAAGCAGACGGCGTTGACCGAACAATTATTGCCAGTGCTGGTGACGACAATTCCGGCTTCGCAAGCGCGCCCCAATCAAGCCTCGCCTTGGCCGCGGCCTCCATCCCCTGGAACGCTCCCGGCCACATCTTCGTCAGCGGCGACACGTTCGGCGAAGACGACGATCTTTCAGCGCTGACCGACACCCTTCGCCAGCGCGACATCGTGCTCGACATATCGGCCTTCTCCCCGAACGAAGACGCTCTCTACATTTCAGCCCTCGAAGCACCCGATCCTGTGTTTTCCGGCGATACCTTCCAGCTGGGCGGCATCGTCCACTCGGCCAGCGACCAGCCCGCCACGCTCCGCTTCGAGCGCGACGGTGAAACCCTGGTCGAGCAGCAGGTTGCCCTCGTTGCCGGCGACAATCGCGTCGAAACCATCATCTCCGACGTCACGCCAGGGGCCGCCCGCTATCGGCTGACAGCCACCGGCTCCGATAGCGGCGACCCGGCAAACGACGCACTTTCCCGCTGGATCGAAGTGGGCGATGCCGGCCAGGTTGCCGTGATTGCCAACGATCCCGCGCGCGGTGCCACTTTTGCGGCCTGGCTCGAAGGCCAAGGCATTACCGGCACGGTGATCGAACCCGACCGCGTTCCTTATCGCCCCCGCGACTGGGCCGCCTATGATGGCGCCGTCCTGATCGACGTTCCCGCCATTGCGCTGACCACGCTGCAACAGGAGCAGCTTGAAAGCGCGGTCGCCGACCAGGGCATGGGTCTCCTGATCCTTGGCGGGCCCAACAGTTTTGGACCGGGCGGCTATCTCGAAACGCCGCTCGAAGACGCGTCTCCACTCTCGAGCCGCGTGCCGCGCGATGCGCCCGAAGCCACGCTCGTTTTTGTTCTCGATCGCTCCGGCAGCATGCAGCAGGCAGTGGGCAATGGCACCAGGCTCGATGTCGCCAAGCAGGCGACGCTTTCAGCCATCGACCTGCTGAACCAGAACAGCCAGGTCGGCATCATCGTCTTTGACTCCGAAGCGACCACCGTCCTGCCGCTGTCGCGCATCAGCGATCCTGCCGCCGTTTCAGCCGCCCTGACCAGCGTCGATCCGGGCGGCGGTACCTCAGTCTATCCTGGCCTTGAAGCCGCATACCGCATGCTGGAGGGCGTCGACACGCCAGCGCGCCACATCATCGTCATGACCGACGGGCTCAGCCAGCCCGGCGACTTCCCGGGCCTCCTGAGCCAAATTCGCGCGGCCGGCATCACCGTGTCCTCCGTGTCCATTGGTGAGGGCGCCGAGCGCGGCCTCATTGAAGAAATCGCTAGGCTTGGCGGCGGTAGCTTCCACGCCACCGACGACTTTGCGGCTCTCCCATCCATCCTCTCGCAAGAGGCCATGCTGCTTTCCGGCTCGCCCATCGAAACCGGCACGACCCAGCCGCTTTGGGCCAGCCGCACCGAGCCCTTTCTCCGCGGCCTCCCCGCCACCATGCCTCCCATTGACGGTTTCGTCCTGACGACGGCAAAGCCGGCCGCACAGCTTTCCATGGTGGTGCCCGACAGCAAGGGCGAACCCATGCCGCTGCTCGCCTCCTGGCGCTTTGGTGCGGGCCAGGTGCTGGCACTTACCACCGAAGCGGTGGGACCCTGGTCGTCTCAATGGCAGCAAATGGACAACTATGCCCCACTATGGGCGCAAGTCGTCCGCCAGTTCCTGCCCGGCGTCGCCAAAGGTGATGCGATCTTGGACCTCGTCCGCCAGGGCGATGGCATCCTTGCCGACATTACCCTGCGCAACGCCGCGCTCGACACCTTACCACAGCTGGTGGTGACGTCCGATATTGGTGAACCGACCATCCTGCCGCTGAGCAAGACCGGCACCGGCCTTTATCGCGCAGCCTACTATCCCGGCTCGGCGGGAGGCTTCCGTTTCGACCTGACCGCTGGCGAGCTTGCCACCTCGCAAACTCTTGCCCTCGACTATCCAGCCCATCTTGGCTCTACCGCTCCCGATCAAGCGCTCCGCCAACTTGCCGTGCAGAGCGGCGGCGCCGTGGATGTCGCATCGCCCGTCCTCCGCAACCTGCCGGATCGCTGGGTCATGTGGCCAGCCTGGCCGGTCTGGCTTGCCTTCGCGCTTGCCTTATTCATGGTCGAGCTGACCGTCCGCTACACGCGCCTTTTCGCGCCGAAACGACAGCCAACCGGCAACGGTCGGCCGATCCAAACAACACCAGCAACTGCTCGCCCGCGGGTCGGCGAACCAGTCCACACATAAGCCCGAGGGAAGAGCCCAGATGTCGTCACCAGCCCTAAGCACCGACCAAGCGGACGCGGAAATGCACCGCCTCCTCGCAGCGCTCGGCGCCGCGCGCGACGAGATCGGCCGGGCGGTACTGGGGCAGGAACGCATCATCGAGGACCTGATGATCGGCCTCATCGCTGGCGGTCACGTCCTTCTTGAAGGCCCACCCGGCGTCGGCAAGACCCTTCTGGTCCGCACCCTGGCGCAGGCCACTGGTCTTTCCTTTTCACGCGTGCAGTTCACGCCCGATCTGATGCCCGCCGATATTACCGGGTCGATGGTTCTGGTGCCCGATACGAGTGGTCGCAACATGCTCGAATTTCAGCGTGGCGCCATCTTTACGCAACTGCTGCTCGCCGACGAGATCAACCGCGCTACCCCGCGTACCCAGTCAGCGCTGCTCGAAGCCATGCAGGAGCGCACCGTCAGCGCTGCCGGGCAGACCATGAAGCTGCCCGAGCCCTTTTTCGTGCTGGCCACCCAGAACCCGCTTGAAATGGACGGCACCTACATTCTCCCCGAAGCGCAGATCGACCGCTTCCTCCTTCAGCTCGACGTGCCGCTGCCCACGGCCGAAACCCTTTCCGCCATTCTCGACAGCACGACCGGCACAGCCGAAACGATCACCGAGCAGCATCTCAGTCCCGAAGACATCATCGCCGTCCAGGCGCTCGTTCGCAGTGTTCCACTAGCCGACCACGTGCGTCGCGCCATTGCCAATTTTGCCATCTCCACCCAGCCTGCGGCCGCGAATGCCACCGCCGATGTCAAGCGCTACCTGCGCTTCGGATTGAGCCCACGCGGCGCCCAGGCATTGGTGCTGGCCGCCAAGGGTCATGCGCTGCTCAACGGCCGCTTCGCCGTCAGCTTTGATGACGTCAAAGCCATGCTGCTCGCCACCACGCGCCACCGCGTGCACCTCAATTTCGAGGGCCGAGCCGATGGCGTGTCGCTCGAAAACCTGCTCGGCAAGCTCCTCGACACCAGCATCAAGGGCGTCTTGTGAAACCTTCCCCCGCCCTTCTCGAACAGTTATCCACCGCGCGTTTCCTGATGACTAGGGCAACGCCGTCGGTAGGCATTGGCGAGCGGCGGTCGAACACCAAGGGGGCAGGGCTCGAATTTGCCGAGCACCGGCCATATCGGGCCGGCGATGACGTGCGCCATCTCGATCCGCGCGTCATGGCGCGGCTGGGCGAAAGCTATATCCGCCAATATTTCGTCGATCGTCAGCTGCCCATTTTCATTCTGCTCGACGGCACCCGCTCCATGCTCGCCGGCACGCCACAAAAGTTCGCCACCGCCGCTCAGATCGCCCAGGTCGCGGCTTTTGTTGGACTTTCGTCCGGTGACCGGGTGCGCGTTGGGGTCTCCGGCAATAGCGGCTTCCGCTGGTCGCAGGCATTGCAGGGCGGGGCGCGCGCGGACATCCTCTTCAACTGGTTCAGCGACATCGAGCCGGGCGATCGCACCGATTTCGGCGCCGACATCGAGCGCGCCGTGCGCGACATGGGCAAGGCCGCCTATGTGGTTGTGGTAAGCGACTGGTGGGACGAGCGCATGATGCGCGCCCTCGATGTGCTCGAGGGCCAGGGCCACGACATCCTCGGCATCCAGGTCGCTGCGCCCGAAGAAATTGACCCCACCAGCCTGGGTAATGGCAGCGTCTTGCTAGTGGATGACGAAACCGGCGACGAGGTCGAAACGGTGATCGACGAAGCCGTGGTCACCGATTACCGCAACGCGCTCAAAGCCTTCCAGGCCACGCTGCGGCAGCGGCTGGTGAGAAGCGGTGGGCGCTTTTTTGCCCTGTCCTCTGCCGCCGACATTTCACGTTTCTTTCTGCGCGACCTGCGCGCTGCCGGGGTATTGCTGTGACCGAGACCGAAGCCGCCATCCATGTTGCCGGCCTCACCAAGCGCTATGGCCGCATGACAGCGCTCGAAGACGTCAACCTGCAGGTGCCGCGCAACGCCACCTTTGCGCTCCTTGGTCCAAACGGCGCTGGCAAGACGACGCTCATCCATATTCTTTGCACCATTCTGGCTGCCGACGAGGGCACCGCCCTGATCGCCGGCGCCGATGTGCGCAAGAAGCCGCTGCAGGCGCGCCGCAATATCGGCGTCGTCTTCCAGGAACCCAGCCTCGACGACCGCCTGACCGCCTTCGAAAATCTCGACTTCCACGGCCGCGTTTACAACGTGAAGGCGGCCGAGCGGAAGGCCGGCATTGATGAACTCCTGGCCTTGGTGGAACTCGAACCCTGGCGCCACGCCGTCGTGCGCAGTTTTTCCGGCGGAATGAAGCGGCGGCTCGAAATCGCCCGCGCCCTGCTGCACAAGCCGAAAATCCTCTTCCTCGACGAGCCCACCGTCGGTCTCGACGCCCAGTCGCGTGCCGGCATCTGGAGCTATCTTGATACGCTCCGCCGCCAGCGCGATCTCACCATCGTTGTCACGACCCACTACATCGAAGAGGTCGAGAACTGCGATAAGGTCTCGATCATCGACCACGGCAAGATCATTGCCGATGGCTCGCCCGCCGAGCTCAAGCACCGGTTCGGCAAAGAAACGGCGCGTGTCCTGCCGCGCGATCCGGACGTGGCGGCGGCGCTGACGGAGCGCTATGGCAGCTTGCAGACGGCCAAGGACGGCAGCATCATCGTCGATGCCGGTGCGCCCGGCTTTGCCGATGCCTTCCTTGCCGAATTCGGCACCCGCATCCGCCAGGTCTCCTTCGACACGCCCAGTCTTGAAAGCGTCTTCCTGACCCTCACCGGCCGCGAGCTGCGCGACAAGGGGGCGGATGAAAGCGAAAAGCGCAATGCCAAGCGGGGCCGCCGCTCATGAGGATTGCCTTCTATCGGCTGATCTTTCTGGCGGCGCTGATCGCGCTCTGGTGGCTTGCCTCGACGGTGGTCGAGCGTAATCTGGTGCCGTCGCCCTGGGCCACCATGCTGGCGGCAGGCGTTCTGATCTCCGAAGGCCGGCTGAGCACTGCGCTTGTCGACAGTATCTCGATCTATCTGGGCGGCTACGCTGCAGCCATCCTTGTCGGCATTCCGATCGGGCTTGTGATGGGCACGGTCCGCCCACTCGGCAAGACACTGGAAATATTCGTCTATGCGCTCTCGGCCACGCCCCGCGTCGCCTTTATCCCGCTGATCATCGTCTTCCTAGGGCTCGGGCCGCAGGCCAAGATCCTGATCATCTTTCTCGGCGCCGTCATGCCGATCCTAATCAATACCTATGCCGGCGCCCTCAATTCCGACCAGGAGCTGATCGAGATGGCCCGCTCGGTTGGGGCCAGGCGGCAGCGTATTTTTACCAGCATCGTGCTGCCCGGTGCCGTGCCTTTCATCCTTGTCGGCCTGCGCGTCGGGGCCACCATCGGCCTTATCAACACCGTCGTTGCCGAGCTTTACACCGCCGTAAAAGGCCTGGGTGGCCTTCTGGCCATCTATGGCAATACCTTCCGCATGGCCGAGTATTTCGTCATCGTTTTGACCCTGGCGCTGATCGGCGTCATCGTCACCGAAGCCCTCAGATATCTCGAAAATCGTCTTGGCCGCTGGCGACGAAGCGATGCCGTTCTTTGACACGCACCGAACAAGACAGAGGAGGAAACATCGTGAAGACCAACATTCTTGGAGCAATCACCGCGCTTCTGCTCACCGCCACCAGCGCCAATGCCGAGCCCTTCCGCCTGATCGTTACCGATCTTGAGACACCTTTGGTGCCGAACTCGGTCATGGATCTGGCCGTGCAGCAGGGCTATTTCGAACGCGAAGGCGTCGACGTGGAATTGGTCCGCGTCCAGCAGACGCCCTCTGCCCTTGCCGCCATCCAGGCCGGCGAAGGGGAAATGGCCAATATCGGGGTCGATGCGCTGCTGCTTCTGGTTGCCGGCGGTGCCGATGACCTTCGCGCCGTTATCTCGCCCAACAAGTCGCTGCCTTTCCTGATCGTGGCCAAGGACGAGATCGCCACCCCGGCCGATCTTGCCGGCAGAAGCTTCGGCATCGGGCGCCCAGGCAGCCTTGATCAGTCGCTGAGCACTCGGGTGATGGCGGCGAACGGGGTGGACACAAGTGCGGTGGAGTTTGTCGCGCTTGGCCAGCCCAATGTCCGGGCGCAGGCTTTGGTGGCGGGTCAGGTGGATGCGACCACTGTTTCCATTGGGGTTTGGAGCTCGATACCGGACACGACGGGGCTGCATGTTTTGGTGGATCAGGCGGCCTATTACGAGGCGGCGCCGCAGGTGAGCAAGGTCAACATCGTGACCCAGGAGGTGCTCGATGAACGACGCGATGACGTCAAGAAGGTCATCACCGCGCTGATCAAGGCCTCGCGCGATTATGCCGCCGATCCTGCGGCCTGGGTATCGGCCATGGAAACGGCGCTGCCATCCGCCGACCCCGCGACGCTGACAGAACTTGGCACCAGCTTCCAGAACAGCTGGAGCACCAATGGCGGGCTCAGCAAGGATGAACTCGAAGCCACGGTGACCGCGCTCTACCAGGGCGAAGACTTCGCCAATGTGCGGCCAGTGACCATCACCGAGTGGACCGACTTCACGCTGATCGACGAAGTGCTGGCCGACCTTGGCACCGACGACAAGATGGACCCGGTCACACGATGATGGCACTCGACGCCCCGACGCAGCCTGATCGTATCGTGCTCACGGGCGTGTCCAAGACCTTTGGTGCTGGCGACAAAGCCGCCGGCACCGTTGCGCTGAAGGATGTCAACCTTTCTGTCCCGGACGGCGCCTTCGTGTCCCTGCTCGGTCCCTCGGGCTGCGGCAAGACCACGATCCTGCGCATCGTCGATGGGCTCATCCTTCCCGATCAGGGCAGGGTCCTCGTTTCCGGAGCGACGCCGAAACCGGGGCCCGACATGGGCTTCATGTTCCAGTCCTTCCGGCTGATCCCCTGGTCTACAGTGCGCGGCAATGTCGAGTTTGCGCTGGCCGAATCCATTGCCGACAAGGCCGAGCGCCGCGCACGCGCCGAGCGCTACATCCATCTGGTCGGCCTTGCCCGCTTTATCGACAACTATCCGTCCGAGCTTTCCGGCGGCATGCGCCAGCGCGTGGCCCTGGCCCGTGCCCTCGCTACCGAGCCCGACATCCTTCTCATGGACGAGCCTTTTGCCAGCATCGATGCGCAGACGCGCGAGTTGATGCAGATCGAGCTAATGCGCCTTTGGAGCGCGCGGCAATCGGTGGCGCTCTTTGTCACACACAGCGTCGACGAAGCAATCCTGCTCGCCGACCAGGTCGTGCTGATGGGACCGCGTCCCGGTCGCATTCTCGAAGTCATCGATGTGGGCCTCGACCGCCCGCGCTGGAGCTACGACGTGCGCGCCGAGAAGCGCTTTATCGAGCTGCGCGCCTACCTTTGGGATCGCATCCGCACGCTGGTGCTGATCGATCCGGAATCCGATTTCTTTGGCCGCAATCTGGGCGCGGCCGACTGACTGCTGAAAGGGAGCCCCTATGGGCCTGCTTGGGGAATTTACGCGATCTGGCTGCGTGAGGTGAAGCGCGCCATCCGCGATCGCGGCCAGCTCATCGGTGGCGTCAGCCGCCCGCTGATGTGGGTGCTGATCATGGGCATCGGCCTCAACCCATATTTTCGGGGTGAGGTCTTCGGCGAAGTGCGCTTTGCCGTACCCTATACCTATATCCAGTTCATCTTCCCGGCCATCGTCGTCCTCAACATCATGTACACCTCGGTGCAGTCGGCGGTGTCGGTGATCTGGGACCGCGAATTCGGCTTCCTGCGCGAAGTGCTGGTGTCGCCGCTGCCGCGCTGGGCTGCACTTTTGGGCAAGATCCTAGGCGGTACCACCATCGCCGTCTTCCATGGCTGCCTAGTCCTGGCCTTGGCGCCCTTCGCCGACGTGGTCATCACGTGGGACCGGTTGCTGCTCGGCCTGCTGTTCATGTTCCTTCTCGCCTTCGGGCTCACCTCCTTTGGCGTCATCATCGCTTCGCGCATCCGCAGCTTCGAAGGCTTCGGCGTTTTCTCCAACGCGGTCATCCTGCCGCTCTATTTCTTGTCCAGTTCCGTGTTCCCGCTCGATCCAGCCCTAACGCGCGCCCAAACGCTGGTTGTCTATCCCGAATGGCTGGTGACGCTGGTCGAGTGGAACCCGATCACCTATGCGGTCGACGCCTTGCGGGGACCTTCATTCGCTTCAACCAGTTCGATCCCGCGATCGGGCCGATCCTGCTTTCGGCCATGGCGGTTGGGTTCTTCATCTGGGCGTTGCTCGATTTCCGGAAGGCATGACATGGCCGGCCCTCGCATAAGCACGCGTCCGAAATGGGTTGGCGACCTCGGCACGCTCGGCGTCATCGGCCTCCTGTTCGGCGCCATCTACCTCCTGCCACCGGACAATTCGTACGAAGCCATCCGCGAAACGGGGCGCATTACCGCCTGCATGCCCACGCTCTATCCTCCGCTCGTCACCGCGGATCCGGCCGAGCCGGGTTTCGATGTGGAATTGCTGGGGCAGCTGGCGCAAAGGCTCGACCTCCGCCTCAACATCCTGCCCAACGCCGCCATGGCCAAAGACTTCAACCCGCGCAGCTGGCGCGTGACGCGCGCCCAGTGCCAGGTGCTCGCTGGCGGCATCGCGCTGACGACGCCGGTGCTCTCCTATCTTGATGCCACGGCGCCCTATCTATCCACCGGCTGGGCTGTCGTTTCGCCCGAGCCTCTGACCAGCCTCGACGGCAAGACCGTCGGTTTCTATGCCGGCCTCAGCGGGCTCGATCGCGTGGCGCTGAGCCGCAGCCTGCGGCAGATGGGTCTGCGCCCGCGCATCGTCAACAGTGCCGAAGCGCTTCAAGCGGGACTGGCCGATGGGACGCTCGATGCCGGCATCAGCGAAGCCCTGGTGGCGCGCCAGATTGCTGGCGCCAATGACTGGTCAGTAAGCTGGGCGCCGGGCACCGAGGAGCGCTATCCCCTTGGCATCGGTCTCTGGAAAGGCGACCTGACCCTCAAGCGCCGATTGACCGCTGCGCTCGACCAGCTGGAGGCCGATGGCACCGTCGACCGGCTCAAGGATAAGTACGATATTGCCGACATCGAGACGGTGATCGGCGGCGGTGCGGCGCCGGAGCTCGAATAGGCTCACGTGCTGGCGATGGCCCGCACCAGCGAACCCGTCACGGCCCGCACCACGGTGCCGCGATCGATCACCGCGAGCACGACCACGACCAATGCGATGATCGTCGTCTTTGGCTGCACCGCCTCATAAAGCTTCGGCGCTGCCGCTTGCAGCAGATAGCCGCCGGCAAAGGGTGGCAGCGGAATGAGGTTCATCACCGCAAAGACGACGCTCATCTCGGCAAAGCTGCGCAGGCCAAGATTGATGACGTTGGAGTAGGACGGCTGCAAATTAACGACCGCAAGACCGCGCAACTGCAGCAGCAGCACGAAGACGATCACCGGCACGACGAGGCTCAGCAGAACCGCGCCGGCAAGCGCCACACGGCCTTGGCGGAGCTGAGCCGGGTCGAGGTCCAGCTGCCGGATCCAGCCACCGAGGGTTAAGACCGCAACCACGATGCCCAGCGGAGCGGCATGCACTAGAGGGTTGGGCGACAATCGCCCCTCATAGCGCGGGCCGCGATCTCCGAGGGCGGTGACGGCCCCCACCAGCACCAGCGCATGCACAAGGCCCACGAGAAGAAGACCTATGATGCGGATGATGATGATCTGAAGCGGAAGCTCGAAGCTCAATTCGGCACGCTGTCCGGACCGAGATTGAAGCTTTCCGCCAGATCCTGAAGCGTCCCATCCGCGATCAGTTCGCCAATGGCGTCGCCCAGGATCGAGTTGAGATAGGTGTTGTTGGAACGCGTCGCGAGACCGATCTCGGTCTTCCGATCGGCAAAGGGCAGGGGGAGGATGTGGTAGCCGGCGGCCTCCGGAGCCCCGTCCGTCGCATAGTAGAGAGCCGGTGCCCAGATCACGGCCGCGCCGATCTCGCCGCTCTCCATCTGCTCGAGCAGGCGCTGGTTGTGGTAGAGCGTCGACCGCTTCCAGCGCTGGTCGGCAGGAAGCGTCGCGATATAGGCCTGCAGCCGGTTGTCCGAAACCGACATGCTGCGCGTGCCGATCCGCTGGTCCTTGGGCAGATCATCGATGGTCGCGATGTCGGGAAGCTTGGTCACCAGCAAATTGCCGGTCGAGAGATATGGCCGGGTCAGCAACAGCCAGTCCGGCACCGATGTCGCGAGCACATAGCCCATGATCACGTCGCACTGCTCTGCCAAGAGGATGAATATGGCCTCTTCGAGGAAGGGCAGCCGGTAATCGAGCGGATTGGTAGGAATGCGCGGATTGTCCATGGTGATGAGCTTGGGCTCGACCAGGAGCACCGAGCCGATGACCTGCGCCAGTTCCTGCTCGAACTCGGCCATCATCCCCTGCGGATTGTAGCAAAAGGAAATGCTGTTGCCGTCCTGGCGCAGGCGGTCGGTGTAAAGGTCGCGCGGCACCACATCGGTCAAGGGCTGCGCCGCAACCGATCCGGCGATCAGCGGCACGGCGAGAGCAAGCAGGCGGAGAAGGTTTTTCACGCGCGACATCCGTATGTTGGGCAAAGACAAGGCCCGGCAAAGAGGTTCTTTGCCGGGCCTCGTTTTCTCATTGCTGCAGCTTAGTTGCTGGCAACTTCTTCAGCTTCCGGCAGCGCGAACACATAGACCGCGTTGCTACCCGAGGCGGTGTCGGCCGTGGTGCCCGAGGCTTCCATGAAGAGGCTTGCATAGCCAGGACCACCAGCTGGGATCGCGATGAACTGGCGGCCGTCGACTTCATAGGAAATCGGGTGACCGGTCGCACGCGAGGGCAGGGTGGTGGACCAGACGACTTCGCCCGTGTCCTGGTCGATGGCCTTGAACTTGCGATCGGAACCGCCGACGAAGATCAGGCCACCAGCGGTGGAAACGATCGGGGCGTAGACCGGAGTAATGTCGGTCCAGCTCCAGACGGTCTTGCCGGTTTCGACGTTGATGGCGTCGATACGGCCCGCATTGGTCACGCCTTCCGGAAGCTCATATTCGAGCTCGGTATTGTAGACGTCGAGGCCGGTCGGCTCCTGGTCCAGCACGGAAACATTGGCGCACATATTGGTCAGCGGAACGAACATGACCTTGGTTTCGGGATTGAACGCGGTCGGCGGCCAGTCACGACCACCGAGATAGGTCGGGCACATGAAAGTGGGGGTATCGACTTCGGTGGGGATCGCCGCTTCGTTGATGGTGACGAGACCTGTTTCGTCGACATTGTCGATGAGGTTTTCCGAGACCGTGTCACGAGCATAGATGAACTCGCCGGTTTCGGCATCGAATTGCCACATCACGCCGGTCTTGCAGGGCACGCCGGTGAGAACGCGCTTTTCGCCCGGCTCGGCGGTACCGAGGGCCAGAAGGCCTTCCATGTCCTCGGCGGGTGCCGAGTTGATGTCGACCGGGATCATTTCATAGGTGCATTCCTGGTCCCAGTTGTCGCGTGGCAGAACCTGGTGGCGCCACACGATTTCGCCGGTCTTCGGCTTCACCGCGAAACGGGTGTTGGAGCCATAAAGCGTACCGCCAACGGTGTTGCGCTGGAATTCGGCAGCCGGACCGGCACCGGTCGAGCCGTAGAACACGAGGTCGGTGACCGGATCATAGGTCATCTGGCCCCAGGCGCCGGTCATCCAGCGCTGGTCTTCGGTGGAGTCGCCCCAGGTGTCGTCGCCTTCTTCACCCGCCTTGGGGATGAAAGTGTTGCGCCAGAGTTCTTCGCCCGTGGCAGCATCGTGACCGGTCACGTAGCAGCCAAATTCCGAATACTGGCAGGTGGAACCGGCAACCACGACACCGTCAGCCACGATCGGGCCAGTGGTGTTGGAAATGAGGTCCGAACCGCCGCCGCGATCGCTTTCCCAGGCGACCTGGCCGGTCTTGGCATCGAGGGCAACGATGAAGTTGTCCCAGGACACCATGTAGATCTTGTCTTCATAAAGCGCGATGCCGCGCTTGTTTTCGCCCAGCGAGTTCAGCGTTTCGCGATCGGGAAGGGTACGGCGGTATTCCCACACCAGCTGGCCGGTGGCCGCGTCGATGGCCTGCACCACGTCGCCCGGGGAAGCGATAAACATCACGCCGCCGAATTCCAGCGGCGCGGACTGCAGGTTGCCCGGCTCGAGTGCACGGCCCCAAACCAGCGACAGCTGCTTGACGTTATCCTTGTTGATCTGGTCGAGCGGGCTATAGCGATAGTTCATGACATCGCGGCCATAGGACGGCCAATCGCCATCTGCCGGGTTCGCCAGGATCTCGTCCGTGACCATTTCCATTGCATTGATATCGACCTGCGCCTGCGCAGCCGAGCTCAGGCTGAGCATCGCAACCGATGCCAGCAGAACAGAAAGTGTGGCTTTCATTCTCTTCCCTTTTTTAGACAGGGCGCCCGAGTAATTTCGGGCGTCATTCTTAGTTGGTAGGCACGTCTGAAGACATCAGTCCTTGGGTTTGCGGACGATGTAGATATTTCCCAGCTGCTCCTCGTTCCAGACAAGCTCGCTATCGCCCGGTTCAGCGCCATGCATTTCCATGATGTAGGCGACGATGTTGACGTAGTCCTGCTCGGAACCGACCCTGCCGGCAGCGCCGGGGGCATGTTGGTGTGGGCAAAGGTCCAGAAGTCGAGAAGCGACGTTTCTTCCCACTTCTTGTTGAGGTTTGCGCCGGTGACGCCCGGACCGCCGGGCGAACCGCGGCCGGTCTTGCCATGGCAACCCTGGCAATACTGGGTATAGAGCTTGCCGCCGGCTTCCGCCTGCTCGGCCGTAAAGACACCGTCCCAGATCGTGCGCTCGGAGGTGTCGATATCACCGCCGGTGACCTGCTCCCCCGCTTCCACTTCGGGAAGATCGGTCAGGTCCGGTGCTTCGACAGCGCCGCCCGCATGCTGGGCATGGACCGGCAGGGCGACAGCCAGCATCGCTGCAACTGTTGCTGCAGCTAGAATGGATTTTTTCAAAATGAGTTTCCTCTGTAGTCCAATGTCGTCTTGCGGCGCTGACTTGAAATCTTGGTTTCGCCGCTTTTCTTTGCAGCCTAAGACCGTGCGACCCTCTGCCGCAAGAGGGTGTGTGCACTTTCTCGAAAATTTTGGTGTGGCATAGTGCTTTAGTCGTAAGAGGGGCGTCTAGGGCGATTAGCAGATTTGCTGGCGAGGGCAAAAATATAGTGGCCCGTTACTATTGCGGTGCCATGTGCAGGATCGGTGCGGCAATCTTCCATTCAAGTTTTTGGCGCGTGATCGTTTGCTGCTAATTGTACTACAAGACTGCCAGCGCGGCGCGGGCGCTGCACGCAGCTGATTTAAAAAGTCTTGGGCCTTGTGCGGCGCGAAAAAACTGCCGCGATCCCATACTAGTCTTGGAAATCGGATGGGCAGCCGATCAGGGCCGGAAGACCTCGACCTGCGCTGAACTGTCGCCGCCGGGCTGGGGGAGCCGAGCAGCGTGAAGATTCGGTCTTCATAGGCCGCGGCGCCGAAGCCGTGCCGTGCGGTCGGGAGCGGCGCATGCTGCTGCCAAGTGTCGTTCGCCAGAATATAGGCCTCGACGGCGTCAAAGACCTCGGTCCGGCTTTCGCCACCGATCACGAACATGGCGCCGTCCAGCACCGCCGATGCGGTGCCGCTGCGGGCGGTGGGCATGTCCTCCCCGCTCGACCAGCTGTTGCTTTGCGGATCGAACACCTCGGTTGCGGCGAGGTTGAACGCTGGATCGCCATTGACCCTGCCGCCGGCGGCAATCAGCTGCCCGTGGATGACGCCGACCGCAAGGTGGTCGCGCGGGGTGGGGATCGGGGCGGCTATGGACCAGCTGTCGCTCGCCGGATCGTAGACTTCGTGCGCGGTGCTATTGACGAGCTCGACGTCGCTGCCGCTCACCACGTGGATTTTTCCGCCAATCGTGGCTGCAGCGCCAGCGGCACGCGGTGTCGGCATCGGAGCGCGCGGCGTCCAGGTATTGCTTTGCGGGTCATAGGCCCAGACTTCGCCGGTAACGTCCCAGCCATTCACATAGCCGCCAAAGACGTAGATCAATCCGCCTTGCGCAGCGGCAGCGGCGTGGTGCACCGGGTAGGGGAACGGGGCGGCGATGGCCCAGCTTTCCGTGGCCATGTCGAAGATCATGAGGTCGGTTTCGCCATTGAAATCGCCGACGACATAGGCCTTGCCGTCCATGCTGGCGACCGCCACTTCCGAGCGTTCGGCCGGCGCATCGCTGAGCCCCGCCCAGGCGCCCACTTCATGCGCCAAAGCCGGCAGTGTCAAAGTGCCAAGCAGGAGCGAAACGAAAACAGCGTTACGGCAAAAGCCCGGCACGGTCATGTTTCACTCCCCAAAAATCAGCCGCCGAACACCTTGAAATGCTTCGAAAGCTTGAGTGTCTGCGCCTGATAATTGGAGCCGAAAGCGGTGCCATAAAGGCGGTCCGGTGCTTCGGCGAGCTTTTCAAAGATCAGCCGCCCGATGATCTGGCCATGACCGAGGAGGAAGGGCACTTCGCGGCTGCGCACTTCGAGCACGGCCCGGCTGCCGAAGCCGCCCGCAGCGGAGTGGCCAAAACCCGGGTCGAAGAACCCGGCATAATGAACGCGGAATTCCCCTACGAGCGGGTCGAAAGGCACCATCTCAGCGGCATGGCTCGGCGGCACATGCACGGCCTCGAGGCTCACGAGAATATAGAATTCATCCGGATCAAGGATCAGCTCGCTGCGGCCACGGGAATAAAGCGGTTCCCAGAAGTCGAGAACGTCGAACGCGTCCTTTTTGTCCACGTCGACCACTGCGGTGTGGCGCTTGGAGCGGAAGCCGACAAGGCCGTCGCGGCCCTGGCCGAGCAGGTCGATCGAAAGCGCCACGCCATGATCCACCGGCTGCTCGCCGCCGATCACCAGCGTATCCGATTGATGCAGCGCCTGGTGCTCTGCAACACTCAAGCGGCTGTCTCCTGACCGGAACCGCATCTGGCTCAGCGCGAGCCGCTGCGCACCAGGACCGGAAAAGTGCGCGGGCTGATTTCGAGATAAAGCGGCCCCTTATAGCCCGCCGGCAACTGATCGAAGCCACGCGCCCGATCGCCGATGACGCGGGTAAAGACATCCAGCCGCCCAGTCGAACTCTTGGGATTGGCCGAAGCGCTGACATCGAGGGGAAGGTCGAGCCTTTCTTCGAGAGGTACGAGGTAGACGCAACCGCGCTCCAGCACCGCCCCCTGCGTCAGGTCGATCTCGTGCAGTTTAAGCGCCTCGATGCGCTCGGCGACGGAATGCGATGGTCCCGGCAAAAGCTCGAGCGCACGCGATAGGCCGTGTTACCCAGTCGCAGGTCGAGGCTCGCCGGCTGCACTTGGTCGGCATCGAAGGGCCGCGCCGTGATCGCGCCCTCGGCCCGCAGCTTTTCGATCAACCGCGCCGGAAAGACGCCCTTGGGCCAAGTCTTGGTCATCAAAAACGTCCCACCCCGCGCTTGGCTATCCCTAGCAACCCCTGCAATTGACGCCAACCGCCAATTGCCCTTACATCACAGCCCAGTGGCGATTTGGCCGGTCGCTTGCAGCCACTTAAAAGATTTCGCTAAAGACCGTAACCGGCCGCCATTCGCGTGCCGGTTTTTTGTTGGAAGAGCCCGATGTCCAAGAACGACAATCCCCTGCGCGATCCCAAGACGCTGTCGCCGGCAACCCAGCTCGTCCATGGCGGCGGCAAGCGCACCGATTTCAACGAAACCAGCGAAGCGCTGTTTCTGAATTCGGGCTATTCCTATCCAAGCTCCGAACATGCCGAACTGCTGTTTCAGGGCAAGATCCCCGGCGGCCACAACTATTCCCGCTTTGCCAATCCCACCGTCGACATGTTTCAGGACCGCATGGCGCTGCTTGAAGGCGCCGAAGCGGCCCGCGCCTTTGCCTCGGGCATGGCCGCTGTCACCAATGCGGTGATGAGCCAGGTCCGCGCCGGTGATCATATCGTTGCCGCGCAGGCGCGCTCTTTGGCGGCTGCCGCTATGTGGTGGAAGATTATGCCCCGCGTTTTGGCGTCCAGTCGACACTGGTCGACGGTCGCGATCCGCAAAACTTCGCCCGCGCCATGCAGCCCAATACCAAGGTCGTCTTCATCGAGACGCCGACCAATCCGACGCTCGAACTCGTCGATATCCAGGCCGTCGCCGACATCGCCCACGCGCATGGCGCCAAGCTCATCGTCGACAACGTGTTTTCGACAGCGCTTTACCAAAAGCCGCTCCAGCTCGGCGCCGATCTCGTCACCTATTCGGCCACCAAGCATATCGACGGCCAGGGCCGGGTGCTCGGCGGCATTGTCTTGGGATCCAAGGCCCTGATCGAAGGCGACGTCCACACTTTCCTGCGCCAGACCGGCGCCACGCTTTCCGCCTTCAACGCCTGGGTGCTGCTCAAGGGTCTCGAGACCTATGCGCTGCGCGTCGAGCGCATGACCGACAGTGCCGAAAAAGTCGCGGCCGCGATCGCCGACCACCCCAAGGTCAACCGGGTCATCTATCCGCATCACCAGAGCCACCCGCAATACGAACTCGCCAAGCGGCAGATGACACGCGGCTCGACGCTCATGGCCATCGACGTCAAGGGCGGCCAGGACGGCGCCTTCGCGCTTTCGGATAACCTCGCCGTGGTTCTGATCTCCAACAACCTGGGCGACAGTAAATCGCTGATCACCCATCCGCGCACGACCACCCATGCCCGGTTGACCGAAGACGTGCGGCTGGAAATCGGCGTCACGCCTGGACTGGTGCGGCTCTCGGTCGGGCTCGAGGATCCGGACGATCTGATTGCCGACCTGATGTTCGGGTTGGATAAGGTTTGAGGGCGATGCGGAAAGACCCCCACCCCGCCTCCTCCGAAAGACGGGGAGGAGCATGATCGTGCCTTGGGTTAGATACCGTCCAGAACGCGATGCAGCTCCTCCCCCTCCTTCAGGGGAGGTTGGGTGGGGGTGGGCCGCGCATTGGCTTTCGCGCTTCTCGCCTTCGCCACCCCCGCATTTGCCCAGCTCCTGCCGCAACATGCCGACCCGGACGCACGCGAGATCCTGCCGGCCAATCAGGTCCCGGCCATCCGTTTCCTGACCACGCCGGATTTTCCGCCCTTCAACTTTCGCGATAGCAATGGCGAGCTGATCGGCTTCAACATCGATCTCGCCCGACGGATTTGCGCCGAAGTCGACGTGGCCTGCACCATCCAGGCCTGGCCCTGGGACCAGGCCGCCAATGCTTTGGCCGATAGCCAAGGCGATGCGCTGGTCGCTGGCCTTGCCATGACGCCGGAAAACGGCGAGCGCTTTGATTTCTCCTCGGTTTATCTGGCCCTGCCGGGACGCTTCGTCACAGCGGCTGATGCTATCGAGGGCTTCTCGCTGCCCGGCTTGGCCGACAAGCGTGTGGCCGTCCGCACTGGTAGTGCCCATGCCCAGTTCATGACCCGCTACCTGCCCGAGGTCGAACAGGTGGGCTTCGACAGCGAGCTCGATGCCCTCGAAGCGCTCAAGACCGGCAGCGTCGACGCTTATTTCGGCGACGCCATGCGCGCCGCCTTCTGGCTCAACGACAATCTCAACTGCTGTGGTTTTGCCGGCGACGCCTATTTTCGCCCGAACCTGTTCGGCGAAGGCCTGACCATCACTGTGCCGGCGGGCAATGACCCCATCCGCCACGCCATTGACTGGGCGCTTGTGCGCCTTGAGGAAAACGGCGCGCTGGACGAGCTCTACCTGCGCTGGTTTCCGGTGGGGTTTTACTAAGGCACCCGCGAGACTTTCAAAGACCTCATCCTGAGCCTGTCGAAGGACGAGGTCGGGCACTCGGTGGCTGCGACCTCGTGGTTCGACAGGCTCACCATGAGGTCTAAGAGGCGACCGGCAGCTTCCGATGTCGTGCCCGCGCTGCCACTTCGATTGCCGCGGTGGTCAAGCGATCGAGCGTCAGCTTGTCGCGCAGCAGTTCGAGGAAGCGTAGCTCTTCCTGCTCGAGATAAAGGTCCACCGCCGTGACCTCGACCGCCACGGCATAGGCGGTGTCCTGCAGCTTGACCGGCAGGGCGTCGATGGCAGCATCCACTACCGCATCGAGCCCAATCTGGTTGAGCCGGTCGGCACAGGCATTGGCGACATCTTCGAGCCGCTTGCGATCGAAACCCTCGAACACCGGCAAGCGGTCGACCAATGCCGAAATCCGCACCAGTTCCTTTTCCGTGATGGCACTGTCGGACGTGGCGGCGACGATCATCAGGTCGATGAGGGCGTCGTGGGCAGCAGTGCTCATGGGTTTCGGTCTCGATTGTTGAACTGGCGAGAAAGTTAGGAAGCCACGCCGCGGCACGCAACCCACCTGCGACATTGACGCCGTAGGCGTTCCCGTGCACATGACGCTTTCCGTCCTCTCTCTGCCCGTCCCGAAAGGCCTAGTGCCCGTGTCGCCTGCCGCTTTGCCCCCGCTTGATCCTTCGTTTTTGAGCCCGCGCAGTCTGCCCGCGCCTGGCCCTTCGAAGAAGCGCGCAAGATCGTAAAACGGCTCGAAAAGTCCGGCAAGGGCGAAGCGCTGTTCGAAACTGGCTACGGCCCCTCGGGCCTGCCGCATATCGGCACTTTCGGCGAAGTGGCGCGCACCACCATGGTGCGCACGGCTTTTCGTCTCCTGACCCGCGACCAGATCCCGACGCGGCTTTTGTGCTTTTCCGACGATCTCGACGGCATGCGCAAGATCCCGGAAACCGTTCCCTCCAAGGAGGCGATGGAGCCGCATCTGCAAAAGCCGCTGACCGCGGTGCCGGACCCGTGGACCAACGAGTATCCAAGCTTTGGCGATCACAACAACGCCATGCTGCGCCGCTTCCTCGACACCTTCGGCTTCGACTACGAATTCGCCAGCGCCACTGAATATTACCGGTCCGGCAAGTTCGACACCGTGCTGCGGCTCGCGGCCGAGCGCTATGACGACATCATGGCCGTGATGCTGCCGACCCTGGGGGCCGAACGGCAGGCGACCTATTCGCCCTTCCTGCCCATCTCCCCCTTTCCGGCCGCGTCCTCTATGTGCCGATGAAGGAAGTCGACGCCAAGAACGGCACCGTGACCTTTGCCGACGAAGATGGCCGCGACACCACCGTGCCGGTCACCGGTGGCCATGTGAAGCTGCAGTGGAAGCCGGACTTCGGCATGCGCTGGGCCGCGCTCGGCGTCGATTTCGAAATGTTCGGCAAGGATCACCAGACCAACCAGACGATCTACGACCGCATCTGCGCCATCCTCGGTGGCACCCCGCCCGAGCATTACGTCTACGAGTTGTTCCTCGACAGCGAAGGCCAGAAGATCTCGAAGTCCAAAGGCAATGGCCTCACCATCGACGAATGGCTGACCTACGCGCCGACCGAGAGCCTGGGCCTTTACATGTTCCAGAAGCCGCGCGTCGCCAAGCGCCTCCACTTCGACGTCATCCCCCGCGCCGTCGACGAATATGCCAGCTTCGTTGCCGCCTATGAGCGCCAGGACGCTGCTGCACGCCTCGAAAACCCGGCCTTCCATGTCCATTACGGCAATGTGCCCAAGATCGACATGCCGGTCACCTTCGCGCTGCTGCTCAACCTCGCGACGGCGTCCAACCCGGAAACGCCCGAAGTCATGTGGGGCTATATTTCGGCCTATGCGCCCGGCGTTTCGGCCAAGACCCACCCGCATCTTGATGCGCTGGTCGGCTATGCCATGCGCTACTTCCGCGATTTCGTGAAGAAGACCTATCGCGCGCCCGACGATGTCGAGCGCCGGGCGCTGGAAGCGCTTTCGGCCAGCTTTGCGGAACTGCCGGCCGACGCGAGCAACGAAGACATCCAGAACGCTGCGCTCGATGTCGCGCGCACCTTCGAGCGCTATCAGGACCACACCAAGAAGAGCCCGACGGGCGGCCCGGGCGTGTCCGGCGACTTCTTCCAGATGCTCTATCAGGTGCTGATCGGCCAGGAACGCGGCCCACGCTTTGGCTCTTTCGCCTCGCTTTATGGTATCGACAACACGCGCCGGCTGATTGCCGACGCCTTGGCCGGCAAGATGGTGTCGGCCTGATCGAGGAAGCCGGGGCCGACTGCTCCGGTTTTGGTTTTCCCAATGTGGCCGGGCCTTGGCGCCCTTGAGGACTTGTCGTGCTTGAAGGAAGTCTTGGTGCGACGCTCTTGAGCCACGGCGAGTGGTTTCGCAAGCGTCCGGCGATCGCCTATGCCACCGCCATCATGGCCTTCGCCATCGCCCTTGCGGTGCGCTTTGCCCTTAATGGCGTGCTGCCCGCGGGCTTTCCCTACCTGACCTTTTTCCCCGCCGTTCTCCTCACCGCCTTCTTCTGCGGCACGGGGCCTGGCATCGTGGTTGCAATCCTCTCGATCCTCTCTGCCTGGTATTGGTTCATTCCACCCGCCGGCACCTTCGCGCTCGATAGCCAGAGCGCCATTGCGGTGCTCTTTTCGTTGCCATTCTCACCGCCGATATCCTCATCATCCATGTGATGAACACCGCGCTTCGCCGCCTCGTCGCCGAACAACAGCGCACTGCGGCGCTGCTTGACCAGCAGAAGGCGCTGTTCGAGGAACTCCAGCACCGCACCGCCAACAACATGTCGTTTATCGGCGCGCTGCTGTCGATGCACAAACGCCGGGTGCGCGGCACGCCCGACGCCGTTTCGGCCTTCGAGGACGCATCGACGCGCCTCGACTCCATGGCGCGCATCCATCGCCGGCTCTATGACCCGACCAATATCGATCTTGCGATCGACGCCTATCTCGGCGACCTGCTGCGCGACGTCTTCCAGAGCGCCGGCAGCCCGGGGTCGAGACCGTTGTCGAAAGCAGCATTGCGCGTCTCGACGTCAATCGGCTGATCACCCTCTCGCTGATCCTCAGCGAACTGGCCACCAACGCCGTCAAGCATGCCTTTCCTGGCGGCAACGGGCGCTTCGTCGTCAGTGTCGAGCAGGTGGGGTCGGACTATGTCCTGACCACCACCGATACCGGACCGGGCTTCCCCGAAGGTTTTGATCCGGCGGGCAGCGACCGCCTCGGCTTCCGCGTGCTTTCGAGCTTTGCGCGAACCCTCGACGGCACGCTGAGCTTCAACAACAAGGACGGCGCCGTGACGACGCTGACCTTCCCGGCCGCTGACCCGCGCGCCGCCAAAACCGCGGCCTGAGGTCAGCCGAACCGTTGCGCCAGCAGCCGCGCTTCCTCCGGCATGTCATGGGCGATCTTGCGATAGATCCGGCCGTCCGGCGTGCGGCGCAGGAGATCAAGGTCGCAGAGGTCGCGCCGCAACAGCGCAAAGTCCTCATAGTCGTGCCAGCCGCGCAACATGGCGCTGACTTCGCTTTCGCTCATCTGCACATCGTCGGGCAATTGCGACCAGATCACCCAAAGCACCAGAACCTGCTCGCTGCGCTTGGACGGCCAGCGCTGCAGCCGTCCCTTGGCGTTAAAGCATCGCGCCACCCGCTCCAGCTGTTTGGCAGCAGGGCCCGCGCTCATTGGCTGGCCCAGATGATCCGCGCCATCCATTCCACATCGGCGACATCGATCAGCCGCGGCTCATAGGCCGGGTTGATGGAGCGCAATTCGATCTGCTTGGCCGATTGGCGATGGAGGATCTTGGCCATCACCTCGCCATCGCGCGTCTTGACCACGACGCGGTCGCCGCGCCGCACCTGCTCGGTGGGGGAAACGACGATCCGGTCCCCTTCGCGATAAAGCGGCTCCATGCTGTCGCCGGTAATTTCGAGCGCATAAATGCCGTTGTCCTCGGGCGAAGGCAGGGCCACTTCGTCCCAGCCCTGGCCGACCGGAAAACCGGCACTGTCGAAGAACCCGCCGGCACCTGCCTGCGCCAGGCCCAGAAGCGGCACCGTCGCCGTGCGCCAACTTTCGCCAAAGCCGCCATGGGCCTGGATATAGGCGCCGGTCCCCTCGATGAAGCTATCGAAGCTTTCGCCCGTTGCTTCCAAAATCTTGGAAATGCTTTCGGTCGAGGGCCAACGCTCGCGTCCATCCTTGCTGACGCGCTTGGAAACGTTGAACGCGGTCGGATCGAGCCCCGCCAGTTTTGCAAGCGCCGACACCGACACGCCCTGACGTCGGGCGATGCCGTCAATACCGTCCCAGATGGCGCGATGCGAAAGCATGGATCTCACCAGAAAGGAAATCAGTCATAGTTAAGGAAAATCGTCCTAATCTATCCACCCTATCCCCGCTTGTAAAGCGCCTCCTTCCGCTTTACCGCAAACAGCACAGCAGGGAGCCGCACGTGACCGAAACGCCAGACCTCATCTACAAGATTGCCACGGCCGCTTCCTTCGCGCCGGCAAGGCTTTCCGGCCACTATGATGGCATGCCGATCGATGCCGAAGATGGCTATCTTCACTTCTCGACCGCCGCCCAGCTCGCCGAAACCCTCCGTCTCCACTTCAAGGGCCAGTCCGGCCTCGTGATCCTCGCCGTCCGCACGGCGGACCTGCCCGAGCTGGTCTGGGAGCCGTCACGCGGCGGCCAGATGTTTCCGCATCTTTATGGCGGCCCGCTGCCGCTAACGGCGGTCGAGTGGGAGGCATCCGTCGATGTCGATGCCGAGGGCAATTGCACCCTGCCAGAGGCTGTCCGGTGATCCTTTCCGCCCTTGCTCCGCTGCTGCGCCTTCAGGGTCTTCAATCGCTGACGCGCGACACGCTCCTGCGCATGGACCCCGAAACGGCGCATGGCGCGACCATCAGCGCCCTGCGACTGGGCCTTGCGCCGACCCAACAGGACAAGGACGCAGCCGAACTCGCGACCACGCTTTGCGGGCTCAATCTCGCCAATCCCGTCGGCATGGCTGCGGGCTTCGACAAGAATGCCGAAGTGCCGCGCCAGCTGGCGCTGATGGGTTTTGGCATGGTCGAGATTGGTACCGTCACCCCGCGACCGCAGCAGGGCAATGCCGCCGCCGCGCCTGTTCCGCATCCCCGAGGCCGAAGGCGTCATCAATCGCATGGGCTTCAACAATGCGGGCCACGATGCCGCCTTCGAACGCCTCAAGGGCCTGCGCGTGCCTGCGGCGCTCGGCGTCAATATCGGCGCCAACAAGGACAGCACCGATTTCGTCGCCGACTATGTGCTGGGCGTCCAGCGCTTCGCCGACCTCGCCGATTACCTCACTGTCAACGTCTCGTCGCCCAATACGCCCGGCCTGCGCAATCTCCAGGCCGACGAAGCGCTGCGGCGGCTTTTGGGCGAAGTGCTGAGCGCCCGCGCCAAGGCCAGGACGCGCGTCCCGGTACTCCTCAAGATCGCCCCCGATCTCGACCTCGCCGGCATGGATGCCGTGGCCCGTGTTATCCTCGACACCGACCTCGATGGCCTTATCGTTTCCAACACCACGATCAGCCGCGATCCGGTCTCGGGCATGGAAAATGCCAGCGAAACCGGCGGTCTCTCCGGCAAGCCACTGTTCGCGCTCTCTACCCAGCGCCTTGCCCAAGTGCGCCAGCGCGTCGGCAGCTTGCCCATCGTCGGCGTCGGCGGCGTCCATTCCCCGCAAACCGCGCTCGCCAAGTTCGAAGCCGGCGCTGACGCCATCCAGTTCTACTCGGCCCTGGTCTTTGGCGGCCTCGACCTGCTCGACCGCGTCAAGCGCGGCCTCGTCGCTGCCGTCCGCGCGCAAGGTAAACGTAATATTTCTGAGCTCGTCGGCACCAAGGTGGACGACTGGGCCGAAGGGCGCCTCTAAGCCTCGACCACCAGCTCGATCACCACGTCGGCCCGATCGCGCGAGCCTTCGACCAGCTCGTAATTGGGCAGGTCGTTGCGCGCGATATGGGCGCGGTTGCGCTCTTCCGTGAAAAGCCCTTCTTCCCCATGCCGGCGCAAAAGCCGCGCTTCGACCATGTCGCGCGGCACGTGGATGAAGACTGCGTAATCGAGCAGCGACCGTACGCCCGCCCAGGTCCTTCGGTCAGCAACAGGTAATTGCCCTCGACCACCAGCGCCCGTGCCTCCGGCTGCACGGTAAAGGCGTCCTCGACCGTATCCTCGATCTTGCGGCTATAACCCGGCCCGCTCACCGGCTCGGTGGCGCGCTTGAGGTGGTGGAGAAAGCTCACGAACTCCGCGCCCTCGAATGTATGCGGCGCGCCTTTGCGGTCGGTCTCCCCAGCTCTTCGAGCTTGGCATGCTTGATGTGAAAGCCATCCATCGGCACCAGCGCCGCGCTGCCCGGCTTGACCGCGTTGACCATAGTGACGAGCTCTGCCGCGAGCGTCGACTTGCCGACCCCCGGGCCACCCGCGAGGCCAATGGCGATCCGCTGCCCACCGGCTGCACTTTCCATCTGCAGAATATGCGGCACCAGCCGCGCCAGAGCCTCGGCCGGCGTCAGCCGCAAGACGCTCATCGGCCACCCCGCGCGAGGCGCATCAAGAGCCATATCGGCACCACGACCGCTGCACCGGCAAGAACATAGCCGATGATCTGCCGGACGATGCCGCCACCATCCCGTAGCGCCTCGCGCACCGCATCCACCGCGCCGCGCAGCAGGTCGCTGGCATTGAAGCCAAAGACCGACATCACGAAGCCGACCAGGAGCGATATCAGCACCAGGCGCATCACCACCGAGCTCGGCCGTCCGCCAAACAAGCGCTCGGCGCCGGAACGAGTCTGAGGCCTATAGTCTTCTGTCATCGGTCCGCTCCGTTTGGCAGTGTTCACGCCATCATATAGTCTTGCGGAGCAATTGCAGTAGGTCACTCGTGTCAACTTTGCCGGCATCCTTGCCAAAAGTCATCGCCGACTGGTTCGCCACCCGCAATTGGGCCCCCGCCAACATCAGCTCGACGTCCTTGCGTCCTACCAGCGCGGCGCCTCGCAATTGCTGATTGCCCCCACCGGCGCCGGCAAGACCCTGGCCGGTTTCCTTCCGACGCTGACCGAACTGGTCGACGGCAAGTTCGATGGCCTTCACACCCTCTACATTTCCCCCTCAAGGCCCTCGCCGTCGACGTGCAGCGCAATCTGTCGACGCCGATCGACGAGATGAAACTGCCGATCAAGGTGGAAGCCCGCACCGGCGACACCTCCGCTGCCAAGCGCGCGCGCCAGCGCACCAGCCCGCCGCATGTGCTGATGACGACGCCCGAGCAGCTTGCGCTCCTGATCAGCCACCCCAAGGCAGAACTGATGTTCGGCAGCCTCCGCCGCGTCGTGCTGGACGAACTCCATGCCTTGGTCACCAACAAGCGCGGCGAACTGCTCTCGCTCGGCCTTGCGCGGCTCGCGACCCTTGCGCCCGAAATGCGCATCACCGCGCTCAGCGCCACCGTGGCCCGGCCCGATCTCTTGCAGGAATGGATCGCCCAACCGAACCTCGACCGACCCACCGATCTCCTGCGCATGGTCGGCGGCGCGCCACCGGAATTGGCAATTCTCGAAACCGAAGAGCGGCTGCCCTGGGCCGGGCACTCGGCCAAGTACGCCCACCATGAACTGCTCGACATCATCCGCGCCCACAAGACGACGCTCCTCTTCGTCAACACCCGCTCGCAGGCCGAAATGCTGTTTTCCGGCCTGTGGGACATCAACGAGGAAATGTTGCCGATCGCCCTCCACCACGGTTCGCTTTC
Source organism: Devosia aurantiaca (assembly GCF_011058215.1). Classification (GTDB taxonomy): domain Bacteria; phylum Pseudomonadota; class Alphaproteobacteria; order Rhizobiales; family Devosiaceae; genus Devosia; species Devosia aurantiaca. The sequence goes on from NZ_JAALFG010000001.1 coordinate 1,102,211, forward strand.
GGTCGAGCAGCGCCGCAAGGTCGAGGCGGCGATGGCCGACGGGCGGCTCAAGGCCGTGGTCTGCACCTCGACCCTCGATCTTGGCATCGACTGGGGCGATGTCGATCTCGTGGTCCAGATCGGCGCGCCCAAGGGCTCCTCGCGCATGCTGCAGCGCATCGGCCGCGCCAATCACCGGCTCGATGATGCGTCCAAGGCCCTGCTGGTGCCCTCCAATCGCTTCGAAGTGCTCGAATGCGAGGCGGCGGTGGAAGCCGTCGCCGAAGGTCATCAGGATAGCGAAGACCCCCAGCCCGGCGGCTATGACGTCCTGGCCCAGCACGTCCTCGGCGGCATGGCTTGCGCCGCGCCCTTCTTTGCCGACGATCTCTATGTTGAAGTCCTCCGCGCCTGGCCCTTCCGCGACCTGCCGCGCGGACAGTTCAACCGCGTGCTCGAATTCGTTGCCACCGGCGGCTACGCGCTCCAGGCCTATGAACGCTATGCCCGCCTGCGCCAGACCGAGGACGGGATGTGGCGCATCGCCAACCCCAAGGTCGCCCAGCAATACCGCCTCAACATCGGCACCATCGTCGAAGAGCCGATGATCAAGGTGCGCCTGGTGCGGGGCAGGGGGCAAAAGACCGGCCGCACCACGGGCCCGATCGGTGCCGGCGGCCGTGTCCTCGGCGAAATGGAAGAATACTTCTTCGGCCAGATGACCATAGGCGACACTTTCATTTTCGGCGGCGAGATCGTCGCCTTCGAGGGCATGAAGGACAACGAGGCCTATGTGTCGCGCGCCTTCTCCAAGGATCCCAAGATCCCGACCTATGGCGGCAGCCGCTTTCCGCTGTCGACCTATCTGGCCGAGCGCGTCCGCCGCATCATGGATTCTCCCGATGAGTGGAGCAAAATGCCCGACCAGGTTTCCGACTGGCTGCGGCTGCAACGCGACATCTCGGTCATGCCGCGCCGCGATAGTCTCCTGGTCGAGACCTTTCCGCGCGGCACGCAGTACTACATGGTCTGCTACCCCTTCGAAGGCCGGCTTGCGCACCAGACCCTGGGCATGCTGCTGACCCGGCGGCTCGAGCGCATGCGCGCCCGCCCGCTCGGCTTTGTCGCCTCCGAATATTCGCTGGCCATCTGGGGGCTGGGCAACCTCTCGGCGCTGATCCGTACCGACCGCCTCTCGCTCGACGAGCTTTTCGACGAAGACATGCTCGGCGACGATCTGGAATCCTGGCTCGATGAATCGGCGCTGATGAAGCGCACCTTCCGCAACTGTGCCGTCATCGCCGGGCTGATCGAGCGCCGCCATCCGGGCAAGGAGAAGACCGGTCGGCAGATCACGATGAGTTCAGATCTGATCTACGACGTGCTTTACGCCCATGAGCCCGACCACATTTTGATCCAGGCGACGCGCCACGATGCCGCCCGCGGGCTCCTCGATATCGGGCGTTTGGGCCAGATGCTGACGCGCATCCGGCACCACATCGTCCATAAGCCGCTGGAGCGTGTCTCGCCCCTGGCCGTGCCCATCCTCCTCGATATCGGCCGCGAGATCATTCATGGCGAAGGCCGCGAATCAGCTATGGCGGAAGCTGCAGACGAGCTTATCCGCGAGGCTTTGGGCGAGAAGTGACCCGCCGGGCCGATAGGCCTTTTCGGCGGGACCACGATGAACCATATGCAAAGCGCTGCCCTTTCGGCCCCCGTCACGGAAACAGTCTTGCTGCGTTTTGCCGGCCACAATTTCGAACCGCTGCCGTCGGGCGCCCTGTTCTGGCGCGCGCAGTCGACCCTGCTTGTCGCCGACCTGCATTTCGAGAAGATGGCAAGCTTTGCCCGCAAGGGGCAGATGCTGCCGCCTTATGACACGGCGATGACCATCACCCGGCTCGAGACGGACCTCCGTCGCACCGGCGCGAAGCGCCTCTTGTCGCTGGGCGATACCTTTCATCGTCCGGACTCGAGTTCGCTGCTCACCCCGGCCGATCGGCTGCGGCTGGATACGATCTGCGACACGGTCGAATGCATCTGGCTTTCAGGCAACCACGACCCGATCGCACACTGCATCGGCGGCACCTGCCTGCCGGAAATACAGGTCGAGGGCCTGACCTTCATCCACCACCCCTCCAAGGGCGCCAAGGGCCATGTCAGCGGCCATCTTCACCCGGCCGCGCGCATCGCCATGGACGGCCGCACCGCGCGCAAGCCCTGCTTCGTCCATGACAACCGGCTGATGATCCTGCCCGCCTATGGCAGCTCCGCCGGCAATATCAACATCCTGTCGCCGGCCTTTTTCGGCCTCTTCCACATGCCCGCGCTCGAAGTCACCATGCTCCGGCCGCGACCGACCACCTATCCGGTGCCCACCAAGCGATTGGTCAACGGCTAGCGCTTGAAGATCACGCCGCCCAGCCAACCGGTAAAGAGCGCGAGGATCACGCAGGCAATGCCGTAAAGCAGTGGATACTGCGTTGCCGACTGAGCGAGGAAGCGCTCGAAATCGATCTTGCGCACCGCAAAGCCTTCGGACTTGCGGGCAATCAACTCACCATTCTTGAAAAGATAGGTCTGGGCGATGTAGGGCCCCGGCGGCGCGCTGCTCGGAAGGGTCAGTTGCGCCGTGTAGAACGTGTCCGACATAAACTGCACGCCGGTTTCCTGTACGCCGAAGAGCCCGTCCTCAGACATCAGCCGGATCAGCTCGCGCCCGAAATTGAGCGTCTTCATGAAGCCGGCCGGGTTTGGCGCCATGGCGTAGGATTCGGGCAGGATGTAATTGGCGTTAAGCGTCGCGATATCGCTGATCTCGAGCAGGCGCTTGTTCGAGAGCACGTGAAAATAGCTCGGGAAACGCCGGAATTCGACCTGTTCGGTATTGAGCCAGATGCCGAAATTGTTGGTCTTCTCGCGCGCCACCCGATCCTGCGTCGGCCCGAGGACGACGATCACCACTTGGAACGGGCCGCTGACCGTCTGCTCGGTCGCGCCCGCTTCCGGCGCGATCGTGCCGAAAAAGGTCAGCCGCTCGCCATCAAAGCTCGAAGTGATTTGCACCGTGTCGTTGGAAACGCCCGAAATCAGCCGCTGCGCCTGCGCCGGCAGAGCGAAGCTGAGGAGCACCGCAAAAAGTGCCAGCAGCCTCGTCATCGCGTAACGGCCATGCTGAACGGATCCGCCGGCGCCAGCACCAGCGAGAGGCCGAAGCGGATGGCGACGGCGAGGATCAGGAGCGCGAGGAGCCCGCGCAATTGTTCGCCGCGCAGGTTCTTGCCCGCGGCGGCACCGAATTGCGCACCGGCAACGCCACCCACCATAAGGCAGAAGGCAAGCAGGATGTCGACGCTCTGGCTCTGCACGGCGTGAAGGATCGTCGTCGCCGACATCATCGCCACGACCTGCGCCAGCGAGGTGCCAATCACCACATTGCCGGGCACCCGCAGCAGGTAGACCAGCGCCGGCACCATGATGAAGCCGCCGCCGATGCCGAGCAGTGAGCCGACAAAGCCGATAAAGAGCCCGATCGCGAGCACGGGCAGGACGCTGATATAGAGCCGCGATTTCTTGAAGCGCACGCGCCACGGCAGGCCATGGATCCAGCTATGCTGGTTGGGCAGCCGCTCGCGCACGACGATGCCCTGCCGATGCTTGAGGAGGGCGCGCACCGCTTCTTGCAGCATCAGGATGCCGACAAAGCCCAGAAGGATAAGAAAGCCGAGCGAGATAAAGAGGTCGAGCTGCCCCGCATCGCGCAATACGGCAAAGGTCGCGACGCCGCCAAATGCACCGAGCACGCCCGAAAGCACGAGATACATGGCCAGATGAAGGTCGATGCCGCCGCGCCGATAATGGCTCAAGGCACCCGAGGTCGAGGCGGCGACGACCTGCCCCGTCACCGAGGCGACGGCCACGGCGGTCGGCACGCCCGAAAAGATCAGCAAGGGCGTCAACAGGAACCCGCCCCCGACCCCGAACAGGCCCGACAGGAAACCGACCGCCCCTCCGATCCCCACGAGAAAGAAGAGGTTCACGGAAAGCTCGGCGATCGGCAGATAGATCTGCAAGATCCTTAGGTCCCGTAAAAGCCCGCCACAGCGGAAAAGAGGTATGGCCCGGGCTTATGTCCGGGCCATGGCAGTGTCAAATCTTTCTCCCGGCCATCAGACCGGTTGGCTTCCGAGCACAGCCAGGAGCCGCGGATTGACGGCGCCGCTTTCGCTCATGCCGGTATTGCGCTCGAAGGCGCTGATCGCGTCGCGCGTCTTGGGGCCGGCGACGCCATCGGGGGTGCCGAGGTCAAAGCCGAGCTTGTTGAGCGCCTGCTGCACCTTGGAAACGACTTCCCGGCTGCTGATCGCATCGCCCGGCGCGAAATCCTTGGTCCAGGTGCCGATCGGGGCGAAGTTGGCAGCAAAATCGACCGGCGCGATTTTCCAGGCATTGACCTCGTCATTGATGCGGCTGACGGCTTCGGCGGTGAGCGACTTGGCAATGTCGTCCTGCGCCTGCTTTGCGTCCTTGTCGCCGCTGAGCGCTGCCAGCGAGAACCACTTGTAGGACTGCTCGAAATCCTGCTCCACGCCAAGGCCGCGGGCATAAAGCATGCCCAGGTTGAACTGGCTGTCGGTCATGCCCAAGGCCGCGGCGCGGGCAAACCATTCCGAGGCAACCTCGAATTCCTGTTCGCCCATCTGCCCACCGGCATGGAGCGCGGCAAGATTGTGCATGGCCATGCGATTGCCCGCTTCGGCGCTGCGCTGGTACCAGAGCTTGGCCTGTTCGAGATCCTTTTCGACGCCGCTGCCGAGCTCATAGAGATTGCCCAGGCGGTATTGCGCCGGAACAAAGCCCTGCGCAGCCGAGCGCTCGTACCACTTGGCAGATTCTTCGGGGTTCTTTTCGACCGCACGGCCTTCGCCGAGGATCGCCGCCACTTCGAACTGAGCCTTGGCGTCGCCATTGGCAGCCGCCTCGCGCAGCGGCAGCGGGCCCACGGCTTCTGCCGGAAGTTCGAAAGGCTCGGCCACGGCTGCAGTCTCAGCCTCTTCTGGCGGAGCGACCGGGGTAAGGTCGGGTAAGGAAGGCGCCGCACCAAGGCTTGCCGGTGCGATCGCGACCGGGGCTTCGTCCGGCAGCAGGGCAGGGGCCGTAGGCGCCGTGATCTTGGCGTCGGCGGGCTTGCTGAACGTCATCGGCGCGCCCGGATTGATCGAGCCGGTAGCGGTCGGATCGACCATGTCGATGACGCGTGGCGGTGCGATCGTCGAAACATCACCCGCCGGCGCTTCTTCCGGAACGGCAGCGGCTTCTGGCGCAGGCGCCGGGTCGACGGTGTCTATGCGCTGCAACACGAGGTTCAGCGCCAGGAGCGACACCGCGACCAGCGTTGCCGCCAATAGCAGCGGACGGCGATGCTTGGTGAGGAAGCTTTCCTGCGCCACCTGCGGCATCGGCATACGCATGTCGGCAACCGGTGCGGCCGCAGCCTTCGGCTCGCGCTTGGCGCGGACCGGCTTTTCTTTTTCGGCTTTTCCGCAGGCTTGGCAACCGGCGCCACGGGCATGGCGTCGAGCGACACCTCTTCGGCATTCTCAACCTTGTCGGTCTTGTTCTGGCGCACGCGGGCCAGCGCCCGCCCGATCAGCGAGGTGCTGCCGGCGGCTGGTTTGACATCTTCCTGCTTGGCGCGCTGCGCGCGGCGAGCCGCGGCGACGAAGGTGCTGGTGCTGGTCGAGCCTACGGCCGCTTCCGGCGTTGGCGCCGGCGCACGGGGCGGCTCGGAGAAGGGATTGTTGTCCGGTTCGGCGAAGCTCGACTGCGGGCGCGGCGGACGCTGCACGCTTTCCGGATCGATGACCGGGACCGCAACTTCTTTTGCCGGCGAGGCCGCAGGCGCACGCGGCGCTGGCGTACGGCTCGGAGCCTGAGCCATCGGCTTGGGTCCGCGATCCACCAGCGGATGTTCATCGGCCGGATTGACCGGCATGGCGTCGCTCGGACCCTTGCTCAGAGTCTGGAGGATGGAGTCAAGCTTGTCGGTGCCGCCCTGGCGCGGCTGCGTCACCGCCTCGAACGCATCGTCCTTTAGCTCTGGCGCTGCGGCCTTGGCGGGCGCCGGAACCGGCGCAGGCGCCTCGTTGCGCTCGGCGAGCATGGCCTCGAGCCGCGTCAAGCGTTCCGCCGTATCCTTGCCGGCAGTATTGAGCAGCGAGGTCATGCGCTTTTCGAGCGCGTCGATATTGCCGTTCGTGTCCGGCGTCGCCGGCACCGAGCGCGCCACCGCCTCGGAGGTCCGGGTCGCCACGAGATCCGCAAGGCTTTCATAGTCCGGCGTCTTGCCGCCGATTTGATCAACCCGGTAATGCGGTCTTCGATGCTCTTTAGGCTGTCGGCGCCGAACATGGCGACCGGGGCGGTCGCCTTGCGCGCCACAGCTTCGCTGGTGCGCTCCGCGACCATCGTGGCCAGCGACTCAAAGTCCGGCCGGTCATCGCCTGAATTATAAAGCCGTGCGAGCCCATCGAGCTGCGCACCAGCATCGTCCATCCGTGCCATCAGCGCCGTCAGCTGGTTTTCGACCACGCTGGTATCCACCGGCACGATGCGGTCGCTCAGCGCCTCGATCTGGTTTTCCAGCCGCACGAAGCGCGGTTCGATCCCCTGCAGCACCGCAGCGCGCAAGCCGGCGATCTCGCCCTTGAGCGCCTGCACCTCAGCATTGCCTTCGATGGCCTCGATACGGTCGGCCATGGTTTCCACAAGGCCGATCAGCGCCTTGGGCGCCGCGGTATTGTCCTTCATCGCCTGGGTAAAGGCGGCCATCTCGCCGGTCAGCCGTTCGAAATCGACCGAGGACATCGCCACATTGCGCTCGATCGCATCGATCCGGTCATAGACCGAGCGTACGCTTGCCTCGATGCCTTCCATGGCCGGGGCCATTTTGGCGATTTCGGGCATGGCGCGCTGTTCGCGGCCGATTTCGCGCTCCATCTGCTGCGCCTGCAACTCGGCAAGCTTGCCCACGGTCGCCGACACATCGTCGAGCCGCTGGTTGATGGCCGAAAGGTCGGTCTTGGGCGCCTGTTCGATCATGACGCTGAGCGCCGCGATCTGCCCTTCGAGGCGCTTGACCTGTCCGGTTTCGCCGATGGCGCCAGCCAGCAGTTCCACGACCTGCGTCAGCTGCTCGACCTGGCTTGCGACCTCGCGCACGCTGCCAGCATTGCTGCGCTGCGACTTGAGCTCGCCCTCGAGGCGCTCCAGCCGCTGCGTCATGCCGGTGACGAGGCCATTGAGTTCGCGGATTTCACCGCCATCGCTAACGCGCCGCATCGGCATTGGTGCCGGCTGCCCCGGGGCGCCCTGGCGGCTGCGGATTTCGGCAATGGCGGACGTGAGGTCATCCACCACGGGCGCTTCGTCGTCATCGCGCTCGCTGAAGCGGTCGACCGCGCGCTTGACGGTGCGCAGCGCCTCGCGGCGGCGCAGCGTCGGTTCAGGCGCTTCCACCTGGTCGCGCAGATGCTGCATGCGACGGGAGAGGGCGCTCACCGCCGGCTCGGGCGCTTCTGCTTCCGCCGGTGCATAGCGGCTTTCGACCTTGTCGAGCAGGGCGACCAGTTCGCCGCGCAAGGCTTGCCACTCGCCCGCAGCCGGGTCACGGGAAAGGCCGGCAGTTTCCGATTGAGGGTAAGCGCGGGGCATGTGTGGTCCCTGTCAAAAAAGACGGCCCCCTCGTGATTCAGCACGAAGGTATAGGGGCCACACTGGCGAACTTATGGTAAAGAACCCGTTAAGCATTGTCGCAATATGCATTCACGAATGCCGGAAAGCCTTGTAGTTCCGGGTTAATATCGGCCCGGAAGACGAAAGGCCCGCTCATGACCCGCCGCCGCATCATCATAGTCGATGACCATCCCTTGTTCCGCGCTGCGCTGCGCCAGACCCTTGCCGGCGGCGACGCCACCGTCAGCGTCGAGGAAGCGGGCGATCTTGAAAACCTCAGTGCTGCGCTCGACGCCGATCGCGATTGCGACCTGGTGCTGCTCGACCTCAATATGCCGGGCGTCCGCGGGTTTTCCGGGCTCTTGCTGCTGCGCGCGCAATATCCGGACATCCCAGTGATGATCATTTCGGCAGTCGAGGACAATACGGTCGTACGCCGCGCCTTCGAGCTTGGCGCTGCCGGGTATTTGCACAAGTCCGTCGGCCCCACCGAAATCCGCCGCGCCATCGAAACCGTCCTGTCGGGCGAGGTTTTCGTCCCCACCGGCACGACGCTGGGCGGCGAGGATGAACAATCGGGCCTGATGAAGCGCCTTGCGACCCTCACGCCGCAACAGGTGCGCGTCTTGATGATGCTGAGCGATGGCCTGATGAACAAGCAGATCGCCTATGAGCTCACCATCTCGGAAGCCACCGTCAAGGCGCATGTCTCGGCGATCCTGCAAAAGCTCGATGTCGATAGCCGCACCCAGGCGGTGATCGCTGCTGCCCGCATCGAGGAAGGCCAGTTCGAAGCCCTGTTCTCCACCGGCGCAGAAAAAGCCTGAGCGATGAAGCCATCCATCTCGATCATCACCATCGGCGTCGACGACCTCGAACGCGCCTTCGCCTTCTACCGCGCCCTGTTCGACATTGCCGACGACCAGATCGGCGCCGGTGAAGACCACGTCGCCTTCTTCTTCGATGACGACTTTTCCTTCGTGCTGTTCCCGCGCGACCAGATCGCAGCCACCGCAGGCAAGCCGGAAAGCCTTGAAGGCACGCCCGGCTTCGTCCTCAGCCACCGCGCCGAAAGCGCCGAGGAAGTCGACACCATCCTCTCCCGCGTCCTCGTCGCCGGCGGCGCCATCATCACGCCGGGTACCGAGTCCGAATGGGGCTACTCCGCCTATTTCGAGGATAGCGAAGGCAATGTCTGGGAATTGATGGCGACCAAGTCGGTAGTGAACTGATCACAGTCAGCGCCACGAACTCGATTGTCACCCCGGGCCTGACCCGGGGCCCATCCTGAGCTCTCAAGCTGGGCCCCGGCCTTCGCCGGGGTGACATCCGGTGCGTGGTAATTGATTGCTTTAAAACCCGCCGCCGGTCTTGAACCCGCCGCCGCCCTTCTTGCCGCCACCGCCCATCGAGCCGGTACGCGGACGGGAAAAGCCACCGCCGGCACCGCCGCCCCAGCCGCCACCGAACCCGCCGCCGCGGGGCTTGCTGTTGCCGCCGCCGCCAAAGCTGCTGTCGGGCCAGCTCATGCCGCCCCCGTTGGAGGGGCCCCAAGGGCTGTTGCTGCGCGGCTGCCGCGTCCGCTGATACCCGGCGCCCCATTCATTGCCCGGTGCCCAGTTTTGGCTCTTGCGCCACTGGTCCCAATAGCTCGCCGCCGAAATGCCGCCACGCAGGAAATCGTTGAGCAGGTCACCCACAAGCCGGTCTTCGCCAAAACTGGACTGCGGGTCGTCGAAGCGCTGCTTCTTGAACTCCCACTGGATGTCTTCGAGCTCGCGCCGCCGCGCCGCCAGTGTCTTGAGGCGCTCGCGCTGGTCGCGGCTTTCCACTTCTTCCTCGCGCAATCGCGTGCGGGTATCGTCGATCTGGGCAACGATCGTGTCGTCCTGCCCGGTCCGCGTCCGCCGCGCTTCGGCCAGAAGCGTCTTGATGTCTTCGCGTCCAAGCGCTGCCGCAAGCTCCGCCGCCGCGCTCTCGAAGGCAGGGTCGCGCCCCTCAGCCAAGGCACGCAACGCTGCCGCCGCCTGGTCGCGCTGGTCTTCGCAGGCGACGATCTCGGCATCGAGCTTGGAGATCTCGCCTTCGGTCACCGCGATGGCATCGCGCAAGGGCTTGCCGCCGGCGGTGTCGACGGCTGCCGTTTCCAGCGCCACGAGCTCGGCCTCCGCAGCCTGCACATTGGCTTCCTGCTGCTCGGCATGCTCGCGCAGGCGCAACGGGATTTCGTTGAGCATGGCATAGTTCGGCCGCGCCTTGTGGTAGCCGACGAGGCTGGCAACGAGCCCATCCAAATAGCGCGTGAGATTGCCGGCCTTGTAGGCCGACGTGCCATAGCCGGCGTCCCAAAGATACATGAACAGCGGGTCGTCGCGATAAGGCTTGCCCTTGGCTTCGCGATCGGCTTCCACCTGCTCAGTCTTGCGCATCGATTGTTCGGCAATGCGATCGAGTTCTTCGGTCTCCGCTCGCTTGGCCTGGAACTGCGGGTCGGACCGCAGCTGCGCGGCGAGCGATGTGGTCAGCGTCTTGAGCGAAGCGCGCCGGTCTTCCAGAAGCGCCAGCGCCGCGCTCCGGCGTTCCACCAGCGCGGCGCGCTTGCGATCGAGATCGCTGATCGCTTCCTCGGCCTTCGCGACATCGCGTCCATGACCCTTGAGCATGTCGCGGGCGCGCATCTCGGCGCTCGAAATTTGCCCGTCGAGCTGCGATTGCACGGCGGGATCAAGCCGCAATTTTGCCAGCTGCCGGAACAGCTCGGCCTCGCTTTCCTTGATCTTGGTGACCCGCTCAGCCGAGCGCGCGACGCGGCGCGAGATCTCGTCCTCCTCGCGGCGGATGTCGCGCATTGCCTCTTCAAGGCTTGCCAACGCATGCGGTCCGCGAATGCTCATGGGTTTTCCCATTCCGTGACGGCGCCGCCCGAAACCGGCATCAGGTATTCGGGCTCGAGAAAGCCGTCGATCTTGCGGGCCACGATATTGGCCTGGATGATGCCGTCGTCGCGCTTGTCCGCCGCCACGCTGTCGTAGACAGCGGGCGGCACGCGCACGCCCCAGGTCGAGACCGTGTCGGTGCGGTTGGTTTCTTCGTTGAGCACCGGCAACTTGACCGGATTGCCATTCTCGTCGAGCGCTTCCACCACGAGGTAGAAATTGGTGGCATCGGTATTGTTGGACGGCGAGCGCCAGAAGCCGGAAAGCCCATCGAGATCGCCGACGATGCGCAGCGTATATTGCTGGCGCAGCAGGTCGCGCAGCTCGGTCATCTGCGCGACGACGCCTTCGGCCGCACTGCGATTGCCCTCGGCCGCAAGCGCCTTGCCGCGCGTCCTCAGGGCCTCGGCCTGGGTGACGGCCTGCTGCACCTTGGTTTCGTCGAAAATGGTCTCGTAGAGCGCGTCCATCTGCCCCGGCAGGCCTTCGCTGAGCTCGATGCGCGCCTGTTCTGCCTGGCCGCGCTCCAGCGGCTGGTAGATGCCGAAAAACCCAAAGCCGATGACCAGCAGCAAGCCGGCAATGGCGAGGAACGGCACGCCCCATTGCTTGCGGCTCACATAAAGCCGCGCCAGCGTCGTCCCAAAGCCCGGGGCAGGCGGGTCGTAGCTGAACCGCGCCCTCGGCAAGCGCCGCCACACCCTCCTTGAGGATGTGGTCCGGCACTTCAATGCCTTGCTGGTGATAAACCGAGCGCAACCGCTCGATCAGCTGCTTTTCGCGCGCCGCGCCGTCGAGTTCGCGCGTCACCAGGTCCTGCCGGTGACGGAGCGTGTCGACCACGTCCATCGCCAGCATGACTTCATCGAGGGGTGCTGCGGATTTCGCCGTCACGGTGCTCATGGGGGTGAGGTAGTCCAGCCCTTAGCTGCGGGTTTCAAGCAGAAGGGCATTGCCCTCCGCCGCAAGCGTTGCGAGGCGCCGCTTGCCGTCTTCCACGGCATCGCGGATTTCGGCCGAATTCTTGGTCGAGGCGACACGCATCTCGTTGATGATGGTGCGGCTCTTTTCCTGGAAGTTGACGACGCTATCGACGAGCTTCTTGACCGCATCGGCGCGCACCGTCGGGCCATAGCCGGCCCGCACGGCTTCTTCCTGCACCCGGTCGCCGATCTCGGAAAGCGTTTCGAGCGACTTGCTCATGCCCTCCTTCATGGCATTGAGCGTAGCCGTCGATTCATGCAGCCCGAACATGCCGGTAAACGATGCGGAAAGCGCCGTCAGCACCGTCTCGTTGGTCGAAAAGAACGAGATCGACTGCTGGTAGACGCGTTCCTTGGCATTGGTGGTCTGCATCAGCCGCGCCATTACGACTTCGGACGTGTTGTAGGAAATGGTGAGGTTGTCGGCCAGATCCTTGGCGATCTGGTAGCGCTTTTCCTCGTTCTGCATCTCGCGCAACCGCTCGTCGCGCGCCATCTCGAGACGCGCCCGGTCCGCCGGAATGGTGCCGGTGTAGGCGGCCAGCTCGTTCGCTGATCCCTGAAGGACGTTCTTCTTCTCTTCGAGGTGCTTTTCAGCGGTCGCCAGCACTTCGAGTGCCATCACTTCGGCCTGCTTGAGCGCGCCACGGAAATCGCGATAGGCCTCGAGGATCGTGTGTTCGCGGTCGATCTGGTCTTTGGTGTCCCGGTTGACCGCGAGATACGTGTCGCGGATCGAGTTGAAGCGCGTCGCGATGTCGCCGCGGCTGACTTTCATCCAGACATTCTGCACGCGCTCGCCGAAGTCGAGTTTGTTGTCCTGCAACTGGTCCACCAGCATCTTGGCGTCGTCGCGGATCGAATCGAAACCCTTGGTAATGTCCTCGTAGCGCTCGCCGATCTTCATCGCCGCGACCTGCTCGCGCACCACTTCGTTGAAAGCCGAAGCCTGGCTCAGCGTTCGGCCGATCAGGATGACGCGCGTTTCATCGAGCTCGGTAATCTGCTCCAAAAGCCCGATAATCGGCTGTTCGCCCTGCGTTTCCGGCCAGATGCCAAGCTCGCGGATCGCCCCCACCGCCTTGTCCAGATACTGCAATGGCCGCTCGCTCAGCGCCTTCGTGGTCTGGGTCGTGGTGCTTGCGGTGGTGGTGGCTTGGTCGGTCATGCTCGGCTCCTCGCTGAACGGATTGCGGCCCGCTGGAAACTAGATTGCGTCTGGCGTCCCCCTGACAATTGCAACTCGTGGATCAGCCGACTATTTAGTCCATATTGGTGCGCAAAAGCCGCACGTAAAGATTGGGTTCGGCAATGTTTTCTGCCCCGCGCGCTGCTCGGTTCGGCTGATGGATTTTGGTGGACGCTATCGCATCGCCGCCAGCCGCGACGCCGTCTGGTCAGCCCTCAACAATCCCGATGTCCTCAAAGCCGCCATTCCCGGCTGCAGCCACATCGCCTGGTCCGGTCCCGATACGCTCGACCTCGCGATCACCGTCAATCTGGGCATGGTCAAGCCGACCTTTAAAGGCGAGCTGGCCCTTTCCAATGTCGTCCCCGCGCAAAGCTATACGCTGTCCGGCCGCGGCAAGGGCGGGCTCATGGGCATGGCGGAAGGCGCCGCCAACATCACCCTCGCCGATGACGGTGATGCGACACTTTTGGCCTTCACCGCCGAAGGCGGCGCTTCCGGCCAGGTCATGAAGCTCGGCAAGGCCATCGTCGGCAATTCCGCCCAGCGCATCATCGATGGCTTCTTCGAGCGCTTTGCCACCGCCATGGGCGCCGAGATCGAACCGCTGGGCACGCCTTAACCGTCTGCTAACCATAGCAAAATTCGCCTTTGCTGCGCCACGATTTCGCCGCTGCCGCTGCGTTAGAGATAAATCCGACCTTTCCAATTTATCTCAAATTGCACCATGACCACTCAGTCTCGCGACAGCATTGCTCTTTACGTCATTGCCGCGCTTGCCGTGCTCGTCACGCTTTATGCCGACCTCGATTTCGGCCGTTTGTTCGAGGCGATGCTGGCGCGCTGGTAGCGGGCGGCTTGCCCCTATTGTGGGCGAAAGCTGCCTGCATCTGCGGCAGTGCACCTCAAATTTGACCAACCGGAAAAATATCGCGCCTCCCCTCTTGCGAAGGGCGTCATTGCACGATTTTATCGCCAGCTAGCGCAGGCGGCTTAGAGGGCTCTGGCCTTTGCGGCGTCGCGATACAGGGAGATAAAACAATGACAATTTCCAAACTTACCAAGGCCATCGCTGGCGGCGTGGCGCTGAGCGCGGTTCTTGCCGGCGCTGCCTTCGCCGATCCCGCCGTGATCTATGATGGCGGCGGCAAGTTCGACGCGTCCTTCAACGAAGCTGCCTATAACGGCGCGACCCAGTGGAAGACCGAGACCGGCGGCAATTTCGGCGAACTCGAAATTTCGAGCGACGCCCAGCGCGAACAGTTCCTGCGCCAGTTCGCCGAGCGTGGTTACTCCCCATCGTCACCCCGGGCTTCAACTTCGTGACCGCGCTTGAAACCGTGGCCCCCGAATTCCCCGACACGCACTTCGTTATCCTCGACGCCGTCGTCGATCTGCCCAACGTGCGCTCGGTTCTGTTCAAGGAACAGGAGGGCTCCTACCTCGTCGGCATGCTCGCCGCCATGAAGTCCGAAAGCGGCACCATCGGCGTCGTCCCGGCCTTCAATCTCGATCTGCTCGAAGCCTTTGCTTGCGGTTACAAGCAGGGCGCCGTCGCGGTGAACCCCGACATCAACGTCCTCGAAACCTATATCGGCACCGGTTTTGACGCCTTCAACGATCGCCCGCGCGCCGTTGAAGTCGCCCAGTCCCAGCTCGACCAGGGTGCCGACGTTGTGTACCAGGTTGCCGGCGGTGCCGGTGCAGGCGTGCTGCAGGCCGCAGCCGACGCCGGCAAGTTCTCGATCGGCGTCGACAGCAACCAGAACCACCTCTATCCCGGTTCGGTCCTGACCTCGATGGTCAAGCGCGTCGACGTTGCCACCTACAACGCCTTCATGGACGAACAGAACGGCACCTGGTCTGCCGGCACCATCGTTCTCGGCCTTGCCGAAGATGGCGTCGATGCCGCTTTCGACGACAACAACGCCTCGCTCATCACCGACGAGATGAAGACCGCCGTTGAAGCCGCCAAGGCACAGATCATTGCCGGCGAGCTCGAAGTTCACGACTACCGCACCGATCAGGCCTGCCCGGTCTGATGCAGGGTCGGAACTGATCCCCTGATGGTCACCAAGCAATCATCGCAGCGACTGGAAACAGTCGCTGCAGCGTCTCCGGCCATCGAGCTGCGGCGCATCAACAAGCATTTTGGTCCGGTCCACGCCAACAAGGACATCGACCTCCTTGTCCGTCGCGGTACGGTGCACGGCATCGTCGGCGAAAACGGCGCCGGCAAATCGACGCTGATGTCGATCCTTTATGGCTTCTACACCGCCGATAGCGGCGAAATCCTCGTCAACGGCACCCCCACGCCATTACCGACAGCCGCCACGCCTTGGCGCTCGGCATCGGCATGGTGCACCAGCATTTCATGTTGGTCGAAAATTTTACCGTCCTTGAAAACATCGTTCTGGGCGCCGAGGACTCGCGCCTGCTCGACACTTCGCTGCGCCGCGCGCGCGAACAGCTGCGCGCCCTCGCCAAGGATTACGGCCTCGAGGTCGATCCCGATGCCATTATCGAGGATCTCTCGGTCGGCCAGCAGCAGCGTGTCGAAATCCTGAAGGCGCTCTATCGAGGCGCCGAAATCCTCATTCTCGACGAGCCTACCGGCGTTTTGACACCCGCCGAGGCCGATCACCTGTTCCGCATCCTCCGCACCCTGCGCGACGAAGGCAAGACCATCATTCTCATCACGCACAAGCTGCGCGAGATCATGGCCATTACCGACGAAGTCTCGGTCATGCGCCAGGGCGCCATGGTCAAGACCCTCGAAACTGCCCAGACCTCGCCGGCCGAAATTGCCGAAGCCATGGTCGGTCGCCGCGTCCTCTTGCGCGTCGAAAAGGACCAAGCTGCGCCCGGCAAGGTCATGCTCGAAGTCAAGAACCTCGTCGTTGCCGACGATTTCAAGATCCCGCGCGTCAAGGATGTGAGCTTTTCCGTGCGTGCCGGCGAAATTGTCGGCCTTGCCGGCGTTTCCGGCAATGGCCAGAGCGAGCTTCTCGAAGCCATCACCGGCATGCGCGACCAGACCTCCGGCACCGTCTACCTCAACGGCCAGGCGCTCTCGCTCGAAGGTGATGACGGCGCTGCCCGCGCCCGCGCTGCCGGCCTCGCCCACGTGCCCGAAGACCGCTTGCGCATGGGTCTCGTCACCAATTTTCAAGCCTGGGAAAACACTGTTCTCGGCTATCAGGACAAGTATGGCGGCGGCCCCGGCCTCTCCATTGCCGACGCCAAGGCGGCGGCGCGCGAGCACATCGCCAAGTTCGACATCCGGCCCACCAATGCCGAACTCAAGACCGCCAACTTCTCCGGCGGCAATCAGCAAAAGATCGTGCTGGCGCGCGAAATGGAGCGCGATCCCGACGTTCTGGTGATCGGCCAGCCGACCCGCGGCGTCGATATCGGCGCTATCGAATTCATCCACAACGAAATCATCAAGATGCGCGACGAGGGCAAGGCCATCCTCCTCGTCTCAGTCGAACTCGATGAAATCCGCTCGCTCTCGGACCGCATCCTCGTTATGTTTGATGGGCACATCGTCGGCGAAGCCGATCCGGCCACCGCCGATGAAGGCGCGCTCGGCCTCCTCATGGCTGGCGTTACTCGCGAAGGCGGCACGCCTGGCCCCGGCACCATGCCCGAGCACGTGACCCCGGTCGAGCGCACGCTCACCGAGTTCAGCCCCAAAGACAATTCCAGCAAGGACGTCTCGCCATGAGCACGCGCGTACCGCTGCCGCTCTGGGTCGATGTCGCCCTGCTGCCGCTCCTCAACGTCCTTCTGGCCTTCATAATCGGCGGCCTCATCGTTCTTGCCGTCGGTCAGAACCCGCTTGAAGCGCTCAACATCATGCTGACCGGCGCTTTCGGCAGCGGTCGCGGTTTCGGCTATACGCTGTACTACACCACCGATTTCATCTTCGCCGGCCTCGCCGTCTCGCTTGCCTACCACGCCGGCATGTTCAATATCGGCCCCGAAGGCCAGGCCTATCTCGGCGGCCTGGGCGTCATCCTCATCGCCCTGCCGCTCAATGGCATGCATTGGGCGCTGATGTTTCCGCTTTTCATCATCGGCGGCGCAGCCTTCGGTGCCCTCTGGGCGCTGATCCCCGGCGTGCTGCAGGCCAAGCGCGGCAGCCATATCGTCATCACCACCATCCTCTTCAATCTCATCGCCACGCCGCTGATGAACTTCATCATCTCGCGCATCCTGCGTCCCGCCGGCGTGCAGTCCGACGAGAGCGCGCCGATCGAGATGATCTCGCGCATCCCGCGCCTCCGCGACTTCATTCCCTTCTTCGGCAGCGCCCCGGCCAACCTCACGATCTTCGTCGCCATTGGCACGCTGGTGGGTTTCTACTGGCTCGTCTGGCGCTCCAAGTTCGGCTACGCCATGCGCGCCCTAGGCCATAACCCCACCGCCACCCGCTATGCCGGCATTTCCATTTCAAGATGATCATCATCACCATGGCGATCTCCGGCGCCCTGGCCGGCCTCGTCGCCGTCAACCACACGGGCGGGGCCGCCGAAGGCCGCCTCATCCTCAACTTCGTCGGTGGCGCCGGTTTCGTCGGCATCGCCGTCGCCTTCATGGGCCGCGCCCATCCCGTCGGCGTCGGCCTTGCGGCAATCCTATTCGGTGCACTGACCCAGGGCGGGCTCGAACTGGCATTCTCGATGCCCTCGGTCACCCGCGACATGATCGTCACCATCCAGGCCATGGTCATCCTCTTTACCGGCGCCATGGGCGACATGCTGCGCATTCCGCTGGAGCGCCTGTTCGGGCGCTTCTCGTCGGCGGAGGCCAAGTGATGCAGTTCTTCTTCGACATGGTGCTGATCCTCGATTCCACCATCCGTCTTTCGATCCCGCTGCTGCTCGCCTGCCTTGCCGGCCTTTATTCCGAGCGCGCCGGCATCGTCGACATCGGCCTTGAGGGTAAGCTTTTGGGCTCGGCCTTCGGCGCCGCCGCCGCGACCGCGGTCACCGGCAATCCCTGGATCGGTCTTCTTGCTGGTGTCGGCGTCGCCATGGCCTTTTCCGGCATTCATGGCCTCGCCTCGATCAACCTTCGCGGCAACCAGACTATTTCCGGCGTTGCTCTCAACTTCCTTGCGGCCGGTCTCACCGCTTTTCTCGGCCAGTCCTGGTTCGGTCGCGGCGGCGAAACTCCGCCACTCACCGGGCCGCAGCGCCTTAGCCCCATTCAGTGGCCCTACGCCGCCGAGCTCGGCGCCTTCGCCGACAACCCGGACAACAACGCGCTGCTGCGCATTCCGGCCGAGATCTATTCCGAGCTGATCTCGGGCCAGAATATCCTGACCTATTTTGCCTTCCTCGCCGTGCCACTCACCGCCTTCGTGCTGTTTCGCACCCGTTTCGGCCTGCGCCTGCGCGCCGTTGGTGAAAATCCCAAGGCCTTGGATACCGCCGGCATCTCGGTGACGCTGCTGCGCTACCAGGCTCTCGTCATCACCGCGGTTCTGGTCGGCATCGGCGGCACTTACCTCTCCATCGCCCAGTCGGCTGGCTTTACGCCCGACATGTCCAATGGCCGCGGCTATATCGCGCTCGCAGCGCTGATCTTTGCCAAGTGGCGTCCATGGCCGGCGCTCCTCGTCTGCCTGCTTTTCGGCTTCCTCGACGCACTTCAGTTCCGTCTTCAGGGCATCAACTTCGCCGTGGTCGGCCAGGTGCCGGTGCAATTTATCCAGATGCTGCCCTATATTCTCACCATCATTCTCCTTGCCGGCTTCATCGGTCGCGCCATCGCGCCTAAGGCCTCGGGCATTCCCTACGTCAAGGAGCGGTGAGCGTGAGCCATCCCCAGGATGCCGACCTCTTCGCTGCCGCCGAAGCCGTGCGCGCCCGCGCCTATGCGCCCTATTCGAACTTTCAGGTCGGCGCCGCCATCCTTGCCGATGACGGCAAGATCTATGCCGGCTGCAATGTCGAGAACGCCGCCTATCCTGTCGGCAACTGCGCCGAGCCCAGCGCCATCGCTGCCATGCTGGCTGGCGGGCGGCGGCAAGCGCATCAAGCGCATTTATGTAACCGGTCCTGGCGCCATGCCGGTCACGCCCTGCGGCGGCTGCCGCCAGCGCATCCGCGAATTCGCCGATCTCGACGTCGAAATCGTCTCGCACGGCGTCGATGGTCAACCTTTGGTCCAAACTCTGGGGCAACTTCTCCCCCACAGTTTCGGCCCCGAGTTCTTGAACAAGTAAGAGCCGGATCACCGGCCAATCCACCGCAGTGGAGGACAGATATGAGTTTGAAGGTCGTCGACAACAGCGTCGCCGCGCCCACGCATCGGCGTAATCCCGGCTTCCCGCTCGACCTTGATTGGGTCGGCCGCGTACGCATGAACCGTTCCGCCCTCGAGCGCCGCGCCGGGACCATCGGCGCCCGCCGTACCGTCAAGAAAGACCATCAGCTCGCCTGGCTGCTGAAAGCCATCACGCTGATCGATCTGACGACGCTCAACGCCGACGACACTGCCGGCCGTGTCCAGCGCCTCTGCGCCAAGGCACGCCACCCGGTGCGCCGCGAAATCCTCGCTGAGCTCGGCATGGCCGACCGCCGCATACTTCCGGGCGCCGTCTGCGTCTACCACTCTTTCGTCAAGACCGCCGTTGAAGCGCTGGACGGCACCGGCATTCCGGTCGCCGCCGTTTCCACCGCCTTCCCGCACGGACTGGCCCCGGTCGAAACCAAGCTGCGCGAAATTGAAATGTCGGTCGAAGACGGGGCCGAGGAAATCGACATCGTCATCGAACGCGGCATGGTGCTGCGCGGCGATTGGCAGGCGCTCTACGACCAGGTCCGCGCCTTCCGCAAGGCCTGCGGCGACGCCCATATCAAGACCATCCTCGGCACCGGCGAACTCGCCACGCAAACCAACATAGCCAAGGCTTCGCTCGTCTGCATGCTGGCCGGCGCCGACTTCATCAAGACCTCGACCGGCAAGGAAAAGGTCAACGCCAATCTCGTCACCTCGCTGACCATGATCCGCATGATCCGCTGGTTCGCCGAAGAGACCGGCATCGAGATCGGCTACAAGCCGGCCGGCGGCATCGCCACCGCGGGCGACGCGCTCAAATACATGGCGCTGATGAAGGAAGAGCTCGGCACCAAATGGCTGCAGCCGCACCTCTTCCGCTTCGGCGCCTCGAGCCTTCTGACCGATATCGAGCGCCAGCTCGAACACGGCCTCACCGGCCACTATGCCGCCGACTATCGCCAGCCGCTGGTTTGAGGATTTGACATGAACAAGATCGCCCAAATCTTCGACACGCTCGACTATGGCCCGGCGCCGGAGTCCGCCGAGCAGGCCAACTCTTGGCTCGACAGCAAGAACCGCAAGTTTGGCCACTTCATCGATGGCGCCTGGACTGCCCCCGGCAAGACTTTTGCCAGCACCAACCCGGCCAACGGAACGCACCTCGCCGACATCAGCAATGGTACCACAGCAGATGTGGACGCCGCCGTCGCCGCCGCCCGCGCCGCTTTTCCGGCCTGGAGCGCACTTCCCGGATATCAGCGCGGAAGATACCTCTACGCCATCGCCCGCATGATCCAAAAGCACGCGCGCCTTTTCGCCGTGCTCGAAACCATCGACAACGGCAAGCCGATCCGCGAGTCGCGCGACGCCGATATTCCCTTGGTGGCGCGGCATTTCTACCACCATGCGGGCTGGGCAACGCATCTGGCCAGCCAGTTTCCCGACCACGTTCCCTACGGTGTCTGCGGCCAGATCATCCCCTGGAATTTTCCGCTCTTGATGCTGGCCTGGAAGATCGCCCCGGCCCTTGCTGCCGGAAACACGGTGGTCCTCAAACCCGCCGAGTTCACCTCCCTTACCGCGCTGCTCTTCGCCGACATCTGCGACCGCGTCGGCTTGCCCAAGGGCGTTGTCAACATCGTCACCGGCGAGGGCGATACCGGTGCGGCGCTGGTCAACCATCCTGACGTCGACAAGATCGCCTTCACCGGCTCAACCGAAGTCGGCAAGATCATCCGCGCCGCCACCGCCGGTTCGGGCAAGGGCCTGTCGCTCGAACTGGGCGGCAAGTCGCCCTATATCGTCTTCGAGGACGCTGACCTCGACAGCGCCGTCGAAGGTCTTGTCGAAGCGATCTGGTTCAACCAGGGCCAGGTGTGCTGCGCTGGCTCGCGCCTCCTGGTGCAGGAATCGATCGAAGAGCGCTTCATCGCCAAGGTGAGGACCCGCATGGCCAATCTCCGTGTCGGCGATCCGCTCGACAAATCCGTCGATATCGGCGCCATGGTTGCCCCGGTGCAGGTCGAGCGCATCCGCGACCTGATGAAGCGCGGCGTCGCCGAAGGCGCCCATGTCTATGAGCCCGATGGCGAGGTGCCGGCCCAGGGCTGCTTCCTGAAACCCGCGCTCGTCACTAATGTTTCGCCCGCCAACTCACTGGTGGCCGAAGAAATTTTTGGCCCTATTCTTGTTGCCATGAGCTTCCGCACGCCCGAAGAAGCGGTGCAACTGGCCAACAACACCCGCTACGGTCTCGCCGCCACTGTGTGGAGCGAGAACATCAATCTTGCCCTCGACATCGCACCCAAGCTCAAGGCCGGCGTGATCTGGATCAACGGCACCAACCAGTTCGACGCCGCCGTCGGCTTCGGTGGCTATAAGGAATCCGGCTTTGGTCGCGAAGGCGGCCGCGAAGGCATGGGCGCTTATCTTAAGCCGAAATGGGAAAAGCATTTACAGCCAGGCGTCGTGAGACCTCATGGTGAGCTTGTCGAACCACGAGGTCGGGCAAACCCCCTCGACGCCGTCCCCCTGGACCAGACCGCCAAAATGTATATCGGCGGCAAGCAAGCCCGTCCCGACAGCGGCTATAATCGCCCCGTGCTCGCACCCGATGGCACCAGCATCGGCGAAGTCGGCGACGGCAACCGCAAGGACATCCGTAACGCCGTGGAGGCCGCCCGCGCCGCCTCCGGCTGGGCCACGACCGCCGCGCATTCGCGCGCCCAAATCCTCTACTTCCTTGCCGAAAACCTCGACTATCGTCGCGCCGAATTCGCTGCCCGCATCGAGGCGCAGACCGGCGAAGATGGCACGGCCGAAGTCGAAGCGTCCATCGAACGCCTCTTCGCCTTTGCCGGCTGGGCCGACAAATATGATGGCGCCGTGCACAATCCGCCGATGCGAGCCGTCGCCGCAGCCATGATCGAGCCGCTCGGCGTTCTCGGCATCGTCGCGCCCGAGAGGCAGCCTTTGCTTGGCTCGATCGCGCTCCTCGCGCCGGCCATCGCCATGGGCAACACGGTTGTGCTGGTCCCCTCTGCTCGTGCGCCGCTCTCGATCACCGACTTCTACCAGGTGCTCGAAACCTCCGACATGCCCTTTGGCGTTGTCAACATCGTCACCGGCGAGGGTGTCGCTTTAGCCAAGACCCTGGCCGAGCACGACGGCGTCGACGGGCTCTGGTTCATGGGTTCGGCCGAAGGCTCCGCCATGGTCGAGAAATCCTCTACCGGCAACCTCAAGCAGACCTGGACCAGCCGCGGCCTCGACTACGACCTCGCCGACCCTTGCTTTGCCGGCGACTATTTCCTTGGCAAGGCGACACAGGTCAAAAACGTCTGGATCCCCTACGGGGCGTGATGGCTTTTCTTCCCCAAGAAGTCATCATCAGGAAGCGGAACGGCGAGGAACTGGCTGCGGACGAGATCCGCCAGTTCATTGGTGGCTTTGCTTCCGGCACGGTCTCCCATGCCCAGGCCGCGGCCTTTGCCATGGCCACCTATTTCCGTGACATGACCATGCCCGAGCGCGTCGCCTTGACCCTTGCCATGCGCGATAGTGGCACGGTGCTCGATTGGTCCGATCTTGATGGCCCCGTCGCCGACAAGCACTCGACCGGCGGCGTCGGCGACAACGTTTCGCTGATGCTGGCGCCGATCCTTGCCGCCATGGGCATCTACGTGCCCATGATCTCGGGTCGCGGCCTTGGCCACACCGGCGGGACGCTCGACAAGTTCGACGCCATCCCCGGCTACCAGACCAGCCCCGACAACGACCTCTTCCGCAAGGTCGTGCGCGAAGCCGGCTGCGCCATCATCGGCCAGACGGCGGACTTGGCGCCGGCCGACAAGACCCTCTACGCCATCCGCGACGTCACCGGCACGGTCGAGTCGATACCGCTGATCACCGCTTCGATCCTGTCCAAGAAGCTCGCGGCGGGCCTCGACGCGCTGGTGCTCGATGTCAAGACCGGCTCGGGTGCCTTCATGCCGACGCTCGAAAAATCGCGCGAACTGGCGCAGAGCCTCGTCGATGTCGCCAATGGCGCCGGGCTCCCCACCAGCGCCCTCATCACTGACATGAACGAGCCGCTGGCTAGTGCCGCCGGCAACGGGCTCGAAGTCCGCAATGCCGTCGAATTCCTGACGGGAAATGGCGTAGACAATAGGCTATTTGACGTAACCTATAGTCTTTGCACGGAACTCGCCGACCTAGTGGGAGTGCTAGATGCTCCCACCAAAATTGCAGACAAAATTGGCAGCGGAGAGCCGGCCGAGCGCTTCGGGCGTATGGTAGCTGGCCTCGGGGGCCTCGAGACTTTATAGAACGCATGGATAAATACTTGCCGCAGGCGACCATTGTTCGGGAGATCTATCCGGACGAAGATGGACAAATCGCTGCAATAGATACGCACGCTGTTGGCATGGCTGTGGTAGTCCTTGGCGGAGGCAGAACCCGGCCAGAAGATAAGATCGACCATGCAGTGGGTTTCGACAATCTAGCGCCGCTTTGGCGCTCGGTTGGTCGCAACAGTGTGCCCATAGCTCGAATGCACGCCAACGATCCGGCAGCGGCCGACGAGGCGGAGCGACGAATTAAAGCCGCCTATCGGATCGGGACCGATGTACCCGATCCGACTATTGTGTACGACCGCATTCGGTCCACGGAATAACCCATGCCCCGCGCAATCGTCTGCCTCCTCGATAGCGTCGGCATCGGCGGCGCACCCGATGCCAATCTCTACGGCGACCAGGGCGCGAACACAGTCGGTCACATCGCCGAATGGGCTGCCGATGGTCGCGCCGATCGCGACGGACTTCGCGCCGGTCCGCTTCACGTCCCCAACATGGACGCCATGGGTCTTGGCGCTGCCGTCAAACTCTCCACCAGCACCCTTCCGCCCGGCCTGTCCGGCACGCCGAAAGGCGGCCGTTTTGGTGTCGGCCGCGAAGTCTCGCGCGGCAAGGACACGCCCTCTGGGCATTGGGAGATTGCCGGCGTGCCGGTCCCCTTCGACTGGGGCTACTTCCCGCAGAGCGAGCCGGTTTTTCCGCCCGAGCTTGTCGAAGAACTGGTACGCCGTGCCAATCTCCCTGGCATTTTGGGCAACAAGCATGCCTCGGGCACAGACATCATCGCCGCGATGGGCGAGGAGCACATCCGAACCGGCAAGCCCATCTGCTACACCTCGGTGGACTCGGTGTTCCAGATCGCGGCGCACGAAAGCCATTTCGGCCTCGATCGGCTTTACAAGCTTTGCGAAATCGCCTTCGAGCTGACCAAGCCGCTCAATATCGGCCGCGTCATCGCCCGCCCGTTCATCGGCAACGACGCAACCGACTTCAAACGCACCGGCAACCGTCGCGACTTTGCCATCTCTCCACCGGAACCGACGCTGCTCGATCGCAATCAAGCCGCCGGCAATCAGGTCTATGCTGTCGGCAAAATCTCGGACATCTATGCCGGCTCCGGCGTTACCCACAAACTCAAGGGCACCGGCATCCCGCAGCTCTTCGATCGCACGCTCGTGGCCATGGAAATGGCCGCCGACCGCGCCTTCATCATGACCAACTTCGTCGATTTCGACTCAGAATACGGCCACCGCCGCGATGTCCCCGGCTATGCCGCCGCGCTCGAACTGTTCGACCGCCGCCTGCCTGAGGTCATCAGCAAGCTTCGGCACGATGATCTCCTGATCCTCACAGCCGACCATGGCAACGACCCGACCTGGCCGGGCACCGACCATACGCGCGAGCAGATCCCGATCCTGGTTTTTCCCCAGCCCTGCCGCCCGGGGAGATTGGCATTCGCCCTACCTTCGCTGATATAGGTGAGAGCATAGCCCATTGGCTCGGCCTCGCCCCCGGCCGCCACGGCAAGAGTTTCCTTTAAGAGGTGATCACATGAGCAACGCAACCGTCATCGATCACCCGCTGATCCAGCACAAGCTGACCATCATGCGCAACAAGGAGACCTCGATCGCCGGCTTCCGGCGCCTCCTGCGCGAGATCGCTCACCTCATGTGCTACGAAGTCACGCGCGATCTCGAACTCGAAATGATCCCCATCGAGACGCCGATGGCGCAGATGGATTCGCCCTCGATCAAGGGCAAGAAACTGGTTTTCGCCTCGATCCTGCGCGCCGGCAACGGCCTGCTCGATGGCATGCTCGACCTCGTTCCTGCCGCCCGCGTCGCCCATATCGGCATTTACCGCGATCATGAAACGCTGGAGCCGGTCGAATACTATTTCAAGGCGCCGTCCAACCTCGAAGACCGCCTGATCATCGTCGTCGACCCGATGCTGGCAACCGCCAATTCGGCCACCGCCGCCATCGACAAGCTCAAGGAGCGCGGCGCCAACAATATCCGCTTCCTCTGCCTCCTCGCCGCGCCCGAGGGCATCGAGCGCTTCAATAAGGCCCATCCCGATGTGCCGGTGTTCACCGCCTCGATCGACAGCCATCTCAACGAGAAGGGCTATATCATCCCGGGCCTCGGCGACGCCGGCGACCGCATGTATGGCACCAAGTAAGCCATGGCAAAGCTAGCCCATACGATGATCCGGGTGATCGACGAAGCGCGCTCCGTCGATTTCTACCGCCGCGCCTTCGGCCTCGAAATAGTCAATCGCCTGGAATTTGCCGACTTTACGCTGGTCTACATGGCCCACGAGCTCGATGGCTTCGAACTCGAGCTCACCATCAATCACGGCCGCACCGAGCCGTATCAGCTTGGCGACGGCTATGGGCACCTGGCCGTCGTCGTCGACAACCTTCAGGCGGAGCACGAGCGTTTCACGGCTGAGGGTTTCACGGTCGGCAAGGTGGTCGACTTCAAGAACGGCAACGTGCCCGTGGCCCGCTTCTTTTTCGCCACCGATCCGGATGGCTACAAGATCGAAGTCATCCAAAAAGGCGGACGCTTCCAATAACGTAAAGAAAACCCCGGATCGCTCCGGGGTTTTGTGTTTCAAGCCTTGAGCGGCAGCCCCAGCGCGATCAGCTCCTTGCGCACCTCCGCGGGCTCGCGGAAATGGATGCCGTGCATCCCGAACTTGCGCGCCGCCACGATATTGGGCTCGCTGTCATCGATGAAGACGCAGGATTCCGGCGCGAAACCGTAGCGTTCGCAGAACACGCGATAGATGCGCGGATCGGGCTTCACCAGGCCTTCGAGCCCGGAAACGATGACGCCATCGAACTTTTCGAGGAACGGCCATTCGCCTAATCGGGTCATCCACTTTTCCCAGGAAAAGTTGGTGATCGCAAAGGTCGGGATTTCCTGCTCGATCAGCTCGTTATGAATATCGATTGTGCCTTGGATAAATGGCCCGAAGGTTTCGGTCCAGCGCTCGTCGAACGCCTTGATCTCGCGCCAATATTTGGGAAATCGCGTCACCAGCTTGGCGACGCCTTCGGCATAGATTTCGCCGGCGTCGAATTCGAGGTTCCAATCCGACGTGCAGATGGTCTGGTGAAACCAGATCGCCTCTTCTTCGGTCTCGAACAGCTTGCGGAAGAGGTAGACGGGGTTCCAGTCGACGAAGACGCCGCCCAGGTCGAAAACGGGAATAATGGTATCGTTCATATGCGCAATGCCGGTCCGGAGGAGGTCCCGGCTTGTCGCATGGCGCCGGGGCCCGGCAAGCGCACTAGGGCACGAGTTTGATCTCGCCCTCGAAGCGCGGCATGAAGAAGTTGGAGCGGTAAAGGTTGATCTTCTGGCCGATGACAAAGCCATAGAGCGGCGTAAAGGTGTAACTTGCCTCGGCAGCGATCACCATCTGCCCCTTGGCAATGGCAATCATTTCGGCAGGGAGTGTAAATGCTTTCGGCGGCACGCTTGCCCCGACAGTTGAATATGTCCCGCGTTCGTACTTGCTTTGCCAGGCAATTGTTGGCTTGCCTGTGCTGTCGACGCGGACCGCCGTTACGACCTGCTTTACGTCTTGCGAGGAGTACGGGGTCATGATGCCGCTGGCAGCGCGGAAGTAGTCCTTAAGATCCCGGGTCAGAACTTCACCGTCAGATCGCGCCACAAGGTCACCGACAGCGCCGGCAGCCGATTGTATCTTGCGATCGATGATGATCAGCGTGCTGACGTCGACTGAACCAATATAGACCGCCAGCATGATCGGCATGATCAGCGCAAACTCGACCGCTGCGGCACCTCTTTGCGATCTGGCAAGGCGCCGTAACTGGCTCATCATGCCTCAACCGGTCCCATCATGGCTAAAATGGCTCGGTCTTGAACACGGTGGCAGATCCCATCAGGCGCCGGCCATCTCCCATATTGGACATGCCGAGCGGGCCGAAGCTCAGAAACAAGGGGTAACGGTAATGCACCTGAACCTGCACGACCTCTTGGCCGCCCGGATTGACGTAAGCTTCCGACGTCGTCCAATCGCACGGGGCCCTGCAATTTGGATCGACGGGTGCGACAGTGGTTGCAGACTGAAAGTCCGTGACGGTCGTCACCCGCACGTGGAGGCCGGCACAGCCCGGAAAGAGCCCGTAAAGCCGGTTACAAACTTCGGTACGGAACGTCTCGACGGTGGCGCTCCGTTGCTGCAACTGCCCCGTGCGAAGCTCGCGCGCGGTGTCATTCACGGCGCTTTCCAGCACTTGGCTGGCCAGAAAAATCATCGCTGTCTGGAGGATCGCGCCGATCAAGGTGAAGAACGGCAGGCCAAGGAGCGCAAATTCGACAGCCGTGACACCACGCTCGTCACGCGCAAAAGCGCCCGGTCGGCGGCGAAAGCTTCTCAAATAATTGGCGAAGGCCTCGATCATGTTTCGAGGCTAGGCCGCCATGCCTAATCAAAGGTTATGAGCAACGGGAAGTCTGCCCCGCCGGTAAACGCGAGGTTAAGAGTCTTAGTTGGCTGCAGACTGGACCAGTTGCGACGAGGCAAGGGTCTCGCTCGCGAACCCCGTATCGTCACCCATCATGACAACCGGCTGGCACACCGGCGCGCAGGAGAGCGTTGTGCGCGCCTGGCCCTGGTAGACCGTCATGATCCCGGCCTGCATCTGCACCACTTCGACCAGCGTATCGGCAATTGGCTCGCCGGCGGTATTGAGAACGATGAGATTGGTCTGGCCGTAGCTCTTGCCGGTGAGGATCAAGGTCAGCGGGTCCTGGATGGTCACGTCCGCAATGCCGGGATTGCCGACGATCACCGTTGCTGCCGGAGCGCTGATGCGCAGCACGCGGGCCATGTTCACATTGACGCTGACCGGCGCGCCGTCCTGGGCCTGGATGGGCATGGGTAGGGCGAGGCCGAGAGCAACAACGATGGCGGCAAGGCGACGGGACATGGCACGCATCCACGGGTACAGGTAGCGCCTAGCTTCCATGCGAATGGTAAATGTTTGGCAAACGCCCTCCACTTGGCTCTGGAGGCGACTTCAAGGTTTAATTCTTATTATAAAAGTGGTCGCTTCAGATTTTACGGGACATGAAACAACTAATGAAGTGATTAGTGTAATTATTAGCTCCCAATCAGATAGATAAATTGCAATATTTCTTGGTAGAGCCTTGCAAACGAAGAAAAATCTCCCTCTCTACCTGGTTCTGAACCTTCCGCCAATTAACGCTATTTCAACGTGTGACGTTTAGCCTTCAGGACATGTTCGATGCGTGACCGTTCAGCGACGTCACTCGAGGACGTTCAAAAAATAGGAGCCTGGGTATGAAAATTTTCGCACGTTTTGCGCAGGACGAGTCAGGCGCAACCGCAATCGAGTACGGTCTGATCGCCGCACTCATCGCCGTAGCTATCATTGCTGCTGCTACCGCTCTGGGTGGCAACCTCAGCAACCTCTTCAACCGTATTTCCACCCGCCTCAACAACGCCGCCGTTTAATCGCGGTCGAGGTCGCAGTTTGGACGGGGAGGCTTCAGCCTCCCCGTTTGCTTTGGTGCTTGTCGTTTCCTTAACCCTGTCCACATATGCTTGCGGCCGGGTCAATGTTTGAAACCGCAATGTCCAGTCTGGCACTCCTGTTCTTCCCCGCCATCATGGCCTGGGCCGCCTCGTCGGACCTTCTGACCATGCGCATTTCCAACAAGCTGGTGCTTTTGCTGGTCGCCGGGTTTGCCGTCATGGCGCTCGTCGTTCAACTGCCCATCGAACAATTGGGCATGCATCTTCTGGCCGGGGCCGTCGTGCTGGTTGTTGCTTTCGGCATGTTTGCAATGCGCTGGATCGGCGGCGGCGACGCCAAGCTGGCTGCCGCGACCACGCTGTGGCTCGGCTTTGGCCTGACCCTGCAATACCTGGTCAACGCGGCCCTCCTTGGCGGCCTCTTGACCCTCGCGATCCTGTCGCTGCGCAGCGTGCCCCTGACCCCGATGATTGCCCGCTTCCCCTGGCTGACGCGCCTTCACAACCCCAAGGAAGGCGTGCCTTATGGCATCGCGCTCGCTGCTGCCGGCATGATCATCTACTCGAACTCTGCGATCTTTGAACGGCTGACTGCCTGAATTCGTTTGTCGCTTAGCCGGCACGCCTCGCAAAATGCGAGTATTCAGAAGTTGTTAACGCATTCTGCAAAGTGCTGATTAACTAAACCTTGACCCTTTCCTTTCATAGTTAAGCCGGTGGAACTGGGCGCAATTTGCCCTCTCGTACAACCGGAGTGGTCATGAGGCCGGCGCGTATTATCCTGTTGTTGGTGGCTCTTGTGGCCGGTGGGCTTGCTGCAATCCTCGTGATGCGAGGCGGCAGTTCACCCGCGACGGACACGCAGGTCGTCACCGAGGTCGTTCAGGAAGCCAAGACCGAGGTTCTTGTCGCCAAAACGCCGATCGGCATGGGCGAGCGGCTGACTGCCGAAACGCTGGAATGGCAGGAATGGCCGGAATCGGCGCTGCGGCCGGAATATGTGACCATTGCCGCCATGCCCGACGCACCGGTCGATCTCACTGGAGCTGTCGCGCGCTTTGAATTCTTCCCCGGCGAACCGATCCGCGAGGCCAAGCTCGTGCGGTCCGATCAGGGCTATCTCTCCGCCGTCCTCAGCGAAGGCAAGCGCGGCGTCTCGGTTGGCGTGACCGCCACCTCCAGCGCCGGCGGCTTTGTCGTCCCCAATGACCATGTCGACGTGGTGCTGACGACGTCCACCGAGACCGGCCAGCGCTCGGAAGTCATTCTTTCCGACGTTCGCGTCCTCGCCATAGGCAAGCGCCTGGGCGAAATGGGCGCAACCGGCGGCAATGTGGAAGGCGACGGTACGAGCCCCGTGCCGCAGACATTCGACGATTCTACCATCGCAACGCTTGAGCTGACGCCGCCCCAGGCCGAAACGCTGATCAATGCCTCGACACTGGGCCAGCTGGCGCTGACCCTGCGCTCGGTCGCCGACTTCAACCGTGTCGAACCCACGCCGGGGATTGCCGCAAGCAACCAGCCGGTGCGCATCATCCGCTACGGCCGCGAGCAAAGCGTCGTCACCGGCAGCGCAGCCAATAGCAACGTCGTCGCGCCGGCGACCACCGCAGAGCCTTATGTGGTCGACACCGGCCTGCCGCCCATTCAACCCCAGACCCAGCCGGCGCCCTCTGCGCCCACCGTTCAGCCGCAGTAAGGCGTAAGATGCAGATGGAACTCGCAAAACCTCACACGCGCCATAGCCGCCCGCGCCTGGCACTCGCCCTAGCTCTGGGAGCGTTCCTGGCAACGGCAGCCCCCGCCGCAGTCCATGCCGGTGGCAATGCTTATCCGATTGCTCCCGCTTATCCCGTGGCCGAGGCACAGATCGCGATTTCTGCTGGTGCCTATGGCGCCGTGCGAAGCATCGAGATCGAGCTTAACAAGTCTCTGATCGTCGACTTGCCGGCAGGGGTCGCTGAAGTCGTCGTCTCGCAGCCATCGATCGCCGCAGGCGTGATGCGCTCGCGAACCCGCGCCATTGTGCAGGGCATCGCCGAAGGCGCCACCAATATCATCTTCATCGACGATGCCGGTCGCACCATCAGCATCCTCGATGTCAACATCGTCCAGCCGCCGCTCGAAGTCGGGCGGGCGCTGGAAGCGACCCTGGCGCGTGTCATTCCCGGCTCCAATATTCGGGTCGAGACGCTGTCCAACAATTCGATCAACGACAAGATCTACTTCGTTCTCACCGGCACGGTAAACAGCGCCGAGGACAAGGCAGTCGCCGAAGCCATGGCGTCCCAGCTCTCCGAAAGCGACGGCCCGACCGGCAGCCCCATCATCGAGGTCACCGGACCGCAACAGGTCATGCTGCAGGTCACCGTTTCCGAAATTCGCCGCGACGTCGCCAAGCAACTCGGCATCAATCTTTCCGGCACGGTCACGCTGGGCAATTCAACCTTTGGCTTCAACAGCACCCAGACCAGCGTATCCAACGGTATCGGTGGCTCCTTCCCGCTGGGCGACAGCGTCCAGATCAATGCTGGTATCCGTGCGCTTGAAAACCGCGGTGCCCTGCGCCTCCTGGCACAACCAACACTGACAGCCATGTCCGGCCAGCCTGCCGAGTTCCTCGTCGGCGGCGAAATCCCGATCCAAACATCGAGCATCAACGGCACTTCGATCCAGTACAAGCAATACGGTATTCAGCTCGCTTTCACCCCAACCGTTCGCCGCAACGGTCAGGTGGCGCTCACCATCGACACCGGAGTGTCCGAGCTGCAGGCCGGCACGGCGGCAGCGCTGACGACGCGCGACGTCAAGACTTCGGTCGAACTGCCGGCAGGCTCGACCCTGGCGATCGGTGGCCTGCTGAGCGAAAGCGCCAGCCGCTCCGTCGACCAGATTCCTGGCATCGGCGACATCCCGATCCTGGGCGCACTGTTCCGCTCCAATGCCTATCGCCGCCAGGAAACCGAGCTCGTGATTCTCGTGACGCCTTACCTCGTCCAGCCCACGACCCCGGCAAATGCCATCCCTGTGCCTACTGACAAGTCCTACATCGCCGATGATGCCGAGGCGTTTTTCCTCGGCGCCATTGAGAAGCGTTACGGGGTCGGTGCTACCGGCGAGATCCGGGGCGGGTTCTCCGGCTCGGTCGGCTTTGCGCTCGATTGATCGCTGCGAAGGAGTAGTTTGATGAGTTTCCTTACCCCCGAACAGCCGACCAAGATCGAAGAGCCTGCCGCCGAGATCGCAACCGGCGCCCGCCTCGTGCCGCGCATCACCATCCAGGCTTTCTGCGAAAATTCGCAGACCGCCCAGCTGGTGGAAAGCGCAGCCTTTGACCGCCGCATGTCCAAGGTTGCCTTAACGACGCATAATGGTGGCGTCGAAGGCGCGGTCGAGACCTATAAGTCCAACCCGACGCCCAACCTCATCATCGTCGAAACCGGCCTGCCGCCGGACCAGATCCCGGACGCCCTCAGCC
This sequence comes from Devosia aurantiaca, assembly GCF_011058215.1. Lineage (GTDB taxonomy): Bacteria > Pseudomonadota > Alphaproteobacteria > Rhizobiales > Devosiaceae > Devosia > Devosia aurantiaca. Next base: position 1,134,703 of record NZ_JAALFG010000001.1, read on the forward strand.
GTCTTGCCGAAGTCTGCGATGCCTCCACCCGCGTCATCGTCCTCGGACACGTCAACGATGTACTGCTGTATCGCGAGCTGATCCGCTCGGGTATTTCCGAATATATCGTCCTGCCCGCCACCTCGCAGGATATCGTCAGCGCCATTACCGAGCTTTACGCCTCCGATGGGGCCGACCCTATCGGCCGCACGGTCGGCTTCATCTCCGCCAAGGGCGGGGCAGGGGGTTCGACGATTGCGCACAATGTCGCTTGGGCAATTGCCACGACGCTGCGCCAGGATTGTCTGATCGTCGACCTCGATCTGGCCTTCGGCACCGCCGGTCTCAACTTCAACCAGGACCCGCCGCACGGCCTCGCCGATGCGCTTCTCGCCAACCAGAAGGTCGACCAGACCATGCTGGACCGGTTGATGAGCAAGGCTGCCAACCACATTAACTTGCTGACCGCACCCGCCACGCTGGAGCGGACTTGGGACTTCGAGGAACGCGACTTCGAGCAGGTGCTCGAAATCTGCCAGAAGTCGGTGCCGGTGATCATCCTCGACATTCCCCATGTCTGGAGCGCCTGGACCCGTCAGACGCTGTCGTCGATCGATGAAGTGGTGATCGTCGCCGAGCCCGATCTTGCCAGTCTCCGCAACGCCAAGAACATTGCCGATGCGGTCAAGGCCATGCGCCCGACCGAAGCGGCGCCCAAGCTCATCATCAACAAGCAAGGCATCCCGCGCCGCCCGGAAATCGGGGCAGGGGAGTTCGCCACCTCGGTCGAATGCAGCCTTATCGGCCAGATCGGTTTCGATGCGGCGTTGTTCGGTACCGCCGCAAACAACGGCCAGATGATCGCCGAGGTCTCGGCGAACAACAAGGTCAACGACATCTTCAACGCCATCGGCATGCAGGTGACCGGACGGTCTCCTGGCCATGGCGCTGGCAAATCCGCCAGCCTGCTCAAGCTCCCCTCCCTGTTCCGGAAGCGGGCTTGAGCGCGGCCTAGGCGCGAAGGACGAAGCATATGTTTGGCAAGCGCACCACTTTTGGCGGCAACACACCCGGGGTCGGCGAGATACCGCGTCCGATCCCCAGTCCCGCCGCGCCTCCTCCATCGGCAGCACCAGCGCAGCGCCGCGCTACCGACAATGACGCCATGGGCGCGCGCATGCGCACCACTGACGAAGTGCTCGACGTTCGCGCGCCCGCCGACGCGCAGCGCGCCCAGGCCTATTTCCAGACCAAGTCGGCGATCTTCAACGCGCTGATCGACTCCATCGATCTGTCGCAGCTTGCCACCATGGACACGCAATCGGCGCGTGAGGAAATCCGCGACATCGTCTCGGAAATCATCGCGCTCAAGTCCATCGTCATGTCGATTTCCGAGCAGGAAGACCTGCTCGAGGACATCTGCAACGACGTGCTGGGCTATGGCCCGCTCGAGCCGCTGCTGGCGCGGGACGACATCGCCGACATCATGGTGAACGGCTCCCAAAAGTGCTACATCGAAGTCGGTGGCAAGGTGCGCCTCACCAATGTGCGCTTCCGCGACGACGCACATCTGATGAATGTCTGCCAGCGCATCGTGAGCCAGGTCGGCCGCCGCGTCGATGAAGGCTCGCCCATCTGCGACGCGCGCCTCCCGGACGGCTCCCGCGTCAACGTCATCGCGCCTCCGCTAGCCATCGATGGCGCCGCGCTCACCATCCGTAAGTTCAAGAAGGACAAGCTGACCCTCCAGCAGCTGGTCAAATACGGTTCGATCTCGCCCGAAGGCGCCGAAGTGTTGCGCATTCTGGGCCGCGTGCGCGCCAATGTGCTGATCTCCGGCGGTACCGGTTCGGGCAAGACGACGCTGCTCAATTGCCTCACCGCCTTCATCGAAAAGGACGAGCGGGTCATCACCTGCGAAGACTCTGCCGAACTTCAGCTCCAGCAGCCGCATGTCGTGCGCCTCGAAACCCGCCCGCCTAATCTCGAAGGCGAAGGCGAGATCACCATGCGCGATCTCATCAAGAACTGCCTTCGTATGCGTCCCGAACGCATCATCGTCGGCGAAGTCCGCGGCCCGGAGAGCTTCGATCTTCTCCAGGCCATGAACACGGGCCACGACGGCTCCATGGGCACGCTCCACGCCAATAGCCCGCGCGAAGCCCTCTCCCGTCTTGAATCCATGATTACCATGGGCGGCTATTCGCTGCCGAGCCGCACCATCCGCGAAATGGTCGTGTCCTCGATCGACGTCATCGTCCAGGCCGCCCGCCTGCGCGATGGTTCGCGCCGCATCACCCACATCACCGAAGTGCTGGGCATGGAAGGCGATGTGATCGTCACGCAGGACGTCTTCGTTTATGACATCCTGGGCGAAGATTCGAACGGCATGCTGATTGGCAAGCACCGCTCCACCGGCATCACCAAGCCGCAATTTACCGAGCGCGCCCGCTATTTCAACGAAGAGGCGAACCTCGTCGAGGCGCTTGAAAAGGCCAATACCGACGAGCACGCCATTCTGGGTACCAGCGCATGAACTTGATGCTGCTCGTTCTGGCGATAATCACGGTCGGCGCGGCAACCTTTGCGCTCGTGCCTGCCGCCTTGCCCAACAAGCGAGCCGAGCAGCGCAAGAAGGCCTTCCAGGGCGATATCCGCGCCAATCGCCGTGAAGCCGACGTGACCCGCACGCGCGACAGCCGCCGCAAGTCCGTGCAGCAGGTGCTGAAAGCCCAGACTGCGGAGCTCAACGAGAAGAAGCGCGTCACCTTGCCGGACCTGATTTTTCAGGCCGGCCTGACCATCAAGCCCGCAACCTTTATCCGCAACAGCGTGATCTTCGGCGCCGTGCTGTTCGTCGTTCTGGTTGTGGTGCAGGTGCCGTTCTATTTCGCCGCCATTTTCGGCGTGGCCGGCGGGTACTTGCTGCCGCGCATGTGGGTCAAGCGCAAGCGCGCCAAGTATCAGAGCCGGTTTCTGGACGAATTGCCCAACGCCATCGAAGCCATCGTGCGCGGCGTCAAGACCGGCCTGCCGCTCAACGACTCCATGCGCGTCGTCGCCAAGGACACCAAGGAGCCGGTAAAATCCGAATTCGGCCGCGTCCTTGATCAGCAAAGCTTCGGCATGTCCATGACGGAGGCCGTGCAGGTTCTGCTCGAACGCGTGCCGCTGCCTGAGGTCAACTTCTTCGTGGTCGTGATTTCGGTGCAGCAGCAGTCCGGCGGTAACCTGAGCGAAGCCCTGGGCAACCTTGCCCGCGTGCTGCGCAACCGCAAGAAAATGAAGCAGAAGGTCAAGGCCATGTCTTCCGAAGCCAAGGCTTCGGCGGGCATTATCGGTTCGCTTCCAATCGTCGTGGCAACGCTGGTCTCGATCGTATCCCCGGCCTATCTCTTGCCGCTCATCACGACGCCCATTGGCAATATCTGTCTTGCCATCGGCATCCTCATGCTGGCCAGCGGCATTTTTGTGATGAGCCGCATGGTCAAGTTCGAGATCTGACCCATGATCGAGACGATCACCTCCCGCGAATTCCTGATCGCCGTGCTCGCCGCCATCTCGGCGGCCGCGGTGGTCTTCACCTTTGGCTCGTCGCTGATCGGCAAGCGCGAACTCAAGACCCGCATCAAGCGCGTCGCCGTCGAACGCGACAAGATGCGGGCCGAGGAAATGGCCCGCCTGCGCGGTGGAGCGGTGCAGGATGCGCGCTCTATTCGCCGCGGCACCGAAGCCAAGTCCTACATGAAAAACGCGGTTGATCGCTTCGATCTCAAAAAAGCGTTCCAGGACGAAAATACCGTCGATAAACTCGCTATGGCCGGATTGCGCGGCCAAGCGGAGCTGACCAAATTCCTGTTCCAGCGCTTCGCCACCCCGATCGTGGTCTTCACGCTGGCGGCGGTCTATCTTCTCGTTCTTGCGCCCGGCGATCGCCCCGCCTATCTCAACCTTGTCTATGCCATTGGCGCCGGCTTGGTCGGCGTCTATCTGCCCACGATTATGTTGCGCAACAAGACGCAGAAGCGCCAGGCCTCGATCCGCCGCGCCTGGCCCGACGTGCTCGACCTGCTGCTGCTTTGCGTTGAATCCGGCATGTCCATGGAACACGCCTTCAAGCGCGTCGCTAAGGAAATCGGCAACCAGAGCGCTGAACTCGCCGAAGAGCTGACGCTGACCATGGCTGAACTCAGCTTCCTCGAAGATCGCACCCGCGCCTACGAAAACCTCGGCCGCCGTACCGGCCTTGACGGTGTCCGCGCCGTGATGACCGCCCTGATCCAGGCCGATCGCTACGGCACTTCCGTCGGTCAGGCCCTGCGTGTGATGGCCGAGGAAGGCCGCGAGTCGCGCATGATGGAAGCCGAAAAAGAAAGCCGCGGCCCTTCCGCCCAAGCTCACCGTGCCGCTGATCCTGTTCTTCCTGCCGGTGCTGTTCATCGTCATCCTGTCGCCGGCGATGATCAAGGTCTTTGCAGGATCCGTCGCCAACACTGTCGGCAGCGGCGGCTGAGCCAAAACAAAAGGCCCGAATCAGATCCGGGCCTTTTGATTCTTCGAGCTTGCGTTCAACCCTGTTCGATCAGGTCCCAGCGGTTCTTCTGGGTCAGCAGCGCCCGAACATAGGCCATGTTGCTTTCAACCTGCTCCGGCGGCAACTCGGCCGCATAGATCTGGCGGCACTCGTCGAACCGGCCCTGCAGACCCACGACGAGAGCCAGGTTCTGCCGCGTCTGCGTATTGGCGCCTTGCATGCCGACCGCCCGGCGCAAATGCTGCTCGGCGCGCGGCAACTCGTTGGTCATGGCGTAGGAAAGCCCCAGATTTGTCTCGATCGACGCCTCGCCAGGCGCAATCGTCGCTGCCTGTGCATAGAGCCGGCGAGCCTCGTCATTGCGCCCCATCTGGTCGAGCGTCGCGCCCTTAACCAAAAGTGCATTCCAGTCCGGCGCATCGGGGCGGATCACATTGTCCAGAACCGTCAGCGACTGATCGAAACGTCCTGCCGCCGTCAGCGCCTTGCCATAGGCGACACTAACCGCAATGTCCTTGGGATAAGCCATCATCGCCGTCTCGAGTGCTGCCGCGGCCTGCGTCGGCTGCCCGGCAGCGCGCAGCGCCGCCGAATACTGGATGGCGACCACGCGGTCCTTGGGATTGCGGCGATAGCGCTCGGTGAGCTGGCCAAGATTGGACTGCGCCTGCGCTGCCGGCATGCCCGCATAATCGGTGCTGCCGAGCTGCCCGCGATTGGAGGCACAGGCGGAAAGGGCGATAGCGGCCACACCGGCCAAAAGCAGGGTCCGCGCAATCCGGTACGGGTGGGACATGGCGAGCCTCCAGGCGAAAAGCGCCACTCTAAAGTCTTGCCCAAGCAATAGATCATTAACCCTAACGCAGGGTTAAGGTGAGTTTTCGGGCCGTTGCGGCGCAAGGCGGGGAGGGCTAAAACGGGCTCGATATTGAGTTCGCCATGACCAAGCCAGAAGCCACCCCCATCCACTTCATTGCAGAAGGGGCGCTCGACGGCGCAGGTCTATCGGGGCCACAACTGGCTTGGGCGAAAGCAAACTCTTTCTCCGGTCAGCGGGGTCGCCTGCTTGCCTTGCCCGACAGCGACAGCGGTATTGCTGGCTGGCTCTTCGGTCTGGGCAACACCACTAGCCGCTCGCCATTCCTCGCGGGCCAAGCCTCCGCCAATCTTCCAGAAGGCACCTACGCGCTTGCTGGCGAGATCGAAGATCCGACCCTTGCCGCCATCGCCTTCCGCCTCGGCGCCTACCGCTTCGATCGCTACCGTCAGGCCAAGCCCAGCCCGGTACTCGTCCTTCCCGAAGGCGCCGACGAGGATGAAGTCGACCGCCAGGTCGAAGCCGCGACCCTTGCCCGCGACCTCATCAGCACGCCGGCCAATGACCTCGGCCCCGACGCCCTCGAAAAGGCCGCGCGCGACTTTGCCCGCCGCAATGGCATGACGGTTCATGTCACCGTGGGCGACGATCTTCTGAGCGCCAACTTCCCGATGATCCACGCCGTCGGCCGCGCCAGCGCCCAGGCGCCGCGCCTGATCGATCTCACCTGGGGCGATCCGAGCCATCCCAAGGTAACCCTGGTCGGCAAGGGCGTGACCTTCGATACCGGCGGTCTCGATATCAAGCCGGCGGCCGGCATGCTGATGATGAAAAAGGACATGGGCGGCGCGGCGAATATCCTCGGCCTCGCCCACACCATCGTTTCCGCCAACCTGCCGGTTCGCCTCCGCGTGCTGCTGCCGGTGGTCGAAAACGCCATTGCCGGCTCGGCCTTCCGCCCCGGCGACATTCTCCGCTCGCGCGCCGGTCTCACGGTCGAGATCGGCAATACCGATGCCGAGGGCCGGCTGATCCTTGCCGATGCGCTGACCCTCGCCGACGAAGAATCGCCCGATCTCGTGGTCGACATGGCAACGCTCACCGGCGCTGCCCGGGTTGCCCTCGGGCCCGATCTCCCCGCCATCTATTCAAGCGACGATACGGTGGCGTCCCAAGTCGTTGCTGCCGGCGCCACCGTGGAAGACCCGCTCTGGCACATGCCGCTCTGGTCCAACTACGATAGCCAGCTCAATTCCAAGATCGCCGACCTCAACAATGTCGGCACCGGCGGCTATGCCGGCTCGGTCATTGCCGCATTGTTCTTGCGCCGCTTCGTCAAGAACGCCAAGGCCTGGCTCCATATGGACATCTTCGCCTGGGTCAACGAAGCCCGGCCGGGTCGCCCGGTCGGCGCCACCGACCAGGGCATTCGCGCCGTCTACACCATGCTGCGCGAACGCTACGGCAAGTAGCTACTGCTCGGCCGGCGCGCCCGGGATCAATTCGTTCGGCACGACCTCGTCGACGGCGTTCATCTGCTCGACCGCCGTCTCGGTCGCCGGCCCGTGGCTCTTGGGGAACATAAGCGGCGCCATGGCAAAGCCGACAATGGCGAGCACGATCATGCCGATCGTCGCCCACTTCTTGTTCTTCTCGATGAACTGGCCCGCCACCGGCCCGAAGAAATAGAACAGCCCGCAGGGCAGGAAATAGCGGATACTGCGGCCGATCAGGCCATAAATGACGAAGGTCCAGATATCGAGCCCAGCCACGCCGGAGGTGATGGTGATGACCTTGTAGGGGATGGGCGACAGCGCCCCGATCAGGATCATCAGCGGGCCGTTGTCGTTAAAACTCTGGCGCAGCGCGTCGAAGCCATTGCCGGCGCCGTAGAAGTCGATGATGCCGCGGCCGATGCTGTCGAACAAAAAATAGCCGATGGCATAGCCGGCAAGTCCCCCGCCACCGACGACACCGTGCAGATCGCCGCCAGCCGCCAGGCTCGCATGCGGTCGGCAATGATCATCGGCGCCAGCATGATCTCGGGGAAGATCGGCAGGATCATCGCTTCCAGAAAACACAGCGCCGCCAGGATCGGTTCTGCCCAACGATTCTTGGTTGCAAGCTTGAGCCGGTCATAGAGCTTGAGCTTGGTCGGCACTGCAGTTTCGGTCATCTAACCTCGCAAAGTTATGGCTTAACCCTGAAATCTTCTCCGGCCGGGCGCTAGTGAACTCTTCGTCAGTAGCCCAGCTTGCGGTCGACCACGTTGATCAGCGGCTGACCCGCCTCGTGATCCTGGATCATCCGGGTAAAATATTTGACGCCGCTCGGAATGCTCGAAATCGCGGCAGTATGCGGGGTAATGTAGCAGTTGGGGATCTCCCAGAGCGGACTGCTCTGAGGCAGCGGCTCGACCTCGAACACGTCAAGGCTTGCCGCCCCAAGCGTCCCGTCCGCCAGCGCCGCCACGATATCGGCCTCGCGCTGGTGACCGCCGCGCGCCGCATTGATGATCGCCGGTCCGCCTTCCAGCCGATCGCGACGCAGCTTGGAAAATGTATCTCTGTTGAGAATACCGGTCGTCTCCGGCGTCAGCGGCAAGAGATTGACCAGGATGTCGGTGCCCTGGAGAAATGTATCGAACTGCTCGGATCCTGCAAAACCCTCGACCCCCTCGATCGCCTTGGGCGTGCGGCTCCAGCTCCGCACTGTAAAGCCAAGCGGCAGCAGGCGCTTGACCGCGTCCTGCCCCAGCACGCCCATGCCCATGATGCCGACAGTGGTTTCGCTCGCCGCTGGCGGATAGAACTGGCTCCAGCGCCTGGCCTTCTGGTCCGCCTGGAAACGGCTGAACTGGCGATGATGCATGGTGACATGGGCCACCACATAATCGCTCATGCGCTGGCTGAGATCGGCGTCAACGAAACGCACGATCGGCGCATCCGGCAGGTTCGGATGCTTCATCAGCGCATCGACGCCTGCGCCCAGCGACAACACGGCCGCTAGATTGTTCAAACCATCGAAGGCATCCGCCTTGGGCTTCCACACAAAGATATAGCGCACATCCGCCGGATCGAACGCATCGCCACGCCGCACGACGGGGTAGGGGCCCAGCGCTTCGGCAAAGGCCTTGGCCCAGCCTGCCTCGTCGACATCGGATAGGTGCAGCAATAGCATGGATTGTCCCTCAAAGAAAAAGCCGCGCCCAAAAGGCGCGGCTTGCATATGGCTTGAACCAAAACCAGCGCTTACTGAGCGTTGGTGGTGTTCTGCTGCGCACCGGGCGAATTGGTCGTGGTCGGGCCAGTCGTATTGGTGTTGCGCGGCGGAGTGGCTGGCTGCGCACCGGTTTCGTTGGTGGCCGGGGTCGCACTGCCTTCGCCGGTCGAAAGCGGAGCTTCAGGCGTGGTCGACTGCACTGGAGTGCCGACAACCGGGGTGTCGCTCTGCGTTTCGGTATTTGAGTCGACGGCAGCCGGCGGAGCGGTCGGGACGGTTTCTTCGCTGCCGCCTTCGGCCGGCGTCGTCAGATCGTCCGAGATCAGGTCGTCGGGGCTCGCTTCGCCAGGCGTTGCGGCAGGTGCTTCGCCCTCTGCCGGCTCGGCGCCATCGGCAGCCGGGGCTGCTTCGGCTTCCGGGAACGGCACGGGATTGGCCGAAAGGGTCTGGAGGTAAGCCAGGATATCGGCGCGTTCCTCAGGCGAACGCACACCGGCAAAGCTCATCTTGGTGCCCGGGGCATAGGCCTTGGGGTTGGTCAGGAAGGCATTAAGGTTTTCATAGGTCCAGATCTGGCCCTCCGCCTTCTGCTGCAGCAGGATATCGGAATAAGCAAAGCCTTCGGCATGCGCCTTGGTATTGTTCACGATATTATAAAGGTTCGGACCCTGCTTGTTGGGCTCGCCCTCGCCAAAGTTGTGGCAGGACTGGCACTTGCGCACGGCGGTCGCACCGCGATCGGCGCTGGCGCTGGCCAGGAGCAAACCGATCGGCTGCTCGACTTCAGCCTCGGCAACGGCTTCGCCTGCAGCAGGCTCCGGCTCGGGCAGGGCATAGCCTGGCCCGCGGTTTTCGATCGGGTGATAGATGGCTTCGGCCACAAAGCCAGCCCCCATCACAAACAACAGGGTGCCGAGCACCGCGCCCAAAATCTTGTTTAGCTCGAACGAATCCATTGCAAACTCTCTGCCCGTCCAACCCCGTGGACCTCTAGCCTAGCCAGCCCAACTTCCGATCTCCTAACGGAAATCGGCCTCAACTGGCCTGCTCGACGCGCGCGGAAGATAGTATCAAGGCCCCCATGGCGCAACAGGGCAAACCTTGGTGCGTCAATTCTCCCCATCGCGGTCTGTTCCCTCCTGCCCGCTCACATTGACTTGGAACCATGGCCGCGCCAAAACCCGGCCCAGCTTCCCAAGGATCCTCGGCCATGACCCAGACCATCGCTTTCCAGGGCGAACCCGGCGCCTTCAGCCATGCTGCAGCGCTCAACGTTTTTCCCGACGGGACATTCCTCCCCAATGTCACCTTCGAGGAAGCCATGGCCGCGGTGCAATTGGGCGCCGCCGACCGCGCCGTGCTGCCGGTGGAAAACTCGCTCTACGGCCGCATCACCGACATTCATCACCTCCTGCCCGAAAGCGGCCTTTTCATCGTCGGCGAAACCTATCTTCGCATCGAAATGAACCTTTTGGGCGTGCCCGGCAGCCGCATCGAGGATCTCAAAGCCGTCCAGTCGCAGCCGCCCGCACTGGGCCAATGCCGCAAGTTCATCGCCAGCCATAACTTGCGCACCATCAACGGCTCCGACACCGCCGGTTCCGCCCGCGAAGTCGCCGCCCGCGCCGACCCTAGCGTTGGCGCCATCGGTTCGCGCCTTGCCGGCGAAATCTACGGCCTCGATCTCTTGCAGGCCAATATCGAGGACGAAGGCCACAACACCACCCGTTTCCTCGTCATGTCGCGCGATCGCGACGAAGCCCCGCAAGGCACGGGCAAGCTCAAGACCACCTTCGTCTTCCGCGTCCGCAACGTGCCGGCCGCTCTTTATAAAGCCATGGGCGGCTTTGCCACCAATGGCGTCAACATGACCAAGCTCGAAAGCTACATGGTCGGCGGCGCCTTTACCGCGACCCAGTTCTATGCCGATATCGAGGGCCACCCCGACGATGTCGGCGTGCAGCACGCTTTCGATGAACTCAAGTTCTTCACCGACCATTTCCGCATTCTGGGCGTTTACCCGGCATCTCCGAAGGAAGGCTGAGCCATAAACGATTTCAACAAGCAGGTTATTGAAGATTTCAACGCCAATGGCGGCAAGCCCGGCGGCTATTTTGCGAACGCGCCCGTCCTTCTGCTTCATGCTCTGGGCGCCAAGTCCGGGCAGGAGCGCACGCAGCCGCTGATGTATCTGCGCGACGGCGACGGCCCCTGGTACATCTTCGCGTCTTTTGCAGGCGGACCCAAGAACCCCGACTGGTTCCACAATCTTCTCGCCAACCCCGACGCTGCAATTTCCGTTGGCGACGGCACGACCATCGAACGCGTTCCCGTCAAGGCGCGCGTGCTCGAAGAAGGGGAACGCGCCACCACCTACGCCGAAATGGCCCGCCGCTTCCCCCAATTTGCCGAATACGAACAAAAGACCACACGCGACACCATCCCGGTGGTTGAGCTGACCCGGCAGTAAAGTCCGATCTGTCTTTCCTTCCCGCCCGGGGAAGGGAAGACAAGTCGTTGACACGCCATCCGCCCCGGCTATGGTCCGCGCGACAGTTTCAAGGAGCCCCCATGTCGCACGCCCAACTCGCCCAGGTCATTGACACCGCGTTTGAAAACCGCGCCGAAGTCAATTTCGGGACCAAAGGCGAAGTGCGCGATGCAGTTGACAGCGCCCTTGCCCTGCTTGATCGTGGCGAGCTGCGCGTTGCCGAAAAGATCGACGGCAACTGGCAGGTGCACCAGTGGCTCAAGAAAGCCGTGCTCCTTAACTTCCGCCTCAACGACAATCGTGATCGAAGGCGCGCCGGGCGGCTCCAACTATTGGGACAAGGTCGAGACCAAGTTCGAGGGCTGGAGCGAGAGCTCCTTCCGCGAAGCCGGTTTCCGCGCCGTTCCCGGCGCCATCGTCCGCCGTCCCGCCTTTATCGGCCGCAACGTCGTCCTCATGCCCAGCTTCGTCAATGTCGGCGCCTATGTCGATGAAGGCACCATGGTCGACACCTGGGTCACCGTTGGCTCCTGTGCCCAGATCGGCAAAAACGTCCATATTTCGGGCGGCGTCGGTATCGGCGGCGTGCTCGAACCGCTGCAGGCCGGTCCCGTCATCATCGAAGACAATTGCTTTATCGGCGCCCGCTCGGAAGTCGTTGAAGGCGTGGTCGTCGGCGAAGGCTCGGTGATCTCGATGGGCGTCTTCATCGGCGCCTCCACCAAGATCGTCGATCGCCACACCGGCGAAATTCACATCGGCAAGGTGCCGCCCTATTCGGTGGTCGTCTCCGGCTCGCTCCCCGGCAAGCCGCTCCCCAATGGCCAGCCCGGACCCAATCTTTACTGTGCTGTCATCGTCAAAACCGTCGACGCCCAGACCCGCAGCAAGACCGGCATCAACGACCTCCTGCGGGACTGATATGGGGCAGGGACCTTCCGCATGCACGATCCAACTCCTCCCCTTGATGGGGAGGCCTGGTGGGGGTGGCGCCACGGGAGCGGAGCAAACCATGACCGACCCCCTCGACCTTCTCTCCCGCCTCGTGGCCTGCCCCTCGGTCACCCCCGAAGAGGCCGGCGCCCTCGACCTGCTGGAAGCCGAACTCCAGGCGCTGGGCTTTTCCACCACCCGCCTCAACTTCGAAAGCGACGGTTCCTACCCAGTAGGAAACCTCTTTGCGACGCGCGGCACTGGCGGCAGGCGCCTTCTCTTTGCCGGTCACACCGATGTCGTCCCGCCCGGCGATCGCGCCCATTGGACCTCCGACCCCTTCGTCCCGCGCCTAGCCGACGGCAAACTCTATGGCCGCGGCACCGCCGACATGAAATCGGGCATCGCTGCCTTCGTCGCCGCTTGTGCCGCCATCCCCCTGATGCGGGCGTCATCCAACTCGCCATCACCAATGACGAGGAAGCCGACGCAATCAACGGCACCGAAAAGCTGGTGCGCTGGATGAAGGAGAACGGCCAAGACTTCGATTTCGCCATCGTCGGCGAACCGAGCTCCGCCGAAACCCTGGGCGATAGCATCAAGATCGGCCGGCGCGGTTCCTTCTCCGGACAGGTAACCGTCACCGGCACGCAAGGCCACGTCGCCTATCCCCACAAGGCCAACAATCCGCTGCCGGTGCTCGCCGCCGTCGCCACCGCACTATCGAGCAAAGCCCTCGATATCGGCACCGAGCATTTCCCGGCCTCCAATCTCGAGCTCACCACCATCGATGTCGGCAACCCCACCGGCAATGTCATCCCGATGTCGGGCACGCTGCGCTTCAACATTCGCTACAACGACCTTTGGACGCCTGACACGCTCGCAGATTGGGTCCGCAGCCAAATCGACGCCATCGATCACAACGGAACGACGATCGCTTTCGACATCCTCGGCACGCCCTCGCGGTCTTTCCTGTCGCCCCTCAGCGACGATGTCGAAACCCTATCCTCCGTCATCGCCGAGCAAACCGGCAAACGCCCCGACTATTCCACTGCTGGCGGCACCTCCGATGCGCGCTTCATCGCCCAATATGGGCCCGTGGTCGAATGCGGTCTTGTCGGGCCCTCCATGCACAAGGCCGACGAACACATCGCCGTCGCCGATCTTCATGGCCTGACCGCAATCTACGCAAGCTTCATGCGCCGCTTCTTCGGTGCCGCTTGACACTGTGGCTGACGCTTCGTGACGCGCTGACCGGCTGGCTGAAACTGCTGCGCAACGAGCCCGGCTGGGAAGCGTTCTTTCGCCTCTCCCGCGCCGGCCTCGTGACCGCGCTCGCGCTGTTCTACCTTTTTGCCTTCCTTGCCGTCATGCTGGCTTCGCTTCAGGTCGGCGTCCCGACGCTTCCCGGCTTCATCAATATTATGCTGGTGCAGTCGCTCTGGCTCGCGGCGCTCTTGATCGGCATCTTCGTCACCCGCAACTTTCTGCGCGCCAGGACGCCGATACTGCCGCTCCTGATCCCCGCGATTTTCGCGCTGATCGCCTATCTTGTGCTCGGCACGCTGGTGTCGCTGATCCTCGGCGCGCTTTTGCCGCTGCTCTGGCTTGGCTTTGCCGTCCTGCTCTTTCGATTGGGACGTGCTGCGGGCCAGTGGACGCGCGGCGTATCGGTCGCCTTTGCCGTCTTGACCACCGTGCTGCTTGTCGGCCTGCCGATGACCCTCTACATGCTTAGCGCAGCAGCCATTCCCGCCGCCTGAGACGAGTCGTAAAAGCCTTGGCCTATCAAAACCAGACCTTTATCGAAGAAGCCGTCAACGCGGCGCGCGGCTGCTGGGCGCTGATCATCGGCCGCGCCGACGCTGCCCGCGCTATTTCGATTTCACCCAGCGCGGCCTAATCGGCAGCTTCATCGCTTTGGTGCTGGGCACCGGCATCAGCGTCTTCGGCCCCATGCTGCTCGGCGTGCCCGCTCAATCGGGTGCGGCCACCGGCGCCGTCATGCTCGCGGCGCTCCTCTTCGCGCTCCAGATCGCCGCCGCCTATATCGTCCTTCGGCAGATGGGACGGCTCGACGGCCTCGTGCCCTTCATGGTCGCCGACAATTGGGTCAACTTCATCGTTTCCCTCTTCGGCACAGTCATCCTCGTCCTGGTGGGCGGCAGCGAGGTAATGCTCTTTACCGTCGGCCTCATCAGCATCATCGTCGAAGTCAACATTGCCCGCCGCATCCTGACCCTCTCGCCGATGCAGGTGGCCACCTTTATTGTCGTGCAGATCGTCGCGCAGCTGATCGGCGTCCTGATCCTGGGCGGCGTCATGTTGCAGTCAATGCCCGCGGTGCCTGCAGCCTAGTAGTCGACCCCGGTCAGATAGAGCCCGCTCGACGGCGCCATCGCCCCGCAGCGCCTGCGATCGGCAGCATCGAGCGCAGCACGAAAGTCAGCCGGGCTCCACTTGCCCTCGCCGACAAGCTTGAGCGACCCCACCATCGAGCGCACCTGATGGTGGAGGAAGCTTCGGGCGCTGGCGGTGATCGCAATCACCTCGCTATCCCCGCTGACCGCGAACGCGTCTAACGTCCGCATCGGTGATTTCGCCTGGCATTCTGACGAGCGGAAGGTGGTGAAATCGTGCAGCCCGAGGATCAGCTGCGCCGCCTCGTCCATGCGCTCGGCTTCGAGTGGCATCGGCACATGCCAGACCTGGTTGCGCTCGATAGCCGGCGGCGCCCGCCGGTTGAGGATGCGGTATTCGTAGTGCCGCGCCTTTGCCGAAAACCGTGCCTCGAACGCCTCGCTGACCGCTTCGCACTCGACGATCGCCACCGGCTGCGGCCGCAAATGATAGTTCAGCGCTTCGCGCACCCGAAACGGGTCCCAATCCTTCGACAGGTCGAAATGCGCCACCTGGCCCAGGGCATGCACGCCGGCATCGGTCCGTCCCGCCGCCTGCGTTGTCACCGCTTCACCAGAAAAGCGCTCGATCGCCTCCTCCAGCGCCTGCTGCACGCTCATCCGCTCCGACTGCCGCTGCCAGCCGGAAAACGGGGTTCCGTCATATTCGATGGTGAGCTTGAACCGCATTACAGATCCATCGGCTCCAGCGCCTCCCTCCCCTTGAGGGGGAGGGAACGAGGGTGGGGTGGGGCTGCTTGCGCGATGTTCGGCGTTTGCGGCTCCACCCCACACAGCTGCGCTAAGGCCCTTGGCCTAAGCTTCGCTACCCTCCCCCTCAAGGGGAGGGAGGAAGAAAGAGCCGCTAAGAAGTCTGTCACGAAACGCGCTCCGGCAGCGTCCCGGCCCCGCGCAAAAAGGTCGCCGCATCCATCGCGCCCTTGCCCTCGCGCTGCACCTGCGTCAGCCGCACGGCGCCGGTCCCGCAGGCAATCGTGAGGTCATCCAGCACCGTCCCCGGTGCGCCGGACCCGCTCGCCAAAGTCGACCGCAGCGCCTTGATCCGCATGGGCTTGCCGCCCAACCCCAGCTCGAACCACGCCCCTGGAAACGGCGACAGTCCGCGGATCTGGTTGTGCACTGCTTCAGCACTTTGCGTAAAATCGATGCGCGCTTCGGCCTTGTCGATCTTAGCTGCATAGGTCGTGCCCGCTTCCGGCTGCGGCGTGAACTGCAAACTGCCGCGTTCCAGCGCCGCCAGAGCCCGGCCCATGAGGTCGGCACCGACGCGCATCATCTGGTCGTGCAACTCGCCGGCGGTCATGTCCGGTCCGATCGGAATGATCTCGGTCGGCCCCATGGCGCCGGTGTCGAGCCCCTCGTCCATCTGCATCACGACGATGCCGGTCTGCTTGTCTCCCGCCATCACCGCCCGCTGGATCGGCGCCGCACCGCGCCAGCGCGGCAAGAGCGAGCCATGAAGGTTGAGGCAGCCAAATTCAGGCGCATCGAGCACCGGCTTGGGCAGGATCAGCCCATAAGCCACCACCACCGCGACCTCCGCACCGAGCGAGGAAAAATGCAGCTGCTCGGCCTCGCCCTTGAGCGAGCGCGGCGTAAACACCGGGATACCGAACGCCTCGGCCGTTTCATGCACCGGGCTCTTGCGCTCCGCCTGCCCACGGCCGGCCGGCTTCGGCGCCCGCGTATAAACCGCCAACACTTCGTGGCCCGAAGACACGATCTCGGTTAGCGTCGGCACGGAAAAGTCGGGCGTACCCATGAAAACGACGCGCATCTACCCGACCTCGTGCTCGACAAGCTCACCATGAGGTCTTTGCTTGCGCAGCGACCTTCCTGGACCTCATCCTGAGCCTGTCGAAGGAAGAGGTCGTAGCCACCAGAGGCCTAGCCTGCAGCGCGCTTGGCCTGCTTGTCGAACTTCTTGATCACCCGGTCGCGCTTCAGCCGGCTGAGATAGTCGATGTAGAGCACGCCATCGAGGTGATCGAGTTCGTGCTGGATGCAGACGGCGAGCTTTCCCTCGGCTTCCTTGGTCACTTCCTGGCCATCGAGATCGGTATATTTGACGGTAACGTCGTTGGGCCGCTCGACTTCGTAATAAAGCTCGGGGATCGACAGGCAGCCTTCCTCGGTCACCTGCATCTGGTCGCCAAAGCTCGTGATCTCCGGATTGATCATCACCAGCGGGGCGGGGGCTCACCCTCTCCGGCGAGGTCCATGACCACGATGCGCTTGAGGACCCCGACCTGCGGCGCTGCAAGGCCGATGCCGGGCGCATCATACATCGTGTCCAGCATGTCCTTGGCCAGCGTCTTGATCTCGTCGTCGACCTCGCCGATCGGATCGGCAACGGCGCGCAGGCGGGCATCGGGAATGACGAGGATCGGGCGGATAGCCATGACAAAACACCGGCAAAAAGAGGATTGACCCCGATATGGCCATTTCCAGCCGTGGGTCAACTCCAGGGCGGAAAGCCCAAGAACATTTTGCGAACAAAAGAATCACTCTAGTCTTAGGGCATGACCGAACTCGACCGCACGCTCTTCACTCTCGGCTCCGTACCCATTTCCGCGGGCATGGCACTGCTCGGTTTTGTGGCGCTCCTGCTGCTCGCCGCGGTGATCTTCGTCATCGCCAGCAGCCGCGCCAATGCCGAGCGGCTCGAAAAGTCCGCCCGGGAAGCCGCCGATGGCCTACGCGCCAATTTCACCGAGCAAGTGGCCAGCCGCGACACTCGCATCCGCGATCTGGAACTGACGCTTAGCCGCGAACGCGAACGCGCTGCCGACCAACTGGCGAGCGAACGCGACCGCAGCGCCGATTTGGGGGCCGAGCTTGCCGCCATGCGCACGCGCCTCGACGAACAGCAGCGCCAGAACGAAGCCAATTTGAAGCGCTTCACCGATGCGCGCCAGCAGATGACCGACGAGTTCAAGTCCATCGCCGGCGACGTGCTGCGATCCCACAGCGAGACCTTCACCAAGCAGAACCGCGAACAGGTCGATACGCTCCTAAAGCCGCTGCAGGAAAAGATCGGCGAATTCCACACCGGCCTCATCAAAGATCGCGCCACCATGGGCGAGCAGATCCGCGCGCTGCTCGAAAGCAATGTGCAGATCACCACCGAGGCCAACAACCTCACCCGCGCGCTCAAGGGCTCGTCGCAGACGCAGGGCGCCTGGGGCGAAATGATCCTCGCCACCATCCTCGAACAATCGGGCCTGCGCGAAGGCGAGCAGTATTTCATCCAGCAATCGCATACCGGCGAGGACGGATCGCGCCTGCGCACCGATGTCGAAATCATCATGCCCAACAATGATCGGCTGGTGATCGACTCCAAGGTGTCGCTCACGGCCTTCGAGGCCTTCGTCAATGCCGAGGAGGTGCTGCGCGACGGGCATCTAAAGGCCCACATCGCTTCGGTGCGCGGCCATATCACCACACTCGGTGCCAAGAACTATGCCGGTGCCGCCAAATCTAGCCTCGACTACGTAATGATGTTCGTGCCCATTGAGTCAGCGTTAGCTACCGCCATCCAGCACGACAGCAAGCTGGTCGAATTCGGCATGAGCAAGGGCGTGATGCTGACGACGCCGACGACGCTGATGACCGTGCTGCGCACGGTGCGCAATGTCTGGGACATCGAAAAGCGCCACCGCAACGCCGACGAAATCGCCGAGCGTGCGGGCGCGCTCTATGAAAAGGTCGTCGGCTTTTTGTCGACCATGGACCGCGTCGGCGAAAATATCGACAAGGCCCAGCAAAGCTTCGTCAAGGCCAAGGACCAGCTCTCGAGCGGCCGCGGCAATGTCGTCCGCCAGGTCGAAATGCTGCGCGAACTTGGGGCCAAATCCTCCAAGCCCCTGCCCGCCGGCTGGGACGGCGGCCACGACGACCCCCAACCCACCCTGCGCCTCGTCAGCGACCCAGGCGACTTAGCCTGAACTCTCGGCTCCATTCCCCTCCCTCCCCTTGAGGGGAGGGTAGCGAAGCTTGGCCGGCAGGCCTTAGCGAAGCTGGGTGGGGTGGGGTAAAGCTCACAAGTTAGAAGGCGCGGCGGTGCCCTTCTACTTCCCCTTCGCCGTCAGCTCGCTCTTGCTCTTGAGCACCTTGTCGCCGTCTTCCTGCTCGATCAAAAAGCCGGCTCCTTAGTGCTGGCATCGCGCGTCACCTCCGAGCCCTTGATCGTCCGCGTCACCTTCTCGGTGAACCGCTCGACGATCTTGCCTTCAGCGGTGCTGGAACCCCACTTCCACGTGACCTTTGAACCCTTGCGAAACGCCATTCTCATTCTCCTGTGCGCGGGAAAAATGAGGTGGCTTCAAGATTCGTTCCGAACCGCTTTCGTCGCCGAACGTTGACAAGCCAACATTCAACGGAGGCCCAGATGGTCCAGCCACGCGACAATTCCGATCCGCTGACCCCGATCGACGAACCTTTCGATGCCAACGAACAGCCGGGCCTGTCCATTCCTTATAGTCAGGACGAAATCGAGGACCTTCTCTATGGCTCCGATCGCCCGGTTGCCGAACGCGTCGAACGCCTCAAGGAAATGCGCGTTGAAATGGCAACGCGCGAAAGCGGCGATTTTGGCGATCAGGACCCCAAGGACATGATGGCCGAGATCGATCGCGCCCTCGATGAGCTTCAGGCCGACAACGATTATGCCGATGAAAACGGCGACTTCGACCCGGCCCTTGCCATCGATCCGGAAGACCACCTTGACGCCCTGGCACCAGACGACGTTGATGCGCGCGAAGCCCTGACGGGCGAAGATGAAGACGAAATCGAGGACGGCGCCCTGATCGAGGACGAAGAAGCGGTTGACGCCGACACGCTCCGCTAAAGCTTTACGCCCGCGCGGGATCAGATTTCCGTGCGGGCCCGCAACGCTTGGCTCAGCGTTCCCTCGTCGAGGTAGTCGAGCTCCCCGCCCACGGGCACGCCATGAGCAAGGCGCGTCACGCGCAGGTTCGTGCCCCCAGCCGGTCGGTGATGTAATGGGCCGTGGTCTGGCCCTCGACCGTGGCATTCATGGCAAGAACCACTTCGCCATATTCGCCCGCCCGCCCAATCAGGCCTTCGAGGTTGAGGTCATCGGGCCCCACGCCATCAAGTGGCGACAAGACACCCCCGAGCACATGGTAGCGCACCTGGCCGACGCCGGCCCGCTCCAGCGCCCAAAGATCGGCAACGTCTTCGACGACGATCAGAATGCCGCTCTCGCCCCGCCGGGGATCGGCGCAGATCGAGCAGGGGCTGATCGTATCGACATTGCCGCAGACTTCGCAGGACTTTACGGCAACCACCGCCCGGTCCAGCGCTGCCGAAAGCGGCACCATCAACTGGTCCTTGCGCTTGATCAGGTGCAGCACCGCCCGCCTAGCCGAACGCGGCCCAAGCCCCGGCAGACGCGCCAGGAGCTGGATCAACTGTTCGATCTCGGGTCCGCCGGATGGCATGGTATGTGTTCGACCTGTTGTTCGACAAGCTCACCTTGGGGTCGAACCAAAGTCCGACGCCTCAATAGACCTCATCCTGAGCCTGCTGAAGGACGAGGTCGTGCCACCGAACCTAGAACGGCAGCTTCATGCCCGGCGGGATCGGCAGGCCGGCGGTGACTTCGGCCATCTTGCGCTGCATTTCCGCTTCGCTCTTGCCCTTGGCATCGGTGAAGGCGGCAACGATCAGGTCCTCGATCACTTCGGCGTCCTCGGGCTTGAGCAGCGTCGGATCGATCTTGATGCCGCGCACGTCGCCCTTGCCGGTCAGCGATACCGTCACCATGCCGCCGCCCGAGCGGCCTTCCACCACCAGCTCGGCAAGTTCGGCCTGCATGGCCTCCATCTTGCCTTTCATTTCGCTGGCGGCTTTCATCATGCCCATGATGTCTTTCATTCGTCGTCCTCTTCTGGTGGCGCCATCGGCAGGTCAGGCACGGCGGCATCGTCGTCGCGCACCGTCACATTGACCAGCTTGGCCCCGGGAAATGTCTCAAAAATGGCTTTGACCAGCGGGTCGTCATGCGCCGCCGCAGTTGCTGCCTGCTGCTTTTGCTCTTTTTCCTGGCGGATGGTCACGCCTTCGGCAGGCTTGGTCGAAACGGTCACGAGCCAGCGGTCGCCGGTCCACAATTGTAGACGCGCCGAAAGATCGGTGACCACCTTCGGATTGGCGCCCTCGACCAGCGCCACCTCGATCCGCCCCTGCTCGAAAGCCACAGGCAACATTTGGGACTCGAGCGCGATCTTGAGCAGCATGTCGCGCTTAACTACGGCCAGGGCGATAATATCCTTGTAGCTCGAAATCGTCGCCAGGGCCGGTTGCGGCGGGGCTGCCTGCATTTGGGCAATGGCGACAGGCGATACGACGGCCTGTGCCTGCGGCACCGACATCATCGGTGCGGCCGAAACCTGAACCGTTTCCATCCGCATCGCCGAAGCCGCGCCGCCACCGCTCGGTGCCCGCGGCGGCAAGGGCGCCATGGCTGGAGCGCTCGGCAGCTGCCCTTGTTGCGTCAGCTTGCCGATCACCTCGTCCGGGCTCGGCAGGTCCGCGGCATAGGCGAGGCGGATCAGCGTCATCTCCGCCGCTTGGAGGGCATTGCCCGCCCGCGCCGTTTCTTCATTGCCCTTGAACAGGATCTGCCACGCGCGCGTCAGCGCCCGCATCGGCAGCCGGCTGGCCAGATCGCGACCGCGATTGCGCTCGTCCGGCGTCAGCGACGCATCGTCCGAAGCGGCCGGCACAACCTTGATGCGGGTGACGAGATGGGTGAATTCGGCGAGGTCGGCCAGCAGCGTCTGCGGATCGGCTCCAAGATCGTAAAGCTCGCGCAGCGAGGTCAGTGCCGTCGCGATCTGCCCGCCCATCAGGTCTTCGAAGAGGTCGATGATCCTCGCCCGGTCGCCGAGGCCCAGCATGGCCTTGACCGTCGCTGCGGTGACCGCGCCATTGCCATGGGCGATCGCCTGGTCAAGCAGCGACAGCGAGTCTCGCGCCGAGCCTTCGCCTGCCCGCACGATCATCGCCAAGGCATCGGGCTCGAAGCCGATATTTTCCTGATGGAGGATCTGCTCGAGATAGGCCGACATGATGTCCGCCGGAATGCGCCGAAGATCGAAGCGCTGGCAGCGCGACAGGATGGTGATCGGCACTTTGCGAATCTCGGTCGTCGCAAAGATGAATTTCACGTAGGGCGGCGGCTCTTCGAGCGTCTTCAACAGCCCGTTGAAGGCCGCCGTCGAGAGCATGTGCACTTCGTCGATGACATAGACTTTGTAGGGCGCCGAGACCGGCCCGTATTTTACCGAGTCGATGATCTCGCGAATGTCGCCGATGCCGGTATTGGAGGCAGCGTCCATCTCGACCACGTCGACATGCCGCCCTTCGATAATGGCGCGGCAATGCACGCCTTCTTCGGAAAGGTCGAGCGTCGGATGGCGGCCCGTCTCGTCTTCGTAGTTGAAGGCGCGCGCAAGAATACGCGCCGTTGTGGTCTTGCCCACGCCGCGCACGCCGGTGAGGATAAAGGCATGGTGGATACGGTTCTGCGCAAAGGCATTGCCCAGCGTCTGCACCATCGCGTCCTGCCCGACCAGGGTCGAGAAGTTGCGCGGCCGGTATTTACGGGCCAGCACCAGATAGGGCGTCGTCTGCTTTTCAGCCATATGCGCCCTCCTTGCTGTGAGGCGTAGGTCTCATGCGCGGGACCATAAGGCAAAGGGGTCCCATCCGCAAAAGCCGATAGGCGTTTTCGCGTCGATTTGCACGAGTGTGAACAGATGAGTAGGAGGCTGGCATCGACCCGTGAGGATCTCGTTGGGGCTGCTTCCTTCCGGACCTGACCCGGTTGGCGAGGAACACGTCCGCGCCAACCTCCCGATCCGCTATATGCGAATTTCTGGCGCCCGATGCAAGTGCCGTCCAAAAATCGGGCGCGGAACAAAGCCCTCTCGCGGACACTTGTCCCAAGGCCGCCAGCTTGGCTGCTTGGAGATGCCGATGCCGATCTGGGTTCAAGCAGGACTTTGGGGACTGTTGGGTTCCTCCGCCCTGGTCATCGGCGCCGCAATCGCCTTTTTGGTCGAGCTGCCGAAGCGGCTCATTGCCGGAATCATGGCTTTCGGCTGCGGCATTCTCATCTCTGCCGTCGCCTATGACCTCATCATGGACGGCTACGATCAGGGCGGCCTCTACCCCATAATCGGCGGCGCCCTCGCCGGATCGGCCGCCTATACGGTCGCCAATTGGCTCGTCACCCGCAACGGCGGCAAGCACCGCAAGCGCTCCGGCAAAGAACCGGATCCGAATACGACATCCAATAGCGGCCTTGCCATCGCGATCGGGTCTATGCTCGATGGCATACCCGAATCCATCGTCCTCGGCGTCAGCCTTCTCGATGGCAATGGCGTCAGCTTTGCCGTGCTGGTCGCCATCTTCCTTTCCAACCTGCCCGAGGGATTATCCAGCGCCGTAGGCATGAAAAAGGCCGGGCGCAGCAAGACCTACGTGCTGGGCCTCTGGGCCGGCATCGCCGTGCTTTCCGCTCTTGCCGCCATGCTCGGCGCCGCCCTCCTCGGCGATGCCTCGCCCTGGCTTATCGCCATGGTCAATGCCCTCGCCGCCGGCGCTCTATTGACCATGATCGCCGATACGATGATCCCCGAAGCGGTGGAAGGCGAGCGCGGCGGCACTGGCTTGCTGGTCGTGCTCGGCCTTCTCGTGGCTTTCGCCATTGGGCAGAGCGGCGCCTAGCTCAGACCGGCTCGGTCGCCTTGTCGCGCGTGCGCCAAGCGCCATCTTTCCATTCGCGCACGGTGACGGTGATCTGCTCGCCGATGTCTATGAGGTTATAGGCGTTCGCCTCGCCCCGCAGCCGCGTCGAAATGGCCGACGACGCCTGCGCCACCATGATCGGCGCCACCACCGACTTGCTGACGCCCATCGGTTGGCCCTCGCGCGCCTTGTCCTTGCTCTCGTGCTTGCGCACATAGGAAAGGTGGAAGTGCCCCGAAAGTACGAGCCGCACGCCAAGACTTGCAAAGCATTCCAAGGCATCGTCGGCGCGCTTCACGCGCTTGGTCTTTTGCACCATCGGCTCGGTCGGAAATAGCAGCGGGTGATGCGCAACGATGATCCGCACCGCATTCGGAGACGCCTTGTCGAAGCGCTCGGCTAAATCGTCGAGCTGGCCGCGCGAGATCGTGCCATGACCCCAGTTCCATTCCAGCCGCATTCGGCGCGAGGTGCGCATGCCGACCAGCACGACGCCATCCATTTCGAGGAAGGGCTCGAGATCGGGCGAGATGTATTTCTTGTAGAGCCCGTACGGGTTGATGAAGCGCCGCAGGATATTGACCGCCGGCACGTCATGATTGCCCGGCACGGCAAACACCGGCGCCTTGAGCTTGTTTAGGAATTCGCGGGCCTGCTCGAATTCTTCCTTGGTCCCGATCTGGGTGAAATCGCCGCTCGCGACCACGAGATCGGGGTTCTGCGCATTGATGTCGTCGGCAAAGCCTGCCGCCACTTCGTCGTCGTGGTGGCCGAAATGGAGGTCCGAAATATGCAGCAACTTCATGCAGCCACCGCCGTTGCCTCGGCTTCGGCAGGCACGATGACCGAGAGTGCCTTGGGGCGGATGGTGAACTTGAGCGGCGTCTGGAAGGTCTCGACTTCGCCGTCGAACATGACCTTGATCAGGGTGTTGCGCGTGTCGATCGTGACCTCCTTAACGCTTTCCATGCTGAGCGCTTCGTCATCGCGCCAGCGACCGATAAACATGCCTGTCACCAGGCGAACGAAGTCCCGCGCCGTAAAGCGCTTGAGGACGTAAAGCGTCAGCGTGCCGCGATCGAGGCTCTTGCGGGAAAAGAACTTGCCCAGGCCCTCGTCATAGGCATTGCACGCCACCGCCATGGCCTGCACCCGCTCCACCCGCCGCGCCCCATTGCTGGGCTCTATGACCACCGCCATGCGTTTGGCCCGGGCCAGGCGGCGGAAAAAGTAGCGCATGAAACCGAGCTTTGCCATCGCCGTCTCGCGCCCCCGCAGATGCTCGCGCCCCGCGGCAAGACCCGGGATCAGCCCGATCACCACTTTCTGCAAGAATATGCGACCGTTGACTTCCGCCGCGTCGATGCGCTGGCTCGTGCCGCTCCCCAAAGCCGCCACAGCCGACGGCAGGTCGAGCGGCAGGTGCAGGTCCTTGGCCACCGCATTGAACGTGCCAAGGGGCAGAATAGCGAGATCTTTCTCCGATCCGATCATCGCGCCCGCCAGCGCCGTGATCGTGCCATCGCCACCGGCCGCGACCACGACCTCGGCATCGCTCGACAGCGCGCCTTCGATCCGGTCGCTCATCGACCGCGAACTATCGGCATCGATCGTTGCCTCGAGCCCGTTGGCCTCGAACATTTCGGACAGTTTTTCCTTGGTCAGGCCCAAGGCATGGGCCGTGCCGGAATTCTCATTGAGAAGGACGTAGTAGCGCTTGGTAGACATGGCGACACGATCCTTGGGGGAAAAAGCTCTGCCAGCAACGCATCGCCCGCTCTCCGCGTTGCGTAGCCGATCAACGGAAAAACGCGATGCTCAACAGACTGGTCCAGCACAGCCACGTTCGCCGCCTGCAGAAGTTCGTCACTGCCGAAGCAAGCCTTCTCGCCTCGATCGCGATCGTCAGCGGCCTGATCCTGTTTTTCCTCCAGATCGCCGATTGGGTCGAAGACGACGAACTCGAACACTTCGACCAGACCATCCTCATGTGGTTTCGCGATCCCACCAATATCGATCAGGTCATCGGTCCCGTCTGGGTCCACGAAATGGTGCGCGACCTAACCTCGCTCGGCAGTTTTGTGATCCTGGGGCTGGTCGTTGCCGGGGTCTGCATCTACCTCGTCATGCAGCGCCTCCGCACCGAAGCCATGCTGGTCCTCGTCTCGGTTCTCGCGGCACGCTGCTCAGCACCGTGCTCAAGATGACCTATAACCGTCCCCGCCCGGACCTCGTGAACATGTCGCATCAGTTCACCGCCAGCTTCCCCAGCGGCCACTCCATGCTCTCGGCAGTGACCTTCCTCACCATCGGCGTGTTGCTGGCAAGACTGGCGCCAAATCGTCCCCTGCGCATCTATGCTTTCTCCGCAGCGATTTTCCTGACGCTGATCGTGGGCATCAGCCGCATCTATATGGGCGTCCATTACCCGACCGACGTCCTGGCCGGCTGGTGCCTCGGCGCGGCCTGGGCCCTGCTTTGCAGCGCCATCGCCACGGTGTTGCAGCGTCGCGGCAAGGTCATTTCGACGCCCGAAACAACCTGATCGGGCAAACGTTTTCGTCAACCTCTCGATCGCGGCTTGACCCAAGCGGGCCTTCGCCTATGTGACAGCCATGCCGCGCGCTCCCAAAATCGTTGTCGACCTGCTCCTTATGCGCGAATGGACCCTGACGCCGGCGGCAACCCTCGGCTCCTCGGTGCGCGCCAAGGGCATCCTGCTTGAAATCCGCGCCAAACTGCCGGTCACGGTCCGCCGCTCCCTCGACATCAAGGGCGCGGTTCTCGCCTTGCGCATGGCCGAAGACGCGCAGGGACCGTTTGACGCCACCATTCGCATCGTCGAGCAGACGCTCGATGGCATCGAGAACTTGCCCATCATTCCGCGCGAGATCGAGGACATCCTCGCCATCAAGACCTCCGAACGCCATCGCTGGCTTAAGGACGGCCGTCTGGTCAGCGCCGGTACGCGGACGGTGAAGCTGCGCGGCCGGGCAAGGCAAATCACCTTCCATGTCTTTGATCCGCGCCATGTCGAGGACATTCTGGATCGCGACCTCGTCGACGTCTGGCGAGAAGACGACGTCCTCACCGCCGCCGAAAACCGGCGTCTCGCCGTGCTCAAGGCCCGGATCCGGCGCGAAGAAGCGCGCATGGTCAAGACGCCGCTTTCCCGATGCCGGCCGCGATGAGACCGGGGTCAAACTGCGCGGCTGGGACGATTTCGAGCGCGAAGGCCTCCTTCGCTAGACCTTCGCCGATCTGAAAACCACGTCAGCGCCTTGCCCGATCCGCAAGCGCTGGTTAAGCCCTTAAGAACCAATCCGGCTGCGATTTGCGGCATCGAGCAAGGAGCAAGCCTTGGCCAAGCGTCGCCATCCCACATCATTGCGCACGTCGAGCGAGGACGTCGCGGCCGCCAACAAGGTCCCCGACACCCCCAGACCCGCAGCCCGACCTATCGGCTGGCTTTTGCCGACGACGAATTCCTCACCTCCGAAGACACGCGCGGCGTTCGCTTCCAGCTCGAATATCTCAAGACCGAAATCCGCTTGCGCGAGCGCGGCATTATTTCCACCGTCGTCCTCTTCGGCGGCGCGCGTATCCCCGAGCCCGGCAAGCCGGCCTGGGCCGCCAAGAACGAGACGCAGAAGCAAAATCTTGAAGCGGCTTCCCGCTACTATGACGAGGCCCGCCGTTTCGCCCAGCTGGCGTCGCAGACTTCGCTCAGCCTTCAGTCCAAGGACTTCGTCGTCGTCACCGGCGGCGGCCCCGGCGTCATGGAGGCCGGCAATCGCGGCGCCACCGACATGGGCGCGCCCTCCATCGGCCTCAACATCGTTCTGCCGCACGAGCAGGCGCCCAACCTTTTCGTGACGCCCGACCTGTCCTTCAACTTCCACTATTTCGCCACCCGCAAGATTCACTTCCTGCTGCGCGCCAAGGTCGTTGCTGTCTTCCCTGGTGGCTTCGGCACGCTCGACGAGTTCTTCGAAACGCTGACGCTGATCCAGACCGGCCGCATGGACAAGGTGCCGCTCCTGCTCTTTGGGCGCGACTTCTGGACCAAGGTCATCAACCTCGAAGCCCTGGCCGAAGCGGGCACCATAGCTCCGACCGATCCCGATCTTTTCACCGTGGTCGATACGGCCGAGGAAGGTTGGGCCATTGTGCGCGACTTTTATGGCCTGCCCGACCTTGGTGAGCCCATGGTGCAGGCCTGACCTGCATCGGTGGTCTTGGGCAAAACTTAACGGCAATGTCACACTGCCCGCTTAGCTTCGCCGCATCTGGGGGATAGCTCGTGGAACGCTTCGATCTCGTCGTCATCGGTTCCGGCCCCGCCGGCCGCCGCGCTGCCATCCAGGCGGCAAAGCTGGGCAAGTCGGTGCTTGTTGTCGAAAACCGCCTCCGCCTCGGCGGCGTGTCGGTCCATACCGGCACCATTCCCTCCAAGACCTTGCGCGAAACCGTGCTCAACCTGTCCGGTTGGCGCGAACGCGGCTTCTACGGCATGGCCTATCGCGTAAAAAAAAGAGATCGAGGGCAAAGATCTCGGCGCTCGCCTGCGCAAGACGCTCGATTACGAGATCGAGGTCCTCGAACACCAGTTCGCACGCAACGGCGTCCGCACCTTTGGTGGCCTCGCCCGCTTTAAGGACGAGCACCACGTCACCGTCACCGGGCACGATGGCGAGCCGCATGTCTTCGCCTTCGACTTCGCGGTGATCGCCGTCGGCACCAGCCCCTACCGGCCGCCCACCATCGCCTTCGACAACCATACCGTGCTCGACAGCGACACGCTGGTCTCCGAATTGCGTGTGCCGCGCAGCCTCACTGTGGTCGGGGCCGGCGTCATCGGCATCGAATACGCCACCATCTTTTCCGCGCTCGACGTGCCGGTCACCATCATCGAGCCGCGCGACAATTTCCTCGATTTCATCGATCGCGAAATCATCGAGGAATTTACCCACGACCTGCGCCAGCGCGGCGTCACCATGCGGCTCGGCGGCAAGGTCGATCGCGTCGAAAAGGACGCGCAAGGCTGGGCCGTCGCCTATCTCAGCGATGGCCGCCAGGTGCGCTCCGACATGCTGCTCTATGCCGCCGGCCGCGTCGGCGCCACGGCAGGTCTCGGCCTTGAAAGCTGCGGCGTCGTGCCCGACGAGCGGGGCCGCCTTAAGGTGGACCCTGCAACCTTCCAGACCCAGATCCCGCACATCTATGCCGCCGGTGACGTGATCGGCTTTCCCGCGCTTGCCTCGACCTCGATGGAGCAGGGCCGCATTGCTGCCCTCCACGCGTTCGAAGCCAAGATGCCACCGGCTCCCGATTTCTTTCCCTACGGCATTTATGCCGTGCCGGAAATTTCGACCATCGGCCTCACCGAGGCACAGGTGCGCGAGCAGAAGATCCCCTATGAATGCGGCGTCGCCCGCTTCCGCGAAACCTCGCGCGGCCACATCATGGGCCTCCAGTCCGGCATGATGAAGATGATCGTCTCGCTGGAAACGCGAAAGCTTCTCGGCGTCCACATCGTGGGCGAGGGGGCGACCGAGCTGATCCATATCGGCCAGGCCGTGCTGAACCTTGGCGCCACGCTCGACTATTTCGTCGAAAACACCTTCAACTATCCAACGCTTGCCGAGGCCTACAAGATCGCCGCTCTCGACGCCTGGAACCGCATGCCGCGCGTAACGCCCGTCGCTCCGGTCATGGACAAAGCTACGCCCACGCCCGACATGAGCCCGGAAACGCCGCCACCCACGACCTAGCCGGCGCGCACAGATCGGCCACTCTGATTGGCCAGCCCGCTGATCGTGGCCCGCAACGCCGCGGGCTTGACCGGCTTGGTCACCACGGCAATGCCGCGATCCTCCGCGAGGCTCCGTACCGCGGCGCTTCGATCCGCCGTCACCAGCGCTGCCGGCAGGTGCCCGCCGACATTGTGCCGGAGCCACTCGATTGCATCAAGCCCCGAGGTTTGGTCGAGGTGATAGTCCATAAGCACCAGGTCCGGATACCAGCCCTCCAGCAGCCGCTCGCGATCGATCTGCTTGAGCGACAGCGCCGTCCGCACGTCGCAGCCCCAATGGGTGAGCAGGCCCTCCATGGCCTCGAGGATTGCGATCTCGTTGTCGACGCAAAGCACCTTGAGGTTGAGCGTCCCGAACTCCACCTCGGCCACCGGCAGTTCGCGCTCGCCTGCAACCCGGACATTGCGCAGCGCCGGCAGATAGAGCGAAAACCTTGAGCCGCGACCCTCGACGCTGTCCACTTCCAGCGTCAGCTGCAGCGCCGTCACCAGACGCTGCACGATCGAGAGGCCAAGGCCCAGTCCCTGCGCCATGCGCGCACCGCGCTCGAGCCGCGAAAACTCGGCAAAGACCAGCCTCTGCTGGTCCTTATTAAACCCGATCCCGGTATCGATCACATCGAGCCGCCAGCGGTTCCCCCGCCGCCGCAATCCGACCAGCACCTTGCCGCCAACCGGCGTATATTTGATGGCGTTGGACACAAGGTTCTGCACGATGCGTCCGACCAGCGAGCGGTCGGCCAGAACATTGGCCAGCGTCGGCACGATCCGCAGCGAAATGGAACGCTCTCGCGCCAAGGGCGCAAACTCGACCTCGGTCTTTTTCAACAAATCCTGCGCCTGCATCGCCGCCGGTTGGGGTTTTAGCGCCCCGGAATCGATCCGCGAAATGTCGAGCAGCGCCGACATGATGTCCTCGACCGCCGTCAGCGACGCCTCGATGGAATTGGCAAGTTCGGCAAAGCCTGTCGATTTGGCGCGCTCGATCAGCGTCGAGGTATAAAGCCGCGCGGCGTTGAGCGGCTGCAAGAGGTCATGGCTCGCCGCGGCCAGAAACCGCGTCTTGTCGTGGTTGGCCGCATCGGCCTTGGCCCGCGCGATCTCGAGCTCGCGGTTGACCTGGGTCAAGAGCGCCGTGCGCTCGCCCACGCGCCGCTCCAGTGACTGATTACCCTGCTCGAGCTGCTGTTCCGCGCGCACCCGCGCCGTGACGTCGGAAAAACTGATGACCAGCCCACCATCCGGCAGCCGGCTCGAATGAAACTCCAGCGTCTGCCCGGCGCTGGTCATGCGCAGCGTCACCGTGGTGGGGGAGGCCGTCAGCGTATTGATCCGCTCGATCGCAAGCCGCGCCGCATCGCCTTCACCGAAATCGCCGCGCTCGGCCAGATAGAGCGCAATGTCGAACAGCGCCGATCCTGATCGCGTCAGGTCCGTCGGCAGCGACAGGAGCTCATTGTAGCGCCGGTTGGACACGGAGAGGCGCAGGCCCGCATCAAAGATCGCAAGCCCTTGCGGGATAAAATCCATCGCCGCCAAAAGGCTTGCCGTGGCATCGCTCTGGGTAAAAACCATCGGCTCCAACCGAACTGTTCCCCTGCTTTATCCGCCCCCGTCCGCCCCCATGCAAGCCGACCAAAAGGTCATTGCTTTTGCGCAAAACTCTGGCAAACCTGCCTTGGGTTAATCCAGCGGGGACAACATCATGAGCGTGTTCAAGGAATTTCGGGACTTCGCCGTCAAAGGCAACATGATCGATCTGGCCATCGGCGTCATCATCGGCGCGGCCTTCGGAGCCATCGTCTCGTCCATCGTCGACGACATCTTCATGCCCCTGATCGGCCTCATCATCGGCGGCATCGATTTTTCCAACCTCTTCGTTGTCCTCTCCAATCCCAGCAACGTGCCGGTGCCCTCCGTCGCCGCCGCCAAGGCTGCCGGCGTCGCGACGCTCAATATCGGTCTCTTTATCAACGCGGTGGTGAAGTTCACCATCATCGCCTTCGTGCTCTTCATGGTGGTCAAGGGCATCAACTCCCTCAAACGCGAAGCCGCCAAGGAGCCGGTGCAAACCACGCCGGCCCCCAGTCGCGAAGAGGTCCTGCTCACCGAAATCCGCGACGCTCTCCGCGGCGCACCGCGCATCTGACGATGTCATGCCTAGCACATTATTCCTAGAAATAGGAATAATGTCATTGACGGCGGGACAGAGAGCTACTAGTCCTATCCTATAAGTAGTTCTCATTACGGAGAGTCCCTATCGGAGGGCGTCTTCACCTAGAGCAAAGTACAGTTATGGGCTCGGGTGTAGCGGTCAATCCTGGCGGTCGACAAACAATCGTCAGGATTACGCCCGGGGCCTCAACAGTACTTGCTGAAGGGCCTAAGGCATGACTACAAACAATTACTACCATGCATTTTTAAATCGTGATCGCCTGGTTCATATCGTCGATCCCGATCCGCATATCTGCGAGTCCCTGAGCGTATTATTTCGGCTCGAAGGATTTCAGACCGTATTCTCCCTCGACACCAGCCACTTCCTCTCCGCCCTCGAACGGCGCCAGCCTGACGTGGCGGTCATCAATCTCGCCGTCGGCGAGGAAAGCGGTCTCAGCCTCCTGCGCCGGGTCAAGGCCATGCGCACCGGCGCCATCGTGGTCATGCTCTCCAACAATCCCCAACTCGAGGCTGCCGTCACCGCCATGAAACTGGGCGCCACCGATGTGCTGAGCAAGCCCATTGACAGCGAACACCTGCTGACCGTGATCCGCGACGCCCTGCGCAGGGACGTGCACTTGGGTGCCATGCAGGCCGGCCGCCGGCCCGTGGAAGTGCGCGGCTTCGGCCAGCTCACCCCGCGCGAACGCGAAGTGCTGCAGCTCATCACCAATGGACAATCCAACAAGGAAGCCGGCCGGGAACTGGGCATTTCCCCGCGTACCATTGAAGTCCACCGCGCCCGCGTCATGGAAAAACTTGGCGCCAAGAACACCGCGGACCTTATGCGCATCGTCCTGACCAGCTGACGCATCGATGCGCGAACAATTCAGCGGGGTCGCCCCCGCTGTATCTTTCCGAGTCCCGGGCCTCAGCCGCCGATCAGCACCGAAGCAATCTGCGTCGCCGTCACCGGCTTCTGAAACACCGGCACGTCCTCATAGGCGGCCGGCACCTCGCTCTTGTCGTAGCCGGTGGCAAACAGAAACGGGATCTTCTTTTCCTTCAGCACATCGGCCACGGCATAGGACCGCAGTCCTTGCACATTGATGTCGAGAATGGCGCCATCCGGGTCCGGCCCTTCCTCGAGCATCTCGACCGCCTTTTGCACGGTCGGGAACGGCCCCACGATTTCGGCGCCCCGTTCCTGCAGCTCGTTGATCATGTCCATCATGATCCAATAATCGTCTTCGATAACGAGGATCCTGCGGCCTTCGAAAATATTGGGCTTGGTCATCTTAGTCTTGGTCCAGCGGCATCTTCACCGCGCAACGCAGAGCATCGCTGCCGAGTTCGTATTCTACGTCTGCAGCAAGGCTATAGGGCAGGGCATGCTCGATCAGCCGCCGTCCATATCCCCCGTTCGGCGTCGCGCTGAGGGCACGCGGCTCGGGCGAAATCCCATACTCCTCCCAAAGGAAGTCGAGCCAACGTGCGCCGTCTTTTTGCAGTTCACGCCAGGTGACGCTGAGCCTACCGCCCTCGATCGACAGCGCTCCATATTTGAGCGCATTGGTCGCCAGTTCATGCAGCGCTAACGCAATGGTCTGCACAGTGGAGTTGCGCAAGACGATGGGTGGTCCGGAGACCACCACCCGCTCACCGCTCTGGGCTCCCAGAGCGTCGAGCTCAAGCTCCACCAGCTTTCCGATCGTGATCGGCTCACTCTCCGATCGCGACAGCAGCCCTTGCACCGCAGAAAGACGGCCCATCCGGTCGCCGAAAGCATGCTTAAAATCCTCTAGCGATGAACTCGTGGATAGCGTTTCGTTGGCGATGCTGCGCACGACGGTAATGAGATTGCGCGTTCGGTGCTGCAGTTCGGCGACCAAGATGTTCTGCCGTTCCTGCCAGTTGCGCTGTAAAGTCACGTCAAGCATCGCGCCCACCATACGAATGGGTGCCCCGGTCTCATCATAGAAAAACTGCCCCCGTCCAAGCAGCCAGTGAACACTGCGATCGGGATGCACTGTGCGGAACTCGTGGTTGAATTCCTCATGCGCGTCGCGCGCCCGTGAGAGTGCGGCCTCGGCACCCTCCCGGTCGTCCGGGTGCACCCTTGCGATCCAGGTCTCGTAGCTTGGCACAACTTCGCCCACCTCATAGCCCTCGAGGCGAAAATGTTGGTCCGACCAATGCACGGTATTGGACCGCATGTCCCAGTCCCAAAGCCCGAGCTTGCCAACCTCTGTCGCGTTGCGCAGCCGCTCCTCGCTGGCCTTGAGTTCCTCCTGCACCAGCTTTTCGGCGGTAATATCCTCCCCGATGCCGCCGATCAGGATGACTTCGCCGCCAGCATTGGTGATCGGAAAATCGGTATTGCGCAGCCAGCGGATGGCGCCGTCTCTGGGTCGCTTGACGCGATATTCGAAAGTCACATGTTCGCCGTTCCGCACCCGACGAATGTTTTCAGAGGCAAGGGTGCGATCTTCCGGATGGATCAGTTCGATCCAGCTGCGATAATTGTTGCCCGAAAGCGCTTCCTCTCGTTTCAGGCCGTATATGGTCTCGAAAGCTGGGGTCAGATATTGCCACTGCAGGTGCTCGCAATCGCGGATCCACAAGACGTCTTGTGATGCTTCGCCGAACTGACGAAGCCGCTCCTCGCTCGCAAAAAGTGCTTCTTGCGCTCGTGCCTGCTCGATAGCTGCCCAAATCCGCTCTGCAGCGTCCTCGACCAAGGCAATCTCGGCATCGGTCCAGTATCGTGGCTCGGCACATTCGGCGACCAGCGATGCGACCGGCCTTTTCGGTCCAAGCCGCACAGTGGATCCCAACCGGGCCCGCATGCCCAGCGCCATGGTATTATCTCGTTCGGCGCTTGAGACGCCTTCTCTTTCCAAATCATCATTGATGACAATGGTGCTCTCACGCACCGTCTCGAAGGCGTCCGGAAAGTCGGAAAGGCGAACAGTTTCGGGCAAGAGCAGGACACCCTTTCGGCCGGTCTGGTACCGAAAGTCCAATTCGTCTTCCTCGAGCCGATAGTAGGCGATAAAGCATCGGTCGACCCGCAGATGCTCTAAAAGCAGATCGATAGCGCGTTGCGCCACCGCGTCTGCCGCCGTCTCGGCGCGCAAGGCATCGCTGAGCCGCAAGAGAAAATCTTGGTTCTTCTTGGTTTCGTGCTCTTTTTGCTCAACCTGCTTGCGGGCGGTTACATCGTGGTAAAAAACCGCGACCCGGTCCCCACCGCGATCATACATGCTGCTCTCGAACCAGCGATGCACCCGCTCCGAATACTCCTCGAGAACAATGGGTCTTCCCGTGTCGGCGACGGCGGCAATCGGATTTAGCCACCGCCCAACGTCACCACTGGTGTAAATCTCGGACAGTGTTCGCCCGACGACCTCTTCGCGAAGCAGGCCGGTTTGCTGCTCAAATGCGGGATTGAGTTCGATATATTTGATGTCCACGGCACGACCGGCATCGTCACGCACGATCTCAACCACGCTGAACCCCTCGACCATGGCGTCGAACAAGGAGCGATATTTCTCTTCGCTCTCGCGCAGAGCCTGCTCGGCACGCGCGCGTTCCAGCGCTGCCCAGGTCCGTTCACCAACCTCTTGTGCAAGCTCGATCTCGGCAGGCGAAAAGACATGCGGCGTCTCGAAATTTATTCCGAGCCAACCGACCAGATACCCCTTTGACCAATGGCACATTGAGCGAGGCGCCTATTCCTGCCACCGCGAAAGCCTGCCGCTCCGCTTCGCTCAACCGCGCATCATTGGCGAGGTCAGGCTGGTTGCGAATATGTCCTGCTCGCAGATCGGCGAGAATGTCGGAGCCATAGTCGGCGTATCGGAAGATGCCGGACATATCGGGTGCGCCATCGACGTAGTTGGGCGAAACGATGTAAGTCTCGCCATCTCCCGTGTCTTCGCCATAGGCGACACGGTTTGCGCCGACCCGTTTTCCCAAAGCTGTCGCCGCGGCGAGCTGGATGTCGGCTGGGTCATCGAGCGGTCGAAGGGCATCGCTAAGCTCAAGCAGGAATGCCTGGCGTGCCTCTTTTTCCTTTAAGGCAGTCTCGGCCTTCTTGCGTTCGGTAATATTGGTGAAAAGAACGGCTACGCGATTTCGATCCCGGTCCAGCGAGAAGATGTAGAGATCGAAGATAACGCCGAGCCTTGCCTCAGGCTCCTCCACTCTGATGGGTGTCCCGGTTTCCAGGGCTTGGCCATAAAGTTCGGTCCAGCGCGGGTTCGGCGTGCCCAACAATTCCGTTGCCGTCTTTCCAACCGGCCAAGGCATGTTGGTATGCTTGGTAAAGGCCGGATTGACTTCGATGAAGCGAAAGTCACTCCAGTTTCCCTCCGCGTCTTTGAGCACTTCAACGATGGCAAAGGCATCGTCCATCGACTCAAAAAGTGCGCGATAGCGCTTTTCGCTTTCAACGAGCGCTGCTTCGGCAGTGTTTCGCTCGTCAATATCGATGTTCATCCCCACCCATTTTTCTATTTGCTTTTGGGCGTCCAAAACTGGCACCGCACGGACATTGGTCCAGCGCCATCCACCATCGGGCGCACGCAGCCGAAACTCGGCGTCTACCACCCGTTGTGCTGTCACAGCATCATGCCATTGCCATTCTGCATAGCCGCGATCGTCTGGGTGGATCGCATCGAGCCAGCCATACCCAGCAATTCGTCGGAACTCTGCCCGGTATAGGCGCGCCAACTGGGGCTGTCGGCGACCACCACGCCTTCTGCATCGGTTTCCCAAACAGCCTGCGCCCAGCTGCCGATAAGGTTTCGGCCTCTGACCTCGCTTTCCCGCAAGGCGTCCTGCGCGATCTTTTCTGCGGTAATGTCGATCAGTGTCCAAAGGACACCGCCCACCTCGCCACTTTCCGTTCGAACGGGCGCGAACGTGACGTCGAACCAGGCATCTTCCACCTTCCCATCGCGCACGACGGGGTAGCGCATGCCATGCGTCTGCCGCGATACGCCCGACATGCCGGCGGCCAGATCGGCGGCAAAACGGTGCTGATGTTGAGCGAACAGCTCGAACGCTGATTGTCCGAGTGCCGCCGACTGCCACTGCGGCGGCAACAGGCTTGTAGCAAAAGCCTGATTGTAGAGGAGCCTTGCGTCCGGTCCCCAGACCAGACTCATGATCGACTGCGTCTCCAGGACGACACTGAAGATGGTCTTGAGGACAATGGGCCAGGCGTCCGGGTCGCCGAGCGGAGTCGCGCTCCAATCCATCGAGCGGATGCGATCGCCCATTGTCCCCGCATTTGGCGGAAGCCAGTGTCCTGCCGATATGCTGCGTGTCATAGCAAGATAACGCGCTATCCGAGGTCGAGAGCATCCAGGCTAACATGGGATAGCCTCAACGCACACAGCGCTATGATGGGCCAAAGACCCATATTTCCTCCCCCGCAAGCGGGGAGGGGTACCATGCAACGCATGGTGGAGGGGGTGCCCCAAGTTCCCTTATAAGGGGTTACTTAAACAGCGATCCTCTTACGCCGGCCTAGCCGCCGAGGCTCGGCAGGGTCAGGTCACCGCTCGTCAGCTTGCTGGCCGTGATCGCGGCATCAGCCTTTTCGCGCGGCAGTTCCAGCGCGGTCCAGACGCTCACCAGAGCATGACGCAGCTCGAACACCATTTCGTCGGTGTGGAGGGGCGTTGGCGTGATGCGCAACCGTTCGGTGCCCTTGGGCACGGTGGGGTAGTTGATCGGCTGGATATAGATATTGTGCTTGTCGAGCAGCATGTCGCTCGCAGCCTTCACAGCGCGGGCGTCTCCCACGATCAGCGGCACGATATGGGTTTCGGTTTCCATCACCGGCAGGCCGGCATCG
Source organism: Devosia aurantiaca (assembly GCF_011058215.1). Lineage (GTDB taxonomy): Bacteria > Pseudomonadota > Alphaproteobacteria > Rhizobiales > Devosiaceae > Devosia > Devosia aurantiaca. The sequence continues at coordinate 1,171,721 of NZ_JAALFG010000001.1, forward strand.
GCGAGGATTGCCTTGGTCAGCCGCGCCTGGCGCTGGTGCATCAACCGCTCCTGGCCATTGCCCTTGAGATGCTCGATCGAAGCGCGGGCCGCCGCGCACAGCGCCGGGGGCAGGGCGGTGGTAAAGATGAATTCCGGTGCGTAGGAGCGCACGGCGTCGACGATCGAGCGGTTGGCCGCAATATAGCCGCCCATCACGCCAAAACCCTTGGCCAGCGTGCCCTCGATAATGTCGATGCGCTCCATCAGGCCATCGCGTTCGGCAATGCCGCCGCCGCGCGGGCCATACATGCCCACGGCATGGACTTCGTCGATATAGGTCAGCGCCCCGAACTCTTCGGCCAGGTCGCAGATTTCCTTGATCGGCGCGATATCGCCATCCATCGAATAGACCGACTCGAAGGCGATGAGCTTTGGCCGCTTCCGATCGACCTGGCTCAGGAGTTCGCGCAGGTGCGCCACGTCATTGTGCCGGAAAATCTTCTTTTCCATGCCCGACTGGCGCACGCCCTGGATCATCGAGGCATGGTTGAGCTGGTCGGAAAAGATCACGCAATCGGGCATCAGTCGCGCAATGGTCGAGATGCCGGCTTCGTTGGAAACAAAGCCCGAAGTAAAGACCAGCGCCGCTTCCTTGCGGTGAAGGTCGGCGAGCGACCGCTCGAGCTCGACCAGCGGCCGGTTGGTCCCCGAAATATTGCGCGTGCCGCCGGCGCCGACGCCCATCGCGCCCGCGGTTTCCTGCATAGCGGCGACGACCTTTTCGTGCTGCCCCATGCCCAGATAGTCGTTGGAGCACCAGATGGTGATCTCGCGCGCATTGTCGGCGTCGCGATAAACGGCTTTGGGGAAGCGCCCGGCAATACGTTCGAGATCGGCGAAAACGCGATAGCGCTTCTCAGCCCGCAGCGTGTCCACTGCATCCTCGAAAATACCGCGATAATCCATGGGGCCGTTCCTTTTCGTCCGCGCGGTGCGGCAGACGCCGACCGGCAACGTATTCCTCAACTAATAGCCGCGCGCCGTCATTGACATAGGTCAATTCGACGCGCTGATCCCGCTAACGCCTTGTCAAGCCTGGACTCGGCCAGCGAAGTTGAGAGCCATTCTAAAGAATTTGCCGCGATCTGCAAACCGTGTCGCGCCAAACACAGTGGCTGGCTTTTCACGTCCCCACCCAAACGAGGGTTAACCTGCGTGGCGACATTGTGTTGATAGCCGCTTCTGTCTGGGCCAAGATCAGGCTGCGGCCCATGCATTTGGGGGAATGCTGAATTGAAAAGTTTTTCGTCGTCCAGTTTCGCCGGCGAGCATAGCGAGGCCCTGGTTCTCGCCCGTGCCGCGGTGGCGCGCAACCCGCAGGCGCTCTTCACCGACTTCCAGTGGTTTTTGTATGAAGGCCGGGACACCGTCTTCTTTACTGCTTTTTCGACAAACCAGTATGACAAGGAAGGCTTGGGCAACATGGTCGCCGAAATGGTGGCGCTGGCCCCGCAACTGACCCATGGTTTCGTCGGCGCCCAGCCCGGCCAGCCTTTCCCCAAGCACCTCCTCGACGCCATTACCTCGGTCGAGCTGGTCGACGATCTCGATGGCTATCCCGACAAGTGGCTGAGCAAGTCCGCGGACATTTTCGAGCGCAAGGACCTGCCCCTGTTTCGCGTCATGGCCGCCGTCCGCCGTGGCGGGCCGGATGACCAAGGCCGCGCCTCGGTGATCCAGGTGCGCTCGAGCCACGCGCTTCTCGAAGGCTCCGATTCCGCTCTCCTCACCCGCTCCGCAGCCGCCGGCCACGGCGTCCAGTCCGACAAGAAGAACCGCCTGCCCCTCGGCGACCGCCTCAAGGGCGCCCTCCGCGGCTATAGCTTTGCCTTCATGTCGATCCTCTTCGGCACCATCCTTGCGCCCAAGGAACAGCCCTGGGGCTTCAAGACCCTCGCCCTTGAGCGCCACCGCCTGCGCCAGCTCGCCAACAAGCTTGGCGTCCGCCAGCGCTCGCTGATGTTCGCGCTCGTCACCCACGCCCTCAACGGCAAGGGCGAGGAAAAGCTGATGAGCAAGACGGTGATCGGCGCCGCCTACACCATGCTCGACACCAAGCGGAACAGCTCCGACGACGACTTCTTCCGCGTCCGCGCCCTCGCTGCCAAATTCGCGGTAATGGACGATTTCGTCGACTATGTGCGCATGGTCGACGACACGGTGGCCGGCATCGAGCAGAAGGACATCACCTCCTTCCAGATGATGATCAACTCGATGTTCACATCGCTGCGCAAGCTCAACCGCATCGCGCCCTTCCTTCCCGGCAAGCGCTTTTGGCGCTTCAACGGCGGCACCCACATCGTTCTGACCCTCGTGCCCCCGCATCGCACCTATGGGCCGATGACCCATGGCATGATCGAGCCGATCTACTGCGGCGCCTGGCATTCGGCCGCCAATATCTGCACCTTCTGCCCCGGCCGCGAATATGTGACCCTCAACTTCTCGATGGCGCAGCGGCACCTGGTCAATGTCGACAAGATCGTCGCCCTGCTTGACGAAGTGGAGGCCCGCGATGTCGGTCCGCACACCATGACGCCCTCGGTCGAGCGGCTCCGCTAAGTGGTCCTCGCGAGCTATCCAAGCCTCGCCGATCGTGCCGTGGTGATCTCCGGCGGCGCCTCCGGCATTGGCGAGGCCCTCGTCCGCAGCTTTGCCGGGCAGGGTGCACGCGTCGGCTTTGTCGACATCGCGCGCGACGCCGGCGAAGCGCTTGCCGCCGAACTCACCGCCTCGGGTCTAACCGCACGCTTCATCGCCTGCGACGTCACCGATATTGCCGCCTACCAGGACGCCATCGGCACTTTCGCCATGGCCCATGGCGACGCCACCGTCCTCGTCAACAACGCCGCCCACGACCAGCGCCACGATTGGGCCGAGGTCACGCCCGATTATTGGGACAAGGCCATGGCGGTGAACCTGAAACACTTCTTCTTTGCCGCCCAGGCCGTCGCGCCCGGCATGATCCGCGCCGGCAGCGGCTCGATCATCAATTTCGGCTCGATCAGCTGGATGGTGATGACTCCGTCGCTGCCGCTCTATGAAACCGCCAAGGCCGCCGTCCACGGCCTCACCCGTTCCATGGCGCGCGAACTGGGACAGTCCAACATCCGCGTCAATTCGCTGGTGCCCGGCGCCGTCATCACCCAGCGCCAGCTCGATCTCTGGCTGACGCCGGACTCGCTGGCCGATATTGCCGCCCAGCAGGCCTTGCCCGGCCAGCTCCTGCCGCAAGATTGCGCCAGCCTCGCGCTTTTCCTTGCCGCCGACGACAGCCGTATGGTGTCCGGGCAACACTTCCTTGTCGATGGTGGCTGGGCCAACACCTAAGGCATTCACCGCCTGTTCAGCATCTTTGTTTTATCACTCTCTCGCCGCATTCAAGGGCAAGACAGGGCCACTTTTCCGCGAATCCTTAGGGGGATCCATGAAATCGAAAGTTCTCGTGGCGCTTGCCGCGACCTTGGCGCTGAGCGCCTGCACCACCACCAATCCCTATACGGGCCAGACCCAGCTCTCCAATACGGCTGGCGGCGGCCTCCTGGGTGCCGGCGGCGGCGCCATTGCGGGGGCCATCGTTGGCGCCGCCGTTGGCGGTGATCCGCGCGTCGGCGCGCTGATCGGCGCAGGCGTTGGCGGCCTCACCGGCGCGGCTATCGGCAGCTACATGGATCAGCAGGAAGCCGAACTGCGTGCCCAGCTGCAGGGCACCGGCGTTTCCGTCACCCGCGTCGGCGACCAGATCATCCTCAACATGCCGTCCAACATCACCTTCGCAACCGATCAGTCGACGGTTCAACCGCAATTCAACCAGACCCTGGTCTCGGTCGGTCTTGTGCTCAAGAAGTTCGACAAGACAATCGTCGACGTTTACGGACACACCGACTCCACCGGCTCGGCCGAGCACAATCTGTCGCTTAGCCAGCGCCGCGCCGTTTCGGTTGCGACTGTCTTGTCGAGCCAGGGCATCGACCAGCGCCGCTTCTACATCGAAGGCAAGGGCTCCTCGAGCCCGATCGCTTCCAACGCCAACGAAAGCGGTCGTGCGCAGAACCGCCGCGTCGAGATCCAGCTTTCGCCCATCCGCGGCTAAGCATCACTGCATCAAAAACGCAAACGCGGCTCTCAGGGCCGCGTTTTTATTGTGCCGTCGTGGTTGCCTGTGCATCCACGGCCGGGTCGACCGCCGAGGCCGGGGTCTCGACCACCGGTGCCGATGTCGGCGAGCCAGGCTGCATGTCAGTGCTCGGTGCGCCCGAGAAAATCTGCATCACGAACAGCAGCGCGATGATTATGGCGAGGGCCACGAGGCCATAAAGCCACCAATTGGTTGGCCCGGTTGCACCGACCGAAGGCTCGTGCTCGCCGGCCACCTTGATGCCCGAACCATCAGGCACGTCGATGCGCGATCCATTCTCGTCGACCAGATAGTCGACATTTGCCACCTGCGGCGAATTCACATTGCGCGGCTCAGCCATCAGTAGTCTCCCCTTAAAACCGTTTCCGATCCGACGCCGTTGGCGACGCCTTCATGCACATGCGCCAGGGCTTCGTCGATTTCTTCCGGCTCGAAGGCCACCGGGTCGCCTTCCGTCCGCGCACCGGTTGCTTCGGCCTTGAGCTCGTTGAGCAGTTCGATTTTCTCGCGTGCCGTAAATGATGTCTGGTTCGCAATTTCCATCGGCGTCAGGTGGTCGCGGCCACCGATCCGATCCTTAAGAGTGTCGAAGACCATGGTCTTTCTCCTCTGTCCTATCGGCACAAGGCCGCTTGGAAGATGAATGCGCCGGACTTGACCGCGGTTCCGCCATCGCCCGGTCCTGCGAATGAACCCGCACTCCCGCGATGCGTTTACCCCTCACATCCATCGAAAAAGGAGTACTCGAATGGCTTATGATGACGTCAACCGGACATCGGCCGATCTCAAGGAAACTCACGATCTGATCGCCTCCGACAAGGTCGAGGGCACCAAGGTCTACGATCTTTCGGGCGAGCATATCGGCGCGATCGAGCGCATCCTGATCGAAAAGCGCAGCGGCAAGGTCTCCTATGCCGTCCTGAGCTTCGGCGGCTTTCTGGGCATCGGCGACGAGCATTATCCGCTGCCCTGGGGCAAGCTGAACTACGATCAGCAGCTGGGGGCTATCGCGTCGACATCAGCAAGGAGCAGATCGAAGGCGCACCCCGCTACGAAACCGAAGGCGACAATTTTTGGGGCGAGGAAAACGGTCGCCGCATCTACGACTATTATGGCGTGACGCCATACTGGATCTAGCCAAACCCAAGGCGTCCCGCTCACCGGGCGCCGTTTTTCTAAATGCAGGCGCTGACAAAGGTGACGGGCAGGAAGACCAGTACCCCGGACGCCAGCGCCGCCCGATTGGCCCAAAGCGCCGCCACCGACAAGCTTGTCGCCGGCTCACCCTCCCGCACCGTTTTCATCATCGCCAGCCAGATCAGCGGCAGCAGCGAAACCACATAGGCGCCGATCAGGATGGCGCGATGCTGCGGCCAGCCAAAGGCGCAGCCGAGTGCCTGCAGCGCATAGAGCGCGACGAACCCGACCGACCAGATGGTAAAGCCTGCCACCAGCAGGACCAGCGCTCTTTGATTGGCCCCACTCATGTGGCGGCACTCAAGAGAGTTGCCATGGCGACGACCAGAAGGCTCGCCACCGCCGCATAACCGCACCAGAGCCAAGCCAAGGTCATCTCCGTGCTCCGTCGCGCCGAAACATAGCCCTGCATGATCCGCCAGCCACCATGCGCCGACATCAAGGCGCCCAGCCCCGTATGGAGCGCGCCATAGCCGAGGAGCGTAAACACCACGGCATTCCGGGCATGGCCCGTGGGGTCAGGGACGAGCGTCATCAGCAAGACGAGCAGAACCGTTGCCGCACCCATCGCCACCGCGGACCCGATTAGCCACGGCAACGCCTCTCCACCCGCAGCATTGCGCCCGCGCGCCAGCCACGCCAACGCGGCACCTGATATCGCCAGGACGATGGCGATAATACCTGCCCAAAGCGGCAGCGACATGGGCGCCACGCCAACCCAGTTCGGAGCGATCACCAGAAGGAACAGCGCCCCGAACAGGAGCGACGTAAACAGCGTCCCATTCATGATCAGCGCGGCAAGATTGGCCAGGACGCTGGCATTGCTTTTGCTCTCGACGTCAAAGGGCACTTGCTCGCCCATGCCGATATCGACCGGTCCGGTATCCTCTTTTCGCCCCAGCGTGCGCGGCCATTGGAGGAACATCCCCAGCGTCAGCAGCGCGCCGAATGGTGGCACCAGCCAATATTGCCGGAACAGCAGCGCCAGAAAGACGCTTGCCGTCGCAAGCGCGGTCCAGAGCGGCAGGAAAGTGCGTCGCGGCAGGACGATCACGTGCTCCGGCTCGCCGGTGAACATGTCGACGCCCAACGTTTCCTGCTCGCCATCGCGCACGAAGCCGAGATAGCCCGTGCCCCCGCCAGCACCGGCCCGATCTTCGCCGGCTCGAGCATGTCGGCACGCCTGTCGACACGGGGCAGCGCTGCAAAGTTATAGGGCGCCGGTGGCGTTGCCGTTGCCCATTCCAGCGTTTGTGCCTTCCACGGATCGCGGCGATATCGGCGCCCGAAGCGCCATTGCAGCACGAGATCGGCCAGGACGAGGCAAAAACCCATGGTGAGGATGAAGCCGCCGATCGAGCTCAGCAGATTGAGCCAGTCCCAGCCCCAGTTCGACGGATAGGTCGAAATTCGCCGCGGCATGCCCATGAGGCCCGTCAGGTGCATCAGGAAAAAGGTGAGGTTGAAGCCGATGAAGATCAGCCAGAAGGCTGGCACCGACAGCCGGTAAAGGCTCTGTCGACCCGAAATATGCGGCATCCAGTGGTAGATGCCGGCCAGCATCGGAAAGACGAAGCCGCCGACCAGCACGTAGTGAAGATGCGCCACGACGAAGTAGCTGTCATGCGCCTGCGTGTTGAACGGCACCATGGCGAGCATGACGCCGGTCAGCCCGCCGATGACGAAGACGCAGAAAAACCCCGCCACATAAAGCATCGGGATATCCCAGCGCGGTCGTCCCGACGCCAGCGTGCCGATCCAGGCAAAGATCTGGATCGCCGTCGGCACCGCCACCAGCGCGCTGGCCGCCGAGAAAAAGGCTAGCGCCAGATGGGGAATGCCCACCGTGAACATGTGGTGCACCCAAAGCCCGAAGCTCAGAAAGCCCATGGCAACGATCGCCGCGATGATCGAGCGATAGCCCAGGATCGTTCGCTGCGCGAAGACGGGGATGATCGTCGACAGCGCGCCCGCCGCAGGCAGGAAGATGATGTAGACCTCGGGATGCCCGAACAGCCAGAAGAGGTGCTGCCAAAGCAGGGGATCGCCGCCGCGTGTCGGATCGAAGAAGGGCAGGTCGAAGGCGCGCTCGAGTTCGAGCAGGATTGCTCCCAGGATCAGCGGCGGAAAGCCAACGATCATCATTCCCGAGGTCACCAGCATATACCAGCCGATCAGTGGCATCCGCGCCAGCGACATGCCCGGCGCCCGCATCTTGAGGATCGAGATGAAGATCTCGATCGCTGCCGTGACCGCCGAAATCTCGACGAAGGTCAGCCCTAGGAGCCACACATCGGCATTGATCCCCGGCGTATAGGGCCGCGAGGAGAGCGGCGTATACATAAACCAGCCGCTATCGGGCGCCGCGCCCACCAGAAGCGCGATGATCAGGATCGACCCGCCGAAGAGATAGCACCAGAACCCGTAGGCCGTGAGCCGTGGAAACGCCATGTCCCGAGCCCCCAGCATCTTGGGCAGCATGTAGATGACGAAGCCTTCGAACATCGGGATGGCAAAAAGGAACATCATCACCGTGCCATGCATGGTGAAAATCTGGTTGTAGATTTCCGGCCCGATAAAGGCGCTGTTGGGCGTCGCCAGCTGCGCCCGGATCAACATGGAAAGAAAGCCGCCGATCGCAAAGAAGGTCAGCGCCACGACCATGAAGCGCTTGCCCAGCACGGTGTGGTTGACGCTCGACAACCGCCCCCAGCCCCGGGCGTGCCCCAGATGGCGCTCAGTTCCTTATGAAGGCGGATAGGATCGGTCATTGCGCCGCCCCCGCCATCAAGGCCGCAAAATCTTCCGGCGCATGCGCCTCGACCCGAAACTGCATGCCGTCATGTCCTTGCCCGCAATATTCCGCGCATTGCCCCCAATAGATGCCCGGCTCGTCCGCTTCGAGCCGGATGACATTCACATGCCCCGGTATGGCATCGATCTTGCCGCCTAGGCGCGGCACCCAGAACGAATGGATCACGTCCGCAGAGGTCACCGCGATATCCACCGGCTCCCCCGCCGGCATGTGCAGCGTGCCATCGTAAGGTCCTGCGCCGCCCGGATAGCCGAAGCTCCACGCCCATTGCCGCGCCTGCCCTTCGATGCGCAGCGGCGCGTCGCCCTTGGGCAGCAATTGCTCCCCAAGCACCAGCGCTGCACCGGTCAGCAGCACGAGGATCGGGATCGGCAACACGAGCCCGCCGCCCACGATCCACTGCATCGGCGTGATCCGCGAGAGCCAACCCGGGCGAAGATAAGCAATCCCGAACAGCACCATGACGAGCGCGAACAGCAAGGCCGCGCCGCCCAGCATGATCCACCACAGCGTCGCCAGACTTGCCGCCCGCGGCCCGGCGGGGTCCAGGGCCGACAACTCGCCGCTGCAACCGGCCAGCAACACGCACGTTCCGGCTAAAACCAGAGCTTTGGGCAAGGATGCGGGATGACGGACAAGACGGGCGACGCGCAGGAACAGGAAATTGCCGCCGAGGAAGACCCCAATGCGGAAAAGAGCAGCAGCGAAAACGGTATTGAAGCGCGCGCTGATCATCCCAATCCGTCCATTCGCGCCGTCGCAGAAAAGGACATCAGCTCCGCCATCGCCGTAGCCGGCCACCCGATCCACGCCATGCTGGTGCACTTCCCGATCGCCTTCGTGGTCGCCACGCTTGGCGTCGATATCCTGTACTGGTGGACCGCCGATCCCTTCTGGGTCGAGGTTGGCCTCTGGTCCGCTGGCGCGGCGTTCATACTCGGGGTCCTGGCCTCCCTTGCGGGCACTGCCGAATTGCTGGCCGTACCCGGAATCAGGGTCCGCGTCGCGAGCTGGAACCACGCCGTTGCAGCCATGGTCATGCTCGCCATAACCGGCGCCAATGCCGGCCTCCGCATCTACGGCACCGAGGATATACTGCCAAATGGCCTTATGCTCTCGGCACTTAGTACCATGGCGGTCGCCTTCGCCGGCTGGCACGGCGGCAAGCTGGTCTTTGATCACGGCGTCGGCCTCATCATATCGTCCCGCCAATGATGCCCCCGACAAACTTGGACAGCGCGCCGGGCGAAAAAAACGCATCCAGCGCGCTCGGCCACTCGATCTGCGGCTTCCCCAAAACCAGCGTGAGCACCGCGCTGATGGCGACAAGCGTCACTGTCACTGTGAGCGCCAGCCTCCAGGCGGGGTAGCTGCGGTCGGGCTCGAAGAGCTTCAAAATCATCAGCCCCGAAAAGATATGCACCCCGGTCATTGCCGCGACACCCACGAGCTTGGCCGAAAACCAGTTTTCATAGGTGCCTATCAGCAGGATCAGCGCCGTACCGCTCGCAATGGCCACGAAGGCCGAGGGTGAAACGATGCCGACGTAAAACGTCCGGGTAAAATTGTGCAGGCGATAGAGCTCCTTGCCCTTCAACCCACCGCGCTGCCGGTAAAGAAAGGGGAGGGCCAAAAGGCCTGCCGACCACAATCCAATGCCGATGACGTGGATGAATTTAAGCCAGACAACCGTCATTGCGCAGGCGTTTCGCGCGCCGGAGAAATGATGGCCACCAGCCTCCAGAGCAGGATGGCCATCAGCGGCAGATTGGCCGGCACCCACATGAAAATGCCTGCCAGTTGCTGATCCTCGAGTGGCCCCAACCCGAAGGCTGCAGAGCTTGCAAAATGCGGCAGGTAGAGCGGCTGCGGCGCGAACACCAGCAGCGCGCCGAGCAGACCCATCTGGATCGCACTCGACAGCGCCGCAACACCCGCACCGAGCACCGCCTCGCTGCGCCAAAGACCGAGCCACAACCAGGTAAAGCTCCCCAAGAGGCTTAGCTGCATCGCCCAATAGATCGCCGGATGCGAAAAGGCCGAGGCATAAAGATCGGGGCTATGCCAAAGCCATAGCGCAATGGTGGAAACTGCCAGCGCAGGCCCAAGCCCCGCGCGTTTGCCCCAGGCAGCTGGCAGGGCCAGGGCCAGAAGTGGCGCCACGACCATGGTCAGCAAGATATGGTGTCCGACCCGCGCCGAGAACAGCGCCACGGTCAGCGCACAGAGCGGCGACACGAACAGCACCGCCGCCAAACCCCAGGCGCCCGAAAAACTCGCCTGCCGCTGCCGGGATGCAGACCGCAGCGCAAAAAAGCCCACCAAGGCGACCAACAGCAACCCGGTCAGCAAGACTGGATCGAGGTTCCACCGGCCCCAAAGCTCGCCAAGGGTTGGAGGCGTACCGCAATAGCTCATGTCGAAGGAAAAGGCTGAGACTTGTTCCATTCTGTCCTGACCAATGAGACCTCATGGTGAGCTTGTCGAACCACGAGGTCGGGCTCACTTTTCTGCCACGACCTCGTCCTTCGACAGGCTCAGGATGAGGTCTACTCCGGCATATCCCTAAGGTTGCTCTGTTTGCGCAGCCACGTCGCCGGGCAGTGCATAGGCGATGAAGTAATCCCCAATCGGCGTTTCCATGAAGTCATGGCCCCCGGCATTGATGACGAGGATCTGCCGGCCTCCCGCCTCATAGGTCATCGGCGTTGCCTGTCCACCCGCCGGCAGCGTCACCTGCCACACTTCCTCACCCGTCGAGATATCGACGGCGCGCAGGATGTCGTCGGTTGCGGCAGCGATAAAGAACAGGCCCGATGCGGTGACGACACCGCCGCCATTGTTGGGCGTGCCGATATCGATCGGCAGCATCGACGGAATGCCGAAGGGTCCGTTCTTGCGCGCCGAACCGAACGGGCGATCCCACAGCACTTCGCGGGTGTTGAGATCGATCGCGGCTATGCCGCCATATGGCGGTTCCTTGCACAGAAGGCCCGTAAACGGCACGCGCCAGCCGGCGTTGACGCGAATGCCATAAGGCGTCAGCGCCTGCGGGCTGAGGCTGCCATGCGAGCCGCCGCCGGCCTCCGCGTCATAATTGGGATCGGTGATCGGCAACACGCCGGCCGCGTCGACCTCTTCGCGCGGCACCAGCTGGTTGAAGTTGGGCATGTTGTTGTAGTTGGCGATCATGATGCCTTTTACCGGGTCGATCGCCACGCCACCCCAGTCCGAACCGCCGTTATAGCCGGGGAACTGGATCCAAGGCGTGTCGACCGTCGGCGGCGTATAAACGCCATCATAGGTCGCCTGGCGGAACTGGATGCGGCACCAGAGCTGATCGAGCGGCGTCGTGCCCCACATGTCAGCTTCCGTCAGGTCCGGCTTAAGAAGGTTCGGGAAATCGGTGACATAGGGCTGGGTCGGCGACAGCCGCTCCGGCTCGACGCCACCCGTCGGCGCCGGACGCTCTTCGATCGTCACCAGCGGTTCGCCGGTTTCGCGATTGAGGATGTAAAACTGCGCCTGTTTTGACGGCATGATGATCGCCGGAACGGGACCGTCAGCGGTCGGAAAGTCCACCAGCGAGCCTTGGCCACCAAGGTCATAATCCCAGACGTCGTAGTGGACCGTCTGGTAATGCCACGCCTCGAGACCCGTCTCGACATCCAGCGCCACGATCGCCGTGGAATAGGTGTTTTCCGCCTCGGAGCGATCGCCGCCCCAATAATCGACGGCCGAATTGCCCATCGGCAGGTAGACCATGCCCAGGTCGTCATCGCCCGACATGATGGTCCAAACGTTGGGCGTGCCTGGCGTGTAGATTTCGCCTTCCGGCGGCAGGCCGGTCTCGCCCGGACGACCCATGTCCCAGGCCCAGTTGAGGTCGCCGGTAACAGCGCTGAACCCGCGGATCACGCCCGACGGTGCCTCGCGCGTCTGTCCGTCGCTGACCTGCGATCCGAGCACCAGCACGTCGCGCACCAGCGTCGGCGGCGAGGTCGGCGCGTAAAAGCCGGGCGCCGTGTCGCCTATGCCGACCAGAAGATTGACGATGCCGCCCTCGCCAAAATCGGGGCAAAGCTGCCCGGTCTGCGTATCCAGCGCGATCATGCGAGCATCATGCGTGAGGTTGACGACGCGGGTCGCGCAAAGGCTGTCCGCCTCGGCGGTCGGGTCCTCGAAATAGACCAGCCCGCGGCAGGAAGCATTGTAGCCGATGGCGTCTACCGGCGTCTGCGGATCATAGGTCCAGAACTCAGCGCCCGTCGCCGCGTCGAGCGCCGAGATCTTGTTCAGCGCCGAGCAAAGGTAAAGCCGGTTGCCGACTTTGACGGGCGTGTTCTGATTGCCGAACGGCTCGCCGTTCTCCGGCAGGTCGCCCGTGCGGAACTCCCAAATCTGTTCCAGCTCGCCCACATTGTCGGGCGTGATCTGCGTCAGCGGCGAATAGCGCAAGGCCTCATGCGTGCCGCCATAGGCAGGCCAATCGGCTCCCGTCTCAAGCGCCACATAGGTCGGCTGAGGTGGGGCAAGGGGAGCCGCCGCTTGCTCGAGCGTCGCTGGAGCAGCGGGCGCTTCCAACGCGGCGGCCGGTGCCTCGGGCGCAGGAGCCGCTGTCGTTAGCTCTTCAGCCGTCGTCTCGGTTTCCTGCGCCAAGGCAGTTTCGACACCGTGATTGGCAACGCTGATCGCGCCCAGTGCGCCTGCAAGCGTCACCACGGCGGCGGCCATGCCCGTGCTCATCCGCCTCGTCGATCGACGCAGCGTCGGCAATGTCGTCAAGACCAGAACCAGCACCACCGTCGGCGCCACGAGCCGCGGCACCTGCGCCCAGGGTTCGAAGCCACGTTCCCACAACGCCCAGATGACGGTCGCGACAAACGTGATGAGGTAAATCCAGACCGCATTCATCTCCCGTCGAAACAGGAAATATGCGGTGAGCAACAGGCCGATCCCAGCCGGCAGATAGTAGAATGAGCCACCCAGTGTGATCAGCCACAGTCCGCCAACAGCGATTGGCAGCCCGAACAACACCAGGATCACAGCCACCAGCATCGTCCACCAGAAACCAAAACCTCTGTGGTTCGCGTGCGACGAAAGCTGCTCGGCCATTGAGTCCCTCCTTGGCGTGATGCTCTCCGAACGCCGCGAACCCGCCACAGTTCCAAAACTTGTGGCCGGTTAGCGTCGGTATGGATTGGTTAGGAGAGGTCGTGCCGAAATGGCTGGCGAGAAAAGCCCCGCCAGCCAGGATCAAGGGTCAGCGAACGTCGATGGTCTCGCCCTCGAACTCGCCAAGCTCGTCGAGCGCCTTGGTCACAAAGCTCTGGTCGATGATGTCGTCCGGCGACACTTTGGTCACGTCTGCAAATTCCGGATTTTCATAGCTGAAATCCACCGTCTTGGTGACCTCGACAGGGCTGACGCAGCCGTTGACGCACCAGCGGGTCTGGACGAGGTCGCTGGTCAGTCGGATGTTTTCCGGCGTGATGTCCGGACGGCCTTCAGTGATGGCGGCGATCCAGCGCTCTGGGTCGTTGGCCATGGCGCGCGATGCGTCGATCAGCGCCGTGGTAAAGCGCTGGATGGCCTCACCCTTGGTGTCGATCGTCGTGTCGAGTGCGGCCACGAAATTGGACAGGGCCGGCGCGCGCTCCGAGAAGTCATCCGGCTCGACGAGAACATGAATGCCGGGCGGGTTGTTGATCGAAAGATACGTGCCGTAGGACACGGTCGTCGCGTCGATCCGGCCCGCGGCCAGCGCCTGGATGCGAACATCCGGCGCGCCGATGGCCACGAAGTCCGGCGCATCGGTTGCAACACCATAGCTGCGCAGCACGGCTTCGGTGAGCGTGTGGTCGAGGCTGCCATTATCGGCGATGGCATGGGAGCGGCCGGCGAGGTCTTCGACCGTTTCGATGTCCGATTTCGTGGCGATCAGAAAGGCGGCGCCGCGGCCGGTCGCAACGAAACCACGGATCGGCAGGTCGTTCTCGGCACGCAGGCGTAATGCTGTGTCGATGCCGATATCGGCAATGTCGACAGCCCCGGCATTGAGTGCTGCTACCGCCTGCGGCGTGCCGTCGAGCGGCACGATGGTGACCTTGACCCCATGCTTTTCATAAAAGCCAAACTGCTCGGCCAGCTGGAAGATCGAACCCGTAGTCAGGTTGAATTGCGTGTCCGCCACGCCCAGCGCAAGCTTGAGCTCGAGCATGTCGGCCGGCTGCGCCATCGCCGTTCCGGCAGCCAAAAGGCTGAGAACCGCGGCTGCTGCTACGCGCGCTCCGTTGCGCATCTTGTTATTGGTCGTCACATGCATTGCAAAACTCCTGCGGCCCTCGCCGCGCTAAGAAACGGCAAGGCGCCTAGGCAGCCCGGCCGAAGATCGGAAGCGGTTGAAAATCGTTGCGCAGGATGGCCGAGGTCTCCCGGTGCCCCATCCAGCCCTCGATCAGCGTCGAATAAATGCGCCGGTAATCGGTGGTGAATTTGAGGTTGCCCTCGTCGAGATCGGTGAGGCTCGGTGGCGCACCATACTGGCCACCGGCCACCGACTTGCCAATGATAAAGGCCGGCCCCGCCGTACCGTGGTCGGTGCCGAGGCTGGTATTTTCCGCCACCCGGCGGCCGAATTCGCTGAACACCATGACGACCACGTCGTCGCCCCGGCCCAGCCGCTCCATGTCGCTCACGAAGGCGGAGATATGGTCCGATGTATAGGACCACAGCCGCGCATGAAGATCGCCCTGATAGACATGCGTATCGAAGGCATTATTGCGATAGGGGACGTAGTAGACCTTGGTCGGGAAATTGGCAGCGATCAGCGCCGCCACCCGTTCGAGCCCAAAGGGCGCAAGGCCATAGTCGATCGGCGTCGAATAGGCATTCCAGGCGTCGCGAACCAGGTGCTCGGACCTGTTGGCGCTCGAAAGGATGTCGAACAGGAAATCCTGCGACGGGTTGGCGCTGCCATTGCCGCGGGCATCCACGGCGGCGATCGCCTCCTGCTGCTCATGAAACATGTGGCGGGTGAAATTGTCCGGATCGTTGAAGACCAGCGGCACATGGTTCATCGCCCGCACGGCGAGCGATTGGCTGTCGTCGATATTGACCAAGAAATTGGTGGTATGCCCTAGCGGGTCGATGGCATCGGCCATGCGCCCCAGCCAGCCATAGGCCTCGCCGCTATTGGGCGCGCCGGTCTGCCAGAAGGCCATCGAGGAAAAATGCGAAAACGAAGGCTGGTCATAGCCGACGCCATGCACCACTCCCATCATCCCATCCTTGTAGAGCCGCTCGAAGCCGCCCATGGTCTTCTGGAAACCGAAGTGATCGTCGATCCGCAGCAGCTTGTCCTTGCGCAGTCCCAGATTCGGTCGCGCCTTGTAGTAGGCGTCGTCGCCATAGGGCACGACCGTATTCAGTCCATCATTGCCGCCCGAAAGCTCTACGATGACAAGGATCCGCTCGTTCTTGTCGGCCTGCGCATCGGCGACCTTAGACCACACCGGCGACGTCGCGACGCCTCCGGCGCCTTCCAGCACCATCGAGCCGAAACCCGCCTCGATCAGCTGTTCCCGCTCTCCGCTCGATAGCTTTGGTGTCTTGGCCATTCGTGTTCCTCCGGAGCGTCAGGCGAGCTGAAACTGGGGTGAGCTCATGATCAGATGCGCCACCAGGCGCAGCGGGTGCTCGAGATAGGTCTGCGCTTGGGCGAGATCGGCCGTGCCCAGTTCGGCGGTGAGCGTTTCGATCAGCGCAGCGTGGGCCGGGGGCGTCAGCGGCACGCGCAGCAATTGCCGGATCAGCGCATCGACGGCCTCGGCGGCGTCGGTCGCGCCGGCATCGGTGACGATGTCGGTCAGCGAGAATTGCGCCGCCATTCGGGGCAGGGGCCTAAGTTTCCGCAGCGCTTCGGAATAGCCCATGAGGCTCGCATAGCGCGTGTTGAACGCTTCCTGCATGCCGGCGACCTTGCTTGGCGCCGCGCCCTCTTCCATTGTTGCCGCAGTGATCTCCATGCCCGCGATGATGTTGCGGTTGACCCGCCGCACCTCGCCGCCCGGATTATGGTTGGGATCGCGAAACTCGATGATGTTGGGGAACATCACTTCGCGCGCAAAATTGGCCCGCTCGAACAAAAGCCCCGGCGTGATCCAAGCCCGGCCCTCGCTCCATCCCGCCACCGTAGGCGGATAAAGCAATACCTGTCCCAACGTCTTGCTCACCGTATAGGGGTCGGGGATCCCCGGCAGCGCGATCAGCCCAAGCTTGCGATAGGTCGATACCAGAAGCTCGGTCGGCGACTTGATATGCGTCGCGACCGACGCCTCGCAATAAAAGTCCTCGGAAAGAAAGATCGTGCGAAGAAAGGGCGCGATCTCATAGCCATTGTCGCGCAGGAGACTGCCCAGCTTCTCGGCAAACTCGGGCGAAATCTCTTCGCGCACGAAGAAGCGGTAGATTTTCGAGGCGATGTAGATCGCCGTCTGCCGCTGCTCGAGAATGATGCGCAAGATGTCTTCGCCGGCAAAATTGCCTTCCCGGCCCAGGAAGAGTTTCGTGCCCGCGTCATGCTTTTCCGGATCGATGACGAATTGGAGGTCGTCATTGCCCCAACCGGTGAAGGCCCTTGCCGCCGCCTCGCGGATGTCGTCCTCGGAATAGTTGCCGACGCCCATGGTGAAGAGTTCCATGACCTCGCGGCCGAAATTCTCGTTGGGCGCGCCTTTGACATTCTGCGCCGCATCGAGAAACACCAGCATGGCCGGGTCCTTTGCGACTGCGATAAGGAGATCGCCGAAATTGCCGGTTGCGCCTCTGCGCAGCGTTTCGAGCTGCAGTTGGATCTTGCGATAATCGCGCAGCTTTTCTTCGCTGGTGGCAAAATGCCCATGCCAGAACAGCGTCATCTTTTCTTCGAGCGGCCGATTGGTGGTGACCATCCGGTCCAGCCACCAGAAAGCCAGGCGCCGCGTTTCCAGCACCGTGGCGCGAAGCCAGTAGAAAAAACGATTGGTCACTGGCTGCAGCGGCCGGTCGCCGCCGGGCTTCACCGCAACGCCCATCGCCATGCCCGCTTGCTCGGCCAGTTCGGTTGCCGCCGGCCGGCTCACCGGAAAGTCCTTGAACGACGGCTCCCAGAAACCGGACTCTTCGAAAGCCGGCAGATGCGCATTGTCCACCGCCGCATAATCGACCAGCGAGGCCACCGCCGCTTCTGGAGACATCCGCGCCAGCCGCTCTATCTCGGCGGGAGTACCACCAAAACCGGCGCGTTCCAGCAGGTGCGCCGCGCGCTCATAGCCCCAGTCGGCGGCGCTGATCGGCGAGAGATTTTCGAGTGCGGCATATCCGGTCAGCACCGGCTTTCCCCTTGTTGCTCGGCTGACATGTTAGGGGAGGGGAGCGCAAGCGACAGCGCCGAAGCCGGGCTAACGCCCTATCAATGCTATAGGAAAGACCTATGGAACGTGGCTGTCGACCAATCCACATTGCCAAAGGCGCCGGCCAATTCCTCAAGCTCCGCACCATCCCGAACCATGTCGTGGATACGGTCCCAAAGGTGCTCGCGCATGGAAACGAAAGCAGGCGACGTTCGCGGATCTTGCTGCCAGCGCGGTTCCGGGAACGAGACATCGACGATCTCGTCGATCCGACCAGGCCGTGGCCGCAACAGCACCACCCGCTGCGACAAGAGGATCGCCTCGTCGATATCATGCGTCACGAAGACTACGGCGATGCCGCGCCGCGACCACAGCTGCAGCAATTCCTTGCGCAGCACTTCGCGCGTCATCGCATCGAGCGCCGCAAACGGCTCGTCCATCAACAACACCTTGGGCTCAACCGCCAGCGCCCGCGCCAGCCCGACGCGCTGCTGCATGCCGCCCGAGAGCTCATGCGGAAACGCCTCGGCGAATTCCCGCAGCCCGACCGCGCCTAGCAAGGCCCGCGCCCGCGCCGGTCGCTCGCTCCCCGGCAACCCCTTGAGCTGCAGCACGAACTCGATATTGCCCGCCACCGTCAGCCACGGCAAAAGCCGCGCTGATTGGAACACCATGGCAAGGTCCGGCCCCGGCTGAGGCGCCGCACCCATCACGTGCACCTCGCCCTCGTCAGGCGCGATCAGCCCATTGATGATGCGCAGCAACGTCGTCTTGCCACAGCCGCTCGGTCCCACAAGGCTGACGAATTCGCCCGGCCGCACATCGAAGGAAATATCCTCGAGCGCCCTGACCTCGCCGTCCTTGAACGACTTGCCCACGTGCCGCAGCGAAATAATTGGCGCGCTCATCTAGCGCCCATCTGCCAGGCTTACGCGCCAGCGCCCGATCCGCCGTTCCGCCAGCCGCAGCATGGCCGTGATCAGCGTTCCGAGCGCCATCAAGACGATCACCACCGCAAAATAGCGGTCCATCTGGAACCGATTGCCCGCCGCCGCCAAAAGCCCGCCAAGACCGGATTGCGCCATGGTAAGCTCCGCAATCACCGTTCCGACCGTACAGATCGCCGCCCCGATCCGCAGCCCGCTGAGGATCGACGGCAGTGCATCGGGCACCATGACCCTCCAGAACAGCGTCGCCCGTTTAGCCCCGAAAGCCCGCGCCATCTCGACCAGCTCCTTGTTGGCATTAGCAATGCCGGCGGTGGTGTTGATGAGGATGGGGAAAAACGCCGCGTTCCACACCACCACCACCTTGGCCTCGGTATAAAGCCCGAACCAGACGATGATCAGCGGAATAAAGGCTGCGCCCGGTGTCGAATTCATCGCGTTGACAAAGGGGTCGAGCACCCGTCCCAGCACGCGAAAGCCACCCAGCAGCACGCCCAGGAAAATGCCGGTCGACGCCGAGAGGAGAAATCCCAGGCTGATCACCGTCAGCGACTCGCCCAGGCCTTTCAGCATCGTGCCGTCCGACCACATGAGGACGCTTTCGGCGACGATGTCATTGGGATTGGGCATGACCAAATTGCCGCCCACGGCATTGAGCGCATACATCCCGGCAAGCAGCAGCAGTGCCAGAATGATCTGCACGCCGAACACGGCGCCGTTTTCCAGCCTGCGGCGCCGCGCAGTGTTACCTTTGCGCGCAAACATTGGCACCGCGACAGGCGCGATCGCTGGCGGCCGGTGGCGCACGATGGGCTGCTCCGTCCGCTCTTCGATCATAAAGGCAACTCTTTCATCACGGCCGGCAATGCTGCCCCAAGCGGGAAATCCACACAAGCGCGTCGGAGCCTATCGGTGCCATAGGCAAATCCGCTTGGCGTCCCAACTTTCCGGCCGTGGGCGATAAAGGCTTTAACTCAGCCAGCTTTGCCTTAAACTGGAAAACCAGCAAAAAGAACGCCGCTCAAGCGGTCGGAGGATGGTCATGGCAATGGACGGCAAACCACGCGAAGGACGATCCTTGTCGCGCGTGCAGCCCAAGGCCAGCGATCTCACCCTCCATCAGCTGCGCATCTTCTGGGCCGTCGCTCATTCCGAAACCCTCACCAAGGCAGCCAAGCAACTCGGCCTTGCCCAGCCTTCGCTGTCCCAGCAATTGGGCAAGCTCGAAGCCAATATCGGCACGCTGCTTTTCCATCGTCGCTCAAACGAAATGGAGCTGACCGAAGCAGGCCAGTTCCTGCTGCCCAAGGTCGAGCAGGTGTTGCGCCTGATAAGCGATCTTGAAGATGGCCTCGCCCAGTTCAGCGGCGGCGAGCGGCTGACCCTGCGCATTGCCGGCATCAATTCGGTGCTGCGCGTCCTCGTACCACCGGCGCTGAGGCATATGCAGGAGTACTATCCGGGTCTCGATTTCGACCTCCAGGAAAGTTCGCCCGCCGAAATCCTCGACATGCTTTATAGCCGCCGCGTCAATGTCGGCCTCCTCGCCACCAATTCGGTCGCCCAGGCCAGCGTCGGTTTCGTCCAGGTGCCATTGGTCGAGGACCCCCATGTCCTCGTCGTGCCGGAAAGCCTTGTCCTCGACGGCGTGACCGATCCGGAACGCGAGCTTCCGCCCGACCAATGGACCATGCTTAACCGCTCGATCCAGTTCATCTTCGGCAGCCAGCAGGCCCAGCGCGTCGCCGAATGGTACGACAAGCTCCTGCCGCAGCACCACGTCGTCGCCAAGTGCCGCAGCTTCGACACTGCCATCGGCCTTGTCGGGGCAGGGGCCGGCGTCTGCCTTGCGCCCGGCCTCACCACGGTGCAGCAAAACCTTACCGCCACCAATCTGCGCCTTTATCGCGTCCAGGCGCCGCCCCGCCGCATCGTCGCTCTGGTCCCCTCACAATATCGGCGCACCGAACCATACAAGGGCCTGATCGAAACTCTGCAGAGCGTTGCCGCCCGACACGCCATTCCCGGCCTCCTCGAAACCCCGCCCTTCCTCTCCATTGACGCGCCAAGCGACCTCTGACGCGCGCTCCGGATAACAAAATTGTAGGTCGCCCAGCCTTAGTCGATGTCCCACTATGCCGGGCGCAGACTTTAAACCCGCAACTTGAGTTTGGCCGTTTGTCGTTTTCGCTCCTTCGCAAGGCCCTCTGGGCGACCTTTCCTTTCGCGCTGCTCTTCATGGTCGCGCAGCCCAGCATGGCCGCCAGCCCGTGTGAGCAGGAAAGCTACGCTTCGACCGATTTCCTCGTTTGTACCATCGACCCCGCTGATGCTGATCTGCGGCTCTTCTGGCAGGAGGATGAAGGCGCTCCTTTCCGCTCCTTCGGTGCCGTCGCCCGCGCCCTGGAGGCGCAAGGAGAGCGCCTGGTCTTCGGCCTCAATGCCGGCATGTACTGGTCCGACTTCACCCCCATGGGCCTCTATGTCGAAGGCGGGAAAACCCTGCGTCCAGCCAATCGAGAGCAACTTGATGACGCCTCCGGCTCCGTGCCCAACTTCTACAAACGGCCAAACGGCATCTTCTTCGTTACGCCCCCGGCGCCGGCATCCTCCCTACCGATCGCTACCTCGACGACGAACCCGAAGCCTTGATCGCCACCCAGTCCGGACCCATGCTGGTCATCGACGGCGCGCTCAACCCGATCCTGATCGAAGGATCGACCGAGCGCCGGCCCCGCAGCGGCGTCGGCATCTGCGCAGATGGTCTCGTCCGCTTCGCCATCAGCGAACGCCCGGTCAATTCTTCGACCTCGGACGCCTGTTCCAGGATCGCCTCGACTGCCAGGACGCGCTTTATCTCGACGGCGGCCGCGGCACCGGCCTCTACGATCCCGAACGGGGCCGCAACGACTTCTCCTGGCACGGCGGCTTCGGCCCCATGTTCGGCCTCGTCGAACCAATTGCCGACCATCGTTAGCCCAGTGCAACGAACCGGGGGCCATTCGGCTTAGAGCAAGGCCAGCGGTCGAAGGACCGAACGGAGGGCTGCCCTTGTCGACGCCAACCATCCAGAACGCCGCCTTTATCGCCGCGATCGTGATCATCTCGGCCGTGTTCTTCTGGCTGCTGTTGCCCTTCTACGGCGCGATCCTTTGGGCCGTGATCCTCGCCCTCTTATTCTATCCCATGCATCGGCGGCTGACCGTCTGGCTCAGGGGCCGCAAAAGCGTTGCTTCTGCCCTCTCCGTGCTGATCTGCGTCCTCGTGGTCGTCGTCCCGGCGATCATCATGCTGGCAACAACGCTTTCCGCCGAAGTCGCGAGCCTTTACCGGCGCATACGGGAAAGCAATCTCAGCCTTGCCGACTTGGTCGCGCAGGCCCAAAGCGTCCTCCCCGACTACGTCAACAATGCGCTGAACAGCCTCAACCTTGGCAATCCCCGCGAAATCCATGAAAGCCTGATGGCGCTCCTCGCCAGTACCAGCCAGACCCTTGCCACCAAGGCCGTGGACTTGGGCCAAAGCACGCTCCAGTTCCTGGTGAGCCTTGCGATCATGCTTTACCTGCTGTTCTTCCTCTTCCGCGACGGCCGACAGCTCGCCCAAACTCTGCGCGATGCCATTCCCCTCGAGCGCCGCCGCACCGACCACATCGCCAAAAAGTTCACGTCCGTGGTCAAGGCCACGATGCGCGGCAACATCGTCATCGCCATCGTCCAGGGTGGCCTCGGTGGCCTCACCTTCTGGCTCCTGGGCCTTGAAGCCCCGCTGCTCTGGGGCGTCGTCATGGCCGTGCTGTCGCTCTCCCCCGCCGTCGGCGCCTTTCTCGTCTGGGGACCGTTTGCGCTTTACCTGCTGTTCACCGGCGACATCACCAAGGGCATTATCCTGATCCTTGTCGGCGCTCTCGTGATCAGCACGATCGACAACGTCCTCCGCCCCATCCTCGTCGGCCGTGAGACGCGTCTGCCCGATTATGTGGTCCTGATCTCGACCCTGGGCGGCCTCTCGCTCTTCGGCGCCAACGGCTTTGTCCTCGGCCCCCTCGTTGCGGCCCTTTTTATCGCCGTCTGGTCCCTTTTCACCGACGATCGTTTGGTCAAAACCAACAACGAGACCACGCCGTCCTGAACGGCGCGCTACACATCAAATCTGTTGAGAAAACTGGTGCTGCCGGACAGGATTGAACTGTCGGCCTCTCCCTTACCAAGGGAGTGCTCTACCACTGAGCTACGGCAGCATCGTGTCGGCTGATGCGGGCAGGGCCCTGCGGCGACGGGGGCTCCTTTGCCATAGGGTCCGGCTCGACGCAAGCGCAAAAGGGCCTATTACCCAGCCATCGACTCGATCACCGGCAAACCATGGGCAAATCGGAACAGGCGGAGCTGCGCGAGCAAAGATTGGCCGCAAAGCTGCGTGAGAACTTGAGGCGCCGCAAGGATCAGGCCAAGGCACGTGCCCTCGGGGACGATGCCAGTGGTCCCGAGCCGGACCCCGGAACGGACACGGACAATAAACCGTAAACCATTTCCGGCGAACATCGCGTTTCACCGTCATGAGAACGGCTGGTCTGGCCTACGCGGCAACGAAGACCTCGCCTTGCCTCCCCAGGGAACGGGCCCCAAGGGCCCATCAAGAGGACTTCACTTTATGGATCGTATTCGTTTGGTCGGTGGCAATGAGCTCGTGGGCGAAATCCCCATCTCGGGCGCCAAGAATGCCGCCCTGCCGTTGATGATCGCTTCGCTTCTGACCGAAGAGCCGCTGGTGCTGCAAAACGTGCCGCGCCTTGCCGACGTCAAGCAGCTCGAGCGCATTCTGGAAAACCACGGCGTCGACATCTCCGTTCAGGGCCGCCGCCGCGGCGAGGACGACGTGGTCGGCCAGCGCATGACCTTTCATGCCGCCGACATCGTCGACACCACCGCGCCCTATGAGCTGGTTTCCAAGATGCGCGCCAGCTTCTGGGTCATCGGCCCGCTCCTGGCCCGTTGCCACGAGGCCCGCGTTTCGTTGCCCGGCGGCTGCGCCATCGGCACCCGCCCGGTCGATCTTTTCCTTTACGGCCTCAAGGAACTCGGCGCCGAAATCGACATCGACGACGGCTATGTGGTCGCCCGCGCCCCCAGGGTGGCCTTGTCGGTGCCACCGTCAACTTCCCCAAGGTCTCGGTCGGCGCCACGCACACTATTCTGATGGCCGCCACCCTCGCCAAGGGCACGACCACCATCGAGAATGCCGCCCAGGAACCCGAGATCACCAATGTCGCCGAGTGCCTCGTCGCCATGGGCGCCAGGATCTCGGGCATCGGCACGAGGACGCTGACCATCGAGGGCGTCGAGCGTCTCCATGGCGCGACCGTCGACGTCATCCCCGATCGCATCGAAACCGGCACCTTTGCCATGGCGGCGGCCATGACGGGCGGCGACGTGCTGCTCAAGGGCGCCCGGCCCGAGCATCTTCAGGCCGCGCTCGATATCCTGGCCCAGACCGGCGCCGAGCTCACCCCTGAGGCCAATGGCCTTCGCGTCCGCCGCAACGGCTCCGGCATCAAGCCGGTCGATGTCGACACCGACCCGTTCCCGGGCTTCCCGACCGATCTTCAGGCCCAGTTCATGGCGCTGATGACCATGAGCCAGGGCACCAGCAACATTCGCGAGACCATTTTCGAGAACCGCTACATGCATGTGGCCGAACTCGCCCGTTTCGGCGCCGACATCGCGGTTCATGGCCAGCTCGCCACGGTTCATGGCCGGTCCCAGCTCAAGGGTGCCCAGGTCATGGCCACCGACCTGCGCGCTTCGGTCTCGCTGGTCATCGCCGGCCTCGCCGCCAAGGGCGAAACCGTGGTCAACCGCATCTACCACCTTGATCGCGGCTTTGAACGCCTCGAAGAAAAACTCAGCCGCTGCGGCGCCGAGATCGAACGGCTAGCGGGCTGAGAGCCGTCCCACGGGGGCCGATCACGCCGGTGGCGTGATCGGAGGCGAGCAGGCCACGAGAGCTATGCTCGAATGGCGGGGGATTGTGCGTCGCTAACGCGGCGCACCGACCATCTCGCGCAAGCGCATGGCATCGCGAAGCGCAGCACCCGATGCGGTATTGTCGAAGATGCACCAGACCGGCTCAGGCGCTAACGTCACCAGCCCGGCATAGTGCCGCAGCGCCTCGTCCGAATAGGCCGAATAGTAGATTTTCGGCGATCCATGCAGCCGCAGATAGCGCGCACCCTTCGCCGCCGCAGCCAGCTCCTCCTTCTGCGGATCCGCCAGCACGCGCCCGACCTCCACATCGGCCAACAACCCGTCGTCGACCTCCGCCTCCGCCCAGCTCACATGCCGCGGTTCGAGATATACCGGCACGCTGGTCTGCCGCCTGACCGCCTCGAAGAAAGCTCGCGCGACCAAAGGGTCGAACGCCAGCTTTGGCGGCAACTGCACCAAAACCGCACCAAGCTTGTCTCCTAGAGGCGCAAGATCCTCGAAGAACAGGGCAATGTCGTCTTCCACCCCAACCAACGCCTTTTCATGCGTCGCAGTGCGAATCAGCTTCACCGAAAAGCGAAACCCTTCCGGCACCGCATCGTGCCACCGCTGCCAGGTGCTGCGCTGGTGCCGCCGGTAAAAGCTCGAATTGACCTCCACCACCGAAAACACCGAGGCATACCGCTCCAGCGCGCTCCCCTCTTGGGCAAAACCCGGCAGGGAATGCCCGACGCTCCAAGCCGCTGTTCCGATCAGGTGTGTTCCCATGCGGGCTCAATCGCGCTGAAGCTCGGATGTTCCTTTCGGGCCGGGCGGCGTTTCGGCACGTCCCTGCACACTCGCATTGCCCCCGCTTGCGCAACCTTGTAGATCGAAAACCCAGCGCCGACATAAGCACATCTAGTCCAGCAAGGCCTTCCCATGACTGATCTCAAGCTGATCGCGCTTGATGCCGAAGACCTCGAAGTCGTGTCCGCCCATGTGCAGGACGCCGTGATCCGCACCACTGACATGGGCTATGCCAAGGCCGACCGCCGCTTTGCCCTCCTCATGAATCGCTTCGATTGGACCTCCGACGAGGGTCGCGGCAAGGGCCTGCGCAAGCGCGCCGCGCTCCATTTCGATGGCGTCACCGATGTTAAATATGCCGGCTTCGACCCAGCGGCGCCCGAGGGTGTCCTCGAACTGCTCGCCATCCATTTCGAGCCCACCGACGCGCCTTCCGGCATTGTCGAGCTGCGCCTCGCTGGTGGCGGCACCGTCCGCCTCGATGTCGAATATCTTGAAGCCCGCCTGGCCGATCTCGGCGCCGCCTGGGCTGCCGCCGCCAAGCCCAAGCACGACTAGATCCATGCCCCTTCGTCTCGATAGCACGCAGCCAGATTTCGAAGCCCGCTTCACCGACCTGCTCGGCGCCAAGCGCGAGTCGAGCCAGGACGTCAACGATACCGTGTCCGCGATCATCGCCGATGTCCGCCACCGCGGCGACGAGGCCGTGGTCGAGCTGACCAACCGCTTCGACCGCGCCAATGTCACGGCCCAAACCCTGCGCTTCACCGCCGACGAAATTGCCAGTGCCGCCGCCCAGGTGCCGTCCAATGTCCGCGCGGCGCTGCAAACGGCGCATGACCGCATCCGCGCGCATCACCAAAAGCAGAAGCCCGAGGACCACGTCTATACCGACGCTCTCGGCGTCACCCTCGGCTCGCGCTGGACCGCCGTCGATGCCGTCGGCATCTACGTCCCCGGCGGCCTTGCCTCCTATCCCTCCTCGGTGCTGATGAACGCCGTGCCCGCCCATGTCGCCGGCGTCGGCCGCATCGCGATGGTCGTGCCCACGCCCAGCGGCGAGATCAATCCAGCCATCCTTGCGGCAGCTGAGATCGCCGGCATCACCGAAATCTACCGCATCGGCGGCGCCCAAGCCGTCGCGGCCCTTGCCTATGGCACCGCCACCATTCCGCGTGTCGATAAGGTCACCGGTCCGGGTAATGCCTATGTCGCCACCGCCAAGCGCCAGGTCTTCGGCCAGGTCGGCATCGACATGATCGCCGGTCCCTCCGAGGTTCTCGTTATCGCCGACGGCTCGGCCAACCCCGCCTGGGTTGCCGCCGATCTCATCGCCCAGGCCGAGCACGGGGCAGGGGCCCAGTCCATTCTTGTCACCACCGACGCAAGCCTCGCCGACGCGGTGGAAACCGAAGTCGATCGCCAGCTTACCCTCCTGCCCAAGGGCGACATGGCCCGCGAAGGCTGGGACGAACTGGGCGCCATCATCACCGTCGCCTCGCTCGACGAGGCCGCCGGCCTTGCCAATCGCATCGCGTCCGAACATGTCGAACTGGCGCTCGACGACCCCCAGGCGCTGCTCCGCGCCATCCGCCATGCCGGCGCGATCTTTCTTGGCCACCACACGCCCGAAGCCATCGGCGACTACGTCGGCGGCTCCAATCACGTCCTGCCCACGGCCCGCTCCGCCCGCTTCGCCTCGGGCCTCGGCGTCCTCGATTTCATGAAGCGCACCTCGATCCTGGGCTGCACCCCGTCCTCGCTTTCGGCACTCGCCGAACCGGCCGTGACCATTGCCGGCGTCGAAGATCTCGACGGCCATGGGCGCTCCATTTCCATCCGGCTCAACCATTGAGCATCTCGATGGGCAAAGAGGCGGCGGCGACCACGGACAAGGACCGGCTGGTCACCGTCACGCTCGATCCCAACACCATCATCTCGATTAATCCCGACGAGGTGCACGAATGGCGCATCGCCATCTATGACCTGCTTGAGGACAATAGCTTCAAGCCGGCCCGGGTCTCCGCTGTTGGACCCTATGCCCTCCATGTCTCGATCATCGGCAATTCCATCGTGCTCGATGTCCGCGACCCCGAAACCTTCCAGCCGATCGCCGCGCACTACCTGTCGCTGACCCCGTTCCGCCGGCTGATCCGTGATTACTTCCGCATCCGCGACGCCTATTACGAGGCTATCCGCTCGGCCCAGCCCTTCCAGATTGAAACCGTCGACATGGCCCGCCGCGGCATGCACAACGAAGCCGCCGAGCTCCTGCGCACCCGCCTCACCAATAAGCTGATCATCGATCTCAACACGGCGCGGCGCCTCTTCACCCTCATCTGCGCCGTCCAGCCCTATGCCTCGCGCATCGATGAGGCGACGAGCCAGTTGCCCACCGTCCTTTTTGTCTGCTCCATGAATTCGGTGCGCTCGCCTATCGCCGCGGCGCTCGCCCGCCAGGCCTTTCCCGGCCGCGTCATCGCCCGCTCGGTCGGCGTTCATGGCGGCAAGGCGGATCAGTTCGTGCACGAAGTCATGGAAGAGGTCGGCATTGATATGAGCGTCCATACGCCCCATATCCTGGACGAGCTGGTTGCCAACCATTTCGATCTCGTCATCACCCTTTCCGCCGACGCCCCCGACGCCGTCGCCCGCAAGGGCCTCGAAGCCGGTGCGGTTGAAGTCTGGGACGTTCCCGATCCTTCGCTGGTCGAAGGCAATCGCGAGCTGGTCCTGGGGGCGTATCGGGATCTGCGCGATGGGCTACGCAAGCGCGTCAGGAGCCGGCTCGAGCCACTGGTTTCCGGTGGTTCACAAAACCATTGAATTGAAGTAGGTAGGGGCCACTTTCCGACCCGTGGCCGGCGAGCGATGGCCCTATGGGTTTGATCAGGAGATAGAATGGCGAAGGAAGAAGTGCTCGAATTCCCGGGCGTGGTGACTGAATTGCTCCCCAATGCGACGTTCCGCGTCAAGTTGGAAAACGAACACGAGATCATCGCACACACCGCTGGCCGCATGCGCAAGAACCGCATCCGCGTTCTCGCCGGCGACAAGGTCCTGTGCGAAATGACCCCTACGACCTCACCAAGGGTCGCATCACCTATCGTTTTAAGTGATTTGAGCTGATGGCCGGACGTCCCGAACTGATCCTGGCCTCCGCCTCGCCGCGTCGGCTCGCCTTGCTGAACCAGATCGGCGTCGAGCCCGAGCATCTTGTGCCGGCTCATGTCGACGAGACACCGGAAAAGGGCGAATTGCCGCGCAAGCTGGCACAGCGCCTGGCCGACCTCAAGGCTCTTACGGCGCAGCACAAGGCCCGCGTTGCCGGCTTCGGCTCCAATTCGCTCGTGCTTGCTGCCGATACCGTCGTCGCCGTCGGCCGTCGCATCTTGCCTAAGGCGGAGACAATGGAAGAGGCATCCGATTGCCTCCGCATGCTGTCCGGACGCTCGCACCGCGTCTTCACCGGCGTCACCCTGATCACCCCCTCCGGCGCCCGCCGTCACCGCCTGGTCGAGACCCGCATCCGCTTCAAGCGCCTCTCCAACAAGGAAATGGAAGCCTATCTCGCCAGCGCCGAATGGCGCGACAAGGCCGGTGGCTACGCCATCCAGGGCATTGCCGGCTCCTTTGCCGTCAAGATGTCCGGCTCCTATTCCGCCGTGGTCGGCCTGCCGCTCAACGAAGTGACCCAGCTTCTTGCCGGCGAGGGCTACCCTGTGCACTTCAACTGGCTCAACCAGTCCACCCTTTCGGGCGTCTGATGGCCGAAAAGAAGTGCCCCATCTGCGGCAAGCCCACGGTTGAAGAGTTCAAGCCCTTCTGCTCCAAGCGCTGCGCCGATATCGACCTCAACCGCTGGCTGAGCGGCACCTACGTCATCCCGGCCCGCGACGATGAACCTGGCGACGACAAGGACGAAGACTAGGCGCGGGGCTTGCCCCCATTGATCTGCACGGACTTAACAAACGTGCATCAAATCTCAACAAAATTACAACCTGCCCTTCAGACCCGCGTTATAAGCTCTGGTGCCGATCCGCGAGAGCCATCATGGCTGCCAGTGAAACCGAACTGCTGTTGCGCCTCCAGACCGAAGTGCTGGAAGCGGTGGCGCGTGGGGACGCGCTGCGCAACATCGGCACGATCCTATGCCGCGCCGTCGAACGCAACGCGCCCGGGGTCAAGACGTCGATCCTCCTCGTCGATCAGGCCAAGCGCCTTTATACGCTTGCCGCGCCCAACCTGCCGCCATCATATTGCGCCGCCATCGATGGCCTCGTCGCCACTCCTGTAGCCGGCTCCTGCGGCACCGCCGCCTGGCGCAACGAGCCGGTGGAAGTCACCGATATCGCCTCCGATCCGCTTTGGGCCGAGTACAAGCAACTGGCCCTGCCGCTCGGCCTTCTTGCCTGCTGGTCGAGCCCGGTTCGAAACAATGCCGGCCAGGTGGTCGCAACCTTTGCCTTCTATTATGGCGAAGCCCGCGGCCCCACGCCGCTCGAACGCAAGATGGTCGGGACTTGCCTCCATCTTTGTGCCCTCGCCATCGAACATGAACGCGTGCGGGCCCACAGCTACCGGCTCGCTTATTTCGATGTGCTGACCGGCCTGCCCAATCGCGCCCATTTCAACATGGTGCTCGACGAACGCATGGCTGCCGGCGACCCTTTCGGTCTGATCCTTCTCGACATCGACCACCTCAAGCTCGTCAATGACAGTATCGGCCACGCGGCAGGCGACGCACTGCTCCGCGCTGTCGCCGAGCGGCTAAGAACCGTGGGCTCCGATATCCTCGCCTGCCGCCTTGGCGGCGACGAAATGGCGCTGTTGGTCTCCGATTGCGCCGATCACGAATCCCTCCAGCGCGCCAGCGACCGGATCATCGAGGCCGCGTCCGGAATGGTGACCGTCGATCACCAGTCGATTGCCGCCCATGTGACCCTGGGCGGCGCGGTTTATGGGCTGGATGGCACCGATCCCGACACCCTGATCCAGAACGCCGATGTCGCGCTATATCAGGCCAAGCAGACCCACCGTGGCGGCTATGCCGGTTTTCGTCCCGATCTGCGCACCGCCATGGTGCAGCGCATCGCCGCCGTCCGCGAGATCGATGCCGCTATAACCGAAAAGCGCATCCTGCCCTTCTACCAGCCCATCGTTCGGCTCGACACAGGCGAGATCATAGGCCTTGAAGCCCTTGCGCGCCTGCAAACCGCCGAAGGCCGCATCGCCTCGGCGGGTGAATTTCATTCCGCCTTCGCCGATCCGCGCATCGCCTATGAACTCACCGGCCAGATGCTGGATAATGTCGCGCGCGACGTCCGCACCTGGCTCGATGCCGAAATCCCGTTCCAGCAT
Source organism: Devosia aurantiaca (assembly GCF_011058215.1). Lineage (GTDB taxonomy): Bacteria > Pseudomonadota > Alphaproteobacteria > Rhizobiales > Devosiaceae > Devosia > Devosia aurantiaca. Next base: position 1,202,382 of record NZ_JAALFG010000001.1, read on the forward strand.
GTCGGCGTCAACGTCACGACCGGTGACTTCCAGCGCGGCGACCTCGCCGAGCGCATGGCCGATATCTTCGCCTATCACAACGTGCCGCTGCGCCACGTCGTGCTCGAAGTCAACGAATCCGTGTTCATGGGCGGCAACGACCAGGCCGTGCCGCATGCCGTCGAGGAGCTTCGCGCCAAGGGTCTGCTGGTGGCGCTGGATGATTTCGGCACCGGCTTTGCCTCACTCACGCATCTCCTGAGTTTTCCAGTCGACATCATCAAGATCGACCGCTCATTCGTTGAGCAGCTTGGGGTCGATCAGCCCGGCGAAGTGGTGGTGAGCGCAATTCTCGACATTGCCCAGCGGCTCGACATGCGCGTCGTCGCCGAAGGCATCGAAACCGCACGCCAGTCCGATATTCTGCGGCAACTGGGCTGCACGCTCGGTCAGGGATATCTTTTCTCCCGCCCGGTATCGGCCCGCGACGTCACCCAATTGCTGCGCAGCTTTGCGCAACGACTGGATCAGAAAAGCGAAGACCGGCTATTCAGCACATCGTCATAAGACTGGGGCGACCGCCCATCAGAACATCTGCGTCAGCAGCGTTCCTGCCACGGCTACGACGCCCAGCGTCGAAAGACAGGCGGCCAAGAGCATCACCTGCGCCCGTTGCACATGCCTGCTGTAGCGCGACGACGCCGCACCCCATCGAGATTTGTTGAAACGCCGTCAAAGTCGAGATTGGCCATGGCTCGCTCCGCAACACGCTGCCGGCCATCGGGCCGGTTACACGTCGGGTCGCCGCCATCTTGAGCTCTTCTCACCCTCTGCCGAAAACGATACGCCGGCTTTGCCCCACTCCGAACACAGGCCTTGAAACGCGGTTAATTTACATAAAATGCGGCCGATCTCGCGTCTTGTATGGAAGACGTTGAAAGGCGGGATCGAACGTGGCAAAACCCCGCCATGACCCAGCCAAGGCACCTCCATCCCGATCTTCTCTTCCCGGCCGCCGAGCCCGCCCGCTCCAACGCGCGCGCCCTCTATCCGCTGGTCAAGGATCTCCCGATCGTCAGTCCGCACGGCCATACCGACCCGGCCTGGTTCGCGCAGAATGGCCGCTTCGCCAGTCCCACGGCCCTGTTCCTGACGCCGGACCACTACGTACTGCGCATGCTCAAGAGCCGCGGCATTTCCTACGACGCGCTGGGCATTCCGCGCAAAGATGGCCAGCCGGTCGAGGCCGACGGCCGCAAGGCCTGGCAGCTCTTTGCCGACAACTATCACCTCTTCGCAGGCACACCGTCCAAGACCTGGATCGACCACTCCCTCCATGCTGTTTTCGGCATCACCGAAGAGTTGAGCAGCGCCACAGCCGGCAGCATCTACGACCAGATCGACCGCCAGCTCGGCACGCCCGCTCTCCTCCCGCGCACCATCCTCGACCGCTTCAATGTCGAGGTCATCGCCACCACCGAGTTTGCCCTCGATCCTCTGACCCAGCATCAGGCGATGGAAGCCGATGGCTATATTGGTCGCGTCCGCACCACCTATCGCCCCGATGACGTCACTGACCCCAGCCGCGCCGCCATCGCCGAAAACCTTCAAAAGTTCGGCGAACTGACCGGCGAAGACACCGCCACCTGGGCCGGCCTCATCAACGCCCATCGCAACCGCCGCGAATATTTCTGCCGCTTCGGCGCCGTCGCCACCGATCATGGCGTGCCCACCGCCATGACTGCCGATCTACCACTGGTGGAAAAGCAGGCGCTGCTCGACAAGATTCTCGCCGGCCGACTCGACGCCGGGGACGCCGAACTCTTCCGTGCCCAGATGATGACGGAAATGGCGCTGCTCTCGGTTGAAGACGGCATGGTCATGCAGCTTCATGCCGGCTCCCGCCGCAACACCGATCCGCTGTTGATGCGTGAACGCGGCACCGATCTAGGCGCCGACATACCCGGCCCCACCGATTATGTCGGCGGCCTCCGCGCGCTTCTTTCCCGCTGCGGCAATGAGCCCAATCTTCGCCTCATCATGTTCGTCCTCGACGAAACCACCTATGCCCGCGAGCTCGCCCCCATGGCCGGCTATTGGCCATCGCTGCTCATCGGCCCGCCCTGGTGGTTCCACGACTCGCCCCAAGGCATTCGCCGCTATCTCGACCAGGTCGTCGAAAGCGCCGGCTTCTACAACCTCGCCGGCTTCAACGACGACACCCGCGCGCTCCTCTCCGTCCCCGCCCGCCACGACGTCTGGCGCCGCGAAGTCTGCCATTTCCTGGGCACATGGATCGCCGAAAACCGCATTAGCAAATCTTCAGCCGAAGACATCGCCATCCACCTCAGCTACCAAGCCGCCAAGGACGCCTACAAGATCGCCTGACGTTTTGAGACCTCACACCAACGGCGTTCACCTTCCCCCTTGAGGGGAAGGCAAGCGTAGCTTAGCCGCTAGGCTTAGCGTAGCTCGGAAGGGGGTGCGGGCGCCTCGGCAAACGCGTTCCCATTCGTCCATCACCATCTCTCGTCCCCAGTCGAATCCACATCCTGATTCTGCTACAAAACCCCCATGAATCAGTCTCCCGTCGAAACGGCGCTTAGCCGCGCCATGATCCGCTGGTCGCTGACCAAGTCCACGCCGGTGGCCGAAACGCCGCGCAGCTGGATTTTCCGGGTGGAGCAGAACGGCCGAAACTTCGCGGCTCTCAAGATCATCAAGGCCGTCGCTTCGGTGGAAGAGGGCAGGGGCTCTCGCCTGCTGCAGTGGTACGAAGGCAATGGCGCAGCCACGGTTTTCGACAGCCACAATGACACCATTTTCATGGAATGGCTCGACGGCGGCACCCTGGGCGATCCGGTCCGGGCCGGCCATGATGACGAAGGCACCATAGCCATCGCCACCATCGTCGCCAGCCTCCACCGCCAGCGCGCCGCTGCCCCCGACAATCTCGAAAACCTGCGCGATCGCTTCGCTGCGCTTTTCGCCAGCGAGGCCCGCGCCTGGCCTCACACCGCCCGCGACCTCTACGCGCGCGCCTCCGGCATTGCGCTGAAACTCTTCGACCGCCCCAGCGCGCAGATCCCGCTGCATGGCGACCTGCATCACGACAACATCTTGTCCTCCGATCGTGGCTGGCTCGCCATCGATCCCAAGGGCGTTTTCGGCGATCCGGCCTACGAGATCGCCCCGGTCTTCATCAATCCCGAGCGCGCCACGGTGATCGCCGCCGATCCGCGCCGCATCGCCACGCGTGCCGACATCCTGGCGCAGCGCCTCGGCTATTCGCGCAAGCGCATGCTTGGCTGGGCCTGTGCCCATGCAGCGCTCTCCGCCGCCTGGGATCTGGCCGAGGGCAAGGCCATCACCACCCAGCTCGCCTGCCTCCCCAATCTCCTTGCCGCCTATGACCAGGCCTGAGCCATGACCAAGCTGACCCGCCGTGCCGTCCTCCTGTTCGGCAGCGCCGCCGTGCTCTCCGCCTGCGCCAGCACCGCCCCGATCACGCCGCGTCCCGCTTCGGCATCGAATTCCGATCGACCCGAGGATCTGACGCGCGACCAGATCGTCGCCGCCATCAACGCCACCCGCCGCAAGCATGGCGCTGCACCCTGGAGCTACAATCCGGCTCTCGAAACCGCCGCCCGCTCGCAAGCCAGCCTCATGGCAAGCCAGGACAAGCTCAGCCATAATCTCGGCACGACACTGCGCCAGCGCGTCAGCGCCGCCGGTTACCAGACCGCCGTCGGCGAAAACGTCGCCAAGGGCTACCAGACCCTGCCGGCCACCATCGACGGCTGGCTCGCCTCTAGCGGCCACCGCGCTACGCTCTTGTCCCCCAAATTCGTCGAATTCGGCCTCGCCTTCGCCCGCACGGGCTCCGGCAAGCTCTACTGGGCGCTGATTGCGGGTGGCCCCTTCGAGGCTTGGTACGGCTAACGCTCGGAAGAGGGTGTCCTCGCGAACACCAGCACCGTCTCCAAGTTCCCATCCCCGCCGGCAATCGGCGACACCACCGTCGCCTTGAGCCCGAACCCATGCGCCTCGACGAACCGAACCACTTCGGCCATCGCCCGCGCACTGGCCTCGTCGTCCCGAACCACGCCGCCTGACCCGACAAAGTCCCGCCCCACCTCGAACTGCGGCTTGAACAGCACCACGGCTTGCGCCTCCGGCCCACAAAGTCCTAACGGCGCGGCAAGAACCTTGGTCACCGACACAAAGCTCACATCGGAAACAAGGAGGTCCACCACATCCGGGATCGTCTCGCGCCCGAGCTCCCGCGCATTGGTACCCTCGAGGCTGACCACCCGCGCATCGGCCCGCAAGCTCGCATGCAACTGGTCATGGCCCACATCCACGGCATAAACCCGCCTTGCCCTGCGCTCGAGCAAAACTTGGGTAAAGCCACCCGTGGACGACCCTACATCGAGGCAAACCTTAGCCTCGACCGCGACACCACCCGCCTCGAGCCCCGCAATCAGCTTCAGCGCCGCACGTGACACATATCCAGACGCCGGATCGCTGATCGCGATCACGTCCCCATCGCCCACCATCTGGTTGGGCTTCTTCGCCGCTTCGCCATTTACCGTCACGGTGCCGCGCAAGATCGCGTCGCGAGCCCGCGCCCGGCTCGGCATCAGCCCGCGCTGCTCCAGCATCAAATCGAGTCGGATGCGGCTCAACCGCGAACCAGCCGCTCGATCTTGGCCAGCGCCGTGTCGCTGGCTTCCTCATAGGCGATCGTGCCCTCGAAGCGCCCATCGTCGCCGATGAGAAAGGTCAGCGCCGTGTGGTCGACCGTATAATAGTCGGTGTCGACATCGCTGGCCTTCTCCGAAAACACCCCGAATGCCGCCTTGGCCTTGGCTGTCTCGTCCGGCGTTCCCACCAGCCCGATCACGCTCGGATCAAAGCCTTCCACATAGGTTTTGACCATCTCGGCCGTGTCCCGCTCGGGATCCACCGTGACGAAGATGATGCGCAGGTCTTCTTCGCTCAGCCCCAGCTGATTGCGCCAGGCAGTGGTCTCCGCCAGCGTCGTCGGACAGACTTCGGGGCAGTGCGTATAGCCGAAGAACACTAGGCTCGGCGTTCCGGCGAGTGAGGCCTGCGTGAACTCACCGCCCTTGGTCGAGGCCAAGGCAAATTCCTGCCCCGTCACGCCCAGCGGCCGCTGCGGTGGCCGAAACACAAACAACGCCGTCGCCCCGATCGCCGCCACGGCCACCAGCACCCAGAGCACGGTCCGGAAGTTTCGCAAGGTTTTGTTGCTGGTCATGATCGTTCCTCAGCCACCAGACGAACTCCTCCCCCTTCTGATGGGGCTTCGCCCCCGTTCCGTAGGACAAATCGCTCCAGTGGAACGATTTGAGGGTAGAAGGCCATGAGAGCTATGCTCGAATGGCCGGGTGGGGGTCTCTTGATTACTGAGCGTCCAGCGGCTCGGTTCCGATCGCCTTGCCCTCGCGGCTGAGAGTGATCTTTTCGATCCGCGCTTCCGCGGTCTTGAGCAGCATTTCGCAATGCGCCTTCAGCGCCTCGCCGCGCTCATAGATCGCAATCGATTCCGCCAAGGGCGCGCGCCCGCTTTCGAGCTTCTGCACGATGCCCTCGAGCTGTTCCAGCGCCGCCTCGAAGCTCAGCGTTTTCACGTCGTCATGTGCAGTGTCGGCCATCAAAAACCCCGTCTAAAATTCAGCCATTGAGCAGCGTCAACACGTGCTGGCGCACGCCGCCGCTCAGGCCCTTGAGGTCATAACCACCTTCGAGCAGCGACACAATGCGATTGGAACAGCGCCGCCCGGCCACCTCCATCAGCTTGCCCGTCACCCAGGCAAAGTCGGCATCGATCCATTCCAACTGCGCCAGCGGATCGCGTTCATGCGCGTCGAAGCCAGCGGAAAGCAGCAGCAGATCGGGTGCAAAATTTTCCAGCGCCGGCAGGATCTGCTCGCGATAGGCCTCGCGCATCGCCTCGCCACCGGAATGGGGCGCCAGCGCCGCATTGACGATGTTGCCGACGCCCGTTTCGCTTGGATGCCCGGTGCCGGGGTAAAGCGGCAATTGGTGGCTCGACGCGTAAAAGACGCTGGGATCGTCCTTGAAGATGTCCTGCGTGCCATTGCCGTGATGAACGTCGAAATCGACGATCGCCACCCGCTCGGCCCCATATTTGCGCTGCGCTTCCCCGCGCCACCACCGCCACTGTGTTGATCAGGCAAAAGCCCATCGGTGTCGAAATCTCGGCGTGATGTCCCGGCGGCCGGATGGCGCAGAAGGCATTCTCGGCCTCGCCCAGCAGCACCGCATCGAGCCCGGCAAGCGCCCCGCCCAGGCCCGTCGCCACCACATCGAGCGATCCGCCCGAGATGAACGTGTCGGCATCGATCTGCCCGATGCCCTCTGCCGGTCGGGCCGTTCGCAAGCGGCCGAGATAGCCCGCATCATGCACCAGCTCTGCCAGGGTAATGTCGCCGTAAGGCGCCACGCGCCGCAAGAGCTTCCCGAACTCTGGTACCTGTAGCGTCTCGTCCACAGCGCGAATGCGATCCGCCCGCTCGGGATGCCCCTGCGGCGTTTGGTGATCGGCAAAATTGGGCTGGCTGACCAGAAGCGTCGTCACATGCGCTCTCCCGCAAGGTCCGCTCTCGTCTTGACGCGCAGGAGAGCTGTTGTCAAACCACGTTCATGAACGCCCCAGATGCCCAAGCGATCCAGCAAGCCGCCGCCCGCCTCCGCGCCGGCGCACTCGTCGCCTTTCCGACCGAAACGGTCTACGGCCTCGGCGCCGACGCCACCAATGCCGATGCGGTGCTGTCGATCTACGAAACCAAGGGCCGGCCGCGCTTCAATCCGTTGATCGTCCACGTCGCCGATCTCGCCATGGCCGAAACGCTGGGCAACTTCCCGCCGCTGGCGCGCCAACTGGCCGAAAAGTTCTGGCCCGGCCCGCTGAGCCTTGTGGTTCCCCTGCGCCCGGATCATGGCTTGGCTGACGTTGCCACGGCAGGGCTCGACACCGTCGCCCTGCGCGTCCCCGATCATCCCGTGGCGCTCGAGCTTCTCCGCGCCACCGCGCGCCCGCTCGCCGCGCCCTCCGCCAATCCCTCCGGCAAGCTCTCGCCCACCACGGCCGAACAGGTCCGCCGCGGTTTTGACGGCAAGGTCGAGGTGCTTAATGGCGGTCCCTGCACGGCGGGCGTCGAATCGACCATCCTTGCCGTCGACGGCAACCGCCTGATCCAGCTCCGCGCCGGCGCCCTGCCGCGCGAAACGATCGAAGCCCTTATCGGCCTTCCGGTCGAGCAGGCCGCAGAAGGCGCCGAAATCGCCGCGCCCGGCATGCTTCTCAGCCACTACGCCCCCAACGCCCATATGCGCCTGGATGCTATGCCAAATCCCGGCGAGGCCTGGCTGGCCTTCGGCCCTGCGCAAACCCACGACGGCCCAACGCGCAACCTCTCGCCCAGCGCCGACCTCCACCAAGCCGCCCGCAACCTGTTCTCGATGCTGCACGAACTGGACGCAACAGGCGCAGAGATGATCGCCGTCTCGCCCATTCCCGAAACCGGCCTCGGCGAAGCCATCAACGACCGCCTGCGCAGGGCGGCTGCGCCGCGCGTCTAGGCAAATATAACAAGCGCTGCAATCGCCCACAGGTAGACCGCCGTAGCAACCCACGCCATGGTCTCGAGCCTCTTGGCCGTCGGGCGCAGCCAGCCGACCAGCAGCAGTGCCAAAGGCAGGGCAGGGGGAACAGCAAGCGTCATCATGATCGCGACGGGCCAGGCTCGTTCGCCATCGAGCATGCTGCCGGCTGGCAGTCCCCGCAAAAGTTCGGCAACGGGCGCTGCTGCAAGCGAGTAGAAACCGCCCGGCATTCCCAGCAGCGCCATGCCGCCGGCCATCAGGATAGCCGCAATGATGGTTCCCACCACCACGCGGCTCCTCAACATCAATCACGCACCGAATACGGCTTCTGGTCCCGCATAAACCGTGCCAGCGCCTCAAGATCCGCATCGCCGCCGGGCGGCAGCACCACGCGCACATTCACATAAAGATCGCCGTCGCCATAAAGCCCCTTGCCCTTGAGCCGGAGCGCCTTGGACGTATCGACGCCCGGCGGCAGGTTCAGTTCCACCGAGCCATCGAGCGTCGGCACCCGCACCTTGGCGCCGAGCACCGCTTCGTAAAGCGTCACCGCCACATCGGTGCGGATATCCTGCCCGTCGCGGCGGAAAATCTTCGACTTCTCGAACTTGACCGTCACCAGCGCATCGCCCGGCTCCCCGAGGGGTCCGGGAGATCCCTGGCCCTTAAGCCGGATTTGCTGTCCTTCTTCCACCTTTTCGGGCAGCTTGACGTTGAGCACCTTGCCCGTCGGCATCCGCACCGGCACCGAGGCGGCCTTGTGCGCGTCTTCGAGCGACACCGCCACGTTGACGACGATGTCGTCGCCCTTTTGCGCCATCCGCGCGCCAGCCCCGCCACCGGCCGCGCCGGTAAACGGATCCCATTGTGCGCCACCGGCGCCCGGCCGTGCCCCGCCCCGCGGTTGCCCGCCAAAACCGCTCATGAACTCCTTGAGGATGTCCTCGGCCGAAAAGCCGCCCGCTCCGGCGCCGGCACCCGGCCGCGCGCCGCGTTGGCCTCCACCGAAGCCGGCAAAGCGCGGATTGCCGTCGGCGTCGATTTCGCCACGGTCGAATTGCGCCCGCTTTTCGGCGTCGTTCAACAGGTCATAGGCATGCGTCGCCTCGGCGAATTTGCCATGAGCAGACGGGTCATCGGGGTTCTGGTCGGGATGATACTTCTTGGCCAGCTTGCGATAAGCGGACTTGACGTCCTTCTCGCTTGCGGACCGCGACACCCCGAGTACGGTGTAAGGATCGCGCATTCGGTTCCAATCAATGGGTTAGGCGTTGCCGACGCCACTATTCCAGCCCTATATGGCGACGCCCCTTGGCCTTGTCCAGTCGCAGGAAAAATCATCATGCTGCAGACCCTGACGGAGCGCTTGTTCGACGACAGCGATCGGTCCGATCTCGATCCCTTCGCCCTCTTCGAAGAATGGTTCGCTTTGGCCGAGGACAGCGAGCCCAACGATCCTCACGCCATGGCACTGGCAACCGCTGACGAGACCGGCTTGCCGGACGTGCGCATGGTGCTGCTCAACCGGCGCGACGAGCGCGGCTTCTGCTTTTTCACCAATTTCGAAAGCGCCAAGGGCCGCCAGCTCGCCGCCAATCCGCAGGCCGCCATGGTCATGCACTGGAAGTCGCTGCGTCGCCAGATCCGCATGCGCGGCCCGGTGGAAGTCGTGACCGACGCCGAAGCCGACGACTATTTCGCCACCCGCTCGCCGGGCAGCCGCACGGCCTCTGCGACATCGAAGCAATCGCGCCCCCTCGCCAGCCGCCAGAAACTGGTCGAAGAGGTCGAGGCCTTGACCCAAATGGTCGGCGATGCCGGCGCGCCCCGTCCGGCCCACTGGTCCGGCTATCGCATCGTCCCCACCCAGATCGAGTTTTGGAAAGACGGCCAATACCGCCTCCATGACCGCGTCCGCTTCACCCGCGATGGCGACGGCTGGACCAGCACACGGCTTTATCCCTGACCGTTGCCTAAAGGGCAGATGAGGGGTTCTTCACTTCTCCAGCCTAAACTTCCCGCCGAACGAGGATCACGCTTTCCGTGCGGATAGTCATCAGAACATCGAAAATGGCCATCTGGGCGCGCCGGCTGGCGAGCCTGGCGCTGCCGCTTCTGATCCTGCCCGTGATCATGCATCGCGAGCGCCTGCTCGATTCGCCCGCATTCCTCGCCGTCATCCTCTTAGCCGGCGTCGTCGCGGCATTGACCGTCATCGTCTCGGTCATCGCGCTCGTGCGCCTCTGGTACACGGGCGACCAGGGCTGGGGCAGGGCGCTCTCCGGCCTCCTGATCGGCACGCTCTGTCTTTTCCCCTTCGCCTATTACGGCGGCCTGGCGCTCGAATACCCGCCGGTCACCGATATCGCCACCGTCGCCCGTGGCGAACTCCCGCTAGTCTTTGAGCCCGATACGCCCACCATTCCGCCGCCCAGCCTCCTGACCCCAGCCGAGCAGCAGCGGCTTTTCCCCAACGCCACGACCCGCGATTACCCGCTCGATATCATCCAGCTTTTCGCCCTGGTCGATCGCCTGGTCACCGCTCAGGGCTGGGATGTCCGGCAGCGCCGCGAGCCAATCGAACTGGGTGAGATCGGCCGCATCAATGCGCGTATCGTCACCATTCCCGGCTGGCGCGAAGAAGCCGTGCTCCGCGTCACGCCCACAGCCGAAGGCGCCGCCGTCGACATGCGCTCCGCCTCCATCGGCGCGCCGCACGATTTCGGCTCCAACGGCAACCGCATCAGCGATTTCCTGGTCGCCCTCGACAACGAAGTCACCGCATTCCTGCGCGACAACCCCACCATTTCCGGCCCCGTCGTCACCCAGGAAGAAGCCGCCCCCGACGTCGAAACCGGTCCGGCCGAACCGAGTCTTTGAGACCTCATGGTGAGCCTGTCGAACCACGAGGTCGGGCTCACAAATCTTGCCACGACCTCGTCCTTCGACAAGCTCAGGATGAGGTCTACTGGCTAGGACGCGCTCAGCGTCCTTCTCACCGCCTCATCCCACCCCTTAAGCTTGCGCGCCCGTACCTCGTCCGCCATCTCCGGCTCGAACCGCCTGTCCCGCGCCCAGCTCTCGGCGAACTCCGCCATGCCGGGCCAGATGCCCGCCTTCATTCCCGCCAGCCACGCCGCCCCCAGCGCCGTGGTCTCTAGGATCACCGGGCGATCCACCGGCGCGTCCAGCACATCGGCCAGAAACTGCATGGTCCAGTCCGATGCTACCATGCCGCCATCGACCCGCAGCACCGTGTCGCCACTCTCGGTCTTCCAGTCCTTGCGCATGGCCGTCAGCAGGTCGCGCGTCTGGTAGCAAACGGCCTCGAGCGCGGCCTTGGCGATTTCCGCCGGCCCCGAGTTGCGCGTCAGCCCATAAATGGCGCCGCGCGCCTCGGCATCCCACCACGGCGCCCCGAGCCCCACAAAGGCCGGTACCATGTAAACGTTCTGGCTGGGGTCTGCCGACTCTGCCAAGGGTCCGGTTTCGCTGGCATGCTTGACGAGCTTGAGCCCATCGCGGATCCACTGCACGGCAGCCCCAGCAATAAAGATGGCGCCCTCGAGCGCATAAACCGTCTCGCCATCGAGCCGATAGGCGATGGTCGTCAGCAGCCGGTTGTCGCTGCGCACCATGTCCTTGCCCGTATTGAGCAGCGCAAAACACCCTGTGCCATAGGTCGATTTGACCATGCCCGGCTCAAAGCACGCCTGTCCGATCGTTGCTGCATGCTGGTCGCCGGCAACGCCCAGGATCGGGATCGGCGCGCCGAACTCTTCGGTTACGCCGAAATCGTCGGCGCAGTCCTTGACCTCGGGCAAGATCGCCGCCGGTACCTTAAACAGCGCCAGAAGCTCCTCGTCCCAGCGGTTCGCGCCGATGTCGAACAGCAGCGTCCGCCCGGCATTGGTGGCGTCGGTCGCATGCACCTTGCCGCCCGTCAGCCGCCAGATCAGGAAGGCATCCACCGTCCCGAATGCCAACTCCCCCGCTTCGGCCTTCGCCCGCGCACCCTCAACATGGTCCAGCAACCATTTGACCTTGGTGCCGGAGAAATAGGGGTCGAGCAGCAGCCCGGTCTTGCGCGTCACCATCTCCTCGTGGCCATCGCGCTTGAGCTCGGCGCAATAGCTTGCCGTCCGCCGGTCCTGCCACACGATGGCATTGTGGATCGCCTTGCCCGTCGCCCGATCCCAGATGATCGCCGTCTCGCGTTGGTTGGTGATCCCGATGCCGGCCACGTCCCCGGCCCCGATTCCCGCTTCCTCGAGCGCGGTCTTCACCGACCAGACGACGCTTTCCCAGATCTCCTCGGGATCATGCTCCACCCAGCCATCCTGAGGAAAATGCTGCGTGAACTCCCGCTGCCCCACCCCGGCAATCCTGCGCTCCGCATCGAACACGATCGCCCGGCTCGACGTCGTCCCCTGATCGATCGCCAGAATGTATTTTTTCATTTTGCCTCCAAGGCCCCCACCCAACCTCCCCCGTAAGGCGGGGGAGGAGCCACATCTTGCGTGTGGCGAGTTTTCGTTTGCCCACCAGCCGAACTCCTCCCCTTCTTCAGGGGGAGGCGGGGTGGGGGTCTCTACTTTTTGAACCAAGATAAGCCTCAAGCCGCGCCACATCCTCGGCGCCCACCCGCAACCCCTGCTTGGTCCGGCGCCACAAGACGTCCTCCGCCGTCCGCGCCCACTCGACCTCGACCAGATAGATGACCTCTGACGCATAAAGATCGGAGCCGAAATGCTGCCCGAGATCGGCAACGCTCCGCGCATCGCCCAAAATCGCCCGCGCCCGCGTCCCGTAAAGCCGCATCAACCGCTTGAGGAAGCGCTGCTCAAAGCCCGGGTAATCGAGCCCAAGCCGCCGCACTTCGGCGTCGAAGCTTTTCACCCCGAAGTCGCCGCCCGGCAGCGTCCCATCCTTGGTCCAGGCCACGCCCTTCTTGCCCAAGACCTCTTCGATCTTTTCGAGCACCGACTCGGCCAGCCGCCGCGATGTCGTGAGCTTCCCGCCAAAAACGTTGACCACCGCGCCGCTCGCCGCATCGCCCTCGACCTTGAGCACATAGTCGCGCGTCGCTTCCTGCGCCGCCGAGGCTCCATCGTCGAACAGCGGCCGCACGCCCGAATAGGTCCAGACGATGTCGTCGCGCATCACCGGCCGGCGGAAATATTCGCTGGCGCCCTTAAGCAGGTAATCGGTCTCTTCCTCGCTGATCCGCACGTCCTTGGGGTCGCCATGGTAATCGCGATCCGTGGTGCCGATCAGCGTGAAATCCTCCTCATAGGGAATGGCAAAGAAAATGCGCCCGTCGCTGTTCTGGAAGAAATAGCAGCGGTCGTGATCGAAAAGTTTCTTGGTGACGATATGGCTGCCCTGGACCAGCCGCACATTGGCCGGCCCATTCTTGCCCATGACGCCGTTGATGACAGTGTCGACCCATGGCCCCGCCGCATTGACCAGCATGCGCGCCCGCACGCTCTGGCGGCCTTCCACGCCATCGAGTTCCACCGTCCAGCCGCCATCCTCGCGCCGCGCCGACATGACCTTTGTGCGCACATGGATCTGCGCCCCCGGTCGGCGGCGTCGCGCGCATTGAGCACCACGAAACGCGCATCGTTGACCCAGCAGTCCGAATACTCGAAGGCGAGCTTGTAACCCGGCTTGAGCGGCTTGCCCGCCTCGTCCTTGGTCAAGTCCAGCGTCTTGGTCGGCGGCAGGAGGCGCCGTCCGCCCATATAGTCGTACATGGCCAGCCCCGCCCGCAGCACCATGGCCGGGCGCAGCCCCTTGTGATGCGGCAAGACGAACCGCAGCGGCCAGATGATATGCGGCGCCGAAGCCCACAGCACCTCACGTTCGGCCAGCGCTTCATGCACCAGCCGAAACTCGTAATATTCGAGATAGCGCAAGCCGCCATGGACGAGCTTGGTCGCCGCCGAACTCGTGCCGGAGGCGAGATCGTTCATCTCGGCCAAGCCGACCTTGAAGCCGCGGCCCACCGCGTCCCGGGCCACGCTCGCGCCGTTGATCCCACCGCCAATGACGAAAACGTCCAGCATGCCGCGCTCCATATTCAGTCCTGTGTTTATACGCAGAGATCGGGAAAACCAAACACGCAAGGCTTCGTGTTGATCTTCCATACAAGTGCGAGTTGACCCGGCACCGCCAAGCGGCTAGGGCAGGGGTCACCCGTCCCAGGCCCGCGGCTCATGCTGTCCATTCTCGCCGTCATCGCGCCGATCTTCGCCCTCATCTGCCTGGGATATCTGGCGGTACATTTCCGGATGTTCCCGGCGGACGGCATCAGATCGTTGATCGGTTTCGTCAACAATTTCGCCACGCCCTGCCTGCTGTTTTATTCCATCACCACCAGCGATTTCCGCGCCGCTTTCAACATCGGCATCATTGCTCCCTACTATATCGGCGCGATCGTCTGTTTCGTGGTCGGCATCGTCGTCGCCCGCAAGGTGTTCAAAAACCGCCCCGGCGAGAGTGTCTCGGTCGGCTTTTCCGGCACCTTCACCAATACCGTCCTGGTGGGCCTGCCTGTCATGGCGCGTGCCTATGGCGACGGCGCCCTGCCGGTCGTCCTCTCCATTGTTGGTCTTCACGGCGCCATTCTCTTAACCGTCGGCATGGTCACCATGGAGATCGTCCGCCGCGATGGCCAAAGCCTGGGCAAGACGCTGGTCGTCGCCATCCGTCGCGTTATCTCCAATCCCCTGATCTGGGGCATTGCCGCCGGCCTGATCGGCTCGACCATCGGCCTCCAGTTCATCGAACCCGCCGAAGCCTTTTTCATCATGATGAGCAGCGCCGTGGTCCCGGTAGCGCTTTTCGGCATCGGCGGCGCGCTCACCGAATTCAAGCTCAGCGAAAACTGGAAACAGGCCCTTTGCGCCTCGCTGATCAAGCTCCTGATCCATCCCGCCATCGCCTATGCCCTGATGATCTGGGTGCTCCACGTTCCCGTGGAAATCGCCCGCTACGGCATCCTACTCTCGGCCATGCCCGCCGGCATCAATATCTACGTTTTTGCCACCTATTATGACCGCGGCGTCAGCGTCGCCGCCAACACGCTGCTGATCAGCACCGTCATCTCAGCCCTGACGATCACAGGCTGGCTCTACGTGCTGTCGCTTTAGCGGCGCGTTCTATCCGCCCGTCACCAGCGCGCTCTGGCTGATCTCACCCGCTGGCACCGTGCGCAGCGACACGGCTGCCGCTCCATCGAGCCCAACCGCCAGCCGTACATGCCGCTCAGTGGCACAAAGCTGCAATACCGGGTCGAAGCCTATCCAGCCGAGCCGATCGTCGAAGGCTTCGGCCCAGGCATGGAGCCCACCCTCATGCTCGTCATCGCCGACGAGGTATCCGGCGACGAACCGCGCCGGAATGTCGAGGCTGCGCGCCGCGCCGATAAACCAATGCGCCAGGTCCCCGGCCGTCGCCGGTTCCTCGCCCTGTGATTGCAACTGCCCACCATCAGCCTGCATCTGCGTTTGCCGCGCCGTCGAGTGGGACTCGCCGACCAGTGACATTAACCGGTGCAAGATATCGAGCCGATTGCCCTCGATCTCGAAGCCGGCAAGCAGCTCGGCCGGTGCCTCGGTCAGCGGCGTCACCCGCTTGTAGAGCGCCACAACCGGTTCACCCTCCGGCCGTCCCAGCACGCCATGCGTATCCCGCGTCACCACCACGCCGCGCGCCGCAACCGTAACATCGCCCTCGATGCGGGTCTGGTTCACCAGATGCACACCATTGCCATAGGCATCGGTGAAGCGTCCGGCATTGCCGATCCCCTGCGCCTCGACGCTCCAGCTTTCCACCGTCTGCATTGGCCCGGAGCCGGGCGTCAGCAGGAGATGCAGCAGCAATTGCCCGCTGCCGGGCGAAAGAGAAAGGCTCAGATTATGCTCGATCTCGATGCGCATCAGTAAAAGTTATAGCTCTCGGAAAGGGCGTCGGTGACGCGGTTGTTGCGCGCGATGAACTCGGTCAAAAATTCATGCAGACCATGGGCGAAGATCGCGTCCATGTCGGTATTTGCCACCATGTCGACCATGCCCTGCGCCACCTCGTGGCACGCCTCTTTGCGCCCATAAAGCGTCGTCAAGGTATCCATGTTTTGCTGCACGAAGCGCGCACAATAAACCAGCGAGCGCGGCATTTCGGGCCGCAGCATTAGGAAATCGGCAATGTTATGGGCCTTGTAGCGGTCGTGGTAGACATGCCGATAAGCCCGGTGTGCCGAAGCCGCGCGCAGGATCAGCGTCCATTGCTGGATGTCGAGATCCCCACCGACCAGCGTCGCCCGCGGCAACAGCACATAATATTTCATGTCGAGAATGCGCGCCGTATTGTCCGCCCGCTCGACGAAATTGCCCATCTGCAGAAACGAAAACCCGTCATCGCGCAGGATCGTGCCGAGCAGCGCGCCGCGGAACTCATGGCTGCGCTGCTTGACCCACTGCAACAGCTCTAGCAGCTTGGCGCCCCGCACGTCGCGCGGCCTGATCTGGCTATATTCGAGCCAGGCCTCGTTCATGCTCTCCCACATATCGGTGGTGATCGCCGTCCGCACCGACCGCGCATTGGTCCGCGCCGCCATGAGGCACGAGTAGACCGAGTTCGGATTGTCCGGGTCGAACATCATGTAATGGGCGACGGTGTCCACATCGGCCACGTCGTGTTTCTCGGCAAAACCCTCATCGACCTCCGCCGCCTGCATCATCGACACCAGATGCTCGCTCGCCCCACCCTCGCGCCGCGAGGTCAGGCTCATGCGATACCCGACCTCGAGCAGCCGCGCCATATTCTCCGCCCGCTCCACATAGCGGGACAACCAGAACAGGTTCTGCGCTGTGCGTCCAAGCATCCTCATGAGGAGCTACCCCCGCCGAGACCGGTGCTCTTGCGTTCCCTCCCCCTTGTGGGGAGGGTAGTGGCGCTAGCCCCGCAGGGGCGTAGCAAAGCTAGGGTGGGGGGTCGATGTTCGCCCCGCCTCCTTTGGTGGTGGAGACGCAGCAGAACCCCCACCCTCAGTCCCTCCCCACAAGGGGGAGGGAGGCGATGAACATTGGCGCAGGTGAAAATCCAAGAAACTCAATCTTCCAGCACCCACGTATCCTTCGTCCCGCCACCCTGGGACGAATTGACCACCAGCGATCCCTGCTTGAGCGCCACGCGCGTCAGCCCGCCGGGCGTGATCCGCACCTCGTCGCCCACCAGCACATAGGGCCGCAAATCGACATGCCGCGGCGCGACGTCGCCATTGATATGCGTGGGGCAGGTGGAAAGCGCCAAGGTCGGCTGCACGATATAATTGTCCGGCCGCGCCAGAATCTTGCGCTTGAATTCCTCGTGCATCTCCTCGGTCGCCGTCGGCCCCACCATCATGCCGTAGCCGCCCGAGCCGTGAACCTCCTTGACCACGAGATCGGCGATGTTCTCCAGCACCCACTCCCGCTCGTCTTGGTCGGTGCAGTTATAGGTCGGCACATTCTGCAGCAGCGATTTTTCGCCAAGGTAGAATTCGATGATCTCGGGCACATAGGTATAGACCGCCTTGTCGTCGGCGATCCCGGTGCCGGGCGCATTGACCAGCGTCACGTTCCCCGCTCGATAGGCATCGAAAATGCCCGGCACGCCGAGCATGGAATCCGGCCGGAACGTCAGCGGATCGAGATAGTCGTCGTCGATACGGCGATAAACGACATCCACCCGCTCGGGGCCCGTGGTCGTCCGCATATAGACCTTGCCGCCATCGACAAAGAGGTCATGCCCCTCGCAAAGCTGCGCGCCCATCTGGTCGGCAAGGAACGAGTGCTCGAAATAGGCCGAATTGTAGATCCCCGGAGTCAGCACGGCGATCACCGGCGTGCCGCGTGAATTGACCGGTGCCACGCTCTCGAGCGTCCGCCGCAGGTTTTCCGGATAGTTCTCGACCGGCGCGACCTTGCTGCGTTGGAACAGGTCCGGCGCAAGGATCATCATCGCCTCGCGGTCCTCCAGCATATAGCTGACCCCCGACGGCGTCCGCAGATTGTCCTCGAGCACGTAATAGCCATCGGCCCCGACGCGCACGAGGTCGACCCCGATGATATGAGCATAAACGCCCTTGGCCGGCTCCAGCCCCATCATCTGCGGGCAGAAGGCTGCATTGTTGAGGATCAGCTTTTCCGGCACGCGCCCGGCGCGCAAAATTTCCTGCCGGTGGTAGACATCATAAAGGAAAGCGTTGAGCGCCTTGACCCGCTGCTCGATACCCTTCGAAAGCTTGCGCCATTCCTGCGCCGCGATGATGCGGGGGATGACATCGAAGGGGATGACCTTTTCGGTGCCCTCGTCCGAACCATAAACCGCAAAGGTAATGCCCAGCCGACGAAAGATCGCCTCGGCATCGGCCTGCATCAGCCCCAGCGCCTTGTCCGGCTGCTCGCTGAGCCAGCCCGCCAGAGCGCGGTAAGGTTCACGGACCGACCCGTCCGGGTTGTACATTTCGTCAAACGGCGTTGTGTCGCCCATTACGCTCCGCTTTTGTCATACGGCTGTCCCATCGCCTTCATATTGCTACACATTTAAACAACCCCGTCCAGCCTCCGCGCCGAACGGCTTTAGTGCATTCAGCACTTGTGCTGTCGCTTCAGCCCCTTAAGCTCCGCTCCGCAGAGAAGGATGCAGTCATGACCATCGAAATTTTGCAGACCGGCCCGCTGCTCGCATCCTGCGAAAAGGCCCTCGCCGAGCGCTACACGGTGCACAAGCTCCATGAGCAGACCGACAAGGACGCCTGGCTCGCGGAAAACGGCGCCCGTATCCGCGCCCACGCTGGCTCCGGCGTTCAGGCCGACCTCATGGACAAGCTGCCTAATCTTGAGATCATCGCCAGCTTCGGCGTGGGCTACGACAATATCGACACCAAGGCGGCCAAGGCGCGCGACATTCGCGTCACCAACACGCCCGACGTGCTCAACGATGCCGTCGCAGAACTGACCATCGGGCTGATGATCTCGCTTGCGCGCGCCGCATCCCGCAATCGGATCGCTTCGTGCGCGCCGGCAAATGGCCCAACGCCGATTTCGGCCTCTTCTCCGAACTCACCGGCAAAACCGTCGGCATTCTTGGCCTCGGCCGCATCGGCAAGGAAATCGCAACGCGCGCCCAAGCCATGAAGATGCGCGTCGTCTACCATGGCCGGTCCGAACAAAAGTCCGTGCCCTATATTTTCTATGATGACCTCGCCGACATGGCGCGCGACAGCGACTGGCTCGTCGTCATCGCCCCCGGCGGCAAGGGCACCGAAGGCATCGTGTCGCGCCAGGTGCTCGAAGCGCTTGGCCCCGAGGGCCGCATCGTCAACGTCGCCCGCGGCACGCTGATCGACGAGCCCGCCATGGTCGACCTTCTGCAATCCGGCGGTCTCGGCGGCGCCGCCCTCGACGTCTTCGCCGACGAGCCGAAAGTGCCCGAAGCTCTTTTCGCGCTCGAAAACGTCGTCCTCTCGCCCCACCAGGGCAGCGCCACCCACCAGACCCGCGACGCCATGGGCGCGCTGCTCGTCGCCAATCTAGACCGCCATTTCGCCGGCGAACCCCTGATCAGCGCGGTGGTCTGACGCAGCGTGCAGCCAAGCGGGCCCGGCCACGTTCCTCTCGACCCAAAAGTCGAAGGATCTCCCCATGGCCCGCTTTACCGATAAAGTCGTCCTTGTCACCGGTGCCGCGTCCGGCATCGGCCAGAAGACGGCGCAGCGCTTCTCCGAGGAAGGCGCCAGCCTCGTCATCGTCGACATCAAGGACCTCACCGAAACCGAGCAAAGCCTCAAGGGTCCCGTCCTCGCCCACAAGGCCGACGTCTCCGACTCCGACGCCGTCGACGCCATGATCGAAGCCGCCGTCGCCCGCTTCGGTCGCCTCGACGTGCTCGTCAACAATGCCGGCGTTTATACGGGCGGCGATCCGGCTAAGATCAGCAACGACGACTGGCGCAAGGTCATCGCCACCGATCTCGACGGCGTCTTTTATGGCTGCCGCGCCGCCATCCCGCACCTTGAAAAGGTCAAGGGCTGCATCGTCAACACGGCGTCCGTTTCCGGCACCGGCGGCGATTGGAACACCTTGCCCTATAACGCGGCCAAGGGTGGCGTCGTCAACTTCACCCGCGCCCTCGCCATGGACCTGGGCAAGCGCCAGATCCGCGTCAATGCCGTCTGCCCCAGCCTCACCCGCACGCCGATGACCGAAGACGCCTTCGAGGATGAGGAAGCACTCCAGCAATTCTACGATCGCATCCCGCTCGGCCGGCACTGCGAACCCGAGGAAGTCGCCGCAGTCATCGCCTTCCTTGCGAGCGATGACGCCAGCTTCATTACCGGCGCCATGATTGCCGTCGATGGCGGCGTCAGCGCCTCAAATGGCCAGCCGCCGCAATAAACCCAGCGCCCATGTGCGGCACAAGCGATATGCGATGGGCGCGATTCCCATCGCAGCGCAAACCGGTTAGCGTGCCGCCCGATTTGGAATTCTTGGAGCAATGTCTATGACTGAATGGTGGCGCGGCGGCGTAATCTACCAGGTCTATCCGCGATCCTTTCAGGACAGCAATGGCGATGGCATCGGCGATCTAGCCGGCATCATCGATCGCCTCGATCATATTGCCAGCCTGGGCGTCGATTGCATCTGGCTTTCGCCCATCACCAAGTCTCCGATGGCGGACATGGGTTATGACGTTTCCGACTATATGCAGGTCGATCCCCTCTTCGGCTCCCTGCGCGATTTTGACGTCCTCATCGACCGCGCCCATGCCCTGGGCATAAAGGTCATCATGGATCAGGTGGTGAGCCACACCTCCGATCAACATCCCTGGTTCGCCGAATCCTGCTTCTCACGCACCAATTCCAAGGCCGATTGGTATGTCTGGGCCGATGCCAACCCCGACGGCACCCCGCCGACCAATTGGCTCTCCGTCTTCGGCGGCTCCGCCTGGGAATGGCACACTTCGCGCAAGCAGTATTACCTCCACAATTTCCTGACCTCGCAGCCCGATCTCAACTTCCACAACCCCAAGGTTCAGGAAGCGGTGCTCGAAATCATGCGCTTCTGGCTCGATCGCGGCGTCGACGGCTTTCGCCTCGATACCGTCAACTATTACTTCCATGACGCCGAACTGCGCTCCAATCCGCCGCTCGTCGCGCTCAACGGCCAGCCGGCGATCAATCCCTACGACATGCAGAGCCACAAATATTCCAAGAGCCAGCCCGAAAATCTCGACTGGCTGCGCCGTGTTCGCGCGCTGCTCAACGAATATCCCGGCACCACCACGGTCGGCGAAGTCGGCGACGACGAACGCGGCGTCGAGCTCATGCGCCAATACACGTCCGGCACCGACCTTTTGCACATGTGCTATTCCTTCGATTTCCTGGGGCCCAAATTCACCGCCGCCCACTTCCGCGGCAAGGTCTCGACCTTCTTTGCGGAAGATTCCGATGGCTGGCCGTGCTGGAGCTTTTCCAACCACGATGTTGTCCGCCACATGACCCGCTGGGCGCCGCACAGCGTCTCGCCGCGCGATCTCTCGCGCCAGGCTGTGACGCTGATCACGACCCTCAAGGGTTCGGTCGGCCTTTACCAGGGCGAAGAGCTTGGCCTGCCTGAGGCCGACATCCTTTACGAAGAGCTGACCGACCCGCGCGGCAAGCGCTTCTGGCCCGAAGACAAGGGCCGTGATGGCTGCCGCACGCCCATGCCTTGGGAACACCACATGAATCATGCCGGCTTTACCACCGGCACGCCCTGGCTTCCGGTCAAGCACGCCGCGGCGGCGCTCTGCGTTGAAACACAAAACGCGGACTCAACGTCTACCCTAAACTTTTACCGGCAAATCCTCGCCTGGCGAAAGTCGCACCCGGCTCTGGTCACCGGCGACATCGCCTTCTTCGACACCGACGAACCCGTCCTCGCCTACCGCCGCACCGCCGGCAACAAAGACCTCATCTGCGTCTTCAACCTCTCCGCCGAAGAACGCACGGTTGCGCTCAACGACATCGAGCTTGCCCTGGAACCGGTCAGCCACAACGCCACCCTCGACCGCTCGAGCCTCATCCTCGGCCCCAACGCCGCCGCCATCCTCCCAGCCCCCGCTGGCGAAGGCAGGGTCGCGTACACAGCCTAACGGCTCCTGCGTATCCTCCCCCTCCTCAAGGGGGAGGATAGAGAAGCTAGGCCAAAGGCCGTAGCGGAACTAAGGTGGGGGTAGCCGCTCCCGTCGCCGCACCCACCACACCACGGCGGGTATCGCAAAGCTCAGCATCAGCAGCCGGATCACATGGTGGGCCGCGATGAACGCCGTGTCATAGCCCAGCGCGATGCCGAGCGCCCCCATGCCTTCGAGCGCCCCCGGCGACAGGCCAAGCCAGAGCTGGCCGAACGGCATGTCCACCACCTGCGCCACGCCGACCGTCACGATCGTGACGATGGCTACGGTCATGGCCGTCGCGATCAGCCCGCCCTTGGCCGCCGCTATGAACTCCGATCGCGTAATGCCGACGAAGCGCGAGCCGATCATCGCGCCGGTCAAAACGAAGGTGATGATCACCAGCGGCCCCGGCATGGATTCGGTATAAAGCCCGCCGAGCTTTGCCGCGGTCGCCGCGGCCATCGCCCCCAGCACCATGCCGGCCGGCACCCTTATCCACTTGAACACCAGCCCCGCCGCGATGCATCCGGCCGCCAGCAACACCAGCTGTACCGGGCTCAGGAAAGCGGTCGCCACCGGCGGCTCGAAATGGTCGATCGGCAGAAACACCGCCCCGATTGGCACCGCAATAGTGAGCATCAGGATGCGGATCACCTGGATGATGACGATCTGCCGCGCATTGCCGACCCCGCTCGCCGCGATCCCCATCACAAACGACAGGTGCCCGGGAAACGAGCTGAGATAAGCCGTGCCCGGATCGAGCTTGAACACCTTGCTCAGCATCCAGCCGGTCGTGGCGATGATAATTACGAGTTCCAGCGCCAAAGCCGAGGCTGATCGGCCAGCTGGCAAGAAGCGTCAAGCTATCGGGCGCAACGCTCGCCCCCATCGACATGCCGATCAGGACGAAGGTCACTTCGCGCAACGGCCAGGGCAGGGTCACCGGCGCCCCCATCATGGCCGCCACCGTCACTGCCAATGCCCCACCCATCAACCACCCGGCCGGCAGGCCGAGAAGAGTCGCCACGCCGCCACCGGCAGCCGAAATCGCAATGGTCAGGAAAACCGCAACGAGCGTGCGGGGCGAGGGGAGGGAAAACATCGAAGCCATGGGAGCCTCTTACGCCCCTCCGCCGCGATCGAACAGGCACCAACCCAGCAATGCCCCATGCGTAAGAGAGTACCTGCACGACCCGACCCCTTCCGGGCTGCGCTAAGCCTGTCGGCTAAGCTCCGCTTGCCTTCCCCTCAAGGGCGAAGGTGGGGCATCCAGTTTGTTGCACTATCTTGCCCAACCACCGCACCGACCCTCCCCCTCAGAGGGGAGGAGTAGCGCCGCTAGGTCAGAAGGACCTTAGCAGAGCTAGGGAGGGGGTGCCTTACCTTAGGGGTAGTGCCCGTTCCACCAGCCTGACCCAATAGCTCACCCCCACCGGGATCGCCTCGTCGTTGAAATCATACGTATCCGTATGCAGCTCCGACGTCGGGCCATTGCCGATAAAAATATAGGCGCCCGGCCTCTCGTTGAGCATGAAGGAAAAATCCTCCCCGCCCATCGACGGCGCCGCATCGTCATCGACATTGCTTGCGCCGACCACATCGCGCGCCACGTCCGCCGCAAACGCCGTCTGCTCCGGCGAATTGACCGTCACCGGATAACCGCGTGCATAGCGGATCGACGCCTTGGCCCCAAAGCTTTGGGCAAACTGCGGCACGAACTCGCCAAGCCGTGCCTCGATGAAATCCTGCACCGCGCCATCGAGCGTGCGCACTGTGCCCGTGATCTTGGCCGTGCGCGATATGACATTGTCTGCCTCGCCCGCTTCCACCATGGTGACGCTGAGCACGGCACTTTCCAGCGGATCGAGATTGCGCGAGACGATCGTTTGCAAGGCCGTCACCAGCTGCGCCGAAACGATGATCGGGTCCACCGTCGTCTGCGGCCGCGCCGCATGTCCGCCGACACCCTCGACGTCGATATAAAAACGATCCGTCGCCGCCATGATGCCGCCGGCTCGTATCCCGAATTGTCCGACCGGAATGCCGGGCCAATTGTGCATGCCATAGAACTCGTCGATGCCGAAGCGCTCGACCAGCCCGTCCTGCAGCATCACCTTGCCGCCGCCGCCGCCTTCTTCGGCCGGCTGGAACACCAGTACGACCTTGCCATCGAAGTTGCGCGTTTCGCTCAGATACTTGGCTGCGCCCAAAAGCATTGCCGTATGCCCGTCATGCCCGCAGGCATGCATCTTGCCCGGATTGACCGAAGCATAGTCGGCGCCCGACTTTTCCGTCATCGGCAATGCGTCCATGTCGGCCCGCAGCGCAATGGTGCGCCCACCGGCGCCGCCCCTTCCGTTGATGATCCCGACCACCCCGGTCCGTCCGACGCCGGTCACCACCTCGTCGCAGCCGAATGCCCGAAGCTTCTCCGCCACCACGCCGGCGGTCCGATGCACGTCGAACAGCACCTCCGGATGCCGATGCAAATCCTGCCGCCACTCGGCGACCTCGGCTTGAAACTCGGCGACGCGGTTAAGAACAGGCATAAATCAAACCAACTGGACAAAGACACGCCAATGTCTCTGTCCCTAGCTCGCACGTCAACCACCGGGTCGACCTTCCCCTTTGAGGGGAAGGCAAGCCAAGCTTAGCCGCCAGGCTTAGAGCAGCTCGGAAGGGGGTGTCGGCGCTTCCACGAACACGCCGTTCCAATATTTCCGCCCCAGCCGCACCCTTTTTCCCCCTCGCTCCCTTGCCCCACCCACCCCTTTTTGCGATGGAAGCCCCAACTTCGTGGAGCAGCTCATGAAAATCCTCGTCGCGGTCAAGCGCGTGGTCGATCACAACGTCCGCATCCGCGTCCGCCCCGATGGCACCGGCGTCGAGACCACCGGCGTTCGCATGTCGATGAACCCTTTCTGCAAGCACGCGGTGGAAGCCGCGGTCCAGCTCGCTGAAAAGGGTCAGGCCGACGAAATCGTCGTCGTGTCCATCGGTCCGAAGGCCTCCAACGACGTGATCCTCACCGCCCTCGCCATGGGCGCCCATCGCGGCATCCTGGTGGAGACCGATCAGCCGCTCGAAACCCTCGCCATCGCCAAGCTCCTGGCCAAGGTCGTGGCCGAAGAACAGCCCGACCTTGTGCTTCTCGGCAAGCAGGCGGTCGACGATGATAGCAACCATGTCGGCCAGATGCTCGCCGCCTTGACCGATCGCCCCCAGGCCACTTTTGCTTCCGAGATCAAGCTCGGCGGCACCGAGCTCGAGGTGACCCGCGAAGTCGATTACGGCCGCGAGACCATTGCCCTGCCGCTCCCCGCCATCGTCACCTCTGACCTTCGCCTCAATACGCCGCGCAACGCTGCCCTCCCCATGGTGATGAAGGCGCGCTCCAAGCCGCTCGCCGTTCGTCCTGTCGCAGAGTTCGGCGTCGACCTTTCCCCGCGTCTGACCGTCGAAAAGATATCCCCGCCAGCTGAGCGTCTCGCCGGCAAGACCGTTGGCTCGGTCTCCGACCTTGCTGGCGTCATCGCCACGGTCGTCAACGAGATGGAGGCGATCTGATGAGCGTCCTGGTCCTCGCCGAACTCGACAACCAGAAACTGTCGCCCGCCACCGCCCGCATCACTGCCGCTGCGGCCCAGCTCGGGCCGGTCGATTTGCTAGTCACCAGTCCCGAAGCTGCAACGGCGGCTGCTGCCATCGCCGGCATTAGCAAGGTGCTGGTCGTAAAGTTAACCCTCCGTTAGCGGATGCCATCGCCAACGTGCTTTTCGAGCTATCGAAGAGCTACGATTATCTTGTTTCTGGCGCCTCTACGCTGGGAAAAGACGTCATCCCCCGCCTCGCCGCCAGGCTCGATATCCAGCCGGTGACCGACATCGTCGCGGTCGACGGACCGACCCGCTTTACCCGCCCCATCTATGCCGGCAACGCGCTCCAAACGGTGACCGACAATCAGCCAAAGCACGTCCTTACCTTCCGTGCCTCGGCCTTCCAGCCAGCCGGGCAGGGCGGTTCTGCCCCTGTCGAAAACATTGATAGCACTGTCGTTTCTGCCGCCAGGCTGATCGCCCAACACCGCAGCGAAAGCGACATCCCCGACCTCTCCACAGCGCAGATCGTCGTCGGTGGTGGCGTCTCCGTCGGCTCCGCCGAAGGTTTTGCGCTGATCGAAAAGCTCGGCAAAACCCTGGGCGCCGCAGTCGGCGCCACCCGCGCCGCCGTCGACGCGGGCTATGCCCCCAACGATTGGCAGGTCGGCCAGACCGGCAAGATCATCGCTCCCGACCTCTACATCGCCGTCGGCATCTCCGGCGCCCTCCAGCACCTCGCCGGCATCCAGGGCGCAAAGAAGATCATCGCCATCAACAGCGACCCCGAAGCCCCCATCGTCAAGATCGCCGACATCGTCCTCATCGGCGATCTCTTTGAAATCCTTCCACAATTGACTGTTGAACTCGACAGGCTCGGCCTCAAACGCTGAACCCTCTTACCTCGCCCCTTCGGGGAGAGGTCGGCGCGCCGCGCCGGGTGAGGGGCCTTTCTTCCAATTGCAAAAATTGTCTTTCCGCCTATAACCAACCCGCTCCCCTGACCGGACTTTCCGACCATGTTCGAAAACCTCACCAAGGCTCCCGGCGACAAGATTTTGGCGCTGATGGGCGAATACGCGGCCGATAGCCGCTCGACCAAGATCGACCTCGGTGTCGGCGTCTATAAGGACGAACAGGGCGTGACCCCGGTCATGCGATCCGTTCGCAAGGCCGAAGAGCGCATCCTCTCGAACGAAAAACAAAGACTTACCTCGGCATCGCCGGCAACAAGGGGCTACGGCGCAGCCGTGCTCGATCTCGTCCTGGCCGATAGCATCGACCGTTCCCGCGTCCGCATTGCCCAGGCCCCCGGCGGCACCGGTTCGCTCTGGGTCCTGATGCAGCTGATCAACCGCGCCCGACCCGGCGCCACGGTTTACGTTTCCGACCCGACCTGGGCCAACCACAACCCGATCGCCATCAATTCCGGCCTCAAGGTCGCGACCTACCCCTATTTTGACCCCGAAACGCGCGGCGTCAAATTCGAGCAAATGCTTGCAGCGCTTGACCGATTGGGCGCGGAGGACGTCGTCCTGCTCCATGGCTGCTGCCATAACCCGACCGGCGCAAATCTCACGGATGCGCAGTGGGATCAGGTCGCCGAAAGCCTTGTCCGCACCGGTGCACTGCCCTTCATCGACTTGGCCTATCTTGGCTTCGGCGACGGTATCGAGGCCGACGCCTATGGCACGCGCAAGATTCTATCCTCGGTTCCCGAAGCTGTGGTAGCTTTCTCGGGCTCCAAGAATTTCGGCCTCTATCGCGAACGCGTCGGCGCTGCCATTCTCGTCGCGCGCAATGCCGAGCAGGCGGAAACCACCAATTCCCAGCTGCTTAACATCATCCGCGGCGCCTATTCGCAGCCGCCCGATCATGGCGCCGAAATCATCCGCACCATTCTCGAAGACGCCTCCCTGCGCGCCGAATGGGAGGAAGAACTGGCCGTTATGCGTAACCGCATGATCTCGCTGCGGAAGAAGCTGGCGGACGCGATCCGCGAGCGCTCCAACTCCACCGATTTCGACTTTGTCGCCGACCACCGCGGCATGTTTTCGCTGCTCGGGCTCACAAACGACGCCGTCGAACATCTTAAGGCCACCAATGGCGTCTATATGACTGGCGATAGTCGCATCAATGTTGCAGGCATCCCGGAAGATCGCGTCGGCGATCTCGCCGATGCATTCCTGGGCGCCGTCCGCTGAGCCCAAGCTTGCGGCGCTCTGCCACCATGATTACATTCAGGCTAACTGGCCGGAGTGAAACGTCTTTTAGGAGGGAACGATGAAGTTCTTTGTCGATACTGCTGATACCGCCGCCATCAAGGAACTTCATGAAGCCGGCCTCGTCGATGGCGTCACCACCAATCCGTCGCTGATCGCCAAGTCCGGCCGTGACTTTAAGGAAGTCATCAAGGAAATCGCCGGCATCACCCCCGGCCCAGTCTCCGCCGAAGTCGCCAGCCTCGAATATGACGGCATGGTCGCCGAAGGCGAACACCTCGCAAAGATCGCCAAGAACGTCGTCATCAAGCTGCCGCTGACGCTCAATGGCCTCAAAGCCACCAAGCATTTTAAGGATGCCGGCATCCAGACCAACGTCACCCTCTGCTTCTCGGCCAATCAGGCTTTGCTTGCTGCAAAGGCCGGCGCCACCTACATTTCCCCTTTCATCGGCCGCCTCGATGACATCAATCTCGATGGCATGGAGCTGATCGAAAACATTCGCACCATCTACGACAACTACCAGTTCGAGACCCAGATCCTGGCCGCCTCGATCCGCTCCCCCAACCACGTGACCGAAGCCGCTCTCGCCGGCGCCGACGTCGCCACCATCCCGCCCGACGTCATCAAGAAGCTCGTCAACCACCCGCTGACCAATTCGGGCATCGACGGCTTCGTCAAGGACTGGGCTGGCACGGGCCAGAGCATTCTCTAGCACGCAAATATTCCCGCATACGCGATGTCACCCCGGCGCAGGCCGGGGTCCATCCTGAGATGCATGTGCGGGGATCGTCATCAGGATGGATGCCGGCCTGCGCCGGCATGACAGCGGAGTTGCGGCACGTTTGTGCCCGACAACCATGGCCGACACCGATCTCGCCGCTCAGATCAAAACCGCTCTCGCCCGTGTTGAAATTCCCGGCGGCGGGGACCTTGCGACCTATGCGGGCCTTTCTGAAATCATCGTCACCCCAGGCGCCATCGCCTTTGCCATAGCTGTCGCCACCGGCATGAAGCCGCCTTCGGCCCCGCTCGCGACGAAGCGCAAAAAGCCGCGCAAGCCCTCGGCGGCGCTCGCAAGGTAATGGTCTCCATCACCGCCGAAAAAGGCAATGCCCCAAAATTCTCCCATGGCGCACCGGTCCCTGCGGGTAAAACCCCGGTCAACGGCGTACGCCGCATCATCGCCGTCGGCTCCGGCAAGGGCGGCGTCGGCAAATCCACCACCGCCGTCAATCTCGCGCTCTCCCTCGCCGCCGAAGGCCTCAGGGTTGGTCTTCTCGACGCCGACCTCTATGGCCCCTCTGTTCCCAAGCTCCTCGGCCTCGAAGGCAAGCCCGCCATTCGCGACGACGGCATCTTTTCCCCGCACCAGGCTTTTGGCATCAAAGCCATTTCCATCGGCTCTATGCTGGTCCCCGGCCAGGCCGTGGTCTGGCGGGGACCCATGGCCACCTCCGGCCTCCGCCAGCTTCTGCGCGAAACCGCTTGGGGCGAGCTCGACGTCCTCGTCATCGACCTGCCCCCGGGAACCGGCGACATCCATATCGCCCTTTTCCAGCAGACCGTGGTCGATGGCGTCGTCATCGTCTCGACCCCGCAAGACCTCGCCCTGATCGATGCGCAAAAAGCCATCGACATGCTCCGCCGCATGTCCGTGCCCGTGCTCGGCCTCGTCGAGAACATGAGCTATTTCATCGCCCCCGACACCGGCAATCGCTACGACATCTTCGGCACCGGCGGCGCCGAAAAAGCCGCCGCAGACCTCGCCATCCCCTTCCTCGGCCCGGTCCCGCTGGTCATGTCTATCCGCGAAAACTCCGACGCCGGCACCCCCCGTCATCGCCGCCCCCACCGGCCCCGAAGCTGCCGCCTACCGCGCCATCGCCCAGCGCCTGATCGCCACCTTGGCATAGACCCGCTTAAATCGATTGCAACCGCAATCCTGCCGGTGCTATCCGCCTTAGACAAGCGGCAAGGCGCCGGTTGGGAGGGGTTATGTTTTCATTCGATCGCAAGGATTTCGGTCCCGAATTCACCTTTGGCGTCGCCACGGCCGCCTACCAGATCGAGGGCGCTACGCAGAGCCACGGTCGCGGCCAGTCGATCTGGGACACGTTTTCGGCCACCCCGGCAATGTCCACAACGGCGATACCGGCCTTAACGCCTGCAATCATTACGAACTCTGGCCGCAGGATCTCGACCTTATCCGCGACGGCGGCTTCGATGCCTATCGCTTCTCCTTTGCCTGGCCGCGGCTCATTCCCGAAGGCACCGGCGCAACCAACCAGGAAGGCATCGATTTTTACGATCGCCTGATCGATGGCATGCTTGAACGCGGCATCAAGCCTTACGCCACGCTCTACCACTGGGATCTGCCCTCCGCCCTGCAGGATCGCGGGGGCTGGATGAACCGCGACATTGCCGGCTGGTTCGCCGACTATGCCAGCCTCGTTGCCGACAAGTTCGGTGATCGCCTCCAGGCCACCGCCACCATTAACGAGCCCTGGTGCGTCGCCTTTCTCAGCCATTATCTCGGCATTCACGCGCCCGGCTATCGCGATCTTCGCGCCGCGGCCCGCGCCATGCACCATGTGCTCTTCGCCCATGGCACCGCCATCGATGCCCTGCGTGCCGGCGGCGCCAAGAACCTTGGCATCGTGCTCAACCTTGAAAAGTCTGAACCGGCGACCGAGAGTGACGCCGACAAGCAGGCCGCCAATTTCGGTGATGCGCTCTTTAATCGCTGGTATCTCGGCGGCGTCTTCAAGGGCCAATACCCCGAAGTGCTGACCAAGTGGCTCGAGCCCTATCTGCCCGCCAACTACCAGGCCGATATGGAAACCGTGTCGCGCCCGCTCGATTGGCTGGGCATCAACTACTATACCCGCGGCCTCTACAAGGCTTCGACCGAGCCCGGCCGTCCGGTTGACCAGGTCAAGGGTCCGCTGGAAAAGACCGATATTGGCTGGGAAATCTATCCGCAGGGCCTGCAGGATCTGCTGATCCGGGTCTCTAACGAATACACCAAGATCCCGGTCTACGTGACCGAAAATGGCATGGCCGAGGTCGAAGGCAATGACGATCCGCGCCGCGTGAAATATTACGACGATCACCTCAGGGCTGTTCTTGCGGCGCGCGCGGCAGGCGCCGATGTGCGCGGCTATTTCGCCTGGTCGCTGCTGGACAATTACGAATGGGCCGAGGGCTACAACAAGCGCTTCGGCCTCGTTCATGTCGATTACGCCACGCAAAAGCGCACGCCCAAGGCCAGCTATCGTTCCTTCCAGGGCCTCTTGCACAACACCAAGTAGGCCGCTTGTTCTGATCTCCCCGCGCGGATAGCCTCGTGCCCGAGCCGTCTCAATTCGGCCCGGGCGCAAAAATGCGCCACAAGGAGGAGAACATAGTCATGAAGCTCGCTTTTGTTGTGCCCGCCTTCATCGCGGGAGCGCTGTCATTTGCCGCGCCCGCTGCTGCGCAGTCGGATTTTCCGACCCAGCCGATCAACCTGGTCGTGCCCTTCGCTGCCGGCGGCTCGACCGATCTTGTCGGCCGCATCGTCGCCGAAGCCATGACCGCGCAGCTGGGCCAGAATGTTCTCGTGGTGAACCAGGCCGGTGCCGGCGGCGTCGTTGGCGCTACGGCCGTGACCGACGCGGCGCCCGACGGCTATACGATCCTCATGGGTACCATTGCGACCCATGCCCTCAGCGCCTCGCTTTACGCCACGCCGCCCTTTGATCCGAGCGCCGACTTCGAGCCCATTTCCTTGCTGGTGACGGTGCCCAACGTCCTGCTGGTCAATCCCGAATTTCCGGCCAATTCGGTCGAGGAGCTGATCGCCAAGCTCAAGGCCGAGCCCGAGCAGCACGCCTATGCCTCGTCCGGCAACGGCACGCCGCTTCATCTTTCCGGCGAGCTCTTCAAGTCTATGACCGGCACCGACATGGTCCATGTGCCCTATCAGGGCTCAGGCCCGGCTCTGGTCGATGCGCTCTCCGGCGCCGTGCCGATCATATTCGACAATCTGCCCTCCGCCAGCGAACACATGAAGGCCGGAACGCTCAAGCCCCTGGCGGTGACAACGCTCGAACGCAGCGCCAGCTTCCCCGATGTGCCGACCATGGATGAAGCTGGGGTGCCGGGCTACGAAACCAACACCTGGAACGCCCTCTTCGCTCCCGCCGGCACGCCGCCCGAAGTGATCGCCAAGCTCAATGAAGCCGCCGTCGCTGCCGTCAACGATCCTGCCGTCAAGGCCCGGCTGGCCGAAGCCGGCGCCGTCGTCGTCGGCTCCAGCGCCGAAGACTTGGCCGCCCATGTTCAAAGCGAAGTCGCCCGCTGGGCTCCGGTCATCAAGGAAGCCGGTGTCTCCATCCAATAGCATCACGGCCGGGTGAAAGCCCGGCCCCTTCGGGAACGGAAGGGGCTCGCGAACATTTAGAGAACAACAAGGAGTTCTCTCATGTCCACCCCCACGCAAAAGATCGAACCGAGCGAGCATTCCAATCTCGAGAAGGATCCTGACACCTGGACCACCGGCGACGATCCAATGACCGACGCCCAGGCCTCCTACCTCAAGACCCTGTCCGAGCAGGCCCACCAGCCCGAACAGTTCGCCGAAGATCTCAGCAAAGCCGAAGCCTCCAAGCGCATCGACACTCTCCGCGGCGAAGTGGGCCTCGATAACTAAACGACATCCGGCAGGCGCGCGGCCATGAGGGCGCGCGTCAGTTCGTGTTGCGGCCGGGCGAAAAGATCGTTCGGACGTCCTTGTTCGATGATCCTGCCCGCCTCCATCACCAGCACCCGGTCGGCCATCGCAGCGACCATGTCGAGGTCGTGGCTGATGATGAGGTAGGTAAGGCCGTGCTCTTCTTGCAGCCGCGCAAGCAGGTTGAGCACATCGCCGCGCACGGACACATCGAGCGCCGACACCGGTTCATCCAGCACCAGCAACCGTGGCTTGGTCACCATGGCACGAGCGATGGCTAGTCGCTGCCGCTGCCCGCCGGAAAATTCGTGCGCATAGCGCGAAAGCATGACCGGGTCGAGGCCAACGGATGCAATCGCTTCCACGAGGCGACGCTCCCGTTCTTCACGCGTCATTTGGCCCAGCAAGCGAAGCGGTTCGCCGAGCGAAGTGCCCACCGTCATGCGGGGGTCGAAGCTGCTGAACGGGTCCTGGAAAACAAGTGAAACGCCCGCTCGCAGCAAAGGCGGAAGGTCTCGACCGTGATAAAGCGTGCCGTCCAGCCGGAACTGGCCTTCGGTCGCACTGTCGAGGCCGACGATCATGCGCGCCAGCGTGCTCTTGCCGCAGCCGGACGGGCCCACCAGTGCAACGCTTTCGCCTCGTCCCAGGCTGAAACTCACGCGGTCCACGGCGCGCACTGGTTTTTGGCGCCAAAGCCAGAAGCCGCCATGTCCATAGTCGCGGCTGACCGCATCGACCGTCAGCAAAGCCTCGCGGGCTTGGGCGCTCCGGGGCCGCCGCTCCATGCGGCTCGCAGCCAGCAAAAGCTGTGTGTACTCGGCCTTCGGGGATTGAAGCACCGCGTTAATCGAACCCTGCTCCACGATTTCGCCCGCGCGCATCACGGCGACCTTGGTGCAAAGCGCGGCGACGGCACGAATATCATGGCTGATAAAGATCAGCGTCATTCGCCGCCGCTCGCAGATGTCGCCGATCAGGTCGAGCACCTTGCGCTGGGTGATGGCATCGAGCGCCGATGTCGGCTCGTCCGCTATCATCAGCTCCGGCTGGCTCGCCAATGCCATGGCGATCATGGCCCGCTGCCGCTGCCCGCCGGAAAGCTCATGCGGAAATCTAGCGCCATGAGGCGGCAGCAGTCCCACTTCCTGCAGGAGGCCGTCAATGTCCGTGGCTATATCGGCGAGGGTGCCCGCTTCGCCGATCTGGTCGCCAATGGTCATCAACGGATTGAGCGCCGTCATCGGCTCCTGGAACACCATGCCGATGTGCTTGCCACGTAGGCGCGCCATCTCCCGCTCGTTCGACGGCAACGGAGCGCCGTCGAAACGCACTTGTCCCGAGACCTTCGCGGTCTCAGGCAACAGCCCGGTGATCGCCAAAGCGGTCAGCGACTTGCCCGAACCGCTTTCGCCGATAATCCCGAAGCGATCGCCACGCTCGATGTTAAGTGAAAGCCCCCGCACCGCCGGCCGGCCGCCGAAGCTGATCGAAAGGTTCTCGATCTCAACCAGCGCCATGGTTCATCCCCTGGCGGCGAAGGCGCGGATCGATGGCGTCGCGCAAGCCGTCCCCCGCAATGTTGAGCGCTATGACCAGAAAAACGATCGTCAGGCCCGGCAGCACGCTGAGCCAGGGGTGGATCAGGAACACGCCCTGCACGTCGCGTAGCATCAGGCCAAGGCTTGTTTCCGGCGCCTGGGTGCCGATGCCGACATAGGAGAGCGCAGCCTCCGCCAGAATGCCCAGCGACAGCTGAATCGTGCCCTGGACGATGATGAGGCTTGCGATGTTCGGCAACAGGTGGCGCGCCGCGATGGCTGCATTGCCCAGGCCCGCAAGCCGCGCCGCAGCGACATAATCCTGGGTTGCGATCGCCAGCGCCCCGCCACGCGCAACCCGGGCAAAGACCGGAATGTTGAAGATGCCGATGGCAATGATGGCGTTGAGCTCGCCCGGTCCGTGGAGCGTCGCGATCAGGATGGCAACGATCAAGGCGGGAAAAGCAAAAGCCAGGTCCGAAAGGCGCAGCACCAGCCATTCAACCCAGCCGCCCCAGGCCACTGCCGCAAGTCCCATCGGCACCCCGACGCCAATACCGATGACGACGCCGGACGCAGCGACCAGCAGGCTGGTCAGGATGCCGTGCATCACCATGGACAGGAGGTCCCGCCCCAAATGGTCGGTGCCGAGCCAGTGTTCCGGCCCCAGCGGCTGAAAGCGGTCGGCGACGCTGATCGCTTGAATGGGGTAGGGGGTCCACCACAGCGAGGTGAGCCCAAGAGCTGCAAAAATGATGATTGCGATCAGCCCGCCGACGAGGCCGGGATTGTGCCGCCAGCTCATGCGCGCACTCTGAGGCGCGGGTCGACCCAGGCATAGGTCAAGTCGGTGATCAGCATGGTCGCCGTCACCACGACGACCAGCACCATGGTGGCGCCGCGCACCAGGATCAAATCGCGCTCGGTCACAGCGTTGAAGATCAGACGGCCCAGTCCGGGCAGGAAGAAGACGTTTTCGACAATGATCGTCCCGGCAACGAGGTAGGCGAACTGCAGGCCAAGGATCGTCAGCACGGGCAGGAGTGCGTTGCGCACCCCGTGCCGCCAGATCGCCTCATCCATGGTCATGCCCTTGGCCCGCGCCGTGCGGATAAAATCCTGGCCCATGACGTCGACCAGAGCCGTGCGCATCACTCGCGCCAGGATTGACGCTTGCGGAAGCGCCAGCGCCAGGCTGGGCAGGACGAGGCTGCGCAGCGACCCGATCCAATCCTCATGCCAGGGCACGAAGCCGCCGGTCGGAAGCCAGCGCAGCGTCACGGCAAAAACCAGAGTCAGCAGCATGCCGAACCAGAAATTGGGCACGGCCACTCCGGTTTGCGCTAGCACCATCAGCGCCGTATCCGCCGGCTTGCCCCGCCGCCGCGCCGCCAGGATGCCGAGCGGCAAGCCCACGATCATGGAAATCAGCATGGCAAGAATGGTGAGCGGCAAAGTCACCGCGAGCCGTTCGACGATCAGCTGCGCCACCGGCAATCGCTGCGTGACGGACATGCCGAAGTCGCCCCCGAGCATGCCGCCCAGCCACTGCAAGAACCGCTCCAGGGCAGGCGCATCGAGCCCCATCTGCAGGCGCAGCGCAGCTACCGCATCGGGGCTGGCATTGATGCCGAGGATGAACCGGGCGGGGTCGCCCGGCAAAAGGTCGAGCAGCAGGAAGATCACCGCTGCCGATGCCAGAAGCATCAGCACGAAGCCGGCAAAACGGCGCAGGAGAAAGGCTAGCACGCCTCCCTCCTGCCCGAGCCCATACTATTCCGTCCAGTGGATATCGCGCAGCACCACGCCTTCGACGGGCGAGTTCGGCCACATGCCTTCGAGCTTGGCGTTCCAGACGCCGGTCTGCGCCAGTTCGAACAGGTAGCCGTTGACCGCATCTTCGGCGATGATGGTCTGCATTTGCTGTACGAGCTTGGTGCGCTCGGCCGCGTCCGTGGTCGCGGTGAGGGTCTCGTTGAGCGCCTGAAACTCGGGATTGTCATAGCCGAAGTAGTAGTCGGGGTTGGCATAGATGCCAATATCGAACGGCTCCACATGGCTGATGATGGTGAGGTCGAAGTCCTTGTTGGCAAACACATCTTCGAGCCACTGCGCGAACTCGGCATTGACCAGTTCGAGCTTGATGCCGACCTCGGCGAACTGGCTGGCGATGATCTGCCCGGAAAGCCGCGCATAGGCCACCGGCGGCAGCTTCAGCGTCGCTGAAAAGCCATCGGGATAGCCCGCTTCGGCGAGCAGCGCCTTGGCCTTTTCGACGTCATGCGGATAGGTGCCGGTGAGGTCGAGATAGTCCGGGTTCTGCGGCGCGAAATGCGTGCCGATCGGCGCGCCATAGCCATAGGTTGCGCCTTCGATGATCTCCTCGCGATCGAGCGCATGCGCCATGGCCTGCCGCACCAGGAGGTTATCGAAGGGCGCCTTCCTGTTGTTGGTCGCAAGGATGGTTTCACCCTCGGTCAGGCCCACCAGGACCTTGAACTGCGGATTGCCCTCGAACACCGGCAGCGCTTCGGCGGCAAAATTGTTGGTGCCGTCGATGTCGCCGGCCAGCAGCGCATTGGTCATCGCCCCGGTGTCGCCGATAAAGACGAAGCTGGCGCGGGTCAGCGCCGGTTTGTCACCCCAATAGGGACCATACTGCTCAAGGATCACGCGGCTGCCGCGGTCCCACTGCACGAAGGCAAACGGCCCGGTCCCGATCGGATCGGTGGCATTGTTGTCGGCGCTTTCCGGCGCCACGATCACCGCATCGCCACGCCCGATATTGAAAAGGAACAGGCCATCCGGCCGCGACAGGGTGATGTCGACGGTCAGGGGATCGACAACCTCGACCGATGCGATCGGCGCATAAAGCGCCTTTTGCGCATTGACGCTGTCCTCGGCCAGGATGCGGTCGAAGGTGAACTTGACGTCCTCGGCATCGAAGGCGCTGCCATCGTGGAAGGTGACGCCGTCATGGAGCTTGAAACTGTAGTTGAGCCCATCATCGCTCACCGTCCAGCTCTCTGCGAGGCCCGGCTGCACGGCGCCGTCCTTGTCGATGCGGACGAGGCCCTCGAAGACGTTCTGGTAGACGACGACGTCGATCGCCTCGGCCGCGCCGGCGGTCGGATCGAGTGCGGGCGGCTCGAAGGCAACGCCGATCTTGATCTCGGTCGGCTGGGCCAAGGCTGCTGCGCTGGTCATCATGAGGCCGGCAAGGGCCAGGGTGAGGGAGGTCTTGAGGCTCATGGGTTTTCTCCAACCGAGTCGGCAGTCGCTCGCGCGCGTAGCTATAGGCAAAACTGCCGCTGCGTGCACCCTTTGCGAGGGCCAAACTTTTCCCTTGCCGAGAACGCGGAGGGCATATTTGCCCATTGCCTTAGTTGTCGCGAACGGCCGAGCGTTCGTCGACGAGGTCGGCCGGGATCTTGAGGCTGAACAACAGCCCTTCCGCACCCGCCGGATCGACCGACAATGACACCGTATTGACCGCCAAAAGCGAGCGCGTGAGCGCAAGGCCAACGCTTGACCGCACCGGCGCCAGCGCCTGCCCGTCCCGCCCGACACCGTCGCGGAACACCACGAAGCGCTCGGACATGTCGACCGCGCCTGCCGAGCTGTCGCGCACCTGGATGACGATGGCGCCATCGTCATGCCGCTGTGCCGAGATCACCACGGCGCCGCCCACCGGCGTCTGGTCGATGGCGCTGGCAAGAAGGTTCAGCACCGCTTGCGCCAGCGACGCGCGATCGGCGGTAATCCTTGGCAGGGTTTCCGAAATCGCGTTGCGGACGATGACGCGGTTGGCATTGGCCTGGTCACGAATGCGCAGCACGCAGCTTTCCAAAAGCGCGGTGAGATCGAGGCTTGCCCGCTGCGGCAGGTAGCGTCCGTCGCGCAGTCGCGCATAGTCGTCGAGTTCGTCCACGAGCGCGGCAATCTCCTGCGCCGCGCGGGCGATGTCGTCGGCATAGCCCTCATAGCGCTCGTTGTTGAGGGCGCCGAAGGCTTTGGAGCGGATGAGGTCGGAAAAGCCGACAATGGTGTTGAGCGGCCGCCGCACGCCGCGGCTGATGCGCCCGAGCAGTGCCGGATCGACATCGCTTGCGGCACTGATCCGCGCCGGCGCCGTTTCGCGGCCGCGCACAAGCCCGAAATAGCCGGACAAGACCCCGGCCTGACCAAGCGCAAAAAGCAAAATTTCGCTGCGCCCATCCGCCGAGCGCAAGGTGAGGCATGGTCGCGCCGTTTCGGCAAACCGTGCCGGGCGCTCGAGAAAAGCACGAAGCGCCACGACATCGTCACTGCCGACAAGATCGGCAATCGGCCGTCCGGCTAGTACCTTGCCGCCCGCCAGCAGGTTCGCGGCCTGGGCACTGCCGAAATTGACGACGCCAGCGCGATTGGCGTCGATAAAACCATCGCCGCGGATATCGGCAAAGCTTTGCGCGAAAGCCTTGACCGCGTCTTCGTGGCCGGTTCGCACTTCGGTCGTGCTCGCCGACAACATCAGGGCAGGGCGGCCTTGCCAGGAGATCGACTGCAACCGCGCCGTCACGGGCACCAGCGTACCGTCGCGCTGCACCAGGTGATTGACTGGTCCCGCACTCTGGTCGTCGCCACCCGCCGAGGGGAACATCGCCGCAAGCCCGGCCTTGCGCAAGCTTTCGACGGACTCGTAGCCCACCATTTCGGTGATGGCGCGGTTTGCAAAAAGGATTTGTTGGTCTCGAAACACCAGGATGCCCCGGCAGCCGGTTCAGCACCAGCGTTTCGCCACCCAGATTGATCAGCGCGCCCGGTGTCGATGTCTCCGTCTTGGTCGTGGCCGGCGGCTGGTTGCCGACCCGATCCGTCAGAATGCGGGAGAGCTCATCGAAATTATAGCGCGACACCCGCTCCACCGTTTCGGCATCGGGTGGCGGGGGCACCGCGGCTTCTTCCACCACGGGCTCGGCCGGTTGGACGACGTTCGGCATAAAGCCTCGCCCCGTCACCTTGAACAGCAGCGGCGCCGGTTCCGGAACATCGGCGGCCGGGGCAGGCGCCACGTCATCCGCCTCGGTCAATGGCGAAAACAGGGCATCGTCTGCTACTAGGCGATCGATCAGGCTGCTGAGCCGGTTGGCGCCCTGACTGTCTTCGACAGCAGCGCCGACCGGTTCGACAACGGGATCAAAAGGGTCGGCAACAGGGTCGACGGGCTCGATAACGGGAGCTACAGGCTCATCCTCGGCCAAAGCCGCGCTCCACTGCTCCGGCGCATCGGCCGCAGGGTCTGGCTCCATTGCCGGCGCCGGCTC
The DNA here is from genome assembly GCF_011058215.1 of Devosia aurantiaca. Classification (GTDB taxonomy): domain Bacteria; phylum Pseudomonadota; class Alphaproteobacteria; order Rhizobiales; family Devosiaceae; genus Devosia; species Devosia aurantiaca. The sequence goes on from NZ_JAALFG010000001.1 coordinate 1,241,607, forward strand.
ACAAACGGTCTCCGCATCGGCCTCGCGCCAGCTTTCGAGCTCATGCTCATAGGCCGCGTCGGGCACCGGCTCGTCGCGTAGCGGCTCTTCGATGGGCTGCACCAGCTCCGGCTCGGCTTCCCCGCGCGCCAGGGCCAAAATATCGTCGGCGATCGGATCGACTGCCGTGATCAGCAGCACCGGCTCGCTGTCTTCCCAAACCAGCGGCGTTGTCGAACACGTGGCCGAAACCGGCCGCTCGCCGGTCAGGAACTGGATGCGCGCCAGGCTGCTGCGGCCCGTCGTGCCGAGCCGCATGATCCGGTTGATCTGCCCCTTGATTGGCACGGCCGGTGGCGCCAGTTTGAGCGCGCTCTTCTTGATCTTGGCAGCAAACAGCTCTGCTGCCCGGTTGGACCAGATCAGCTTCTGCCCGTCCTGCGACCAAAGCCAGGCCGGGCGCGCGTCTTCCGCCAAAGGCAGAACGCGGCGTGCATCCGGCAATGTGCTCCAGCGCTCATTCATAGACTGCCTTCGAACGTCCACTCGGCTCCTGTCCCATAACGGAACACATGCGCCAGGTTCATTAAGTGTTCTTCAATATAGTGCCCGTCACCACGAATCCAGAGCCACCCGGATGCGCACGACGACCTTTGCATTCCATGGTTAAGCCCGTTTCCCTAACGTTTGGTCACGCGCGCGGGGAAGACCCGAGGCGATCGACTAGGCTATCCACAAATGGCAAAAACACGGCTTGTCATCGCGACGATCTCGACCTATGTTCCGCGCGTTTTCGGGCAGAGCTTTTGCCGCCCCAAACCTTTTGCCGCCTTAGCTCAGTTGGTTAGAGCGCTAGATTGTGGATCTAGAGGTCCCCCGTTCAATCCGGGGAGGCGGTACCACTCTCCTCTCGATATTTGCGTCAGACGAAGAAAAGGCCCGCCTTTTCGAGGCGAGCCGTGTGGCCGACAGTATCTTGGATGTGGGCGCTTTACCGCTTGGCGAAAGCGCTGATGCTCGACAAAATTTCCTGTGGCGTGCTGCCGGTGACGATCACGCCGAGTAACGGCGCTGCGATCCCGGCCGCTTGCATGGCCGGCATGTCCGCAGGCGTGAATTTTTTCTGGCTTGGCGCAATGATCGGCGCGCTCGAGAGCTTGGCGATGTGCTCGTAGCGGGCGATGTCGGCTTCGGTCAGCGGCTTGCCATAGTCGTCGAAGGTCATGATCGAGGCTTCGATCATTGCGCCGGGTATCGCGGAAAGACGCGAAATGTCCTCGTCCGTGCTCGTCGACGACAATGCCGGCATCGGTCGCAACCGCGAATCCAAAAGATGCGGTTGCAGGTGATCGACATAAACGTTGAAGCCCTCAAAGCCGAGATCAGCCATGGCATTCATCTCGCCGAGGGTCGGCACCGTTTCCTGCCCTGCCATTACCAGCATTGGCGCGCCCAGCTTTGCCAGTGCTTCGAGAAACGGCCGCTCTTCGGTATAGTTGCCAAACGTCGTGCCGCTGGCGCGGTGATGAGCATTGAGGTGCACCTTGATCGCGCCGGCGCCGCCATCGAGCGCGGCCTTGGCAAGATCGATGTCGTGGCGCGGCAGCGAAACGATGATCGGAAAAGCGCCGGAAATGATCGCGCGATAAAGCGGCGTCTCGGGATAGGTCGGCATGTTAGTTGATCCTGGAGCCGGTCGCAGCGTCGAAGAGATGCACATGGGCAAGGTTGGGCCGTACGGTTATGGTCGAGCCCGATTGCGCCTGAACGCGCTCGCGGAACACGCCGATGACCTTATGTTCACTCAGCGTCATGGTGACCTGGGTTTCCGATCCCATCGGCTCGACCAGCAGCACCGTGGCTGGGAGGCCATCGGTAGCGAGCTCGAAATGTTCGGGGCGAATGCCATAGACGGCATTGCCACCGGTGACACCAGCGGGCAGTGGCAGGGTCGTGCCTGCCGCCTCAAAGCCATTTGGCGTAATCTTGCCGCCGACAAAGTTCATCGCGGGCGACCCGATGAAACCGGCAACGAACTGGTTGGCCGGCCGGTCGTAAAGATCGAGCGGCTTGCCGATCTGTTCCACCTTGCCGCCATTCATGACGACGATCTTGTCGGCCATGGTCATGGCCTCGACCTGGTCATGCGTCACATAAACCGTCGTGACGCCGAGGCGCTGGTGGAGGCTCTTGATCTCGCCGCGCATGACGACGCGCAGCTTGGCATCGAGATTGGACAGCGGTTCGTCGAACAGGAACACCTGCGGATTGCGTACGATGGCGCGTCCCATGGCAACGCGTTGGCGCTGGCCTCCGGAGAGCTGGCGCGGATAACGGTCGAGCAATGGCACGAGGCCGAGGATATCGGCGGCCCATTTCACCCGCTCGGCGATCTCGGCTTTGCTGGCGCCGCGGTGTTCGAGCGAAAAGCCCATATTGGTCGCGACCGTCATATGCGGGTAGAGCGCATAATTCTGGAACACCATGGCGATGTCCCGGTCCTTGGGATCGAGATCGTTGACTACGCGGGCGCCGATCGAGACTTCGCCATCGCTGATGGTCTCGAGGCCCGCAATCATGCGCAGCAGGGTGGACTTGCCGCAGCCGGACGGCCCGACAAGCACGACGAATTCACCATCGGCAATGTCGATATCGACCCCGTGGATGACCGCAACGTCGCCGTAGTTCTTCTTGACGTGGTGGAGCGTGACTGGCGCCATCGAAAATTCCTTTAGCCCTTGAGGCCGGTATGGGCGAGGCCCTCGACGAACTGCTTCTGGGCGATGATGAAGACGGCCAGGACCGGCAGCGCCGTCATTGTCGCCGCCGCCATCTGGATGTTCCACATGGCGCCGCCATAGGCGTCGGTGAACTGGGTCAGCGCCTGCGGCAGGGTGAACATGTTGCGCGAGGAGATGAAGACGATCGGTTCGAGATAAAGGTTCCAGCTATGGAGGAACGTGAAGATCGCCACCGCGCCGAGCGCGGGTTTTGCCAGCGGCAACGCGATGATCCAGAAAATCTTGAACCGTCCGAGGCCATCGACGCGCGCCGCTTCCTCGAGCTCGCCGGGCAGGGCGATGAAGAACTGCCGCATGACAAAGGTGGCAAAGACCGACGGCGCGCCAAAGATCGGCACCAGGATCAGCGGCCAATGCGTATTGATCATGCCCCAGCCCAAAAACATCTGGAACAGCGGCACGATGGTGACTTCCGAGGGGATCAGCAGCCCCAGCAGCACCACGGTGAAGAGGAAATTGCTGCCCGGGAACTTGATGCGCGCAAAGGCATAGCCGGCCATGGACGAAAAGATCATCGTGCCGGCGGTGACGATCGCCGCGATATAGGCCGAGTTCCAGTATTGCTGGCCGAAGGGCTGCAGCTCGAACACTTTGGCATAGGTCGTCCAGTCGAAGCGGCGCGGCCAAAGATCGGGCGGAAAGGCGAAGATGTCGCTGATCGGCTTGACCGAAGAGGTCAGCATCCACCAGGTCGGAAAGACGAAGGGGATGAGCAGCACGCACATCAACCCGTAAAGCGCGATCTGCACGCGGGGGAAGCTCAGTTTTCATAAAAGACGATCCGCTTGCGCAGCTGCCACTGAACAAAGGTCAGCACGGCAACGATCAAAAACAGCAGGATCGACAGCGTCGAGCCATAGCCGAAATAGTGGAACTGGAAGGCCTGCTGGTAAAGGTAATAGACCAGCACCGTCGTCGAGACGCCCGGACCGCCCTGGGTCAGGACCGCGATCTGCGCAAAGACCTGCAGCGAGCCGACAATGGTGATGATCGAGGTCAAAAGGATCGTCGGTGAGATCATCGGCACGGTGATGCGCCGGAACTGCTTCCACGCCGAAGCGCCATCGACGCGCGCGGCCTCATAGAGTTCCTTGGGCACGCCCTGCAGCGCTGCCAGAAACAGGATCATGTTGAGCCCGACATTCTTGAACACCTGCACGACGATCACCGAGACCATCGCCGTCCCCGGCTCGCGCAGCCAGTTCGGCCCCTGGATGCCGATCATCTGCAAGAAGCCGTTGATGCCGCCATTGTTCTGCAGCAGGAAGCTCCAGACGATGGTCCAGGCAACCAGCGAGACGACCACCGGTGAAAAGAACAGCGTCCGAAACACCACGATGCCGCGCAGCTTCTGGTCGAGCAACACGGCAAGCAGCAGCGCGAGGCTCATGTTGAGCACCGCCAGCCCCGCCGAAAAGATCGCCGAGGCCGTCAGCACCCGCGGCAATTGCGGATCGCGCAGTAGCAGCTGGTAATTGGCGTCGCCAACGAAGTTGAAGCTGTTGGCCAGCACGTTCCACTCGTGCAGCGAATACCAGAACACAAGGCCCAGCGGGATCAGCACGAAGACCACCGTGCCGATCAGCTGCGGCGCGACAAACGTGTAGCCGGCAATGGCATCGCGCCGCTCGATGGTCCAGAACGGACGTTTTCTTGGTGTCGTTGCCGTTGTCATGGAAAGGCTCCGGGAGTCGGGACGGGGCCGGCGCGCGGCCCCGTTGAGGATCGATCAGCGCATCAGCATCGGATTGATGCTGTCGCAGATCGAGGCCATCACGGCCGGAACGTCGGCATCGGCAACCCAAAGGCTATCGAGGCCGGCGCGCACGGTCTGTTGAATCTGCGCAAAGCCGGTATGGCCGGGGATGACCTTGCCATTGGTGATGCCGTTGATGACCACGGCGTCGAGCTGTTCGGGCGAAAGGAGCGGATTGGTCTTGCCCAGGGCCTCGGCGGTCAGCAGCGACTGGCGGGCCGAAGGAAAGAACTGGCTGAGCTTGGCCGAGTTTTCCGGATTGGTCATGTAGCCGAGGAAATCCGCGGCGACCTGCGCATTGGGGCTGGCGGCAAAGACGCCGATCGCAGCCTGGCCGATCATGGCGTATTCGCCGGCCGGACCCGCCGGCAGCGGCACGAGGTCCCAATCGAAGGCGTTTTCCTTGGGCAGCAGCGAAGCGCGGCTGATCTGGGTGACGGTCATCGCCGCGTCGCCGGCAAAGAAGTCGGCCGTTTCGCCGGGGCCGGGCATGGCCTTCTTGGTGAAGATGGCGTCATGGATGAAGCTCATCGCATCGACCATCGGCTGTTCGGTGAAGGTGCAGGTCCGGCCGTCTTCGCTCCAGGGCGCCGCGCCCCAACCGGCATAGACCGAGGTTAGGTTCTGCCAGGTCTTGTAGTCGAAGTCGCGGATGATGAGCCCGCTCTTGCCCGAGGCAGCCAGGGCCTCGGCGGTGGCAATGGCATTGTCCCAGGTCCAGGTGCCCGCCGCGATCATCTCGGCCGGCGTTTGCGCGCCCGCAGCGGTGATGACGTCATTGTTGACGAAAACACCGAATGGCGAGGTCGAGAACGGATAGGCATAAAGCGTGCCGTCCTTGCTCCAGAGTTCGAGCGGACCGGTCGAAACATCGGCCAGGTCATAGCCCTCGGCATTGCTCAGCGTATCGGTCAACGGGAAGAGCGCACCGGAATTGACGAAGTCGGCAGCGCTGGTCTCGAAGATCCAGGCGAGATCCGGCGCATTGCCGCCGGCGATCTGGGTGGTCAGTGTCGTCGTGTAATTGTCGAACGGGATCGGCTCGAAGGTCACGGTGACATTGGGGTTGTCGGCCTTGAAGCTCGCGGCGATCTCGTTGAACAGCGCCAGATGCGCCTCGTTGGCACTCCAGATCGTCATGCGCAGATTGACCGCGTCCTGTGCCCAGGCCACGCCGCTCCAGGCGAGGGGCAAGATGATGCCGGCCAGTGCGGCCGTTGATTTAAGCGATGTGAATTTAGACAACGTATCCTCCTGTTTGTAGCGTCTAGTAGCCGCGCACGTCCGGCCAGCGGATCTCGATCCCCTCGCCATAGAGCCGGGTTTGGAAGTCTGCGAGCCGGGCGTCGTTTTCCTGCACCTGGTGTGGTGTGAGCCCGTTGTTGAGGCAGTGTGCGGCGAGCAGGCCGGCGACTTCGCCGACATTCCACTCGACCGGATGCAGCCGGTAGCAGCCATTGGTGATGTGCGTGGTGCCGATATTCTTGCCCGCCGGCAGCAGGTTCTTGACCCGCTTGGGCAAGAGCGCCCCGAGCGGAATTTCGAAAGGCGCGGACTCGACGTCGACATAATTGTCGCCACCGGTCGAAGGGTGGAGGTCGATGCGATACATGCCGACGCCAATGCTGTCGCGATACTGCTTGGACAGCTGGTTGCCATGGATGGTCATCGACACATCCTGCTCGACGATGGTGGTCACCGCCTTTATGCGCCGGCTCTCGCGGATATAGGGCGCCATGGCGAGACCATGGTCGGTGCCGGTGACGTCACCGCGCAGCCGCAGGCCCGGGAAACCGACGCCGCCATCGACGCGCGGCGCTTCGGTCTGCAGCCAATAAAACACCGAATAGGAAAGCTCGGCAGCCGCAGCGAGATGGCGCGCCTTTTCCTCTTCGGAAACATCGATGATCGAGCCTTCCATATAGTCGATCATCGGCCAGTTCACGAGGCAGATGTCGGACCCATAGGCGCCCGGAACGAAGTTGCGGCGGGCCGCGATGCGGCGGAACGTCCAGAGATTGCCATCGCCCGGATTGCGGCGCTGATCGGCATCGACCAGCAGCGGATCGTCATCCGGATTGGGCGTGAAGGAGCGCTCGGTGATCTCCAGCGTGCGCGGATGCGGCGCCTTGAAGCCAAGCAGCGGACCGCCCCAGAAGCTGGGTTGATACTTGCGCCAGAAGTCGTAATTGGCCGGCTTGTCGATGGTCTGGTCGCCATCGACATGGTCGATCGCAAAACACACCGATACGGCCTGCACATTGTCGGGCTGCGCCACGTCGGGAGCGCTGGGTTCGCCCGTATCATGCCGGCTCTCGAAGCCGGTGACATAGTCCGTGCCCGTCATCGGTAGGAGGTCGCCCAGTTCGGTGGCGTCGATGATATAGGGCGCGGAAACGACGATTTCGGCCCCCCCCTGTCGCGATGGCGCAGGGTGATGGAACGCACCGTGTCGCCCGCGACATCGGCCGCCACCGGCCGATAGGGCTGCAACAGCCGCAGCTTGCCGCCGCCGATATAGGGCATCAGCATGGCGTTGATCACCGCGACACCGACGCGGGGCTCGGCGCAGAGACGGCTGACAAAGCCGGCGCCGGGGTTAAGATCGGGCCAGGCGCGGCTTTCGGCCGTCAGCGGATAATGGTCGCGATAGAACTGGCGGATGCCGGTGCGCAGCTGGCGGTAGGTGCGGGTAATGCCGAACTGCTCGACCCAGCTATGTTCATCCGGCGGCACGGCCTGGCTTGTCAGCTGGCCGCCGAGCCAGTCGAATTCTTCGCTCATGATGACCGACCGGCCATTGCGCAGAGCGCCGAGCGCCGCCGCGACGCCACCAAGGCCGCCGCCGACGACGAGGATATCTGCACTGAGTTCTTTTTGGGTCATGGTCTCGTCTTAAGGCTTGTTCGATGGGCAGGGCCGAGGGTTTCCCCCTCGACCGGGTCGCATTGGAGCAGGATCTGCTCGATGGGTGCGTTTTGCTCGACGCGTCGCACCAGCATTTCCGTGGCGCCGCGGGCCATGGCCTCGCGCGGGATGGAAAAGGAAGTGAAGCGCCGGCCGGGCTTTTCGGCGCGGATATGATTGCCGAGGACGACGATCGAGAGTGCGTCCGGCACCTCGATGCCGCGACGGCGCGCCGCCTCTTCCACTTCGATTGCGTCGGCAAGCTCGGTGAAGAACACTGCGGTGGCGCCACTCGCGAGAAGGAAGTCGAGGTTCTTGTCGCCCCGCTGGCCGACATCGGGAATATGCGCGACGACGTGAAGGCCGGCGATGGCTCCGGAAAAGCCGGCCCAGCGATCAATGGTCGACTCGGCGCCTTCCGAAGGGCCGACATAGGCAATGCGGGTGTGGCCAAGGCGTCGAACCTGATCGACCAAGTCGGCGGTGGCGGAGGCGTAGTCGCTGCCGACATAGGGCACCGGCCCTCCGGCATCGTCGCGTCGGCCGACGGCGACGAATGGGTAGTCGCCGGCCACGAGACGAGCCAACTCATCGCGGTCGAACTCGCGGCCCAGCACAAGGCATCCGTCGGCCAGACGAAGGCGCGTATTGTTGCCAAAAATCTTACGCTGCTTGCCGGCCGCCGCGCCGGTCAGCAACAGGAGGTCATAGCCGAGTTCTTGTGCCGCTTCCTCGATGCCAAGTAGGAAAGGGGTGAAGAAGTCGGCCTGCGCCGAAGGAAAAGCCGGCTCGTAGGTGAAGACGCCCAGGATACGATTGAGGCCCTTGGCCATCCGTCGCGCCACCGGATCGGCGACATAGCCGGTTTCGCGAATGACCTTGTTGACCCGTTCGCGCGTCTCTTGGGGAATGCGGCCTTCAGCACTGACCGCGCCATTCAACACGAGGGAAACAGTTGCCTGGCTGACCCCAGCCAAGCGTGCAATGTCCCTTTGTGTCAGGCGCTTCGTCGCTGCCAAAACCATCCTCACAAAACGCTAATACGTATTAGCTGTTAATGCGTATTAGCGGATTGGCGCGGTGCGTGTCAACGGCGACTCCATGTGGTCCGAAGCTAAATTTGCTGCCAGTGCCCTGTGGCTATGCGCCCGAGGCGCGGCGAGGCGAGCGGCGCGACGATTTTGGCTTTCCACTCGCCCAGCAGATCATGCCACCGCGTGCCCTGCAGCATGGCCGCACCGATCGCCACGGGTTTAAGGCCGGCACTCCCCAGCAGGTTTAGCGCGGCAGCCATAGATGTCCCTGAACTGATGACGTCGTCGATGACGGCAATCCGCTTGTCCTCGAGCAGCGGCAGGGAACGCGGATCGAGAAACAGCGTCTTTTGCTGATTAGGACTGGTGATTGACGACATCGGCGCGGAAAGCTCGTCGCGATACCAGAACTTGCGCGATGTCCCGAGCGCTACCATACGGCCATGACCGAGTCGCCTCGCCACATTGTTTGCCAGGGGCAGGCCAAGTGTCGGCACGCCGATAATGACGTCAGGCGAAAATGGCCGCAGCAGATCGGCCAGCGCGGCCGATATGGCGTCCTCCACCGCAAAGCTCGCCTGATTGATGATCAGCGACGCCACCGCTGCCGTCCCGTCCCCCGGCAAGACCCGGATGGGCAGCAGAACCTGGCGGCCATCCGGAAGCGATACCGGATAGCTGTCGACCCATCCTTCGGCGGGTGAAGCATGCGAGCCGGCTGGATCTACGGTCTGCCAGAACTGGTGGGGAAGAAGCGACAATCACGGTTTCCTTGCTGGCCAAAGGCGGAGGGCGGATGCTAGGCCGAACCTCTACCGACGAGCTTATAGTCCCATGTCCCACGGCCACAACGACCCATTCGACCTCGATGCCATGATTGCCCTCCGGCGCGACCTTCATGCCCATCCCGAACTCGGCTTCGAAGAAGAGCGCACCAGCCAGATCGTTGCCGCAGAGCTCGAAGCCGCCGGCATCGAAGTTCACCGTGGAATGGGCAAGACCGGCGTCGTTGGCACTTTGCGCGTTGGCGATGGTTCGCGCTCGATCGCACTCCGCGCCGACATGGACGCGCTGGCCATGCCCGAACTTGGCGATGTTCCCTATAAGTCCGGCACCGCCAACACCATGCATGCCTGTGGCCATGACGGACATACGGTCATGTTGCTTGCTGCGGCCAAACACCTGGCGCGGACCCGAGCCTTTTCCGGCACGGTCCATTTCATTTTCCAGCCCGCCGAAGAGGGCCGTGGCGGTGCCAGGGCCATGCTGGATGATGGCTTCCTCGATCGCTTCCCCATCGACGCCGTTTATGGCCTTCACAACATGCCGGGCCTCGCCACCGACGAAATGGCCGTCGTCGTTGGACCACAACTGGCCTCTTCAGACAGCTGGGAAGTCACCTTCCACGGCGTCGGCACCCATGGCGCCAAGCCCCATCTCGGGCGCGATCCCATGACTGCGGCCGCACATTTTCTCACCGCCATTCACACCATCGTCGCCCGCATCGTCGACCCGCTGCAGCCGGCGGTGGTCAGCGCCTGCGCCATTACGGGCGGCGACTTTCGGGCGCTCAACGTCATCCCCGACGATGTCCGCATCGGCGGCACGGCCCGCGCCTATACGCCTCAAGTACGCGATCAACTCGAAGCTGAAATCGGCACCTTGGCCCAGGGCATCGCCACCACTTTCGGCATCCGCGCCAGCTACGAGTTCAAACGCCGCATTCCCCGGTCGTCAACGCCGCCGAGCCAACTTCGGTAGCGCTCAGGGCTGCCGAGGCTGCCACCGGTCGACCCGTCGTCACCGACTTCCCGCCCTCGACGGCCGGCGATGACTTCGCCGAGTTCGGCAATCGCGTCCCGGGCTGCTATGTCTGGCTGGGCAATGGCCCCGCCGTCGACGGCGCCCTGCATCACAATTCGCGTTATGACTTCAACGACGCAGCCATCGAAACCGGCGCCCGCTTCTGGACCGCAGTGGTCGAAGAGGAGCTGCGCTAGCGCAGCCCTTCCGCCAAAAGCGCAAGCACGCCCGCAGCGTCGACCCGCATCGCCACGGAAACCGGCGAACCAGCCTCGTCCTGGATCAGCCCACCGGCATCGGTGTCATCGCTGACATTGACCGACAACCGATAGCTGTCGACCCCGAAGAGCTCCGGCGCCACCGCCAGCACCATGACGCAAGGATCGTGCAGCGGCCGGCTGGTCTTTTCATCCTGGACATAGGCCGTCAGCAGCGCCGCGGCAGTATCGCCAGCCACCGTGCCGCGCAGTCCCTCGACATAGTCCCGATCGGCGCGGATGCGACGCGTGACATCGAGCGGGATCAGCGTCGTTCGGATACCGCTCACAAGCACCAGGGCGGTGGCTTCCGGATCTGCGGCAAAGTTGAATTCCGACGTCGGTCCGGCATTGCCCTTTTCCACAATGGCGCCACCCATGACGATCAGGTGCCCAATGCGGCTTGCCGCCTGCGGATGCCTTTCAATCAGCTGCGCGACATTGGTCAGAGGACCTAGCGCCAGGATATCGATCGAGCCACTCGGCTCCGACAGCAACGTCTCGGCCATCCAGCCCACCGCGTTATCGCTCAAGACCGGCGCTGCTGCCGGGAGCGTGACGCCACCCAGCCCGTCATTGCCGTGGATTTCGACCGCATCGATGGTCTTGCGCCGCAGCGGCCCCGACGCCCCGGCCACGACCGGAATGTCGCTCCGGCCCATCGCGGCAAGCAGGCCCCCGCATTCGCCGTCGTCCGTGCCAGCCCGATATTGCCCGCCACCGTCGTCAGCCCCAGCACCTCAAAGCGGTCGCTCGCCAGCGCAAATAAAATGGCCACCGCGTCGTCTAGACCAGGGTCGGTATCGATGATGACCTTTCTATTCATAGAGCGGCGCCAATACCATTTCGGGGACCTTGACCAAGCCCTTGTCGGTGATGCGAATTTCAGGGATCACCGAGAGCGGGATGAGGTTGAATCCCATATAGGGAATGGTGCAGCCGGCATTTTGCCATGCAGCCTTCAGCGCCTGGTTTTCCGCCGCGACCTCATGCACGCGCTTATCCGACATGAGGCCCGCGACCGGCAGGCCGACAAAGGCGGTGACGACGCCATCCTGCACCACCACGATGCCGCCCTTGGCCTCCTCGATGGTTGCAAGCGCCAGCGCCATGTCGGCCTCGTTGCTGCCGGCGAGGATGATGTTGTGGCTGTCATGCCCGACACTTGAGCCCACCGCGCCGTTGGTGATGCCGAAATCCTGCAAGAGGCCATGCGCGATGCCGCCATCGGATTTGCCATGCCGTTCGATGATGGTGACGAAGCTCAGATTGTGCTTTTCGAGGATCGCCGACCAGTCATTGGCCGGCTCGATCGCGACCTTCCGATGCGGCAAGACGATGCCGGGCATTTCGATACCAATGGCGTTGGCAACCACCGGGGCGGTCGGTAGTTCCGGCGTGAGCTTGAGCCCTTGGGCAGGTGAACGGTATTGTAGGCCGCCTCGGGATAGCGATAGCGCTGGTTAAGCGTTTCTTCGAGCAGGGGCGTGATCTTGCGGTCGTCGACCACGAGCTCGCCGCCATACCAGGTGCTGACCGGCTTCATGCTGTCATCAAGCAGCACCAGGTCCGCGCGGTGTCCGCCACCCAGCCCGCCGATCTCGTCCCCCATGCCGAAGCGTGTCGCGCCATGCAGCGAGCCCATGGACCAAGCCTGTTCCGGCTTCATGCCGCAGCGGATCGCCTCGCGCACGACCCAGTCAAGGCCGAAGCTCAAGAGATCATCGGCATCGCGATCGTCGGTGCAAACGCAGAACCGCTTGTGGCTGGCACCCAGCTCGGTGATCGGCTTGATCGCCTCGACGATCGAGTTCCAGGGCGTCGCCGGATTGCCGCCGCGCAAGAATACCCAGATGCCGGCATCGACGAAATCATTGGAGATGTCCCGGTCGATGGCCTCATGCGTATCGGTCACGCCGGCAGCGGAATAGGGCGCAACGAACTCGCGGCCATAGATATGGCCCGACACCGGGCGGTTGCGTTTCAAGGCTTCAGCGATGATGGCATGGCTGCGCGGATCGCCCATGGCGACCGGCACGAAGTCCATTTTCTCGCCCAAAGCCATTGCCTCGGGCCACTTGTCGAACAAGGCACCGATCTTTTCCGGCGTCAGGTCGCCACCGGCCGTCTCGAGCTCCGGAGAGGTCGCCGGAACGGTCGAGGGCACGGTAAGGAAAATCGACAGCGGCGCCAGGCGCGCGTCTTCCAGCATCGCCTCGACACCGGCCACATCCATGACATTGCCGATCTCGTGGCTGTCGCAAAAGATCGTTGTCGTGCCGTTGAGCAGCGCCGCTTCCGCATAGGCGCAAGCCGTGACCATCGAGCTTTCGATATGGATATGCGGATCGACCAGACCCGGCGCGATGATGCCACCACGCGCGTCATAGACAGCCTTGGGTGCAGGACCTTGCGATGCGCACCCGACGGCATGACCGCAGCAATGCGCCCATTGGCCAGCCAGATTTCGCGATCCGCGGAAATACGCTCGGAATAGGTTGAGAGCACCCGTGCGCCGGTGATCACGAGGTCCGCCGGTGCGCGGCCACCCGCGACGGCCGCCAGGTGTATTGTGCTGGCGTGAAGCGGCGCGACGGAGAAGCGGTTGAGGATCATGGCTTTGTCTCCGCGAAGGCTGCGAGAATGCGCACCCAGGATCGGATGCCTTTGTGAAAGCTTGAGAGGTCGTATTTTTCGTTGGGACTATGGATGCGATTGTCGAAACGGCCAAAGCCGATCAGTAGCGCATCCATGCCCAGCCGCTGCTTGAATTCACCAAGGATCGGGATCGAGCCGCCGGTGCCGGCAAGCGCCGTCTCGCGACCCCATTCGTCGGTAAGCGCTGCGCGCGCCGCGTTCAAAAGCGCGCCGTCGAGCGGCATGGCCTGGGCAGGCGCCGCAGCATAGGCCTTGAACGCCACCGTGCAATCGGGTGGCAGAAGGCTTTTCACATAGTCGCGGAAAAGCTGCCTTATGCGGTGCGGATACTGGCCGGCAACCAGCCGGAAGCTCAGCTTTGCGCTAGCCTGAGCCGGAATAACCGTCTTAAAGCCATCGCCAGTATAGCCCGACCAGACCCCGTTGATCTCGCAGGTCGGCCGCGCCCAAACCTGCTCCAGCACCGAGCGACCACTTTCGCCGGCGGGTGTTTTCAGTCCAACATCGGACAGGAATTTTTCGGCATCGAAGGGCAGTCGGTTCCATTGCTCAACGACCTCCGACGGCAGGTTCGCCACCCCATCGTAGAAGCCCGGTATGGCGACACTGCCATCCTCATCGTTCCGCAGCTTGCCGATAACACTGCCGATGACCTGCGCGGCATTGCGCGCCGCACTGCCGAACATGCCCGAATGCAGGTCCCGATCGCCGCAGTTTATAGTGAACTCTTCCGACACGAAGCCGCGCCACATCGTGGTAATGGCCGGTGTGTCGCGGTCCCACATATCGGTGTCGCAGACCAGCATGACGTCCGCTCTTAGGTCCTCGCCATGCTGTTCAAGAAACGGGCCAAGGCTCGGGCTTCCCGCTTCTTCCTCGCCCTCGAACAACATCGAAACCTGGATCGGCAGCGAACCGGTTTCCGCCTTCCACGCCCGGCAAGCCTCGATAAAGGTCAGCAGCTGGCCTTTGTCATCGGAAGCGCCGCGGCCAAGAATGTGGGTCTCGCCATCCGGCTGCGGGGAAAGCGACGGTTCGAAGGGCGCCGTGTTCCAGAGGTTGAGAGGATCAACCGGTTGGACGTCGTAGTGCCCATAAAACAGCACATGCGGCCCCTCGGTGGCAGGGCCATGGGCCACGACCATGGGGTGGCCTGCGGTGTCGCGCACGCTGGCATCGAAATCGAGAGCCGACAGCTGATCCCGCAGCCACTCGGCGGCGCGCCGGCAGTCCGATGCATACTGCGCTTCGGTCGACACCGACGGAATACGGATCAGCTCGAACAGCCGGTCGAGACTGGCAGGGATGTCGGCGTCGACATGGGCGAGGATGCGGTCAAGCTGGGTCATGGCTCTCGTCGATGCGGCGCATTTCGGCCTTGAAGGAATTGGCGATCTGAACGGCGTCACGCACGGCGCCGACAGGGTCGAGCGTTTCCAGCTGCCGATTCCGCATCAGCCATCGACCGGCGACCATCGAATGGGTGACGTCACTGGGCATCGCAGCAAAGACCAGCAGCGAATAGGGATCGTAGATCGGGTGAAGACGCGGCGCGGCGAGGTTGATGCGGATGAGGTCAGCCTGCTTGCCCACCTCGAGCGAACCGGTCTTGAGGTTAAGGCTCAGCACCCGGGCGCCCTCGATGGTCGCCATTCGCACCACTTCAACCGCCGGCAGCGGCTTGCGCGAACCGCCCAGAAGCTTGGCGAACATCGAGACCGGCGCAAACTGGGAGAAGAGATCGAGCGTATTGCCGCTCATCGCGCCGTCGCTGCCGATGCCGACGGGTAGGCCCGCATTGCGCATCTTTTCCACCGGCGAAATTCCTCGGCCTGCCTTGCCGTTGGAGCGCGGATTGGTCGCGACGCAGATCTGCGCTTCACTCATCATGGTGATGTCGGCGTCGTCGAGCTGCAGGCAATGCGCGGCGATGAGATTGGGTTTGAGGAGCCCCGCATCGCGCGTCACCGCGACCGTGCTCTGACCATGCGTTTTTCGCGCCCATTCCACTTCCAGCGTGCTTTCCGCCAGATGCATCTGCACCGGAACATCCGGGTTGGCAAGCGACCAGTCGGCGATACGCTCCATGACGGCGCGGCCGGTAGAGTAGGGCGCATGCGGCGCGATCGAGGGCGTCACCAGGGGATGATCGCGGTAGCGATCGACCAGGTCCTCCACCAAGGCAAAACCCTGGTTGAAAGTCTTGTGGTCCGGCGGATCGAAATCGGCCAGCGTCTGCCCGACGATGGCGCGCAACCCTGCGCGATCGCAGACTTCTGCTACCTCGGTTTCGAAATAATACATGTCTGCGACGGTGGTCACGCCGCCTTGGATCATTTCGACAGCCGACAGGGTCGAGCCGATCCGCACCATCTCGGCCGTAACGAATTTGCGCTCGAGCGGCAGGATGTAGCGATAAAGCCGGTCATCCACGTCTTCGGCGAGGCCGCGGAAAACCGACATACCCATGTGGCAGTGGGTGTTCACCATGCCCGGCATGACGATGTCGCCGCCGCAATCGATGATCTCGGCGCCAGCAATTGAGGGCGGAGGGCCAGACCCCATTCCGGTTATGGTCGAACCGTCGATCTGCACCCAGCCCGGATTGTGCTCGCTCAGAGTGTCGTCGAGCGTCAAAACCCAGGCATTGGTGAGAAGGATCGTCATTCCGGCGATAGGATCGTGCACTGTTCGGGGACGGGCACGAGCTTGGCGGCAACACCAGGCTCCAGCGGCCGGGTCAGAGGACCGTTGGCAATCAGGGGGCCCGCCGGCGTTTCGGCCTGATATTGATAGGCGCGCCCGAGATAGGTGCGCAGCCCGAGCGTTGCCGGAATGCCTTCCATGGCGGCAT
This sequence comes from Devosia aurantiaca, assembly GCF_011058215.1. Taxonomy (GTDB): domain Bacteria; phylum Pseudomonadota; class Alphaproteobacteria; order Rhizobiales; family Devosiaceae; genus Devosia; species Devosia aurantiaca. Next base: position 1,257,656 of record NZ_JAALFG010000001.1, read on the forward strand.
TGTCGGTGACCTGGAGGCCATCGGCCCGGCAGGCCAGGATGAAGCGATCCGGAATATCACCGAACTGCTCAAGCCCGAGCGTCAGGCGAACCCCGCCCGCCATCTCGGCTGTGATCTTTGCGCCATCGCGCTCCACCACCGTCATGGGGATAAGGTTTTCGAAGCCGACAAATCGCGCCACGAAGGCATTGGCCGGGCGCTGGTAGAGCCGCTCGGGCGTGTCGAGCTGCATGATGCGACCCGCATGCATGATGGCGACGCGATCCGAGATGGAAAACGCCTCTTCCTGGTCATGGGTGACATAGACCGAGGTCGTGCCATTGGCCCGCTGCAGCTGGCGGATCTCGACGCGCATGTCGATACGTAGCTTGGCATCAAGATTGGAAAGGGGCTCGTCGAACATTAGGAGAGGCGGCTCGATCACGAGGGCACGCGCCAGGGCGACGCGCTGCTTCTGACCACCCGAGAGGGCGCCGGGCAGGCGGTCGGCAAGATGGGCGAGGCCCACCCGCTCCAGCATGGCGGTGACGCGCTTGGTCTTCGCTTCCCCGGAAATACCGCGCTGCTTGAGACCAAAGCCGACATTGTCCGCCACCGACAGGTGCGGAAAGAGCGCATAGTTCTGGAACACGAGGCCGATGTCGCGCTGGTGTGGCGGCAGGCGGGTGAGGTCGCGGCCGCCCAGTGTAATGGTGCCCGAAGTTGGCTGCAGGAAGCCGGCGACGAGCCTCAGGGTCGTGGTCTTGCCGCAGCCGGAGGCGCCGAGCAGGGAGACGAGTTCGCCTTCGCCGACGGCAAGCGAGAGGTCTTCCAGCACTTTGGTGGTGCCGTAATGCGCGGAAATGGAATCGAGGGTAAGGGAGTGGGTCATAAGATCATTTGGCCAGGAAGGTGAGGCCGAGCGTACGCTCGACAACGGCCATCACGGCCACGGTAAGGATCATCAACAGCACCGAAACCGAAGCCACGGTGGGATCGAAGAACTGCTCCATATGCGCGAGCAATTGGATGGGAAGGGTCGAAAGCCCCGGCCCCGTCAAGAAGATCGAGATGGAGACGTCGTTGATCGAGGTGATGAAGGCGAGAATGAAGGCCGCGATGACGCCGGAGCGCACGTTCGGCAAAAGCACGGTGAAAAAGGTCTTGAGCGGTGGCGAGCCCAAGCTGATCGCCGCTTCTTCGATGGAGAAATCGAATGAGGCCAGCGAGGCGCTGATCACCCGCACCACATAGGGCAAGACGATCAGCGCATGCCCGAACAGCAGCGAGAGGTAGATCGGCGAGTTGAACTGAACGGCAACGTTCTTGAGCAGCGAAAAGCCCAGCACCAGCTCGGGCACCAGCACGGGCAGGATGAACAGCGTCGACAGCCACCCCGGCAGCTGGATGCGATGGCGATTGAGCGCATAGGCGGCCGGAATGCCGATGATCAGGGCGATCGTCGTCGATAAAAGTGCGATCTGCAGGCTCGTCAGGATCGTGCGGCGGAAAGCATCGATGGCAAAAATGTTCTCGAACCAGCGCAGCGACAGGCCTTGCGGCGGAAAGGTCAGGTAGGTCGTGTCGCTGAGCGCCGCGCCAAGAACGATGATCAGCGGACCGACCAGGAACATGAAGACCAGCGCGGTGCCGGCAATGAGCAAGGGATGGATATTGCGGGTCATCAGGCGGTCATCGGGTTGAGGCGGCGGGCCATGGCGTTCATCGCCGCAACGATGGCGATGGTGATGACGACCATGACGGCGGCGATGGTGGAGGCGGCGACCCAATCGAAGGTGACCATTGCCTGCTGGTACATCAGCGTTCCCATCATCATCACCTGTTCGCCGCCCAGAAGCTGCGGCGTGGCATAAGAGGTAAAGCTTCCCGTAAAGACCAGCACGGCGCCGACGATAAGGCCCGGAACCGCAAGGGGCAGGGTGACCTGCATAAAGGTCGCCGAGGGCTTTGCACCAAGCGAGGACGAGGCCTGGATCAGATCGTCTGGAATGGATTCCAGCACGCCGACAAGCGTCAGGATCATCAGCGGCACGAAGAGGTAGACCATGGCCACGATCACCGCGCCCTGCGTATAGAGCATCTGGAACGGCTCGGTGATCAGTCCGAGACTGATCAGGGTCGAGTTGAGGATGCCGTTCTTGCCAAGAATAATGAGCCAGGCAAAGGAGCGGACGACGACGCCCGTCAGCAACGGAAACACCGCGGCGATGATCAGGATGGATTTGAGCCAGCCCGGCGCGCGCGAGACGACATAGGCCGTCAGAAATCCGATCACCAAAGCGATCACGGTGACGGCCAGCGATACTTGGATAGTGCGAAACAGCACGGCGCGACGAAAGCCGCTGCCGAAAAATGCAGCATAGGTGGCAAAGGGCCCGCCGGGCGTCGTGAATGTGGTGACGATCGTCGCCAGCACCGGCAGAACAAGAAATACCACGACCAACAGCGTGGCAGGGGAGGCCTGAGTCCAGCCGGCGAAACGTTTCATACTATGGCCTTAAGGAAGAGCGGCGGGGCGGCCGTGGCCACCCCGCCAAGGTCGATTACATGCCGAAGATTTCGTTCCAGCGGTCGACCCAACCGCCCTTGGCGGCGTTCATCTTGGCATAGTCGATGCGCTGGAGGCCGGCGATCACGTCGGCACCATAGGTCCAGAGCGATGCCTGTTCCGGGGTCAGTTCGACCGAAGTCACGACCGGAGCGTCGACGCCCTGTTCGGCCAGCTGCTGCTGGATTTCGGGCGACAGGATGAAGTTGATGAACTCGTAGGCCAGTTCGGGTTCGGCAGCACCGGTCGGGATATTGACGGTGTTGAGCGTTGCGATCGCGCCTTCTTCAAGCTCGGCCCATTCGACGGTCGGAACGGCTGCCTGGATCTGGCCGAGGGTAAAGTCCTGTGCGACGGCAGCAGTGATCTCGCCGGTCGAGAACAGATTGATCATTTCCGAGCCGGTATTGTAGTTCTTGACCACGTTCGGCTTGAGCTCTTCGACCGCCGCAAAGGCTGCGTCTTCATCGGCAAAGGCATCGACGCCAGCGTGATCGCCGGCCTTCATCACGACCATCGGACCGGCCGTGGTGGTGATGCCGGGCAGCGACAGCGAGCCGGCAAGGTCTTCGCGCCAGAGATCTTCCCACGAAGTGATCGGGGTCGTGACCTTGGAGGCGTCATAAACGATGCCGACGCGGCCGATCGTGTAAGCGGGGCCGTAGCCCCCTGCGGGTCCTTGGCGAGGTCATAGATGCCGGCAAGGTTTGGCAGCTTGGCCGGGTCGATTTTCTGGAAGAGGCCGGCTTCGATGCCCTGCTGGCTGAAGCTGTCGGAGAAGTAGGCGACGTCGACGCCCGCGCCGTTGCGGATCTGGATCTTGTTGAGGCGCTCGCCATTGTTGCCGGTCTCGAACACAATCTCGCAGCCGCACTGCTCGCGGAACGGCGCCAGCACGATGGACTCGAGCTTTTCGCCGTTGAAACCCCACCAGGAGATGGTCAGCGTCTTGCCCTGTGCCATTGCCGGGGCAGCAGACAGCATGGCCGTGGCGGAGATCGCCAGAGCGGTAACGAAGAACTTGTTCATAGACGGCTTCCTGTTCGCGTCGGCTAGGCACGACGACTGATTGAGAATTATGCTCCCCGCCGCAAAGCCTATTTTTGCGGCGGTGCGACTGCAAGCTCAATCTTTAAGCGCGCATCAGCTTTGCACTACATCTATTTGCTTGACCCGATGGGGCGGTCTGACGAGTTTGCCGGCGAGATCGAGCACGAGAGACCACCCTTATGAGCCAGGCGCCAGAAGACCTCCTGATCAGCGCCGCTGACGAAATCAGAATCCGCCAGAATCTTGCCCTTGTCGCCTTGGGCCAGCGGCCGGCAACGCGCGCCATCCATGTCGGTCGGCTCCTCGATGTTCACGGCCGCCGCTGGCATGACGACCAGGAAATCATGGTTTCGGGCCGGCGCATCGCCTGGGTGGGACCGACCGGAAAATACCCCGGCATCGTGGACGAGCGTATCGATCGCTCGCATCTGGCAGCTGTCCCCGGCTTTGGCGAAGTGCACAAGCACATCGAATCGAGCCACCTGACGCCCGAGTACGAAGCGGCTCTCGTTCTGCCCTTTGGTTGTACCTGGACCTGTGAAGCCAGCCACGAGTTTTCCAACGTTAATGGGCCGAAAAACCTCGAATTCTGGCTCAAGGCACGTCTCGCCGGCTCGCCCATGAAGATCTTCCCGCTGCCCGGCTCGGCAGTGCCGCCGACCGCCTATGAATGGGGCGGCGGTCACTTCGGCTATGATGAACAACGTGACTTTCTTTCCAGCCAGTTGATGGTGGCCGGCCTCGACGAAGTCATGGACTGGCCTGCCGTCTGGAACCCGGAAAACCCGTCCTATGAGCGACTCTGGGGCATGATCGGCGCCACTTTCGAACAACGCGGCGTCGTCGAAGGTCACGCGGCCGGCATGCGCGCCATCGACGATATCAACGCCTTCGCCGCAGCCGGCATGGCCTCCGACCACGAAGCCTGGACCCCTGAGGAAGTCGCAGACAAGCTCCGGCGCGGTCTCTTCATGGAAATTCGCCCGCATTCGCTCAAAGAGATCGTCACCGGTCTGCTGGCGTCCGGCCAGGAGGACTGGTCGCAGTTCGCGCTCTGCACCGATGATCGGTCCTGCTCCGACACCATGAAGCTGGGCGCCACCGACCACAATGTACGGCTCGCCATCGAGGCGGGCCTCGCGCCCGAAATCGCCATCCAGCTCGTAACCATCAACCCGGCGCGCCACATGCGCCTTACGCCCTGGGTCGGCTCGATCGCGCCCGGCCGCTTCGCCGATCTGGTCCTTCTCGACGACGTCCAAACCCTGTCCATCGCCGAAGTCTGGGCCGACGGACAGCAGGTGTCCGAGGGCCGGGACTACGTGGGAGCCCTCCTCAGCATCGACTGGCCACAATGGGCGACGCAGACCGTCACCATCGATCGCGAAATGACCGCCGACGACTTTGCCATCCACGCGCCCGAGGGCCGGCAAAGCGTCAATGCTGCGCTGCTGCGGCCATTCCACTGGGCCGACGATTTCATCACCACCGAGCTCTCCGTCCGCGATGGTCTCGTCGAGCGCGACCCTGATCGAAACATCACCAAGTTCGCCATCGTCGACCGCTTCTCCGGCGAAGGCAAAACCTCGGCCATGTTCTGGCTCGGCACCGGGCCGCGCACCCAAGATACAGCGCTCGCCTGTTCCATGGGCCACGACAAGCACAACATCTGGGTGGTCGGCTCCTCCGACGCCGCGATGGCCAAGGCGGTCAACGCCTTGCGGGAAACTCAAGGCGGCTGGGCCTTGGTGGGGCGCGGCGAACTCCTGGCGACCGTCAAATACGAGGTCGGCGGCCTCATTGACCTGCCGCCCGGCACCCGAACTCGATAAAGAAATGCAGCAGCTCTACAAGGCTGGCGAAACCATCGACTGGATGTATGAGCCGACCTTCTCGCCGCGCTGGTGGCCTGGCTTTCCCGAACGCCTCGCCTTTGCGACGCTCACCTGTGCGCCTTGGCGCTGGGTGCTTGTCGCGCCATCGCCGCTTGCGCCCAACGGCTTCGTCAATGTCGCCACCGGAGAGACGCACGATATCGTTTGGTGAACATAAGCGCCTGTTAATCCAGCCATCATTGGCCTTGCCAACAGCCATGCCTTGCCACTTAGATGAGCAGTCGGGAAGCGTGGGCGTTTTTTACACAGATCGGGAACTATGATGATGGATCAACTTAAACTCGGACGCCGCGCCTTCGTGTCGATGCTGGCCATCGGCACCGCTGTTGCGCTCTCCGGCGCAAGCTTTGCGCAGGACGTGATCAAGGTCGCCGCCGTCTGGACCGTGCCTGTCGAACAGCAATGGGCGCAAGCCGCCTGCATAACGCGCTGGTCGCGGCGCAGGAGCGCGGCGAGATCGAATACGTCTATTCCGAAAACACCACCGCCACCGACTATGAGCGCGTCATGCGCGAATATGCCGAGCAGGGCATCGCCCTTTTGATTGGCGAAGCCTTCGCTGTCGAAGCGCCGGCCCGCGCTGTGGCCGCAGACTATCCCGAGGTCAAGTTCCTGATGGGCTCGTCGCTGCCGCCCGTCGAACCCAACTTTGCGACCTTCGACAACTTCATCCAAGAGCCGAGCTACCTGACCGGCATGATCGCTGGCGCCAAGACCGAGTCCAACGTCATCGGCATGGTCGGCGGCTTTGCCATCCCGGAAGTCAACCGCCTCATGAACGCCTTCATGGCCGGCGCTCTTTCCGTCAATCCAGAAGCCAAGTTCTCGATCAGCTTCATCAACTCTTGGTACGATCCGCCGAAGGCCAAGGAAGCTGCCTTCGCCATGGTCGATGCTGGCGCAGACATTCTCTACGCCGAGCGTTTCGGCGTTTCCGATGCCGCCAAGGAACGCGGCATCCTCGCCATCGGCAACGTCATCGACACCGCAGCCGATTATCCCGGCACCATCCTCGCCAGCGCTCTTTGGCATGGCGAGCCGATGATCGACAAAGCCATTGCCGATGTGAAGGCCGGTTCCTTCACCGCCACCGATTACGGCATCTATGCCTTCATGGAATATGGTGGCTCGAGCGCCGTCTATGACGAGGCTCTGGCTGGTCCAGAAGCCGTAGCCGCCGCCAAGGCCAAGGAAGCCGAAATCCTCGACGGCAGCTTCAAGGTCGAGATCAACGACGCCGAGCCGTCCTCCACCATGTAGTCTTCTGCCGGGCATCTTTGGGTGCCCGGCTTTTCTTTCTGGGGCGGGCATGGCCTATTCCGACAGCATCGTCCTCTCGCTCGAAGGCATCACCAAGCGCTTCGGCAAGCTCGTCGCCAATGACGCGCTCGACCTGCAATTGCGTCGCGGTGAAATTCTGGCGCTCCTGGGTGAAAACGGCGCCGGCAAGACGACGCTGATGAACATCCTTTTCGGCCACTATGTGCAGGATGAGGGCATCGTCCGTGCCGCCGATGCCCAGGGCACGCTTCAAGTCCTGCCACCCGGATCGCCGGGCGCTGCGCTGGATGCCGGCATCGGCATGGTGCACCAGCACTTCGCCCTTGCCGAAAACCTTTCCGGCCTCGACAACATTCGCCTTGGCACCGAAGGCCTCTTCGCTTTTGGCGGAAAAGCCGCGGCCCGCAAGAAGGTCGGGCAGATCATCGCCGAAAGCGGTCTCGAGGTCGATCTCGACCGGCCCGTCGCTGCCTTGACCGTGGGCGAAAAGCAGCGCGTCGAAATCCTCAAGGCGCTTTATCGCAACGTTCGGGTCCTGATCCTTGATGAGCCCACGGCCGTTCTGACGCCTCAGGAGTCCGAGGGTCTTTTCACTGTCCTCCGCCGCCTCGCTGCCAATGGCCTGGGTGTCATTTTCATTTCCCACAAGCTTGGCGAAGTGCTCTCCGTTTCGCACCGTATTCTCGTCCTGCGCGGCGGCCGCAAGGCGGGTGAATTGGTGACCGCCGACGCCGACCGTCGCGCCATCGCTGATCTCATGGTGGGCAAGGCCGTTGCTGAAGTGGCCCGCACCCCTGCCACGCCCGGCCAGACGCTCCTTGAGTTTGCGGACGTGCATCTCAGGCAAGGCTCGGCACGCCAGTCTCTTCGCGGCGTGAGCTTTGCCCTGCGCGCCGGCGAAATCGTCGGCCTCGCAGGCGTGTCCGGCAACGGGCAGGGCGGTATTGCGGCCCTGATCTCGGGTCTTGCCATCCCGGATAGCGGTAAGGTGTTGCTGAACAACAAGCCGATCACCACTGCTGATCCGCGGGCTCTCGTCGCGGCCGGTGTCGCCCGCATGCCGGAAGACCGCCAGCATGATGGCGTCGTCGGCACCATGAGCGTCGCCGACAACATCGCCATCGAAGAAGTTCGTGGCGCAGCCTTTTCGCGCATGGGCCTGCTCGATCGCAAAGCCATGGAAAGCCGCGCCACCAGTGCGATCGCCGCCTACGACATCCGCTGCCCTGGCCCGGACGCCGAGGCGCGGCTCCTTTCCGGCGGCAATGTCCAAAAGCTGATCCTCGCCCGCGTGCTCGAACGCACGCCGCAGATCATTCTCGCCAATCAGCCTACGCGCGGCCTTGACGTCGGCGCCCAGGCCGAAGTGCATTATCGCATCATCGCTGCCCGCGATCGCGGTGCCGCCGTGCTGGTCATCTCCGAAGACCTCGATGAATTGTTCGCGCTCGCCGATCGCTTCCTTGTCGTTCATGCCGGCGAAGTCAGCGACGCTGGACCGTCCGATCTCCTGGATCGCGGCGCGGTGGGGCTTTTGATGGCAGGGCAGGCCGCATGAGCTTCCGTCTCGAACCACGCGCCGATGCTTCCGTGGCGCTCAAGCTTTCGGTGTCGCTCGGTGCAGGCCTTGCCGCACTGCTCCTCGTCGCGGTTCCCGTGCTCTTCGCCGGGCGCAACCCCATCGAAGCCTATGGTCTCATCATTCAGGGCGCCTTTGGCTCTCTCTTCGCCCTGTCCGAAACGCTTAACCGCGCCACGCCGCTGATTCTCACCGGCCTTGCTGCCGCCGTCGCCTTCCGCGCCAAGCTCTGGAACATCGGCGCCGAAGGGCAGCTCTATATCGGCGCGCTCGCCGCCGTTCTCGTCGGCAGTGGCCTTCTGCAGATGCCGCCAGCGCTGCTCATCCCCACCGTCATGATCGCGGGCTTCCTCGCCGGCGGCATGATGATGGTGCTCCCCACCATCCTCAAGCAGCGCTTCGGCGCCGATGAAGTCGTCATCACGCTGCTCCTCAACTTCGTCGTCATCCTCCTGGTGCAGATGCTGATCGAAGGTCCGCTCAAGGACCCGCTCGCCATGGGCTGGCCTCAGTCGGTGCCGCTCCTTGCCGAGGCCAAGTTTGCCAAACTCGTGCCCCGCCTGCGCATGCATTGGGGCTTGATCGTCGGCATCGCCGGCGCACTGATCCTCTGGTTTATGGTGCGCAAGACCGTGCTCGGCTTCGAGATTAAGGCCGTCGGCGAAAACCGGGCAGCCGCGCGCTTTGCCGGCATCCCGGTCGATGCCACCATGCTCAAGGTCGCGCTGATCTCCGGGGGCTTGCCGGCCTTGCCGGCGTCAGCGAGGTGTCTGGTGTCAAAGGCTACCTTTCCGCCGACCTTTCGCCCGGCTTTGGTTATTCCGGCATTGTCGTTGCCATGCTGGCCGGGTTGTCGCCCGTTGGCACCGTCTTTGCCGCCATCTTCGTCGCCGCCGTCTTCGTCGGCGCCGACTCCATGAGCCGAGCCACCGGCATTTCCAATTACCTCGCCGATCTCGTCGTCGCCCTGTCGCTGCTCTGCGTCCTCGTCGGCGCTTTCTTCATCCGTTTCCGCGTGCGCTATGAACGCCCTGCGGCGACAGTGACCGGAGAATAGCCATGGACGTGCTGATCGAAATCTTCGGCTCCGCAAACTTTTGGGCCGCCGCCATCCGCATCGCCACCCCGCTGATCTTCGGCGTCCTCGGCGCGCTGATCTGCGAGCGGGCAGGGGTGCTCAATCTCGGTATCGAAGGCATCTTCGTCGCGGGTGCTATGGCCGGCTGGCTCGCCGTCTATCTCGGCGCCGGTCTTTGGGGCGGCGTCCTGGTCGCCATGCTCACCGGCGCCGTCTTTGGCCTGCTGCACGCGCTGCTGACCGTCATCCTCGGCCTCTCGCAACACGTCTCGGGCATCGGCATCACCCTGCTGGCCACGAGCCTCAGCTACTTCACCTACCGCACCGCGCTGCCCAACGTAACCTCGCCGCCGCGCATCGTCCCTTTCGGTCCGCTCAACATCCCCGGCCTAAGCGATCTGCCCTTCGTCGGCCCGGCGCTCTTCCAGCAAACGCCGCTGACCTTCCTCGCCCTGGCATTCGTCGCCCTTGTTGCCCTCGTGCTCTACCGCACCCCCTTGGCCTCGCCATTCGCGCCGTCGGCGACAATCCGGCCTCGGTCGAAGCCCAGGGCCTATCCGTGCGCGCCCTGCGCATCGGTGCCGTCGTCGCCGGTTCGGCGCTGATGGCGCTGGGCGGCGCCTTCCTCACCATGTCGGCCTTCGACGCCTTCTTCTTCGGCATGGTCAACGGCCGTGGCTGGATCTGCATCGCCCTTGTGGTCTTTGCTTCCTGGCAGCCCGGCAAGGCATTGCTCGGTGCGCTGCTGTTCGGCGCCTTCGACGCCTTCCAGATCCGCCTTCAGGCCGAAATCGGCCAGGTCGTTCCGGGTCAGGTCTTCCTGATGCTGCCTTATCTTTTGTCGATCGTGGCCTTGGTCCTGGTCGCCCGCCGCGCCGACTATCCCCGTGCCTTGCTGCAGCCCTGGTTCAAGGGCCAGCGCCACTAACCGAGAGACTGCCATGTTCGACCTAAAGCTCACCAATGCCACTCTCGCAGATGGCCGCACCGGCTTGGATATCGGCGTCTCCGACGGGCGCATCGCCGCTATCGAAGCCAATCTTGGCGGCGACGCCGGCGAAGTCATCGATGCCGCAGGCCAACTCGTGTCCCCGCCCTTCGTTGATTGCCACTTTCACATGGACGCGACGCTGTCGCTCGGCCTGCCGCGGCTCAACGAAAGCGGACGTCTCCTCGAAGGCATTCAAATCTGGGGCGAGCTCAAGCCGCTTCTGACCCACGAGGCCGTCATCGAGCGCGCGCTTGCCTATTGCGACCTCGCCGTGTCGCAGGGCCTGCTCGCCATCCGCACCCATGTCGACATCTGTGACGACCGCCTGCTCGGTGTCGAAGCCCTGCTCGAAGTCAAGCGTCTCGTCGCCCCCTATATCGACCTGCAGCTCGTCGCCTTCCCGCAGGACGGCTACTACCGCTATCCCGGCGCCGTCGAACTCCTCAACCGTGCCCTCGACATAGGCGTCGACGTCGTCGGCGGCATTCCCCATTTCGAGCGCACCATGGCCGATGGCGCCGCCAGCGTCACCGCCCTCTGCGAAATCGCGGCCGAGCGTGGCCTCCTGGTCGATCTCCATTGCGACGAAACCGATGACCCGCTCAGCCGCCACATCGAAACGCTGACCTACGAAACCCAGCGCCTCGGTCTTGGCGGCCGCGTCGCCGGCTCGCACCTCACCTCCATGCATTCCATGGACAATTACTATGTCTCAAAGCTCCTGCCGCTGATGGCCGAAGCCGGGGTTGCCGCCATCGCCAATCCGAACATCAACATCGTCATCCAGGGTCGCCACGACACCTATCCCAAGCGCCGCGGCATGAACCGTTTCCCCGAAATGCTGAGCTACGGCATCACTGGTGCTTTCGGCCAGGATTGCATGATGGACCCCTGGTATTCGCTGGGCTCGGCCGACATGCTCGAAGTCGCCAATACGGGCCTCCACGTCGCGCAGATGACCAGCCGCGACGCCATGCGCCAGTGCTTTGCCGCGGTCACCACAGGCCCGGCCAAAATCCTGCATCTTGATGGCTATGGCGTCGAGGTGGGCAACAAGGCCGACATGGTCCTCCTCCAGGCCGCGGACCCGATCGAGGCCATCCGCCTCAAGGCGACCCGCCTCGCGGTCATCAGGGGTGGCAAGGTCATCTCCCGCACAGCGCCGCGCCTTAGCACGCTGAGCCTCGATGGCCGCCCTCAGAGCCTCGACCCGTCCAAGGTTGGCCCCCAGCACTGATCCCGGCGATCGCCTTAGCCTGATGGGCAAAATGCTTTTGACATCGCCCCGCTTCGGGCGGTCAATGCGCATCCCTGCCTAGCAGGGAACTGAGAAGAACTTGCCCCGGCTGCGGCCGGGGTCTTTTTGGTCAGAGCCGTTCTTTTCGACACTGACAAAACCCTGACCAGCCACTTTGGCGGCCTGTCAGCAAGACCCTGCTATGGTTTGCCCAAAAGCGCGCAAAGCGAGCGCTGGCAAGAACCACATGAGGGTCGCCATGAATACGGTACCGGCCGACATCGCCCATCAACTGGCCGAAAACGAGCGGATGCTGATCCGCGCCTGGGATCTGCAGCGACGCAACCGTTCCGCGCCGCACGCCGAACCGGTCACGGACGATCAGGTCGACCGCGCCGCGACGCTGCTCGAGCAGATCGTCGACAAGCTCCCATCGGACGAACGCGAAGACGTCGCCAAGCTGATCAGCATCGTCCGCACGCGACTGGAGCTAAAGGCCGAGCAGGGCTGAGACGACTCGATCAAAGAGTTAGTCGTAAAGCCGAAATATTGCGCGCAATCTGCCGGAAGGCCGTAATGAGGTCTGCGCCATTCTCTGCCAGAAAGGCATTGGCCGTGGAGGTAGCGCAGGTCTCCAGCAAGTTGGCGGCCGTGCTGCCTTTGCTGATGCCGAAGCCGACCGTGTAGACCACAATGCCCGTGCCGCTCTTCATGGCGTTGCAGTAGGCGCGAGCCTGCGTATAGGCGTCCCCGTTCGGTGCAGCACAATTGATGTAATCGGCATTGCCATAAGAATAGATGGAACTGCCCGAGGTGGAATTTCGCGCCACCACCCCATTGCAATGAACGGTGTTGAACTCGCCATCGGTCATGATGATGACCGCCTTGAGCAGGTCGTCTTCATTATAGGGAGCAGGGCGGCTTGCCGGCCAGACTTCCCCGAAATTGGGCGCCAGCATGTACCAGCTCCAAAGAATGCCCAAGGCACCCGCGGTCGATCCCGACGCTTCGAGGTCTCCGATGGCGGCATCCAGCACGCCCGCGTCGCTCGTCAGCGGTACGACGCTGTTGGCGATGCAGCCGTTATTGGGCTCCGGATAGTTCCTGCTGGCAAACGTGGTGCTGGGCTTCCGGTCGTTGATCGGCGCAATGCGGTCCGTGACGCAGCTGGTCACCGCATTGGTCCGGCTCGCGCCGTTGACATTGGTGAACGTGTACTGCGTGCACCCGACCGCCGCCGTCTGCCAATCGCAGTAGAACCGTCCGCTGTTGGCGATGTAGAGATTGAGCCGGTTGAACGTGGCATTCGCCAGAACGAAGCTGTTTGCGGTCACCGACGAAATGTTGAACGTCTTGTTGTTGAGGTCGGTAAGGCCGAGAGCACCGGTGATGATGATCTGCTCGCCTTCGGCATAGCCATGGCCATTCGAGGTAATCACCGGGTCGCAATTTGCGGCCAGGCATTTGATCACCGTCCCACCGGTGCCCCTTGTGTAGGAGGTGGCATTCACGCCGGTAAGCGTGAAAGACCCCGCGGCGATCGAGGACACTTTGAACGCCTTGCTGTTGACCTGGGTCATGCCTACGACGTTGCTGATATAGACCCAGTCATTGACCTGAAAGCCATGATTGACGGCGTTTACCGTGGCCAGGTTGGTCCTCTCGATGCTGGTGATGACTTTGGCCGTGCCAGTCGACCAGTTGATGGCTTGAATTGTCCGCTGCTGCCGGATGGGTCCCCGCAGCGTCTCGGCATAGGCGCCAGCATTGACCGACTGCGCATAAGGAACGAGGGCAATTTTTGCGGTCGTGTCGCCGCTATTGTTGGCAAGGATCGTATCGATCAGCTCATAGCTGGCCTTTTGCAGATCCGTGATGCGGGTACCCTTCATTGAGCCGGTAATGTCGAGCGCGAGCGACACTTCCATGTTCACCGAGCCCTGCATGGCCTCCGAAGTGAAGCTTGCACTCAGCTGGTTGACGCCAACGAGGCTGACGAAAGAGGTGGGGAGGACAAACTGGCCTCCCAGAAGCAGCCGACCGCTTTCCGGCTCGATCGTGATCCGGTCGACCTTGACCGACACGCGGCTGTCGCCGATCCGCTCCTTGACGATGTTTTCCGCTCTGACGCGGATGGACTCTTGGTAACACCGACCTTTTCGATGTCGCGCTGCAATGCCAGGGCGGCGGCATCGAGCGCCGTCTGCGCCCGCGCCCGCGTCTGCTCCAGCGACACATAGTCGACCACCGCACCACCAAGCGCGATAAGCACGATTGCCATCAGCCCGAAAATGACGGCGAAGACCCCGCGTTCATCGCGACCAAAACGCCGAAGTAGTTTGGTGAACTGGGACATGGAACGCGCAACCCCGAAGGCCCCTTTCGGGGCATCGGGGCAAGTCTGGCGCAAAGTCCTTATTAAAGGACGACCACTTTCGTGTTAAGTTGCACGCGTTCGTAAAGGTCGATGACATCTTCATTGACCATGCGAATACAGCCCGACGACACATTGGTGCCGATGGTCCAGGGCTCGATCGTGCCGTGAATGCGATAAAGCGTTGAGCCGAGATAAAGCGCCCGTGCGCCCATCGGGTTGTCCGCGCGGCCGCCTTCCATATAGGCCGGCAGACCCGGCTGTCGCCGGCGCATCTCGGCAGGAGGCGTCCAGCTCGGCCACTCCGCCTTGCGCGTGACCCGATGCGTGCCGCTCCACTCAAAACCATCGCGCGCTACGCCGATGCCATAGCGCAGCGCTTGTCCGCCACCGAGAACAAAATAAAGGAAGTGCGCCTGGCTATCGACCACGATCGTGCCGCTGCGCTCATTGGTTTGATATTGCACCACTTGCCGAAGGTATACCGAGGCGACCTGCGTATTGGCTTGCATGGCTAGTGCATGGCGTGGCCGACCTTGGACCACGGTGACGCCCGGGGGCGGAGCAAAGCGCCAGCCCGGATAAAACGTCTCCGCGCTTGTCGGCAGCGCCGAGAACAGAACGGGCAAGGCCGCAAGCGCGGCAACAAGACTGCGGGTCAAACGTGTGCTCATGGTCTGCATCCCCAAAATGCTTTGTCGGCGAATGTGCCGCAGAAGCACCAAGGAGAGGTCAAGCCGCTTGGTTAACTCTGGGCAAGCGCACGAGGTTAACGACCGGTGAACTGCATCGGGCGAGAAGCGCGGGGTACCGCGAGCCTCGTTGCAACTCTGCAACAACATTCGTGCTCTGCGACACGCTGCCACATCTAAGCTTGCAGCTCACGCCGGCGTGATGTATCCAGCACTCGTTCGCAACTGCCAACCCGAGGGAGGCAAGACATGACAAACATGATGTTCCGCCGCTCGGGTCCCACTCGCCATCATACCGTACGAGCCTAACGCTCACGCCTGATGTGCCCTCGCCCCTAACCCGGCCCGCGAACTTCTAAACCTCCAACGCCCATCTGCTGAAACCGGGTCGCTCTGCGTCCGGAATCCGCGTGTTCTCCAACCGTCTCAACAGAGGCCGGCTGGCGTTGTGCCCGCCGGAAAACCAATGTCTTCAAACGTGCTCAGCGAAGCCAGTGTCGTACTGCGCCTCGAGTTCTCCATCGCCGACGCCGTGCGTCAGCGTGGTCTCGTCCCCGTCGTGCTCGCCGCAATCCAGGCCTGGTGGGCCCAAAGCCAGACACGCCACATCGACGTTCCGGCAAGTCTGCGGGCCGATGTCGGCCTCGACCCGGCCGCGGTACCGGCCCACTGGACCGGTGTCGATCTTCATACCTTCCGGCTCCAACAATCGGGCCGGAGCTCGCCTTGAGACAAGTTGGCGGCCGGGCACCACCCGGCCGCCGACTTTCTCCTGTCTCCGAGTGAGCCGCCTTTCTTCTCCTCCCCGGCTTTCGGGGAGGCCGGGTGGGGGTTCGCTGTTGTTTCCCCAGTGCCAATCGTCTAGGAACGGCGCGATCACCGAAGGCTCTAAAATGTCCGAGAAGACCAAGCTCATCACGCCGCGTCTGCCGCGTGGTTTTGAAGATCGCACCCCCGGCGAAATCGCCGCCGCAGGTGCCATGATCGGCAAGATCCGCGCAGTCTACGAGCGCTACGGCTTCGATCCCGTCGAAACGCCGCTTTTCGAGTACACCGACACCCTCGGCAAGTTCCTGCCCGACACCGACCGGCCCAATGCAGGCGTTTTCTCGCTGCAGGACGACGACGAACAGTGGATGAGCCTGCGTTACGATCTCACCGCGCCGCTTGCCCGCTTCTTTGCTGAAAACTTCGAAAGCCTGCCAAAGCCATACCGCTCCTACCGCCAGGGCTATGTCTTCCGCAACGAAAAGCCCGGCCCCGGCCGCTTCCGCCAATTCATGCAGTTCGACGCCGATACCGTCGGGGCAGGCGGCCCGGAAGCCGACGCCGAAATGTGCATGATGATGGCCGACGTCATGGATGCGCTGGGCCTGCAGGGCCAGTACGTTGTCCGCGTCAACAACCGCAAGGTGCTCGACGGCGTTCTTGCGACCGCGGGTGTCAGCACCGACGAGCAGAAGCTCACCGTCCTTCGCGCCATCGACAAGCTGGACAAGTTTGGTCCCGAAGGCGTTCGCCTGCTGCTCGGCGCCGGCCGCAAGGACGAGAGCGGCGACTTCACCAAGGGCGCCGGTCTCACGCCGGAGCAGATCGAGCCGATTCTCGCCTATGTCGATAGCGGCCTTCCCGCCGACGGCGTCGAAAAAGGCAGCAATGCCCATGTGGTCGCGACAATCAATACGCTCGCTGGCCTGATCGGTGGCTCCGAGACCGGCCTCCAGGGCGTCCAGGAACTCGCCTCCATCTTCGGTCTCGTCAGCGCCGCCGGCTTTGGCGGTCGCGTCATTCTTGACCCTTCCGTGGTCCGCGGCCTCGAATATTACACCGGCCCGGTCTTCGAGATCGAACTGACCTTCAAGGTACAGAACGAAAAGGGCCAGGACGTTGTCTTCGGTTCTGTCGGTGGCGGCGGCCGCTATGACGGTCTCGTCTCTCGCTTCCGCCGCGAACCGGTCCCCGCCACCGGCTTTTCCATCGGCGTTTCGCGCCTTGCCAATGCGCTCAAGCTTACCGGCAATCTCGGCGCCGCCGAGCCCCTTGGCCCGGTCGTGGTCCTCGTCATGGACAAGGAGCAGATGGCTGGATACCAGGCCATGGTCTCCGAACTCCGCAATGCCGGCATCCGGGCCGAAATGTTTCTGGGGAACACCAAAAACTTCGGCAAGCAGGTTGCTTACGCCGACAAGCGCAATTCCCCCATCGCCATCATCGAAGGATCGCAGGAGCGCGAACAGGGCGTGCTGCAGGTCAAGGACCTGATCGCCGGCAAGCTTGCGGCGCAAGCCATCACCGACAACGCCGAGTGGAAAGCCGCTCGTCCCGGCCAGTTCGAGATCAAGCGCGAAGAGCTTGTGCAAGCGGTCAAGAAGCTGCTGAGCGAGCAGTGATGCGTTCTGCTTTCAGTAGACCTCATCCTGAGCCCGTCGAAGGACGAGGTCGTGCCACGGTGCAAGCGACCTCGTGGTTCGACAGGCTCACCATGAGGTCTCTTCAGGAGTGCGCCCTATGACCAACGCCGCGATGCGACGCGCGCAGCTCGAGACGCTGGTCGAGGCCCAGGGCGGCTACCGCGCCACGCCGCCTCTGCTGCTTTCCGCCGATCCCTATTTCGATCTCGCCGGCGAGGAGTTCGGGCGCCGTCTCCTGCTCACCACCGACCAGAGCGGCGCCGAATACTGCCTGCGCCCCGATTTCACCCTGCCCATCGTTGCCGATTACATTGCCGCCGGCACGCGCGAGGCCGCGGCCTTCTCCTATCTTGGCCCCATCTTTCGCCAGCGCGAGACCGGCCCCGCCGAGTTCGACCAGGCCGGCATCGAGCTTCTCGCCCAGCCCGATGGCGACATCGCCCTCGATCAGGTGCTGACCTTTGCCCGCGCTGCGCTGTCGCTCTATGGGGTGGCGCCCAGTGTTCATCTGGGCGGCGTCGGCCTCTTCGAAGCACTGCTGCAGCAGGCGGATATGCCCGATGCCTGGCGCTCCCGCATCCGTCATCGCTTTGGCCACACCGAGGCCATGGATCGCCTGCTCACCCGCCTCGAAGCCGCGCCCGATCTGCCGCGCAGCGAGCAGCCGAGCCGTGACGATCTGGTCGAGGACGTCACAGCCCGCATGGTCTCCGCCGGCCTCAGCCTGTCCGAGGGCCGCACCCCCGCCGAGATCGCCGACCGCTTCCTTGAGCAGCAAGCCCTGGACGCCGCGCACGTTCCGGCCGCGACGCTGAAACTCCTGCGCGCCTATCTCGCCATCAAGGGCGATGCCCTCTCCGCTTTGCGCCAGCTCGAAACGCTTGGCGAGCAGCACCGGCTCTTTCTCGGCGCCCCGCTTCGCACCATCCGCAGGCACCTCGAAGGCCTGGGCGAAGCGCGCGTTACCTTCGACGCCAGCTTTTCGCCGCGCCTCGATTACTATACCGGCATTGTCTTCGAAATGCGCGGGCAGGGGGCGCCGTGCTCGCCTCCGGCGGCCAATATGACCGCCTTCTGGAGCGCTTGGGTGCAACAGCGCCTATCGCCGCCTCCGGCTGCGCCCTTTGGGTCGATCGCCTTGAAGCGGAGTGGACGCGATGAGCCTGACCCTCGCCGTCCCCTCCAAGGGCCGCCTTGAAGAACTGACCCGCGCCTGGTTCGCCGAACGCGGTCTCACCATCACCCGCCCCGGTGGCGCCCGATCTTATCTCGGCGCCATCGAAGGCCTGCCGGACGTGACCGTTCGCTTCTACCCGGCGTCCGAAATTGCCCGCGAACTGATCCGCGGCAATATAGATCTGGGCGTCACCGGCCGCGACTTGATCCACGAAACCAGCGAAACCGGCCCCGCTTCGGTAGACTTCGCGCGCGACCTCCAGTTCGGCCATGCCGATGTCGTCGTCGCCGTCCCCGATGCCTGGATCGACGTCACGCATATGCATGACCTGGCCGATGTTGCTTCCGATTTTCGCTCCCGCCATGGCCGCTGGCTGCGCATCGCAACCAAATACATCACCATCACGCGCCAGCATTTCGCCCGTGCCGGCATCGCCGAATACCGCATCGTCGAAAGCCTCGGCGCCACGGAAGCGGCCCCTGCCTCCGGCGTCGCCGATATCGTGGTCGACATCACCTCCACCGGCTCGACCTTGGCCGCCAATGGCCTGCGTGTCTTGGAAGATGGCGTAATGCTGAAAAGCGAAGCCAACCTGATCGTGTCCAGGACTGCCGATTGGTCCGCACCCCGCAAGAGGGCGCTCGACGATCTTCTTTCGCGCCTGGGAGACTGAGATGGAGCTCGCCCTCGTCTTCCTCGTCGTGGTTATCGGCGTCGGCGTCATTGCCTATGCCGGCATGCGCAATCCCAGGACCCGCCGTTCATCCGATGGCGGCGATGGCGGTTCCTACGTTGCCTTCGACCGCGATCAAAGCGCGAACGACACTGCTGACGCCGGTGGCGACGGGGGCGTTGGTGGCGACTGAGCCGCCATTGCCTCTTCGGACCAAATCACGGCACAAGACTTTTATGTCCGCCGGGGGCGCATGTGGCTGAGACGCTCGAACTGACCATCCTGATGCCCTGCCTCAACGAGGCGGAAACGCTGGCCACCTGCATCGACAAGGCGCAAAGCTTCCTTGCCCGCACCGGCATCTCCGGCGAAGTGCTGATCGCCGATAACGGCTCGACCGATGGGTCGCAGGCAATCGCCACGGCCCACGGCGCCCGCGTCGTCCATGCCGACCAGCGCGGCTACGGTGCTGCGCTTTCCTCGGGTATTGCCCACGCCCGAGGCCGTTTCGTCATCATGGGCGATGCCGACGACAGCTACGATTTTGCCAATCTCGATCTCTTTGTGGCTGCGCTGCGCAATGGCGCCGATCTCGTCATGGGCAATCGTTTCGCTGGCGGCGTCGCCCCCGGCGCCATGCCCTGGCACCACCGCTATATCGGCAATCCGGTGCTGAGCTTCCTCGGTCGCCTGTTCTTCCGAACCCCGATCCGCGACTTTCATTGCGGCCTGCGTGGCTTTTCTCGCGACGCCATCCGCAATCTCAACCTGCGCACCACCGGCATGGAATTCGCCTCCGAAATGGTGGTCAAGGCAACGCTCAGCCGGCTCGACGTGCGCGAAGTGCCGACGACCCTCAAGAAAGACGGCCGTTCGCGCCCGCCGCATCTGCGTTCCTTCCGCGACGGCTGGCGCCACCTGCGCTTCCTGCTGCTGTTTTCGCCCCGCTGGCTCTTTCTTTATCCCGGCGTCGCCCTGGTCTGGATCGGTCTCGTCGTCGGCTCCCAGCTTGTCCGCGGCCCGGTGACCATCGGGTCGGTGACCTTCGATGTGCACACCCTGATCGTAGCGGCGCTTTGCGTCATCATGGGTGTCCAGTCCATCGCCTTTGCCATCATCGGACGCCGCTTTGCCTCCCGCTACGGCTTTATCCCGCGCTCCGGCACCTATGACCGCTTGCTCGAATGGCTGACGCTCGAGCGCATCCTTCTGATCGCGATCCTGCTGATGTTGAGCGGAATTTCCGCCATGGTCTGGGGCCTGACCCAATGGGCGCAACGTGATTTCGGCCCCTTGACCTCGCACGCGACGCTGCGGGCGGTCATCCTAGCAATGACGGCTCTGGTCACTGGCTTTCAGCTAATGATGAGCGGCTTCATGTCCTCGATGATCAACATTCCCATCTACGAACGCCGCGTCGCCGACACCGACCCTGTCGATCGCCAGCGGCGCCATTCGGACCTGCCAAACGCATGATTTCTGATCCGCTTGTTCTCGTCGCGCTCGGCTTTGTCGGCCTGGCCGCAGGCTTCGTCGATGCCATTGCCGGGGGCGGCGGCATGCTCTCTGTGCCCGCCCTTCTCGCCGCGGGCCTGCCGCCGGTCGCGGCTCTTGCCACCAACAAGATGCAGTCCGTCATCGGCACCATCATGGCCGTGATCACCTATTGGCGCCGCGGCTTTCGTCGATCTGCGCCGCCTGGCGCCTGCCATTGCCGCAAGCTTTGCGGGCAGCATTTTGGGCGCCCTGACCGTCAGCCGCATCGATACATCATTGCTCAACCTGGCAGTGCCGGTGGCACTGATCGCGATTGCGCTCTATTTCCTTTTCGCGCCAAAACTCAGCGATGCCGACCGCGCCTCGCGGCTGCCGTTCGAACCCTTCGTTCCGGTCCTCGGCTTCGTCGTTGGCTTTTACGACGGCATCTTCGGCCCCGGCACCGGATCGTTCTTCACGGTCGGTTTCGTCGTGCTCTTCGGGCTTGGCCTCACCCGCGCCACCGGCAGCACCAAGGCACTCAATGTCACCTCCAACCTTGCGGCGCTGGTGATCTTCATTCCACAAGGCCAGGTCATCTGGCCGATCGCCCTCGTCATGGCCATCGGCCAGATCGCAGGCGGCTATATCGGCGCACGCACCGGCATCCGCTATGGCGCCGCCGTCATCCGCCCGCTCGTCGTGGTCGTCTCAATCGCCATGGCGCTGAAACTGATCTTCTTCCCTTAGGCGGAATCGAGTCCGGCCGCAGCGCGCAGCGCCGCATTGATGCGCTCCTGCCAGCCAGGGCCATCATCTTGAAAATGCTCGAGCACGGCGCGATCCAGCCGGATCGACACCAGCTCCTTGCCTTCCGGAGGGCTGGCCGCTTTTGCCGGCACCGCAAAATCCGGCTTGGGCGCAGCGCTCTTAAACACTGCCTCCGCCTCGTCGAATGCATTCCCTCGTCCTGGCCTGCGCATGTCTTTCTCCTTAGTCGATCAGTTCGCGACGGGCAGCTGAAGCGAGGAAAGCGGATCGGGTCTGGCCCCTCGAACGAGCCTCTTCGTCAATGGCGCGCAACAAACCAAGATCGAGTGACACATTGATCCTCGTCGTGGAGCCAAGGTCGCGGACCAGGGGAACGAGCGCGAAGCTTGCACCTTCCAGATCCTCCGCAAGAGCATCGTCGTTGACGATCACCTCGAGCGGCCGGGGGCGGGCACCGGCTCACCGTCAGCCTCCATGCTGCTGATGTGAAAGGCCAAGGCTTCGGCACCATTGGCGATAACTGCGTCCATCGTATCGCCAACGGAAATGCAGCCAGGGACATCCGGGAAGCTGATGCCATAAGAGCTGTCACTGTCTTTGTGAATAAAAGCGACGTAGCGCATGTTACCTCTCGAGCCAGCCGGCCTGCCGATAAACTGATCGTAGCGTGCCGATGGGGATGTCCTTGTTCGGGTGAGGGACGGTGACCCGTCCGGGCCGCTCGGCATGCTTGAACTGGTGGTGGTCGCCTTTGACCTCCACCAAAAACCAACCCTCTCGCTCCAACATGGCGATCAGCTTACGGCTGTTCCGCTCCAGATGCATATGGATCACGCATCCCAACCTCACATCTGCCGTGTAAAATAATACACACGACACCGGTCATCAAGGTTGTTCGGCGCAAGAAAAAGGCCCCGGTGTTTCCACCGAGGCCTTCCACAAAGATCGTGACTGGGAAGAAACGATCCTTGAAACATTGTTCTATCAGGCGGCAACGCCGCCCGGCCGTCGGCCGCCCTCGCGGAGGACCAGCGGTCGGCATGTCGCCGACCGCGATACGGTCCGTGAGCGAAGGAGAGTCTAGTTCGCTTTTGCGAACTAGAAATCCATGCCGCCCATGCCGCCCATGCCGCCGCCGCCCGGCATTGCCGGTGCTGCTTCCTTGGGGGCTTCGACGATCAGCGCTTCGGTGGTGATCAGGAGCGATGCAACCGAAGCTGCGTCCTGGAGCGCATGACGCACGACCTTGACCGGGTCGATGACGCCGAGCGCAACGAGGTCACCGTACTCACCGGTGGCAGCGTTGTAGCCAAAGGTTGGCGAAGCGTTCTCGAGGATCTTGCCGACGACGACGGAGCCTTCGGCACCGGCATTGTTGGCAATCGTACGCACCGGCTCCTGGAGAGCGCGGCGAACGATGGCGATGCCGGCGTCCTGGTCGGCGTTCGCACCCTTGACCGAAAGAGCGTTCGAAGCGCGGAGGAGGGCGACGCCACCACCGGGAACGATGCCTTCTTCAACGGCAGCGCGGGTTGCGTTGAGCGCGTCGTCGACGCGATCCTTGCGTTCCTTGACTTCCACTTCGGTCGAACCACCGACGCGGATCACGGCAACGCCACCAGCGAGCTTGGCGAGGCGTTCCTGCAGCTTTTCCTTGTCGTAGTCCGAGGTGGTTTCCTCGATCTGCGCCTTGATCTGGCCAACGCGGCCCTGGATGTCTTCCTGGGTACCGGCGCCATCGACGATCGTGGTGTTTTCCTTGGTGATTTCAACGCGCTTGGCAGTGCCGAGCATGTCGAGGGTCACGTTCTCGAGCTTGATGCCGAGGTCTTCGGAGATCACCTGGCCACCGGTGAGGATAGCGATGTCTTCCAGCATTGCCTTGCGGCGGTCACCAAAGCCCGGTGCCTTGACGGCAGCGACCTTGAGGCCGGCGCGCAGACGGTTGACGACCAGGGTCGGCAGTGCTTCGCCATCGACGTCTTCGGCAATGATCAGCAGCGGACGCTGGGATTGAACCACGGCTTCGAGGATCGGCAGGATGGCCTGCAGGTTCGAAAGCTTCTTTTCGTGCAGCAGGATGTAGGGGTCTTCGAGGACCGCAGTCATCTTTTCTGCGTTGGTGACGAAGTAGGGCGAGAGGTAGCCGCGGTCGAACTGCATGCCTTCAACGACATCGAGTTCGGTTTCGGCGGTCTTGGCTTCTTCGACGGTGATGACACCCTCGTTGCCAACCTTCTGCATCGCTTCGGCGATCATTTCGCCGATCGAGGTTTCGCCGTTGGCCGAAATGGTGCCGACCTGGGAAACTTCGGAGGAGGAGGTGATGCCCTTGGCCGAAGACTGGAGCGACTTGACGACTTCTTCGACAGCGAGGTCGATACCGCGCTTAAGATCCATCGGGTTGAAGCCGGCGGCAACGGCCTTGACGCCTTCGACGACGATGGCCTGGCCCAGGACGGTGGCAGTGGTGGTGCCGTCACCGGCAACGTCGTTGGTCTTGGACGCGACCGAACGGAGGAGCTGCGCGCCCAGGTTCTCGAACTTGTCTTCGAGTTCGATTTCCTTGGCAACCGACACGCCGTCCTTGGTGATGCGCGGGGCACCGAACGACTTTTCGATAACGACGTTACGGCCCTTGGGACCCAGCGTCACCTTGACCGCATTGGCCAGGATGTTGACGCCGCGCAGCATCTTGTCGCGTGCGTCGGTGGAGAACTTTACTTCTTTGGCAGCCATGTGAGGCGCTCCTTAAAGAGTGGGTTGGAAGGGGACGAAATGGGGTCGAAAGCTTACGCTTCGACGATGCCCATGATGTCCGATTCCTTCATGATGATGAGGTCTTCGCCGTTAAGCTTGACCTCGGTGCCGCTCCACTTGCCGAAGAGCACGCGATCGCCGGCCTTGACGTCGAGCGCATTGATCTTGCCCTGTTCGTCACGGGCGCCAGGGCCCACGGAAACGATCACGCCCTCGGAGGGCTTTTCCTTGGCGGTGTCGGGGATGATGATCCCGCCTTTGGTCTTTTCTTCACTGTCGACGCGACGGACGACCACGCGGTCATGCAGGGGACGGAAGCCCATGATAATTTCCTCTTGGCATCATTTCTGAATGCAATTTCGGACCGGTTGGCACTCAAACGAAACGAGTGCTAACAGGCTGGCCGGATATAGGGAGCAGGGCGGAGAAGAGTCAAGGCGCGTGAACCGAAGTTTTTTCTCACGCGTTGAAGACCCGAAGATGACTGCGTCAAAGGAGACTTCAATGTCCGAAATCGCCACTATCACGCCGGTCGACGGTCGCGTGCATATCTATTTCGACGATGGCGAAATTGCGAGCTCCATCCGGGCCATGCGGCTCGAACGCCCCGGCGAGGAGCCTCGCGTCTATCTGCCGCTCGAAGACGTACACCCGCAGATTCTGGAAGCATCCGACACCACCAGCGAAGACGATGGCCTGGGCGCCGCGCACTATTACACCATCAAGACCCTGACCGCCGACGGCGTCGACGAAGCCTGGTACCACCCCTATGCCGAAGGCCAGTACGAGCCGTTGCGCGACCTCCTGACCTTTGGCGGCGACCGGATCAAGATCAGCACCACCGAGGTCTAAAGCCATCAACGAGTAGACCTCATCCTGAGCCTGTCGAAGGACGAGGTCGTGGCACCATCTGCGTGACCGTCGTCGTGGTTCGACACGCTCACCATGAGGTCTCGACGACGACTCGCATGTTAGCCACGAGCAACTTATCTCTTTCCCCTCCACCCACTCTGGTCCATAAGGCCCGTCATGAGCGAACAACCAACCTACGAAATCAAGCTGACCCGCAAGGGCGGCATGGGCGCCAACACCAATTGGCACTGGGAAGTCCAGGATGCGACCGGCAAACCCGTCAAGACCGGCAGCGCCGTGGGCGAAGAGCATAAGGCATTCGCCACTGCGCGCATTGCCAAGGAAAAGCTCGAAGCCGGCAAGTAAGGCCTGAAGGAATTGCCGTGGCCCGCGCCGCCGATCACGCCGTCGAGCCACGGCTCCCAGTCTCGCCCCTAAGGGGCATTCTGCTTAAAGTCATATCGGTGGCCTGCTTTGTGGTCATGGCCACGATGCTCAAGGCCACCGAAACCATCCCCCGGGGAAATGGTGTTCTTCCGCTCGTTTTTCGCCATGCTGCCGGTGCTGGCCTTCCTGGTCTGGCGGCGCAAGCTCTCCAAGGCTTTCGAGACCAAGCGGCCGCTTGGGCACGTTCTGCGCGGCCTCATAGGCGTCGCTTCGATGGGCCTCACCTTCTTTGCCCTGACCCGCCTGCCGCTGCCTGAGGCGACGGCGATCGGCTATGCCTCGCCGCTGATCATCGTCATCCTCTCGGCGCTGCTTCTTCATGAGCGCGTACAGATCTTCCGCTGGACCACGGTGCTGATCGGTCTGGTTGGCGTCTGCATCATTCTCTGGCCGCGCCTTACGGTCTTTTCCGGCGGCGAAGCTATCGGCGATGCCGAAGCGGTCGGTGCGCTCATGGCGCTGTCGGGCGCAATCCTTTCATCCTTCGCCATGCTGCAGGTCCGCACCCTTGTGCAGACCGAACGCACCGAGGCCATCGTTACCTACTTCTTCATCAGCGCCAGCATTCTGAGCCTGCTGACGCTGCCCTTCGGCTGGGTCTGGCCGACGCCCGCACAGGCGGCACTGCTGATCGGCGCCGGATTTTTCGGCGGCATCGGCCAGCTTTTGCTGACCTCATGCTATCGCTATGCCGACATGTCGGTCATCGCGCCCTTCGAATATGTGTCGCTGATCCTCACCATCATCATCGGCATGGTCATCTTCGCCGATGTGCCGACCATTCCGATGGTCGTGGGCGCCATCATCATCGTCGGCTCCGGCATCGCCGTCATCCTGCGCGAACGCTGGCTCGGCCTCGATCGCCGCCGCGCCCGCGAGGCCAATACGCCTTAGCTGGCGGCCTGCATCTCCGCCCAGCTCTGGCGCTTGCGGTAAATCGTCGACGGGCTGATCTCGAGCGCCGCTGCTGCCATCGAGATATTGCCGCCGAACGCGGCGACCGCATCCTCGATGATCCGCTGTTCCTGCCGCCACATCGGCAGCACCGAGCGCCGGCCTTCGCTTCGGGGCGCTTCGACGCCCGATGGCGCTGCCGTTTTCGCCTCGATATCCGCGGCCGCAATCATGTGCGCGCTGATCTCGCCGCCATCGAACATCACCACCAGGCGGCGAACGAGGTTCTGCAACTGCCGCACATTGCCCGGCCAATCGGCCGCCGTCAGCTGCTGGCTTGCCTCCGGGCTGAAGCCGGCAAAGCTCTTATGCTCTTCGCGCGCATAGCGATGAAGGAAATGCCGGGCCAGAACCATGATGTCGCTCGGCCGCTGCCGCAACGGCGGCAGATGCACGGGCAAAACATGCAGCCGGTAGAACAGGTCCTCGCGGAACTTGCGCTCGGCAATCATCTGCATCGGGTTGCGATTGGTGGCGCAGATCACCCGCACATCAACCTTGCGCGGGCTGGTCTCGCCGACCCGCGAGATCGTCCCGGTCTGCAAAAACCGTAACAGCTTGCTCTGGAGCGAGAGGTCCATCTCCCCCACTTCATCGAGGAAGAGCGTGCCGCCATCCGCCAGTTCCGCCGCGCCCTTGCGATCCTCATGCGCGCCGGTCAGGGCGCCGCGCACCACGCCAAACAATTCGCTTTCCATGAGGTCTCGCGGGATCGCCGCGCAATTGATGGCCACGAATCGCCTAGCGCTTCGCGGCCCCTTTTCGTGCAGTGCCTCGGCGCAGACATCCTTGCCGGTGCCGCTTTCGCCGGTGATGAACACCGGCGCCGACGACGTCGCCACTCGCCCGATCTGTTCATAAAGGAACTGCATGGCGCTCGATGCGCCCACAAAGCCGGCAAAATCGGCGACCACGGCCTCCGGTCCCGATTCGCAGCCCAGTGACCGCGGCCGCCCATGACGCTGCGCCAATTCGCCGATGCGGGAAGCCAAGGCTGCTCCGCTGACCGGCTTTGCCACATAATCATGCGCCCCGGCCCGCATCGCGCCAAGCGCGGCGCTGACCGAACCGCTATCGGCCATCGCCAGCACCAATGCCCCATCCGCCAAACGCACCAGCCGACCCATGGCGTCTTCGATGCCCGGCGCGAGGTCAACAAGGCTCGTCAGGTCGGCAATGATGATGTCGAAGCGCGTCTGCCGCAGCTTTTCGATGCCGCCGCGTCCGCTTTCGGCAATGGTGACTTCAGGGGAAACCAGCAGCGCTTCGCTCAGCGTTTCCCCGACACGGCGCGCGCAATCGGCATCGCTGTCGATCAACAGAAGCTGACCGCTCAAAGCCGTTTCGCTGCCTGCCGTCATCGTCATCGAGAAATGCACCCTGGTTCGTCCGCAGCCGGACCGTTGTTCTGGTTGGCAGCGATTGTTTTCCGATTAGGGTAAATATTCCGTCTAAATAGACCGGGAGAGTTTGCCGGCCGCGCTTTTGCCGCTCCGGCCTAGATGCTACACGGGAAAGGCCGAATCCCGGCGCTCGAGAGGGATGCAGGTCCGCCCGTGCAGGCTTTGGTTTATTCGTTCATCATGCTGTCGGCGGCAAGTCTGGGCGCACTGGCCTATTTCGGGCTGACCTTCACCCCCGCCAATGCCATCCTGCTGGCGGCCGTGTTCGGCTGCGTCTGCATCGTTTTTCTCGAACGCTCCCTGCGCCAGCGCGCCGAAAATCGCCTCGAACGCGCCATCGAAGACCTTTCCCGCCTCCTTGCCACCGATGCCCAGGCGGGCGCCGTGCTCGGCCAGCGCATCAATGCCATCGCCGACACCAATCCGGGCCAGCGCCTCGAGACCGTCGAAGCCGACATTTCCGTCCTTGGCACCGTCATCCGCCAGGTCGCCGAAGCGGTTGCCGAAATGGAGGACAAGGTTGCCAAGGCCGATCAGGGGCGCCCCAGCCCCTATGCCAATGAGCGCATCATTGCCGCGCCGCCACCGCGCGCTGCCACCCAGATCACGGTGATCAGCGAACCCGAGCCGATCATCCCGCTTGAAATGCTGCGCCAGGCGCTGCTCGACAATCGCCTCATCCACCATATCCAGCCCATAGCGCGCCTGCCGCAACGCCGCGCCGCTGCCTATGACATGCTGCCGCGCCTGATGCTCGAAGATGGCGAACTCGCCGACGCTTCCGATTTCATGCCGCGCCGCCGCGGTGGACAGGACCTGATCCGCCAGATCGAAGGCGTCGGCCTTGTCGAAGCCGTGGCCATTGCTCGTCGCTCGAGGACCGGCGGCCAGCCCGTCGTGCTCCATATTCCCCTGACCCGCGCCACCCTGGGCGACGAATTTTCTGCCGAACAGCTGCTGGTGACGCTCGACGCCAATCGCGCCATTGCTTCGGGCCTGACCTTTCTCGTCCCGGAAAGCGACTGGCAAAGCCTCAACACGCGCGAGCGCGCCGTGGTGGAAGCCGTGGCGCGCAAGGGCGCCGGTTTTTCGATCTCGAACCTTCGGTCCCTTCGCCTCGACATTGCCGAATTGGCCGCCCTCGGCGTCCGCTCGCTGCGCGTCGATGCGACCCGCTTTCTCGACACGCCCGAGGTCTTTACCGATTTCCACATCTCGGACATTGCCAATTATCTGGCGCGCTTCGAAGTTTCGCTGCTGGCCACCGGCGTTGCCACCGAGCGGCAGATCGTCGAACTGCTCGACAACGACATCATCCTGGTCCAGGGCGACTATATCGCGGCACCCGGGCCCGTTCGCCAGGACCTTGTTCTCGAGTCCGGCCGCCCGGTGACGCAGCCGCTGCGCCGCGCCGAATAGCTTTTCGCTTGATCGATCGGCGCAAAGTGCCACATAGGGCAGGACCCTCGCCTAGGAGAGATGCCGCCATGCCCTCGCCCCTGCCCACCATTGCCGGCCTTTCCGATCTTTCCGGCCGCTACGACGCAATCTTGAGCGACGTTTGGGGCGTCATCCACAATGGCGTCCATGCGTTCCCCGAAGCCGTCGAGGCGCTGCGCAATTTTCGCCGCGACGGGGGCAGGGTGGTGCTGATCACCAATGCACCGCGCCCCTCCGGCCCGATCATCGCCATGCTCGATCGCCTCAACGTCCCGCGCGACACCTATGACGCCATCGTCTCGTCCGGTGACGTCACCCGCAACATGATCGCCAAGTATCAGGGCCGGGCCATCCACCACGTCGGCCCGCCCACCGAAGACGATGCCCTTTACGAAGGTTTTGACCTTCGCCGTACCGGCGCCGACGAGGCCGAAGTCGTGGTCGTCACCGATCTCGACACCGACGACGATACGCCGGAAATGTATCGCGATCGGGCGCGCCAGTGGCTCAGCCGCAAGCTGCCGATGATCTGCGCCAATCCCGATCGCATCGTCGAGCATGGCGACAAGATCATCTATTGCGGCGGTGCCTTGGGCGACCTTTATTCGGCCATGGGCGGCATGGTCCACATGGCCGGCAAGCCATACCAGCCGATCTACGAAGAAGCTTTCCGCCTGGCTGAACGCGCCGCAGGGCAGGGGCTGACAAAGTCCCGCGTCCTTGCCATCGGCGACAGCGTCCGCACCGACGCGGCCGGCGCCGCCCAGTTCGGCGTCGACCTCCTTTTCGTCACCGGCTCGATCCACGCCGCCGAGCTCGACGCCTTTGGCAAGCCCGATCCCCGCGCCATCGCCGACCTCATCGCCCCCAGCCGCGCCCGCACCGCCGGCTACCTGCCGCGGCTGACGTGGTGAAAGTCCTGCTGCCCCCACCCAACCTCCCCGTAAGGCGGGAGAGGAGTCTTATCGAGTTTGTGGCAACGACTCTGAGCTTACACCAGCCTGCTCCTCCCCTTCCTTAAGGGGAGGTTGGGTGGGGGTTGCCTCAATAGAACCCCGAGCCCGCCGTGACCTTCACCCGCCTCTCCACCACCACTGACCTACCCGCGCACCTCCGTGGCGCTCATGTCGCCATCGGCAATTTCGACGGTCTCCATCGCGGTCACCAATCCATCATCGCCGCCCTTCGCGAACGCGCCCGCGCCGCCAACGCCCCGGCGCTCCTTTTGACCTTCGAGCCCCATCCGCGCGACGTTTTCGCGCCCGCGCCCTTCATGTTCCGGCTGACCCATGCCGATGCCAAGGTCCGGCTGGCTGGGAAGCCCTGGGTCTCGATGGCGTCATTGTCCTTCCTTTCGATCGCGCCTTCTCGCAGACCGAGGCCGAGGACTTCGTCCAGACCATTCTCGTCGACCAGCTCGGCGTGCGCGGCGTCATCACCGGCTCCGACTTCCACTTCGGCCGCCAGCGCCGTGGCACCCCGGCCTTCCTTCGCGCCGAAGGCGAGCGCCTGGGGTTTGCCGTCGAAACGTTGGACCTTATGGACGAGGGCGACGAGCCGATTTCCTCCTCACGCATCCGCGCCGCGCTGAGCGAAGGCGCCGTTACCGCTGCCAATCGGCTCCTTGGCTACCATTGGTTCTTTGATGGTTGCGTGGTGAAGGGCGACCAGCGCGGCCGCGAGCTTGGCTATCCGACGGCCAATACCCAGACGGCCAACGGCTTCCAGCTCGCGCAGGGGGTCTACGCCGTCCGCGCTCGCCTCGGGGATCGCCTGCTCGACGGCGTTGCCGCCTACGGCAAGCCCATGTTCGACAATCAGCTGCCGCCTTTCGAAACCCACCTCTTCGACTTCGACGAAGATATCTATGGCCAGACCATCCAGGTGGCGCTGGTCGGGCACATCCGCGGGCAAGAAGTCTTCAATGGGCTGGACGAACTGATCGCGGCCATGGACCGCGACGGCAAGAAGGCCCGCGAGATGATTGCTGCAGCAGAGCCGCTGAGCACTCTCGACGTGCGGCTGGGCTTTTTCGCGCGCTGAACCAGGCTTTAGTGGCGGAGGGAGTCCACCACGGCCTTGAGCTTTGCAGCGCCTTCATCGGTGAACGTGCCGCGGCTGCCATTGACCGTCAGCAAGCCGGCCTCCTGCAGCTCTTCGACGCCTTTTGCGCTCGCCTTGTGACCTTTACCGTCATCGAGAACCACCTCGCTGACGACGTCGCCGCTTTCCAGCTGATGGTAGGCGGCAAAGGCGAGAATGGAGAGCGCCTGGTCGGACAATTGCATGGGATAGCTCCTGTGTTCGACTGAAGAAGCTCTGCCGAAGCTTTCGATCCGCTGCGGCAGGGGCAGGCCAGCCTGCCATGCGCCCAATTTTCTTTGCCCCGATCCGCCTCCCTTGCTACAACCCGCCGCAAATCTTCCCCGAAAGCCTTTTCTTCCATGAACGACACCGCAACCGGCGCGACCGAAACCGATTACTCGTCGACGCTCTTCCTGCCGGAAACCGAATTCCCGATGCGCGCCGGCCTGCCGGATCGCGAGCCCATCTGGCTCAAGCGCTGGGCGGACATGGACATTTACGCGATGCAGCGCGAGCAGGCCAAGGATCGCCCGCTGTTTACGCTTCATGACGGCCCGCCCTATGCCAATGGCAATATCCATATCGGCCACGCGCTCAACAAGACGCTCAAGGACATGGTCAGCCGGTCCATGCAGATGCTGGGCCACAACGCCGCCTATGTCCCCGGCTGGGATTGTCACGGCCTGCCGATCGAATGGAAGATCGAAGAGCAGTACCGCGCCAAGGGCAAGGACAAGAACGACGTCCCGGTGGTCGAATTCCGCCAGGAATGCCGGAGCTTTGCCGAACAATGGGTCGACATACAGCGCGAGGAATTCAAGCGCCTCGGCATCTTGGGCGAGTGGGACAACCCCTATCTCACCATGAGCTTTGACGCCGAAGCCCAGATCGCGCGCGAGCTGATGAAGGTCTCGATGTCGGGACAGCTTTATCGCGGCTCCAAGCCTGTCATGTGGTCGGTGGTGGAACGCACCGCGCTTGCCGAAGCCGAAATCGAATATGCCGACTACGAGAGCGACACGATCTGGGTGAAATTCCCGATCCTGACCTCCGCCGCGCCCCAGCGCTCGGGCACCTATACGCCCATCGCCGGCCCATCCGTCTCCTATACGGCGGGCGGCGAACAGCAATTCGCCGGCGCTTCCGTCGTGATCTGGACCACGACGCCCTGGACCATTCCTGCCAACCGCGCGATCTCGTTTTCAAGCCGCATCGGCTATGGCCTCTACGAGGTCACCGAGGCACCGGCTGAAAACTGGGCCAAGGTCGGTGAAAAATACATCATCGCCGACAAGCTCGCTGCCGAAGTCTTTGCCAAGGCCAAGGTCAGCGGCTTTGAAAAGCGCGCGAGCGTCACCGCCGACGAGCTTAGCGGCATCACCACGGCCCATCCGCTCCGCGGTTTCGCCGATGGCTACAAATTCGACGTCCCGCTTCTCGATGGCGAACATGTCACCGATGATGCCGGCACTGGCTTTGTCCATACCGCGCCCTCGCACGGCCTCGACGACTTCGACATCTGGATGACCTCGACCCGCCTGCTGCAGGATCGAGGCATCGATCCGACCATCCCCTTCCCGGTCGGCGACGACGGTTTCTACACCAAGGACGCGCCCGGCTTCGAGGGCGCCCGCGTCATCGACGACAACGGCAAGAAGGGCGACGCCAACCAGCGTGTCATCACCGCCCTTGCCGAGCGCGGCGCCATGGTCGCCCGCGGCCGCGTCAAGCATTCATACCCGCACTCCTGGCGCTCCAAGAAGCCGGTGATCTACCGCAACACGCCGCAATGGTTCGTCTACATGGACAAAGCCATCGAAGGCACCGAGGGCGACACCCTGCGCCACCGCGCGCTCAACGCCATCGACGCGACCAAATTTTACCCCGCTGCCGGCCAGAACCGCCTGCGTGCCATGATCGCCGATCGCCCCGATTGGGTCCTCTCGCGCCAACGCGCCTGGGGCGTGCCGATCACCGTTTTCGTGCACCGGGAAAGCGGCGAAATCCTTCGCGACGAAGCAGTCAATCACCGCATTGCGCAAAGCTTCGAGGAAGAAGGCGCTGACGCCTGGTACAAGCCTGGCGCCGCCGAGCGCTACCTCGGCTCGGACTATGTCGCGTCCGACTACGAGATGATCAAGGACGTCCTCGACGTCTGGTTCGATAGTGGCTCCACCCACGCCTTCGTGCTCCGCAACAAGCAAAAGTGGCCGCATCTCAAGTTCCCGGCCTCGATGTATCTCGAAGGCTCCGACCAGCACCGCGGCTGGTTCCACTCCTCGCTGCTCGAATCGTGCGCCACCAACGGCCATGCGCCCTATGACAGCGTGCTGACCCATGGCTTCACCATGGACGGCGATGGCAAGAAGATGAGCAAGTCGCTGGGCAACACCGTCGCCCCGCAGGACATCATCAAGCAATACGGCGCCGATATCCTCCGCCTCTGGGTCGCCTCCTCCGACTATTCGGAAGACCTCCGCCTCGGCAAGGAGATCATCCAGACCACCGTCGACAGCTACCGCAAGCTGCGCAACACCCTGCGCTGGCTGCTCGGCAACCTCGCGCACTTCCGCGCCGAGGACGTCGTCGACGCCAAGGATATGCCCGAGCTCGAGCGGCTGATGCTGCATCGCCTCGCCCAGCTCGATGCGGGCGTGCGCACGGCCTACAAGGAATACGACTACCGCAAGGTGGTGACCCTCCTCACCAACTTCATGAATATCGAGCTTTCGGCCTTCTACTTCGATATCCGCAAGGACGCGCTCTACTGCGATCCGATCAGCTCAATCCGTCGCCGCTCGGCGCTGACCGTGCTCGATCACCTCTTCAATGCGCTGACCGCCTGGCTCGCCCCGATCCTGGTCTTCACCATGGAAGAATGCTGGCTCGAACGGCATCCCGGCGAAACCGAGTCGGTTCACCTCCGCCTCTTCCCGGACGTTCCCGCCGACTGGCTCGATGATGACCTGGCGCAGAAGTGGCAGCTCATCCGCGCCGTCCGCCGCGTCGTCACCGGTGCGCTCGAAATTGAGCGCCGCGAAAAGCGCATCGGCTCCTCGCTCGAGGCCGCGCCGCAAGTCTTTGTCGCCGACCCCCGCTACCTCGTGGCGCTCGAAGGTCAGGACCTTGCTGAAATCGCCATCACTTCGGCGGTCCAGCTTAAGCAGAACGAAGGCCCCCACGAAGCCTTCCGCCTCGACGACGTGCCCGGCATCTCGGTCGTGCCCGCCCTCGCCACAGGCAACCGCTGCGCCCGCTCCTGGAAAGTCCTTCCTGAAGTCGGCACCGACCCGGAATACAAGGACGTCACCCTGCGCGACGCCCAAGCCCTTCGCGAACGCGCCGCGGCTGGTCTTTAGGACATGGCCACGGCACGGCGCATAGATGCGGCAGTGATTGCCTCCCTGATGGCGGCGATCATCGCCTTCGGGCTCGACCGCGCCCAAAAGGGTTTTCACATCGCCGCCGAATGCTATGCCTTCGGCCAGGCCCTCTGCATCCAGGTCCCTTATGCCTATAATCCGCTGACCCTTACCGGCTGGCGGGGCGGCGAGGTGATCAGCGTCACGCCATTCTTCGACTATGTCCTCGTCTGGAATACCGGCATTTCTTATGGCCTGCTCGATGGCTTCCCGGTCTGGACGCTTGGCGCGGTCATGCTGGTTGCCATTGTCGCCCTATCGGTCTGGTGGTGGCGCACAAGTGTCTTCCTTGTCCGCCTGGGCCTTGCCTTCTGCATCGGTGGCGCCCTGTCCAATGCCCTTGATCGCCTGATCTATGGCGGGGTGGCCGATTTCTTCCAATTCCACTGGGGAAGCTGGTCGTTCTACATCTTCAACATTGCCGACATGGCGATTACCCTGGGCGTCATCCTGCTCTTTGCCGATCTACTCGGCCTTGGCCGCAGGAAAGAAAAAAGCCGGCGTAATCACCTTGCTGCCAGAATCTGGTCTTAGCGCACACAATGCGCTATAGAGGCGCCGATATCTTAGGGGATGACTGCATGCATCTTGCATTGTCGACCGCCGCCCGCTCCGGGCTCATGGCGCTGGGCCTGCTCGCGACGCTGGCGCTGGGCGCCTGCACGACCGTCGAAGGCACCAATGCCATGACCGACATCGGCACCTTCGAGCGCGAAGTGCTGAACGACACTGCCCGCGGCGTTGGCCTGATCCCCGGTGCCGCACCCAAGGAAGACCTGACCGCAGCCCGCGCCCCGCTGGTCCTCCCGCGCGGCGGCAATGCTGGCCTGCCGGCGCCGACCACGCAGGTCGCTGCCGCGTCGCTGCCGGTCAACAGTAATACCGTCCAGATCGACACGACCGGTCTCTCCTCTGCCGATATCGAAACCATGCGCAAGGCCCGCGTCGTCGACATGCGCACCCTTGGCGGCCGGCCGCTGACCGAAGCTGAGGCCCGCCAGCTTACCGCGCAGATGCAGCAGGCCAACATGCCCGTCACGGCCAACAATCAGCGCCCGCTTTACCTTCCGCCGGCGGAATACTTTACCCAGGTCGGCGACTCGCAGCTTGTTTGCCGCGCCAATTCGGGCGAACTGGTCCCGCTGCGGGATCAGCGCTGCCCCGCCGACGTGCGCCGCGCTCTCGAGCGCAGCATGCAGACGCAGGTTCAAAGTTCCGGCTCGATCAGCTCAGGCCTCAATACCGGACTGAATTCGAGCGAAACGCAGCTGGGCAACTAAGCACCGCTGCCAGCATTTTCGAGCGGCCGGACCCATCCGGCCGCTTTCCCTTTACCGCGCCGCCCGACGGGGCGCTTCCAGGAAAAGTGGAAACCGGTTTTCCGCTTCGGAAGCGCGTCCAACACAAAAGGGTCCCGCATGACAGAAAGCCTCGCCCATGAGCGACGATAAACAGCCTGAAACCATCGACCGCCTCGCCAAGGTCATCGCCCGCGCCGGCCTCTGCTCGCGCCGCGACGCCGAAGGATGGATCACCGATGGCCGCATCAGCGTCAACGGCAAGAAGGTCATTACCCCGGCCTTCAACGTCACCGACACGGACAAGATCGAAGTCGACGGCATGCCGTTGGCCGCGCGCCAGGGCACCCGCGTCTGGCTCTACCACAAGCCGGCCGGCCTCGTTGTGACCGAGCGCGACCCCGAAGGCCGTCCGACCATCTTCGAGGAATTCGAAAAGAAGGGCCTGCCGCGCGTCCTCACCGTGGGCCGCCTCGATATCAACACCGAAGGCCTGCTGCTCCTCACCAATGATGGTGGCCTTAAGCGCGTTCTCGAACTGCCCTCCACAGGCTGGCTGCGCCGTTATCGCGTTCGCGCCCATGGCTCGGTAACCCAGGCGCAGCTCGACGGCCTCAAGGACGGCATCACCGTCGAGGGCATCCAGTACGGTCCGATCACCGCGACGCTGGAACGCGAGCAGGGCGCCAATGTCTGGCTTGTGCTTGGCCTCCGCGAAGGCAAGAACCGCGAGGTCAAGAATGTCCTCGGTTCGCTTGGTCTCGAGGTCAACCGCCTGATCCGTATCTCCTACGGGCCGTTCCAGCTCGGCGACCTCCCCGAGAACGGCGTCGAAATGGTCAAGGCCCGGATGCTGCGCGACCAGCTGGGCAAGAAGCTTGCGGCCGAGGCTGGCGTCGATTTCGAAAGCGAAATGCCCGATCCTTTCGCCCAGCAGCCGCGCGAGGAAGGTTTCCGCGTTCGCTCGCCGCGCGATCGCGATAGTTCACGGCCCAACCCTGCGCGTGGCGCTACCCGCATCGCTCCTGGCCGCGGCGAGGAAGAACGCTCCAGCGGCCGTCCGCGCCGCGTCCACTTCGAGGACGATGGCCGCGCGCCCGAAGCCTATACGCCCAAGCCGCAGAGCCGCGGCCGGACTGATCGCGACGATCAGCCGGCACGCAGCTTCGGTAAGCCGGGTGGCGACCGCCCTGAGCGCGGCAGCTTCGGCGACAAGCCGGCCCGCGGTGGTTTTGGTGACCGCCCCAAACGCGATTTTAGTGACAAGCCCAAGCGCGACTATGGCGATAAGCCACAGCGCAGTTTCGGCGATCGCTCGCAGCGTCCGACCGGCGATCGGCCGCAGCGTTCCTATGGCGATAAGCAGCAACGCCCATATGGCGACCGCCCGCAACGCCCATATGGCGACAAGCCGGCGCGCGGCAATTTCGGTGATCGTCCGCAGCGGTCCTATGGCGACAAACCAAGCCGCGGTCCGCGTCCCGAGGGTGGCTTTTCTGATCGCCCGAAGCGCGCGCGATTTCGGTGATCGCCCGCAGCGTCCCTCCGGCGACCGGCCCAACCGTGGTCCTCGTCCCGAAGGCGGTTTCAGCGACCGGCCCAAGCGCGACTTCGGCGATCGTCCGCAGCGGTCCTTCGGCGACAAGCCGCGGAGCGGCCCGCGTCCGACCGACAAGCCTTATGGTGATCGTCCCCAACGCCGCGACGGTGCTCCCGGCGCCAAATCCTTTGGCGGTCGTCCCGGCAGCAAGCCCTTCGGCGGCAAGCCGGGTGGCTCACGCCCCACCGGCCAGCGTCCGCAAGGTGGTCGTCCCACGGGCGGTCGCCCCTCGGGTCCACGCCGTCCCACCGGTCGCTGAGCGAATAGTGTGCGTTTCCTCCCCTGGAAGGGGAGGGTAGTGCAGCTAGGCCGCAGGCCGTAGCGAAACTAGGGTGGGGTTAGCCGCAGCAGACCCTAGTCTCTGAAGGATCAACAAATGCGCATCGTCGCCGGCAAGTTTCGCGGCAAGACCTTGACCTCGCCGTCGGACGATTCCATCCGTCCCACCTCCGACCGCGCCCGCGAATCGATCTTCAATATTCTGGGCTCCCGCCTTGGTCCTAGCCTCGACGGTCTGCGCGTCCTCGACCTTTTTGCCGGCACGGGTGCGCTCGGGCTCGAAGCGCTCTCTCGCGGCGCTGCGCACGTCACCTTCGTTGATACGGGCGTCGAAGCCCGCGGCTTGATCCGCGACCATATCGAAACCTTTGGTGCTGCCGGAATTACCAAGCTTCTCCGTCGCGACGCGACCGCGCTCGGCGTGCCCGGCACCTTTGGCCAGTTCGACCTCGTCTTCCTCGATCCACCCTACAGCCAGTCGCTGGGCGAAAAGGCTCTCGTCGAACTCTCGCACAATGGCTGGCTCGCTCCCGAAGCAACGATCGTGTGGGAAGAAGCGGTCACCGCCGAAGTCGAGGTGCCCCCAGGCTTCACCCTGGAAGACACCCGAGACTACGGCGCTGCCCGCGTGCGGTTCATGTCCTGGGCGAGCACCTAACACTCCTAGACCTCATGGTGAGCATGTCGAACTCTGAGGTCTCAGCCACAAGCGTCCAACCTCGCCCTTCGAAATCCTGGGCTTGCCGAAGGGTCAGGGTGAGGTCTCATGAAGTTCGCGTGAGTTAAGGCAGGCGGCTGAACCATCCCGGCCACACTCGTGTTCTCCTCTGTAAGGAGAATTTCATGTCAGAAATCACACGATCCGGCGGCTGCCTCTGCGGCGCGCTGCGCTACGAAGTGCGTGGCGAACCCTATAAAGGCGGTCTCTGCCACTGCGCCGATTGCCGCAAAGTCACGGGCTCGGCTTTTTGCATTACGCCGATTGGCGCCCGCATCAGTTTAGCAGCACTGGCGAGTACAAAACCTTTGCCGGGCGCTCCTTCTGCCCCAATTGCGGGTCGCACACATTCAATCTGAGCGACGATCAGATCGAGATCCATCTCGGAACCCTCGATGAGGCGCCCAACAAGATCAGGCCGGAAATCGAAGGCTGGGCCATCCGCCGCGAACCCTGGCTGCCGGTGATCCCCAGCGTGCCGATGTTTCCCAGAGATCCGTGACCCTCAAATGACTGCCCCAACCACCAGCTGTCACCCCCGCGAAGGCGGGGGCCCATCCTGAGATAGAGAGATGGGCCCCGGGTCAAGCCGGGGTGACCGCCGGTGGTCAAGAAAGCTACAGGCTATAGGCCTACGCGGCCTTCAAACACTCCGCACACCGTCCGCGGATTTCCATCGTGGTCTGCTCGACCTTGAACCCGGTGCCTTTCGCCCAGCCGCCAACCCGCTCCTCGATCACCGCATCGGCAAACTCGTCGACCTTGCCGCAGCCTTCGCAAATCGCAAAGGCGATCAGGCCCTTGCGGTGGCAATGGACGTCCGCACAGGCGACAAAGGCATTGAGCGACTCCAGCCGATGCGCCAGCCCACGCTCGACCAGCTTCTCGAGCGCGCGATAAACCTGCAAAGGCGCCCGCAAGCCGTCGCCGCGCAATCGGTCCAATATGTCGTAGGCGGAAAGCGGGGCAGGGGCTTGGTTGAGCGCCGCGAGCACGAGGCCCTGATTGCGCGTCAGGTCCGCAGGGATCGTGTGCTCATGCGCCATTGATTTCTCTCCTGCCAAAAAGTCGTTCCGTCGGCACCGCCAGCGACACCAAAAATACTGCCAGCGCCATGACCACGATCGAAGGGCCGGATGCCGTGTCCCAGGTCCGCGACCCGAAGAGACCACCGATCACCGCCACCGCCCCCAACACGGCCGCGACCGCGGCCATCATTTCCGGCGTCGCACTCAAGCGACGCGCCGTGGCCGCTGGAATGATCAGGAGAGACGTGATCAGCAAAACGCCGACGAGCTTCATCGCGATCGCGATAACCGACGCCATCAGCAGCATGAGGATGATGCGGCTCACTTCGGGCTTGAGCCCTTCGGCCTCCGCCAGTTCCGGGCTCACCGTCGCCGCCAGCAGCGGTCGCCAATTGAGGAACAGGATCAGAAGAATGGCGATGCCGCCGCCATAGATCACGAAAATATCCTCGGCTGACACGGCAAGGATGTCGCCGAACAAAAAGCCCATGAGGTCGATGCGCGCCTGCGTCAGGAAGCCGACGATGACCAGCCCGACGGCAAGGCTCGAATGGCTGAGAATGCCGAGCAGTGCATCGGTCGAAAGCGTATTCTGCCGTTGCAGCAACAACAGCGCCCCCGCCACCAGCGCCGCCACGGCAAAGACACCGAGCGTCATGTTGACCGAAAGAAGGATCGAAAGCGCCACGCCCAACAGAGCCGAATGCGCCATAGTATCCCCAAAATAGGCCATGCGCCGCCAAACGACGAAACAGCCAAGCGGCCCCGTCACGCCGGCAAGACCCACGCCGGCGATCAGCGCGCGGGAAAAGAAATCACCGAACATCCAGCACTCCCAAAATACCCCCACCCAGCCTCCCCGGAAGTCGGGGGAGGAGGCGTCCGGAGCTTGCGACGAGAACTGTGCCCAGACTCGATCTAACTCCTCCCCCTTCTGCAGGGGAGGTTGGGTGGGGGTGCTTCCATAATCTCAATGCGCATGCGTGTGCCCCGCATGCTCATGCTCGTCCCCCACCACGCATCCATCCGCATGATGCTCGTGATCGTGATGATGCTCGTAGATCGCGAGACCGTTCCGGGCGCCGAACAGCCGCAAATATTCCGGGCTCTGCTTGACCATGCCCGGCGTGCCGCGGCAGCACACATGCCCGTTAAGGCACAGCACGGTGTCTGTCTCGGCCATCACCACATGGAGGTCATGGGAAATCATCAGGATGCCGGCCTGGGTCGTGTCGCGGATCTGCCGGATCAGCGCGTAAAGCGCTTCCTCCCCGGAAAAGTCGACGCCCTGCACGGGCTCGTCCAGAACCAGAAGATCGGGCTTGCGGATCATTGCTCGTGCAAACAGCACGCGCTGGAACTCGCCGCCGGAAAGTTCCTGCACCGCCGCCCGCCGCAGACGCGTCGCGCCCACCGCCTCGAGCGCCATGCCGATCTCGCGGTCTTCATGCCGTCCCGTCAGCGTCATCAGCCGCTCCACCGTGAGCGGTAGCGTCCAGTCGATCGAAAGCTTTTGCGGCACATAGCCGATGGTGAGCCCGGCCTTGCGCCAAACGGTCCCCATGCTCGGTTTCAGCACGCCCGTGACCATCTTCGCCGTCGTGGACTTGCCCGATCCATTGGGCCCGATCAGCGTCACGATCTCGCCGCGCCCAATCGTCAGGTCCACGCCCTCGACAAGCGTTCGCCCGCCACTGCGTACTCCGGCACCGGACAGCGTGATCAGCGTTTCCTTCGATGGCTTTTCGAGCATCGGACCCAAAGCTCCTTGACGCCTCCAAATACGTTATAGCATAACACCGCCGCAAGCGTAATAACATAACATATCACCGATCGAGGCGACCCATGAAGACCTTCACCCTTGCCGCAATGGCGCTCCTGGCATCCACCAGCCTCGCCACCGCCGCACCGCAAGTGGTGGCCTCCACCAAGCCCATTCACTCCCTTGTGTCCGCCGTCATGGCCGGTGTCGCCGAGCCAGCGCTTATCGTTAAAGGCGCCGCCTCCCCGCACACCTATTCCCTCCGCCCATCCGACGCAGCAGCGTTAGAGTCAGCCGACATCGTCTTCTGGACAGGCCACGGCATGGAGCTTTTCCTCGCCGATGCGCTCGAAACGCTCAGTACCAATGCCGAAACCGTCGAACTCTCCGAAGCCCCCGGCATCTCGCTCCTGCCCATCCGAGAAGGCGGCGCCTTCGAAGCGCATGAGCATGAGGAGCATGACCATGAAGAACATGATCACGACGACCACGACCATGCGCACGAAGAAGGCGACATGCACTTCTGGCTTGACCCCCAGAATGCCGAGCTGATGGTCACCGAGATCGCCCGCGTGCTCTCGGACGCCGATCCGGAAAACGCCGCGACCTACCGCGCAAACGCCGAAACCGAGATCGCCGCCCTCGGCGCGCTCGAAGCCGAAATCGACGCCACGCTGCTGCCGGTCAAGGACAAGCCCTTCCTCGTCTTCCACGATGCATATCAATATTTCGAGGCTCGCTTCGGCCTCGCCGTCGCCGGCACCGTCACCGTCTCTCCCGAGGCCATGCCAGGCGCAGCCCGCATCGACGCGCTCCGGCTAAAGGTCGGCGAACTCGGCGCCACCTGCGTCTTCGCCGAACCCAATTTCGAGCCGGCCATCGTCACAACCATCGTCGAAGGCACCGAAGCCAGGGCCGGAACCCTAGACCCGGAAGGCTCGGCCCTTACCGAAGGCCCAAACCTTTACCCCGAACTGCTGCGAGGCCTCGCCGCCGGCCTCGTCGACTGCCTTCAGTAGCTTTTCCGCAAGGGGTCGCTACTTCAGCGGCCCCTTGAAGATAAAGAACGCGCCGAGCCCGATGAAGCCGAAGCCGACCGCATGGTTCCAGGTCAGCTTCTCGCCCAGATACATCACCGCAAACAGGGCGAAGACCGAAAGCGATATGACCTCCTGGATGGTCTTGAGCTCGGAGGCCGAATAAACCGCGCTGCCGATGCGGTTGGCGGGGATCGCCAGCCAGTATTCGAAAAACGCCACGCCCCAGCTGATCAGCACCACCATCCACAGCGCCAGGCTGTGAAATTTAAGATGCCAGTACCAGGCAAAGGTCATGAAGAGGTTGGACGCGATCAGTAGGCCGATCGGCGCCAGCGACGGGAAATTGAAGCCCAAGGCTTCCTCCTGGGGAACAAGGCGGCTCTCCTTACGCCTCCGCCTCGCTGCCGGGAAGGGGGATCACCGCGCCTTGGTCGGCTGCTCGAGCGCGAAGATTTCGTCGCTGACATCGTCGAGCTTCTTGCGCACCAGCGCCTGCGCATCGTGAAGGCCCCGATTGTAGAAATAAGCGCCCATCCGCTCGGCAAAAAACTGCATCAGCATTTCCGCCGGAATGGCGCCGATCGACTGGTCCAACTCCTCGCGGAAATAGTCCTGGATCTCCCCGACGATCGCCTTTGTCTCGTCGCGGTCGAACTTGATCGGCTTCATGGCGCACCTCACTAAAACTCGGGGGTTCATACGCTGAGTCGTTCCTTGTCGCTTGGCTGCGCTTGGGTCATTATGCCGCCGCTCCAGGGAGTTTTCGCCATGCTTGCCCGCCTAAGCCTTGTCGCTCTCACCGCCTTTGCGGCGCTCGCCACGCCCGCTTTCGCCAAGACCAAGCCTGCCGCCCAACCCGAACAGGTCACCTGTGAGGGCGTTTTCGGTCCGGACAGTTCCGAAAAGCTGGTCAAGGAAACTTTTGGCGCCGAAAACGTCGTCACCGGCATGGTTCCGGGCCCGGAAGGCACAGAAATGCTGGCCACCACGGTCTTTGGCGACGATCCCGACCGCAAGATGGAATTTGGCTGGTTCGACGAAGAAAACTTCGCCCGCCTTTCCTATGTCGAGCTCTCGCCCAGCCAGACCGCACCCGGCGGCGTTCGCATCGGCATGACTCCGGCCGAAGTCGAAAAGCTCAACGGCACGCCTTTCATCATCGGCGGCTTCTGGTGGGACTATGGCGGTTATGCGCAGATCGAAAACGGCAAGCTCGCCAATGCCGACGATGCCACCTGCTACCTGTCGCTGCGCTTTTCGCCAGCCGACGAATATTCCCCCGCGATCGACGTAACCCCGGTCTCGGGCGAGGTCCAGGTGCCGTCCGACGAAGGGCTGCTCGAAATTCTCGACACGCGTCTTGAGGTCTTGAGCCTCGGCTATGCCTGGCCGGACGACCTTCCGCAGCCTGAATATTGACCCGTCGGGGCAGCGGGCGTACCCTCTGCCTCGAGACTGGTTTCCGGCGTTCAGGTGAACAAGGGAAATAATAGGGAACACGGTGAAGCGTACCCATTAGGGACTGACTCCGTGGCTGCCCCCGCAACTGTAAGCGGCGAGTGCTATCCAATGCTCACTGGCTTGTGCCGGGAAGAGGGAAAAGCGCGTTCGAGCCGTGAGCCAGGAGACCTGCCAGCCTCCGTATGGAACACTCAACTGTCGGTGGGACAGGGAGGGGGCGAGATGATTAGGCCATCAGGCTGATGCCGTGTGGGGCAGGGCCCCATCGCATACCCGCGCTTGCGCGGTACACCCTTCATTTCGCTCTCCAGGAACATGTCCATGCATATCGAGCCCGATCTCGTTTCGCCCGAAAAAATGCTTCTCGCCTACGCCACCGCCGCTGCTGCCGGTGCCATGGCCGTCAAATTTGCCGTCGACACCGTGCGCACTCGCGGCGCCCTGTCGCTGCTTGCCCGCACCGCGATCGCCACGGCCGCAGTCTTCGTTTTCTTCGAAGTCTTCCCCCATTATGCCGTGGGTGTCAGCGAGGTTCACCTGATCCTGGGTTCGACCCTGCTGCTGCTGTTCGGGGCCGCCCCGGCCGCCTTTGGTCTCGCGCTTGGCCTCCTGGTGCAGGGCCTCTTCTTCGCGCCCTTCGACCTCCCGCAATATTTTGCCAATGTCACGACGCTGGTCGCCCCGCTCGTCGCAATCAAATTCGTGGCCGACCGGATCATCCGCCCGGATACCGCCTATGTCGACCTGCGCTACGGCCAGGCGCTCGCGCTCTCTGCCACCTATCAGGGCGGCGTCGTGCTTTGGGTCGCGTTCTGGGCGCTCTATGGCCAGGGTTTCGGTGCCGAAAACCTTTCGGCGGTTGCCAGCTTCGGTGGCGCCTACATGCTGGTCGTGCTGCTTGAGCCGCTGGTCGATCTTCTTGTCCTCGCCGGCGCCAAGCTGGTGCGTGGCCTGGGCAAGACCGGCCTCGTCACCTCGCGCCTTTATGCCTGATCATACCCCGGCGCCTTCGGGCGCCGGG
Organism: Devosia aurantiaca; assembly: GCF_011058215.1. Classification (GTDB taxonomy): domain Bacteria; phylum Pseudomonadota; class Alphaproteobacteria; order Rhizobiales; family Devosiaceae; genus Devosia; species Devosia aurantiaca. The sequence goes on from NZ_JAALFG010000001.1 coordinate 1,302,459, forward strand.
CTCAAGGATTTGCCATGACCAAGATACCCACCACCGTCATCACCGGCTTCCTCGGCGCCGGCAAGACGACGCTTGTCCGCCATCTCCTCGCCCATGCCCCTAAGGGCAAGCGCATCGCGCTGATCATCAACGAGTTTGGTGATCTGGGCGTCGACAAGGACATTCTCGCCGGTTGCGGCGACGAAACCTGTCGCGAAGAGGACATGGTCGAACTCTCCAATGGCTGCATCTGCTGCACCGTGGCCGACGAATTCATCCCCACCATGCAGGCCCTGCTCGCCCGCGAGGAAAAATTCGATCACATCGTCATCGAAACCTCTGGCCTTGCTCTGCCGCAGCCCCTGATCCGCGCCTTCAACTGGCCCGAGATCAAGGCGCAGGTCACCATCGATGGCGTCGTCACCGTCGCCGATGCTGCCGCGCTGGCCGAAGGCCGTTTCGCCTCCGATGAAGCCGCCGTCGACGCGCAGCGCCGCCAGGACGAAATGCTCGACCACGAAACTCCGCTCGGCGAGCTTTTCGAAGATCAGCTCTCCGCCGCCGACATGATCATCCTCAACAAGACCGATCTCGTCGATGCCCCCATGCTCGAAAAAGTCGAGCAGAACATCCGCGCCGAACTGCGCCCCGGCGTCGGCATCGTCCGTGCCGCCAATGGTCATGTCGATATCGCTGCGCTCTTGGGCATGGGCATCGGCTCGGAGGCCGATATCGCCAACCGCCCGAGCCACCACGAACTCGAACACGGCGGCGAAACCCACGAGCACGACGATTTCGATAGCTTTTCGCTGAAACTCGCCTCGGTGCAAGACAAGGACCACCTGCTCGCCACCATCGAAAAAACCATCCGCAACCACGACGTGCTCCGCCTCAAAGGCTTCGCCGCCATCCCCGGCGCCCAAGCCCGCCTCGCCATCCAGGCCGTCGGTCCCCGCGTCACCGCCTATTTCGACCGCCCCTGGAAAGCCGGCGAACCTCGTGAAACCGCGCTCGTCGTCATCGGCGAAAGCCCGCTGGATCGCTATGCCATTACCCAAAGCCTTGAGGCGGCAGCCTAGCGTGCCAATCTACCCACAAACGCGATCCTGCTCCTCCCCCTCCTCAAGGGGAGGCTGGGTGGGGGTCTTTCGGGGAATGCGGAGCGGCAGTCCTGATGCACCTCCTATCCGCCCAGGCCGCCACCATCCAGCAGGAAGGCGAGGCCATAGACCTCGCCCAAACCCCCGGCGCCTTCATCTTCGCCTCTTCCGCCGACAGCGAACTCGCCACCTTGGCCGCTGCCGCCGATCGCTCCGGCGAAACCGAGCTGCGCCTCGCCAATACGCTGCGCCTCTCCAACAACTTGTCCGTCGATATGTGGCTGGACCAAACCGTCCGCCATGCCCGCCTCGTCTGCCTCCGCCTCATCGGCGGCGCGGCCTATTGGCAATATGGCGTCGACGAACTCACCGCCCTTTGTGCCAACGGGCGCATCCCCCTCATTCTCCTCCCTGGCGACAGCAACCCCGACCCCATCCTCCAACCCCGCTCCACCATCCACCCCGACGACTGGACCCGCCTCCACCGTCTCTTCATCCAGGGCGGCCCCCAAAACGCCAACGCGATCCTCCAAGCGTTCCATCGACTTGCCGCCTCTTCACCTCCCCTCCGGGGAGAGGTCGGCTGCGCAGCAGCCGGGTGAGGGGGCCTTGCTAGATGTCTCCGAGCCTCGCCACTTCCCCCGCTTCGGCCTCTGGCACCCCAAGACCGGCCTTACCCAAGGCGCAGCGTTTGAAAGTAGCCCTCATGGTGAGGTGCGAAGCGCAAGCGAAGCCTCGAACCACGGGGGCGTGCCCCCAACATCCCCATCCTCTTCTACCGCGCCGCCCTCGAAGGCGCCGGCACCGCTACGCTCGAAGCCCTGATCGCCGAACTTGAATCCCGCGACCTCAACCCCGTCCCCATCGTCGTCTCCTCCCTAAAAGACGCCGACAACGTTCGCTTCGTCCAAGCCACCCTCGCCCAGTTTCCCCCTCAGCCATCCTCAACCTCACCGCCTTCGCCCTCGGCATCGCCGACCTCCCGCCAGCGCAAAACCCCTTCGCCCACACCGATGTCCCTGTGATCCAGCTGATCCAGTCCGGCCGATCCGAAGTACAATGGGCGGGCGACCCGCAAGGCCTCTCCGCGAAGGATATGGCCATGTATCTCGTCATGCCCGAACTCGACGGCCGCCTCGCCGGACTCCTCGTCGGTCACAAAGCCGATGCGGTCTGGCACCAACGCTGCCAGGTCCCCTGACCGCCTACACGCCGGACCACGGCGGCATAAGCCGCGCCGTCGACCTCGCCCAAAACTGGACTCGCCTCCGCCACACGCCCCGCGCCGACCGAAAAATCGCGATCATCCTCGCCAACTACCCCATCCGCGACGGCCGACTTGCCAACGGCGTCGGCTACGACGCCCCCGAGTCTACGGTCAGGATGCTGATGGAACTGGAAAAGGCGGGATATTCGCTTTCACCTCGCCCCTCCGGGGAGAGGTCGGCTGCGCAGCAGCCGGGTGAGGGGGCCTACCCGAGAACCTCTGCAGAACTCATTACCCTCCTCACCTCCGGTCCCACCAACGCCCATCCCCAGCGCGGGACCTCGGCCGCCGTCCTGTCGCTAACCCGATACGCCGAGCTTCTCGACACTCTCCCCGAAGCCATCCGCGCCGCCGTCACCGCCCGCTGGGGCGACCCCGCTAACGACCCCTTCGTCCGCGCCGACGCCTTCCACCTTCCAGCCCACCGTTTCGGCAATGTCGTCCTGCTGCTCCAGCCTGCCCGCGGCTATCAGCTTGACGAAACCGCCAGCCACCACGACCCGGCCCTCGTCCCGCCCCACGCCTATATCGCCGCCTACCTCTGGCTCCGTCACGGATGGGGCGCTCACGCCATGGTCCACAACGGCAAGCACGGTACGCTGGAATGGCTGCCGGGCAAGTCCGCGGCGCTCGATGCCGATTGCTATCCCGATGCGCTCTGGGGGCAACTGCCGCACCTCTATCCCTTCATCGTCAACGATCCGGGCGAGGGCACGCAGGCCAAACGCCGAACCGGCGCCGTGATCATCGATCACTTGGTTCCACCGCTCACCCGAGCCGAGACTTATGGGCCGCTCAAGGATCTCGAAGCACTGCTCGACGAATATTACGCTGCCTCCGGCATGGATCGCCGCCGCCTGGCCGATCTCAAGCGCCGCATTCTCGATTTCACCCGCGACAGCCGCCTCGATCGGGACATCGGCCTGCCCGAAGATGAAACCGCGGCGCTGATCAAGATCGACAATTTCCTCTGCGACCTCAAGGAAGCCCAGATCCGCGACGGGCTCCACGTCTTCGGCACCTCGCCCCAAGGCGACATGGCGCGCGACCTGGCTGTTGCCCTTGCCCGCGTCCCGCGCGGCGAGGCGCCGGGTGAAAATTCGATCATCCGCGCCCTGGCGGATGATCTCAAGCTCGGCTTCGACCCGCTGACCGCAACCCTCAGCGATCCCTGGACCGGCCCCGACGTCTTTCACGCGCTGCCCGGCCAAAGTGCTAACCCTCCGTTAGCACATCGGCACTTGGGTGACATTGTGGAGCGACTGGAGGCGACCGCCGCAGCACTGGTGAGCGGAGAAATGACACTTCCGCAGCCTTGGACAGCGACTGCCGCGGTCCTCGACACGATCCGCACCATCATCGAGCCCCGCCTCGCCGCCTCCGGTCCAGCGGAAATGGCCGCATTCCTTGATGCCTTGGACGGCAAATTCGTGTCGCCCGGACCCTCCGGCGCCCCCTCCCGCGGCCGTCTTGACGTCCTCCCCACCGGCCGCAATTTCTACTCCGTCGATAATCGCGCCGTCCCGACGCCGAGCGCCTGGGAACTCGGCCGAAAATCGGCCGAAAACCTGTTCATCCGGCACCTCCAGGACCATGGCCACTACCTCCAATCGGTCGCCCTTTCCGTCTGGGGCACCGCCAACATGCGCACCGGCGGCGACGATATCGCCCAGGCGATGGCCCTGATCGGGGCCCGTCCAACCTGGGACCCAGGCTCACTAAGACTCTCTGGTTACGAAATAATTCCGCTCGCCAAACTCGGTCGCCCCCGGGTCGACGTGACCCTTCGCATCTCCGGCTTCTTCCGCGACGCCTTCCCTGCCCAGATCACTCTCTTCGACCGGGCCATCCGTGCCGTTGGCGCCTTGGATGAACCCGAAGACGACAACCCCATCGCCGCCCGCATGCGGTCTGAAGCACTGGGTTTGATGGCTGCCGGCAAAACGGAAACCGAAGCATCGCTTGAGGCTGGTGCCCGGATTTTCGGTTCAAAGCCAACGGCTTATGGCGCTGGGCTGGCGCAGTTGATCGACAATGGGCGCTGGGAAAGCAAGGCTGATCTTGCCGAGCAATTCCTCGCCTGGGGCCAGTATGCCTATGGGGCCAAGGCGCATGGCACCCCGCTTGGTGATCGCTTCCGCGCGCGGCTTGGGCAGATCGATGCGGTGGTGCACAACCAGGACAATCGCGAGCACGATTTGCTGGATTCTGACAATTATTATCAGTTCGAAGGCGGGCTTTCAGTCGCTGCCGAGACCGCCTCCGGCACTAAGCCTGCGGCCTATCACAACGATCATTCCCGTCCCGATAACCCACGAATTCAAACGCTCGAACAAGAGATTAGCCACGTCATGCGCTCGCGCGTGGTGAACCCGAAATGGCTCGCCGGCGTCATGCGTCACGGCTATCGGGGGCGTTTGAGATTATTGCGACCGTTGACTTCATGTTCGCTTTCGCGGCCACCACCGGTGCCGTGAAAACCCATCATTTCGACCTCGCTTTTGAAGCCTTCATCGAAGACGAAACGGTTAGAAACTTCATTCTTGCCAATAACTTAGCCGGTTACGACGAACTGCTGGCCAAGTTCGATGAGGCGCGCAAGCGTGGCCTTTGGTCGCCTCGGTCGAATTCTGTTTATGACCTCCTGGACCCCTTTGATGAACGATAAACAACAAAAAAGACGGACCTCATGAGCGAGGCCGAGCGCGATGCCTATCACGCCGAAAAGATGCGCAAGAAAAAGGTGGCGCGCGACAATCCTCTCGACCAAGACGGAGGAGAAGGGACTGCTCGTCGTCCACACCGGCAAGGGCAAGGGCAAGTCGACCGCGGCGTTCGGAATGGTGTTCCGTGCTTTGGGCAACGGCATGCGCGTCGGGGTCGTGCAGTTCGTCAAGGGCGTCTGGAACACCGGCGAGCGCACAGTGCTCGACAAGTTTCCCGACCAAGTCACCATCAATGCCATGGGCGAGGGTTTTACCTGGGACGTCGCCGACCGGCAGCGCGATCTGGCTGCGGCGCGAAAAGCCTGGGACCAGGCCAAGGCGCTGATTGCCGCTCCGAGCTACGACATGGTGTTGTTGGACGAACTCAACATCTGCCTGCGCTACGACTACCTGCCAATCGAGGAAGTGGTCGAGACCCTCCGGAACAAGCCGCACGACAAGCATGTTATCGTCACCGGTCGCAATGCCAAGGACGAGCTGATCGAGATTGCCGATCTGGTGACGGAGATGACCGAGATCAAGCACCATTTCCGCGCCGGTGTGAAGGCGCAGAAGGGTATCGAATTCTAGCTAAAGCACCACGATGCCGGAATGCTTGGCCTTGTTTTCCGGCTCGACATGGATGGTGATCTGCGCGTCTTCCACCGCCTGGCGCAACTTGCCTTCGATCTGGTCGCAAATGGTGTGCGCAAGCTCGACGCTCATGGCGCCGGGCACGACGAGATGGAAATCTATAAAGGTCAGCTTGCCGGCCGTGCGCGTGCGGATGTCATGGGCCTCGATGGCGCCATCGGCATTGGCGGCGATGACCTCACGAATGGTCTTTTGCGTGTCGGGCGGCACCGCCACATCCATCAAACCACCGACGCTGTCGCGGATCACGCCCCAGCCGGACCAAAGAATGTTGAGCGCCACCAAGGCGGCCAGAACCGCGTCGAGCTGGGCTATGCCGGTGGCGTAGACCAGGACCAGGCCGACCAGCACGCCGATGGTGGAAATCACATCGGTCAGCAAATGCTTGCCATCGGCTTCGAGCGCCGGCGAACGTGCCTTGCGACCCTCACGGATCAGGACCAGTGCCCAGACCACGTTGATGGCAGTAGCGCCCATGCTGATCAAAAGGCCCGGAAACGCAGCTTCGGGCAATTCGGGATTAAGAAAGCCGAGCACGGCTTCGCGCAGGATGAGGATGGCGGCAACGATGATCATGACGCCGACGACGACAGCGGAAAAATACTCGGCCTTGTGGTACCCATAGGGCAGGGCGGCGTCGGCCGGGCGCTGCGCCAAGCGCACGGCGACCAGCGCCACGATCGCCGTCACCACGTTGACGATGGATTCGAGTGCGTCCGAATAAAGCGCGACCGATCCCGTCAGCCACCAGGCCCAGGTCTTGAGACCCAGCACCAGAAGGCCGATAGCCAAGCTCGCCGTTGCGATCGCAACGGTTTTTTCGGTCGTGGTCATAGGGGCCTCCGGGGAACGAGCTCTGCCATAGCCCCGTCCTTTGCGGCCTACAACCCCTTGTATTTGCAAACGATTTTCAGAAGCATTCCGAGTTGGTGCGAGCCTGGTGCAAGCCATTGATTGACCACGTGCTTTGCCGCGCATAGAACGAAAGAGAGCACAGCGTTCCCGCGAGGAACTGAAACAGAGCTCGGTGCGGTCGACCCAGGCGGGGACCAGATCCGGGGCTGAGCGAGGCAGAATGAGCGATGTCTTTCCCGGTCTGAGATGGCCGGTTCACACGGCCGACATTGTCGTGGGGCTCGGGGTCCGGGCGCAGGCGACAACGGACGACGTTTTGGCACTGATCGACGCTGTGTTGGCAGAGCAGAACCTCCACCGTAATCAGATCGCTGCCTGCATGACCCTTCGCCGCAAGTGTACGCATCCGGCCTTGATCGAGGCGGCCAAGCGGCTTGGCGTGCCGCTGATGGGCGTCGAGGAGGACGAACTTGCTCACGCAGTGCCGACGCCTTCGGCGATCGTGCTCAAGCATATTGCCCTGCCTTCGGTGGCCGAGGCGGCCGCGCTGACGGCCGGGCCGCTGATCGCGGAAAAACGAAGCTCGGCGAATGTCACCTGTGCGCTCTCGCGTCAGTTGCCGATGGCGGCGAGGGCTGCCTCGACGCTGTCCACTTCGCGTGCCGGTCCGTAGATCGGTCGCGCCAGCATGAACACCTTGACGCCCAACTGCCGCGCGGCTTCGAGCTTTGCCGACGTCTGCCCTCCGCCCGAATTCTTGCTGATGAGATGCGAAATTTCGTGACGCCGCATCAGCGCCAATTCACTCGCCAACGTATAGGGCGGCCGCATCTGCAAAAGCTCGGCGTGTCGCGGCAGTTCCAAGTCCGGCGCCTCGATCAGCCGCACGAAGAACTGGCAGTCATAGCGTTCGAGATAGGTGGAAAGCCCGGCATGGCCGGTGGTCAGCAGCACGCGCGCGTCGCTGGGCAAGGCGTCGGCTGCAGCTTGCGCAGAATCGAGAATGGTCCAATCCTCTCCGCCTCCGGGCGTCCACGGTGGTCGCATGAGCCGGATCAGCGTTATGCCGCTTATCTCGGCCGCGGCAACGGCATTGACCGAGATGAGGCCGGCATAGGGATGGGTTGCATCCACCAGAAGCTCGATATGGGCGGCGCGCAGGTAAGCGCTGAGCCCCGGCACGCCGCCAAATCCGCCCATGCGGATGCCGCCCTTGGGCAGGATCGGATCCTGCGTGCGGCCGGCGAGCGAGGTGATCACCTCATGGCCCGCTTGCATCAGCTGGTTGGCCAACTGCCGCGCTTCCGCCGTGCCACCCAGGATCAAGATTTTCATCGCGCGACCTCCGGGGCCGACTGTGCCCGCGACCTCCTTGCGGCTCAAGGGGGCACGACGCGATGAATGTCGTCGCACCCAAGGGTCTCGTCATTGCCGCCCCGCGGTCGGGCTCCGGGAAGACCCTCGTTACGCTCGGCCTGCTCGCTGCCTTGCGCCGCCGAGGCCAGGTCGTTTCCCCGGCCAAAACGGGACCCGACTACATCGACCCTGCCTTTCTTGGCGAGGCCGCCGGGCGCGAGGCGATCAATCTCGATCCCTGGGCAATGCGACCGGAGCAGCTTCGCGCGCTTGCCGCGCAACAGGCAACGGGGGCAGACCTACTGCTGGTGGAAGGGGTGATGGGCCTTTTCGACGCTAGTGCCGATGGCCAGGGCTCGACCGCCGATCTTGCCGAAGCGCTCGGGCTGCCGGTGATCTTCGTTGTCGATGCCGATCGCCAGTCCCAGTCGGTGGCGCCGCTCGTGTCCGGCTTTGCGCGCTGGCGCCCGGCCGTCCGCATTGCCGGGCTCATTCTCAACCGCGTCGCTACCGTCCGGCACGAACGCATGCTGACGACGGCGCTCAAGGCCACCGGCATTCCCTTGCTTGGCGCCATACCGCGCCGCGCTGAACTTGTGGTTCCGGAGCGCCACCTCGGTCTTGTACTTCCCGGCGACCTTGCCGGGTTCGACACCTTTCTCGATCTGGCCGCGGAAACCATCGGCGACTTCATCGGCCTCGATGCCCTGCAAAGCCTTGCTGCACCGATCCCACAAGCGGAGCTACCGACGAGCTTGCCGCCGCTGGGCCAGCACATCGCCATCGCGCAGGATGCGGCCTTTGCTTTCCTTTATCCGCACTTGCTTGACGGCTGGCGCGCACAAGGCGCCACGCTTTTTTTCGCCGCTCGCCGGTGAGGCGCCATCACCGGACGCTGACGCCGTTTTCCTGCCCGGCGGCTATCCGGAATTGCACGGTGCGCAGCTCGCTGCTGCCCACAATTTCCATACCGGCCTGCGCAAGGCCCGCGACCGCGATGCGCTGATTTATGGCGAGTGCGGGGGCTTCATGGTTCTGGGCGAAGCGCTGGTCGACAAGACGGGCGCGAGTTACGCCATGTCCGGCCTCCTGCCCACCGTCACCCGCATCGACCGGCCCAAGCGCGTGCTCGGCTATCGGCGCCTGCTGCATGAGAGCGCCTTGCCCTGGCCCGCGGGTTTGAACGGGCACGAATTCCACTATTCGTCGGCGAAGCAGTCCGGCTTGCCGCCGCTGTTCGAAGCGCTCGATGCCGAAGCCATTCGCCAGTTGCCGATGGGCGCCCAGCTTGGCCGCGTCATGGGCTCTTACGCCCACGTCATTGCTTCAGCATAAAGCGGCCATGACCAAAGCTCTCATGTTCATGGGCACCGGCTCCGATGTCGGCAAATCGCTGATCGTCGCCGGTCTCTGCCGGGCGCTGGCAAATCGTGGCCTCAGCGTCGCGCCGTTCAAGCCGCAAAACATGAGCAACAACGCTGCCGTGACCAACGATGGCGGCGAGATCGGCCGCGCCCAGGCGCTGCAGGCGCGGGCGGCCCGACGCCCGCCAATCACCGCCATGAACCCGGTTCTGTTGAAGCCCGAAGACGAGACCGGCTCGCAGGTCGTGGTGCGCGGCCAGCGCCGGACCAGCCTATCGGCCCGGCAATATTGGTCCGACCGCGTGCAATTGCTGCCCGAAGTGTTGGATGCATTTGGCGAACTGGCTGCCACTGCCGACATCATCCTCGTCGAAGGCGCCGGTAGCGCCTCGGAGGTCAATTTGCGTCGGGGCGACATCGCCAATTTTGGCTTTGCGCAAGCCGCACAAGTGCCCGTCGTGCTGATCGCCGACATTCACCGCGGCGGCGTCATCGCCTCGATCGTCGGCACGCTGGCCGTGGTCGATCCAGCCGATGCGTCTCTTGTCCGCGCCAGCCTCATCAACAAGTTCTTCGGCGATCCGGCACTGTTTGAAAGCGGCAAGGCTTTCCTCGCCGAACGTACCGGACTGCCGTGCCTTGGTCCGGTGCCGCACTTTGCCGACGCTTGTCGGCTGCCCGCCGAGGACGCCCTGGCGCTGGAAGCGTATTCGTCCGGGCAGGGGAGCTTCCACATCGTCGTGCCGCGCCTGCCGCGCATCGCCAATTTCGACGATCTCGATCCGCTGCGCACCGAGCCCGGTGTTGCCGTGACACTGGTGCAGCCCGGCACGCCGCTGCCGCGCGACGCCGATCTGGTGCTGTTGCCGGGCTCCAAATCCACCCGCGCCGACCTCCAAGCCTTGCGCCAGAATGGTTGGGATATCGACATTGCCGCCCACCATCGTGCCGGCGGGCTCGTGCTCGGCGTCTGCGGCGGCTATCAGATGCTGGGCAAAACTATCGCCGATCCCAATGGCATCGAGGGCGCGCCTGGGACCTCGGAGGGTCTAGGACTGCTTGATGTGGATACGGTATTGGCGCCGACCAAGCAGTTGCGGCTCGAGCGTGGCATTCACCTCGGCACAGGGCAGGAGTTGTCGGGCTATCACATGCATATGGGCGTCACCTCCGGGGCGGGACGCGCGCGTCCGTTCGCGCGGATCGGCGATGAGCCCGAGGGCGCTGTCAGCGGCGACGGAATTGTGATGGGCACTTATCTGCATGGCCTTTTTGCCGCCGATGGATTTCGCCGGGCCTTCCTCGGCAATGCCGCGAGCCGGACCTCAGCTATGAGTCAGGGATCGAAACGACGCTCGACGCCTTGGCAGCGCATCTTGAACGGCACCTCGACATCGATGGACTGCTTGCTCTGGCCGCGGAGATCTAGATGGATGTGCTGATTGCGCCGCTGGCGCTGCTTGCGGAACGCCGCATCGGCTATCCCGAGCGCCTTACCGCCAGCATCGGCCATCCGGTCATGTGGTTCGGCGCGCTGATCGACTTTTTCGAAAAGCGGCTCAATATCGAGACTCGCAGCCCCGCCCAGCGCAAGCTTGCGGGCGTGGTCGCGCTGGCCCTGGTGCTGCTGGCCGTGCTGATCGTCAGCGTTGGCATCCGCACCGTGCTCTCTTGGCTGCCCTTTGGCTGGGTCGTGGAAATGCTGCTAGCCACAAGCCTTTTGGCGCAAAAGGAACTTGGGCGGGCCGTGGGCGCGGTGGCACAAGCCATGCGCCAGTCGCTTGCCGCCGGCCGCGAGGCTGTGAGCCATATCGTCGGCCGCGATCCGGAAGTTCTGGACGAGGCGGGGGTCGCGCGGGCCGCCTTGGAGACGTTGGCCGAATCGACCTCCGACGGGGTCGTCGCGCCCTGGTTCTTTCTGGTCCTCTTTGGCCTGCCCGGCATCGCGCTCTACAAGGCTGTCAACACAGCAGATTCCATGATTGGGCATCTTAACGCGCGCTATCGCGATTATGGCTGGGCCGCCGCCAGGCTCGACGACGTGCTGAACTGGATCCCGGCGCGGCTGACAGTGGTGCTGATCACCGCCGCCTGCTTTTTGACGCCGGACGCCAGTCCCTCATCCGCCTGGGCCACAGCGCGGAGAGATGCGCGCAAGCATGACTCACCCAATGCCGGCTGGCCCGAGGCGGCTTTCGCGGGCGCACTGGGCTTCAAGCTGGGCGGCCCGCGGGCCTATGATGGCGAAGTGGTCGATCTTCCAGCGTTTGGTGCGGGGAGGGCGGAGCTCAATGCTGCCGATATCGAGCGCGCATTGGGTTTGTATCGCCAGACGCTGAATGTGCTCCTGGCGCTGAGCACCTTTGTCGCCGTGATCGTGCTCGTCAGCTGACCGGCTGCTCGCCCTTCATCGTCAAGGCCAAGCCGGCAGCGATGAAATAAACGTCGTCGCACACCGCTGCGACGCGCTGGTGGGTCGAGCCGGCCAGATCGCGAAAAGTGCGGGCCATGGCATTGTCGGGCACGATGCCGAGGCCGACCTCGTTGCTGACCAGCACCACCTTGGCCTGCCGGAACTCCACCAATGTCGCGCAAAGCTCGCTCACGGCGGTAGAGATGTCTTCGTTGGCCATGAGGAGGTTGGTGAGCCAGAGCGTCAGGCAATCGACCAGGATGACGTCATGCTCCTGCCCCGCCTTGATGATGGCGTGCGAAAGTTCGATCGGTTCCTCGATGGTCGCAAAGCGTGCGCCTCGGCCGGACTTATGGCTCGCGATGCGATCGGCCATTTCCGCGTCCAAAACCGTGGCGGTGGCGAGATAGGCGGGACGGGAGCCGGAATGGAGCGCCAGCCGCTCGGCGAAGGCGGTTTTCCCCGATCGGGCACCGCCCAGAACCAGACAATGTCTCGTCATCATCGGTCTCCTCTTTGCCCCAAGCAGACATGGCATGCATGGCGATCTCTTGGCAGGCGCAAAAACTCGTGCATGCTACTTTCGTCTTAGCGGCTTTCGCATTATGGTCCGCGCCGAAATCACCCCCTAGTGTGGGCACCGCAGAGTGCCGGCTCCGGCCCGCTCTGCTTTCCCGCAAAAACCTCGGAGAATGCTTTCGTGCCGCGATATTACCTGGGCGTCGATGGTGGCGGCACCAATTGCCGGGTTCGGCTCGCAGACGAGAATCTGCAAACGCTGGCCGAAGTCAAGAACGGCCGCTCCAACCTGCAGATCGACGCCGGCGAACCCGCCTACGAAGCGATCTCCGACGGTACGCGCGATGTCTTCGCCTCGGCCGGCGTCGATTATGCTGAAACCGCTAACACCTATGCTTGCTTCGGCATGGCCGGCGGCCGCATGGACACGGCACGCGCCAGTTTCGCCGCGCGTCCCTGGCCCTTCGCTGGCGTAAAAGTCTACGACGATATCGACATCGCCCACGCCGGCGCGCTGGGCGGTGGCGAAGGTGGCGTCGTCATCATCGGCACCGGTTCGGCCGCCATGTCGATTGTTGGAGGCACCCGATACCAGGCCGGCGGCTGGGGTTTTCACATTGGCGACCAGATGTCGGGCGCCATTCTCGGCCGTGAACTGGTCCGCTATTCGGTCGAGGCAGCAGATGGCCTCGTCGAGGCTTCGCCGCTGACCGAAGCGGTTGTGGCGGCGCTTGGCGGCGACAACCAGGCGGTGATGACCTGGTCCTTTGCCACTGCCATGGACCTCACGATTTTGAGCCGCGACGGCAGCGAAGGCTGCGACGACGCACTGATCGGCCGGGCTCCGGGCGAATTCGGCAAGCTCATGCCGCTCTGGTTCGACTATCTCGAACAGGGCGATCCGGTCGCCGAAAAACTGCTCGAGATCCAGATGAGCTATATCGACACCTATGTGCGCTGGTTCAAAGGCCACGGCGCCGAGGTCATGGCCATCGTCGGCGGCCTCGGCCAGCGCCTCTTCCCGCGACTTCAGAACCGCTATGGCCAGTTCGTCGCCCTGCCGCAATTCGAACCCCTGCATGGCGCGGTGATCCTCGCCCGGCAGAACTTCGCCTCGAACTAGGGACTTATCTCTTGTCCAGCCGTATCATTCCCGTCCAGCCTTTCGACTATGTGGTATTTGGTGCCACCGGTGACCTGACCAAGCGCAAGCTCATCCCGGCGCTTTACCACCGCTTCAAGGACGGCCAGTTCGACGAGCAGAGCCGCATTATTGGCGCTTCCCGCTCCAAGCTCAGCGAAGCCGAGTTCCAGACGCTGGTGCGCGAAGCGCTGACCCAGTTTGTCGAAAAAGACTATCAGGACGCTAATATCATCGACCGCTTCGTCGGCATCTGCACCTATGTGCCGGTGGATGCCTCCAAGCCCGAGGACTCCGGCGATCTCGGCGCTGCCCTGCGTGACGACGCCAAGATCATCCGCGCCTTTTATCTCGCCGTCGCGCCCGACCTTTTCGAGCCCATCGCCGAATACCTGGCCGCCAACAATCTTTATCGCCGCGATGCGCGCGTCGTTATCGAGAAGCCGCTCGGCCACGACCTCCTGTCCTCGATGGAGATCAATGACGGCGTCGCCAAGATCTTCCAGGAAGATCAGGTTTATCGCATCGATCATTACCTCGGCAAAGAAACGGTTCAGAACCTCCTGGCGCTTCGGTTTGCCAATACGCTGTTCGAGCCGGTCTGGAACTCGGCCCATATCGACCACGTGCAGCTTACCGTGGCCGAAAGCGTCGGCGCCGGCACGCGCGGCTATTACGACGAAAGCGGTGCCCTCCGCGACATGATCCAGAACCACATGCTGCAGCTGCTCTGCCTTGTGGCCATGGAGCCGCCCGCGTCCGACGACGCCAATGCCCTGCGCGACGAAAAGCTCAAGGTTTTGCGCGCGCTGCGCCCGATCACCAATGGCGACGTGGTCGGCAAGACGGTGCGCGGCCAGTATCGCGGCGTCAAAGCCGAAACCGCATCGGTCGCCAGTTACCAGGACGAATTGCCCGACGACAAGAAGGGCAGCCGCACCGAGACTTTTGTGGCCATGAAGGCCGAAATCGAGAACTGGCGCTGGTCCGGCGTGCCGTTTTACCTGCGAACCGGAAAGCGCATGGCCGAGCGCGTCTCGGAAATCTGCATCCAGTTCAAGCCCATTCCGCACTCGATCTTCGACCATGCCGAAGGCGCGCCCAAGCCCAACAAGCTGATCATTCGCCTGCAGCCCGACGAGGGCGTCAAGCTCATGATGATGATCAAGGATCCGGGCCCGGGCGGCATGCGTCTGCGCGAAGTGCCGCTGAACCTCAGCTTTGCCGAAACCTTCTCCGAGCGGACCCCGGAAGCCTATGAACGCCTGTTGATGGACGTGATCCGCGGCAGCCAGACGCTGTTCATGCGCCGCGACGAGCTCGAAGCCGCCTGGCGCTGGGTCGATCCGATCCGCGAGGCCTGGGACCGCTCGACCGAAGCGCCGCAGACCTATACCGCCGGTACCTGGGGCCCGAGCGGCGCCGTGGCGCTGATCGAACGCGACGGCCGCACCTGGTACGAGGGCGACCTCTGATGAGCATCGACCGGCGCAGCTTTGCCGAAAAGGCTACCCTCGCCAAGGAACTGGCAGAGTCCGTGGCCGACCGCATCCGCGCGGCGATCGCCGAGCGCGGCACTGCCGCCATCGCGGTGAGCGGTGGTTCGACGCCGGGCAAATTCTTCAATGCCCTGGGCAAGACCAAGGACATCGAATGGGACAAGGTCATCGTGACCCTTGTCGATGAGCGCTGGGTCGACGAAACTTCGGACCGCTCCAACGCGCTTTTGGTCAACGAGAAGATGCTGCAAGGACCCGCGGCTGTCGCCCGCTTCTTCCCGCTTTATTCCGGCGGCGACGAGCCGACCGACGCCGCCGTCGCCAAGACCAATACGCTCATGGCCAGCCTGCCCAAGCCTTTCGCCGCGGTGATCCTCGGCATGGGCAATGACGGCCATACGGCAAGCTTTTTTCCCGGTGGCGACACACTCGACGAGGCGCTAAGCGCCCAGGGCCCGACGCTTGCCATCCGCGCGCCCGGCGCCGGCGAGCCGCGCATCACCTTTACCCTGCCGCGCCTGCTCGAAACCGATGGCCTCTATTTGCACATAGAAGGCGAGGAAAAGGCTGCGGTGCTGGAGCAAGCCCTGGGTGAAGGCCCGGTGGCAGACATGCCGATCCGTGCCGTCTTGCGCTCGGATGCGCCGGTGACAGTTTACTGGTGCCCATGACCCTCCCGGTGCGGTCCCCAATCGACCGCGCCGGCCGCTGACTGGGCACCCAATCGACGCAAGGACTACCGCGCCAGCGGCCCCCTTCTGGCGCGCCTTGCCTTTATGGAGAAGTGACCCATGACCGTCCGTCAGGCCATCCAGGACGTGACCGACCGCATAGCCGCGCGCAGCCGCGACACGCGCCGCGACTACCTCAACCGCCTCGACATCGCCAAGGAGCAGGGCGTTTATCGCGCAGCACTCTCCTGCGGCAACCTCGCCCACGGATTTGCCGCCTGCTCGCCTTCCGAAAAGGCAGCGCTAGCCGGCAACAAGACGCTGAATCTCGGCATCGTCACGAGCTACAACGACATGCTTTCGGCGCATCAGCCCTATCAATTCTATCCCGACATCATCAAGGAAGCGGCGCGCGAGATCGGCGCCACGGCCCAGGTCGCCGGCGGCGTACCGGCCATGTGCGATGGCGTGACGCAAGGCCAGCCCGGCATGGACCTGTCGCTGTTCAGCCGCGACGTCATCGCCATGTCGACCGCCATTGCGCTGTCGCACAACATGTTCGACGCGGCGGTTTACCTCGGCATTTGCGACAAGATCGTGCCCGGCCTCGTCATCGGCGCCCTGGCTTTCGGTCACCTGCCGGCGGTCTTCGTGCCCGCCGGGCCCATGCCCTCGGGCCTGCCCAACGATGAAAAGTCCCGCGTCCGCCAGCTCTATATGGAAGGCAAGGTCGGCCGCGCCGAACTGCTGGAAGCCGAGTCGAAGTCCTATCATTCGGCCGGCACCTGCACGTTCTACGGCACCGCCAATTCCAACCAGATGCTGATGGAAATCATGGGTCTGCATCTCCCCGGCGCCAGCTTCGTCAATCCGGGTACCCCGCTGCGCGACGCACTGACCCGCGAGGCCACCAAGCGCGCATTGTCGCTAACGAGCCTTGGCAACAATTATACCCCGATCGGGCATGTGCTCGACGAAAAGGCCATCGTCAACGGCCTTGTTGGGCTTCACGCCACCGGCGGCTCAACCAATCACACCATGCATATCATCGCCATGGCGGCCGCGGCCGGCATCCAGGTGTGACTGGGGGACGACATGAGCGATCTATCCGACGCAACGCCGCTCCTCGCCCGCGTCTATCCCAATGGCGTTGCCGACGTGAACCACTTCCACGCCGCTGGCGGCATGGGCTTCCTGATCAAGGAGCTGCTCGAAAGCGGGCACCTCCATGAAGACGTCAAGACCGTCTGGGGCGATGGCTTGTCCAACTACACGGTCGAAGCCAAGCTGCTCGACGACAAGCTGAGCTTCGAACAGTCACCCGCAGAGTCGGCGCTGCCCAAGGTCTTGACCTCGACCAAGACCCCGTTCCAGCCGACGGGTGGCCTCAAACTCCTTACCGGCAATCTCGGGCGCTCCGTCATCAAGGTCTCGGCCGTCAAGCCCGAGCACCGCGTGGTCGAAGCGCGCGCCCGCGTCTTCCATGGGCAGGAAGGTCTGCAGGCTGCGTTCAAGGCGGGCGAGCTGACCGGCGACGTCATTGCCGTGGTCCGCTTCTCCGGCCCCAAGGCGCTCGGCATGCCGGAGCTGCATAAGCTCACCCCGGCGCTCGGCGTCCTCCAGGACCGCGGCCACAAGGTGGCTCTCTTGACCGACGGCCGCATGTCCGGCGCATCGGGCAAGGTGCCGGCCGCCATCCACATGACCCCGAAGCGGTCGATGGCGGCCCGATCAGCAAGATCCGCGACGGCGATCTCATCCGCCTCGATGCCAATGAAGGCACGCTGACCTTCCTCGGCGACGAAAAGGAATTCTTCAGCCGCACCCCCGCCACCGAAGACCTCCGCAGCCAACACTTCGGCATGGGCCGCGACCTCTTTGCAGGCTTCAGAAGCCTGGTGGGCGTTGCGGATCGTGGAGCGAGCGTTTTCAACTAGACGGCGTTTGATCTCCCTTCTCCCTTGCGGGAGAAGGCCCGGAGGGAAAATGAGGGGACTTCCCCTCTCTACCGGTTCAAGCGGCCGGCAGGACAATCGGCTCGATGGCCCGCAACGCCTCTGCAGCAGCGGCTTCGGCGATGGTCAAGTCGTAGAGGCCCTGCATGTTGATCCAGAATTCCGGTGTCATGGAAAAGAACCGTCCCAGCCGCAATGCGGTATCCGGTGTGACGCCTGTCTCTTCGCGGACCAGTCGTTCGATACGGGTGCGCGGCACACCAAGACGGGCAGCGAGGGCATAGGAGGTCAGGCCCAACGGCTCCAGAAGTTCCTCGCGCAGATATTCACCCGGATGAACTGGCGGTGTGATCCTGACGGTCATCGATACATCCTCTCAATGAAAATCCACGATCTCGACATCTTCCGCGCGCCCGTCCGCCCATCTGAAACAGATGCGCCATTGGTCGTTTACGCGGATGGAGTGTTGACCTGAGCGGTCGCCGGTTAACGCTTCCAGGCGATTACCCGGCGGAACGCGGAGATCACCCAAAGTAGTGGCCGCAGCTAACGATGCCAGCTTGCGCTGAGCCGATCGAAGGACCTCGCGAGGAAAGCCCTTCGGACACTCTCCCGCCGATACGGCTTGCGCAAATTTGCCTTTGAAAGATGCGATCACGGTCAACCCGCAGGCCATTGGATGATATACGTATCACGAGTTGATACGTATATGCTAGAGGCTAGTCGGCTTTGCTCTTCCGTCGCGACACGACGATTTCCTCGATCCGCCGTGGCCTTAGTCCCTGCGGGTCGACGCCGACGTCGAATTGACGCGTGACCGGCGTCAGCTTGCCGTGCGAATGGCCGTGGAGGTTGACCGACTTCTTGCCGATCTGGTTCCAGGTTCGGAATGGGTAGTGGCAGAGGATAAAGAGCTGCTCGTCGATGCGCATTTCCCGGTAGTGCTGAAGGCTGGCCCAGCCTTTGGCCGCGAGCGTCGGCTCAGGATCGTTGTTGCCGATGATCAGGTGCTTGGTGCCGTGCAGCTGCGCCAGGAGCGCCTCGACCTCTTCGGTCGTGCCTCGCGCGAAGTCGCCAAGGTGCCAGATTTCGTCCTGGGGCGCGACCAGCGCGTTCCAGTTGGCGATCAGGGCTGCATCGTGTTCCGCCATGTTGGCAAAGGGGCGGCGGTCAATCTTGAGAACACGGGTGTCGGCAAAGTGCGTGTCGCTGGTGAACCAGAGCGTCATCGGCTGCGCCCGAACAGCCGCTCGATGTCGCCCTTCTTGAGCTCGACATAGGTCGGGCGGCCGTGAATGCACTGGCCTGAATGGGGCGTGGCTTCCATGTCGCGGAGTAGCGCGTTCATCTCGTCGACGCGAAGCCGCCGGCCCGAGCGCACCGAGCCATGGCAGGCCATGCGGGCGATGATTGCCTCCATTCGGTCGGAGAGGGCCGCGGTGCTGTCCCATTCGGCAAGGCCATCGGCAAGATCGCGGACGAGACCGGCAATGTCGGTCGTGCCAAGAAGGGCAGGAGTCTCGCGCACGGCGATGGCGCGAGGGCCGAAGCGATCGAGGTAAAGCCCGAAGCGCTCGAGTTCGGGCGCTGCTTCCTCGAGGCGTCCGCAATCTTCTTCGGGCAGCTCGACGATTACAGGGATCAGCTGCCTTTGGCTCGCGACGGGGCCGGACGCCATCTGCGCCTTGAAGCGCTCATAGACCAATCGTTCGTGGGCTGCGTGCTGGTCAACGAGCAGGAGCCCGCTGCCATTTTGCGCGATGATATAGTTGTCGAACATTTGCGTCCGGGCGGTGCCGAGCGGATAGTCGACGACTTCGCCCACCGGCTCGAAGCGCTCGACGCGGGCGCTGGGTTCGGCAAAACCCTGAAGCTGTTCGCTTGGCGCGAGGCGGGCGATCGGCGTCGCTTGTGGCTCCCAGGCGCTTCGCGCCGGGGCTTCGGCCATTTCCGGCGCCTTGAAGGCTTCAATTATGTCTTCGGCGACCGTGGTCGAGGCCTTGAACCCTGCTGCGGCGAGCGCCTGTCCGATCGCGGTGATCACCGCGCCGCGCAGCGCGCCCTGGTCGCGGAAGCGCAGTTCGGCCTTGGCTGGATGGACGTTGACGTCGACCTCGGTCGGGTCGATGGCGACATAGAGCGAGACGACCGGAAAGCGGTCGCGGAAGGTGTAGTCGGCATAGGCCGCGCGCACGGCGCCGACCAGCACCTTGTCGCGAACCGAGCGGCCGTTGACGAAATAGAACTGCGATAGCGAATTGGCGCGGGTATAGGTCGGCAGCCCCGCCATGCCGGCGACGACGATGCCGTGCCGCTGCGTCGCAAGCACGACGGCGTTTTCAACGAAATCGGCGCCCATGACCTGGCCGAGCCGGGCCTGCAGCGCGCCTTCGCCCACCGAAGGCCAGTTGCTCGCGGTGCGGTCCGTGCCCTCGAGCACGAAATGGACCTGGGGATTGGCCATGGCGAGGCGCTTAACCACGTCGGTGATCGCGGCGCCTTCCGCGCGCGCGGATTTGAGAAATTTGCGCCGCGCCGGCACCTGCGCGAAGAGGTCGCGCACTTCGATGACGGTGCCTCGGTTCATCGCCTGCGGAATGGGGCCGGACCTCCGCCCATTGTCGACGACGACCAGCACCAGCCCGCTTTCGGCATCGGCGGTGCGCGAGGCTACCGAGAGGCGGGCGACGGACCCGATGGAGGCCAGCGCCTCGCCGCGGAAGCCGAGGGTGCGAATGTCGTCGAGATCGTCCATGCTGAGCTTGGACGTGGCGTGCCGTTCGACCGACAGCAGCAGATCCTGCCGGTCCATGCCGTGACCGTCATCGCTGATGCGGATCAGGTCCATGCCGCCATTGGCGGTGGTGACGACGATGCGACGCGCGCCGGCATCGATCGAGTTCTCGACCAGCTCCTTGACGACGCTGGCGGGCCGCTCCACCACTTCGCCGGCGGCGATGCGGTTGATCAGGTCCTCGGGTAGTTGGCGTATCGGCAAGGGCGACTCTCCTGGGCCACCAATATAGGGCAGGGGCGGCGCTCTTCCCACTCCGGTGGTTGACCCATGCCCGGATTCCCGCTTGAGCTAAAGCATGAGCGTCACCCATCCATCCCCCAAGGCGAGCTGGACCAGCCGCGCCAATGCCCTTTGGGATGTGACGGCGCATTATTTCTCCATGCCCGGTCTCCTGCTCGGCGCTGTTGCGTTCACCCTGTCGCTCACGCCCTCGCTGCTGCCGCGCACCGAAAGCGTCCAGGGCATCCTGTCCGGCTGCTGCTTTGCCGTGGGCTATGGCGCCGGCAATCTCGGCCACTGGCTGTGGGGCTTTTTGGGCCTCAAAGTGCCGCCGGGACGCGTTACCCGCATTCTCGGCGCGCTGGTGGCGCTCCTGGCGCTCGGCCTCGTGCTGCTCGGGCTGAGCTATTCGAGCCTTTGGCAGAACTCCGTGCGCGCCGTCATGGGCCTGCAGCCGGTCGATGGTTTTCAGCCGCTGGTGATCGCTGCCGTGGCGCTGCCGATCGCGGCGGCGCTGATGGTCTTGGGCAAGCTCCTGGTGACGCTGATCCGCCTGGTTTGGCGATGGCTTGCGCCATTGTTGCCGCCGCGTGCGGCTGCGGTCCTCGCCACCGTTCTGGTAGCGATCGTGGTCGGATCGCTGGTCAACAATCTCTTCTGGCGCAATGCCCTGCGCGCCGCCGACGCCTTCTACCAAGGCCTCGATGAATTGGTCTCGACCGACCAGGCGCCGCCCGCCCAATGGTATGAAAGCGGCAGCAGCCAATCCTTGATCGATTGGGAAACCATCGGCAGCGACGCGCGGCCCTACCTTCGCACCCGCCAAACCGCTGGGGACATCTTAGCGCTTACGGGCAAGCCCGCCATCGAGCCGCTCCGCACCTATGTCGGCCTGCGCTCGGCGGAGACGCCGGAAGCGCGAGCGGCGCTGGCGCTGGCGGAATTGCAGCGCATCGGCGCCTTCGAGCGCTCCGTCCTTGTCCTCGTCATGCCGGTGGGCACGGGTTGGGTCGATCCAGCGGGCATCGACACGCTCGAACTGCTGCATGGGGGCGATGTCGCCAGCGTTGCCGTGCAATATTCCTATCTCACCAGCGCACTGTCGCTGCTGGTCGAGCCCGAATATGGCGCCGAAACCGGGCAGGCGCTGTTCAACGCCGTCTATGATTTTTGGACGCAGTTGCCGCGCGATGCGCGCCCGCGCCTCTATCTTTATGGACTGAGCCTCGGCGCCCTCGCATCGCAGAACTCGACCACGGTCTACAATGTGCTGGCCGACCCGTTCCAGGGCGCGCTCTGGGCAGGCCCGCCCTTTTCCAGTTCGGTCTGGAGCCGGATGACGGAGGGACGCCAGCCCGGCACGCCCTATTGGCTGCCGCGCTTTGGCAACTCCTCCTCTATCCGCTTCATGAACCAGTCCGGCGCCGAGGGCTGGGACACGGTGGCTTGGGGGCCGATGCGCATCGTATTTCTCCAATATGCCAGCGACCCCATCGTCTTTTTTCCTTTGCCGCGGATTGGCAAACGCCGGCCTGGCTCGATTGGCCGCGCGGGCCCGACGTCTCGCCGGCGCTCAACTGGTATCCGCTCATCACCTTCCTGCAACTGGCGCTCGACACGGCGCTGGCGCAGACCGCGCCGCTTGGCTACGGGCACAATTATGCGCCCGAGCACTATATCGATGCCTGGATGGAGGTAACGCAGCCCGAGGGTTGGACGGATGGGGAGATCGAAGCGCTGAAGGCTGCGATCGGCACCGAACCTTATGCTGCGGGTGAGCCATGACCGAAAGCCCGATGGATCTCGCCCTGCGCCTTGCCCAGGAGGCAGCCGATGTCGGCGAGGCGCCGATCGGCGCCGTGATCATGGAAGGCACGCGCATCCTTGCCGCTGAACGCAACCGCATGCAGGCGCTGCGCGACCCGACGGCGCATGCCGAAATGCTGGCCATCCGCGCGGCCTTGGCGGCACGCAATACCGGCCGCCTCGATGGCTGCGACCTCTATGTAACGCTCGAGCCTTGCGCCATGTGCGCAGGCGCCATCGCCCACACCCGCCTGCGCCGCGTTTACTTTGCCGCCGAGGACATCAAGGCCGGCGCCGTCGAAAACGGCATCCGCTTGTTTGATCAACCCACGTGTCACCACCACCCGGAGGTGATTAGCGGGGTGTCCGCGGGCAGGGCAGAGGCGATGCTGACGGCGTTTTTCAGGAAGCTGCGGTAAGGCCCCTCACCCGCCGCTTTGCGGCGACCTCTCCCCGAAGGGAGAGGTCGGCCGAAGGCCGGATAAGGGGGGCCTTCAATGAAGCCAAGGATCCTCCACCATCGGCCATATGTTTCTCGGCGCTTTGCGGTAATCCGTTTCCGCAGGCCGGTTGGGATAGGGCTTCCCCGCCGAGCAATAAACGATTTCCGACGCGATCCTCGAGAACGAGTCGTAGAAGTGATTGGTCGACTTGATCAGCAATACTTTGCGCTCGGTAGGCTCGACCCCCATCACCGAAAATAGGCTTGGGTCGAAGCTTTGCGCCCGGGTGGAGTTGAGGATCACGTCGATGCCGTCAAAGCTTACCCAGGCGGCGTCGCCGAAGGGTGCAAAGCTTTCGCCGAAGCGCATTTTGGCGTTGTTGCGCAGCGCCTTGACCGTCACCACGGCGTCGACCGGATCGCCGGTCATCGGCGCCGATTTTGCGCCGAAGCGCAGCGGGATCTGCGCGCCGACGCCGGCCGCAAAACAAATCTGCACGGCGATCGGGTCCCAGATCGTTCCGACCGCTACATCCTGGACGCCGCGCCGGATCAGCTCGCCGAGGATCACCGTCGCATCTCCTGCCGTGCCGCCGCCCGGATTGTCCCAGACATCGGCGATCACCACCGGCCCGCGCGGCGCTGCGATTGCGGCGTCCACGGCGGTTTGTTCATCAACCTGGCTGACCATGAACGTGCCGCGCATGGCGAAAAGCTCGCGGCCCAGGCGCTCGGCAAGCGCCGCACCGAGGTCTGGCTGATTGTCGGTGACGGCGATGACCTTGGTGCCCATTTCCGGCACGTCGCCGGCCATGAAACCGTGCACGACCGAGAGCGACAACAGGCCCGGCTCGCTTTGCTCGAGTGCGAACAGCCGGTCGACAAAGCCGCGCATCGGTTGCTTCGAGGTCGGGAATACATCGATCATCCGGCAATCGAAGACGCTCATCACCGGCCGCACCTCGCCCCTTAGCGTCCGTGCCGCAATATTCCAAAGATCGCGCGCCCGATCGACGAAATCGGTATGGGGAAACTCCTTGAAGTAGACAAAGAAGTCGGCCGCCGCAGCGCGCTCTCTGGTGAGGTGGCTGTGCGGATCGAGTTCCGCGCAGACCAGCACGTCTGGCCCGACGAGGGCGCGCACGCGCGTCAGGATGTCTCCCTCCGCATCGTCATAGCCCTGCGCCACCATCGCCCCATGGAGGCCAAGGACTACGGCATCGACCGGCATTGCCGCTTCGAGCTGGCCCAGGATTTCGTCGCGCAACTCCTCATAGGTTGCCCGCGCCACCAGCCCCGCTGGATCGGCCCAGCTGGCGGTGCCCTCGATCAAGGTCCAGCCTTCTCGTGCGCAGACTTCGCGCCCCACCGTGATCGGCGCCGTGCACAATGTCGGCGTTGCCGGATGCTGGCCGGGCTTGGCATGAAGCGAGGCCTCGAAGGCGCGCTTGTCGATGGCTATAGGCGAAAACGTATTGGTCTCAGTGGCGAGGGCGGCAGTGAAAATGCGCAAGGGGCACCTTTTTCTTGTGCCCGCACGCTACACGACGCCAGCACAAGGATCACGTAAGAAATTTTCATGTTTTGCGTGCCCACTTGCCAGATATCCGGCTTTTCGCTCTACAATGCGCCAACAAACGAAATTCACTTTCAGGAGCAGGCATGCCGATCATCCGCTATGGCGCAGAAA
Organism: Devosia aurantiaca; assembly: GCF_011058215.1. Taxonomy (GTDB): domain Bacteria; phylum Pseudomonadota; class Alphaproteobacteria; order Rhizobiales; family Devosiaceae; genus Devosia; species Devosia aurantiaca. The sequence goes on from NZ_JAALFG010000001.1 coordinate 1,326,891, forward strand.
AGTCCGGGGCAGGTGGCCAGAACCTTCCCTTTGCGCGTGCCGTCGAGGCGGGTGGCTGGCTCTATGTTTCGGGCCAGGTTCCGATGAAGGACGGCGAGATCGTCGGCACCGGCATTATCGAGCAGACCCATCTGACCATCAAAAACGTCATCGCCATTCTTGAGGAAGCCGGTTTTGGCCTCGAGCATGTCGTCCGTTGCGGTGTCTGGCTCGACGATCCGCGCGACTTCTGGAGCTTCAACGCCGTCTACAAAAGCTATTTTGGCGAGCACCCGCCGGCCCGCGCCTGCGTGCAGAGCCACATGATGGTCGACTGCAAGGTCGAGATCGATTGCGTCGCCTACAAGGGACCGTAAAATGCATCTGGGGCTGGAAGGCAAAAGCGTTCTGATCACCGGCGCTGGCGGCGGCATCGGCCGCGCGCTGGTGCATTCATTTCATGCGGCGGGTTCCAGGATCATCGCGGCCGACCGCGAGCCGATCATCGAGCTTTCCGCGTCGCGCGAGCTGATCTTCGACCAGTCCGATGCCGAGGCGACGCGCGCCGCGGTGCTTGCCGATATCGCGACGCATGGTGCCCCCGACGTGGTCATTGCCAATGCCGGCTTCACCCGCGCCGAACATCTTGGCCAGCTCGATGATGCCGTTTGGCAAAGCGAAATGGCGATCAATCTCAACGGCGCCTATGCTTTGGTCGATCCGATCACCAAGGCAATGGCCGAGCGCGGCTCCGGCAGTGTCGTCTTCATCTCCTCGGTCAATGCCTTCCAGCATTTCGGCAATCCGGCCTATTCCGCCGCCAAGGCAGGCCTTATCGCCTATGCCAAGGCTATCGCCGTCGAGCTGGGCGGCCGTGGCGTGCGCGCCAATGTGGTCGCGCCCGGCTCGGTTCGCACGCCGGCCTGGGACCATCGGCTCGAAGGCGATCCGCGCCTCCTCGACAAGGTCTTGCCGCACTATCCGCTGGGCCGCATGGTCAGCCCCGAGGAAGTCGCCAATACGACGATGTTCCTTGCTTCCGACGCCGCCTCCGGCATTACCGGCGTCACCGTGCCGGTCGATGCCGGGCTCCTTGCCGGCAATCTCCGCTTCGTCGATGAAGTGCTCAGAGCGCAATGACCCAGTTTACCGACCTCGATACGCCCGCCGTTCTCATCGATCTCGATCGCGCCGAAGCTAATCTCCAAAAGGCGCAGGCGGCGGCCGATGTGGCAGGCATTGCGCTGCGCCCGCATATCAAGACGCACAAGCTTCCGCTCTTTGCCAAACGCCAGGTCGAACTGGGCGCCGTCGGCATTACCGTGCAAAAGCTGGGCGAAGCCGAGGTTATGGCCGATGCCGGCCTCAACGACCTGCTCCTCACCTTCAACATCATCGGCGCCGCCAAGCGCGCCCGCCTCAAGGCGCTGCATGACCGCATCACCATCCGCACTGTTGCCGACAGCACCGAAACGGTCGCGGGTCTGGCGGAAACCTTCGCCGATCCCGGCCACAAGCTGGGCGTGTTCGTTGAATGCGACACCGGCATGGGGCGCTGCGGCGTGCAGTCGGCGCAGGCGGCGCTCGATCTGGCGCGCATCTTAGCGAGCCACTCCGGCCTCCACTTTGCCGGGCTGATGACCTATCCCGCCGCGGGCAAATATCGCGAGGCGGCCGCGTGGATGGCGGAGGCTAAGGCCCTGTTCGAGGCGGAAGGCGTCGACCTTCCTGCCATCACCACTGGCGGCACGCCGGATATCGGCCATATGGCCGAAGCCGGTCCCGCCACTGAATACCGGCCCGGCACCTATATCTATATGGACCGCTCGCAAGTGGCCGCCGGCGCCGCAACGTTCGAGGATTGCGCGCTGACCGTTCTTGCAACGGTTGTCTCGCGACCGACCGAAAACCGCGCCATCATCGATGCGGGCTCCAAGTCGCTGACCAGCGATCTTCTCGGTCTCGTCGGCCATGGCCATGTCGTCGAGTATCCCCACGCCAAGGTTGTCGGTCTTAGCGAAGAGCACGGCACGATCGATGTTTCCGCCTACGCGCGAAAGCCGAGGATCGGCGATGTCATCCGCATCATTCCCAATCACTGCTGTCCGGTGACCAATCTTTTCGACCACGTCCATCTCATCCGCGATGGAGCGCTGGTCGAAACGGTTCCCGTTGCGGCGCGGGGCAGGGTGGACTAGCCATAGGGGATGCGCATCCTCGATACCCATCTGCACCTGATCTATCCCGACCGGTTCACCTATGAATGGATCGGCCCTGGCCACAAGCTCAACAAGCCCTGGATCGCCGAGGCCTATTTCGCCGAGGCCAGGGCGCTCGGGATCGAATCGGCGCTTCATATGGAAGTCGATGTCGCAGAAGCCGATATCGAGAGCGAAACGGCCTTTGTCGTGGGCCTTTCCGGCATCGTCGGCGCCGTCGCGGCCTGCCGCCCGGAAGACGAGGATTTTGCCGCGCTGCTGGATCGTACGCTTGCGGCCGGGGACGGCAAGGTAAAGGGCTTGCGGCGCATTCTTCATGAAGTGCCTGACGATGTCAGTCTGGCACCGATCTTTGCCGAAAACCTCAAGCGCCTCGTTCCGCTAAACCTGACCTTCGATCTATGCCTCCGTGCCGATCAGCTTCATCTGGGCGTGCGGCTGGCCAAGCTCCTGCCGGAGCTGCAATTCGTGCTCGATCATTGTGGCAATCCCGACATTGCGAGACAGGGGCTCGACCCCTGGCGCACGGCGCTGGCCGAGGTCGCGGCACTGCCCAATGTGGTCGGCAAGGTCTCGGGCCTCGTCAATCATTGCGCCCCCGGCTGGGATGCCGAAATGCTGCGTCCCTATATCGAGCACATGATCGAAAGCTTTGGCTGGGACCGCGTCATCTGGGGCTCCGACCATCCGGTTGCGACGACCACGGGCGGTACGCTGACCAATTGGGTCAACGCGGCCCGTGCGGTCGTGGCGAAGGCCAGCGACTACGAACAGGCCGCACTCTTTCATCGCAATGCCGAGCGCATCTACCGGGTCTGACCCAAGGAGAACCAAATGGCCGCCGCCGACAATCGCATCGCCGTCTCCACCTGGTCGCTGCACCGCCTCCTCGGCACCACCTATCCGCATGATGTTTCGACCGATGCGGTGAGCGATGGCGAGGACACTTATGGCGAGGGCGACGAGTCTCTTTTGGGCCTGCTCTCGGTGCTGGCGAACCACGGCTACCACCGGCTCGAGATCGTTTCCTTTCACCTGCGGAGCCGCGATCCCGTCTACCTTGCCGAACTGCGCAATCAGCTCGATACGGCAAAGGTCACGCTGCAGACGCTGCTGATCGACGCGGGCGACATGGCCGATCCGGTCAATGGCCCGCGCGACACGCGCTGGATCGCCGGCTGGCTCGATGTCGCCCATCAGCTCGGCGCCGAGAATGCCCGGATCATTGCCGGCAACCAGCCGTATTCGCCCGAGGCGCTAGCCCGGTCCGTTGCGGGTTTCCGCGAACTGGTCGCCGTCAATGCCGGCTCGTCATTGCGCCTCGTTACCGAGAATTGGTTCGACCTTCTGTCGACGCCGGCGGCGGTGCATGAGTTGCTCGACCGGCTGGAGGGGCAGGTTGGCCTGCTTGCCGATTTCGGCAACTGGAAGGGCGCCGACAAATATGCGGGCTTGGCCTCGATCTTCCCGCGCGCCGAACTTTGCCACGCCAAGGCCGATTTCACCGCCGGGGCCTTGGACGAAGCAGACTACGGCCAGTGCGTTGGGATCGCCGAAGACGCAGGCTATAGGGGGCCATATACGCTGATCTTCGATGCCGATCACCCCAGCGAATGGCATAGCCTTGCCGAAGAGCGCGACTTTATCCTCAGTCGCATCGGCTGATTTAATCGCGGCGGAAGCGATCTATTAAGGCCGATTGTCCGATGATGGCGCCATGAGGAAGGCGCGGCCCAAATCTCCGGCACCTAGCGAGCACCAGACCCCCACGGTCGAGGCGCTGACGCGCGTGCTCGACTCGGCGCCGGTCGGCATGCTCGTCGCCACGACCAAGGGCGAGCTGATCTATTCCAATCGGGCGATCGAAGATCTTCTCGCGCTTCAAAACGTTTCGGAACACCCACGGAACCTGAGCGACCTTGTTCCCGCCGAGGAACAGGTCGGCCTGCGCCTCCAGTTCAGTCGCCTGGCGCGCGGCGAAGTCACAACCTATCGGGGCGAGCACCGCTTCTGTCATGCCGATGGACATCCGATCTGGGTGATGCTGGCCGCCTCCCGCTTCCCGGGCGTGACCAGCGGGGCCGACTACATCACCGTGCAGCTTACCAGCATCGAGCTCCAGAAGCGGGCCGAGGAAGCGCTCGCTTATTCGGAGAGCCGCTGGAACTATGCGCTGGAAAGCGCGCGGCAAGGTGTGTGGGACCATGACCTGCGCCGCAACACCATGTTTTATTCGCGCATGTGGCGCATCATGCGTGGCATTTCGCCCGAAGAACAGGTCGACGGTGACCGCGCGTCGTGGCTGGCACGGGTGCATCCCGATGATCGCGACCGTCTGGTGATGGAAGCGGACCGCCAGCACCAAGGCGACAAGAAATTCGAGGCGCTCGAATACCGCGAGCAAACGCGCAATGGCGGCTATATCTGGATCCTGAGCCGCGGTGGCCCGATCGAGTGGGACGAGCACGGCAATCCGACACGCACCGTCGGCACCGATACCGACATCACTCTCCTCAAGACGGTCGAGCAGGATCTTGCCTCCCAAAAGGAGCGGCTGCGGCTGACGCTGCAGTCCATCGCCGATGGCATGATCTCGGCCGACTCGCGTGGCCATATCGAATTCATGAACCCCGCCGCCGAACAGCTGACCGGCTTCACCATGGCGCAAGCGCGCGGCATGGCGGTCAACCAAGTGTTCCGCATTCACAGCGAGCGGACAGGCCAAGTCATCGACTGCCCGGTCTGGTCCTGCTTCGAGAACGATCAGCCCGTCCGGGTCGATGACGACGCCATCCTCACCAATCGCGATGGTTCGGTGCGCGATGTGCGCTGCACCGCTGCTCCCGTCCGCACCGATGGCGGTTCGCGGGCCGGCGCCGTCCTTGTCTTCCAGGACGTGTCGCAGAGCCGCATGATGCAGCGGCAGTTGGCCTATTCGGCGAGCCACGATGCCCTGAGTGGGCTGACCAACCGGGCAGCGTTCGAGCAGTCGCTGGAACGCGTCATCGCCGCGTGCCGGCATCAGGATCGAACGGCTTGCCTCGTCTATATCGATCTCGACCACTTTAAGCCCGTCAACGATACCGCGGGCCATGCAGCAGGCGACGCGCTACTGCGGCAGGTGGCAAGCACCCTGCGCGACACGTGCCGCAGCCACGATATCGTCGCGCGCATCGGCGGGGACGAATTCGTGCTCTTGCTGGAGGGCACATCCCTGGCCGATGGCACGCGCGTCGCCGAAAAAGCCGTGCGCGGCATTGCGGCCTTGCTGTTCAACTGGGCTGGCCGCGAATACCGGGTCGGGGCCAGCGCCGGCATCACGACGATCGGTCGGGACCCTGCCTCGCCGCTAGGTTTCATGGGCGAGGCCGACGCGGCCTGCTATGCGGCCAAGGCCGAGGGCAGGGGACGGGTCGTCGCCTTCTCCTCCATGCTTACCCGTAATAAACGCTGATCCGCTGGCCGGCGAGCTCGTGCACGGCGATCTCCATTTCATAGATCTCGGAAAGCACCTGCGGTTGGATCATCTCTGCCGCGGGGCCCTGCGCCGCGACGCGTCCATCCTTCATCGCGACGATATAGTCCGAATACCAGCCGGCAAAATTGATATCGTGCAGCACCAGAACCACGGTCTTGCCCAGCTCCGTCGCGGCGCGCTTCATCAGCTTCATCATGGCGCTGGCATGCTTCATGTCGAGGCTGTTGAGCGGCTCGTCGAGCAGCACGTAGTCGGTGTCCTGCGCCAGCACCATGGCGACGAATGCTCGCTGCCTCTGTCCGCCGGAGAGCTCATCGAGGAACCGCTCCGACAGGGCTGCGAGATCGAGATATCTGATCGCTCGCTCGATATGCTCCTTGTCGTCGAGCGTCAGCCGGCCCTTGGTATAGGGGTAGCGCCCGAAGGAGACGAGATCGCGCACGGTGAGCCGGGCGGTCATGTGATTGTCCTGCCGCAGGATCGACAGGCGCCGCGCCAGCTCGTCGCTCGCGGCCTTGCTGACATCGAGACCGCCCACCGTCACTGTGCCAGCATCCATGGCCATCAGCCGGCTGACCATGGAGAGGAGGGTCGATTTGCCCGCCCCGTTGGGTCCGATGATGGAGGTAATGCCGCCCTTGGGCAGCTGCAGCGACACGCCGTCGACCACGCAGGCGGCGCCGTAGCTTTTCGAAACATTGCTGGCGACGATCATCGCGCGGACCTTCTGAGCACGAGGAAAATAAAGACGGCACCGCCCAAAAATTCGATGATGATCGACAGCGCCGTGTCGAAAGCAAACACCCGCTCCAGAAGCGTCTGCCCGCCCACCAGCGCCACGATGGCCAGCAGCACGGCAGCGGGCAGCACATAGCGGTGCTTGCTCTGTCCGATCAGGCCATGGGCGAGCGTTGCGATGAGGAGGCCGAAAAAGGTGACTGGGCCCACCAGCGCCGTCGACACGGAGACAAGGATCGCCACCAGCACGAGGATGATGGCCACGGTGCGCTTGTAGTCGACGCCGAGGTTGATCGCATGCGCCCGTCCGAGCGACAGCACGTCAAAGCTGTGCATCAGCCGCCAGCCCACGACACTGACGGCAAGAACGATCACCGTGGAAATGCCGAGCAGCGTTGGATCGGTGGTCGCAAAGCTTGCAAACATCGTGTCCTGCAACACGTTGAAGGCGCCCGGATCGAGCATGCGCTGCATCAGGGCACTCATTGAACGGAACAGGATGCCGAAGATGATGCCGACGAGCACGAGAAGGTGGAGGCTTCGCTCTTCGCCCAGGAACAGCCAGCGGAAAAGCAAGCCCGAGAAAGTCACCATGGCCAGCACTTCGACCACGAATTGCAATTGGCTATCGATCGAGGTGAGCGCCCCGACGCCGAGGAAGAAGACGGTCGATGTCTTGATCAGCATGTAGAGTGCATCAAAGCCCATGATCGAGGGCGTCAGGATGCGGTTGTTGGTGACGGTCTGGAACAGCACCGTCGACACGGCGACCGCGTACGCCACCAGCACCAGCGAGAGCAGCTTCTTGCCGCGAAATCCGAGCACGAAGCTCCAATTGCCTTTGGCGCCCAGGGTCATGAAAAGGGCGATGGACAGCAGCGCCAGCAGGGTTAGCGCCGCAAGGACGATCAACGGTCTTGAAGGCCTCATGGTGAGCTTGTCGATCCACGATGTCGAGCCAGTGGCGGCCTTGGTGTTACGACCTCGTCCTTCGACAAGCTCAGGATGAGGTCTGCTGCGGAGGTCATGCATGGCGCGGCGTCCGCAGCAGCAGATACAAGAACACGGCCGCACCGACGACGCCCATGACGACGGCGATCGGGATTTCATAGGGGAAGCGGATCAACCTTCCGACGATGTCGCAGGCCAGCACCATGGCCGCGCCGCCGACCGTCACCCAGGGCACGGTGCGCCGCATGTTGTCGCCCACCATGAGGCTGACGATATTGGGCACGATCAGTCCCAGAAATGGGATTGAGCCGACCGAAACCAGCACTACGGCGCTGACCAGCGAGACTATCACCAGGCCCAGCGTCATGACGCGCTTGTAGTTGAGGCCCAGATTGGTGGTGAAATCCTTGCCCATGCCGGCAACGGTGAAGCGATCGGCGGCCACATAGGCGAGGACGCAGCAGACGAGCCCGATCCACAAGAGCTCGTAGCGCCCGCGGATGACGCCGGAAAAGTCGCCCATGTTCCAGGCAAGAAGCGATGCCATGAGGTTGGCGCGATAGGCGATAAAGGCCGTCAGCGCTCCGATCACCCCGCCCAGCATGATGCCGACCAGCGGCACGAGGAGCACATCGCGCAACGGGACAGCCTTGAGGATGCGCAAGAATAGGGCCGTGCCACCCAGCGCAAAAAGGGCCGAAACGGCCATTTTGGCCACCAGCGGCCAGCCCGGCGCGAGCAGCGTCACGGTGAGAAAGCCGAGAGCGGCCGATTCGCTGGTGCCGGTGGTAGAGGGCTCGACGAAGCGATTGCGGACGACCATCTGCATCACCAGCCCGCCGATCGCCATGGACGCGCCGGCTAGAACCAGCGCCAACGTCCGCGGCACCCGGCTGACCAGAAAAACCTCGACCGCCCGCGGCTCCGCCGTTCCCGCCAGCAGAGCAGGCAGCGACACATCGCTGACGCCGACGAAGAGGCTGACGAGAGCGAGGAGGGCCGTGGCAACAATGGCGAGGATCAGAAATGGCTCGGGTTGATGGTAGTTCGACATTAGGCCCGTTTATCCATCATGGTGGCAGGCTCCTGCGCCTCCCTCCCCTTGAGGGGGAGGGAATGAGGGTGGGGTGGAGCCTACGAGTGGAGAGTGGGACAGTGCCCCACCCCACCCCAGCTTCGCTAGGCCTACCGGCTAGCTTCGCTACCCTCCCCCTCAAGGGGAGGGAGCGCAGAGCCCAGGCGCTGTGCTCGATCTTAGCTGTTCAAACCTTCCAGCACCTGGTCGAGCAGCAGCATGACGCCCTGGTAGCCGTGCATGGAAATGTAGCTGACCTGCGGATCGAGATAAACGATCTGGCCTTCCTTGGCCGCCGTGGTCTGGTTGAAGAGCTCGTTGTCGAGCAGCGCTTCGGCCGAGCCGGCATTTTCGCCGGTGCCGGCATCGCGATCGACCACGAAGACCCAGTCCGGGTTCACTTCGAGCAGGAATTCGAACGAGACGGCATCGCCGCCATGGTCGCCATCGGCCACGTCGGCCAGCGCCGAAGCCATGCCGACATTGTTGTAGATCCAGCTGACGCGCGAGTCGGGACCATAGACGCCGAGCTTGCCGGCATTGGTGACCAGCACCAATGCGGTGCCCTTGCCTTCGGCCGCAGCCGTGACTTCAGCTAGCTTGGCATCGAGCTCGTCATTGAGCGCCGTCGCGTGGTCGGCCATGTCGAAGATGTCGCCGAGCTTGACCATATTGGCTTTGACGCCGGCGACGATATCGGTGTTGTCGACCGAAAGGTCGATGGTGGGGACGATGTCCTTGGAAGTTTCGAAGGCTGCTGCCGAACGGGCGGCAACGAAATAGACGTCGGCTTCCGCCGCGGCGATGCCTTCGAAGTCGGGCTCGAACAGCGAGCCGATCTGGATAGCGTCGGCTGGGATCTGGTCGGCCAGATAGGTCGGCGCATTGGAGGAGGGCACGCCGGCGACTGCGATACCCATGGCGCTGAGGTCATCGAAGACGGCCCAATCCTGGACCAGCACTTTCTCGGGCACGCCGGAGATCGTCACGTCGCCCTGGGGGTGGAGATTACCTTGTCCTGGGCAAAGGCCGGCGTCAGCGACAGGGCGCCAACAAGGGTGGCGAGGAGGGCGGTGGTGCGGAAAAGCGCGCTCAAGCGAGTGCTCCTGAGGAAATTGCGGGAGGCGCCGATATGGTGACGACGCTTGTCCGCTTTCCTATCTTCGCGCTCGCAAGCCTGTCAAAGGATAATATGATCTATTTTGTCGTGTTATCTACGCGCTCGGAAGATAAGTCTCGCTGGCGAGGGCCATGAAGCTCTTCATTGCGGCCGAAAGCGGGCTCGACTTGCGCCGCGCCACCAGCAATTGCCGCATCGCCCAAGGCTCGGCCAAGGGGGCGCAGACGAGGTCGGTGCCGGCGAGAAGATGAAGGCTTGTCGAGCGCAGAAAGCCGATGCCGAACCCGGCTTCCACCATGCGCACGAGGGCAGGAAAGCTTTCGACGCGCAGGCTTTCCGTCAAGGCAACGCCGCTTTTTTCCGCCGCTTCCACGAGGAGACGATTGAGCGATCCGGCATGGTGGATGCCCACGATCGCATGGGGCAGCACCGCATCGAAGCGCACGGATTTGCGCGGCTCGATCTGGGCCGCCAGAGGATGTTCGGGCGGCACCAGCACCCATACCCGCTCATCCTCGAAGGGGCGGATATCGAAGCGGGAGAAATCGTAATTGTCGGAAACGATGGCGACGTCCGCCTGGCCCTCGTCTAGCGCCAGAAGCGCCTTTGCAGCGCCCATTTCGCTGATGGCGATGTCGATACCATTATGCCTGACGGCAAATTTGGCCAGGAGTTCCGGCAGTCGCCCGGTGAGGGCAGAGCTCGTACAGGCAAGGCGCAGGCTGCCCCGCTGACCGGAGCCGAAATCGTCCATGATGGCATCAAGATCGGCGATCGAGCGCAACACGGTACGGCAGCCTCCGGCATAGGCCTCGCCGGCCGTGGTCAGCCTGACGCCGTGTGCCGAGCGGTCGAACAGAACGACGCCCAAACGCGCTTCGAGGTCGGATACGCGGCGGCTGACCGCAGAGGAGGCGATGCCCTCACGCTCCGCCGCCCGCCCGATCGATCCGGTCTCGGCCAAAAGCAAAATCAGGCGTGCAGTAACGCTGTCGAACGGTGCCATGGCGGCACCATACTCATTGCATGCCCGCGAGCAAGCTCAAGCCGCGCAGGAGATAATAGGCGCCGATGACGGTGACGATCCAGCGCGTCCATTTGCGGAAACCGACATCGGTCAGCCGCTGCAGGAGGTGATAGCCAAGATTGGTGCCCGCCACTGCGAAGGGCGCAGCGATCAGCACCATCACCCAGTCGCCCCAGGCCATGGCGGTGGCGAGGGTGGAGTAGAACACGACCTTGACCGCGTGCGAGATCACCTGCGTCGCGGCCTTTGTAGCGATCACCTTGCGCCGGTCCATTTCGGTCCGGATGAAAAAGATGTCGACGGTGGGGCCAGAGACACCGACCGCCAGGTTGAGGCCGCCCGCAAGGAAACCGCAGAAGAAGGCGTGCACCGGCTTGGTGGCGTCGAGCGAGAGCCAATGCTTGGGAATCCAGACCAGAATCGGCATCAGCCCGATGGCGATGCAGACGGTGGCGAGATCGGGCGTGTAGCGGAGAATGAAAAGGAGGATCGCCGCGGCGGCTAGCCCGGTGCAGATGAAGCCGAGCGCGCGCCAGTCGATATAGGAGCGCGAGAACCAGGCGCGCGAGCCATTGGCGATGATCTGGATGGCGCCCTGCAGCGCGATCGCGGTCGCAACCGGCAAAAAGGTCAATAGTAGCGCGAGGAGGATCAAGCCTCCGGCCATGCCGAAAACGCCGGAAAGCGTCGAAGTCAGAAACACCGCAAGGGCGACCAGCGCCGGAATAATCAATCCACTCATGGTCTTCTCATGCGCTTCACAGGCGCATCGCGCCATCGCGACTTAAGCAAGGGGGCTTGCTGGCCGGGGCAGGGCCAAGGCGTCTAGGCAAAAGGTTGCAGTCACGCTGCCTAAACTTTCCGCACTTTTGATCTTGAATGGCAGACGCAATCGCTCTTTTATGACACTCGCGAATTTTGATTTGCCCGATCGCCGGCCGACGGTTTTCCCGCCTCCCCCTCGGGCTCCACAAATTATGTCTGGATAGTTCCTTGATCACGCTCAAGGCTGGCCGCGATCGTTCACGCGGCGATGCACTTGCCCATGTGGCCGCCGCTCACCGGGGAAGGGGGCAGAGCCCGCTTCTGCGCATCACGCTCTATTCGCTGCGCCATTACTGGCAGGCGAGCCTTGCCATTGGGGCAACCATTATCGCCTCGACCTTGCAGCTGATGATCCCGCGTCTTTTGGGGCACGCCGTTGACCAGGCGCAGACAACGCTCACCGTGGCCGGCGAGGGGGCGCAACAAGCGCTGATCTGGACCGCGCTGACGCTGCTGGTCGTGTCCGTGGCGCGCGGGCTCTTCACCCTGGTGCAGAACTATTTTTCGGAATCGGTCGGCCACTATGTCGGCTACGAGCTGCGCCTCGCCTTTTACGACAAGGTGCAGCGGCTCTCCTATTCCTATCATGACCGCGTGCATTCGGGCGACCTCATCACCCTCGGCCTGCTCGATCTCGATGGCGTGCGCATGTTCTTTGCGACCGGTTTCATCCGGGTCATCCTGCTTTCCGTGCTGATCGGCGTCGGCGCCTATATGCTCTTGAGCACCGATATCCTGCTCGGCCTCCTGGCGCTGAGCTTTGTGCCCTTCGTCGCCTGGCGCTCGTCGGTCGCGCAACTGGTGCTGCGCAAGACCTGGCTGGTCTTGCAGGAGCGCCTTTCCGTCCTGACCCGCGTCATGGAAGAAAATCTGGGCGGCATTCGCGTCGTCCGGGCCTTTTCCGGCCAGAAGCACGAGCTCGACAAATTCGATACCGCGTCGCAATCGGCGCTCGAGCTGGCGCATCAACGCGTTCTTGTTCGCGTTCGCAACACCTCGATGATGACCTTTTCCTTTTTTGCCGCCATGGGCCTCGTGCTCTGGGTCGGCGGCACCAAGGTCATTGCCGGCGAGCTCAGCGTCGGGACGCTGGCGAGCTTTCTGACCTTCATGACGATCCTGCAAATGCCGGTGCGCCAGCTTGGCCTCATGGTCAACGGTTTTGCCCGCGCCTCGACCTGCGGCTCCCGCTTTTTGCCTTTCTCGACGCGCCGATCGAGATCAAGAGCAAGCCGGAGGCAGCGCCGCTGACGGTCAGCAAAGGGACGTTGCGGTTCGAAAATGTCGAGTTCACCTATCCCGGCGCCTCGCACCCGACGCTCAACGGCATCAGCTTTGAAGCCCATGCCGGCCAGACCATCGGCATCGTTGGCGCGCCGGGTTCGGGCAAATCCACCCTCGCGCACCTGATTCCGCGCTTTTACGACGTGACGGCCGGGCGCATCCTGATTGACGGACAGGACATTCGCGACGTGACGCTACAGTCGCTGCGCCGCTCGGTTGCCGTCGTGCAGCAGGACACGTTCCTCTTCACCACCACAATCGAAAACAACATCGCCTATGGCGACCCCTGGGCCAAGGAACGCAAGATCGAGCGCGCCGCCGAAAGCGCCCAGCTCCACAATTACATCATGGGCCTGCCGGCCGATTACGAAACCGTTGTCGGCGAACGCGGCGTGTCGCTCTCCGGTGGCCAGCGCCAGCGCCTCTCGATTGCTCGCTCGCTGGTGCTCAAACCTGCCGTTATGGTCTTCGACGACTCCACGGCTGCCATCGACGCCGGCACCGAGCATCGCATCCGCTCTGCCATCCGCCGCTATGCCAAAGACCGCGTCACGCTGGTCATTGCCCACCGCCTGTCCTCGCTCATGCATGCCGACTTCATTCTATTCCTCGAAGACGGCCGTATCGTCGAACAGGGATCGCATGCCGAACTTCTGGAGCGCGGGGGTAAATATCGCGCCCTCTACGATCTCCAGACCCGGCCGGCCGACGACCTGGAGGCTGCAGAATGAGCGTCATGGAAGAAGACGAACGCGAGGCCGCAGCCTTTCCCGGCCAGCGCCCGCCGCGCGCCTCGGTCGGCTCGCACCGCATCGAGGAAGAGGTCTTCGGCAAGGCATATGATCCGCAAACGGTGCGCCGCATCTGGGCGTACGTCCATCCCTACCGGCACAAGATCTACCTGTCGGTTGCCGCCGTCCTGATCTTTACCGCCACACAACTCGCCATTCCGCTGATCATCGGCAATGCCATCGACACCACCCCTCGTGGCCGGCGGCGATACTGCCAACCTGCTGCACGCCATCGTCGCCTTTGCGGTCGTCATCACCATCAATTTCGCTGCATCCTGGATCCAGGAGTCGCAAGTCGGTCAGGTCGCTGAAAATGTCCTCTTCGACATGCGCCGCGCCATGTTCGCGCAGCTGCAGCGCGTGTCGCTGAGCTTCATGGACAAGACCGAAGTCGGCCGCCTGATGAGCCGGCTTCAGGGCGACGTCAATTCCATGCAGGAATTCCTCGAAACCTCGGTGGTTTCGGTGGGCGACATCGTCCTTCTCTTCGGCATCATCATCGTCTTGCTCAGCCTTGATCCCTGGCTTGGCCTCTTGACGCTGATCACCATGCCGATCCTCTTCATCATCCGCATTTTCTGGCTGCCGCCGGCGAAGCGCGCCTTCTGGGCCGCGCATGAAACCAATTCGCTGACCGCCGGCGCCATGGCCGAAGGCATCAATGGCGTTCGCACGGTGCAGAATCTTGACCGCCAGAAGGTCAATTTCGACCTCTATGACGATAAGGCCTATGACAACCTCCGCACCCAACTGACCGGCTCGAAGTTCGCCCAGGTCATGGTGCCGATCGTCGATTCCCTCACCGGCATTTCCATGGCCACCGTCATCGTGGTCGGTGGCTCGCTGGTGCTCAATGGATCGCTGCAGGTCGGCGTCATCGTCGCCTTCCTCTTCTATATCCAGCGCTTCTTCGACCCGATCCGCTCGCTGACCATGCAATATTCGATCATGCAGCGCGCCATGACCTCGGGCCGCCGCATCACCGAAGTGCTCGATCTGCCGGTGGTGATCGACGACAAGCCCGGCGCCGTTGTCCTTACCTCAGACATGGACGGCTCGGTCGCCTTCAACGACGTGACCTTCGGCTATGACCCGGCGCGCCCGGTGCTGAAAAACGTGTCCTTCCGCGTCAATCCGGGCGAAACCGTTGCCCTGGTGGGTCCGACTGGCTCGGGCAAGACCAGCGCTATGTCTCTGGTCCACCGCTTCTACGAAGTGCAGGGCGGGGCCGTCCTTGTCGGCGGCCACGATGTGCGCAACGTCACCCAGGAATCGCTGGGTGAACAGGTCGCCATGGTGCTGCAGGAGCCGTTCCTCTTCACCGGCACGATCTTTGAGAACATCCGCTACAACAAGCAGTCGGCCACCCTCGACGACGTCATTGCCGCCGCCAAGGCGGTGGGCGCCCACGACTTCATCTCCCGCTTCCGCAACGGCTACGACACGGTCCTTGAACAGCGCGGCTCGAATCTCTCGCTCGGCCAGCGCCAACTCCTGAGCTTTGCGCGCGCCCTCGTCGCCGACGCCAAGATCCTCGTGCTCGACGAAGCCACTGCCAATATCGACAGCTATACCGAGCGACAGATCCAGAAGGCGCTCGAAATCCTGCTCGAAGGCCGCACCGGCATGGTGATCGCCCACCGTCTCGCCACCATCCGCGGCGCCGACCGCATCATTGTGCTGCAGAACGGCGAGAAGATCGAGGAAGGCAACCACGACCAGCTCATGGAGCTGGGCGGCCTCTATTCGCGCCTCTACAACATGAATTACGCCAGCTTCGACGATATTCCCGATGAGCTGGTGACGCAGGCAAACGCCAAGGCGGCGAGTACCTGAGAGAGCCTACGCAGCACGGAGACTGCATGCTAGGGTCGCGCATTCTTCGGAGCCATCCATGCGCCTCGCCCTTGCTCTCCTGCCCCTCCTCGCCACGCCGGCCCTTGCCGATGCCGTCACCTATCGCGGCACGATCGGGACGCGCGAAGCGGTGTTCGAGTTCACCGAACCATCGGACGGCGCCGTGGCGGGGCGCTTTGCCTTCCTCGACGAGGGCAAGTCAGTGCCGCTCAACCCCGTATCCAACGACGGAAACGGCTGGACCCTCTCCGAAGAAGGTCTTTGCACGCCCGATACCTGCACGTTCGACGACGATGGCGACGCCTCCGACGTGCCCGTTATCGCCCAATGGCAGCTGACGCTCGACGGCACGACGCTGACCGGCACGCGCACGGGCATCGACAAGTCCAAGCAACAAGCCATTGCCGCCCAAGAACTGGGCCGCCGGCCCTTCGAGGGCGAAGCAATCCCAGGAACGCTGCGCGACAATTTCTTTGACGTTTATTATGAGCCCACGCTCGATCCGACTAAGGCTGTCTACGAGCTGGCCCTGACCGACGTACCCCTTGTGGAGCAATCGCGCGGGCGGGTCGGCGACGCCGAGATCGCCATGATGGTCGATCCGCGCACCAAGTTCGAATTTCCTCATGTGATCGACCTTCCGGGCAATGGCGATGTGGACGCCGCCAACGCCATCCTCGACGAGAAGCACGCCGCCCTCAGCCTCTGGGCGCTCGATTGCCTCTCCACCGCTTACATCGCCTTTGGCGGCAACCAATGGAACTTGGATCAGGCCTCGCTCGGCTATATGGACGAGGAAAATGTCGAGTTCAGCTTCGGCAATTCCAAGCTGATCAGCTGGAAAGAAAGCGGCAGCACCTGGTGCGGGGGCGCCCATCCCGACAACCACGTCGTCAGCTTCACCTATGACCTCGCCACCGGCAAACCCTTCGACTTTTCGCAAGTTCTGCGAGGGTGGACAGCGTCATCCTATAGCGAGCCGGGTCCGGTCGACGTCGCCGCGGCACGGGAAAATCCGGAGGAATATGACTGGCAGCCGGACGACGCTCTGATCGCCTTTATCCGCGAGCGCATTCCTGCCGATCTCCTGGGCGAGGAACCCGAACTGGAAGAAACCTGCTTCGGCGAAGACGCCATCCGTGGCTATGTCGATCTTCGCTTTGCCCCTGGCCCGAGCGTGGTCTTCACCAATTCGGGCTTCCCGCATGTGATCGGCGTTTGCGACGGCGACCTCGTCACAGTGCCTTTGGCCGAGCTTGGCGACCTGCTGACGCCCGAGGCCATGAGCTACTTCGCCGATTAGTTGGCGTTGAGGTCCGGATAGATCAGCTGCGAGCACTGCCGGTTATTGCGATCGAGCACCGCCTGGTCTTCAGCGGTGAGGATACCGGTAAAGACCTGCTCCCAAAGATTGTCGCGCTCGACCCCTTCGAGCCCGCATTGGCAATAGGTGGCGCACAATGCCGCCGTCGTGCCCGAAGCTTCGCAGCTCGATTGGCAGGAGCGGAGGAAATCGATCTCGCGGCCTGCCTCTTGGGTGCCCATGGCCATCGACAGCGGCATGATGATCGCAAGGAGCAGCGGCTGGTGCACGAGGTAGATGACGAGGCTCCACCGCCCCATCCACGCGAGAACGCGCGCCAAGCGATTGCGCGGCTGGATGGCGGCAAGCTTATCGAGCAATGCGGTTTGCCTAACCAGCCGCATGGCAAGGACGCCCAGCAGCACGACGCCGAGCCAGGGGAAAAGCGGCACGAGGTCATTGGTCGGCGGCGGCACGACCCAGAAGCCGAGCCAGGAAAAGATACGCTCGTTAAAGAGCGGGTCTGAAAAAAAAAGGGCAGGGCAGGGCGATGATGACGGCCGCCACCAGCCCTGTCAGCCAAAGTGGCGTAAAGAGAAATGGCAGCGCCAGGAGGCTCGTCGCCGCGATGGCATGCAGCACGCCGAAATAAACAAAGCTTTCGGGGAAGGTGAACCAGGTCGAAACCGTGATGATCAGCGCGCCGCCGACCACGAAGCCCCAGCGCTTCCAGAAGGCGGACCAGCGCACGCCATCGCCATGCCCCAGCACCAGTCCAACGCCCACCAGGAACATGAAGGCGGAAAGGATGGTGCGCGCGAAAAGGACCCAGCCCGGGTCGAAGCCGACATCCACCGGGATGAAGCGGTAAAAGGAGAGGTCCCAGGAGAGATGGTAGATCGCCATGGCGATGATGGCGACGCCACGGGCGATATCGACAACGAGGAGGCGCGGGCGCTTCGGATTGGCAGTCTGGCTCATGCGTCGCTCACCTTTGGACCGTCGTCCAGCTTACGCCAGAAAGCCGGTTCTTGCGCCTCCCTCCCCTTGAGGGGGAGGGATTGAGGGTGGGGTGGGGGTTGAACACTGGATCCTGCGAGCTTTGCCCCACCCCACCCAGCTTCGCTAGGCCCGAGGCCAAGCTGCGCTACCCTCCCCCTCTAGGGGAGGGAGAAACCTCGGCTCTCGTTCACGCGCCCTCCGCCAAATGCCGCCGCACCACGGCCAGAAATTCATCGCCATAGCGGTCGAGCTTGCCCTGCCCTACGCCGGGCAGGTTCAGCATGTCATGGGGATGTGTGGGTTCTGCCAGAGCCATGGCGCGCAGGGTTGCGTCGTGGAAGATTACATAGGGCGGCACGCCCTGTGTCTTGGCGATCCGGGTGCGTTCGCCGCGCAGCGCTTCGAACAAGGGGCGCGCATGCTCGGGCACGACGACGGCGTTGGCGAGCGACCGCCGCACCTCGACGCTTTTTTCGGCCGATCCTTGCGCAAGGTGACCAGCCGCTCGCGCTTGAACACCGCCCGGGCATCCGCACCCAGGGTAAGGGCGCCGTGATTGGCATGATCGACGACGACCAGCCCCATGGCCGTGATCTGCCGGACGACCGATTGCCAGGCTTTTGCATCGAGCTCACGGCCCTGGCCAAAGACCGGCTGGTTCTGGTGCCCGAAGCGGGTGACCTTTTCGGTTTCCTTGCCGACCAGGACATCGATCACATGCGCCGCGCCAAAACGCTGGCCGGTCCGGTAGATCGCGGCGAGGGCCTTGATGGCTGCTTCCGTACCGTCCCACGACTCGACGGGCGAGCGGCAGGTGTCGCAGTTGCCGCAAGCCCCGGCATGGGCCTCGCCGAAATGGCTGAGGATTGCTTGGCGTCGGCAGGAGGCGGTTTCGCAGACGCCGAGCAGCGCATTGAGCTTGCCGTGCTCAAGGCGCTTGACCTCATCAGGCGCATTGCCCTCGTCGATCATGCGGCGCCGTTGCACCACATCGGCCATGCCATAGCTCATCCAGGCATCCGACGGCAGCCCGTCGCGGCCGGCGCGGCCGGTCTCCTGGTAATAGCTTTCGATCGAGGCTGGCAGGTCCATATGGGCGACATAGCGTACGTCCGGCTTGTCGATGCCCATGCCGAAGGCCACGGTCGCCACCATGCAGATATTGTCGTCCTTGAGAAAGGCGTCCTGATTGGCGCTGCGGACGTGAGCGGGAAGGCCGGCATGGTAGGGGAGGGCGGGAATGCCCTTAGCCGAAAGCCACTCGGCCGTGTCCTCGACCTTGGCGCGCGAGAGGCAATAAACGATGCCACTTTCGCCCTTGTGGCCGGAAAGGAAGTCGAGCAGCTGCTCGCGTGGCTTGTCGCGCTCGACGATGGAATAGGAAATGTTGGGTCGGTCGAAACTGGTGGTGAAGACCTTGGCCTGTTCGAGCCCCAGCCGCTCGATGATGTCTTCGCGCGTGGTGGGATCAGCCGTCGCGGTCAGCGCAATTCGCGGCACACCGGGAAAGAGCTCGACCAGGTGGATCAGCTCGCGATATTCGGGCCGGAAATCGTGCCCCCATTGCGACACGCAATGGGCCTCGTCGATGGCGAATAGCGAAATGTCAGCTCCCGACAGCATATTGGCAAAGCCTGGCGTCGCGACCCGCTCGGGCGCGACATAAAGAAGATCGAGCTCGCCGCGCCGCAACTTGCCGCGCACTTCGGCCGACTCTTCTTGAGACAGCGAGGAGTTGAGCGCCGCCGCGGCGACGCCGGCTTGTTTCAGCGCCTCGACCTGGTCCCGCATCAAGGCAATCAGCGGCGAAACGACGATGCCGACGCCGCGCCGGCAGATAGCCGGGATCTGATAGCACATCGATTTGCCGGCGCCGGTCGGAAACAGCACCACGGCATCGCCGCCACCGGCGACATGGTCGATCACCTCGTGCTGCTGGCCGCGGAATTCCTTGTGACCAAAGATGTCGCGCAACACGGCAAGCGGCGTCGGCCGTTCCTGACGGCGGGGCGAAAACAGATCGTAAGACTCAATGGCTTCCACGCCGTCTTTGAATCACGCAGACGCGGGAGTAGCAACCGCCTGGGCGATCACAGGCCCTTGCTGTCCACCGGCCTGACTTGGTTTTGCAGATATGCCTCGATCTTGTGCGTTACGAGATGCTTGAAGCGATCCTTCTCGCTTTCCGATTGGCTCAGCATTTCCTTGACGCGCCAGAACTCCATGGCGCCGAAATTGGCTACATGCGGGCGCACATAGATGTCGGGCGGATAGGCGGCCATCATATGGGCGGTGAGCGAATGCATCATGATCGCGGCCGAACCGAACCAGAGGTCGAGCGCCTTGTGATCGGTCCGGTTCAGCCCAACCGACGGATCGCCTACGACGTCGATGCCGATCAGAAAATCGGTGTCGATGTCGGCCTGGTCGAGCGGCAGCGGATTGACCACGCCACCATCAACGAGCACGTGGTTCTTGTGCACGACGGGCTTGAAGAGGCTTGGGATGGCGATCGATCCGGCGATTGCAGGCCGCAACAGGCCGGAGTTGAACACCACCTGGTGCCAGCTCTGGAAATCCGTCGCCACCACGTGGAGCGGGATCTTGAGATCGCGAAATTCCTTGGGAAAGCTCGGCGGCGTAAAAGCGTCGACGATCTGGGTGGCGTCGAGCTGCATGGGAATGCCGTTTTTGAGGAGGCCCCCAAGCCGCATATGCGAAGCCCAGAGCCTACCGGCGATGGTGCGCAGGGTGCCCAGCACTTCGAAACTATATTCGCGCAACTCCTTGCCGGTCATGCCCGAAGCCCAACCGGCGCCGATCAGCGAGCCGATCGAGGTGCCGGAAATCACCGATGGCTTAAGCCCCAGCTCGTCCATGGCTTCGATATAGGGAATGTGCGTCAGGCCCCGCGCCGAGCCGCCGCCCAGGGCGACACCGATCCGCGGTCCACCATTCGCGCTCATGCTGTTTCGCTCCACGCCCTTCATCCGCATCCGCTCGGCCAAAGCCTTGCCGCGCAACTGCAGCGGCGTCAAAGGGCGTTGCGGCGGGGTCTGGTCAAAGACGGTGCGAAGCGAGCGTAGCGGAGGGAGATTGAAGAATGGTTCAGGCTTCTTCGCGGGCGCGCTCCCGCCAGCCGATGTCTCGGCGGCAAAAGCCTTCTGGCCAAACAATCTTGTCCACGCCTGCGTAAGCACGCTGTTGTGCCTCGGAAACCGAACCCCTAAGGCGGTGACGTTGAGCACGCGCCCGCCATTGGCAATCAAACGGTTTCCATCACGCTTTGTTCCGGCGTGAAACACTGTCAGCGTCTCGTCATCTAACTGATCTGGCAACACAATTTCGCTGCCCTTGTTGTAGTCGCCGGGGTAGCCCTTGGTGGCCATAACCACGGTCAAGGCGAAGGCGTCTTTCCACCGGACGTCGTGCCCCTCGAGCGTACCTGTTGCCACGGCGTGAAGCAGCGGCACGACGTCGCTTTCCATCCGCATCATCATCACCTGGCATTCCGGATCGCCGAAGCGGGCATTGTATTCGACGAGCTTTGGCCCCTCGTCGGTCAGCATCAGGCCGGCAAAGAGCACGCCCTGGAACGGCGTCCCGCGCTTGGCCATGCCGCGCACCGTCGGCTCGATAATGCGCGCCATCGTCTCGTCGAACTCGGTGCGGCGCATCACCGGCGCCGGCGAATAGGCACCCATGCCGCCGGTGTTTGGCCCCACATCGCCATCGAAGGCGCGCTTGTGATCCTGTGCCGTGGTCAGCGGCAGAATGGTCTCGCCATCGCAAAGCACGAAAAGCGAAACTTCCTCGCCCTCCATGAACTCCTCGATGACGACGGCTGCGCCGGACGTGCCAAACGCGCCCGAAAAGCAGTCGATCACGGCTTCCTCGGCTTCCTCGACGCTCATGGCCACGGTGACACCTTTGCCTGCAGCAAGGCCGTCGGCCTTGATGACTATCGGCGCGCCCTCGGCATAGATATAGGCCAGCGCCGACGCCTCATCCTCGAACCGGCGATAGCGTGCCGTCGGGATATCGTATTCGTCGCAAAGGGCCTTGGTGAAACTCTTGGAGCCTTCAAGCTGCCCTGCTGCGGCGCTTGGGCAGAAACACTCGATCCCCGCCGCCCGCACGGCGTCGCCGAGCCCGGCAACGACTTGGGCATCAGGCCCGACGACGACGAAATCCACGTCATTGTCTCGCGCCGCGGCGATCACCGCCTGATGATCGTTGATGTCGACGGACAGATTGGTAGCGACCTTTTCGGTTCCGCCATTTCCCGGCGCGACGAACAAGGCCTCGACCAGCGGCGACTGCGCGATCTTCCAGGCCAGGGCATGCTCGCGCCCACCAGAACCGATGATCAAAACGCGCATGCCAACCTCCCGAGCTTTGTCTTGCCTGATGCACCACGAAAGCCGGTGAGGCAAGCCTAGCTTGCCGATGCCCTGCAAACGCCCGCCCACATAGGGGCTTGCAGCCGCGACATTACAAAGTGGTAGGCCTAAATTTCACCCTCTTCGCCCCGCAAGCCTTGCCCACGCCGCGCAAGGAGATGCCGCCGATGGACTGGAGCCTTTTTGGCCTCGTGCCGATGCTGTTCGGGATGGCCCCGGCGGACTCACCGCGCGCTTTGCTGGATGCGATCTACCAGCCGCTGCAAAGCGGCGAGGTGGTCAATCTCGAGGAGCATTACTCAGACCATCTCCAAGCCTTGATCGCCAACAATCTCGAGCTCAACGCGGTCGACGTCACGGGCGCGGCCATCGATCCAGAGGCGCCGGGAATCGTGGAGTTCAACCCCTTCCTCAATGGCACCGATGCCAGCCTCGTCAATCTCTCCGTGACGGAGCCGGTGGTGCAGGGGCAGAGCGCCGTGGCGCTGGTCAGTTTCGATACGGCCAGCGTGCCGACTACGCTCAGCATTTCGATGATCAATGACGGCGCCTGGAAGATCGACGACGTCGCCTCAGTGGGCGCGGGTGAGAAGTGGCTTTATTCCTGGCTGCTGCAATACGATCCCTACAACCAGCAGTAGCTACATCTCCGCTTCGCGGAAGACCGGCGTCACGTCGCCTGCCCAAGACCCGTTGAACTTTTCGAGCCAGCGCTCGGCCGGGGTCTTGCCGCTGCGGATCGTCTCCTCCAGCGGCTTCATGTAGATCGACTCGTCGCGCCCCTGCGCATCGAGCCGGTTGCGGCGGACGAGGCCGGCTTCGGAAATGCCGACCGCCTGCGCGGCCACGTCGAAAATCGTGGAGCGGTCGAACGGCGTCGCCAGTCCCTGCCGCGGCACTTCGCGGCGCAGGTAGTCGCGCTCTTCGTCGGTCCAGTCCTTGACCAGCTCCCACGCCGCTTCGAGAGAGATTTCGTCGTAGAGAAGCCCGGTCCAGAAGGCCGAGAGCGCCATGACATGATCGTGATCGCCCATGTCAGCGCCGCGCATTTCAAGAAACTGCTTGAGCCGCACTTCCGGGAACAGGGTCGAAAGGTGATCTTCCCAGTCCTTGATCGTGGGCTTGTCGCCCGGCAACTGCGGCAACTTACCATCGAGGAAATGGCGGAAGCTCTCGCCCGCGACGTTCACATATCTGCCGTCGCGGATAACGAAATACATCGGCACGTCGAGCGCATAATCGGCATATTGCTCAAAGCCGAAGCCGCTCTCGAAAGCAAAGGGCAGCATGCCGGTGCGATCGGCATCGGTATTGCGCCAGATTTCACTGCGGAAACTCAAAAAGCCACTGTCGCGCCCGTCAACAAAGGGCGAATTGGCGAAGAGAGCCGTGGCGATTGGCTGCAGCGCCACAGATACGCGCAGCTTCTTGACCATGTCGGCTTCGTCGGAAAAGTCGAGATTGGTCTGCACCGTGCAGGACCGATACATCATCGATGTGCCGAGCGTACCCGTCTCTCCCATGTATTTCGTCATGATCGCATAGCGCGACTTGGGCATGGCTTCTATCTGCTCCACCGACCAGAGCGGTGTCACACCAAGTCCCAGAAAATGGATATCGAGCGGCTCGGCGACTTTCTTGACCACGCGCAAATGTTCGTCGAGCTCTGCGGCCGTGCCATGGAGGTCGTCCATCGGCGCGCCGGAGAGCTCGAACTGCCCACCGGGCTCGAGCGAGATGCCGCCCGCAACTTCATTGTTGCGCAGCCCGATCGGGTTCTCACCATCGTAAAACGGCACCCAGCCGGTTTTGCGCTCGACGCCATCGAGCAGCGCACGAATGCCCTGCGGTCCCTCATAGGCGACGGGGCGCAGCGGATTGGTGTGGAACACGTGCTTTTCGTGCTCGGTGCCGATGCGCCACTGGTCGGCCGGCTTGCTGCCGCGCTCCATCGCCTCGATCAGGTCGGCCCGCGATTCGATTGGGGGCGAAAAGGTGTCGGCGCCGGCCATGGGGCCCTCTTGGTTCAGGCTTCGAAAAACTTGGCGCGAAAATAGCGAGGGCGGGCCGGAAAGCAATCGCCTTTATCGCCAGTCGCCGATGGTGGCTTGAATCACCGCCAATGCAGCAACGGCCGCCGTATCGGCGCGCAAAATTCGCGGTCCGAGACTGGTCGGCACAACGAAGGGCAAGGCACGAAGTTTCGCGCGCTCCGCGTCCGAAAATCCACCCTCCGGGCCGACCAGCAGGCCGACTGGACTTCCCCGCAGCTTTTCCAGCGTCGCAATCGGCGATGCCGAAACCTCGCTTTCGTCGGCAAAGATCAGCTTGCGCGCCGGGTCCCAGCCATCCAGCAACCGCTCGAGCGTCACTTCCGGGGCAATCGTCGGCACGCTCAACACCTCGCACTGCTCTGCTGCCTCGATGGCATTGGCCGAAAGTCGCTCGGTTTTCAGCCGATGCACCTGGGTAAACTGCGTCATCACCGGCTGGATGGTGCCCGCGCCCATTTCCACCGCTTTCTGGATAACATAATCGAGCCGCTCGTTCTTGAGCGGCGCAAAGCCGTACCAAAGGTCCGATGGCGGCGTTTGGGCGGCGATCTGCTCGATCGTTTCTAACGTCACCGACTTCTTGGCATCGCTCGTCAGCCGGCAGAGCCAGGCCCCATCGCGGCCGTTGAACAACACCACCTCGTCGCCAACGCTTTTGCGCAGCACTGCCGCGAGGTAGAGCGATTGCTCCTTTTCAAGCGTCAGCGCGGCGCCGGCAGAAAGATCGGGCTGCACATAAAGGCGGGGCAGGGTGGCGTGGGAGCGGGGCATCTTCTTCCGTGGCAAACTGCCACGACCTCGTGGTTCGACAGGCTCACCATGAGGTCTACTGTGTCTGCCGCGATTAGAGTAGACGTGACTCTGATGTTTCGTGAGACTTCATCCTGAGCTTGTCGAAGGACGAGGTCGCTTGCACCAGAGCAACCATGCCCGAGCAATCCACCACCGTCGCCGACGCACAGCCCACCAACTGGCTCGATCGCTACGCCCCCGAACGTGTCAAACCCTATGGGCGCCTCGCCCGGTGGGATCGGCCGATCGGTTTCTGGCTCCTGTTCTGGCCCTGCGCCTGGGGCATCGGCCTTGCGGTCGTTGCCGCTCCGGACCTGGGATTTGGCTGGTGGGCGGCGATCCTGATGTTTTTCGGTGCGGTGTTGATGCGCGGCGCCGGCTGCACCTTTAACGACATCGTCGATCGCGACATCGATATGCAAGTCGCCCGTACCCGCTCGCGGCCGATCCCATCCGGCCAGGTCACCACCATGGAGGCGCTCTACTTCCTCGTGGCGCAGGCGCTTCTCGCCTCCGCCATTCTGTTCCAGTTCAACCGCTTCACCGTTTACGCCTCTATCGCCTCGCTGGTGCTGGTCGCGATCTACCCCTTCATGAAGCGCGTCACCTGGTGGCCGCAGCTATTTTTGGGCCTTGCCTTCTCCTTCGGCGCCCTGGTTGGCTGGTCGAGCCAGACCGGCGGCCTCGGCTGGGCGCCGGTGCTGCTATACGCCGGCACCATCCTCTGGGTCATCGGCTACGACACCATCTATGCCCTTCAGGATGTCGAGGACGATGCCCTGGTCGGCGTCAAATCCACGGCGCGCCTGTTCGGCGCCAATGTCCGTCCCGCTGTCGCCGTGCTCTATGCCGGGGCGTTTCTCCTGTGGAACATCGCCGTGCTCATGGCCGGCGGTGGCCTCGTGTTCGCAACCCTCTCGCTGGTCTCAGCCGGACTGCTTGCCTGGCAGTTGTGGACGCTAGACGCGGCAGCTCCCGGCAATCCGCTGCTGCGGTTCAAGAACAACCATTATGTCGGTGTCGCGCTGACGCTGGCGCTGCTGGCGGAGTGGGTTTGGTAAGGCAGACCCCACCCAACCTCCCCGGAAGACGGGGCAGGAGTTCGACCGGTGGTTTAGCCACAATGGTACTCCTCCCCTTCTGCAGGGGGAGGCGGGGTGGGGGTTGCATCCCACCAAAGCCAAAAGGGCCGACCGCACCACCGGTCGACCCCTTCAACTTGCTTTGGAGGCAGGAGAAACTCAGTTGCTGTCAGCCTGGCCGGGCTGGCGGCGGTTGAGGAAGCGCGGGCGGCGGGCAGCTTCGGCGGCGAGCTTGCGGCGTGGCGCGGGCTGGCCGACCATGACGCCATCGACCTGCTGCGAATAGGGCAGGTAGGAGCCGTCGCCGGCCTTGATGAAGAGCGGCAGGCGCAGCTTCTTGCCCCAGTTCTGCCATTCGGCGACGACGTTGTGGTTGCCCTCTTCTTCGAAGACCTTGTAGTTGAGCTCGAAGTCGGAATGCACCAGCTCGATCGCGCTTGTAAGAACGCCTTCTTCCGAAATGCTGGTCGCCACGGCGACACCGATGAACTCGGTCACCGGCACCTTGATCTTGATGGCCACGCCGCTCTGTTCGAGGTGCTTGCGCACCGTTACGGTCTTGACCGGATCCTTGGGGCCGTTGTCGTTGGCAGCTACAAACCGGCGCTCAGCCAAAGCCGAGCGGCCAAACGCCAGCACCACCGACGATCCTTCCATCGCAACGCCATGCATCATTTCCAAAGCCTTCCTGTAACTTCGAGAGCGTCTTTTTTGCTCTTCGTTTGTGTGGCCAATCTACCCCGCCCCTTACCTGCCGCCTTAATCGGCTCGGTTAAATTTATGTTGTTTTCCCGGAGGGTTAGCGGTGTGTTGCACCTAGTCATAGGCTCTTAACCGCGTCGCTTGCAGGCCCGTTTACCGTGCTGTTACCGCCGGTGGGTGCGCGCTCCCTTGCCCAAGCCCGGCGCCCGGCCTAAAAGGCCCGGCAATATGCCGGCTTTTGCTCCCCCTATGCTGAAGATCTCGAACTGCTCCGCTCCTCGGCGGTCGCGGCGGGCATCATCGCCTCGGGCTTTTTCGCCAGCCGGTAAAGTCCTGGTCCAAGGAAAATGACTCGCCCGTGAGCGAGGCAGATATTCTTGTTGACCGTTTCCTCGCGGCAAATCTCCTCAAGGCTCGACCACATTACGGCTGGCTCAGCGAAGAAACCGCCGATAATCCCAGCCGCCTCGATTGCGAACGGGTCTTCGTCGTCGATCCGATCGACGGCACGCGGGCATTTTTGCGCGGCGAGGATTACTGGACGGTCTCGCTCGCCGTGGTGGAGAATGGCGTCGCCGTCGCCGGTGTCGTCTACGCCCCGGCGCGCAACGAGTTCTATGAAGCCTTCAAGGGCGGTGGCGCGAAATATAATGGCGCGCCCATGGTGCGCTCGCGGCGCGCAGGCGCGTCGCCGCTCATCCCTGCGCCCGGGGCTGTGCATCAGGAAATGCAGGCTGCCGGGCTCGATTACGAGCGCGGTCCTGCCTATGGTTCCTTGGCTTACCGCATGGTGCAGGTGGCGACCGGCCGGCTCGATGCCGCCGTCGCTCGCCGCGGCGCGCAGGATTGGGATATCGCCGGCGCCGCCGTGATCCTGAGTGAATGCGGGCTCGACTTTGCCGATGTCTGCGTCGGGTTCCCACAATTCAACAAACGAGATGTGCGTCACGGGGCGCTTGCCGCCATCAGCGACATGAGCCTAAAACCCACCGTCCACGCAGCCTTGCTCAAGGTTTACGGCTGCCCGGGCGACGTCAGTGACCAATCCAGATCGAACGGATGAAACATGGCTGAACCAGAAAAACAGCTTCTCCACCTCGTCATCGGCGGCGAGCTTTCAGGTCTCGACGGCGTCACCTTTGCCGATCTCGACCAGGTCGATATCGTCGGCGTCTACCCCAATTATGCTTCGGCCTATGCCGTGTGGCGCCAAAAGGCGCAGCAAACGGTGGACAGCGCCCAGACGCGCTATTTCATTGTCCACCTGCACCGCCTGCTGAACCCCGAAACGCCGGGAGCTTAGAGCCCTTTCATTCTGTGACACCTCATAGTGAGCCTGTCGAACCACGAGGTCGGGTAAGCCAGATCGTGCCACGACCTCGTCCTTCGCCAGCTCAGGATGAGGTCTACTGGGAGATGTCAGCCTTTAGAACCGGCTCGGAAGGGGGTGAACGACGTCTCAGCCCAGCGCAAGCGCTTCGAACACCGCCTTCATCGCCCCCGGACCACCGATCCGCTCACGGCCGATAGCGCCCAGTCGCGCTCGCTCGTCGCCATCGCGCAAGAGCCTGGTGAGGGCCGAGCCGACGGCATCGGTTTCCGCATCGACCACGATACGCGCCGCGCCAAAGAGGTTTTGCTCGTCCTCGAAACGGGAGCGGCGATCGCGCGGGTTGATGAAGGTGATGACCGGCTTGCCGAGGCCCAGCGACTGGATGCTCGCCGTGCCGGCCTGGCTCAGCACCACGTCCGAGGCATCGAGCAGATTGCCCATCGCCCGGCCGCGCGCCATGTGGACGGTGATGGTGCTATCGCTGAGTATGCCGAGATCGTCCGGATCGCTGCTGAGCATGGCTTCCCGTTGCAAGCCGGCGGCCTTTGCCAGCTCGTCCACCTTGACGCTTCCCGCGACCGCCAGGAAGACATCCGGCCGCAGTTCTTCCGGCACGGTCCGCAGCGCCGCAATCTGGAGCGCAAAGCTTTCCCCGGTCAGGGCGCGGCTGCCCGGCAATAGCGTGACCCCTGAAGCCCGGCGCCGCCGCGACGCGGCATCGAACTGCCCGCGCGGGATCGTATCCATCATCAGATTGCCCGGCGCCCGTGCATCGACGCCGTCCTGTCGCAAGAGCGCGGCAAGGCTTTCGGCGCGGCAGAAGACGAGGTCGCAGGTCCGGCGGATTGCCCAGCGCTCCAGCCCGGAATAGAGCCGCGCCGCGCCAGTCTTGTAGACATCGAGATAAAGCAACCTGCGATTGCCGGTAAGAAGGCAGGCCAGAACGCCTACCATGTCACCGATAACGATCAGCCGGTCGTAACGACCACGGATCGAGCGCAGGAACTGGAGGGCAGGGGGCACGGTGGCTAGGCCGCCATTGACCACGTCGCGCCGCAGCGAGCCTTTGACATTGCGCCAGCCCTCCGAAGCCAGCGTCGCGCGGGGACCGACGACGCGGCAGATGCCGTCATAGGCCTTGCCGCTGCCGATCATCGGATAAGCTTCCACCGAAACGGTCGGCGGCATCTGGGCGATCAGCTGTGCGGCGATCGCATCTTCGCCGTGGCCGTTGGAGATACTGAGGAAGCGCTGACGTGTCGCTGCCTCGTTCATCCCTACTTGCCCCGCCCGAAGCGCTCAAAGGCCAGGTTTGCGCTGACGGCGTCGGCATAGGCTTCCTGGCGGTCGACGCTCCAGTAGAAGAGTTCGTCGAGTGGGATCGGTTTGCCGGAAATGGCGCAACGCACGAAGGGGCCGGGCTTGAGCACGACATAATCGCCATCGAGATAGCGCAAGCTGGCTTCGGCGGGCGCAAAGCCCTTGTCGAAAATGTTCATGCCCATCTCCCTGGCGACTGACCCGATATAGTCCAAGCGGGCTCAGCTCAAAAGAGGCTATCCTGCACATCGCTGTCGGCTATCGGTTTTGCGCTTTTGCGCCGCGCCGGCGCGCCATTGACGGTGGCGTCCACCTCGCCCTCGGCCAGCATGATGTGGATCGCGTCGCCCGGCTTGAGCTGGCTGGCACTGCTGACCAAAACGCCTTCGCCGTCCTGGACGATCGCATAGCCACGCGCCAGGACATTGCGATAGCTTAGTGTCTCCATGAGCTTGGCCAACTGCTCGAGCCTCTGCATCCGTCCCGCCGTGATCACGGGCCCCGATCGCAAATAGCGGTCTATCACCGGCGCCAGTTCGCTGCGGGCCTGCCGCAACTCGGCCACAAGCGGTCCCTTGTTGAGCCGCGGCGCGATCCGGTGCAACGCGCTCTGCTTGCGCTCCAAGGACGTGCCCACGGCCTGCGGCAGTTTCTTCGAGCACGGATCAAAGGTCAGCCGCGCCCGCTCGACAGTGGTCTTAAGTCCGCGCTCACCCTGGCTGCCCAAGGTTTTCAGCCGCTCCGAAAGCTCCTTGTGACGCTGCCGCATGAGACGAGGTTCGAGCCTTGCCGAAACCTTGGTGAGGGTTTGGGAGCGGAGTTGCACGGAATGTCGTAGCGCGGTCGAGAGATGGCTCGAAAAGTAATCGAGGCTTTGCCTCTGCGTTGCGACCAGGTCCGTCGCCCGCGGCAGCCCAGCAGATGCCGCGCGCAAGCGATCCTTGAGACTCGACAGCGCCCGTCGCGCCGCCTGCCGCTGCCGCCCACCCTGATCCTCGACATAGGCGATCAGCTCCGCCCGAACCGGCACTGCCGCTTCCGCCGCGGCGGTTGGCGTTGGCGCGCGCATGTCGGAGGCATAATCGACCAGCGTCGTATCGGTCTCGTGGCCCACCGCCGAGATCACCGGAATGCCCGACCCGGCCACGGCGCGAACCACGGCTTCCTCGTTGAACCCCCAAAGATCCTCGATCGAGCCGCCGCCGCGCGCCACAATAAGAAGGTCCGGCCGCGGAATGCGCCCGCCCGGCAGCATGGCGTTGAAACCCTCAATGGCATTGACCACTTCGGGCGCACAGGTTTCCCCCTGCACCCGCACCGGCCAAAGGAGCACATGGCTCGGGAACCGATCGTCCAGCCGATGGAGGATATCGCGGATCACCGCCCCGGTGGGCGAGGTGATCACCCCGATGACCCGCGGCAGATAGGGGAGGGCGCGCTTGCGCTCCTTGGCGAAAAGACCCTCCGAAAGCAGCTTCTTGCGCCGCTCCTCGAGCAGCGCCATCAGCGCCCCGGCACCGGCCGGCTCGATATTGTCGATAACGATCTGGTATTTGCTGGAACGCGGAAAGGTCGTCAGCCGCCCCGTGGCAATGACTTCGAGCCCTTCCTGTGGCTTGAAGCTCAGCCGGGCATAGCTGCCCTTCCACACCACGGCGTCCATCGCCGCCGCATCGTCCTTGAGCGTGAAATAGCAGTGGCCCGACGAGTGCTGCCCGCGAAACCCGGAAATTTCGCCACGCACCCGCACATGGCCGAACTCGTCCTCCACGGTGCGCTTCACCGCCTGGGCAATCTCGGAAACGGTAAATTCTGTGGCGTTGGTCAGGACCTGGGACATGCTTCCGTCGTGCGCCAAACCGGGAGTCGGGTCAAGTTACTCCGCCGCCGCAGCCTGGCTTTGCGGTTCGAGATTGCCCATCGACTGCACGATATGGGTCGCGAGGGCATCGTAGATGCCGCCATAGGCATGGCTGCCGCGCATAAGGGCAATCTGCGCATCGGCGAGCCGCGGCAGCTTGTGCTCTTCCGCCACCACGCGCATTCCCGGCTGCAGCGCGCTTTCCGGCAAAAAGCCGATGGCAAGGTCGGAAAGCACCGCCGAGCTGATCGCGGTGGCGTTTGAGGATGTATAGGCGATCCGGTAGTCGAGGCTCGATCGCTCCAGCGCATCCATGGCGTCCTTGCGCCAGATGCAGCATTGCGGCCCGCAGGCAATGGCCAGCGGCTCATTGGCCAGCGCCCGCCCGCCATGGCTCGCGACCCAGAACATGCGTTCGGTGCGGAACAGCTCGCCAAAGTTCTGGTCCGTCCCCTGGGTGAAGACAATAAGGTCGTAGCGCCCCACTTTCATGCCTTCCAGCAATTGCTCGGACGGCATGCAGGTCACGTCCACGGCAATGCGCGGATGCGTGCGCTGGAAGCTCGAAAGGATCACCGGCAGGAGCCGCACCGCATAATCGTCCGGCACGCCGAAGCGGATCGACCCGGCGAGATCGCCATCGTTGAAATGGTCGAGGATCTCGGCATTGGTGCGCAGCATCTTGCGGGCGCGTTCGTACAGCACTTCGCCATGATGCGTGAGCGTCACCGTTCGCCCCTCGCGCGACAAGAGCGGATGGCCGAGCCGTTCCTCGAGCCGCTTGATCTGCATCGAGACCGCCGACTGCGTCTTGTTGACCCGGCGCGCAGCTTCGGTGAAGCTGCCGCAATCGGCAATGGCGCAAAAACTCTGCAGCTGGTCGAGGTCGAGCGGGGCGGTCATCATTCATCACCCGAATTGATCACGAACATGATATCTATTTGTTAGACGAATAGAAGTCTAGCGCGTTATCTCGCCAGCATCGGTGCAACAGCGCACCGCGCCGCCGGCCTCCCCGGCGTCATCCAAGATTTGGAGTTCTCGAAATGGCTCTCTCGCTTCCCGGCGAGCGGTCAGTTGCGGCCGCCTCGCCAGCCAACATTTTGCGCATGATCCCTGCCTGGTTCGCCAGGCAGAAGGCCGCGCGCGCCCGCCGCCTCGCCTTGCAGCGCTTGCTCGACATGGACCCCGCCCAGCTCCGCGACCTCGGCATCAGCCGCAGCGATATCGCCGACGCCATGCAGGTCGGCAACGGCCGCACCCTGCCATGGTGCTGAACGCCGCGCGCACCCGCAGCGCCCGGTTCTGACGCTTTCGCGGCCGAGAAGGTCGCGCACCCTGTTGGTACGGACATTACGAGTGCTCGTGCCATCTCCGGGCCGGTTTTGCCGCCGGCCTTGTTTCCTGAAGACTTGCCGGACCGTGCCCGCACGCGTCCGGCTTTTTTTTCGATGCTTAGGAGAAGCGGACGCCCAGTTCCGTTTCGGTCCGCCACGCCACTTCGCAGGCAAAGCTGCGGCCATCGTCAAGCGCCAGCGAAAAGCGCTCGGGAATGCCGATCACGCTGGGCACGAGGAGCTTGGCCCCGGTCTCGGACATATTGCGGATCGTGCAGTTGAAGGTGGAAAAGCCGTCATTGACGACGATTTTGCCGCCCTTAAGCGTGCGGTGCCGCTGGCTGCTGCGCGTATCCTCGTTCATCACGGCAGCGCGGCGAAGCCTTCGGAGAACCCTTCGAGCGACACGGGAATGCCGACGCCTTCCTCGGGCGTCTTGAACACGACAAAGATCGCGCTTTCGCCCTCGGACAAGACGCCGATGATCTCGTCATCGAGTTCGACCTCGGCGATGCAGCCATTGGGCAGACAGCGCACAAAGGCGACACGGCCCATATCCGTGCCGTCGACGTTAAGGCCAAGCCCGTTTGGCAACAGCACGCCGAGCGGGGCGAGGACGCGCAAAAGCCGCGCCTCGCGGTCAGCGGTGCGCAGGACGATCACCGAGAGGCCGACATTGGGCTGATCTTCGGCCAGAACGTTCTGGATAATGGCGCATTGTTCCGAGCTCGCGCCGGGCGGCGTATCGCAGCTCATCTGCCAGTCGCCGTATTCGGCGCGGACCGTGCCCTGCGCCATGGCGGGAGCCGCCGCAAGCATTGTCACCATCGCGCCGAGCGTAGAAAGCCGCTTTGCCCAGATCATCACTTCTATCAATTCTCCTGCGAATCGGCGCGCCGCTTCATAGCCCGGTTTGTTTCAGGCAAGGGACGGAGGCTGTCAACCAAAGCCCGGTTTCCCGCACCTTCTGAGCAGAAACTGCGGCGTCCTTGAGGCGGTCAAAACCCGCTCGGGTCGCAATTTGCCGCAGCCAACCCCGCCATGGCCGCAATAGACTTGGCTCCGCCGATGTGATTTAGCTCAACCAGAGTTTTACGCTCCGAAGTTGAGTCGGAGCGGCGTTTCCCTATGCCGCTTTTTTGACCCTCTTTGGTGCACGCCGCCAGAACATGCTGATAGGGGGTATATGGTGACCGGGCAGTTCTTGAAGAATATGGGTGCCTTTTCGGCGGCCGCAATGGCGCTGATGCCGGCACTTGCCGGTGCCCAGGAAATCGGTCGGGGTCATCCCGCTCCGGGCCAGATCCACATGCAGGAGTCGGTGACCCCGATCATGGACTCCATCGTGGCTTTCCACGATGGCCCGCTGATGTGGACGATCTCGCTGATCGTGCTGCTGGTGCTGGTCCTTCTGATCGTGATCATGGTGCGCTTCAACGCCAAGGCCAATCCGGTGCCGGCGCGTTTCACCCACAACACCGCGATCGAAATCATCTGGACGGTCGTGCCGATCCTGGTGCTGGTCGTGATCGCCATCCCCTCCTTCGGCGTTCTCTCCGACCAGCTCACCGTTCCCGATGGCGAGCGCAAGTATCTTGGCGCCAACATCTTCTCGTTTGGCGATGTCGACGTTCCGGCAGCCTCGCTCACCGTCAAGGCTTCGGGCGAGCAGTGGTACTGGAACTACGAATATGTCGACCAGGGCGTTGCCTTCGACAGCAACATCCTCTCGGAAGCCGAAATCGCCGAGCTCAAGCCCGGCCAGCCGCGCCTTCTGGCCGTGAACAACGAGCTGGTCGTTCCGGTAAACACCACCGTGCGCATGCAGGTGACCGCGAGCCCATCGGGCGTGATCCACGCCTTTGCGGTTCCGTCCTTCGGCATCAAGATCGACGCCGTGCCGGGCCGTCTCAATGAAACTTGGTTTAATGCACGCGAAGAGGGCATGTACTACGGTCAGTGCTCGGAACTGTGCGGCAAGGACCATGCCTTCATGCCGATCGGCGTTCGCGTCGTCAGCGCCGAGCAGTTTGAAACCTTCATCACCGCTTTCACTGAAAGCCGTGACTATGCTGCCGCAGCCGCAACGCTGCCGCCGCTGCAATAATAGGGTCAGGGGAACAGCAACATGACCGACACCGCTCACCTCGAGGCCCATGCCACCGGGCATGACCACGCCAGCCACGTCCACGATCACCACACGCCCACCGGCTGGCGCCGCTGGGTCTATTCGACCAACCACAAAGACATCGGGATCATGTACCTGGTGTTCTCCATCGTTGCCGGCGTGATCGGTGGCTTGCTCTCCGGCGCCATGCGCATGGAACTGCAGGAACCCGGCATTCAGATCTTCCACGGTCTGGCTGCCATGGCCTATGGCCTTGAAGGCGATGCTGCCATCGACGGCGGCAAGCACATGTTCAACGTGTTCGTTTCCGCCCACGCCCTGATCATGGTGTTCTTCACCGTTATGCCGGCGACCATGGGTGGCTTTGCCAACTATTTTGCCCCACTGATGATCGGCGCGCCGGACACCGCCTTCCCGCGCATCAACAACGTCGCCTTCTGGCTCCTGCCCCCAGCGCTGCTGCTGACCATCCTCTCGATGTTCTTTGAGGGCCCGGCCGGTGCGCTCGGCTTTGGTGGCGGCTGGACCGCTTACCCGCCGCTCTCGACCTCAGGTCATCCCGGCCCGGCAACCGATTTCGTGATCTTCTCGCTGCACGTCGCTGGCGTCAGCTCGATCCTGGGTGCCATCAACCTCATCACTACCATTCTCAACATGCGCGCTCCGGGCATGACGCTGCACAAGATGCCGCTCTTTGCTTGGTCCGTGCTGGTGACCGCCTTCCTGCTGCTGCTGGCTCTGCCAGTCCTGGCTGGCGCCATCACCATGATGCTGACCGACCGTAACTTCGGCACCACCTTCTTTAATCCCGAAGGCGGCGGCGACCCGGTCCTTTACCAGCATCTGTTCTGGTTCTTCGGCCACCCCGAAGTGTACATCATGATCTTGCCGGGCTTCGGCATCGTCAGCCACATCGTGGCAACCTTCTCGCGCAAGCCGGTCTTTGGCTATATGGCCATGGCCTACGCAATGGTTGCTATCGGCTTCGTCGGCTTCGTTGTGTGGGCTCACCACATGTACACGACCGGCCTCAGCCTCGACGTCCAGCGGTATTTCGTTGCCGCCACCATGGTGATCGCGGTGCCGACGGGCGTGAAGATCTTCTCCTGGATCGCCACCATGTGGGGCGGCTCAATCACCTTCCGCATTCCTATGCTCTGGGCCATCGGCTTCATCTTCCTGTTCACCGTTGGCGGTGTGACCGGCGTGGTGCTTGCCAATGCCGGTGCGGACCGTGCCCTGCACGACACCTATTACGTGGTCGCACACTTCCACTACGTGCTGTCGCTCGGTGCCGTTTTCTCGATCTTTGCCGGCTGGTACTACTGGTTCCCGAAGATTTTCGGCTACATGTACAACGAGTTCCTCGGCAAGCTGCACTTCTGGGTCATGTTCATCGGCGTGAACCTGATCTTCTTCCCGCAGCACTTCCTTGGCCTTGCCGGTATGCCGCGCCGCTATGTCGACTACCCGGATGCCTTTGCCCTGTGGAACCGCGTTTCCTCGATCGGCTACTACGTCACCTTCGTTGCGATGATCATCTTCTTCTACGCGACCTGGGAAGCCGTTCGGAAGAAGCGCCTCGCCGGCGACAATCCATGGGGTGATGGTGCGACGACTTTGGAATGGACTCTGAGCTCGCCTCCGCCGTTCCACCAGTTCTCGACCCTGCCCAAGATGGACAGCAAGGACGCCCACTAAGCACTCGTTTTGATCAAGCGGACCGCGCCAGGGCGCGGTCCGCAAATAAAGGAAAGAGCTTTGACTTCAATCGACGACAACAGGGATTTTGCCGCCATGACTGGCGGAGCACGCGTGGAGGATTACCTCGCGCTGCTGAAGCCCCGTGTCATGTCGCTGGTGGTCTTCACTGCTCTTGTTGCCATGCTGGTGGCGCCCGGCGGCATCAACCCGATTGTCGGCTTGATCGCCATAGCCTGCATCGCCATCGGTGGCGGCGCCTCGGGCGCGCTCAACATGTGGTATGATGCCGATATCGACGCCATCATGAGCCGCCGCACGCAGAACCGGCCCATCCCCTCCGGTCGTGCGACCCGAGGCGAAGCTCTGGCTTTCGGCATCATCCTCTCGGTCTTTTCGGTGACCCTTCTGGGTCTTGCCACCAACTGGGTGGCCGGTGGGCTTCTGGCCTTCACCATCTTCTTTTACGTCGTCATCTATACGATGTGGCTAAAGCGCTCGACGCCGCAGAACATCGTCATCGGTGGCGCAGCAGGCGCCTTCCCGCCCATGGTCGGCTGGGCCGCAGTCACCGGCACGATCGGCTGGGAAAGCGTCGTCCTCTTCCTGATCGTCTTCCTTTGGACACCGCCACACTTCTGGGCGCTCGCACTCTATAAGCAGGGCGACTATGGCGCTGCCGGCATCCCGATGATGCCCAATGTCGCCGGCGAAAAGTCCACCAAGGTCCAGATCTTCGTTTATTCGGTCATCCTCGCTGCCGCCGGCATGCTGCCGCTGCTGCTCGGCTTTGCCGGCTGGATCTATGGCGCCGTAGCTGTAGTGACCGGCCTGAGCTTTGTCTGGCTGGCGCTGCGCCTGCTGCGCGCACCCGACAGCATCACCATGCGCAAAACCGCGCGTACCCTTTTCACCTATTCGTTGAGCTATCTCTTCGTGCTGTTCCTGGCACTGCTCACCGATACCATCGCCCTTCGGCTCGGAGTAATCTGATGTCCAGCGAAACCGGCGCCAAGCTCGTCCCCAATGGCCTGACCCCGAGCAGGACGCTGCCTTCCGCAAGCAGCGCCGCCGCCGCTCCCTGGCGCTCGCCGCTGCCCTCGCGCTTTTCGCGCTGACCTTTTACGTACTGACCATCGTCAAGATGGGTCCGGCGCTTTTCGATCGGTCGCTCTGATGACGGACGCACTTCTCGCCATGCACGAAGAACGTGGGCGCAAGAACAAGCGCGTTGGCGTCATGCTGAGCGGCCTTGCGGTCGGCATGGTCGGCCTCGCCTTCGCATCCGTGCCGCTTTACCAGCTCTTCTGCCAGGTCACCGGCTATGGCGGCACAACCCAGGTCGCGTCCGATAACCCTAAGGGCGTAATTGCGCGGGAAATGACCACACGGTTCGACGTGAACGTCGACACCGCTCTGGCATGGACGGTGCAGGCTGCAAAGCCGCTCAAGGACCAAATTGGCCGCGTCGACACGGTCAATTATATCGCCACGAATAATTCCGACAAACCGGTTACCGGCCAGGCAATCTTCAACGTCGTTCCTGAAAAGGCCGGCGTCTACTTTAACAAGATCGAGTGCTTCTGCTTCACCGAGCAGACGCTTCAGCCTGGCGAAACCGTCGAAATGCCCATCGTCTTCTTTGTCGATCCCGATCTCGACAAGAACCACGAACTGGCAACCGTCAAAGAGATTACGCTCTCTTATACCTTCTACGCTTCAGACAACGAGGGAAGCTGAACATGGCCACCATCGAAAAAAACCATGACTATCATATGGTTGAGCCCAGTCCGTGGCCATTCTGGATCTCTGTCGCCGTCTTCGTGATGATGATCGGCCTGATCTCCTGGCTGCACTTCGATACCTGGCTTCTCTTTGCCGCAGGGTTCCTTGGCGTCCTGTACGTCATGTTTGCCTGGTGGTCCGATGTGGTCAAGGAAGCCGAAAACGGCGTTGACCATACCCCGGTCGTCCAGATGCATCATCGCTATGGCATGATGCTGTTCATTGCTTCCGAAGTTATGCTGTTCGTGGCCTTCTTCTGGGCCTATTTCGACGGCTTCTTCCGCCTTGACGACGTCGAGCAATATGCCCGCGTCGCCGCGACCGGTGGACATTGGCCGCCGGCCGGCGTCGAAGTGTTCGACCCCTTCCACCTGCCGCTTTTTAACACGCTGATCCTTCTGACCTCCGGCACCACGGTGACCTGGGCGCATCACGCCCTTCTCGAAGGCGACCGCCAGGGTCTCCGTTGGGGTCTGGTGTTGACCGTCGCCCTGGGTGCGCTCTTTACCTGCGTCCAGTACCTCGAATATAGCCATGCCGGCTTCTCCTTCACCGGCAACATGTATGGCTCGACCTTCGTCATGGCGACGGGCCTTCATGGCTTCCACGTCCTGATCGGTACCATCTTCCTCCTGGTTTGCCTCGTTCGCGCCGAAATGGGTCAGTTCACCACCGAGCGTCACCTGGGCTTTGAATTTGCCGCCTGGTACTGGCACTTCGTGGACGTCGTCTGGCTCTTCCTCTTTGCCTCCATCTATGTGTGGGGCAGCTGGGGCGTGCCGCTGAACCACTAGCGGAACACAAAAATTCGAAGAGGGCGCGGCGAGGCTGCGCCCTTTTTCTTTGGAGCTCAAAGCGTGTCAGCACCGTCCCC
This sequence comes from Devosia aurantiaca, assembly GCF_011058215.1. Classification (GTDB taxonomy): domain Bacteria; phylum Pseudomonadota; class Alphaproteobacteria; order Rhizobiales; family Devosiaceae; genus Devosia; species Devosia aurantiaca. The sequence continues at coordinate 1,365,912 of NZ_JAALFG010000001.1, forward strand.
GTCCACAGCCCTGCGCAACCTCCGTTGGTCCGATTGGCTCTTCGCCATCGTTATGCTGACGCTGGCTGTGGTCTGTGCTTTCCTGGGCAACTGGCAGATGCAGCGGCTTGGCGAAAAGGAAGCGTTGATCGCCGCTGTCGACAGCCGTCTTGCGGCCGAACCCATCCCGGCGCCCGCAGCCGAACAGTGGGACGGCCTCGTCATGGACGAGTGGAACTTCCAGCCCGTCACACTCACCGGCACTTACCGCTACACGCAGACGGTGACGGTTTTTACCAGCCTCTCCACCCCGCGCGGCCGCTTCTCGGGTCCAGGGTATTGGGTCGTGACGCCCTTCGAGCTCGACGGCGGCGGCACGGTCTTCGTCAATCGCGGCTTCGTTCCGCAGGACTACCAGGAGCAGGCGGCGCTCGGAGACCTGCACGGCGACGATCCCGGATCGGTGACTGTTGTGGGGCTCTTCCGGCCCGGGGAAGCCATCGGCATGATGGCGCCTGAACCCGACATGTCCAATCGCATCGAATGGGTGCGTAACCCCGAGCGCCTGGCCGCAATGGTCGACCCGCAACTGGCGCCCTTCGCCCCCTTCTATGTCGACCTTCTGGCCGGCGGCGAGGGCGACCTGCCGCAGGGCGGCGAAACCGTGATCGCCTTCCCCAATAGCCATTTCGGCTATGCGCTCACCTGGTATGGCTTTGCCATTATTGCAGTCGTCATGGTCGGCGCCTGGCTCTGGCAACGCAGTCGCCCCGCGCCGCAGGCACCTGAGCTTGCGGCTACGCGCCGCTTTGACTAGGTTGCACCAATTCTTAAAGGGCCCTTTTCCCCTATGCAGTTTGTTTCTACGCGTGGCCAGGCGCCAGCGCTCGGTTTCTCCGACGCCGTCCTGGCTGGTCTCGCCACCGATGGCGGGCTCTATGTGCCGGCAAGCTGGCCGCAGATCAGCTCGGACGAGATCGCCAGTTTTGCCGGCAAACCCTATGCCGAGGTCGCCTACGCCATTATCTCGCGCTTCACCGAAGGCGAGATTGCGGCGGACAAGCTCAAGGAAATCATCGACGGCGCTTACGCCACCTTCCGCCATCCTTCGATTGCGCCACTGGTCGAGCTGGAGCCCGGCCACTTCGTGCTGGAGCTGTTCCACGGCCCTACCTTGGCCTTCAAGGACGTGGCCATGCAGTTTCTAAGCCGCATCATGGATCACATTCTGGCCGAGCGCGGGCAACACGCGACCATCGTCGGCGCGACGTCTGGCGACACGGGTTCGGCAGCCATCGAAGCCTTCCGCGGCCGGCAGACCACCGACATCTTCATCCTTCATCCGCGCGGCCGCACCTCGGAAGTGCAGCGCCGGCAGATGACCACGGTGCTCGACGACAACGTCCACAACATCGCCATCGAAGGAACCTTCGATGATTGCCAGGATGCGGTGAAGGCGATGTTCAATCATCACGCTTTCCGCGACCGCATGCGTTTGTCAGGCGTCAACTCCATCAATTGGGGCCGCATCGTCGCGCAGATCGTCTACTATTTTACCGCTGCCGTGTCGCTTGGCGCGCCGAAGCGCAAGGTGAGTTTCTGCGTGCCGACCGGCAATTTCGGCGACATCTTTGCCGGCTATTGTGCCAAGCAGATGGGCCTGCCGATCGAGCGCCTGGTGATCGCCACCAATGCCAACGACATTTTGCGCCGCACTTTGTCCACGGGACGCTACGAAATGGAGGGCGTCGCGCCAACCATCAGCCCGTCCATGGATATCCAGATATCGTCCAACTTCGAACGGCTGCTGTTTGAAAGCGCTGGTCGCGATGCACAGGCCGTCAACCAGATGATGGGGGCGCTTAAACAGTCGCGCGGCTTCGATTTGCCGGAGCAATCGATCGCTGCCATCCGTCGCGATTTCGACGCCGGCACCACCGACGAAACGGCAACGCGCCGGGTCATTGCCGAAGCGCAGCAGCGGAGCGGCTATCTGCTCGATCCGCATACGGCTGTGGGCCTCGGCGTCGCTCTGGCTCTGCCGCATTCGGGGACGCCTATGGTCACGCTCGGGACTGCGCATCCGGCCAAGTTTCCGGCGGCGGTCAAGGAAGCATCCGGCATCGACCCGGCTTTGCCCGCCTGGATGAGCGACCTTTTCGGCCGGCCCGAACGGCTTACGGTGCTGCCCAACGAGCAGCGCCAGATTGAAGATTTCATCGCAGCCCGCAGCCGCGCGTGAACGAATAGACGAGCCGCGGCCTTTAACGCCGAAGGCTCAGGAGGACTGGTGTGAGCGTACAATCGACGACCCTGGAAAACGGCATGGTGGTGCTCACCGATGACATGCCGCATCTGGAAAGCGCTTCATTGGGTGTCTGGGTGAAGGCCGGCGCCCGCTCCGAGCGCAAGGCCGAACACGGCATTTCTCATCTACTCGAGCACATGGCCTTCAAGGGCACCAAGACGCGCTCGGCGCTGCAGATTGCCGAAACCATCGAGAATGTCGGTGGCGACCTCAACGCCGCGACCTCCATCGAACATACCGGCTACTTTGCCCGCGTCCTCAAGGACGATGTGGTCCTGGCCGCCGACATCCTGTCCGACATTCTGCAGAACTCGGTCTTCGACGAGGAAGAACTGGCCCGCGAACAGCAGGTAATCGTCCAGGAAATCGGCGCGGCGCGCGACAATCCCGACGATCATGTCTTCGACCTCTTTCAGCAGGCCGCCTATCCCAGCCAACCGATCGGTCGCACGATCCTGGGCACCGTGGATTCGGTGCGTGACTTTTCGCCCGAGACCATCCGCAAATATATGCGCCGCAATTATGTGGGCGATCACATGGTCATCGCGGCCGCTGGCAATGTCGACCACGAAGGTCTCGTGGACGTTGCCCGCGCCCGCTACGCCGATCTTCTGCCTAATGGTGCGCCCGATCCGCAGCGCGCCGAATACAAGGGCGGCCAGGAGCGGCTGATTTCGGACCATGAGCAGGCCCATATCGTCCTGGGTTTCGAAGGCCGCGCCTATAACTCGGACGGGTTCTACGCCGCGCAGGTTTTGGCCTCGATTCTCGGCGGCGGAATGAGCTCGCGTCTGTTCCAGGAAGTGCGCGAAAAGCGCGGCCTTTGTTATTCGGTCTATTCCTTCCACTGGGCCTTCGCCGATAGCGGCGTTTTCGGCGTAGCCGCGGCGACGGGCGAAGACGAAGTTGGCGAATTGGTGCCGGTGATCCTCGATGAGCTGAAGCGCGCCACCGAAAGCATCAGCGACGAGGAAGTGGTGCGCGTGCGCAACCAGATTCGCGCCGGTCTGCTGATGTCGCTCGAAAGCCCATCGGCCCGTGCCGGCCAGCTCGCGCGCCAGCAGATTCTTTGGGGCCGTCCGATCCAGATGGCGGAAACGGTCGAGCGGATCAACCGCATCACTGCCAACCGCGTCCGCGAAGTCGCCGAGCAGATTTTCTCGGCACCGTCGCCGACCGTGGCCGGGATCGGACCGATCAGCGGCCTCGCCGATGTGGAAAGCATCGGCGAAATGCTGCGCGGGTAATTTCCGATGCTGTGGCCCTGGTCATCCCCGGCGCCGTTTATCACCCTGCGCGGTCCGCGCCTGTCGCTGCGGCTGCCGCAGATGCATGACTATGCGCAGTGGTATGCCCTGCGCCGCGCGAGCCAGGATTTCCTTCGTCCCTTCGAGCCTCGCTGGACCGAACTCGATCTGCAGCGCCGCGTCTTTGCCATGCGCGTGCGCCGCGCCCGCGAAGAGGCGGAGGAGGGGACGGACTATACATTCTTCCTGTTCCGCGGAGAAAATGGCGTGGAAACCCTGGTCGGCGGCATCACGCTTTCCAACATCCGCCGGCGCGCCGCCCAGTTCGTCAGCCTTGGCTATTGGATGGGCCAGAACTATGCGGGCAAGGGCATGATGACCGAGGGCGTAGCGATCGTCGTGCCCTTTGTGTTCGAGACGCTGGACCTCCACCGCATTCATGCGGCATTTTTGCCCACCAACGCGGCGTCGCGGCGCGTGCTGGAAAAGAACGGCTTCGTCGAGGAAGGCTTCGCCAAGTCCTACCTGCAGATCAATGGCCGCTGGGAGGACCATGTATTGATGGGCCTCAATCGCGAGCGCTGGGAAACCTCGCGTTTCGCGCAGCGCCAAGGCTGGGTCGCTTAGCCGGTGTTGCCATTGCGCAACATGGCTCGGCGCTTGTGGCGCAGAACAATCTCCCGTACCAAGTTAGCGCCGCTGGAGGTCGCCACCACTTGCCTCTTTGGGCTTGCTGCACTTTCCGGGATCGCCGCCACAAAGAAGCCTAGCGCAGGAATTAGCTGCACCTGATGCGTCATCTGTCTGTCTTCGCGTTTCTCCTCGCAATCGCGCTGTTCTGCCTTGCCCCGGCCCGGGGATTCGAGGTCATTTCGGTCCCCGAGGATGTCAACGCCGTCAATCTTTCCGACGTCATCGAAGTGGTGCCTGGGCAGGGTGGACGCGTTCAGCTTTCGACCGCTCCGGACGCCGACGGCATCATTCGCCGTATCGAGGTGGTGGCCGGAAACCCGAACACCAATCCGTTCTTCGCCCTGATCGCATTGCGAAATGACAGCGACCAGCAGATCCAGCGCCTGCTGGTGGCGCCCTTCTTCCGGCTGCCGGGTTCAGGGGTTTTCCAGCCCGATCTGGGCGCCGCTCGTATTGCCGCGGTGACCCCGAGCGCCGGCATCCGGCCGGAGCGTATTGCGGATCCCGAGAGCGACGTTTTCGAGGTGACGCTCGACCCTGGCGCCACCATGACCGTGGTGGCCGAACTCTCCTCCCCGCGCCTGCCCGAGCTTTATCTCTGGGAGCCTGGCGCTTATCGCGATTATGTCAACTCCTTCACCTTGTTCCGTGGCGTGGTGCTGGGCGTGGCGTCACTGGCGGCCGTGTTCTTGACCATCATGTTCGTGGTCAAGGGTCGCGGCGTGTTCCCGGCGACGGCCGCTTTTGCCTGGGCCGTTTTGGCTTACCTTTTGATCGATTTCGGGCTGCTGGGCCGTATTCTCGGCCTATCCGCCTCCGGCATGCAGCCGCTGCGTGCAGCGGCGGAAGCTGGACTGGCGACGACGCTAGCGGGCTTCCTTTTCATCTACCTCAATCTTCACCGCTGGCACCTGCGCTTCATCCATCTGGCGCTCGGGCTCGGAGCGCTGTTTCTCGCGCTCTTTGCCTTTGCCTTCTTCGACCCATCCATTGCCGCAACGATCTCCCGCCTGGTCATGGCTCTGCTCGGCATTTCGGGCTTCTTCTTGATCCTGCTCCTGGCACTGCGCGGCTACGATCGGGCCGTGCTCCTCGTGCCCACCTGGATCATCTATATTGCGCTCTTGTTCTATGCCTGGCTGGTGATCTCGGGGCAGGTCACCAATGACGTTGCGCAGCCTGCTGTTGCGGGTGGCTTGGTGCTTATCGTCATGTTGCTTGGCTTCACGTCGGTGCAGCATGCCTTTTCGGAAGGGCAGGTGACGATCGGCACGTTGAGCGAAGTCGAACGCCGCGCCCTGGCGCTCACCGGTTCCGGCGATTTCGTTTTCGACTGGAACATCGAGCGCGACCGCGTCACGGTCAGCGATGAACTGACCACGCGTCTGGGGGAGAAGCGTGGCGCCATGCGCGGCGCCATCAAGCGTTGGCTCGATCGTGTCCATCCCGACGATCGTGATCGCTTCCGCACCGCTTTCGACACTCTGGTCGAACTGCGACGCGGCAAGGTTTCGTCCGACATCCGCGTTGCCGGCCACGATGGCAATTATCGCTCCTTCCGCATGCGCGTGAAGCCGGTGCTCGGTGGTGACGGACAGGTCAACCGCATCGTCGGCACGCTGCAGGACGTGACCGAAGATCGGGCCTCGCGCGAGCGCCTGTTGCACGACGCGGTTCATGACAGCCTCACCGGCCTGCCCAACCGCCAGCTCTTCCTCGACCGCCTGGAACGCGCCCTTGTGCGCGCCAAGACGCCGGGCGGCACCAAGCCGGCCGTGTTCCTGATCGACATCGATCGCTTCATGGAGCTCGAAGAGCGGATCGGCCATTCGGCAGCGGACTCGGTGCTTCTGGCGATCGCCCGTCGTATATCCCGCATCATGCGACCGCTCGACACGGTGGCGCGGATCACCGGCGACCAGTTCGCCGTCATCCTTGCCTCCGAACAGGCTGCGGCCAAGATTGCGGAAACCGCCGAGCAGATCCGTAAGGCGCTCAAGGCACCGTTCAACTTCGGCGATCGCGATCTGACGCTGACCGCTTCTATTGGTGTCACCATTTATGACAGCAACCCGGTGGGCGCGCCCGATGTGCTTCGCGATGCCGAACTCGCCATGTATTACGCCAAGCGCCTCGGCGGCGACCGCATCGAGGCCTATCGCGCCTCGGCACGATCGATCGCCTCCTACAACAAGGCCAGCGAGGAAGATCTCGAGCGCGGCATGACGCAGGGCGAACTGCAGGTGCAGTTCCAGCCGGTGATGGATATCACGACCCGCAAGATCGCCGGGGCCGAGGCGCTGATGCGCTGGCTGCACCCGACGCGCGGCATCGTCCCGCCCAGCGAGTTCATTACCCTTGCCGAACGCTCTGGCCAGATCGAGCGGCTGGGCCGCATCGCCTTTGAGCAGGCCGCGTTTCAGATGCGCGACTGGATGACGACGATCCAGAGCATGCCGGAAGACTTCTTTGTTTCGGTGAACCTCTCACCCGGCCAGCTGGCAGATCGAAGCCTCCTCAACGACATCAGGGCGGTGATCGGTGACAACCCCGGCATCGCCAATCACCTCAAGCTGGAGCTGACCGAGTCGCAGGTGATGACCAATCCCGAGCATTCCGCTTTCATGCTAGAGGCTCTGCGCGGCATGGGCCTGGGATTGGCGCTCGACGATTTCGGCAACGGCCACTCGTCGCTTAGCTATCTTCACCGCTTTCCATTCGACACGATCAAGATCCCGGCTGATTTCGTCTCCATGGGCGACAACAAATCGCTCGGCCACACGCAGGCGCCGATCATCAAGTCCATCGTCACCCTGGCGCAGGACCTTGATCTCATGGTGATTGCCGAGGGCGTCGAAACGCCGGGCGACATCGAACTGCTGAAGGGTCTCAATTGCCGCCTGGGGCAGGGCTTCGCCTTCGGCGCGGCCATGACCGCGCCAGAATTTGGCAAGCACCTGGCGGCGCAGCTCGCGAAGTAATTGCTAGCCGTGGCCGGCTTCTGAACTCAGCGTCGCTCGGGTGATATGAAGGCTGGCCAGGGCATGATCGTATCGGTCCTCGACCGGCACATCGAAGATCAGCTCGCGGTTAAACGGCACCGTCAGCCAGCCATTGGCGGTGATCTCGCTTTCGAGCTGCCCGGCGCTCCAGCCGCAGCAGCCCAGGGCAAAGAGCGAGCGCTTGGGCGCAGGACCGAAGGCCATGGCCTTGAGCACATCCAGCGTGGCGGTCAGCCCTACTTCCTCGGTGACTTTATAGGTGTTGCCGCTGTGGTAATCGCCACTGTGCAGCACGAAGCCGCGGCCTTTTTCTACCGGACCGCCACGCATCACGGCACGCTGGCGAATGCTGTCCGGGAGGCGAATGACCGCGTCCGGATCGCCGAGATCGAGCTCGTCGATGATATCGGCAAAGGTGAGATTGGCGAGCTCGTGGTTGACGACGAGCCCCATGGCGCCCTCGGCGCCGTGCCCGACGACGAGGATGACGCTTTCCGCGAAACGCTCGTCTTCCATGTCGGGCATAGCGACGAGAAATTGGCCTTCGAGTGAATTCATGCCGCTAATGTAAGCGCCGCGCTGCCCTGTGCCAAGCTTGCCAGCAGGCAGCAAGGCTTCACGAAGCCATGAAGCCGGGGTGGGTGTTCGTTCACCTTTTCCTGCGTTAATTCCGCGCTATGCGTTTACCCGTCCTCGCCAGTGCCGCGCTTGCTCTGATCGCTCCTGTCGGCGCTGCAGAAACGCCATGGCAGGAGGTGGCGCCGGGCGTGGCGATGCGTCTCATCAGTACCGGCGAGATCACTGACGGCGGCGAAACCCTGGTCGCGCTTGAGCTAGACATGCCCGACGACACCAAGACCTATTGGCGCGTGCCCGGGGAAACCGGTCTTCCCCTGGATCTTGATTTTACCGCATCTACGGGCATCGGCTCCCATCGGGTGCTGTGGCCGTATCCCTTGCGCGAGGACAAGAACGGCTATCTCGACTACGTTTATTACGGCCACACGGTCCTGCCGCTCGCCATTGACGTGACCGATCCGGCGGCGCGACTGGACGTCGCCATTACACTTGGAGTTTGCTCCGATATCTGCATCCCGGCACAGGCCCGTTTCGCGCTTCCCATCTTCGATAAGAAGCCGGATCGACCGAGCGCGCTGCGCATTCGGCAGGCGCTGGCCGAGGTGCCACTGGCTTGGGACGGAAGCGGCGAGCCAATTGGTGACGTCGAAATGGCTGGTGAGCAACTTGCAGTAGAAGTCGCGCCGGATCTGTTGGATTCTCAAAGCCTGATTGCGGCGACAGACAGTGGCGAAACCCTTTTTGGCGCGCCGCAAAAAGTCCGCAAGCCGGATTAGTGCTCCTTCCCATCCTGGGCAAAACCGACAATAGTGCCCTCGACGGCATGGATGTGGAACTCACCTTCATGACCGACAGGGGCGCCTATATGGTGAGCCGGTCGATCGAGGCTGGCGACGGGGTGGATACGGTTTCGATCAACGACGAGGGCGAGCCCGGTCGATGACGAGCCGGGACGAAACGAAGCTTGGCGGCACGTGCTGCCGGTATATGGGGCATTTTCATCTATGATTGAACGCGGCGATGCGATCCCTTCGGTCGGGATCAAGCTGATCACAGCCTCCGGGATCGAAGACACGACCAGCGATGCTATTCTCGGGCAAGGCACGGTCGTGCTGTTTTCCGTCCCCGGTGCCTTTACGCCAACCTGCCACGTCAACCATTTGCCGAGCTTTATCTCCAACGCGGCAAAGCTCGAGGCTGCCGGCGTTAGCCGCATCGTCTGCGTCGCGACCAATGATCACCACGTAATGAAAGCCTGGGCCGAGGCCTCCAACGCGCTCGACACGCTGGACTTCATCGCCGATGGCAATGCCGATCTCGCGCGTGCACTCGGGCTCGACAAGGATTTTTCGAAGTCCAGCATGGGTGTGCGCTATGTTCGCGCCGCCATGATCATCAAGGATGGGATCGTCGGAGATGTGTTCGTGGAAGATGCGCCCGGCATCACGGCGACCGGCGCCCCAGCCATCCTGATGGCCCTCGAAGCCGCTGCCTAACCGTCAGGAGCCAGGTTCGACCATGACGACAACATTCACATCCGCGCTCCGCTTCTCCGCTCTCGGCGCCTTGGCAGCTTTGCTCGCCGGTTGCTCCATGGGCGGCATGATGGGCGGGGGTTCTGCAGCGAACGCGAACCTTCAGAACGCTACGGCCAGCCCGCAAGCGGTTGCGCAGGCTCAGACCAGCGCGCTGCCCGTGATCGCGACCGAATGCCCGCCGATCAAGGTGAGGCTCGGCGGCGAGGCCATGTATTATTACGGCGGTGGCCGGGCTGGCGACCCACGGTCCCTGCAATATCAAGGCGTTATCGACGAGACGTCGCGCAACTGCATCGTCTCCAACGGCAAGATCACGGTCAATATGGGCGCAAGCGGTCGCGTGCTGCTCGGGCCGGCGGGCACCCAGACTTCGATCAATGCTCCGATCCGCTTTGCCGTCGAGCGCGACGGACAGGCGATCTTTTCGGAAAAATACACCGTGGCCGTGCCGATCGTACCGCCGGCGCAGACGGCGGAATTCGTCAAGGTGGTGGAAAACGTCACCATCCCGTATCTGGGTGGTGAGACCATCACCATCTGGGTCGGTTTCGACACCAAGTAGCAAAAAGGCCCGGTTTCCCGGGCCTTTTCTTATTCAGCAGCCTTGGGAAGATCGACCGGCCGTTCCCACTTGAGGATCGGCTGGCGGGCGGCTCGTGTTTCGTCGAGCCGGCGGCGCGGGGCCTTGGTGGGAGCGGAGGTGAAGCGCGCCGAATTGCCGTCTTTTGCGTCCTTGGCCAGCTCCAGCATCACGTCGCAGAAGCGGTCAAGTGTTTGTTTGCTCTCGCTTTCTGTCGGTTCGACCAGCATGGCGCCGTGGACGACCAGCGGGAAATACATGGTCATCGGATGGAAGCCTTCGTCGATCATGGCCTTGGCAAAATCGAGGGTGGAAACGCCGCTGTCCTTGAGGAAGCTGTCGTCGAAAAGGGCTTCATGCATGGTCGGATAGTCCGGGAACGGCACCGAAAAAGCGTGTTCCAGCCGTGACTTGATGTAGTTGGCGTTGAGCACCGCATCCTGCGCTGCTTGGGCCAGACCATCGGCGCCGTGGCTCAGCATATAGGTGAGGGCGCGGACATACATGCCCATTTGGCCGTGGAAGGCGGTGACGCGACCGAGAGCATTTGCCTCGATGTGCTCGATAAGTTCAAGGCGGTCCTGGACCCCTTTGATGAACGGAACTGGAGCAAACGGCGCCAGGGCCGCCGAGAGCACGACCGGACCCGCACCCGGACCGCCACCGCCATGCGGGGTCGAGAAGGTTTTGTGAAGGTTGATGTGCATGGCGTCGATGCCCAGATCGCCCGGACGCACCACGCCCGCCCATGATGGCGTTGAAATTGGCGCCGTCGCAGTAGAAGAAGGCGCCGGCATCGTGCACCGCTTGCGCGATCTCGATGACCTGCGGTTCGAAGAGGCCGCAGGTGTTGGGATTGGTCAGCATGATGGCAGCGACATCCGGCGATAGCGCCGCCTTGACCGCTTCCACATCGACCGTGCCATCAGCGCGGGCGGGCACCGGCTTGACCGTGTAGCCGAGAAAGGCGGCGGTGGCCGGATTGGTGCCATGAGCGCTTTCGGGAACGAGGACGATCGTGCGATGCGCTTCGCCCTTGGCTTCCTGCGCGGCCTTGATCGCCATCATGCCGAGCAGCTCGCCATGCGCGCCGGCCTTTGGAGACAGAGCCACCGCAGCGGTGTTGGTCAAAGTAAGAAGCCAGTGGCTGAGCTCGTTCATGAGTTCGAGCGCGCCTTGCACCGTGGAGACCGGCTGCAACGGATGAATGTCGCTGAAGCCGGGGAGCCGCGCCATTTTCTCATTGAGGCGCGGATTGTGCTTCATGGTGCAGGAGCCAAGCGGATACATGCCCGAATCGATCGAGTGATTGAGCCGGCTGAGCCGCACATAGTGGCGCATGGCTTCCGGCTCGGTGAGGCCGGCCAGATCGAGCTTGCTCTTGCGACCGAAGCCGCCGAGGCGATCGGTGGCAAGGTCGACTTCTGGCAGGTCGACGCCGGAATGCTCGGTGTCGCCGATTTCAAACAGCAGCGGTTCGTCGGGCAGGAGAGCCGAGCCGGATGCCGAGGTGCCCAGGGTACCGATGCCGGTGGGACGGCCTTGTGTGTTCATGCTCATGCCAGCTCCTCCGCGAGCGCGGTGGTCAGTGCCTCGATATCGAGGTCCGTGGTCAGTTCGGTTGCGGCGAGGACCAGGAGGTTCTCGACCTCCGCATCGCCTGGCAACAGCCGGCTGGCTGGGACGCCGGCAAGGATGCCGCGCCGGGCGAGGCGCTCGACGAGAGGGGCGGCGGGTTCGCTCACGCGAATGGTCAGCTCGTTGAAGAAGGTGTCGTTGAGAACCTCGACGCCGGTCACTGCGGTAAGCGCGTCAGCCAGCTTGATAGCGCTGGCGTGGTTGAGCCGCGCCAGGCGCACAAAGCCGGCTTCCCCCAGGAGCGCCATGTGGATCGAAAAAGCCAGCGCGCAGAGACCGGAATTGGTGCAGATGTTGGATGTCGCCTTTTCGCGACGGATATGCTGCTCGCGGGTCGAGAGCGTGAGAACGAAACCGCGATTGCCTTCGGCATCGACGGTTTCGCCGCAGAGCCGCCCCGGCATCTGCCGGATGAAGTCCTTGCGCGTGGCCATGAGGCCAAGATAGGGCCCGCCGAAGTTGAGGGCATTGCCGATGCTTTGCCCTTCGGCAACGACAATGTCGGCACCCAGGGCGCCCGGCGCTTCAAGGAGGCCCAGCGACACCACTTCGGTGATGACGACGATCAGGAGGGCGCCCTGCGCATGGGCGGCCTCTGCGGCACCTTTAAGGTCCCGCAGGTGCCCGTAAAAGTCTGGCGTCTGGATGACGATGGCCGCGGTCTTGTTATCCACTTGGCTCAGGATATCGCCCTGGCCTTCCGGCGAGGGAGAGAGGCAGACAAGGTCAGGGTCGTCCTTGAGGTAGGCTTTGACCACGTCGCGGTAATGGGGATGGAGACCGCCGGAAAGAACGACCTTGTTCTTCTTGGTGATGCGGCGCGCCATCAGCACGGCTTCGGCCGTCGCGGTCGAGCCGTCGTAGAGCGAGGCATTGGCGACGTCCATGCCGGTGATCTTGGCGACCTGGGTCTGGAACTCGAATAGCATCTGCAGGGTGCCCTGCGAGATTTCCGGCTGGTAGGGCGTATAGGCGGTGAGCCATTCCGAACGCTGTATCAGGTGGTCAACGGTGGCCGGGACATGGTGACGATAAGCGCCGGCGCCCACGAAAAAGGGGCCATCGCCGGCCGCATGGTTCTTGGCGGCGAGGGCACGCATGTGGCGTTCGACCAGGAATTCCGGGCTGTGGGCCGGGAGGTCGAGGTCGAAACTGCGCAACGCGGATTTGGGAACGGCGCTGAACAGGGCGTCGATATCGGTGGCGCCGATAACGCCGAGCATTTCGGCGCGTTCGGCGGCGGAGTGGGGGAGATAGCGCATGGTTAGAGCGTCAGCTCCGCATAGCCATCGGCATCGAGCAGTTTCTCGATTTCGGAGGCTTCCGAAATCGCAATCTTGAACATCCAGCCCGTGTTTTCGGCGTCGGAATTCAGCGTTCCAGGCGCGTCGGTTAGCAGACTGTTAACCTCGACGACCTCTCCGGAGACCGGCGCATAGATCTCGGACGCAGCCTTGACCGACTCCACCACGGCAGCCTCGTCACCCTTCTTGAGAACGGTGCCGACGGCGGGCAATTCGACGAAGACGATGTCGCCCAATTGCTCCTGCGCGTAGTTGGTGATGCCGACGATGCCGGTTGAGCCTTCGATGCGGATATATTCGTGGTCTTGGGTGAACTTGGTGGTCATGGGAGCCTCAGAGCGATTTGCGGAAATAGCGGTGGGGAACGAAGGGGGTCGACGCGACCTCGGCCGGCTGGGCGCGGCCGCGGACAGAAACCTGAAGCTTGGTGCCGGGGGCGGTGAATGAAGGGGGACGAAGCCGAGGGCGATTGCCTTGCCCAGCGACGGCGCAAAGCCGCCGCTGGTGACGACGCCAACGGGCTGACCATTGCCATCGAGGATTTCGGCGCCTTCGCGCGCGGGCGCACCCTCCACCAGGAGGCCGACGCGCTTGCGGGAAAGCTGGCCCTCGCGTTCGGCAAGGATGCGCGTGGCGCCTGGAAAGTCGGCGGCCTCGGCGGCGGCGCTTGAAACGGCAAAGCCGAGGTCGGCTTCGATCGGGGAGATGGTTTCGTCGAGGTCATGGCCATAGAGCGGCAGACCGGCTTCGAGGCGAAGACTATCGCGGGCTCCAAGGCCGATGGGGCGAACGCGGGTATCGGCAAGAAGCGCGTCCCAGAGTTCGCTGGCGGCGCTGTTGTTGACCAGGATTTCAAAGCCATCCTCACCGGTATAGCCGGAGCGGGAGATGAGGAGTTCTTCTTGGCCCCAGGCGAATGCGCCGTGGGTCATGAAGCCGAGGTCTGCGGCTTGCGGCACAAGGGCGGAGAGGACGTTGACGGCTTCGGGACCTTGGAGGGCAAGGAGGGCATGGTCCTCGTCGGCACGGATCAGCCTCGCGCGCTCGCCCGCGGCCTGTTCGATGAGAGCGAAGTCGTGCTCCTTGGTGCCGGCATTGACCACAAGGTAGAGGCCGCCGGATGTCGCCGGGGATCGAGCGACCATGAGGTCGTCGATGACGCCGCCGGTCTCGTTCAAGAGCAGGGTGTAACGGACTTGGCCGGGGCGGAGGCCGGCAATGTCGCCACAGATCAGCGGCTCGATGACTGCCGATAGGGTGGCGTGATCCGCATCGGTGTCACCGCTGGGATCGGCCAGCACAAGGAAGGCGGGACCCATATGGCTGACGTCGAAGAGGCCCGCCTGTTCGCGCGTCCATTTATGCTCGGCCATGATGCCGGTGGGATATTGAACGGGCAGGGCATAGCCGCCGAACGGCACCATGCGGCCAAGGGCGGCAACATGTCGTTCAAAGAGCGGGGTCTGCTTGAGATTGTCGGCGCTATTATCGGCCATGAGCAACTCGGGGTTCGGGTGACACGACAAGATCCCGCGATGAAGCGGAATGTTCGTGCCCCCTCTGTCCTTGCCCTGAGAGATTTCCCAGCTGAGCGCCGGTTGCTCCTTCGGAGAGGCCCGAAAGCCTGCTTTCCAGAGTGTTTGACCCGACTGCGGTCCGTTTGCCTGAGAGTTTCCGGGGCGGTTGCTCCTTCGGCGCTGGCGCTGATGGCCAGTCTCTCCCGCAGTCGAGGGGACCATGCGGGAGATTTGGAGCGGGGTCAATCCTTATGCAGGGGTCGCTAACAGCCTTTGATTTGAGCAGGGTGGGGGCGCCCTTACCTCAGCTTGCTAGGGCCTATCGGCCCAGCGACGATCGACGAAGTGGGGCAATGCACACATGTAGAAGGCGCGACCCCACCCCACCCTCGTTCCCTCCCCCTCAAGGCGAGGGAGGCGATGAACAATCCCATCGCGCGTGTCTGCTGACCGGTGCATCGAGGGGAGGGGGATAAACACTGACCTCGGGCATGCGCTTCCCTCCCCTTGAGGGGGAGGGATCGAGGGTGGGGTGGTTTAGGGAGTGGAGGCTTGCGTGCCACGCCCTCGTCCTTCGAGGCTGCGCTGCGCTTCGCATCTCAGGATGAGGGCTACTGGTCGATGGGTTCGATGCAAAGAAAAAGGCGGGCACTGCTGCCCGCCTTTAGAGATCAAAACACAGAGCCGTTTAGTTCAGGCGATTGCCGACATCGGCGATAGCGGCGTCGACGACGCGGTTGCCGTTGCGGTTCATCTCGTCGGACAGGACGGTGCGGGCGGCCTCGATGGCGAGGTCGGCGGAGCGGGCGCGAACTTCGGCGATGGCCTGGGCTTCGGCCTGGGCGATCTTGTCTTCCACGGCCTTGGTGCGGCGGGTGACGAGATCGGCCAGCGAGGCCTGAGCTTCAGCGGTGAGACGGGAGGCCTCTTCGCGGGCAGCGGCGACGATGCCTTCGGCTTCCTTCTCGGCCGACAGACGCTTTTGTTCGTATTCGACCAGCAGGGCCGCCGCTTCCGAGCGCAGGCGCTTGGCTTCGGCGATATCGTCCTCGATCTGGCGGATGCGGCCATCGAGCATCTTGCCGATAATGCGCGGCACGCCGAAGGCGACCATCATGCCGAGGAAGATGACCAGGGCAACGGTGGCAAAGAAGCTGTTATCCAACCATTCTGGCATAACCATTATCCTTTCACCTTCGCTACGGCCGCGCGAACGCTCTCGGGCGAGACTTCGCCGACGAGCTGGGCGACCACGGCCTGGGCCGTTTCCGCCGCGATCTCGTCCACATGGGTAAGGGCTTCCGCCTTGGTCCCGGCAATGCGGGCTTCGGCAGCGCTGACCTTGCTGGCAAGATCGGTTTCAGCCGCAGCGCGCTTGGCGGCGAGATCCGCATTGATGGCTTCGCGGGTCTGGGTGGCGATCGCCTGAGCATTGCTCTTGGCGGCAGCCAGCGCCGACTCATAGGAAGCGATCGCCGCATCGGTCTTGGCGCGATCGGCATCGGCCGCGGCCAGATCGGCATCGATCAGGGCCTTGCGGTTTTCGAGGATCCCCCGAGACGCGGCAGCGCCACCCGGCTCATCACTACATAAAGCGCGCCAAAGGTAATGGCGAGCCAGAGCAGCTGGCTGGGGAACGTCGCCGGATCGAAGGGCGGGAACACGCCATGCGACTCGTCGGCATGAACTTCTGCGGTCGAATGGGTATCGGCCGTGGGATCATGGCCCGTTGCGCCGGGAACCGGCTCGCCATGGGAGGCGTCAACCGCCTGATCGAGGTTCTGCTCGGTCGGCGTTTCCGCTTCCTGAGCGAAGACTTGCGTTACCATCTGGTCGAGGTCCCGTTAAATGCAGTTCATCCGACCAGGGCGGTCGGAGGAAGAAGCGCAGCCGGACGAGAGCCCGGCCGCGGGATCGGCGTCGGTCGCGAAATTAGGCGACGAACAGCAGGATCAGGGCAACCAGGAACGAGAAGATGCCCAGAGCTTCGGTCACGGCGAAACCGAAAATCAGGTTACCGAACTGGCTCGGAGCAGCCGACGGGTTGCGCAGGGCACCCGACAGGAAGTTGCCGAAAATGTTGGCCACGCCAATGGCGGCGCCAGCCATACCGAAACAAGCAATACCGGCACCGATGAACTTTGCGGCTTCAGCTTCCATTTTGTAGTCCTTTCAAGCGACTTGGGTTTCCGGCGGGCCACCCGCCGGGAATGGGGATTAGTGGGACGGGTGGATCGCGTCGTTGAGATACATGCAGGTCAGGAGCGCGAAGACGTAAGCCTGAATTGCACCGACGAGAAACTCGAGACCGGTCAGGGCGATGGCCATCAGCATGGGCAGGATGGCAGCGCCCCAGCCCAGGGCACCAAGGCCACCGATCATCATCACGGCAAAGCCGGTGAAGACCTTGAGCGTGATATGGCCGGCAAGGATATTGCCGAACAAACGGACCGAAAGGCTGATCGGACGCGAGAGGAAGGAAATGACCTCGATCGGCGCCACGATGGGAAGGATGTAGCCGGGCACGCCCGACGGCACGAAGAGCTTGAGGAATTTCGGCCCGTTCTTGACGAAGCCGTAGACGATGACGGTGAGGAACACGAGCATCGACAGCGCGAAGGTGACGATGATGTGGCTGGTGACCGTGAAGAAGTAGGGCACCATGCCCCACATATTGGCCACGAAGATGAAGGTGAAGAGCGAAAAGACCAGCGGGAAGAACTTCATGCCGGCGGTGCCGGCGGCGCTTCGGATCATGCCCGCCACGAATTCATATAAGAGCTCGGCGGAAAGCTGGAGCCGGCTCGGCACGAGCTTGGAGCCCGAGGTGGCGAACAGCATGAAGCCGACGATCGCGGCAACGGTCAGCACCATGAACAGCGAGGAATTGGTGAAGGCGAGGGTTGTACCGGTGCCTTCGGCTGCATCACCGCCAACGGTGAAGAGCTTGAAGATGTCATAGATGACAAACTGGTGGATCGGGTCAGTACCGGCCATGAAGCCCTCTATTCGCCATCACTATACGTTCCGCTCTTCGTCGTCCGCGTCGGGTCCAAGATCGGACCCCGGCGGGGCAGGCGATGCGGCATTCATTTCCGCCACCACTCGGATGACGTTCAGGATTCCAGCGGCAAAGCCCATCAGCAACAAGATGAGCAAGCCCCAGGGGCTGGTCCCCAGGCCAAGATCGATGAGATAGCCGATGCCGGCACCCACCAGAACCGCGGAGATGAACTCGGTACCGATGCGCAAGCCGCGCGCCATACCGCTCATTTCCGGAGAAGCATCCCGGGTGGCTCTGTTGTCCTCCTGGATACGCTCCCGCTTGGCAGAGGCGATGCGCGATGCAAGATCGCTCGTCGCCCCCTTGGCGCTGTCCGGTCGGCCCTGGTCACCCGGCGGTGTTGTCATCCGCAGCTTCCTCGTGGCCGGCCATTTCCCGGGCTTTCCGGGACGCCTTTTAAGTCGCGCGCAACATAGTGGTGGGGGTTTTCGGTGTCAAGGCGAGCTGTGGCGCCGTAAGGTGCTGTTTTATATAATGTTTTCGTCGCGGTGCAGGGGTGCGGCATGCTGTCCACACTTTGATCGTGGCGCAGTCGTGGCGAGCCTGGGGGATTCTGTCGCTAGACGGCCTCGCGAAAACTCTCGGCGGTGGTGAGATCGACCGACACGAGCTGCGAAACGCCGCGCTCGGCCATGGTGACGCCGAAGAGGCGATCCATGCGGGCCATGGTGATGGGATTGTGGGTGATGACCATGAAGCGCGTGTCGGTGCGCTGGCGCATTGAGTCGAGGAGGTTGCAGAAACGTTCGACATTGGCGTCGTCGAGCGGGGCGTCGACTTCGTCGAGGACGCAAATGGGCGCTGGATTGGTGAGGAAGACGGCAAAGATCAGCGACATGGCCGTGAGCGCCTGCTCGCCTCCCGAGAGCAGCGTCATGGTCTGCGGCTTCTTGCCGGGCGGGCGGGCGATGATTTCAAGGCCCGCTTCTAGCGGGTCATCGCTTTCGACAAAGCTCAGTTCCGCCGTGCCGCCACCAAAGAGAGTGGTGAAGAGCTCCTGGAAGAAGGTGTTGACCCGCCCAAATGCCTCGTTGAGGCGGGCGCGGCCTTCGCGGTTTAGCTGGCCGATGGCGCTGCGGAGCTTGGCGATGGCATCGATGATGTCGTCTCGGTCGGCGATCATGGTGTCGAGTTTTTGCTGAACTTCGACGGCTTCCTGTTCGGCGGAAAGATTGACGCCGCCCAGGCGCTCGCGCTCGGATTTAAGACGCTCCAGCTTTTGTTCGGTCGCATGTTCATTGGGCAGCGCTTCTTCGGGCCGGATGCCGGAGGCTTCGAGCGTCCTGGCAGCCGGGATGCCGAGGGACTCTTCGATTTGCCGTTCGATCTGCTGTCGCTGGGCGATCGAGCCTTTGACGCGTTCTTCGATGCGGGTGAGCTCGATGCGTACGGCATTGAGCGCGTCACCGGCCA
The DNA here is from genome assembly GCF_011058215.1 of Devosia aurantiaca. Classification (GTDB taxonomy): domain Bacteria; phylum Pseudomonadota; class Alphaproteobacteria; order Rhizobiales; family Devosiaceae; genus Devosia; species Devosia aurantiaca. Next base: position 1,384,774 of record NZ_JAALFG010000001.1, read on the forward strand.
ATTTCAGCGCACGATCGGCATCGCGCCAGGTGGTCTGTGCGGCACTAAGGCGGTCTCCGGCCGTCTGGTGGTCGGCGCGGGCAATGTCGATTTGCTCGTCGAGCTGGGCTTGGCGGGACGAAAAACCCTCCGGAGACGCGACGAGGCTTTCAAGCTGCGCCTCAACTTCCGACGTGCGCTGGTCGAGGGTTGCGAGCTGGGCCCGCGCGCCCGCGCTGCGCCTTTGCCAGGACTGGGTGTCGCGGGCGAGCTGATCGAGGCGAGCTGCGCGCATGGTTGCGGCAGAGTCGATCGTGCTGAGACGAAGACGGGCCTGGTCGGCCCGCTCGCGGAGTGTGGCGAGCTGCGATTGACGTGTCGTCACTTCAGCGGAGAGGCCTGCTTCGTCGGCGGTTTCGGCGAGGAACTGGCGGGCGGCGTTGAGCGCCGCTTCGGCTTCGCGCAGCGAGGTGGTGAGACGGGACTGGGCTTCGTCGAGGCCGGCGCGGCGGGTGGCGAGGTCGCCCAGCGCGCGCTGGGCCTTGTCGAGATCGGCTTGCGCAAGGCCGATCGCGTGTTGGGCACGGCGCCACTCTTCTCGGAGGGAGCGTTCGGCCTGGCGGGCGGCTTCGAGGGTTGAGGCGAGAGCGTCGACATCGCGGCGCCAGCCATTGCGTTCGCCTTTGGCCTGGAGGATTTCCTCGTCCAGTTCGGCAAGGCGATTGCGCTGCGCCAGGCGCTGTGCCGCAGCACTGGGTGCGTCGGCAGCGGCAACGAAGCCGTCCCAGCGCCAAAGCGCGCCGTCGAGGGTGACGAGCCGCTGACCGGGACGCAGCGCCCGCATCAAGGCCGGTCCGTCGGCCGCATCGATCAAGCCGACCTGGTCGAGGCGGCGCTTGAGCAGGGCGCTGCCGCTGACATAGCGGGAAAGCGGCTCTGCCGCCTGCGGCAAAGCGGGGTCGTCGCGACCGTCGAGGGCCGCGGACCAATGGACCGGTGCGCCGGCGTCGCCGCTGGCTTCGAGGTCATCACCCAAAGCCGCGCCGAGGGCCGTCTCATAGCCGGGGAAACTTTGAGTTCATCGACCACGGCGGGGAACAGGGTCCCGCCGGTCGAGAGCATCTTGGCAAGCGTCGATGCCTCGGCTTCGAGGCGTGCGACCAGGGCATCGAGTTGGGCGAGACGCGGGCGGGCGGCGTCGAGCTTGGCCTGGGCCGCGGTGGCTTGCTCTTCGGCTTGGAGGGCCTCGGTTTCGGCATCGGCCATGGTGGCCTGCGCCGCATCGAGTGCAGCGCGGCGCTGGGTGACGGTTTCGTCAGCTTCAGGGTTGCGAGTACGCGGGCAATGTCGCGATCGACTTCTGCAAGCTGGGCGGCGGTGCGGCCGTGGCGGGCCGTGGCATCCTGCAGGTTGCGCTGCGCCTGGCTGCGGCGCGCCCGGTTCTGGGCAAGCGCGTCCGCGGCGGTGCGCAACGCCGTCTCGGCTTCGGCAACGAGGGCTTGAGCGGCCTGGGCTTCGCCGCGAGCTTTTTCCTGGTCGGCCTTTGAAGCGGCTTGCTCGGCGGCGAGCCGATCCTGCTCTTCCTTATAAGAGGCGAGCGTGGTCTCGCTTTCGGCGACAAGCTCGCGCTCGCGCGCACCGTCGCCGGCAATCTGGCGCAAGCGGTTTTCGAGTTCGGCGCGACGCTGGGCGAGGCGCCGCGTTTCTTCGGCGAGCTGCTCGGCAAGGATCGTATAGCGCTGCAGCACGGCGCCCGTGACGGCCTCGCGCTCCCGCAACGGAGCAAGCGCGGCCTCTGCAATCTCGGCATGGCGCTGCGCGGTGAGCTGGGCGTGGTTGGCGTCGGCGAGCTGGCGGATCAGGACGGACTGCGCGGCTTCGTTTTCTTTTTCGGCGACGCGGGTGGCGACCCAGCGGATGTGAAACAAGGTGGCTTCCGCGCGGCGGATGTCGCCGGATAAAGCACGGTAGCGAGTGGCAAGGCGTGCCTGGCGCTTGAGCTGTTCGAGCTGGGTTTGAACCTGGGCAATGATGTCGTCGACGCGCTCGAGATTGCTTTCGGCAGCGCGAAGGCGCAATTCGGCCTCGTGGCGGCGGGAATGAAGCCCCGAAATGCCGGCGGCTTCTTCGAGCAGGGCACGGCGCGCGGTAGGCTTGGCGGCAATCAGCTCGCCGATCTGGCCCTGCCGTACCATGGCGGGCGAATGCGCGCCGGTCGAGGCATCGGCGAACAGCAATTGCACATCGCGGGCGCGGACCTCGCGGCCGTTGACGCGGTAGACCGAGCCGGCCTCGCGCTCGATGCGGCGGGTGACTTCCAAAATGTCGGCACTGTTGAGCGCTGCCGGGGCCGTGCGGTCGGCATTATCGAGAACGAGGGTGACTTCGGCGGTATTGCGGGCCGGCCGATTGCCGGAGCCGGAAAAGATGACGTCATCCATGCCCGAGGCGCGCATGGCCTTGTATGAGCTTTCGCCCATGACCCAGCGCATGGCTTCGACAAGATTGGATTTGCCGCAGCCATTCGGGCCGACAATGCCGGTAAGGCCCGGCTCCATGACGAGCACGGTTTCGTCGGAGAAAGATTTGAAGCCGTGGAGGCGGAGGCGGAAGAATTTCACTTTCTATCCATCCCCTTGATGGGGAGGGTAGCGTCGCTAAGCCCGAAGGGCTGTAGCAAAGCTGGGTGGGGTGGGGTCAGGCACAATGGATCGTGTGCTTGGCCCCACCCACCCTCATTCCCTCCCCATCGAGGGGAGGGAGGCGCAAGAGCTTAGAGTCCTGCTGAGAGTTACTGTGCAGGAGCGACGGGTGTTTCGGTGGCTGGCGCCATGGTGTTGGCGGGGGCAGTTTCGTTTGCCGGAGCCATGGTGTTGGTTGGTGCCGCTTCGGTCGAAGGTGCAGTGGTTGCGGCGGGTGCCGCTGCGGCTGCGTCGGGGGTGGTGGGGACAAAATCGGCGGGCACGAGCGGGTCGATCTCGGCAGCGAGCTGCTCGAGCGTCTTGCCTCCCGAAAGCGTCTTGCCGTTGACATAGAATGTCGGCGTTCCCGTCAGACCGAACTCGTCCAGAGCCTGGTTTTTCTGCGCTTCAATCGCGGTGAAGCCGTCCTGATTCGTCAAGGCGGCGTTGAACGTTTCCTCAGTAAAGCCAAGCTGCTGCGCCACGGTGAAGAGGGCGTCGCGCGGCTTGTCGGACATGCCCCATTCGTTCTGCGTCTTGAAATAGGTGGCGATGACGTTGTGGTAGGCGACCGGGCCTGCAGCTTCGGCGAGAAGGAAGATCGCCGCGTCGATAGCATTGCGGGCGAAGGGGCGGAGGACGAACTTGACCTTGCCCGTATTGATGTATTCTTCCTTGAACGGCTCATAGACCGTGTTGTGGAAGGTCGCGCAGTGCGGGCAGGTGGGCGAAGCATATTCGATGACGGTCACGGGAGCGTCGGCGCTGCCCTCGAACTTGTCTTCGAGGCCACCGGCGGGGGCCATCAGCTTGGCAATGTCGATCATATCGCCTTCGGCCGCCTGCGCGGTCGCAGCGCCGGCAAGGCTCAGCGCCGAGGCGGCAGCAGCTAGAAGAATGGTTTCGCGGCGATTGAACTTCACTTGGAGACGCTCCTTTTTAAGATGCGGGGACACTACACGGGCCGAAGGTGTCGGCAAGTGGGCACAAGCATCACTTGAGGGTGAATATCAGCGCTTGTTTCGGCTCGAAAGCGCGAGGCCCAGAGCCTGAAGAGACTGTCGCAAGGCATCGTCCTCGACCTGGGCCGTCAAAGCGTCGACCTTGGCAACCGTGCTTTGGCTCGGCTGCTGCGTTTTTGCACCTTGCCGGCTGAACTGGGGGTGAATGGCTCGGCCGAAAGCCGCACTTCGCCCACGAGCACATAGCCGAAATAGCGGTTGACGGCCTTGGCGATGGCGGGGGCTTCGTGCTGGGCGAAGACGGCGGTGCCCGGAGCGCAGCGCAAATAAAGCACCGCGCCTTCCGCCCCATCAGCGCTGCGCGGCCAGCTGAGCTTGTCGGGCTGCGTCGTGCTGTCGAAGGGTTTCGGCGCGATCGAGCGCCAGTGGGTGATGATGTCCCGGCTGGCAAAGCCGCGCTTCTTGAGCATAGGATCAAGCGCGCCGGCTAGCGCGTCAGCGACCGAGAGGGTCTTGTTGCGGCGCTTGGGCGTGGGCAGATCGTCGGCCATTCTCGCTCGGATGTGAGAGGGTCCCGCAAGCGCGGGAATGACAGGGTTGAGGCGGGCAAGTATAGGCTCGGCCATGCTCCTGACCAATCCCCATCCGCTCAATGCCGAGGCCGTGCTCGAATGGTATGATCGCCACGCGCGCGATCTGCCCTGGCGCGTTTCGCCGCAAGACCGAAAGGCCGGAATGCGGCCCGATCCTTATCGGGTGTGGCTGAGCGAAGTCATGCTGCAGCAGACGACGGTGGCCGCAGTGCAGAAGTATTTTTGCGCTTCACGAGCCTTTGGCCGCGGGTCGAGGATCTGGCAGCGGCGCCGCTCGATGCGGTGCTGCGGGAATGGGCCGGGCTCGGCTATTATGCAAGGGCACGCAATCTTCATGCCTGCGCCCAGGCGGTGGTGCGCGATCATGGCGGGGTGTTTCCGGACACGGCGGCGGGACTGCAGACGCTGCCCGGCGTGGGGGCTTATACCAGCGCCGCCATCGCGGCGATCTGCTTTGACGAGCGCATCGCCGTGCTCGATGGCAATCTCGACCGCGTGCTGGCGCGCTATTATGCGCTCCCCGTGCCGGTGCGTAACGCCAAGGACGCCTTGCGCGGCGCGCTGCAGATTGCCGTGCCGGCGCGGGCAGGGGACTTTGCGCAGGCGATGATGGATCTGGGTGCAACGATCTGCGCGCCGCGCACGGCCTATTGCCTCGTTTGCCCGATCCAGCCGGGCTGTCTGGCGACCAGGGAAGGCGCGCCCGAGCGCTATCCGATCAAGCCGGAAAAGGCAGAGAAGCCGGTGCGGCGCGGCCATGCCTTCGTGATGACCGATGCGTCGGGCGATGTTTACCTGCAGTCGCGGCCGGGCAAGGGCCTTCTTGGCGGCATGACGGAAGTGCCGACCAGCATCTGGGCGGAGGATGCGGGCGAACCGATTTATCCGGCGACGGGAGAATGGCGCCATCGCGGGCAGGTCGTGCATGTCTTTACCCACTTCCGGCTCGAACTCGAGATCTGGTCGGCGATAGTTTTGCCCGAGGCCCTGGACGGGGGCTGGTGGTCGGAGCCGGCGGCGCTCAAGGGCGAGGCCCTGCCGACCCTTTTCCGCAAGGTTCTGGCCCAGGCTGGATTGGGCTAGGGGTTGTTGGCATCGAGGCAGGGTACTATCTTCGAAATGCCTGTGAGGAGCCGACAATGAGCGAAGTGATGACCGAAGACGGCAAGATCACCATTCCTGAGCCAATCCGTCAGCACCTCGGGCTGCAGCCGGGAAGCAAGATAGATTTTCGGCAGCTTCAAAGCGGCGAAGTCGTTTTAGTGGCAAACGAACCCAAGTCAGAAAGCTTCTTTGCCAAGTTTCTAGGCCATGCTGGTCCGGGAATGAGCACCGATGAGGTCATGGCAATGACCCGCGGTGAAGATTGACGCTCGTCGATACCAATGTCCTGCTTGATGTGATCACCGGTGACCCAGACTGGGCCGCATGGTCGGTCAACAGGCTCGACGCCGCTCGTCTCGCTGGACCGCTCATTATCAACGATGTAATTTTTGCCGAAATCGCCGTGCGCTACGACGACCTCGGCGAGGTCGAGCGGTTGCTAACTGATATGCAGGTCCGTCACGTAGACTTGCCCAGGCAGGCTCTATTTCTTGCAGCAAAGGCCTTTCAACGTTATCGGCGTCACGGCGGCACTCGCACAGGTGTACTGCCAGATTTTTTCATCGGTGGGCACGCTGTAGCAAGGAATATAACTCTGCTGACCCGAGACCGTCGTCGCTACGAGACCTACTTCCCCAGCGTAACGCTGATTGCACCCTGACCCACAAAGAAAAAGACCGCCGGGGCAAACCGGCGGTCGTTTAGTAAGGCCTGAATGATTGGAGGTCAGGATCAGGCAGAAAGCGATTCAAGGCGTTGGCGGATGTCGCTCCGAAGACTATCGATCGGCTCGACAACGCCAGACTGTTCGTGGTGCCAGAAAGTCCACCCGTTGCATGCCTCCGAGCCCTGGACCAAAGCGCCGACCTTGTGGATCGAACCCTGGTGCGGACCGGAGACGAGCGAGCCGTCTGCACGAACCATGGCAAAGTAACGTTTCGTTAAGTCGAAAAGTTGCGCACCTGGTTCGATCACACACCTTGTTCAACAAGCGAACCGAAGGGAATGCGGGCTTCCTTGCGCTTTGGCGTGACCGATTGGAGGGCCTCGAAGACGCCCGGACGGATGGTTGCGATACGGGTGCGAGCGCCGTCGATATAGGCTTGCTCGCGCTCGATGCCGATGAAGTGGCGGCCCAGCTTGCGCGCGACGGCGCCGGTTGTGCCGGTGCCGAAGAACGGGTCGAGCACGATGTCGCCCGGCTTGGTCGTGGCATTGAGAATGCGGAACAACAAGGCTTCCGGCTTTTGCGTCGGATGAAGCTTGTCGTCGTCTTCGTTCTTGAGCCGCTCGGCGCCGGTGCAAAGCGGGAAGAGCCAGTCGGACCGCATCTGCGTGTCGTCATTGGCGAGCTTCATCGCTTCGTAGTTGAAGGTGACGCGGCTTTTTTGCGACTTGGCCGCCCAGATCAGCGTTTCATGCGCATTGGTGAAGCGCGTGCCGCGGAAATTGGGCATCGGGTTGGCTTTGCGCCAGACCACGTCGTTGAGCATCCAGAAGCCGAGGTCCTGGAGCGCCGTGCCGACGCGGAAGATATTGTGGTAGGAGCCGATGACCCACATGGCGCCGTCGGGCTTGAGGACGCGGCGGGCTGCCGTCATCCAGGCCTTGGTGAAGGCGTCATAATGGGCAAAGCTATCGAACTTGTCCCACTCGTCATCGACCGCATCGACCTTGGATTGGTCAGGACGGGTCAGCGCCTGCTCGAGCTGCAGGTTATAGGGTGGATCGGCGAAAATCAGATCGACGGAGCCGGCCGGCAAGCTATTCATGTGCTCGATGCAATCGCCCACAAGAATAGTATCGATCGGAAGGCGCGTGCCTTCCATTTCCGCATCGGCCAAACGGGCCGTACGCGCGGTACGCAACATACACTTAACCCTAACAAAGGACTAACCAGTTCTTTATAGGGCACCGAAGTTAATGGAGCGTTCGCAAGGGGTTAGCAGGGCGTTAACCGGCGGCCAGGATGGTCGTTTGCGTAACGAAGCGCCGCCACCGGGGCAAATTCCTCGCGGTGGTGGCGGCAAGGGCCGTGGGAGTTAAGCGCTGTCAGATGAGCCGCGGTGGAGTAGCCCTTGTGCCCGGCAAAGCCGAAATGGGGCGCATCGCAATCCATGATCTTGCACATGCGATCCCGCGTGACCTTGGCGACGATCGAGGCCGCGGCGATCGAGACGCTGCGCCCGTCGCCGCCGATCAGCGCGATCCCCTCGCAGGGTAGGCCCGGGGGAATATCGCGGCCATCCACCAGGACGCGATCGACGGGCCGGGGCAGGGCGCGCACGGCCCGCGTCATGGCGGCAAGGGTGGCGCCGCGAATATTGAGGGTGAGGATATCGCTGGGCGGGGCGCTGACAATGGCGACATCGGCCGTCGCGACGATCTCTTCGTAAAGCGCTTCGCGCTGTTCGGCCGTGAGCTTTTTTGAATCGTTGAGGCCATCGGGGATGCGGCGCGGATCGAGCCGCACGGCGGCGACGACGACGGGACCCGCCAGCGGGCCGCGCCCGGCTTCGTCGACACCGGCAACGAAGCGGGCGCCGGCCTTCAGCAATTTTTTTTTCGTGGCTGAAATCGGGGACGGTCGGCTCGGCAGCAACAAGCTCGGCGACGACGATCTTCATGGGCGGCCTCCGATCAGGTCGTCACGACAGTTGTGGAATTCAGCGCGCATGACCATGTCATGTTTGCGATGCATTTCCCTGCTGATACTAGAGTCGAGCCGGGGGCAAAGCCGGGAGATGATCACATGCGCTTTGCGCCCTGCCTAGCCCTCGTGCTGGCCCTTGCAACACCGGCCAGCGCCGAGCCTTTTCACCACCCCTATGGCGAGTTGCGCGAATATAATCGCGATTGGCTTTCAGCCTGTCCCGATGCCATCAACGAGGATGCCACCGACTTTTACGGCTTTTCCTGCTTTGCCTCGACTGGCAGCCAGCAGCTCAACGGCGCCAATCTGCCGGCCTATAAGCTGACGCTGGTCCGCAATCGCCTGGATGGGGCGCTGGATCTGGCGATCACCGTGGCGCTGGACGAGGGCGGCTATGACGAGAGCCGGCCCATAGTGCTACGTTTCGGCGGTCAGCCGGATATCGAGCTCGGCGTCGGCGAAGAACTCGAGACCCGCTACAACACCATCAACCAGTATTTTGTGCTGGACGCAGCGCGGGCCGAGGCATTGATCGACACGATGAAGGAACGCACGTCGGTGACGCTTCTGGTGCCGCTAATCGGTGTGGAAAAGCCGGTTGAGGTGCGGCTCTCGCTGCGGGGCGTGCTGGCCTCGCTTGACTTTATGTCCACCTATGCCCGCAAAGTCGCGCAATACTGACGCTCTGACGGACAATCCATGCATCTTAAACCCGGCGCCGCGCTGCTGTTCGATATCGATGGCACGCTGGTGGAAAGTGACCCGCTTCACCTGCGGGCCTTCAACGACACCTTTGCGCCTTGGGGGCACAAATTCGACCGTGAACGGTTCGGGCGCGAATTGCAGGGCTTTGCCAATGAGGCGATCGCGGAGCGGTTCCTGCCAAGCGAGACGATGGACCGCCGACGCGATGTGATGATGGGCAAGGAAGCGCGCTTTCGCGAACTGGCAGCCACGGGGATCGAGCCGGTGCACGGCCTTTTCGACCTATTGGACTGGGCAGACGAGAACGGCGTGCGGATGGTGGCGGTTACCAATGCACCGCGGCCCAATGCCGATCTGTTGCTGGATGCAATCGGCGTGCGAAGCCGGTTCAGGCATGTGGTGATCGGCGACGAGTTGGCGCATGGCAAGCCGCATCCGCTGCCGTATTTGGAAGGACTGCGTCTGCTGGGTGCGGAGGCGGCGAACAGCGTGGCGTTCGAGGATTCGCGGACAGGTATTGCCTCAGCAATTGCGGCCGGGATCGCGACGGTTGGAATGGCGACGGGATTGACGCCGGCGCAGTTGGTCGATGCTGGGGCGGTGATTGGCGTGCGGGATTATCGAGACGCGGGTGTGTTGGAGTTGATTCGGTCGAGGCTGTTTGCCGATTAACCCTCATGGTGAGGTGCGGAGCGCAAGCGCAGCCTCGAACCACGAGGGTGGGCGAGTGGAGCTTCGGTGCCACGCCCTCGTCCTTCGAGGCTCCGCTTGCGCTCCGCGCCTCAGGATGAGGGCTACTGAAATGATCAGAGCGCGGCGATAGGGGGTGCCCTAAAACAAGCTCATCTGCTTGCTTTCGAGCTTTGGGGCTTCGAAGAGGTCGGTGCGCAGGCTGGGATGCTTGGTGTTGAGGCCGTAGCGTTCGCATGCCTTTTCGAAGCGCTGGCGGAGGAGGACGGCATAGGGACCTTCGCCGGTCATGCGGGTGCCCCAGCGCGCGTCGTAGTCCTTGCCGCCGCGGGTGTCGCGGACGAGCGAAAGAACGTGGCGCACGCGATCGGGGAAGTGGCGCAAGAGCCATTCGCGGAAGACATCGCGCACTTCGCCGGGGAGGCGCAGCAGCACCATCGAGGCGCTGACGGCGCCCTGGGCCTTGCCGGCATCGAGGATGCGTTCGAGCTCCATGTCGTTGATGGCCGGGATCATCGGCGAAGCAAAGATGGCGGTCGGCACGCCCGCTTCGCTCAAGAGCCGGATGGCTTCGAGACGGCGGGCCGGGGAGGAGGCGCGCGGCTCCATCTTGCGGGAAAGCTTGTGGTCCATGGAGGTGACCGAGATTGCCACCTTTACAAGGCCCAGCTTTGCCAGTTCCGTAAGCAGGTCGAGGTCGCGGATGATCAGCGCCGACTTGGTGACGATCATGACCGGATGCTTGGTTTCCAGCATCACTTCCAGAATGCCCCGTGTCAGCTTGTGCTTGCGCTCGGCCGGCTGGTAGGGGTCGGTATTGGTGCCCATGGCGATGGGCTTTGGCTTATAGTTCTTGGCCGAAATTTCCGCGCGCAGAGCTTCGACGGCATTGGCTTTGACATAGATGTCGCGCTCGAAGTCGATCCCGGCGGAGTGGCCGAGATAGGCGTGGGTGGGACGGGCAAAGCAATAGGAACAGCCATGCTCGCAGCCGCGATAGGCGTTGATCGAGCGCTCGAAAGCAATGTCCGGGCTGTCATTGGAGGTAATGATGGTCTTGGCGCGCTCGGTATGTTCCACCGTCTCGAACATGGGCAGCGGCTCGACCGTGCCCCAACCGTCATCGAAGCTGTCGCGCTGATGCGTTTCGAACCGGCCAACGCGATTGGTCTGTGCGCCACGACCGCGAATGCGTTCTGGCTGCAGCAGCTCACGCCGTGCGAGATCGGCATCGCGGCTGAGGCTCAGGCGTTCCAGGGCTTCGAAAGAGGGGGCCTGATAGAGGGCCATTTTCGGTTCTCCAGACTAGCGCGCCGAGAGGATGAATCATCTACGGGCGACACCGATATGGCTATCAGCATTCGGAGAACAAAACAAGAACACGACAATGTGAGCGTGCTTGCCTGGACGACATATCGGCATAGCGCTCATGCATTACAAGACTGGACGTCGCGACTTCGTGAGCGTAGACAACCGCGCTCCGCCAAGCCCATCAACCGCTCGCCAATCGTCCGCTCGCGCGGCGCGTGCGGCTTTGCTGACAAGGCTTGTCACGGAAGTTTGGAAAAGATGTCGAAGGCTGATGGCCTCCTCCGTCGTGAGGGCGACACGATCCTTGAAAGGGACACGAGATGACTATGGACGCGACCATGGATGCGCTGCCGCAAAGCGCGCCTCACCATCCCGACAATGCAGCACGGAATCGGCTGGTCATCGCCATCCTGCTGGTCTCGACTTTTGTGGTGTTCTTGAACGAAACCATCATGAGCGTCGCCATTCCGCACCTGATGAACGACCTCGGCGTGACTGCTGGCGCCGCACAGTGGCTGACGACGGCATTCCTCCTGACCATGGCAGTGGTGATCCCGATCACCGGTTTCCTGCTCCAGCGCATCAATACGCGCCCGATCTTCATGCTGGCCATGTCGGTTTTCGCGCTGGGCACGCTGATCTGCGCGCTAGCACCCGGGATCGAGTTGTTGATCGCGGGTCGTGTCGTCCAGGCCGTGGGCACGGCGATCATGATGCCGCTCCTGATGACGACGGTGATGACCCTGGTGCCGCCGGAAGGGCGGGGCAAGATGATGGGCAATATCTCCATCGTCATGTCCGTCGCGCCGGCCATCGGGCCGACCATCGGTGGTTTCATCCTCGGCCATTTCGACTGGCGCTTCATGTTCTACTTCACCCTGCCGATCGCCATCGGCGCGCTGATCCTCGGCGCTACCCGTATTCGCAATGTCACGACCCCGCGCTACGCGCCGCTCGATGTGCTTTCGGTGATCCTCTCGGCGCTTGCTTTCGGCGGCATCGTCTATGGACTGTCGAGCCTGGGCGAAGGGGCAAACCATCCCTCGCCAATCCCGTCCTGGGCCCCAATCGCCATTGGCCTCGTTGCCATGGCGGTCTTCATCTGGCGCCAGATGCGCCTCGCACAGCAAAACAAGGCGCTGCTTGATCTGCGCACCTTGCAGCACACCAATTATTCGATTGCGGTGCTGACCATGGCCATCGCCATGGTGGCGCTGCTCGGCTCCTCGATCCTCCTGCCGATCTATACCCAGAACGTTTTGGGGCTCGATACCTTGCAGACCGGCATGATGCTCTTGCCCGGTGGTCTGCTGATGGGCCTGATGGGACCTGTCGTTGGTCGGCTTTATGATCGGGTCGGGCCACGGCCACTACTGGTGCCCGGTGTTGCCCTGGTTTCGGCAGTGATGTGGGCGCTGACGCTGGTCGGCACGACCACTCCGATATGGGCTGTCGTCGTTGGCCACATGACGCTGAGCTTTGGCCTGGCTCTGACCTTCACGCCGCTCTTCACCTCGGCGCTCGGTTCTGTCCCGATGCCGCTTTACTCCCACGGCAGTGCGATCCTTGGATCAGTGCAGCAGGTGGCGGGTGCGGCCGGCATTGCGCTGTTCGTCGCCGTGATGAGTTTGACCACCGCGGCCCAAGCAGCCGAGGGGCTGAGCGGTGTGGAGGCACTGGCGGCAGGTATTCGCGCGGGCTTCCTTTGCGGCGCCATTATTTCGCTGGGCATGATCGTGACGGCGTTCTTCGTGCGCCGGCCGCCCGACATGCCAGGCGGCATGAGCCACGGTCACTGAACAACAACGGCGCCTCAAGGGGCGCCGTTTTCGTTTGGGATGCTGCCGGGATCAGCGTTCGCTAAGGCGCGGCATCAGCTCGACGAAATTGCACGGGGCATGGCGGTAATCGAGCTGGTGGCTCAAAATGCCTTCCCAGGCATCGCGGCAGGCGCCGCGCGAGCCGGGGAGGCAGAACACGAAGGTCTCGCCGACGAGGCCCGCCGTGGCGCGCGATTGCAGCGAGGACGTGCCGACCGTGGTCGCCGAATATTGGTGGAACAGCACGGAAAAGCCTTCCATGCGTTTGTCGAATAGGGGCTCGATGGCTTCGGGCGTGACGTCGCGGCCGGAAAAGCCGGTGCCGCCGGTGGTGAGGATCACGTCGACATCGGGATGGGCGACATAGGACTGGAGGGCAGCGCGGATCAGCTGGATATCGTCGCGCACGACCTGGCGCTCGAAGCACTGGTGCCCGTCCGCCTCGAGCAGCGATTTCAGGAGTGCGCCTCCCGTGTCGGTTTCGAGCGTGCGCGTGTCGGATACGGCGATGACGGCGATCCGGAGGGGCTTGAAGGCGCGATCCTCAAACTTTGCCGTCTTGAACATCGCTTCCGGGCTCCATTGTTTCGATCAGCTCTTCGGGCACCGCCGCTTCGCGGTGCATCGGAGAAACGTCCGTATCATTATCGGTGCGCGGGTCCAGCACAAAACTTTCCGGCGTTGCATTGCGGTCGCTCATCGGCTGGAACGGCGCGCGATCGGCAGCATCGACGCTGCGGCGAATGCGCATGCGCAGATAGGCCGCGATGGCCAAGGCCGCATGGAAGGTGGCGGTGACGACGAAGAGGCCGACCGGGCTCCAGGCGCCCATGATCATCGAGGCGACCGCGGGTCCGATGGCAAGGCCGATGCCCAGGATAAGCAGCATGCCGCCGGCGATCTTGGCAAAATCGCCGTCCTTGGCGAAGTCGTTGGCATGGGCGACGGCGACGGCATAGATCGGGTTGGCGGCAAAGCCATAGGCGGCAAAAAGCACATACATGCCCCAGCCCGCCTCGGGATTGATGATGACGGTGAGGGCGCCGACCAGCGCTGCAAAGCTCGACAATCCGATCAGCACCAGGCGGCGGTCGATACGGTCGGAGAGGCGGCCGAATGGCACCTGTGCGACGGCTCCGAGGATCGCGGCGACCGCAAAAAGGAGGGCGATACCGCCGGCATCGAGCCCGCGCTCATAGCCATAAACGGGCGCCAGCGTGCCGAAGGCGCCATTGGCCATGCCGACGGAAAAAGCCGCGATGGCGGCGACCGGCGAGGTTTTGTAGAGCAGCCGCACATCGATGCGCGCATTGCTCAGGGGCTTTGGCTGCGGGCTCGAGGTCAGGGCCGTGGGCAGCACGGCGCAGATGAAGCTGATGGCGCCGATGACGAAGGGAATGTAGCCGGCGGTGCCGGTGATCGACATGGCGATCTGCCCCAGCGTCGAGGCGGCCATGTTGATGGTGACATAGACTGAAAAGATTGTGCCGCGGTTCTTGTTGTCGGCGACTTCGTTGAGCCAGCTTTCAACGATCATCGCCGCGCCAGCAAAGCAGAAGCCGGAAAGGGCGCGGAGAAGGATCCAGCCGATATCGTTGATCCAGAGGAGATTGAGAAGGATGGTGATCGTACCGATTGCCGCCATCACCGAGAAGGCGCGGATATGGCCGACATTGCGCACGATCTGCGGCACCAGCAGCGACCCGGCGACGAAGCCGACGGACCAGCCGGTGCCGATAAGGCCTAGCGCCAGCAGCGAAAATTGCTCTTCCGCACCGCGCACGGACAGCAGCAGGCCCTGCAGGCCGCCGCCGAACATCAGGAGCGCGGAGCCAAGAAACAGAGCATAGATCTTGATGACGGAAGCCATGACGCTATCGGCCTTCGTTGGAGGGTTCAGGCCTCAAATCACCTGAACGTGACGACAACGTGGCTATAGCTAATTTGATCAGGCAAGTCCGAGGAAAATCGATAGCGCTTTTTCGACTTGCGCCATCCGGTCGTTCTCAAGTGTGCCGATGATCTTGCCCACCTTTTCTCGCCGCAGATTTGTAATTTTGTCCAACATGATCTGCGTTGGCTTTCTCAGCCCGTTGGCCCCTGTGGGATGCACCGTCACGCGCGCAAATGGCGCATCGCTGATGTCGCTTGTCATGGGCGCAACGACAACACTGGCACTTTGGAAAAAGAGATCAGACTGCAGAACGAGAGCAGGTCGAGGCTTCCCCAGGTCACCCGCCAATACGACGGTGACGATGTCAGTCCTCTTCATAGGGCGGCAAATCCATATCCCGGTTCGCAGCGTCCATAAAGCTGTCAATCGTCGGGTCTCGTGCGTCCGCTTCGGCAAGCAAACGAGACTGTCGAGCACACTCTTCAGCAAAACCTGGCCGATCAGTGTCGAAGACCCAAACCGTTACCGGCTTAAGACCTTGTGCTCGCATGGCGGCTTCTTCTTCGGGGGTGTAGCGCCGGGCTGATCGAGACATGACGTGTGCTCCTTGCATTAATCTAATCCCGGATCGTGCCAGCTTCAACCCAGCCCCAATTCCACCATCTTCGCCTTGAGAGCCAGCAGGTCTCGCCAGGCCTGCTGCTTGGCGGGCGGATTGCGGAGCAGGTAGGCGGGGTGGAGGGTTGGCAAGGTGTCGACCTTGTGGCTGCCGATCGAGAGCGTTTCCCACTTGCCGCGCATCTTGATGATGCCGTTCTTGCTCTTGAACACGGTCTGCATGGCCGGGCCGCCAAGCGTCAGGACAAGCTTGGGCGAGACCAGTTCCACCTGGCGTTCGAGGAAGGGCAGGCAGAGTTCGATTTCTTCCGGTGTCGGGGCGCGATTGCCGGGCGGGCGCCAGGGGACGGTGTTGACGATGAAGACCTTTGTGCGGTCGAGGCCGATGGCGCCAAGCATACGATCGAGCAGTTGGCCGGCGCGGCCGACGAAGGGCTTGCCCTGGAGGTCCTCTTCGGCGCCCGGGGCTTCGCCGATCAGCATGATCTCGGCGTCCGGATTGCCGTCGGCGAAGACCAGCTGCGTGGCGCGGAATTTGAGGCCGCAGCCGTCATAGGCGTCGAGGATGGTACGCAACTGATCAAGCGATTGTGCCGAAGCGGCGAGCTGTCGCGCTTGCGCAGGGTCACCACCGACCGGGCCGGCAGGTTTTGGCGCGGCAACTGCGGGCAGAGCTTTTGCCTGCGGCGTTGCCGCGGGGGCACGCTGGGCGAAGCGGTCGACCGGGTCCTCGCCCACGGCCATGTCAACCCCGGCGGCCCGATACCAATCGAGCACCGAAAGCAATTCGGCGTTGTTGAGCGGCGGTCGATCTTGAGACATCGGGCTCCTTATGTCACACCGCGTCGGGTGCGACCAGTCGCGCCCTGGCCCCCGAAGAGACTTGTTCAATGGCAGAAGCCGGCACTCGCGAAACGCTTCCCACCGATGTCTTGATCGTCGGCGCCGGCCCCTCGGGCCTGGCTGCGGCAATCCGGCTAAAACAGCGCCATCCCGAACTTGCGGTGACGGTGGTGGAAAAGTCGGCCGAGATCGGCGGGCATATCCTGAGTGGCGCCGTGATGGATCCGGTGGGGCTCGATGCGCTGATCCCGGACTGGCGGCTGAAGGGCGCGCCGGTTGGGCCCGATGTCACCAAGGACACGTATCACTTCCTGACGGCCACGGGTGACTTCACGCTGCCTCACGCCCTGGTGCCGCCGCAGATGAAAACGCCCGATGGTGTCATCGTCAGCCTTGGCCGGCTGGTGCAGTGGCTGGGCGAACAGGCGATGGAACTGGGCGTCGACATCTTCCCGATGACGGCAGCGGTGGATGTGCTCAGGACCGGCGACGGGCCGGTGCGCGGCATCATCACCGGCGACCTCGGTCGCGACCACGACGGCAATCCCAAGTCGAGCTTTGCCGAAGGCATTGCGCTCGAAGCCAAGTATACCCTGATCGCCGAGGGCGCGCGGGGCTCATTGGCCAAGCGTATCAAGAGCGACTTCAGGCTTGATCGCGAACCGCAGAAATATGGCCTCGGCATCAAGGAAATCTGGGAAGTGCCGGCAGATCGGCACCATCCCGGCCAGGTCGACCACTATCTTGGCTTTCCACTGGGCAACGACACGGCGGGCGGCGGCTTCGTTTATCACGCCGAGGATCGCAAGCTCTATGTCGGGCTCGTCACCTATCTCGATTACCGCGATCCGACGCTTTCGCCCTTCGACGAGTTCCAGCGCTTCAAGACCCATCCGTCGGTGGCCAGGCTGCTCGAGGGCGGCACCTGCATCAGTTATGGCGCGCGGGCGCTGACCGCCGGTGGCTGGCAGTCGGTACCGACGCTGGCCTTTCCGGGCGGTGGGCTGATCGGTTGCGCGGCAGGCTTCATGAATGCGCCGCGGCTCAAGGCCATTCACAACGCGATCCTTTCCGGCATTGGCGCTGCCGATGCGGTCGGAGCCGCACTGGCGGAGGGCCGGCAGCACGATCTTATCGAGGATTTTGGACCATCCATCATGCGCACCGGCATTGCCCGCGAGCTGCAGGAGGTGGCCAATGCCAAGCCGCTCTGGTCCCGGCTTGGCACGGTGGCAGGGTCCCTGGCCATCGGCGCCGAACTCTGGTGGCGCGCGATCTTCAAATCGTCGCCGCTCAACCTGCGCTCGCATGGCGGCGAAGACTTTGCAAAGCTCACGCCGATCGCGGACGTCACGCCGCGCAGCTATGCCAAGCCGGACGGCAAGCTGACCTTCAATCGCGCGGCCTCGGTCTATCTCGCCAATCTGGCGCATGACGAAGACCAGCCCGTGCATCTCAAGCTTGCCGATCCGACCATCCCGATCCGCGAAAACCTGCCGCGCTATGGCGAGCCGGCGCCGCTTTATTGTCCTGCCGGGGTTTACGAGGTGGCGGAGGAAGGTGGAGCAACGGTGTTCCGCATCCATGCCGCGAACTGCGTGCACTGCAAGACCTGCGACATCAAGGATCCGGCGCAAAACATTACCTGGGTGCCGCCCGAAGGCGGCAGCGGACCCAACTACATCGGAATGTGACCGGCCTTTTGGCGCATAGCCTTGCGGCGCGGTCCCAAAACGGACAATCTTTCCCCCAAAGCTGCCGGCAACGGCATAGGGAGACCCAAGCCTCGTGAATCTCAACTTTTCCCGTCGTGCCCTGCGTGTCGCAGCGGCCGGTTTCCTGGCGTTGATGGTCTCGCCCGTTGCGGCCCAGACCAGCCTTTTCGATATCAATACTGCGGCGCAGGATCTGTTGCGCATGTTCCGCCCCAGCGTATCGGGCGGCTTTTTGGCTGGGCAGCAGGCCATGAAGGACCTGCGCACCGATGAAGCGGCGCGTACCTTCCATCAGGCAGCGCAAGCCGACTGGGACAATCCAATCCTGCTTGATCGTGCCTTTGTGGCGCTGGCCGCCGACGGCCGCATTGCCGAAGCATCGACGACGGCCAAGCACTTGATCGAACTGCAGCCGGTTTCCGAACTGGCGGAATTGGTCGTCGCCACCGAGGCGCTCAAAGAACGCCGCTATGGTGCCGTCGAGCGGCAATTGGCCGAAGTCGGCCAGAACAGCTTTGCCGGCATTACCGCTGGCATCCTCCGCGGTTGGGCGCTGGTCGGCGACGGCCGTGGAGAGGAAGCCGATGCGCTAATGGGCAAGCTTGGAGCCGATGGACTTGGAGATTTCCTGGTGTTCCACCGCGCGCTGATGGCGCAGGTTTCGGGCGACACCGACAAGGCCCTGCGCTATGCCGAACAGGCCTTCGAGGCCGAACCATTCGTGCCGCGCATCGTCGAAGCCTATGCCAAGATGCTTGCCGCGGATGGTCAGGTGGATGCGGCGCTCGACGTTATCGACGAGTTCGAAGCGCAGGGCGTCAAGCACCCGATCACCACGCAATTGCGCGCGACGCTTGAAGCCGGCGAGAAGCCCGATCTTTTCCCATCTAGCGTCCAGGTCGGTGCCGCAGAAATGTTCCACGGCATCGGCGTTGCGCTGTCACGCGATGGCAGTGCCGACCTTGCCCTGGTGTTCCTGCGGCTTGCCATCTACCTCGACCCAGCCGGCGACCTGATCAAGATGTCGGTCGGCGAACTGCTCGACCTTGCCGGTCAGCATGAAGCCGCCAACGCGCTCTACGACGCCATCCCGGTCAGTTCGCCGATGAAGCCGACCGCGGTGATCCGCATCGCGCAAAATCTCGACGCCGGCGACAATCGCGAGGAGGGCATCCGCCGCCTGCGCAACATCGTTGCCCTCAACCCCGACGATCTTCAGGCCGTGTCCTCGCTGGGCGACATGCTTTCGGCCAATGAAGATTGGGCCGACGCTGCCGAAACCTATAGCGAAGCGCTGCGCATTTCGGGCGGCGAGGCCGCGTCCGACTGGGGGCTCTACTATGTTCGCGGCATTGCCTATGAGCGTGATGGTCAATGGCCGAAAGCCGAGGCGGATTTCCAGAAGGCACTGACGCTCAATCCGGATCATCCTTCGGTGCTGAACTATCTCGGCTATAGCTGGATCGACCAGGACATGCACCTGGACGAGGCGCTTGGCATGATCGAGAAAGCTGTCGCTGCGCGGCCCGAGGACGCCTACATCATCGATTCGCTTGGCTGGGCCTTCTACAAACTCGATCGCATCGACGAAGCGGTCGAAACGCTGGAGCGCGCCGTCTCCATCCTGCCCAACGACCCCGAGATCAACGATCATCTGGGCGATGCTTATTGGAAGGTGGGTCGCAAGCGCGAGGCCCGTTTCCAGTGGAACATCGCCACCTCGGTCGACAAGGAGGGCAAGGTTGCCGCGCGCGCTGCGCCCAAACTTGCCGAAGGGCTGACGCCGCAGACCGAAACCGAATAGGTTTCGATGTCCGCCGTGTTTTCGGAGTCGGCACCGGCCAAGGTGAACCTGGCGCTTCATGTCACGCGCCGGCGTGAAGACGGCTATCATGATCTCGAAAGCCTCATCGTCTTTGCCGACCTCGGTGACGAGCTAAGTGCGGAAGAGGCCGAAAGCGATAGTCTCGCGATCTCGGGTCCATTCGGCCGGGCGCTGGGCACGGGTCCGAACAATCTGGTCTTGCGCGCGGCTGCGGCCTTCCGGGACCAATGGCCGGACCAGTCGTTGCCGGGCCTGCGGATGCATCTGACCAAGAACCTGCCGGTGGCAGCCGGCATCGGCGGCGGCTCGGCCGACGCGGCGGCCGCCCTGCGCATCATGGCGGCTTCTGCCGAGGAACCGGTGCCCGTGCCGGAACTCTTCGATCTGGCTGCCAAACTTGGTGCCGATGTCCCGGCATGCCTGATGTCGCGCCCGCTGGTGGCGCGAGGCGTCGGCGAAATCCTTTCGCCGCTGCCGGAATTTCCGACGCTCTACATCACGCTGATCAACCCGCTGATCGCGGTCTCGACGCCCGATGTGTTCCGGCGCTTGCGCGCCCATGACAATTATCCGCTGCCGGCGCTGCCATCGCCGATGACGCGGCCGGCGCAGCTGGGGCTGTGGCTGGGGAAACCCGCAATGACCTGCAGCCGCCGGCAGTCAAGCTCGTGCCCGAGATCGGCGTCTTGATCGAGGAACTGGCGGAGACTTCCGGCTGCATGCTGGCACGCATGTCGGGATCGGGGGCAACGGTCTTCGGGCTTTTCGGCGCCGAGGGTCCGGCACACGAGGCGGCCAACGAAATCCGCAAGCTTCATCCGGACTATTGGGTCGCCGCCGCGCCGGTCCTGGCGCGAGGGCTTAGCTGGCGCGGCTGACGCTGTGCTCGACGACGTCGATGAGGATCGACTTCATTTCGCTATCCGGAAGACCGTTAAGCGCGGCCACCGCTGCGGCAGCATGCTCCTGCGCCTTGCTGAAGGTGCGCTTGAGAGTGTCGTACCGCGTAAAGATCGCAACCACCTGATGAACTTCAAGATCGCTGGCCTCGGCATTGCCCAGAGCATTAGCAATGATGGCGCGTTCGCTGTCGCTGGCCGATTGCAGCGCCAAGATCACCGGCAGCGTCATCTTGCCTTCGCGCAGGTCGTCGCCGACATTCTTGCCCAAGGTGCCGGACTGCCCGCCATAGTCGAGCGCGTCGTCGACCAGCTGAAAGGCATTGCCGAGTTCGAGCCCATAAAGCGCCAGTGCCTTACAGCCGGCTTCGTCGGCGCCGCCGGAGATGGCACCCACTTCACAGGCGGCTTCAAAGAGCACGGCCGTTTTGGCGCGGATGACCTCGGCATAATCCTCCGACGAGGTCTGGAGGTCGCCGGTCTTGGCGAGTTGGAACACTTCGCCTTCGGCCATGACAGCGGAAGCAGCGGAGAGGACGCCCAGCGAGCGGATGTCGCCGGTTTCGACCATCATCATGAAGGCCTGGCCGAGGAGAAAATCGCCAACAAGGATCGAGGCCTTGTTGCCCCAGACCATGCGGGCAGCAGGCTTGCCGCGGCGCATGTCGCTTTCATCGACGACATCGTCGTGAAGCAGCGTGGCATTGTGCATGAATTCGACGGCCGCCGCGAAATTGACTTCATTGCCCGTTCCACGGCCGAAGAGGATGGCGGCGGCGACGGTCAGCATCGGGCGCAGGCGCTTGCCGCCGCTATCGATGAGGTAGCGTGCAAGCTCGGGCACCATGTCGACATGGCTATGAGCGCGCGCAAGGATCAGTTCGTTGACGCGCGCCATGTCGTCGGCGGTCGCGGCCATCAGGCGCTCCACCGGGTTCATTGCTGGCGCTGGGTTGATTTGGGGCAGAACTGACACCGCCTAAAGGTCCTTGTTGCCATGCAGGCACTGGTGGCAAACGGGCGGACCCGTATATGGTCCCGCCAAACCCCGCCTAAAGCATGCGATGTCCCTAGACCAGACAACAGATTTTGTAAAACACCAAACGGCGACGCGCGACGCCTTTTTGGGCGGACGGCTCACTCTGTCGCAGCCGCGCCACGGCTTTCGCGCCGGGCTCGACAGTGTCTTGCTGGGCGCCGCAGCGCCCGCTGGAACGGGCAGGCTGCTGGATCTGGGGGCCGGAGTGGGGACCGCGGGTCTCGTGGCGCTGAGCCTGGGGCGAGCGGAACGGGCCGATCTTTTGGAGCGCGATGCGGCGACAGCGGCGCTGGCCCGGGACAATGTTGCGGGGAATGGGCTGGAAGCGCGTGCCCGGGTGATCGAGGCGGACCTGACGGTGGCGGATGCCCGGCGGGCGGCGGGGTGGGCCGACAACGGCTATGACGGCGTGATCGCCAACCCGCCATTCTTTGCTGCAGGGCAGGGGACGCTGGCGCCCGATCTGGCTCGCGCCGATGCGAGGCACATGGAAACCGACGCGCTCGATCTTTGGGGCCGCTGCGCCGCGGCCAGTGCACGGGCCGGGGAACGGCGATCTTCATCTATCCGGCGGAAGGGCTGACCGCGCTGCTCAAGGCACTCGATGGCCGCTTTGGTGGTTTGACAGTCTTGCCGCTGGCCTCCAGGCCCGACGCTCCCGCGACCCGCATTCTAGTGCGCGGCAGCAAGGGTTCGCGTGCGCCGCTGACGCTTTTGGCGGGCCGTGCCCTCCATGGCGCGGAGGGCAATGGCTTCGTGCCGCATTTTGACGCGATCTTTCGTGGCGAGGCCGCGCTCGACTGGTAATCGGGGCAGGGGCCGCTTAAATCAGGGTGCACGTTTTAAGATCGGTCCGACATGCTGCTGCGCATCCTGCTGTTTACCTTCATCGCCGTCGTCATCTATCTCGGCGTGCGGCGCATCTGGATGGATTGGTCGGGCAAGTTCAACGCCGATGCGGCCGAAGCTAAGCGCCTGCGGCGCGAGCGCGATCTGGCCGAGCGGCAGCGGCCTGACGTCATTGACCTCAAGCGCGACGATGACGGCACCTATCGCCCCAACGACGACAAGCGGCATTGACCGCTGGGGGCGTCAAACTAGAGCATTGTCCCGCAATCAAGGGACTTTGTGATGACCGACCGCCCCGCCCATATGGACCCCGGAACTCGTTCCAGGGCCTGATTCTGACCCTGCAGAATTTTTGGGCCGAGCAGGGCTGTGTCATCCTCCAGCCCTATGACATGCAGATGGGCGCCGGCACCTTCCACACCGCGACGACCCTGCGTGCGCTGGGGCCGAAGCCCTGGAAAGCTGCCTATGTGCAGCCCTCCCGCCGTCCCAAGGACGGCCGCTATGGCGAGAACCCCAACCGGCTGCAGCACTATTACCAGTTCCAGGTGATCCTCAAGCCCTCGCCGGACAATATCCAGCAGCTCTATCTCGACTCGCTGGCAGCGATCGGGCTCGACCAGTCGGTTCATGACGTTCGTTTCGTCGAGGACGATTGGGAAAGCCCAACGCTGGGCGCCTGGGGCCTGGGTTGGGAATGTTGGTGCGACGGCATGGAAGTGAGCCAGTTCACCTACTTCCAGCAGGTGGCAGGATTTGAATGCTCGCCGGTGCCCGGCGAAATCACCTATGGGCTCGAGCGCCTCGCCATGTATGTGCAGGGCGTCGAAAACGTCTACGACCTCAACTTCAACGGCCGCACAGGCGCCGACAAGGTCACCTATGGCGACGTGTTCCTGCAAAACGAGCAGGAGCAGTCCAAGTACAATTTCGAGGCTTCGGACACCGAAATCCTGTTCCGCCACTTCGAGGATGCGGAGCGCGAATGCCGCGCCATCCTCGCCAAGGGCGCCGAAGCGAACCGTCAGACCATGGCCATTCCGGCCTATGAGCAGGTCGTCAAGGCTTCGCACAATTTCAACATGCTGGACGCGCGCGGCGTCATCTCCGTGACCGAGCGGCAGAGCTATATCCTGCGCATTCGCGAACTGGCCAAGGCCTGCGGCGAGGCCTGGCTGCAGACCGCTGGCGGCGGCGCGGAATAGCTTCGGCCCCCGATTGATTTGCCCGATCTGACCTGACAATGTCCGCCCCATCGTCTTGGGGAGTTTGGGCATATGGAATGGGTCATCTTAGCGATCGTGGTCGGCCTTATCGGCTATGCGATCGTCATCTACAACAGCCTCGTGTCCAATCGGCAGATGGTCAAGGAAGGCTGGTCGGGTATCGATGTGCAGCTCAAGCGCCGCACCGACCTCATTCCAAACCTCATGGAAACGGTGAAGGGCTATATGGCCCATGAGCGCGAAACGCTCGACGCCGTGGTGAGCGCCCGCGCCAAGGCGACCAGCGCCCAATCGGCCAGCCCGGAAACCCGCGCCAAGGCGGAAGGCGAGCTGTCGACGGCGCTGGGCCGACTCATTGCCGTTGCCGAGGCCTATCCGGACCTCAAGGCCAACACGACTTTCCTCGAATTCCAGACGGCGCTCCAGGGTGTCGAGGACGAAATCCAGCTTTCGCGCCGCTACTACAATGGCGCCGTGCGCAACCTCAACATCCAGGTCGAGAGCGTACCGTCCAACATCATCGCCAATAGTTTTGGGTTCCGGCAGGCGGAATATTTCGAGCTCGATAACGAAGCCGAGCGCGCCGTGCCATCGGTAAAGTTTTAGGCCTTTATAGCCACACCTACCGGCTGTCAGCCCGGCCTTGAGCCGGGGCCCATCTTAAGGTCTCAGGATGGATCCCCGCCTTCGCGGGGATGACATCGAGTGTGGCATGTCTCCCGGGATAAAGATCATGCTGTCGCGTATACTCGCCACCCTGGCTGTTCTCCTCGCGCTCGCGCTGCCAAGCTTGGCACGCGAGGAGATCCGCTCTTTTGCATCGGACGTGACGCTGCGCACCGATGGGTCCGTGGCCGTGCTCGAAACGATCGACGTCAATGCCGAGGGCATCGACATCCGTCGTGGCATCTACCGCGACATCCCGGTGACGATGCTGAGCGCATCGGGCACCAAGATCCGCATCGATCTTGATGTCGAGACTGTCGGTCGCGATGGCAGGGACGAAATGTTCCGGGTCGAGCGCATGGGTGAGTTCCAGCGCATCTGGATCGGCAATCCTGAAGCGCTGCTAAACACCGGCGTGCACCGTTATACCATCAGGTACACGATGGACCGCATGGCGCGGCCCAGCGCTGATGGCGACGAGATCTATTGGAATGCCACGGGCAATTACTGGGACTTTCCGATACTCCAGTCCGTGGCTCGGGTGACCCTGCCTGAGGGCGCAACCATCCAGAACCTTGCCGCCTACACCGGCGCGGCCGGGTCCACCGAAACCGCAGTCGCCATCACGCGCGAAAGCGACACGACGGCGAGCTTCCGCACCGAGCGGGAACTCGGACCCGGGGAGGGAATGAGCTTCGCCGTTTCCTTTCCGGCGGGCATCGTCGCCTACCCTCAAGGGGCCGATGCCCTGTTGCAGAACGTTTCGGACACGCGCGAGATCTGGCTGCCGATCCTGGCGGTCATTGCACTCTTCGCCTTCAATTTTACCACCTGGTCCCGCATCGGCCGCGACCCGCCCAAGGGCACGGTGATCCCGCTCTTTCACCCGCCAAAGGGCTTTTCGCCGGCGCTGGTGCACTATGTGCACAAGTGGGGTTTTGCAAACTCTGGCTGGACGGCGATGACGGCAGCGATCTTCGACCTCGGGGTCAAGGGGCTGGTGACCATTGACAACACCGCCAAGACATTGACCGTGTCCGCCACCGGCAAGCAGCCAGGGGAAAAGCTGCCGACCGGCGAAAAGGTGCTGTTCGAGTATTTTTCCAAGCGCGGTTCGGTGAGCTTCGACAAAACCAGTGGCGTTGAACTCGGCACCAAGCGCAGCGAGTTTACCGGCGCCATCGAAGCGGAAAATCGCAAGATCTGGTTTAACAACAACTGAGCTTTGCCGTCCTCAGCGTCGTGCTCGCCATCCTGGCCCTAGTCGGCATGGTGGCGCTCGACGCGCTCGATCCGGTCTGGCTGGTCGCAGCGGTTTTTGGCGGCATCTTCGTCGGCGTGATCGGCAGCGTTCTCTTCAACGTCATGAAGTCCGGCCATGTGGTGCAGCGCATCATCCTGATCGTCTTCGTGGGCATTTTCCTTTTCAACTTTGCCAGTGCGGCGCTCGCTGTCCTCACCACCGTGACCATCAACACCGCCGCGATCGCTGCGGGGTCGATCGTCGTCATGACGGTGATCTTTGCCGTCTTGATGCGCGCGCCGACGGTGCAGGGCCGCAAGATCATGGACGAGATCGAAGGCTTCCGGCTTTATCTCGACACGGCCGAAAAGAACCGGCTCAACATCAATAACGAGCCGCCGCTGACGGTGGAGCGCTTCGAGCGCATCCTGCCCTATGCCATCGCGCTCGATGTTGAAAAACCCTGGTCCGATCACTTCGAGGCCGAGCTCGCCCGCAATGCCCAGCCGCAAGGAAGCTATTCGCCGGTCTGGTACTCGGGCCGCAACGGCGGCTGGAGCAATGGCGGCCTGTCGCGCGGCGTCGCTGCCGCAAGCTCCGGCATGGCCGCGGCCATGGTCGCCGCCCAACCGGTACAGGCCAGCTCCTCCGGCTCAAGCGGCGGCGGCTTCTCCGGCGGTGGCGGAGGCGGCGGCGGCGGCGGCGGCTGGTAGGCCATCGACAGAACCGCGCCCTCGCGCTAAGCACCCTTTGCCTTCACCTACCCGGTTGCCGCCATGCCTGAACTGCTGCTCGAACTCTTTTCCGAGGAAATTCCCGCCCGCTTTCAGCGCCGCGCGGCGGAGGACCTGAAGAAGGCCGTGACCAATGCTCTGGTCGATGCGGGTCTGGTTTATGAGGGCGCCAAGGCTTTTGCGACGCCGCGGCGGCTGGCGCTGGCTGTGTCCGGCTTGCCGGTGCGCTCGCCCGATACGCGCGAGGAAAAGAAGGGGCCCAAGGTTGGGGCGCCGCAGCCGGCGATCGATGGTTTCCTGCGCGCTTCTGGCTTGAGCTCGATCGAAGAGGCCAAGGTCGAGAGCGATCCCAAGAAGGGCGACTTTTATGTTGCCCGGATCGACAAGCCCGGCGCAGATGCCGTCGACCTGCTTTCGGGCATCTTGCCGAAAATCCTGGCTGACTTTCCGTGGCCGAAATCCATGCGCTGGGGCTCGGGGACGGCCAGCTGGGTGCGGCCGTTGCGCGCCGTGACGGCAACCTTTGGCACCGAGAACGACGAGCCGGTCGTGGTGCCGTTCACCGCCTTCACCTTGCAGTCGGGGCAGACGACTTTCGGCCATCGCTTCCTGTCGCCGGAGGCCATCCGCGTCAAGCGCTTCGACGACTATGTCGTGGCGCTGGAACGCGCCAAGGTGGTGCTGGACGCCGATCGTCGCAAGGAAATCATCCGCACCGATGCCGATCACCTGGCCTTTGCACAGGGGCTGACGGTTATTCAGGACGAAGGCCTGCTCGAGGAAGTCGCGGGCCTCGTCGAATGGCCCAATGTAATGATGGGCTCGTTCGATCCGGAGTTCCTCAAACTCCCCGAAGAGGTGATCATCGCCACCATTCGTGCCAACCAGAAATGCTTCTGCCTGCGCGATGCGTCGGGGAAGCTGGCGCCCAATTTCATAATCACCAGCAACACCATCCCTGCCGACGGCGGCTCGATCGTCGTGGCAGGAAATGAGCGCGTCATTCGCGCCCGCCTTTCGGACGCCGCCTTTTTCTATCAGGGTGACCTTGCCATTCCGCTCGAGCACGGCCTGCCCAAGCTCGAAGACATGGTGTTCCACGCCAAGCTCGGCACCCAGTTCGCCATGGTGGAAAAGCTTGTGGCGCTCGCCGCCGAGATCGCGCCGCAGGTGGGTGCCGACGTGGAAAAGACCAAGCGTGCGGCCATGCTCGCCAAGGCCGATCTCGTCACCGGGATGGTCGCGGCGAATTTCCCGAGCTGCAGGGACTGATGGGGCGCTACTACGCCACCGCGCAAGGCGAGCCATCGGAAATCGCGAACGCCGTCGAAATGCATTATAAGCCCGTCGGCCCCTCCGATCGCGTGCCGACCGAACCGGTGTCGATCGCCGTGGCGCTGGCCGACAAGCTCAATGTGCTGACGAGCTTCTGGTCAATCGACGAAAAGCCGACCGGCTCACGCGACCCCTTCGCGCTGCGCCGCGCAGCGCTGGGCATCATTCGCATCATTTCCGAAAATAACCTGCGCTTCACGCTCAAGGTCGACGCCGATCTCCTCGCCTTCTTCCACGATCGCCTCAAGGTAACCTTGCGCGACGCCGGGGCCCGGCATGACCTGGTCGATGCGGTTCTGTCTTCGGACAGCAACGACATTCTGCAGATCAGCCAGCGCGCCGAGGCGCTGTCGACGCTGCTGGCGACAGACGATGGCGCAAATCTTTTGGCCGGCTACAAGCGTGCCGCCAATATCCTCGCGGCCGAGGAAAAGAAGGACGGCACGCGCTATGATGGTCCGGTGGACCAGGCTGCGTTCCGCCTGCCCGAGGAAGAAGCGCTCGCTTTTGCCGTCGATGGCGTGCACGCCGCCGTCGCCGCGCATGTCGCCAAGGACGACTACAAGGGCGCCATGGCGGAACTTGCGACACTGCGGGCACCGGTCGACGCATTCTTTACGGCTGTGCTCGTCAACGACGCCGATCCGGCCGTGCGCGTTAATCGCTTGAACCTCTTGGCTCGCCTTCGCGTTACCATGCACCTTGTGGCGGACTTTTCGAAGGTCGCCGGCTAACGGAGATTTTTGATGGCAGTCGGTCTTTTAGCTCTGCTCGACGACATTGCGGGCATCGTCAAGATCGCTGCCGCCTCGCTGGATGACATTGCCGGGCAGGCTGCCAAGGCAGGCGTAAAAGCCGCCGGCGCCGTGATCGACGACGCCGCGGTGACCCCCAACTATGTGCAAGGCTTCAAGGCCGATCGCGAATTGCCCATTGTCGGCAAGATCGCCTGGGGCTCGATCAAGAACAAGCTTTTGTTCCTGTTGCCGGCGGCGCTGCTGCTGAGCCTTTTCGCGCCCTGGCTGATCACGCCGTTGCTGATGATCGGTGGCGCCTATCTTTGCTATGAAGGCGCCGAAAAGATATTCCACGCGCTGATGCCGCACGAGGCCGAGCATCATGAGGCGTCGCTTGAGCCGGCGGCGATCGACCCGCAGACGTTGGAAGACCAGAAGGTCGGCGGCGCGATCAAGACCGATTTCATTCTCTCGGCCGAGATCATGACCATCATCCTCGCCGCGATCGAAACGCCGGACTTCTGGACGCGCGCGGCGATCCTGGCGGTGGCCGGCATCGGCATCACCTTTGCCGTCTATGGCGTCGTGGCGCTGATCGTGAAGGGCGACGATTTTGGCCTGTTTCTGGCCAAGAACGGCCGCACCGGCGGTGGCCGTGCGCTTGGCCGCGGCATCGTCGTCGCCATGCCACACTTCATGCGCATCCTCAGCATCATCGGCACCGCTGCCATGACCTGGGTCGGCGGCAGCATCGTCGTGCATGGGCTTTACGAGTTTGGCCTGGCCTGGCCCGAGCACATCATCGAAACAGCAGCCCATTGGGCCGAAGCCACGTTCCCGGCTATTGCCAGCTTTGCCGGCTGGCTGGCGACGGCTGCAGTGGACTTCGTCTTCGGCATCCTGATCGGCGCGCTGCTGATCCCGGTGGCCGGCTACGTCATTGCGCCGGCCTGGAGGGCGATCAAGGGCATGCTGCCCAAGCGGGAAGCTAAACCGGCGGCGTGAGCGGGACGGCTTTTTCTGCTTGAATGGGGCCATGCCTTCGCGAGCGAGCTCGTCGGCACGTTCGTTGAGTTCGTCGCCGGCGTGACCCTTGACCCAGTGCCACTCGATCTCGTGGCGCTGCGTCGCTTCGTCGAGCGCTTGCCAGAGCTCGACATTCTTGACCGGCTTCTTGTCGGCGGTGCGCCAGCCATTGCGCTTCCAGCCATGCACCCAGCTCTGGACGCCATTCTTGACGTATTGGCTATCGGTATGAAGATCGATGTTGCAGGGCCTTGTGAGGGCGGTCAGCGCCTCGATGGCGGCCTTGAGCTCCATACGGTTGTTGGTGGTCAAAGCTTCGCCGCCCTTGAGCTCTTTGCGGTGGGCGCCAAACTGCAGGATCGCACCCCAGCCGCCAGGTCCGGGATTGCCTGAACAGGCCCCGTCCGTGTGGATCACCACGCGGTCGCTCATCGGCCGACGGCCACTTCCATCGTGCGCAGCACGCGGGGAATGTTGAAGGCGATGTTTTCTTCGGCTGTGACCTTGGTCTCGACCCGAACGTCATAGCGCAGGGCGAAGGCGTCGATGACCTCCTCGACCAGCTTTTCGGGCGCCGAGGCGCCGGCGCTGACGCCGAGGGAGGAGAGGCCAGAATAAAGCGACCAGTCGATGTCTTCGGCGCGGTCGACAAGCGTTGCGACCTTGCAGCCGGAGCGCAGCGCCACTTCGACGAGGCGCAGCGAGTTGGACGAGTTCTTGGACCCCACGACAATCATGGCATCGACCAGCGGCGCCACGGCCTTGATGGCCTCCTGGCGATTGGTGGTCGCGTAGCAGATGTCTTCCTTGTGCGGTCCGTTGATCGCCGGAAAGCGTGCCTTGAGTGCTTCAACGATTTCGCGGGTGTCGTCGACCGAGAGCGTCGTCTGCGTGACGAAGGCAAGGGTGTTCGGATCGCGCGGGATGAAGGCATTGGCATCCGCGACGGTCTCGATCAGCGTCACGGCGCCTTCCGGCAACTGGCCCATCGTGCCGATCACTTCAGGGTGACCCGCGTGGCCGATGAGGACGATCTCATGACCTTCCTCGAAATGGCGCGACGCCTCCACATGCACCTTGCTGACCAGCGGGCAAGTGGCATCGAGAAAGAACATGTTGCGCGTCTTGGCGTCGGCCGGGACGCTTTTAGGCACACCATGGGCGGAAAAAACGACGGGTGCGGCGCTATCGGGGATCTCGGAGAGTTCCTCGACAAACACGGCGCCCTTGGCTTTGAGGCCGTCGACGACATACTTGTTGTGAACGATGGCGTGCCGCACATAGACCGGGGCGCCATATTTTTCGAGCGCCAGTTCCACGATCTGGATGGCGCGGTCGACGCCGGCGCAAAATCCGCGCGGCGCACAGAGCAGAATGTCGAGGTGCGGCCTTTTTCCATGCCAGATCAGATGCTTTCGCGCTGCCTGCAAGTCAAGTGCTGTTGCGGTCGCTGAGGGCATGGGCAATATGAGCAGGTCGATGGACAGGGAAGCCGCACAGTGAGTTTGGCGCAGGAAATGTTTGCGATTGCCCCGGCAATGGCGAAAGCGAACCTCAGCGCCAGTCAGCTCAAGCTTCTGACGGGCAAGGCGCGCTGGATTTTCCGTGTCGCCGATGCAGGTTTCCCCACGGTCCCGACCATCGCCATTACTCGTGCTGCCTGGGACGAGCTGCAGGCTGAGCGCGGCCGCAAGGACAAGAGGCTGCGGACCCATTGGGTCGCCTGCCTGTTCAAGCTGGTCGACAAGGATGGCGTGCCGCCAAAGCTCGTTGTGCGCACCTCGGCCTCTGCCCACAATGGTGGGTTGATGCCGGCGCGTATCGGCATTCCCGCACCCGATCTGCCGGAAGACGCGGTGGACCCGAGCCGGCCTCTTGCGCGCGCGATCAAGCAGGCATTCGAAAGCTATGGCTTTTCGGACCGAACCTGGACCGGGCGCGAAGAAGATCGCAGCCGCCAGATCGTCCTGGTCCAGGTCATGGCAGGCGGTGACGATGAGCAGTTTCTGACGCGCAATGCGACAACGGGCGCGCTGGGACCCGCGCCACTCGATGGCAGCCCGCTGCCGCGCATGCCCGAAAGCGTCAATGCGCTGATCGCCCTCCTCGACGCCAAGGCGGGGCGGCACATGGCCTGCCTGGTTTCGGTAGAGAAAGGCACGTTGCGCTTTATCTCGGCGCGTCCCGTGCAGGCGACCCCGGGCGCAGAGCTCAATGCTGCGGTGGACCGGGTCGATCGCAAGGTGTGGACGCCGCAAAGCGCCGTCAGCCGCGTCGACGCCAATCGCCTGGCCCTGATGCTCCATCCGCGGTTGAAGTCGCCGGAGGGCGTGGCGCCGATCGCGGTGGGGCTCGGCGTGTCGCCGGGTGCCGCGACGGGCATCATCGTTTTCAACCCCGAAGATGCGGCGCGGCTGCGTGCGCGGGGGCAGCATTGCATTCTGGTGGTCAATGAGACCGGCCCGGCCGATATCGAGGGCATGCGTGCCGCAACCGGCATCCTGACCGCCCGCGGCGGCATGTCGAGCCATGCCGGCGTCATCGCCCGCATTACCGGTAAGCCCTGCGTCGCCGGTGTGCGCACCTTGTCGGTCGATGCCGTCGAAATGGTGTGCCGCATCGGCGATCGTGAGTTCCGCGCCGGCGAAAGGGCTGACTATCGATGGCACCGATGGTTCCGTCTATCTCGGTTCGCTGCCGCTGACCCAGCCGCAGATCGGCGGCTCGATCGGCAAGCTTCTGGGTTGGTCCGATGCCAGCCGCTCCATTTCGGTGCGGACCAATGTGGAGACGGTGGAATCGGCCAGGACGGCGCTGAGCTTTGGCGCTGAGGGCATTGGTCTCGCGCGATCCGAGCACATGTTCTTTTCTACCGAACGAATGGTGGCGCTGCGCCGCATGATCCTCTCGGAAGACGAGGATGCGCGCTCCCGCGCTTTGGCTGGGCTCGTCGACTACCAGACCGGCGACTATTCGGCGCTGTTTTCGGCGATGAAGGGTCTGCCGGTGACGGTGCGCCTCTTCGATCCGCCGCTGCATGAATTTTTGCCGCGCACCGACGAAGAAATCGAGGAAACCGCCGCGTCTCTGGGCGTCGCGGTGCGCGCGCTGCGGTTGCGGCTGGAGCGCATTGCCGAGATCAACCCGATGCTCGGGCATCGCGGTGTTCGCCTCGCCATCACCTATCCCGAAATCCTGCAAATGCAGATGCAGGCCATGCTGGCGGGCGCGCGGGCGGCGAGCGAAACGCAGAACGAGCCCGTCATCGTCGAAATGATGGTGCCGTTCGTTTCGACCGCGACCGAAGTCTCCTGGGTGCGGGAACGCGCCATGGCCATCGTGGAAAATGCCGGGCTCAGCCGATCGGAGCGGGTGCGTTTTTCCTTTGGCACCATGATCGAGCTGCCGCGGGCGTGCCTCCGCACCGGCGACATCGCCCACATGGTCGATTTCATTTCCTTTGGCACCAACGATCTCACGCAAACGACCTTCGGGATTTCGCGCGACGATGCGCCAGCCTTCCTGGCCGCCTACCAGCGCAAGGGCGTTTACGAGCGTGATCCGTTCGTTTCGCTGGACGTAAAAGGGGTCGGCGAGTTGATCCAGATCGCCATCCAGCGGGGCAGGGCCGCCAACCCGAAGCTAAAAATCGGTATCTGCGGCGAACACGCCGGCGATCCGGCTTCGCTGCAGTACTTTTCGGGATTGGGCGTCGATTATGTCAGCTGTTCACCCTATCGTGTTCCAGTGGCGCGGCTGACACTGGCTCAGTCGTCGGGCTAAAATTTTCGATCGACTGCACCTATATAGAAAACACGGCCGGGAAACGGCTGGCATGGAGGAAAGGGGCAAGTCGCCTGTGAAGAGAGTTCTGACCGTTCTGGCATTGCCGCTGCTGATGTCGTTTCCCATGCCCGTCTTTGCACAGACGGGTGGCGCGCAATGCGCCGTTCTCGAAGAGGATACGGAGCGCCTGGCCTGCTACGACGGTCTCTTTCGCAACACCGAGGCTGCTGCGACGGGCGCCGCTGTGACGCTTGAATCCGAGCAGTTGATCCCGGCCCGGCCGAGTGGGCGGGCACCCGCGACGATTACCGTTTCCTGTGAAGCCAGTGGTTTACAGGTGGCCTTCGGCTTTGCCGGCAACACGATGTCGATCCAGGGCAACGATACCGGTCTTACCTTGCAGTATGACCTGCAGCGCGCCCGCTCGAGCACGCTTCCGGTCAATGCCGCCAATACGGCGATCCTTCTCAACAACAACAACGATGCCGTGGCCTTCCTCAATGCCCTGGAAGGCGCGACCAATCTGACGGTTCGGGTGACGCCAGCGTCTACACGCTCGCTCAATGTCCGGTTCAACGTAGCCGACTTCGACCAGGTCGTGGCGCCGGTGGTTGAGGCTTGTGCCCAATAGTTCCATGTGCGGGCTGCGACAATTTCGTTTGCCGCATCGCTGCCACATCAGCGCCCTTTCGCCGCCTGCAAAGACATTTACCTCGCGCTAACCCTAATCGCAGATGATCAACCTCGTCGGCAATTGTGACACTTTTGCCAGGCTTGTGTTGTGTAGCGTAGCGTTGAGTAGAACTTATGGCCCTTTCCCACCGGCCGGTGCCGTCGCGCCCGGTCAGAGCGGTTAGCTGGAGACTTCTGGCCGTCAGAACCCTGACGGCGAGTGTTGCAGTCTCCCTCGCCTATCTCGGCCTCGCTAGCGGCGCCTTCGGTCCCGGCTCGGACAATGCCGCCGTTGCCATGCTGACCGACAAGCCGGTTGTTGCTAAAGCCAGCATCAATTTTTCTGCCGGCGCCGATCCCGTCATCACCGGCTCCGTCGACCACCTCTTCGCCAGCGCCAGCTTTACCGGTCCCAACCGGGCCGAAAAAACCGATCGCGTTCGGCCCGAGGCCGATCCGCTCGCGATCTCGCGCAGCTTCTCCGAAATCCGCACCAAGCTTGCCGCCCTTCGCGGCCCTGCCGACCCGGCAGCCTTCGGCCAGTCGGGCTTTGCCGCCGCCGATGGCAAGATCGAGGAAGACGGCCCCCGCATGTCGGTGGCATCGCTTCATCCCGGTGCTGCCGCGGCGCTCGACGCAATCGCCGGCATCGCCCCCACGACCGGTAGCATTACCTCAGACGTGACCATGCCACAGTCGATGCCCGAACAGCTGGCCTATGCCCGCGCCTCGGCTCCGGCGACCGTGTTCGAACTGCAGGGCGAGCCGATGGCGAACCTGTCGGACAAGGAAATGTGGTGCCTGGCGACGGCGATTTACTTCGAAGCCCGCGGCGAAAGCTATCGCGGTCAGGTCGCTGTGGCGCAGGTCGTGCTCAACCGCGTCAAGGATCACCGCTATCCCAACACCATCTGCGGCGTGGTCTTCCAGAACCAGCACAAGCGCAATGCCTGCCAGTTCTCCTTCGCCTGTGACGGCATTTCCGACGCCGTGACCGAAAAGCAGCCTTGGGCGCAGGCCGAGGAAATTGCCCAGAAGGTGACGAGCGGCGAGCTTTATCTCACCGAAGTGGGTGAAGCGACGCATTACCACGCCACCTATGTTCGCCCCGCCTGGGCGCCGCGCATGACCAAGCTTACCCAGATTGGCCTGCACGTCTTCTATAAGTTCAAGACCGGCTGGCTCTTCGGTTAGCGCCAGCGGCTGATCCGGATAAAGGAATGGCCGTTATAGGATCCGAACGACGTCCACTTGCCGCGCGACCAGGACGAGAAGAAGAAGTTCTTCTTGGTCACCGGCTCTACGGAAATGCCAGGATACTGCACATGCGGCGAGGTCATTGCGTCGGTCGAGTACGTACCCGTCGCAGTTGACGCGATCTGGACGTAGGAAACCCGGCCCGCCTCGATCTTCTTGACCGTGGCGGTGGAGATCGGGTCGGTCGACACCGAGGCGTCGTAATTGACCTCGTAGTAGCGATCATCGAACTTGACCAGTTTGCTGGTGTCAAATCCGGCCGGCATTTCGTCGGCGACAGCCTCCAGCACGTAGCCGGGTCCGATCGCATTGATTGCGGTGGCGCAGACGGCACCCAAGGCAATTCCCAACAAAACTTGGCGGGTCGGCAGGCTCATCGCTTAGTCCCCAAACTGTTCCACATCGGCACGCGGCCTTAACGGATCAGTAACCATCAAGTTTGGGAGCGGCGACGCCTAAGTGAACAAAAGGTTAATTTGCACGGGGTCAGCGAGCGGGGATGAGGGCGCTAATGGCTTCGAAAGCCGCAATAAATTGGTCATGCGCCTGATGCGTCGGCCAGGGGCGGATCAGCCGCTCGAAATTGTCGACTTCGAAGGCTTCCTGGGCCGGCGTGCCGAAGAGCCGGCGCGCTTCGGGCGGTTCGAAACCGGCAAGATTGGTGGCCTCGAAGAACGCGGCTTCCTGATCGGCTTTCTTGACCAGCTTGCCGATGGCGCCGGGCATGGTGGCGGGCAGCGAGAAGCGGAGGTAAATGGCCGCCAGCAAACCTTTTTCGACCTCCTTGTAGCTGCCGCCGATCACTGCCTTGAAGGGCGAGATCATGTCGCCGACGACATATTCGGGGGCGTCGTGGAGGAGACACTGAAGCTGCGCCGCAGGGCCGGCTTCGGGATTGGCGGCGCGGAAAAGTTCGAGCACGAGGACGGAGTGCTGCGCGACGGAAAAGGGATAGTCGCCGGAGGTCTGGCCATTCCAGCGGGCGACGCGGGCAAGGCCGTGGGCGATGTCGGAAAGCTCCACATCGACCGGCGAGGGGTTCAGAATATCGAGGCGGCGGCCCGACAGCATGCGCTGCCAGGCACGGGAGCTTTGACGTGTCATGTGAGCCAGAAGTGCCAGATCGCTGTGAGCGCCGACATTAGCAAATGACGTCGATTCTGGAACGAGGAGCTACTCTTCTGCGGCAGTATCGCCGAATTGGTAGGTGGCCCAGGCAGGGAGGGCGATTTCGACGGGTTTGCCGTCCACTGTGACGGCCTTTGGATCGCTGATGCGGTCGAGGCGGATGATCGCGACGGCGCCACCATCGACGACCTGGCCCACCGTGCCGGCCTCTCGCCCGTTCGCCGCAATAGCAGAGCCGGTTGGAGCGTCGATGTCGTAAACGATCACCGGGCGGCGCCGAGCGGTGCCGCGATGCTTCATGCGGGAGACGACTTCCTGGCCGACATAGCAGCCCTTGGCGAAGTCGATGCCGCCCAGGATGTCCATGCCGATATCGTGGGCGAAAGTGTCGTTGGCAGGGAAGTCATTGCCCTGGTGCAGGATGCCGGAGGCGATGCGGGCCCGGTGATATTGGGTGTCGTCGGCGACCCAATCGGCTGTTTGCTCGACCGGGGCGATGACGCGGAAGCCAAGATCCCGGTCGCGGTCGCCGGCATCAGTGGAGAAGCCGACGCGATGTGTGGCGCGGAGGTCTTCGATCTCGACTTTGGCGCGTAGCTTGTACATGCGCATGCGCTTAAAGAAGTCGTCGGCAACGGATTGGTGGACGTCGAGCCAAAGCCCGCCGTCGGCAAAACTCGCGAGGCCTTCGGCAAGAATCTTGCCCTGAGGTGACAGCAGCGCCCACCAGGCGGCGGTGCCGGCTTCGGTCGGGATCTGGCCGGTGACGACATCGTTGATGAGGCGGTGCGCGTCCTCGCCCGAGAAGCGGAAACACGGCGCGGTCGGCGCGAAGGTAGGTGGTCATGGCTTGCCTCGTTGCCTTGTTGCTTTTGTCGTGTAGGGCGCTCTACAAACCCGACACATCACGCAACAGGATCACGAGACATGGCGCAGTACGATACCATTTTTCAAGAACGCCACCGTGGTCAACCAGGACGGCGAGGGGCTGGCGGACATCGCTGTGCGTGACGGCAAGATCGCGGCGTTGGGCACGATCGAGGGCTCGGCCGCCGAGGTGGTGGACTGCAAGGGGCTGCATATCCTGCCCGGCGTCATCGACACTCAGGTGCATTTTCGAGAGCCAGGCCTGACGCACAAGGAAGACCTCGAGTCGGGGTCGCTCGGCGCGGTGATGGGCGGGGTGACGGGCGTCTTCGAAATGCCCAACACCAATCCGCTGACCACGACGCGCGAGACCTTCGAGGCCAAGATCGCGGCAGGCACCAACCGCATGCATTGCGACTTCGCCTTCTACATCGGCGGCACTCATGAAAATGTCGGCGAACTGGCCACGCTCGAAAAACTGCCCGGCTGTGCCGGCGTGAAGGTCTTCATGGGCTCGTCCACGGGCTCGCTCCTGGTGCAGGACGATGCCGGGGTGGAAGCGATCCTGCGCGCGATCTCCCGCCGCGCCGCCTTCCACTCCGAAGACGAGTATATGCTCGAAGAGCTCAAGCATCTGCGTGTGCCGGGCGACCCGTCCAGCCACCCGGTCTGGCGCTCGCCGGAAGTGGCGATGAGCTGCACGACGCGGCTGGTCAACCTGGCGCGCAAGACCGGCAAGCGCATCCACGTGCTCCATATCTCGACCAAGGAAGAGATGGTCTACCTCGCCGACCACAAGGACGTGGCGAGCGTCGAGGTGACGCCGCACCATCTGACGCTGGACGAGACGGCTTATACGCGGCTCGGCACTTATGCCCAGATGAACCCGCCTGTGCGCGATAAGGCGCATCGCGAAGGCATCTGGAGGGGCGTCGCCAATGGCGTTGCCGACATTTTGGGCTCCGACCACGCCCCGCACACGCGCGAGGAAAAAGACCATCCCTATCCGCAAAGCCATTCGGGCATGACGGGCGTGCAGACGCTGGTGCCGACCATGCTGGATCACGTCAATGCCGGGCGGCTGTCGCTGCAGCGGTTCGTGGATATGACCAGTGCGGGTCCGAACCGGCTGTTCGGCATTGCCGGCAAGGGGCGGATTGCGGTGGGGTATGATGCCGATTTGACGGTAGTGGATCTAAAACGCCGCGAGACCATCACCAATGACTGGATCCGCAGCCGCGCCGGCTGGACGCCCTATGATGGGGTGACGGTTACCGGCTGGCCAGTTGGCACGGTGGTGCGTGGCAAGACGGTGATGTGGCAGGGGAGTTGGTGACCCCCAGCCAGGGGCAGCCGATGCGGTTTTTGGAGGCGCTGGCGGGGTAAGGGAAGGCCCCCTCACCCGCCGCTACGCGGCGACCTCTCCCCTAAGGAGAGGTGAAGAGGGTTCAGAGTCGCAAAGCGACACCTCTCCCTCTGGGGGAGAGGTCGGCCGAAGGCCGGGTGAGGGGCCTGCTCGATCTACTGCAGAATCCGGTCGAGATTGTATTCCCCGCTGCGGATGCGGTCGGGGAGTTGAGCGACGAGGTCGGCGGTGGCTTCGTCGCCGTGCTGGCGCACGAAGGTGGCAAGGGCGGCAAAAAGCGAGGCGTGGGCGAGCGCTGCGGTTTCGACGCCGTCTTCTTCGGCTTCGTTCCAGGCTTCGGCCAGGTACTCGAGGGCCAGCTGGCGCTCGGCTTGGCCAAGATCAAACGGTCCTTGCCCGGAGGCTGGCGAGAAGAGGGATTTGGTCGTGCTCATGGGAAGGGCATATCATGGGATAACGGCCGCCGCGCGCGAGAAGTAACCCGAAGGTTAATGCCGCATCAGCAATTGCGGCTATTCTGCGAAGCGGGTGTGGATCTCGCGGGCGAGCTTTTGCGCTTCGGTGAGGAGGCGGGTCAGCGCCTCGCGCGAGGCGGGCGTGCACTGTTTGTGGAAACGGGAAAAGGCCGTATAGCCGCCGTTGAAGGCACCGGCGAGCCGCTGGCGGCGGTCGTCGTCGGGCTCGTCGAGGGCGATGAGTTCGCCCATTTGTTCGCGCCAGTCCTCGACGCCCGCTTCGCAGAGCGGCTGCAGGTAGTAAAGGCTGCCCATGATCTCGGCGAGCCGCTCCATCTGCCGCTGGTAGGGCGGGTCGATGGCGAGGGCGGGGGCCGTGAGGGAGATGGCTAAAACTAGAGCAGTGAGGAGGCGCTTGAAGGTTGACCGAAAAGCCCCCACCCGACCTCCCCGTAAGGCGAGGGAGGAGCCGCATCGAGTATGTTGCTAGATGTGTGGCGTGCTCGGGCCGAACTCCTCCCCCGCCTTACGGGCGAGGTGGGGTAGGGGCTGCGCAAGGCGGGAGGGTCGACGTTGGAACTCATGATCCGCTCTCTACCAGCTTTGGCCCAGAACCTTGAAGCATTCTCTGATCACGTCATCGAGGCGCGACGTGGTGCGCAGGGCATGAACCATGCTCGGATCGGCCCACATATGAGCCGAGATTTCATCGGACTGGCGCAGGACGCCCGAAAAGTCGCTGGTGACGAATATGGCGAGGCGATACTCGCCCTCGCGGCCTAGCGCCTGTTGCATGACCAGCTTTGGATTGCGAATGGCAATGGAGAGCTCTTCCTGCAATTCGCGGGCGGCGCATTGCTCGATGGTCTCGCCTGGCTCGAGCCGGCCGCCGGGAAAGGTCCAAAGGTTCTGGTAGGGCGCGTAGGCGCGCTTGATCAGGAGGATCTTGCCTTCGCGGACAAGACCGACGCTGGCAGCATTGGGGAGGTCGGTCATGGCAGCCGGTTTGCGATTCGTGTCCTAAGACATTACCTGTCCAAGGGTGAAGGAGACATGCCATGTGTGGCCGCTACGCCTCGACATTGCCGCCCGAAATGATGGTCGAGCTGTTCAAGCTCTTAAAGAGCATCGATGTCGTGCCGCGCTTCAACATCGCGCCGACGCAACCTGTGGTCGGCATTTGGGAGGCCGAGGGCCGGCGCGAGCCGCATTTTGCGCGCTGGGGCCTGGTGCCCGGCTGGGTCAAGGATCCGCGCGAGTTCCCGCTTCTGGTCAATGCGCGCGCCGAGGGCATGGAGAGCAAGCCCGCTTTTCGCGATGCTCTCAAGCACGGTCGCTGCATCGTTCCTGCCAGCGGCTATTACGAATGGCATACTGGGCCGGACAAGCGAAAGCAGCCCTATTACATTACGCGTGCCGACGGAAAGCCGATGGCGCTGGCCGGCCTTTATGCCACCTGGTCGGGACCGAACGGGGAAGAGGTGGATAGCCTTGCCACCATCACCGTCGCGGCCAATCCGCAGCTCTCGGTGATCCACGATCGCATGCCGGCAATCTTGCTGGACGAGGAAGCCCAGGATGCCTGGCTCAACGTACGGGATGTACGCGCCAGGAAGCCGCGCAGCTGGCATTGCCGCTCGAAGACGGCGTGCTGCAGTTTCATCCGGTCTCGATGCGGGTGAACTCGGCACGGGACGACGATCCTGATCTGCTCGCGCCCGTGATCCTGGAAGAGTTCGTGCCAGCGCCACCAAAAATGAAAAAAGCCGCAGGCGGCGGGCAGCTCGATCTCTTCTAGCGAAAGGGTGACCCCCGCCGAGGCGGGGGTCGACACCTTTAGTTCGACGTGGTCGTGGTCGTCGAGGTCGATGCGCCGGCATCGGTGCTCGTCGAGTCTGTGCTGGTCGAGCCGCCAGCGGCCGCCGCGCCATTGCCGGCAGCATCATCAGCACCGGCGGAGGTGAAACCGCCAAGGTTGCAGTCCTCAAGCGTGATGGTCGAGACGTTAAGCGTCGAGAAATCGATGTTGCCGACCGGGCTCGATCCCACGCCGCCGCCGGCATTGGCGCCGACATCGGTGCTGGTATCCGACCCAGCCGTGGCGCCAGCGGCGTCGGTGGCCGTGGTGGTGGCGGTCGATGTTGCAGCATTAGCGTCGCTGGCCATGCCGGTGGTGACCCCGGCAGCATCGGTGGAGGTGGACGTGGTCGCAGCCGCATCGCTGCCCGTCGAGCCACTCGTGCTGCTGTCGCTTGATGTCGTCGCGCCGGCATCGGTCGATGCACCGGCAGCGTTTTGCTCATTGTAGAGCACATCGCACTGGGCCTGGATCTTGGCGACCTGATCCTCCGGCACAGGCACTTCGCGGAAGGTGTAATCTTGCTGCGCAAAAGCCGGGCTGGCGAGCGCAAGGCCGAAAACGGCCACCGATTTAAGCAGGTTCTTGTTCATGTGAGACTCCTCTTCTCATGGGCTTCTGCCTGGGGGAGCCAACGAGCAAGTATTGCGCCGGTTGCCGAGGATAACCCATCAACTTTAGACCTAGACTCCGATGTCAAAGTATCCGAGCGCGTCGCCGATCGCTTCTTCTTCATAGCCGAGGTGACTGAGAAGGACGCGTTCGAGGGCGCGATAGACTTCCACCGCATCGTCGAATTTTTCGCGCGATGGCGCGTCGGCGAGCGCGATAAGAGCGTCGATCAGGCTTTCCAGCAGCTGGTGCACGACCACGTGCTCGGCTTCGAGACGGTCGGCAATGGCCTTGAAGGCCGGACTTTGCGCGCGGATGGAGGGGAACAGGGCCTGGTCTTCGATCGAGTGATGGCCGTGGACGAACTGGCAATATTGCCCGCAGAGCGTGCCAAAGCGGCGATAATTGGTGACCATGACGAGGTCGGCAGTCTCGGCCTTGACCTCTTCGGCGCTGGCCTTGCCCTCGGCGGCGCGTTCGATCAGGCGGCCAAGGGTCACCATGTTGTCGCGCAGATGATCGTGGATCATCTTGAGATGCTGGCCAGGCAGCTTTTGCCTTTCGGTAATACCGGGCAGGGCGGGGATCGGCGGACGGGTGGCGTCGTCGAAGAACTGAATATCTTTAAGCAACATGGGCGGTAGATGGGTCGCTCGGGCGGGACGATCAAGAAGGCACACGGGGGTGACCTTCTTGCCCTTGAACGGTTCAAGGCCTATGTTAGCCAAGCTTAGCTAAGGAGCCTTCGATGAGCACGGTCAACATGCTGCAGGCCAAGACGCAGCTTTCAAAGCTTGTGGAAGCGGTCGAAAGCGGCGCCGAGGAAGAGATCATCATCGCCCGCAACGGGAAGCCTGCGGCGCGTCTGGTGCCGATTGCGGCGAAAAAGAAGATCCGCCTAGGGCTGGCTGAGGGAAAGTACGACATCTCTATGTGGACCGATCCCGAGGTTCGGCATGCGGAAAATATCGCGATGTTGGAGGCAAGCATAGCACGGGATGAAGAGGTTCTTCGTGCGCTTGAAGAAAAGGATGCTGGCCAGCAGGGTGATGATGCGGCTTCTGCTTGATACTCATGTTGCAGTGTGGAGCGTTGCGTTACCCAGTCGGCTGCCGCAACAGATACGTAGAAAGATTGAACGTGCTCAGGGAAGTACGTTTGTTTCGGCAGTAAGTCTGTGGGAGATTTCCATCAAGGCAGGTCTGGGCCGCAACAATGCGTTCCCGTTCAATGCCGAGACGGCACTGATGCAGTTTCAGTTGGCGGGCTTTGCTATTTTGGATGTGACAGCCGCCCACGCAGTCTCAGTCGGCGCAGTGGCGATATATCACGGTGATCCGTTTGACCGCTTGATCCTGGCTCAGGCGCTGTCTGAACCGATGAGCCTTGTCACCCATGACGCAGCACTGTCGCGCTACAGCGACACCGTCATCACCTGGTGATCAGCCCAGCATCTTGCCTGGATTGAGGATGCCCTTGGGGTCGAGGGCGGTCTTGATGGCGCGCATCATTTCGAGTGCGATCGGGTCCTTGACCTGGCGCAGGAGGTCGACCTTGAGCTGGCCGATGCCGTGTTCGGCGGAGACGGAACCACCGAGGCGCAGGACGATCTCGTAGATGGCCTCGTGCACCTTCTCGTCGTACTCGGCCATGAAGGTTTTTGGATCAGGTCCGACCGGCTGGCTGAAGTTGAAGTGAATGTTGCCGTCGCCGAGATGCCCGAAGGGCACGGCGCGGATACCGGGGGCGACGCGTTCAGCCGCGGCAATGCCTTCGGTGATGAGCTGTGGCACGGCGTGGATCGGCACGGAAACGTCGTGCTTGATCGAGGCGCCTTCACGCGACTGCACTTCGCTCATCTGTTCGCGGAAGGCCCACATGCGGGTGCGATCGGCCAGCGACTCGGCGAATACGGCGTTGTCGATTAGGCCTTCGCCGAAGGCTGCTTCAACGGCGCGAATAAGGGTGTCGGAGGCGCCTTTGGAGAGGCGAGAGACTTCCACCAGCGCATACCAGGGGAGGGGCCGGGGGTGGGGTCGCGATCGAGCATGCCGTGCTTGAGCTGGAGGTCTAGGCCGAGCTGGGGCACGATTTCATAGGCGCTGAGGCGGCGACGGGCGCGGGAGCGCAGGAGGTCGAAGAAGCCGAGGGCGCAATCGAGATCGCGCAGGCTGACGATAGCGGTTTCGTAGTCCTCGGGCTTGGGGAAGACCTTGAGCGTCGCGGCGGTGATGATCCCGAGCGTGCCCTCGGCGCCGACCAGCAAGTTCTTGAGGTCGTAGCCGGTATTGTCTTTCTTGAGCGAGTTGAGACCCTGATAGAGCCGCCCGTCAGCAAGCACGGCCTCGATGCCCATGGTGAGGTCGCGGGCATTGCCATAGGCAAGGACGTT
The DNA here is from genome assembly GCF_011058215.1 of Devosia aurantiaca. Lineage (GTDB taxonomy): Bacteria > Pseudomonadota > Alphaproteobacteria > Rhizobiales > Devosiaceae > Devosia > Devosia aurantiaca. The sequence continues at coordinate 1,428,314 of NZ_JAALFG010000001.1, forward strand.
GACGCCGCCAGCATTGGTGGACAGGACGCCGCCGATGCGGGCCGAGCCCTGCGAGGCGAGCCAGAGCGGCAAAATCACGCCCTCGGCTTCGGCCGCGTCGTGGGCCTTGGAAAGGATGACGCCCGATTCGACGGTCATCGTTCCCGATGCGGTGTCGATGCCTCGGATCTTATCGAGGCGGGCGAGGCTGAGGATTACTTCGTCGCCGCGGCGGGGCACCTGGCCGCCGACGAGACCGGTATTGCCGCCCTGCGGGATGATGCCGACATCGTTGGCATTGGCCCAGCGCAGCACGGCCTGCACCTCGGCTACCGAGCCAGGGGTGACGATGGCGGCGGCGCCCGTGGTGAAGCGCTTGCGCGGTTCGCTGAGATAGGTGGTCATGCGGCCTGGCTCGCCGATGACGGCATTGGCGCCGACGAGGCTCGAAAGCTGGGTGACGATCTCGGCGGCGGAAAGGGTCATGGGAAAACCAGAGTTTGGCTGCCTCTTACGGGGCGGCGAACTTGCCCGACAGGCCCGCCATATGCCACAAGCGGCGCAACGACTCCAGCAACGGATAAGAAGAATGGCCACTGGATTGATGCAAGGCAAGCGCGGGCTGATCATGGGCCTCGCCAACAATCGTTCGATCGCCTGGGGCATTGCCAAGCAATTGCGCGAGCAGGGCGCCGAGCTGGCCTTCTCCTATCAGGGCGAAGCGCTGAAGCGCCGCGTCGAGCCGCTGGCGGCCGAAGTCGGCTCCGACTTCCTGGTCGAATGCGACGTATCCGACGAAGCGGCGATGGATGAAACCTTCCGCCAGATCAAGGACAAGTGGGGCTCGCTCGATTTCGTGGTCCACGCCATCGGCTTCTCCAACAAGGACGAGCTCGAAGGCCGCTACCTCGACACCAGCCGCGACAACTTCGCGCTGACCATGGATATCTCCGTTTATTCCTTCACCGCCGTCGCCAAGCGCGCCGAGCCGCTGATGAACGAAGGCGGGGCGCTCTTGACGCTGACCTATTATGGCGCCGTCAAATACGTGCCGAACTACAACGTCATGGGCGTTGCCAAGGCCGCGCTCGAAGCGTCGGTGCGCTATCTCGCCGTCGACCTCGGCAAGAAGGGCATCCGCGTCAACGCCATTTCCGCTGGCGCCATCAAGACGCTGGCCGCATCGGGCATTTCCGGCCTGCGCGACATGCTGCACTGGCAGGAAGCCAATTCGGCCATGCGCAAGAATGTCGATATCGACGATGTCGGCGGCGCCGCGACGTACCTGCTCTCGCCCCTGGCGGGCGGGGTGACCGGCGAAATCCACTATGTCGACGCCGGCTTCAACGTCGTGGGCATGAAGCTGCTCGACAATACCGGCGACGCGTCCGAATAAGGTTTAGAGCATATGACTGCCATCGAGTGGCCGGACTTTTATTTCGCCCGGCACGGCGAGACCGACTGGAACCGCGAACAGCGCTACCAGGGCAGCCGCGACATTCCGCTCAACCGCACCGGGCAGCTGCAGGCCGACGCCAATGGCGTGCTGCTGCGCGAACTGCTGGAGCGCGATGGCGTCGATCCGCGCTCGCTGAACTGGTTTGCGTCGCCGCTGAGCCGCGCCAGCGAAACCATGGATCGCATGCGGGCCGCCTTCGATGTGGAGCTGCCGCCGGTGATTCATGACAAGCGGCTGATCGAGATTTCGTTCGGCGCCCTCGAAGGCAAGCTTCATTCCGAAGTGCATGCGCAAGCTCTGGCACCGGGCCAGCGCGACGAAAGCTATTGGGGTTTTCGCCCGGATGGCGGCGAGAACTACGAGGATGTGTCGGAGCGCCTGATCGACTTTGCGCGCGTCCTCACCCTTCACTCCGTGGTGGTCGCGCATGGCGGCGTGTTGCGCGTCTTGCGGCACCTGGTGGAAGGCGCGCCGCGCGGTGACGTGCTCAACTGGCCGCCGCCGCAAGGCGTGATCGCGCATTTCACCCGCGGCCGCATGACGCTGCACTCGGCGACCAATACCTGGGACGAGCTACTCTAGGAACCTCATGGGCTCCGGATGAGGTCTACTCGGTAGCTTGCAGATGCTGCGGCGGAGCTATCGTCTCGAACTCGGTTGCCAACTGCTCGAGGGCGGTCCGCATCTGCGGCCCAGCCGCGGGGCGACCGTGGCCGGTGATCACGAGGTCCGGCTGCAGGGCGGCGAGCATGCGCACCGACAGGGCTGCAGCCTGCCAGTTCGGGGTGAAGTAGCGCGGGGGACCGTGCATTTCGAGCGTCTGCCGCGCCACCTCATAGGCCGATTCCTGGCCGGTGGTGATGAAGGCATCGCCCACGATCATGCAGAGCGTGCGCTCGTTCCAGAAGGACACATGGCCCGGCGTGTGCCCGGGCGTGTGCAGCCACTTCCAATCCGAGACGTAAGGCAGGCTGTGGTCCAGTGGCAATTCGCGAAGGCGGGCCGAAACGTCGATCGGCGTGCGCGGAAACAATGGCGCAAGTTTTGGCATGATGCCGCCATCGGCCTTGGTGTCCGGCGGCGGGTATGAGGCCTTGCCGGTAAGATACGGCGCTTCGAGGGGATGCGCGTAGATCGGCACGTCCCAATAATCGCTGAGTTCTTCCAAGGCACCGACGTGATCGAAGTGGCCATGCGTCATGAAGATGGCGGCGGGTGGTGCATGCTTGCCGAAGCGCGCTTCCGCAGCGCTGCGAATGGCGCCGGCTGAGCCGATGATGCCGGCATCGATCAGGATCCAGGCACCAGGGCCGGCATTGCGCACACCCAGAAAAACGACGTTGACGAGCATGGTGCGCAAGTAGGCAAGGTCAGGGGTGACTTCGTGCGCTGCTCCGCCACCTTCGTGGCTTGAAGCCAGAGCGCTGTCCGGCAGGGCGATTTGAACGGTCATGGCTGTCCTCCTGCTGCGGCTAATGACGTTTGCCTGCTCCGGTTGCGCTCAATGCCAAACATCAATGTGACGGAACATTGACCCCGATTGGCGCGCCCCTAAAACCGCCGCATAACCGGGGCCGCGCCATGTCTTTCAATACGTTCGGGCATCTTTTCCGCTTCACCACCTGGGGCGAAAGTCATGGGCCGGCGCTGGGTGTCGTCGTCGATGGCTGCCCGCCGGGACTGACGCTGACGCCTGAAATGATCCAGCGCGACCTCGATCGTCGCAAGCCGGGGCAGAGCAAGTATACGACGCAACGCCGCGAGGCCGACGAGGTCAAGATCCTCTCCGGCGTCTTTGAGGACGAGCGCACCGACGGGCCGCGCACGACGGGAACACCGATTTCGCTGATGATCGAGAACACCGATCAGCGCTCCAAGGATTATGGCGATATCCGAGACAAATATCGCCCCGGCCATGCCGACTACACCTATGACCAGAAATACGGCATTCGCGATTATCGCGGTGGTGGCCGCACCTCGGCACGCGAAACGGCGGCACGTGTGGCGGCGGGGGCTGTGGCGCGGCAGGTGCTGGCCGGCGTCACCATCCGAGCCAGCCTCGTGCAGATGGGGCCGCACAAGATCGACTACAACAATTTCGACTGGGACCAAGTCGACCAGAACCCAATGTTCTGCGCCGATCCCAAGGCGGCCGAGTTTTGGGCGGACTATCTCGATGGTCTGCGCAAGGACGGCAATTCGGTCGGCGCGGTGATCGAGGTGGCGGCGGAAGGCGTGCCCGCAGGCTGGGGCGCGCCGATCTATGGCAAGCTCAGCGCCGATTTGGCTTCGGCGATGATGAGCATCAATGCAGTCAAGGGCGTCGAGATCGGCACGGGTTTTGAAGCGGCGAGCCTCACCGGGGTCGAAAATGCCGACCAGATGCGTGCGGGAACGGAGCGGCCATATTTCCTCTCCAACCATGCCGGTGGCATTCTGGGCGGGGTGTCCAATGGCGACCCGATCGTTTGCCGCTTTGCGGTGAAGCCCACGAGCTCGATCCTGACGCCGCGGCAGACTGTCACCAGCGCCAACATGGATACCGACATCATCACCAAGGGACGGCATGACCCCTGCGTGGGCATAAGGGCAGTCCCGGTCGGTGAGGCAATGATGGCGCTGGTTCTGGCGGATCACATGCTGCGCCACCGCGGGCAGACGGGACGCGAGGGCGGCGTGGGGTTTCAGCGGAATTGAGCCTTTCAACCAAGTAAGGCTGATGTTTATCGCCTCCCTCCCCTTGAGGGGGAGGGAATGAGGGTGGGGTGGGGTTACGCGCTCAAGACTGTGTTCTTGGCTCCACCCCACCCAGCTTTGCTACGGCCTGACGGCCTAGCGGCGCTACCCTCCCCCTCAAGGGGAGGGAAAGTCGGTGGTCAAACTGCATATAGATGCGTGCCCAACAGTCCGCGGCGAACCTTAATCTCCCCCGCTCCTCCAGATATTCCACGTGCGCCGCGATGGTCATCCGGGCCGCAATCCGCACCTTTGGTGGTTGCGTCGGGTAGATCGCCATTACAACGGCGCCAATGGTTCGGGCGCCGCCGCTGACGGCTTCCAACACTTGCCGGTTGCGCATCTCCCGGTGCGCCTTGAGCGCGGTTGCAAACTCGACCCCGTCTTCGATCTCGCCGCCATGGGCGGGCACGTAGCGGCGGTAGGGGAGGGCGATGACCTTGTCCAGGGAGGCAAGGTAATCGGCCATCGAGCCGTCCGGCACCGAAACCAGCGTCGAGTTCCAGCCCATTATATGATCACCGGTCAGGAGCAGGTCGCTCCCGATGAGGCCGAAGGCGAGGTGGTTGGCGCAGTGGCCTGGCGTCGCGTAGGCGGTTAGGTTCAGGTCTCCGGCCTCAAAAGTTTCACCGTCGTGCAGCACGCGATCGGGGGCCAGATCCCAGTCGCAGGACTTGCGGATCGGGTTGATCTCGAATCGGCGCAATGGCCGCGAGAGGCGGTGCTGCCCTCCAAACCAGAGCGGGGCCTTGAGTGCCTTGCTCCACGCCGCGGCGGATGCCGAGTGGTCGCGATGGGTGTGGGTGAGGATTACGGCGGCGACGTCACGTCCGCCGATTGCGGCAAGAATGGCCGACATGTGGGCAGGGTCCGAGGTCCCCGGATCGAGCAGAGCCAGGCGCTCGTGGCCGAGGAGGAAACTGTTGGTACCAGTGAAGGTATAGGGTGACGCATTAGGGGCGGTGATGCGGACGAGGCCGGGCGCGACGGGGACCGGGGTTCCGGTTTGCGGATCAAAGCTCGTGTTGAACTGGAGAGTGCTTGCCATTGCGCCGACGATAACGAGAAAGTATGAACGTGATGAACCGAACCGGCGCCGATGGGAGCCGGAGCATCTTTCGCATGGAAGGTTATGAAATGGCCGTCACTTTGACCACGCCCAACACGCTGCTCGGCGTGTTCCAGCCCAAGGGCGACGTCGCCAAGCTGGCGATCAATGCTGCAACTGTTCTGTTGGGCACGCTGCTGATCACTGCTGCTGCCAAGATCAGCGTGCCGGTATGGCCGATTGCCGTGACGCTGCAAAGTTTTGCTATCGCCACCATTGCAGCCGCCTTCGGCTCGCGCCTCGCTGTCGCGACCGTTGCGGCCTACCTGCTCGAAGGCGCCTTGGGGCTGCCGGTTTTCGCTGTCGGCGGCGGTCTTGCCTATCTCGCCGGTCCGTCTGCCGGTTTCCTTTTCGGCTTCCTCGCCCAGGCAGCCATCATCGGCTATGCCGCCGACCGCGGCGCGCTGGCGCGTCCGTTGACCCTCTTTGGCGCCATGCTGGTCGCGACGGCCGTACTCTATGCCTTCGGCTTTGCCTGGCTCGTGGCCATGGCCGGCCAGGCTGCATGGGTCGACCAGACCAATATCGTTGCCTCCGCCTTCTCCAAGGCCGTGCAGCCGTTCCTGGTCTGGGATGCGCTCAAGATGGCTTTTGCCACGCTGACCGTGACCGGCCTCTGGGCTGCGATGAAGCGCTAAGCTTCGTCTCGCGAACAAACAAAGGCCGGTGGAAACACCGGCCTTTTTCTTTTGCCTATTTTTCGAGCTTGCGCAGGAAAGCGGCGGTTTCGACCTCGTCCTCGTCGAGCCCCTCGATCGGCTTCAACCGGCCGGATCGGTGCAGCTCGCCCTTGAGCCAGGTCTCGCCAAGCGCTGGGTGAATATAGGCGGAGCGGCAGACGGCACGCGTGTTGCCAAGGCGCGATGCGACTTGGTCGATGATGGCGTTCATCGCGCGGTTCTGCGCCGATTTCGTTTCCGGCACCTCGGTGTCGGCGAAAAGCCCGAAGGCGCGTACCGTGCCCGCCCAGGTGCGAAAATGCTTGGCGGTGAATTCAGGGCCGGCAAAGGCAGCGAGGTAGTCGTTGACGTCGCGCGACGAGATCGTCGAGTAGCCGGTGTCGCATTCATAGGTGAAAAGGTGCTGGCCCGGAATGTCCTGCAGCGATTTCAGCGTATTGGCGATGCGGCGATCGGCAAGATGGAGGTTCCACTGCTTGCCCGACTTTCCCTTGAACTGGAAGTGCAGCTTATGGCCGGTAATGTCGACATGCTTGGTTCTGAGCGTCGTTAGACCGAAGCTCTTGTTCTGCCGCGCATAGGCGGCGTTGCCGACACGGATCAGGCTATGATCGAGCAGCCAGACGACAGAGGCCACAACGCGTTCGAAGCAGAGGCTGCGTCGGCGCAGGTCGCTCTCCACCTGGGCGCGGAGGCTCGGCAGCACCTTGGCGAAAGCGGGAAGCGTCTCGAACTTGTTGGTCGAGCGCAGCTGCGTCCACTCGGCATGGTAGCGGTATTGCTTGCGGCCCTTTTCGTCGCGGCCGGTCGCCTGGATATGTCCGCACTGATCCTTGCAGATCCAGACGTCCGACCACGCCGGGGAATGGCGAGGGCGCGGATGCGGGCGAGGTCATGTTCTTCGGGCTTGTTGCCGGCTTCATCGACATAGCTCACGCCTTTGCCGCGCTTCACCCGCTGCCAGCCGGGGCCGTCGTCGGAGGAAAAGGCAAGCGTCGGGGCGGGACCGATTTCGTCAGCCCGCATACGATCAAACACCTGGTGCGCAAATCTCATGGCATTAGCCTCACTCGGGCGCAGAATGATTGGCGGCGCTAAGCGTTCCGCAACCTCAGAAACGTGACTCGGAACGCGGGCGAACATCCGGCGTTGAGTCGCAAAATCGGCACCCCTGAGGATCGGCCATGCCTGCTTCGCGTCCCATCTGGAAAGGCCAGCTTCGCCTGTCGCTGGTGTCCATCCCCGTCGAAACGGCGGCAGCTACAGCGGCAAAAGCGACTGCATCCAAGCGAAAGAAAGCGAGCTAAGACATGGCTCGAGCATCGGGGGCCGATCTCCTCAAGGAGTATAAGGCCAAGCGCGACTTCGCCAAAACCCAGGAGCCGGCCGGCGCCGAGCCGGTGAGCAAGGAGGGCAGGGGCTCGTTCGTGGTGCAAAAGCACGATGCGACCCGTCTCCACTATGACTTCCGCCTCGAGCTCGATGGCGTTTTGTTGAGCTGGGCAGTCGCCAAGGGCCCTTCCAATTTCCCCGGAGACAAGCGCCTTGCCGTCCATGTCGAAGACCATCCGCTCGAATATGGCGGCTTCGAAGGCACCATCCCCGAAGGGGAATATGGCGGCGGCACGGTGATGCTATGGGACCGCGGCACCTGGGAGCCGGTGGGCGATCCGCATGAAGGTCTTGAAAAGGGGGACCTCAAATTCCGCCTCTATGGCGAACGGCTCAATGGCGAGTGGGTGCTGGTCCACATGAAGGGCCGCGACACCAAAAGGAAGTCCGGCCCGCCGCGCGAAAATTGGCTGCTGATCAAGCACAAGGATGCTTACGCGCGCGACAAGGACACGCTGACCACCCGCTTCACGCGCTCTGTGGATACCGGGCGCGATCTCAAGCAGATCGCTGCGGGCGCCAAGCCGATCAAGACCAGCAAGGTCAAGGCCGACGCGGTCTGGCATTCCGATGCCGACGAGGCCGAACAGGCGGACCAGACCACGCGCATTCTCGCCAGCGCAAAGAAGGGCAAGGGGCCCGGCTTCCGCCCGGTACAGCTCGCAACCCTCGTCGACACCGTGCCGTCCGGCGAGGACTGGCTCTTCGAGATGAAATATGACGGCTACCGGTGCCTCGCCGCGGTGGCTGGCAACAGCGTGCAGCTTTACACGCGCTCTGGGCTAGACTGGACCGACAAGTTCGCCGCTTTGGTCGAGCCGTTGCAGAAGCTTAAGATCGGATCGGCGCTGATCGACGGAGAAATCTGCGCCTTTGATGACAAGGGCCGCACCGACTTTTCAACGCTGCAGAAGGTGCTGTCCGAAGGCAGACGGCTCGAGTTCTTCGCCTTCGACCTGCTGGAGGCAGATGGTGAAGACGTCACCAAGCTACCGCTGATCGAGCGCAAGGAACGTCTGGAAAAGATGTTGGGCAAATTGGCCAAGGGCTCGCCGATCCAATATTCGTCGCATGTCGCCGGGCACGGGCAAAAGGTGCTCGATGCGCTCTGCCGAGATGGTCATGAAGGCGTCATCGCCAAGAGCGCCAAGGCGCCTTATCGCGGCGATCGCACCAAATCCTGGCTCAAGATCAAATGCCTCAAGCGCCAGGAGTTCGTTATCGGCGGCTGGTCGCCTTCGACCAAGCGCAAGGGTTTTGCTTCGCTGCTGCTGGGCACCTGGGAGAACGGCAAGCTGCTTTATCGCGGCCGGGTCGGCACGGGGTTCAGCCAGGAGCTTTTGGGGCAAATGGATGAGAAACTGGCCAGGCTGGCGCGCAAGGACAACCCTTTCGAAGCTGTGCCGCGAGAGATCGCGCCCGCGGCGTTCATTGGGTGGAGCCGCAGCTCGTGGCCGAGATCGCCTATACCGAGCTGACCAGCGAAGACATCCTGCGCCACCCGAGCTTTATTGCCCTGCGGGGAGACAAGGCAGCGGAGGAGGTGCATATGGAAAAGGCACAGGCACTCGACGAATTCGAGCCACCCCAGGGCATCGAGCTCAAGGACGAAGAGGGCGAGGAAGTCGCCGAACGGCTCGGGGTACGGCTGACCTCGCCGCATCGCGTCGTATACCCCGACCAGGGTACGACCAAGGCGCAACTGGTCGACTATTATTCCGAAGTCGCCGAAGCCATGCTGCCCCACATCGCCAACAGGCCGCTGAGCCTCGTGCGGTGTCCGCAAGGCAGGGCCAAGCATTGCTTCTTCCAGAAGCACGATACCGGCAGCTTCCCCGAGCAGATTTATTCTGAGACCATCACCGAAAAAGACGGCGACAAGCAGAACTATTTCTTCATCAAGGACCTGGCCGGCCTCGTCGCCGGCACGCAGATGAACGTGCTCGAATGGCATATCTGGGGCAGCCATTTCGACGACGTCGATAAGCCAGACCGGCTGGTCTTCGACATCGACCCCGATGAAGGGCTCGACTTCTCGCACATCATCAGTGCCGCAACTGACATTCGCGACCGGCTCGCCGACCTCGGTCTCAAGAGCGTGCCCATGGTGTCGGGCGGCAAAGGCGTGCACGTCATCGTGCCGCTCAAGCCGGAAATGGACTGGGCCGAGGCCAAGACCTTCTGCCGCGACTTTGCCAAGAAGCTCGAAAGTGACGAGCCCGACCGGTTCACCGCCAATCTCAGCAAAGCCAAGCGCAAGGGGCGGCTGTTCATCGACTATCTTCGCAACGAGCGCGGCTCAACAGCAATCGCGCCCTGGTCGGTGCGCTCCCGCGAAGGCGCGCCGGTGGCCGTGCCGGTGACCTGGGACGAAGTGCCAAGGCTCAAGGGCGCCAATATCTTTTCGCTCGAAGCGGCTGCCGAACGGGCGCAGGGCGACAATGCCTGGCCGGACTATTTCAAGCTCAAGCAAAAGCTCACGGCAAAGATGCTAAAGGCGGTGTCGGAATGAGCATCAAAGTAACGCCGAAGATGGTTGCCCGAAAACGTTCGCCTCTCCGAAGAGGCAAGTGAAGGATGCCATTGCAACGTCAGTGCTGCCAGGAAAACATCCATCCAAGCCGTTGAAACCACTTCGCTTTTAAGCCATTTTCACGCCAGACCGCCGGGAAAGCCGGCTGAGGAGACGACCATGACATTCTCGAAACTTCTTTTGGCCGGTGCTCTGCTGGCTGGCCTCGCCACCCCCGCTTTCGCCCAGAATGCGCTTGAACAGGTTCAGTCCGCCGGCGCGCTGCGCATCGGCACCGAAGGCACCTACGCGCCCTTCACCTTCCACGATGCCAGCGGTGAACTCGTCGGTTTCGACGTCGAAATCGGCCGCGCCATCGCCGAGCATTTGGGCGTCGAAGCCCAGTTCGTCGAAGGACCATGGGACGGCTTGATCGCCGGCATCGACGCCAACCGCTATGACGTCGTCATCAACCAGGTCGGCATTAACGAAGAGCGCCAGGCCAAGTACGATTTCTCCGAGCCTTACATCGCCTCCAAGGCTGCGCTGGTGGTCAAGGACGACAATACCGACATCACGAGCTTTGAATCGCTCTCCGGCAAGACCTCGGCCCAGTCGCTGACCTCCAACTTCGGCAAGCTCGCCCAGAGCTATGGTGCCGAACTCGTCGGCACCGAAGGCTTCGACCAGTCGATCGCCCTCGTCATCCAGGGCCGCGCCGACGCCACCATCAACGACAGCCTTTCCTTCTTCGACTTCAAGACCCAGCAGCCCGACGCGCCGGTCAAGGTCGTGGCGACGGCCGAGGACGCCGACTATTCTGGCGTGATCCTTGCCAAGAACAAGCCGGAACTCCTGGCGGCAATCAACGAGGCGCTGGAAGCCATCAAGACCGACGGCACCTATGCCGAAATCTCCGAAAAGTACTTCGGCGAGGACGTGTCGCAGTAAGCGACTTTACCGGATAACATCCTTGGGGATCGGCCGAGAATCGGCCGGTCCCTTTTTCGTGGAAAGTGCCCATGCCGCATTGGCTGTCCCTGATGCTCGACTCGCTGCCCTCCCTGCTTTGGGCCTGCGTGTTGTTCACCGTGCCGCTGACCTTGTTGAGCTTCGTCTTCGGCCTCACGGTCGGCTTCTTTGCGGCGGTGCTCCGCCTTTTCGCTCCAGCGCCGATCGCCTGGATCGTCCGCTTCTATGTCTGGATCATTCGCGGCACGCCGCTTCTGGTGCAGCTCTTTTTGATCTTTACGGCCTGCCCAGCGTCGGCGTCACGCTCGACGCATTCCCCGCAGCGCTGATCGGCTTTACCCTCAATGTGGGCGCCTATACGTCCGAGATCATCCGGGCCGTGCTGCTGGCCGTGCCCAAGGGTCAGTGGGAGGCAGCATTCTCGATCGGCATGACCTGGTCGCAGGCCATGCGCCGCACCATCCTGCCGCAGGCCACCCGCATCGCCGTGCCGCCGCTCTCCAACACTTTCATTTCGCTGGTGAAGGACACTTCGCTCGCCGCGGCCATCACCGTGCCCGAGCTCTTCCGTGCCGGACAGCGCATCGTCGCCACGAGTTATGAGCCGCTGATCCTTTATGTGGAGGTGGCGCTAATTTACCTGGTCCTGAGCTCCGTCCTCTCGAACCTGCAGGGGCGCCTCGAAAAACGCCTGTCGCGCTATGGCGGCAGCATCGAGGCCGCGTCATGATCCGGCTGGACAAGATCGAGAAAAGCTTTGGCACCAACCATGTGCTGAGGGGCGTCAGCATCGAGGTGCCGGAGGGCGGCGTCACCGCGCTGATCGGGGCGTCGGGCAGCGGCAAGAGCACGCTGTTGCGCTGCGTCAACCTGCTCGAAACGCCGCAATCGGGCGACGTGCGTATCGACGACGCCCACGTGCATCTTTCACCCGGCAGCAAGCCGCGGCAGGACGCCGTGCTGGCCCTGCGCCGCAAGACCGGCATGGTGTTCCAGAACTTTCAGCTCTTTCCGCACCAAACGGCGCTGGAAAATGTCATGGAAGGCCTCGTGACCGTCCTCGGCCAGCCGCGCGAACAGGCGCGGGGCAGGGCTATGGCACTGCTCGACAAGGTCGGCATGCGCGAAAAGGCCGACGCCTGGCCCTCGAGTCTTTCCGGTGGCCAACAGCAACGCGTCGCCATTGCGCGGGCCTTGGCGCCGGCACCAAAGGTGCTGCTCTGCGACGAGCCGACCTCTGCGCTCGATCCGCAACTCGCCATCGAAGTGGTGGAGGTCTTGGCGCAGCTCGCCCGCGAAGGCACAACCATGCTGATGGCCACGCATGACCTCCGTCTTGCCGCGACCATCGCCACCAATGTGGTGTTCTTGGAAGGCGGCAATGTCGTGGAGTCCGGCCCGGCACAGCAGGTGTTTCGCGCGCCGCAAGACGAGAGTACCAAGCGCTTCGTCGCAACGCTTAGCTCGCTAACGCTCTAGCCAGTCGCCAACCAGACAACCCTACCTTAGACGAACGTCAGCACCCACAATGTCGTCAATAGCTGAACCGAGCAAAGCGATCTCTGTTGGCAACGGGGTCATTGCATTACCCGGTCAGACTCGTTCGTTGTTTTAGAACGCCCATTACGGTGTCTACTCCTTTGACTGGCTGGTCGGTCATGCGATCCCGTCACCAATAGCGTTTGCTCCACTATCATTCGAAGTTTGGGATATATTTTGGTCCTAGCTCAGCCATGCCGCTCAAACATCTTGAAGTTCGAAACCATCGTCGGATATTTGTCTGTTCCCCAAGATTTGCTCTAATTCGGTCGATCTTTAACCGCTGGCTGGGTGCCACCCTGATACGAACTGGCAATGTTTTATAAGTTCTAGAAATTACACCCACGAAGATGCGCCTCCGCAGGTGAGAAATTAACGCCCCAAAAGACTTGATCGACTAGCACATCGGCAAAAATGAAGAGCCCCCAGGGCTAACCTAGGGGCTCCCAGACACTAAGGCTATATTACGAGCGATCGTCCACGATTACAGTGACGCTGCCTTCAGCATTGCTTTGCAGGCTGATGACATCGCTTGAAGTAAAGCCTTCAGCAGCAAGCTTTGCCTGAATAGCGGCGTTACCATCGACCTTCGAACGAAGTTCGGCCTGCGCATCTGCATTGGCCTCCAGAGCAGCATCGAATGCTTCACTCTGCGCGTCGGCAGCGTAGGAAGACAAGAGCACGATGGTTACGGACGCTTCGTCGGTGACAGCGGAAACATCGACGTCGGCAGATCCTGACAGAGATGCGATCAGCGACCCCAATGTGTCGGCAGTGCTGCTGGCATCGCTAGATACGGTGGCACCTGCATCCAGCGAGGTGCTGGTGCTTGCGTCTGCGTCAACGCTTGGTGTTTCTACCGAGGCGCCAGCCGACGCGTCGGCACCCGCGCCGCCGACATTCAGGTCTTGGGCGAAAGTCATAGAAGTGGTCGCGAGGATGAATGCGACAGACGTAACCAGAACATTCTTCTTCATTCGAGGCTCCATGGTGTTTCCCCACCGCGAAGCATAGACGCACAGGTTAGTTAAAAGTTGCATGAAAACAAAGAGTTAGCAGGAATTTCGGTTGCTGGCAGAGCTTTAGCGAGTGTCCGCATAGCCGCCGACGAAGCTGATGAGTATGTATGCTGGATACAAAATTCAAATGCTTAGCAGCGCGAAAGTTCTTTTGGCCATTTAGGCTTATTCAAGTGTAGCGACGATTCAAAAGTTTTTTCGAGGCCATTAATTATGAACGCATGACTTACCTAAACAGCCAAGACCCGGTCGCCATCAATCCGGCCTTAAGGTCGCGACTTACCCCTATTTCGACCCCGAAACCCGCGGCATTAAATCCGAGCAAATGCTTGCAGACCTTAACCGACTGATCGCCGAGGACGTCGTCCTTCTCCATGTCTGCTGCCGCAATCATAACGGGGCAAATCGCTCGGATGCACAGTGGGATCAGATCGCGAGAGTCTTGTCCGCACTGGCGCGCGACCCTTCATCGACTTGGCTTATCTGTGCTTCGGCGACGGCATCGAGGCCGACGCCTATAACGCTTCCGCCAGCGCAAGTAGCATAAGATCTGTGTATGTCAGTTAATCGGTCGACGCTGCTTCCTAGTCCATGTTAGTGAACGGTCATCACAAAGTCGCATTCCGCAACTTCACACAAGGCTCCTTGACCGGCTTTGTTGAGATGCTGCGGCACCGATCTTAACACAAGCCCGGATATGAGTCGCCAAGCCCCATAGTTATGGCGCCTCTTGCTGAACTCCTTTCGGGAAGTGAACTCATCACTCGTGCTGGAGAGGCAGTACGACCATGCTCAGCCTCATCATTGCTACCCTGTCTGATAACGGTACTCTCGTGGCCTGCCTTGAAAGCCTTTGCGATCAAGAAAGGGCGCCATCTTTCGAAGTCATCATCGTGGATCAGAACAGCGACGACCGAGCTGCCTCGTTGATCCCTAAATATTTGCCCCGGTTACCTCTCCACCACTTGCAGGTAAACTTCCGAGGCGCATCGAGAGCACGAAACCACGGCGCCTCGCTGGCATCGGGCGACTGGCTAAGTTTCCCAGATGACGACTGTGAACTGCGACCGAATGCTTTGGCCGAGTTTGCTCGTATTCAGAGCGCCAATCCGGCCTTAAAAATCATTACTGGCCAGACCGTTGACGAAGGTGGGCTTGCAAATGTGTTGCGCTGGAAAACCGAGCCAAGCGCTTTTACGCCCGCAACCATGTTCTCTTCAGTGACTGAGGCAACTCTTTTTGTCGACGCAAAGGCTTATGCTTCTGTGAGCGGCTTTGACGAACGTTTCGGACCTGGCACTCGCTACCCGGCCGCAGAAGGAATCGAACTTGTGAATCGGCTCTTCGAGCTGCACGGTCATGCCTGCGCCTACTATAGTCCAACCATTCAGATGCAGCATCCGAGTAAAATACCGCCCTTCAACAGGTGGTCAGCAAAGAGGTTTCACAGCTACGCCATTGGCGACGGTGCGTTAATTGCAAAAAGCCCAAAATCGCATGTGCTTCGATGGGGCAGTCGCACCGTAATCTCCTCAATCATCCAGGCCTTCTCACTGCCACCTTGGCGCGGTCTCTCTTTTGCATCGCGCCTCTTAGGCCTATTACGTGGATTCGGTCGCTATTATCTAGATAGGCTTACAGGGCGTTAAGATGAAGATCAGATACATCTCCTGGGCCGACAATACAGGTTATGCTGTTGCGGCAAAATCATATTTGTTCGCATTCTATCGCGCCGGTCAGAATATCTCCTGGACACCGATGTTACCTAACAAACACGGCTATTCGCCATCTAGTGAATTGCAGCTCGGTGATTCAGTACTCGCTGGCCTTTTAGCGAAAGGTGGCGACTACGATCTTATGGTGATCCATACGGTTCCCGAATACTACGCTCCGTGGGTTGCAGAAGCGCGATCGAAGGGGAAGCGAGTCTTGGGCTACACAGTATGGGAGCTTGAACGCCTTCCAGATCACTGGCCAGCTATCCTCAACCAACTCGACGCGGTAGTCGTGCCCTGCTCGTGGAATGTCGAAGTATTTCGCCACTCCGGCGTAACTGTCCCGATCCATGTGGTTCCTCATCTTAGCCAGTTCGGTGACTTGCCGGGTCAGGTTCTGCGTGAAGCGGATTACAGATGGCTTCCAGCAACCGCAACATCGCCTGACCGATTTATGTTCTATAGCATTGGCCATTGGTCCAACCGCAAAGCGCCTAACTTGGTTGTTCAGGCATTCTTACGAGCATTTGGGGCGAATGATCCTGTGTCTTTGCTGGTTAAGACCAGTCGGAATGATGTTACTCGCTGGCACCGTCATTGGCGTAATGCCTTCCGGCGCCGTCATCCTTCGCCAATGCTTGAGCTTCGCCGAATGCTGAAGGATAGGGAGCCACTCCTCCAATCTTTGTAATTCCAGATGAGTCACTAGAGGACGCGCAGATGTTAGCCTTGCATCAGCGCGGCAACTGCTACGTGTCGTTGGCTCGCACCGAAGGCTGGGGTCTTGGTGCTTTCGACGCTGCCCTGTTGGGAACACCTGTAATTATGACCGGATACGGGGGCAGCTGGATTTTCTTGATCCCGAGCTTACACACCTCGTCGACCGTCCTTGACCGCCGGAAGGCGTGTGGGCTAGCGGCCTGGCGCTCGTTAATGCCGACCTGGTGTTAACGTAAAGGAACGATACGTCCTCCCTACCTCGAATCGGCGCCGTCGATCTTCGCCTCGTTGATACTTGTTGGATCACGCCAGGGCGATCGGCGTCGGCAAAACGATCTTCTGAGTCGAAGAAAAGCGTCGACGAACAGTCAGCCGCCGGTCGGCCAATAAGGCGGCGTTCCTGGGACTCGTGATGTCATTGTCGTCCTTGACCGCCGGAAGGCGTGTGGGCTAGCGGCCTGGCGCTCGTTAATGCCGACCTGGT